>CAVRXY010000006.1:0-211907 GCA_963725225.1 uncultured Acidobacteriaceae bacterium
TCGGCAACCTTGATGCGATAGACGGTGCGCGGGCGCGACGATCCGGTGATGGTGTCGACGCGATAGACCGAGGCAAGGCCCTGGTCTTTGCCCATGGCGAGCAGCTTTTGCGTCAGGCCGTCGTCGGAGATGGCACCGGAGGCTTCGACTTTCAGCACACCGATGCGGGGCGCTGAGGCCTGCGCGGTGGCGGCGCGGCCGTGCCCGTTGGATGAGGGAAAGTCGCGGACGGGCTCGCGTCCGGTGAGATAGCCCGTGAGCTTGCCGGCGTCAACGACGGTGACGCTTTGCGCGGGGACGCCTTCGTCGTCGATCTGATAGGCACCGAGGACGGGCTTGCCGTCGAACGAGGTGATGCCGGGATCATCGACGACCTTAAGAAAGCCGGGCAGCACACGCGTCTGATAGCTGGAAGCGAAGGGACCGACGGTGCGCGAGGTGGATCCGATCTCCGGCCGTCGCGCGACGACGGCGCGGGCGAAGAGGTCGTCGAAGATGCGTGCCGTGGCGTTGCCGGCGAAGAGGACGGGGCCGTGGTACTCGTCGGCCATGAGCGGAGCGCCGCGCAGATCATGCAGGGCGGCGAGCATGTGGAGGACTCCGTTGTCGAACTTTTCCTGTGAGCCGAGATCGGCGGCGGCGACTCCCGAGACGCTGTAAGCGCGCTCGAGACGCATGCCATCGGGGGCCTGCGTCTGGGCCAGGACCTGGGCGTGGTACTCGACCATGCTCTTGCGCACGAGTGTGCCTTCGGTGTTGACCAGGTAGCGGGTGCGCAGGTGCGACTCGAGGCTGCCTTCGCTGGTTTCGATTTCCGGCGCGAAGCCTTTTACCGAGTCGGCGGTGCGGTAGAGGCCGGTGGCGGCGACGACGCGCTGCTTCCAGGCGGCGCGGTCGAGATCGGGCTGGGCGAGCGGGGCGATGGAGACGACGGGCTTCTCGCGCGAGAAGTCGTCGGACTGCGGAGGCGTCTCGACCGATTTGAGCGCGGCCTGCTTGGCAGTGAGGTTGTTGAGGGCGGTCTTGTAGGCGCTGTCCGTCGCGCCCCAGAGGGCGTAACGAATGGCCATGGGATCGTTGTCAGTCGCGGCGACCTGGAGAGAGGCGTCGGCGCGTTCGCCGGAGTTGTCGATCTTGTAGTCGCCGACGCGCACGGTGACACGCACGATGCGACGATGGGCTTCGTGATCGCTGACTACCGCTCCCCACGCGGCGGTGGCTTCGTATTCGATTTCGTCATCGAGGCGGTACTCGATGAAGTAGGGCTTTTCGAATCCATCAAGCTGCAGATGCTGCTTGCTGCGGTCGAGTTCGGCGAGCATGGCGCTGAGGATGGGGTCTTTCTTGGCGTCGGCGGGAGAGGTCGATGGCTGCTGCGCGTGGAGGATGGGGGTGAAGGCCATCGCCAGAACGACAACCGCGAGCCAGTGCCTCCCACCCTTCGCTTCGCTCAGGATGGGGCACCCAGAGTCGTGCGTTGAATGAGAAAAGCAGGTCCTTCGACTGCGTCCGCCGCTAACGCGCCGGACTCCGCTCAGGATGACAAAAACATTTAGCGCGTGCATCAGCGGCCCTCCCCGGAGTTGTTGACGGCGGTGGGCGGAGGAAGAATCGGCGGGCGCGCGGTTCCCTGCTGCTGGCGCTGGGTTTCGATTTCGCTGACCAGCATGGCGGGCGCGATGGCGGAGACGGGGATGGTGCCGGACTCGGCTCCGCATTCTCCGTTGAAGACTTCGCGCTTGTCTCCAGTGGCCAGGATGCGGTTGAGCGCGGCCTGCGGCGTGCCAACGATGCTGACGCCACGGACGAGCTCGTCGGGGCGGCCGTCGGTGTAGACGCGGTAGACGACGAGCGGAATAACCTGGAAGGCCTGGGGCGCGTTGCGCGTGGTGACTGCGAAGCCGGAGGAGATGTCTTCGAAGTAGAGGCCGTAAGGCTTGTTCTGCTCCTTCGCTTCATCGATGAGCATCTGGCGCAGCCGGCTCTCGGGCACGGTCCTGGTGGATGTGACGATGAGATTGCCCTGGCGGCCGGTGGGCATTTGTCCGGGCTGAGAGCGGCCGTGGCCGTTGGAGCCGGAGACGCTGGCGATGGGCTCGCGCGACATGAGGAAGGTCTTGAGGACGCCGTCCTGGATGAGCTCGACTTTGCGGGCGCGCTGGCCTTCGTCGTCGTAGGTGTAGTAGCCGCTGAGGTAAGTGCCGTCGAAGGTGGCGAGCGTGGGGTCGTCGGCGACGGAGAGGAAGCTGGGCAGGATGGGCTTGCCGATGTCCCTGGTGAAGGTCTGGCCCTCTTCGTCTCCGCGCTGGCGCTGGCCTTCGAGGCGATGGCCGAGCACCTCATGAAAAAAGACGGCAGTGGCGCGGCCGGAGAGCAGCGCGGGCCCATCGAAGGGCTCGGTGATGGGTGCGGTGCGCAGTTGCTCGAGGCTGACGCCGAGTGCGCGTACGGCGGCTTCGAGATCTTTTTGCGATGGGAGGCCGGCGGCGGTTTTTGCTTCGAAGGTCTGGGCGCGGAAGAGGTCCATGCCGTCGGCGGCGCGGGTAGTGGCGAGGAGGACGATGCGCGCAAGCTGATGCGGAGTCACGATGCGCGCGCCTTCGGAGGAGACGAAGTAGCCGGTGTCGTCCTGCACGGAGAAGATGGTGAGGTTGGAGTAGACGTGCGGATAGTCGCGGAAGATGACGGAGAGCGCGCGGACGCGGGCGTTCCACTGATCGCGATCGATGTGGATGGGGTCGACATGGCCGGGGTCAATGTTGGATGGAACAGCGGGGCCGGATGCAGCAAGGGGCCGGGCGGCGGATGAATCGGATGAGTCTTTGGAAAAGTCGGGCGAGGTGTCTTCCTCTTTGGCGCGCACCTGACTTTCCGTCTTGACCTGCAGCCAGGTCTGGAGGGCGTTGCCGTATTCGCTGTTAGTGCCGCGCCAGAGTGCGCGTGCGATGGCGTTGGGGTCGTCGTCTAGGGGCAGCGGCACCCTGCGGATGGCGGAGGTGCGGTGCGTGCCGTGAGTGTTGTCGAGGGCGGGATCGCCGACGCGGACGACGATGTCGGCGGTACGGGCGTGGTCGGCGTTGGAGCTGAGGATGGCTCCCTGTTCGGCACCGATAAGGACGGCGTACGTATCGTGCGCGGCGTAACTGATGTAGTAGGGCGGCCTGGTGTCGTTGTTGTCTTTTGCGGGGCTGTCTTTTGCGGGTGCGTCTTTTCCCAGGCTGGCGGCGGCGCGGTTGAGCTCGGCGGTCATGGTGTCCAAGAGGACGGATGACTGAGCGTGGAGAGGGGTGGCAAGGAGAGCGGCAGCAAGAACAGACACTGCGGAGAACGGCAGGGCGCTACGGAGAATCATCTGGAGGGCCGGTGTATGTGGTGAGTGTAGTGGCGGGGAAGGGCGTGGGCAAGGCGGGAACGATGGAGCATTGTGTTCGGTTTGACTAGTTGCACTGATTTATGAAAGCAGACCCTCCAAGCATTACGCTAAGACAAAGCCAGAGGTGACACGGGTTGAGCGAAACGAGATGGAGGCGACTCTACATTTTGCAAGTAATTGCGCTTGTGATGTTCCTCTGTTTCATTCCGCTTGTGGGAGTGGCAACTAGGGCGTGTTAACACTACAGCCATCTAACTTCGGTAAGGTGAAAGTAGATGGAGATCACGGAAGAGCAGTACGCGAGAATCAAGGATAGTCTGCCAGTGCAGCGGGGCAATGTAAGTCTGTCGAACCTGGAGTTTCTCAATGCTCTGCTGTATGTGGCCGAGCACGGATGCAAGTGGCGTGGGCTGCCGAAACGGTTCGGCAACTGGCATACCATCTACACGCGCATGAACCGTTGGTCCAAGAGCGGCGCCCTCGACCGGATATTTGAAAAGCTGCAACTGGAGCAGATTGTGCGCATTCGTATCGAGGCTTTCTCTCTGGACTCGACCTCGGTGAAAGTGCATCCGGACGGTACCGGGGCGTTAAAAAAAACGGACCACAGGCCATCGGCAAGTCCCGCGGAGGATGGACAACCAAGATTCATCTGGTTGCCGCGGATGCTCGAACGGCCATAACCTTTGCTCTCTCGCCGGGCAACGCGCACGATGCACCCGAAGGCCGCGAACTGCTTCGGGATCTGGGACCGATGCCGGCAGGACTGCCTCTGCTGATGGACCGCGCCTATGAAGGCAATGAGACTCGGCAACTGGTGCTCGAATTGGGCATGGTTCCTGTCGTTCCGCCCAAGTCCAACCGTGTCGATCCCTGGCGTTATGATCGCTCGCTCTACAGAAAGCGGAACGAAATCGAGCGGCTCTTTCGCAGACTCAAAGGCTACCGCCGCATCTTCTCCCGCTTCGAAAAACTGGACTGTGTCTTCCTCGCCTTCCTTTGCTTCGCGCTCATCGTCGAAGCTCTCAGATAGTGTTAACACGCCCTAGATGGCTGGGGCAGCGCTCATTCCTTCCGGTTGCTTTGATCTATGGCGCGATTTGGTTGAACAACAGTCGTTTACTCATAAAATGGTCTTGTCCGAATTGTGGCCATAGCTTTCTTCGGAGCGACAGAACAACCGTTTCCATGCCTTTCCGAAGCGCCTGCGCGAATTGCGGCATCCATGTAGGTGCTCTTCCTCGACGAAGGATGAGAGCTGTAGGGTCGTCTGCGATTCAAGTATGTCTTTCATGATGATGTTGTTCGACGCGGCGGCGAAGGCGGTGTACACGCTGCCTCCGGACAAACTGGAAAAGGCGATCCATATCTACCATGCGCGGACGCTGGCGCACTTTGGCGACACGGCGTGGATGATTCTGGCGCTGTGGCTGCTGGTGCGCTGGGGCGTGGGGGCGAGGGTTCGCAACTGGGCTGAACGTTGGACGGGGAGGTTCAGTTCGAGGGCGTGGGTGCAGGGGTTTCTGGTGGCTCCGGCGTGGCTGGTGATGCTGTCGCTGCTGGGGCTGCCTGCGTCGTTTCTGATGCACCGGGTGTATCGGGCATACGGGATTTCGGTTGAGGGCTGGGGGATGTGGCTGGGCGACTTTGCCAAGTCGACGGCGCTGACGGTGGTGTTCGGAACGCTGGCGCTGGCGGGGCTGTATGCGCTGATGCGGAAGTCGCCGCGGCACTGGTGGCTATGGTTCTGGCTGCTGGCGCTGCCGGTGGAAGTGGCGACGATCTATGTAGTGCCGATTTTTGTCGACCCCTTGTTTAATCACTTCTCGCCGCTGGCGCAGGCTGATCCGGCGCTGGTTCCGCAACTGGAGCGGGTGGCGGAGCGGGGCGGGCTGGCGATTCCGCCGTCGCGGATGTTTGTGATGGATGCGAGCCAGAGATATACGGCTCCCAATGCGTATGTGACGGGGTTCGGGGCGTCGAAGCGGATTGTGGTGTGGGATACGACGATCGCGCATGTTCCGGCGGACGAGATTCTGGCGGTGTACGGGCATGAGCAGGGGCATTACGTGCTGGAGCATATCCAGAAGGGGTTGGTGTTTTTTGCCGTGGTGCTGCTAGCGGGGTTGTGGCTGGCGTACTGCGCGATGCGCTGGCTGATGCGGCGGCACGGCGCGGCGTGGGGGATTGGGGCGGTTGAGGATTGGGCTTCGGTGGGGCTGCTGCTGCTGGTGATGACGGTGCTGAGCTTTCTGGGGGAGCCGGTGGGAAATGCGTTCAGCCGGTGGGAGGAGCACCAGGCAGATGTGTATGGGCAGGAGGTGATCCACGGGCTGGTTCCGGATGCGCAGGCGACGATGGTGCGGTCTTTTCAGAGACTGGGGGAGATGTGGCTGGATGTGCCCGATCCGAATCCGCTGGTGGTGTGGTGGACGTACAGTCATCCCACGACGGCGCAGCGGGAGGCTTTTGCGGCGGGGTACGATCCGTGGGCCAAGGGGGAGCGGCCGAAGTATGTGAAATAGGGGGTAGGGGGTAGGGAATAGGGTGTAGGGCTCAGGGCACAGGGCTCAGGGCTCAGGGCGACAGGGCTCAGAGGAACAAAAAGCAGGTTCCTCGGCTTCGTCGGCGCGAGCGCCCGACTACGCTCGGAATGACAACCTGGTTGTTGCCGAGCTTGTGGCATGCTGGAGGGTATGGACTGCCTCTTCTGCAAGATTGCTGACGGTGCGATTCCCGCAAAGAAAGTCTTTGAGGATGAGCATGCCTTTGCCATTCAGGACATCAGGCCGCAGGCTCCGGTGCATGTGCTGGTGATTCCGAAAAAGCATGTGCGGTCGCTGGCGGAGGCGGACGACAAGGCGCTGCTGGGGCATCTGCTGGCTGCGGCGCGGGGTGTGGCCGAGGAGCAGAAGCTGGGCAACGGCTATCGCGTCGTCATCAACACCGGGCCGAACGGCGGGCAGACGGTCGATCATCTTCACCTGCACGTGCTGGGCGGGCGGGCGATGCACTGGCCTCCGGGCTAAGACAGAGCGCTTCAAACTCTATCCCACTCAAGCCAACACCGGGCTTGAGTTGATGGGATAAGTAGGAAGGCTTCAGCGATCGCGGTAGCTTTTGGTTGAGGACCAGAGCGGCTGGATCAGGAGAAGCCTTCATGAAGATTGTAGGGTGTGATTTTCATCCGCGGTGGCAGCAGGTAGCGGTTTTCGATACGGAGACCGGGGAGATCAGTGAGCACAAGCTGGTCAACGGGGACGACGAGGCGGAGCGGTTTTATCGCGCTCTGGATTCGCCGGCGCTGGTGGGCATGGAGGCCTGCGGCAACAGCCAGTGGTTTATCGAGTTGCTGGAGCGGCTTGGGCACCAGGTGTGGATCGGGGATGCGGCGCAGATCCGGGCCAGCTATGTGCGCAAGCAGAAGACCGACCGGCGCGATGCCGGGCACATTCTGAAGCTGCTGTTGGAGAACCGCTTTCCCAAGCTGTGGGTACTGACGGCCGAGCAGCGGGATCTGCGCCAGTTGCTGATTCATCGTCACAAGCTGGTGGAGATTCGCGCGCGGGTCAAGAACGGACTGCAGCATCTGGCCATGAATCGCGGCTTACAGAAGCGAAGCAGCTTGTGGAGCGTTCGGGGGAGGGCTGATCTGGAAAAACTCTCCTTGCCGGGTTGGGCGGGTCGGCGGCGCGAAGATCTGCTGACGCTGCTGGCAGGGTTGGACGGGCAGATCGGCGAGCTGGATAAAGCGGTCGAGCGTGCCGCCGAAGAGCATGCACAGGCGCGGCTGCTGATGACGCAGCCGGGCGTGGGTCCGATTACCGCGCTGGCCTTTGTGCTGACCATCGGCGAGGTGAGCCGGTTTGAGCATAGCGGGAAGGTAGCCAGCTATCTAGGTCTGATTCCGCGCGAGCACAGTTCGGGCGGGCGGCAGCGGCTGGGCGCCATTACCAAGCAGGGCAACCGCTTTGTGCGCCAGTTGCTGGTGGAGGCGGCGCAGTCAGCGACTCGTTACGATGCAGGATTTCGCAGGCAGTATGCGGCCCGCTGCCACTCCAAGCCGAAAGGCGTGGCCAAGGTGGCGGCGGCCAGGAAATTAGCAGTGCGACTCTACTGGATGCTCAGGCAGAACATCGGCTATCCGGAGATCGCCCATATCGAGAGCAGCTCGCGGGTGGCCCTGGCCGAAGTCAGACAGGCCGATGAGTTGATTGAGCGCTCTCGCATCCGGCAGTAGGCTGGATGTTCGCATGGAAGCATCATGGCCTGTAGCTGATGGCCGTATCGATGGTTGGTGGGGCGGAAATTTCCCCCACCTGGTGGGTGATGCAGCGTGAGTTTCCCAGAGCTCTGGTCCTCAAACCCTCTGGCCAAACACGCGGTGCTCACGCACCGCCCAGAATAGTTTTGTCTTGACAACGCCTTCCTACTTATCGAGGGGCACCCGGCTTCGCGCGGCTAATGCGACAGCACCAGAAGCTGGTTGTCGAGATCGGACAGCCGCTGGAGCAGACCCGTCTGCTCGGCGAAGGCGCGGCTGAAGTTAGGGTTGTCCGGCGTAGCGCAGCGCGCATAAGCCATCAATTCAGTGCGCTGGGCGATCTCGCGCAATCTGTCATGAATGCGGCGGCACTCGGCGATGTAGTCGTCATATCTGGTCGTAGTCATAGGGAAGGTCCTTGAAATGAGGATCGTAATGCGGTGCCGGTCCGGTTTCGGTGACCGGCGTCACAGGTGTGAATGGTTCGCTTGCCTAAATCCTATTTCTTCGCTATTTTTGAATAAATGAGAGAGCACAGCTATCTCGGAGAGTTCGAGCTCATGATTCTCCTGACCGTTCTTCGCCTGGGGGATGACGTCTATGGGGTTCCGCTGTCCAAGGAACTGTCGCTGCTGCGCGGTCGGGATGTGGCGCTGGGGAGCGTGTATGCGGCGCTGGACCGGCTGGAGCTGAAGGGGCTGATTGCGTCGAGCCTGGGCGAGTCGACTCCGGAGCGGGGCGGACGGGCGAAGCGGTATTTTCGGGTGACCAAGCAAGGGCTGCGCGCGGTGCGGGAGACGCGGCGCGTGCTGAGCAAGTTGTGGAAGACATTGCCGGGAGAGGATCCTGCATGAAGCTGATCAGGTCGGTTGCGTTGGCGACGTGGCTGGTGGAGCGGCTCACATTTGGGCCGGTCAAGGATGCGATGGTGGGCGACCTTCTGGAGGAGTTCGAGCAGGGCCGCCCGGTGCGGTGGTACTGGCGGCAGGTGCTGGCGGCGATCGCTGTCGGCGCGGGAAGGGCAGCGAGCGAGTGCGTGCTGCCGCTGATGTTCGCGGCGGGGTGGAGCATGCTCTATCCGGCGTGGAGGTTTTTGTTCAGGGGTGGATTGGCGCATGCCACGCCTCATACATGGCCGGGGGCAGCGTGGCCGTGGTCGGCGATGCTGGAGTTGGGGTATGGCATGGCGCCGGCGGTCACGTTTGTGTGGGTCGGGCTTCTGGTGTACATGCTGGCGCGGGGCGGCGTGCTCTATCAGTTGTCGGGGCATCGGGTGGTGCGGAGCCTGTCGGCGAGTCTGACGGTGCTGCTGACGGCTACGGTGTGGACACTGGAGCACCTGAAACATCACAACGTTGATCTGGCCTGGGTGAGGCGCGAAGAGTTCTTCTCGGTGTTTCGTCTGCCGGTGGTGGGCGCCGTGATCAGCGTTCCGCTGGCGCTGAGTCTGCTGGCGGCGCTTTTGTCGACGCTGCCGGGCTCGCCGCCGAGGGTCGGCCGCCGGTGGCGGCTGGGCCGGGTGTGGGGCTTTGCGAAAACGATGCGGGCCGGGCAGACGTTGTGCCTGATGCTGTGTCTGACGCTGTGTCTGGGGCTGCCTGCGGCGGCGCACGCGGTCCAGACTGCGAGCACTACAACGACAACGGGGGTCTCTCCGGCTCGGCAGCAATTCGATCGGTGGCTGGCGGCGTTTGACGGGAACGATCGCGAGGCCTACCAGCGGTTCATGGAGAAGAACTTTCCGTCGGGGTCGCAGCGGGCGGATCGCGATTGGCAGGTACGACAGAACACCGGCGGATTCGATCTGAAAAAAGCCACGGAAGACGGTCCCACGAAGATCACGGTGGTGATGAAGGAACGGGACTCGGACATGTTCGGGCAGGTGACGCTGGAGGTACAAGCGGCCGAGCCGCACCAGATTGTGCGCATGGAGATGCGGCCGGTCGGGCATCCGGCGGAGTTTCCTGTGGCGCACATGAGCGAGGCGGACCTGATTGCCGGGCTGCGCAAGCAGGTGGATGAGAAGGCCGCCGCCGACAAGTTCGCAGGCTCGGTGCTTGTGGCGAAGGATGGCAAGCCGGTTTTCGAGCAGGCGTACGGGCTGGCGGATCGTGAGAATCATATTCCGAACACGCTGAAGACGCGGTTTCGCAACGGGTCGATGAACAAGATGTTCACGGCGGTGGCGACGTTGCAGCTGGTGGAGGCGGGCAAGCTGAAGCTCGATGATCCGGTGGGGAAATACCTGACGGATTATCCGAACAAGGATGTGGCGACGAAGGTGACGATCAGCGAGCTGCTGTCGCACACCGGCGGTACGGGGGATTTCTTCGGTCCGGAGTTTGATCAGCACCGGCTGGAGCTGCGCACGCACGCGGATTATGTGAAGCTCTTCGGCAATCGGCCGCCGAAATTTGAGCCGGGAAGCCGCTTTGACTACAGCAACTACGGGTTTCTGCTGCTGGGAAACATTATCGAGAAGGTGACGGGCGAGAGTTACTACGACTACGTGCGCGAGCATGTGTACGAGCCGGCGGGGATGACTTCGACGGGATCGCAGCCAGAGGATGAGAAGGTTGCCGACAGAAGTGTCGGCTACACGAAAATGGGGACGGGCGAGTTGCATCCGAATACCGACACGCTGCCGTACCGCGGGACCTCTGCAGGCGGGGGATATACGACGGTCGGCGATCTGCTGGCGTTTGCGAATGCGATCGAGGCACACAAGCTGCTCGACGCGCACTACACGGAACTGCTGACCACGGGCAAGGTGGACATGCCGGGTCCGGGCGGTGCGCGTTACGCGTATGGCTTTGAAGAGATGACCGTCAACGGCACGAAGTGCGTGGGGCACGGCGGCGGCGCGCCGGGGATGAATGGCGAGCTGGAGATGTGCGGTGACTATACGGTGGTGGCCCTGGCGAATCTCGATCCGCCGGCGGCGATGCTTGTGGTGGAGTGGGTGATGTTCCGGCTGCCGGAGGGAAAGTAGAACCGGCACATCGAGCCATCAGAAACCGGTAGGCTCCTGATGGCTCGACGACCGTTGTGTCTTCAGGCGTGCACTACCGCCAGCTCATGCGGATGATGCGCGGCAGATGCAGCGATATCGAGAACTACCCGGCCATTTACTTTGCCGGTCCTGAGGCGATCGAAGATATCGTTGATCGACTCCAGACGCTGGTCCTCGATGGTTGCCTTTACCTTGCCTTCGGCGGCAAAGGCGAGCGCTTCTTCAAGGTCTAGACGGGTTCCGACGATCGAGCCGCGAAGCGTGTAGCCGTTGAGAACCATGTCGAAGACGGAGACGGGGAATTCGCCCGGAGGCAGACCATTGAGGACGCAGGTGCCTCCGCGACGCAGCATGCCGACGGCCTGCCGGAAGGCGGGCAGCGAGACGGCCGTCACCAGCACGCCATGAGCGCCTCCGATCTGCTTCTGGATGGTGGCCACCGGATCCTGCTCGCGTGCATCGACTGCGAGCTCGGCTCCGAGCTGGCGGGCCAACCGCATTTTTTCGGGTCCGATATCAATGGCGGCGACATGCAGTCCCATGGCTTTTGCGTACTGCAGGGCAACGTGACCGAGACCGCCGACTCCGGAGATGACAACCCATTCGCCGGGACGCACTTCCGTCTGCTTGAGTCCTTTGTAGGTGGTGACGCCTGCGCAGAGGATCGGGGCGGCATCCCTGAAGGACAGGGCGTCGGGGATGCGGCCGAGGTAATCCGCGGCGGCGAGCGCGTACTCAGCGAAACTGCCGTTTACGGAGTAGCCCGAGTTCTGCTGCTCGTGGCAAAGGGTCTCCCAGCCGCCCAGGCAGAATTCACAGTGTCCGCAGGCGCTGTGCAGCCACGCGATCCCGACGCGGTCCCCTTCCTTGAGATGGTTTACGCCTGTGCCCACGGCTGCCACGATACCGGCTCCTTCGTGGCCGGGGATGAAAGGCAGGGTGGGCTTGATCGGCCAGTCACCATCGGCGGCGTGAAGGTCGGTGTGGCAAACTCCGGTGTTAGCAATTTCGACCAGCACCTGGCCGGGCCCCGGATCAGGAACGCGAATCTCTCTCATCTTGAGCGGCTCACCGAACCGTTCGACTACGGCTGCTTTCATCATCTTCGGCATGACTAACTCTCCTTAACCACGAATAATGTCGGACTATTCCTGGAATCGCCTGCCATTAGATCGAGTCGGAGGGAGGATTGACGGTGACAGCGGTCACAGAGCGATGTGACGGCCATCATCCGATCCGCATGAACAGGGGTGCACAATCTGACTGCATGACGAGAGGATCTCGTTTGCGGAGGAGACTTTATGCCGCTCACTGTGCAGTGTTCCGCAGAAGGCTGCATTCGGGCTGCGCACCGGCCGGCTGGGCCCTTTGGCAACTTGAGTGCTGATGGCTTGCAATACCTGGACAAAATCGCAGAGCGAGTCATATTGCCGGGGCGGGCGATTGTGTTTTGTGAGGATGAGCCGTCTACAACGGTCTTTGTTGTGTGCGAGGGGCAGTTGATGCTCTTCACGGTCTCAAGAGAAGGACGCAGAATGATCGTGCGGATCGCCGGTCCGGGAGATATCTTAGGACTTAGCGCGGCCCTGAATGATGCTCCATATGAAGTAACGGCAGAGACGCTCGAGCCCGCCAAGTTAAAAAGAATCAATCGCGCGGATTTCCTCGACTTATTCCATAGGTACAGCGAAGTCAGCCAGAAAACTACGGAGCTTCTTGCGAGGGAGTATCGGGAGGTTTTCATGGACGCGCGGCGTCTGGCGCGGTCCGGACTCGCTCATGCCCGATTGGCGCGGCTGTTGCTGGAATGGCCTAAACGGTCGGCGGGGCGCAGACCGGATGCAGGCCCTGCCGTGTCGTTAACCCATGAGGCTCTGGGCGATATGGCGGGCATCTCGCGCGAAACGGTGACACGGCTCCTAAGTCAATTTGAACGTGAGAAACTTATCGAGCGACGCGGCCGCTCGGTGATCATTCTCGATCCTGACAAGCTGGAGATTTTAGCTGAGTAGATTATGTGAGCCAGGTTTCGGAGGCGGCGCGCCGGGGATGAATGGCGAGCTGGAGATGTGCGGCGACTATACGGTGGTGGCTCTGGCGAATCTCGATCCGCCGGCGGCGATGCGGGTGGTGGAGTGGGTGATGTTCCGGCTGCCGCAGGGGAAGCAGCAGTAGCGGGACGGCTTTCGCGAAGGGCTGAAGTAAGGACGCGGACGCTCGTGGGAGGCGTCCGCGTAGAGTGGAATGACTACCAGAGAGATTCTTTGAACTGCTGGGGCACAGAACTTCGAGCCGCCCAGGTCGGCGTCAGTGAATCCAAAGACGAAGAACTGGTTGGGGTTGGGGATGGTGTTTCCGCTGGCGTCGGTTGTGGTCTCGAGAAAGTCGTTGTCGTTGGCGATCCACAGGGTGTGGTAGGTCGTGCTGCCCTGCTTCACATCGGGTCCGAAGGTAACGCCTTCAATCTTGGCCGGGATCTCGGCGGCGGACATGTAAGGCGCAAGCGACTTGACGATGTCGAGGAAGGGTGTTTTTGCCACGGCGTTGCTAGCAGCAGTCGTTCCGTCCATCTGGCTGACATCAACAGCTCCGTCGAGATCAATCTTGAAAAGCTCTTTGACCTTGGCGTTGTTCTGGTCGGCGCGTCCCTTGCCGTCGCGCTCGTCGACCAGAAGCTCATGGTCGTTGAGGGCGACAATTTCGCTCACGCCGGTTCCGGTGGTCAGATCGTACGCGTATTCATGGGTCACGCGGCCGGAGGCGATGTCGATGGTGACCATGCGCAGCAGGTTGGCTGCGTTGCTGCCCGGGGTTGCTGCACCTTCATTGGCGTCCTGGATGAGAGCGTTCTGCATGATGCCGACCAGGGTGCGGCCGTCTGGCGTGATGGCGAGGCCTTCCATGCCTTTGTTGGCGGTGCGGCCCACGGTGTTGTCGGCGATTTCAGTGTTGCCGACGGGACTGAGGTTGGTTACGAAGAAGGATTGAGGCAGCGCAAAGGAGCGCAGGCGGAGGCCGGTGAGGCGGTCGAACTGGTAGACGTAGGGGCCGTACTCGTCGGAGATGAAGACGGTGCGGCCGTCGTTGGAGAGACGCATGCCTTCGGTGTCGAAGCGGGCGTCATTGGGATCCCCGGAGTTGTGTTTGGGGTCGAAGTTGTCGGAGCGTCCGGTAAAGAAATGCAGGAAGAAGTTGTTGATGCGCGGAACGCCGGAGCCTACACCGAGCCCTTCTCCACTGCCGTAGACGAGAGGCGTGAGGCTCCAGAGCAGAGTGGTGGCCTTCAGCTCGGGAGTCAGCGTAAACGGCAGGCCGGTTCCAGTGGTATTCGGAACCAGCTGCATTTTGATGGTGTGGAAGCGGTTGACGTAGCTGGCAGTGTTGTCGATTGCGTCGTCGAATTCAACGGCGTTGGGGCCGCGGTCGGGGAGGGCCAGGAAGGTGTCACCGGATGCGTAGGTGATGGCGGAGCCGAACCCACCGAGTTCGTTGGCGTGAACGCCGTTTTCGAGTTTATAGGTGAGTCCGGAAAGATCCTCGAACGAGCCGGCACGGGATTGGTCCAGGGTGCCGATGGCGAGTACCGGCAGGGTTTGCGCCTGGGACTGGGGTATGGTGAACGCTCCAATAGCGAGAGCCACGAAGATGCTGACAACGGGGGCTTTTTTCACTGACTGAAATCCTCCTTCAAGCCGGGTAAGTCCGGCCAGACTCATGCTCAATGAGTGAAGGCTTAGAGCCAATGAATATCCGGTGAAATCTGACTGGGGATTTTCAGCTAAGTGAAACTAGGTGAGCCAGGTGTCGGGCTCCTTGAGTATCCATTTGTGGAAGCTGATGCAGCCGCCGACGAACATCCGCGTGAAGTTGAGCAGGCCCTCCTGGTGGATTCCCTTCTCAAGGTCGAATGTCTGCTGTACCCAGAAGCGGCCTTTGCGGATGCTGTCTTCTTCCGCGATGACTACATAGACGGTGGGAAAGAGATAGTTGCGGTGGTACTGGTTGCAGAAGTAGATGGCCTGAGACAGACGGGCTTCGGGGATCTTATGGTCGAACCATCCATAGATCCTGAAGAGATCTTTCCTCTCGCCGCCGATGGAAACTACAAGATTCAGGTGGCCGAGCGAGGTTTCAGTGTCGTAGTTGATGCGGTAGTCGCCGTCGCTGTCGGTCATGTAGTTATAAGTCCCGGCTTTGAGCGCGCGCTCGATCAGCGGCATGGTCAGTGGTTCGATAGTGTCCATCTAGTCTTCGGTCCTCTCAGTGTCCTGATCTGGAGATAAGTCTGGATAGTTCGTCAAGGATGCCAGCATCGGGCTTGGGCTGGGGCGGCTCGGGTGTGGGGACGGGCTGGGTGAGTCGGCCGGCGTTGAGTATGGCATCGAGGTCGCGAATGATATTTCGTCGTGCACCGGGGTCATCGGTCGGCGGCGCTGCCTGAGGTTGCGGGTGCGCACTTGGCGGGACGGATGAAAAATCGGAGCCAGGGCGAGCGGGCACGTCGGGATTTGAAACTACGGGGGTTGCAACTGCGGAGGGCGGGACTGCCGGCGCGGGTGGCTGGCCGGGATCGGCCAGAGACCTCAGGAGGATCCTCAATCCGCGGTCGTAATTGAGAAGGTTGACGTACTGCAGGCGATGGAGACGAAGCGGGATTTCGCAATCCTGATAGAGAACCGGGATGACGGTCTTCTGCTTCTTGAGAGCGAAGGAGACTTCGTCGAGGACATTGGTGGAATTGACGGATGTGGGCGAGAGAACGACCAGCATGCGATTGCAGATCATGAGAGCGCGCTGGATTTCCATGTCCCAGGGCTTTCCCGGCTCGAGCTCGATCTGGTCGAGCCAGACACTGGCGCCGGCGGCGTGCAGGTCTTCGGCCAGCTTAAGGGCGAAGTCGGAGTCAGCGCGGCTGTAGCTGACGAACGCGGTGGAGGAGTTGATGGCCAAAGCCGGATCTCCAAGCGGAAGTTTCGGGGGAATGAAGCCCGCACCTATGTACGACCTGGGAGGGCAGGATACGTCCAGGACCGCCGACATCAGTGCCTCAACATTGTGCCACAGCGTCGCCGTTATGAGCAGGAGGAGCCTTGTGGGACGTTTTTCGGAGGGATTAGCCCAATATTATGATGGCGAAAGAACGCACTGGAAAAAGGCGCTATGAAATTCCTGGTCACGGGCAGTGCTGGTCACCTGGGCGAGGCCCTGGTTCGTACGTTGCGGGATGCGGGCCACGAGACGGTGGGACTGGATATCGTCGAATCGCGGTATACGACGGTGGTCGGATCGATCAGCGAGCGGGCGGTTGCCGAGAGGGCGATGCGCGGGGTGCAGGTGGTGTTCCACGCGGCTACGCTGCACAAGCCGCACGTGGCGACGCACAGCCGGCAGGAGTTCGTCGACACGAATATCACCGGGACGCTGAATCTGCTGGAAGCGGCTGCGGGCGCGGGCGTGCGGGCGTTTGTCTACACGAGCACGACGAGCGTGTTTGGAGATGCGCTGATTCCTCCCGCGGGGTCTCCGGCGGCATGGATCACCGAAGATGTGACGCCGGTGCCGAGGAACATCTATGGCGCGACGAAGAGCGCGGCCGAGGATCTGTGCCAGCTGTTCTGGCGAAATCAGGGGCTGGCGTGCGTGGTGCTGAGAACGTCGCGGTTTTTTCCCGAAGGAGACGACAACAAGGCGGTGCGGGACGCCTTCTCTGATGAAAATGTGAAGGCGAACGAGTATCTGTACCGGCGCGTGGATATTGAAGATGTGGTGAGCGCGCACCTGTTGGCCGGGGAGCGGGCGCCGGAGCTGACTCAGGAGCTGGGCTTCCGGAAATACATCGTCAGCGCGACCACGCCGTTCCGGCGCGAGGACCTTGAGCGTCTGCGGAGCGACGCGCCGGGTGTGGTGGGCGAGCGGGTTCCGGGATTTGAGGCGGTCTATCGGGAGCGCGGCTGGCGGATGTTTCTGGGGATAGACCGGGTGTATGTGAACGAGCGTGCACGCAGGGAGCTTGGCTGGCAGCCGCGATACGATTTCAGGTCGGTGATCGAGAGTCTGAGAGCCGGCGTTGACTTCAGGAGCCCGCTGGCGCGGGCGGTTGGGTCGAAGGGCTACCACGATGAGGTGTTTGCGCACGGGCCGTATCCGGTGGAGTAGCCAGAGTCCCGGCTCGTGGTGACGTTGGAATTACAGCGGGCGGAGCACGGCGCTATTCGGCCTTCTCCAGTGCGAGCACGGCATAGGCCGTCGCAGCGTCACTCATAAACAGACTTGCATCGCTCTCCGGATCACGCTTCATGTTGATCGATGAGGCGTTCCAGTTCCCGCCCTTCTGCTGGTGTTCTGCGAGCCAGTCCAATCCTCGCTGAAGTGTTTTGTCGCTGCGAGATGTTCCCGATTCCTCCATTGCCAGTACCGCAAGACCGGTGGCATACCCATCGCTCTCCATTGGCTGGGGCGAATGATCGATTCTTTCTCTCATGTCCATCGCCATGATCCTCCAGCCGCCGTCAACCTGCTGCTGGCTGCGGAGCGCCGCCAGCAACGCGTTCCGCTCGTCCCCGGTCAGCAACCCGGGCTCCTTCGCGGACGCCCACAGGATGTAAAGCTGATTTACCAGAGGCTGAGTGGCATATTGCCGCCGCAGGTAATCGCGCTCCAGGTCCAGATGCCGGTGTACCTCAGCTTCTCTCGCATATCCATCGGGAGCATTCACCGCCTCCAGCATCAGCAACGCGGCGCCCTGATACCCGGACTCGGCCGACTCCCAGGGCCCCAGGTGGAAGTCCTGCCACTTCCACCCGCCGGCTTTGTCGCCTGTCTCCTCCTGCAGCGCCCACGCTTCGTCAAAGGCGGTCCGGGTGATCGGACGCAGATGCCCCTGCCGCGCGTCATAGCTGGCGAGGATTACCGCATTCAGCACTGCCTCGGTCGCATGGGCCTCAGCGGTCTTGCCGGGGCCGTTCTTCGCATCGGAGTAAAACGGCACCATCTCGGACCAGTGGCTGACGCGCTTTTCCACGCTGTCCAGCATGGTCTTTTCGGGAGGAGTGATCGCCGTCTCCCCTAACTCGGGCCGCAACCATGGCCGCGCCATCGCATAGGGCACAACCGTATGGCAGGATACGCAGATCGTTCCATGGTCTTTCTGCGCACGCGGCCAGGCCTGCCACCAAATTTCGCGATCATCGAGGTAGCGCGCCGCCGTCTGCCGATTCCAGCTCAACGAAGAGACTGACGAGGACCCGTGCACGGGCATTGCTCTCCACAGAGCGATCATGGCGAGACATCCGCCCAGCAACAGATATGCTCCTGCGAACCTGCTCTCTCATCGTCTCCGGGGGGCCACCCATCTGCTTTTGAATTGACCACGGGAGATGGGTTAGATGGTACTCCAACCCCGGCCCCAGACCTCCTGCCAAATCACATGGAAGCGGTGGAATAGCCCGAGGTCAAGTCGAACGCAGGAATCCAAAAACTATTTGCTCAGGAACGCATTGCCTTCGATCACAAATCTCAGCGGGTGTTCGATTGCCTTGCTGATGCCGATGCGGGGGGTGGAGCGGATCATGTCGGGCTCGAAGCCGTCGTCGAGGAACTGCAGGATGGAAGCGCGGCTGGTGACGTCGAGTCCGTTGTGGGCGGCGCGCGTGATGTCCAGGGCCTGGCAGAGGCGTCCGGGGCCGGAGGTGAGCAGGCGCGGCGAGGCGCCGACGGGCAGCTTGCGCAGGCGGGCCATGGTGTCGAGGCCTTCGACCGGCTCAAGGGCGCGGATCAGGACGCCTCCGCCGTGTCCCTCCGGCTGGCAGGAGACGTTAAGGCAGTAATGCATCCCGTAAATGAAGTAGACGTAGGCGAAGCCGGGGGGTCCAAAGAGGACGGCGTTGCGGGCGGTCTTGCCGTTGTAGGTGTGCGCGGCAGGGTCATCGAGGCCGAGGTAGGCTTCGAGCTCGACGATGCGTCCGGTGACGCGGTGTCCGTCGATGCGACGGCTGATGAGCTTGCCGAGCAGCTTGCGGGCGACGACGTCGGGTTGTTCGAGGTAGAAGCTGCGAGGCAGGAGTTTGGGCATTGCTTGAGTTAAAGACGCAGCAGGAGGCGGGAAGGGCGCAGGTTTCGTGCGGTGCGGGGTAACAGCAGGTCCTTCGACTGCGCCTGTGGCGGTGAGGCTGCCACAGGCTCCGCTCAGGATGACATCGGATGAGGTGTATCGCTTCCCACCCTTCGCTCGGCCTTTGGCCTCGCTCAGGATGGGGCACCCAGAGTGGTGGCCGGTAGGTGAACAGCAGGTCCTTCCACTGCGTGCGCCGCGGCGCACTTCGCACAGGATGACATCGTAGAGTGTATTGCTTCCCACCCTTTCCGCAAAAAACGCGGAAAGGATGGGGCACCCAGGTCTCAGAAATGCAAGTTCGGTTTAGCTCTTCTTCCACTCTTTGAGGGCGGCGAGGACTTCGTCGGCGTGGCCTTCGGGTTTGACCTTGGGGAAGATTTTGACGAGGGTCTGGTCGGGGCCGATGAGGAAAGTGGTGCGTTCGATGCCGATGACTTTCTTGCCGTACATGTTCTTTTCCTTGAGCACCCCAAACTGTTTGCAGACTTTTTCGTCTACATCAGCAAGGAGTGGATACGGCAGGTCGTACTTTGCCTTGAATTTGCTTTGAGCTTTGGGCGTGTCGCGGGAGATTCCGAGGACGATGGCGCCGGCGCTCTGGAGCTTCTTGAAGGTGTCGCGGAAGCCGCAGGCTTCGATGGTGCAGCCGGGAGTATCGGCCCTGGGGTAGAAGAAGAGGACGACGGGCTTTCCGGCGAAGTCGGAGAGGTGGACGGTGTTTTCCTGGTCGTCCTGGAGCGTGAAGTCGGCGACTTTCTCGTGCAATTCCATAAAGGTTCCTTTGGTGGAGAGGATCGCGCGCGGCCTTGCGCCGCGTCCTAATAAGAGTGTCCTATAGATTGTTGCTTAGACTGAATGTTATGTCACGGAGTCTAGAACTCGGGCTGAGGCTGCGGTCCGGACTGTTGTTGGCTGGATGGATGCTGGCGGGGGGATTTTTTGCCGTGGCGCACGCGCAGTATCCGGGCCGGGTGGATCCCAATAAGGGCGCGGGCGCGGCGCCGGTTTTGCGGGCTACGGCGGTGCTCGAGTACACGGGCGACCTGACCAGGCCGACGGCGGCGAGGCTGGTTCCGGTGGCGGTGTGGGACGGGGAGCGGTACCAGCCGGGCGGGCTGTACATGGCGCAGCCTGTGCCGATCTGACGGTGGAGTCGGGGACGCGTGTATGAGCTGCTGGATGCGGGGAGCGTCGAAGGGGCTGTTCGATGTGAAGGCGGCGGCGAATGTGTCGGGATCGTGGATAGCGACGGGGACGTATCAACAGCCGATGCAGCCGAAGGTAGCGAGGCTGAAGACTTCGAAGACGCTGCCCCAGTTTGTGCATGATGTGAGCGCGGATGACAGCAAGCCACACTTTGCGCATCGGCCTCCGGGGGATTCCGGTAGCGGGTCGAGTTCGGGCTCGGGCTCCGGCAGCGGTTCGGGTTCGGGGAGTGGCAGTGGGTCGGGCACGGCGAGCAATGCTCCGGCGGTGGATCCCGACAGGCCGACACTGCACCGGCGGACGGACTCGACGACCGGTGAGCAGAGCGGGTCGGGATCTTCTGGCTCGGGGTCGAGTACGGGCTCGGGATCGAATACGGCTTCGTCGTCGGCGCCGGATGTGGATCCGGACCGGCCGACGTTGCACAAGCGTACGGAGACAACGACGAATCCCAGTGACAATGGCGCGCCGGTTACGGCGACGACCAATATCGATCCCGACCGGCCGCACCTGGGGCGCGGGAAGCCGGCGGAATATGAGACGCTCGATGCGCCGACCACGGTGGAGATTGCGAAGCTGGCGGGAAGTCCGAACAACCTGAAGCTGATGGCGGCGGTGTCGGATGCGAAGACGCGGGCGCCGCATTCGTACGTGTATTCGTGGACGGATCCCGAGGATGCGAAGAAGATGGAGGCGGCGCTGGAGGATGTGGCGAAGAATCTCTTGGCGGGCAATACGGTGAAGGCGACGGTCTCGGGGCAGACGGTGGCGACGCCGAAGGCTGCGGTGCATAAGAACACCACTACGGTTACAAATAGCCACACGACGTCCAGTCACACGGCGTCGGCACACACGACGGCAGCGCATAAGAAGGCTACGCCGAAGCCGGTGCTGCCGGA
Organism: uncultured Acidobacteriaceae bacterium; assembly: GCA_963725225.1. GTDB lineage: Bacteria > Acidobacteriota > Terriglobia > Terriglobales > Acidobacteriaceae > Silvibacterium. The sequence goes on from CAVRXY010000006.1 coordinate 20,869, forward strand.
TCTCGCGGACGAGCAGTTCAAGGCGTACGAGCTGTCGTTTGGCGGCGGCGCGACGCTGGTGTTTTCGGCGCAGTCCGGCCAGGGAGATCAGACTAAGTATGTGACGATCATCGCGCAGCCCGATTTCAACGGGGTTCCGCAGATTCTGTTCAAGCAGGTGACGAGCGAGCCGGAGCTGGATGTGGTTCCGCGGATGCAGCTGGTGGATGCGGTGGATACCGATGCCGACAACCGTGCGGAGCTGATCTTTGCTCTGGCGGGGAAGACGGACGAGCAGTTCGCGATCTACAAGGTTCACGACCGGTCGGTAGAGCAGGTGTTCTCGACGGGCGGGGCACAGTAGGCGCCTTCTGGTTCGACGAAGGCAGGCCGGGACGTGCTCAGGGCAGACAGATGCAAGGCTTCTGCTGCGGTGAGAAATCGTCCCGACGCTTCGGCGGCAGGGGGCGTAACTGCCGGTCGCGGAATTTACCTTACCTTTTCTCCTGTGGCAATCGCCGCATTCCCCTCAACGACCTGGCGGATTTTGCTGCCATCTTTGACTATCACGAAATAGACAACCAGAGGAGGAGCTGGACTTGAAGGGAAGGTGATCGTTGCTGTTCCTGTGCAGTCTGGATTCACGATGTAGGTGCCGCTTCCCGGTCTCCACGCGTCGGGTGGTGGCGTGCCGTCGATAACAACATGGTCGCTGTTGGTTAAATGACCGTTGCCGTCATAATGTTGCAGGGCTACTCCGCGGACCTGAATGCCAGGTCCCGGAATAGCCAGAAGACCCTCAATCGTGAAGCCGTAATCGCCGTTAAGGGTTCTGTTGGAGCAGCTTTTGTCGTGGTCTTTGTCATCGTCGGCCCACGCTGAAGAGGTCACGACAGCGAAACCGCAGGTGAGCATTAGGATGGCCATCGTCGTCCTGGTTAGTATCGAAAGACATTTGCTGTGCATTTGAATCTCCCTCTTTGGGTTACGGACTGTGAACGTGCTTGCTGGTTCTTGCGCGGGGAAGAGAAGTTGATCCGATACGCCGGTTGTCTTTCGCAAGGCACAGCACTAGAATGGCCGCTCCCAGCACTGGGCGCAGCGCGAAGAGTACGATGATCGCGGGCGAGTTTGGCAGCAGGGCCAGACTCGGACGAACAGCCTCGGTGATTAACCTCCGGGCAGATGGGCTGTGTGCAATCTCGCAGAGTGCGTCCCCGCTGTCTTGACCATGTTGTGATCGATCTCTGAAAACGCGTGACGGAGTTATGACGGACAATAAGTCGCTTGTTTTCAGATTCGCGGACGTCGAGGTGAAGGAGCGGGAGTTCCTTCTGGTCAAGGCCGGTAATGAAGTGCCGGTCGAACCGAAGGCTTTTCGCGTGTTGCTATTCCTGCTGCGAAATCCCGGCAAGGTAATAACTAAAGATGAAATTCTCAGTGCAGTCTGGAATGACTGCTCGGTCTCGGACAATTCACTTGCGCGCAGCATCGCCACACTGCGGCGGCTACTTGGGGACGACGCGCGCGAACCGCATTACATTGCTACGGTGCAGACGGTCGGGTACAGGCTTGTTTGCGAGGTAACTGAAACTGAGGAAGACCCAGGGACAGTCGCGGCTTCTTCAAACGGTCACCGCGACGAGGTGGTGGACAGCGTCGACGATCCGATCAAGGCCGCTGACCCCGCAGGACCCCGCCCAGCGGCACATGGCAGGCAGGCACGGCAAGGCTGGCGCTGGCTGCGTTTTGCGGGCGGGCTCGCGTCCGTACTGCTGGTCATCGTCGCAGTTCTGCTTGCTGTGCGCGTTTGGCATCATCGCCGCGCAGCTTCTCTGCCCGCACACGCCGCCAACATGCAGATGTCACCTATCGTCAGCGTTGCGGGGAAGGTGAGCGATCCTGCTCTGTCGCCCGATTCGCGGGAGGTCGCCTTTGTCTGGGATGGTGAAAACGCTGCGCGGGGGGATGTGTATGTCCACTTGATCGGCGGCGAGAAGCCGCTGCGCCTGACACATACGGAGAGCGGCTTTACCTGCTGCGTAAGCTGGTCTCCGGATGGACGTCAGCTGGCGTTTGGCCGCTGCGACGACAACGGAGGCGCGGTCTTTGTGGTTCCTGCGCTGGGCGGTACGGAACGCAAAGTGACGGGTGTGGCATGCGTCTACGGCAACGCCGGATGGCCGGTCTGGACCGCAGACGGAAAGTCGCTGGTGATCGCCGACCAGTGTTCGCCGAAGGGGGCGATCGGCCTGATGCTCTTCTCGCTTAGTACGGGTGAGAGGCGCTGCCTGACGCACCCGGAAACCGGCGATCGCGGAGACCGCAGCCCGGTTCTGTCGCCGGACGGCAGCACAATCGCGTTTATTCGAATGCATTCGAGGACGGTGAACGAGATCTGCACCGTGCCCGTGCAGGGAGGCGTTACCCGGGTGATCACGTCCGACGGAGGCAGTTTCTGGGGGCTGATGTGGTCTTCGGATGGGCAGCACATCATCTTCCGGTCCTCTCGGAGCGGCATCAATCGAATCTGGAGAGTGTCGCGTGACGGCGGTCCGGTGACCGCCGAGAACGTTTATCCCGAGGTCGGCTCGCAGTCCCGTGACGGCAGTCGGCTGGCTTATGTGCAGAGTCCGGGGAACATGCCCACGGAAACAGTGCGGGCCACGCTGTCACGGTCCGGCGGACGCGTTGTGGGCGTGCAGACGCTCTTTGCGTCGGCGAGCACCAGTTCGGCGCCGCAGCCCTCAGCGGATGGCCGGGAGGTGGTGTTCGAGTCAGACCTGGCGCAGGACGCGGGCTGGACGATGGAGATCTGGAAGAGCCGGTCGGACGGCAGCGATCCATTGCAGCTGACCAGCTTCCACGGTCATGCGGGAACTCCGAGGTGGTCGCCTGACGGCAAATGGATCGCGTTTGACTATCGCCCGGGGCTGAGAAGCCACATTTATGTCATGGATTCTGACGGCCGCAATCCTCACCCGGTGACGTCGGGCCGATTTGAAGAGCAGGTGCCAAGCTGGTCGCGCGACGGCAAGGCAATCTACTTTACCGCCAGCAATACCGGGGACTGGCAGGTTTGGCGGCGCGAACTCTCATCTGGAGAGGAGAGGCAGATCACCCATCGCGGGGGATATGCGGCGTTCGAGTCCTATGACGGCAAAGCTCTCTACTATTCGAAGTATGAAGGCGGCGGCATCTGGAGAGTGCCGACAGAGCGCGGGGCGGAGGAACAAATCACCGATGCCCTGCATCATGGCTACTGGGGTCACTTTGCCGTGGTCGATTCCGGAATCTACTTTCTGGACGCAAACGCGAAGCCGGGTCCGACGATTCTGTTCTACGACTTTCGCAGCCGTCATGCCACGCCGGTGCTCACGCTGAAGGAGAATCCCCTGCCCTGGACCGCAAGTCTCGCGGCATCGCGCGATGGACTGACACTCTACTTTGTCCAGTACAAGCCGACCAGCTCCATCGCGCTGGCGGAGAACTTTCAGTAGAGGGCGGGATGGTGCAAGGAAGCGTGCGGAAGATGCAGCGAAGGTGCCGCGTCCCGGGGCGATTTCAGGATGGGTAAGTCGCCCCGGGAAGGTTTTTACTCTGAGCGCAGTGCTTCCACGGCATTCACCCGGGCGGCGCGCGCCGCGGGTACAGCCGACGCAATTACCGCGGCCGCCAGGATTACGAAGGCGGAGGCGATGAACGAGGGCAGGCCGGGCATGGGCAGCTCTCCGACGTAGCGGCCGATGATGCGGGCGAGAGCGAATCCGATCACAACGCCGGAGCCTACTCCGATGCCGGCGATGACCAGGCCGTCGGCGAGCACGTCGGTGAGGATGTGGCGCGGCTGTGCGCCGAGGGCCATGCGGATTCCGAACTCGCGGGTGCGGCCGCTGACGGAGAAGGCGAGAACGCCGGCCACGCCGACGACGGAAATCAGGAGGGCCACGGCTGCGAATCCGCCGAAGACGATGGCGTTGAGGCGGTCGGGTGCCAGGACCTCGGTGCGGATGTCCTGGAGGGTGCTGGCGTGCTCGACGGGCTGGTCGGAGGCCATCTCATGGATGGTGCGGGTGATGGCGGGGACGAGGGCGTAGGGATCTCCCTTGGCGCGCACGAAGAGGCGGCCCGACCATCCTTCCTGGTCGGAGGGCTGGTAGATGGTCATGGCGGGCGACGGGATGATGTTTTCGTCGTCGATGTCGGGCACGACGCCGACGATGCGGCGCGGCTCATAGCTGATGCCGATGAACTTCATGACGCCGTCGGTCCAGCGCAGCTCGCGGTTCAGAGCGGGCTGGCCGGGGAAGAGCGAGTTGGCGAGGCTCTGGCTGATGATGACGACGCGCTCGGAGCCGTCCTTGTCGGTGTCGCGGAAGTCGCGGCCTTCGACGATGGGAAGCCCCATGGTAGCGAAGAAGTCGGGCGATACAGAGCGGAACTTGGCGCGCAGATCGTCCTGACCGTTCTTGCGCGTGGCTCCCTGGGCGGCGAAGGCGAAGCTGATGTTCGAGACCCTGATCGTCGCGCCAGGGAACACTGAAGCCGGTGGCCACGTGTTCCACTCCGGGCAGGGTTGCGATCTGGCGCTGTGCATCGTGATAGAAGTCCCGCACCTGCTCGGGCGTTCGTCCATAGGAGATGACGGGCAGATTCACGGCGAGAACGTGGGAGGTGTCGATTTGCGGGCGGGTGTGCTCGAGCACATAGAGGGTGCGCATGAGCACGCCGGCTCCGGCGAGGAGCAGGAATGAGGCGGTGATCTGCATGACGGCAAAGACGCGAAGGCGGCGGCCGCTCCTTCCCGTGACGCGCACTTCGCCGGTGAGCGCGAGGCTTCGCGACCCATCCGCCGAGGGCAGGCGCGGGATATACGCCAGGAAAACGGCGGCGACCAGTGCCAGCAAGATGCCAAACCAGACCAGGCGTGAAGTCGAGCGTGATGCCGTCGGCGCGCACCGAGAAGCGCGCGGCGTAGCGGCCGAGGATGGCCACCATGGGCCAGGCGAGGATGAGGGCGGCGAGGGTTCCGCTGCCGCAGAGGATGATGCTTTCCGCGAGGAGCGAACGGCGCAGGGCGGCGGCGTTGGCTCCGAGGGCGGAGCGGACGGCCAGCTCGGGCTCGCGGCGCACGGTTCGGGCCAGCACGAGATTGGCGACGTTGGAGCAGGCGATGACGAAGAGCAGGCCCGAGGCGGCGAAGAGCACCCACAGGACGGTGTTGGCGCGGGAGTTGATCTGGTCGTGCATGCGCGTCACGCCGATCTGGTAGTGGTCGGCGGACTTGTAGACGTCGGGGTGGGACCCGATCATGGCGGAGTAGGCGGTGCGGAGCTCGGCGCGTGCGGCTTCGAGGGTGGCTCCGGGAGCGAGGCGGGCGAAGACCTCGGTCATGCGGTGTTCGCGGCCGGTGACCATGGTGGCGGACAGATGATGCGGGCTGGTGACGACGTTGGCGATGATCTCGGTCGCCACCGGGTAGGGTACGGACGGCTCAAGCACGCCGACGATGACGGCGTTGCGCGCGCCGGCGAAGCTTTCGAGGCGGACGCTCTTGCCGAGGACGTTGGGGATCGGAGTGGAGGGACGTTGTCCAGAATTTATAGGTGAGCACGACGGCGCCGGGGGCGTTTGGGCCGTCGTCGGCGGGAGTGAGGAGGCGGCCGAGGACGGGGCGGAGGCCCATCACGTCGAAGTAGTTGCCGTCGACGACTCCGGCGGGAATTTCGCGCGGCGTGCCCAGGCCGACGATGGTGAAGTCGATGGCCGAGAAGGTGCCGAGCTCCTTGATGGTCTTAAGGCCCTTGCCGAGGTCCTGAATTTCAGGGATGGAGAAGGTCGCGTTGGCGACGCCGAGGCCGGGCGCGCTCTGGCGCAGGTAAAGCAGATGGTCTTCGTCGCGATTGGCGAGCGGACGCAGGAGGACGGCGCGCACCACGCTGAAGATGGCGGCGTTGGCGCCGATGCCGAGAGCCAGGGTAAGGGCGACGGTGATCCAGAGAGCGGGAACGCGCGACAAAGAACGCGCGGCAATTTTCAAATCGCGAATGAACGACATACGGGTCCTCACTTATCCTGCAACGGTCTTATCCTGAAACGACCTTCGGGCGGGCCGGTTGCCCGCCCTTCACGATATAGTCGAACGGCCGGACCGGAATTCGACACATCGTCCAATAAATTTTTCGGGCAGGTTTGGGTTTCCGGCGATTACCTGCCTGCGCGCTGTTCCCGGGCTTTCGTGCTGCCGGAAGCGCGTCTCTTAGGTAAGCCATGACTAACGTTAGTGTGTGCTTACGGTGTGGCTTTGTCAAGCACGTCTTTACAGGGTCGCTGGTATAGATTACGTTGATATCAACGCACTGGCCTGATGTCAAGAATTATGTCAAAAGACCCGGCGGTTCCGTTTGAGACTACGCTGCGGGTTCGCGACTGCTGCCTCTGTCTGCATGTGCAGCGGGCGGCGCGGGCGCTGGCGCGTCGTTTTGACGATGTGCTGCGGCCGCTGGGGCTGACGAACGGCCAATTCTCGCTGCTGATGTCGCTGAATCGGCCGGAGCCTCCGGGGATGGCTCCGGTGGCGGCGCTGCTGGCCATGGACCGGACGACACTGACGGCGGCATTGAAGCCGCTGGAGCGGCGTGGGCTGGTCGAAGTCATGCCTGATCCCGTTGATAAGCGGAGCCGGCGGTTGAAGCTGACGGCGGAGGGCAAGGCGCTGCTGGCCGAGGCAGTGCCCGTGTGGGAGCGGACGCACATCGAGGTTGAAGGATTGATCGAAAACGGCGATGCGGATCGGCTGAGGAGCGACCTGCAGGCCATTTCGCGGGCGACGAAGTGATCTGACAATTCTGCAGAAGACTTTTCTGACCGTACTGTTTGTTGACAACACGAACTAATTCACTTTTCTAATGCCGTTGCGTTCGATTTGCCTTCTGTGTGGCGGCTCCAGGGGCGTGCCCGGTGAGGTCGCTGGTATTCGCAGGGTGTAGTCGGCGCGGAGGGTGAACTATGTTTCCAATCACTACAAAGTCATTGCGGCCAGCTCTGATCATCGGTAATGTGTGCGGCCGTGGCCGCGGCCGCCTTCCCTTCTGCGGCGCGGGCGGAGGTCAAGATCGATGGGTCGGTGACGGTGGTGGAGAGTGCGCAGGCAATCGGGCCGGTCGAGCGGGCGACGAAGGATCTGCTCAGCGACTTCAATAAGGTATTTGGGACGACGCCGCGGCTGGTGACGACGCTTGCCGACGCGGGGCCGGTGTCGATTGTGATCGGGCAGGGGCCGGAGATGCCATTCGGTCTGAAGTGCTCGATGGCGACGGATACGGAGGCGTTTGCGTTCTCGATTGTGAAGCTGCCGGGAAAGAAGCAGGCGGTGTGCCTGACGGGCGCGGATATGCGGGGGACGATCTTTGCGATCTATGAGTTTTCGCAGGCGTATCTGGGGATCGATCCGATGTATTTGTGGACGGACAAGCAGCCGGAGAAGCGCAGCTCGATTGCGCTGCCGGCGGATTTTGCGCGGGTGTATCCGAAGCCGGTGTTTCGTTATCGCGGGTTCTTTCCGAACGATGAGGATTTGCTGACGGGGTGGGTTCCGGCGGAGAAGGGTGAGCAGACGGGGATCTCTCCCAAGACGTGGGACAAGGTGTACGAGACGATTCTGCGGCTGAAGGGAAATATGGTGGTGCCGGGGACGTGGATCTTTCCCGATGATGCGCAGGTTCACCTGGCGACGGAGCGCGGGCTGATCGTGAACCAGCACCATGCGATTCCGCTGGGCGTGAATGTGGCGCGGTGGCCGAAGGATGTTCCTTACAACTATTCGACGCATCCGGAGATTCTGGAGCGGGCGTGGACGAATGCGGTAGCGACGTACAAGCCGGATGCGGAGATTCTGTGGAGCGTGGGGCTCCGGGGCTTGTCGGACCAGAGCTATGCGGCGCTCGATCCGAGCGTGCGGGATAACGATCCGCTGCTGGGCGAGCGGGTGAGCGCGGCGATCGCGGACCAGATGAAGATTGTGCGGGCGAAGTATCCCAAGGCGCAGTTTGTGACCGACCTGTGGCAGGAGGGAGCCCGGCTGATGGACAAGGGCTACCTGAAGATTCCTCCGGAGGTGACGCTGGTGTGGGCGGACACCGGCTATGGCGATATGCAGGACGGCGGCAAGGTTGCGGCGGGGCAGGGCGCGTACTTTCACGTGGCGATGATGAATGGCGAGGCGAATCAGCTGTCGGAGATGGTGCCGGTCGAGCGGATTCAGTCGGAGCTGGGGCGGTATATCAAGGCGGGTGCGACGTCGTACCTGCTGGTGAATACGAGCGACATTCGTCCGGTGGCGATGACGACGCGCGCACTGATGGAGGTCGCGTGGGGCGGAGTTCCGGCGGGCGGCGATGGGGATTTCTACAGGCGGTGGGCGACGGAGGAGTTCGGCGCGAAGTCGGTGGATGCGCTGACGGCGCTGTACAGGGAGTATTTTGCCGCGCCTGCGCTGCGGCCGCAACCGCAACTCAGTGGGAGTGACGCCGACGCAGACCGAGGTGACGCGGGAGTATGGCGACCAGCATTATCACTCGGAGATGCGGCGGATCATTCTGGATACGCTGAGCGAGCACCAGGTGGCGGCGATGCCGAGCCAGTCTCCCAAGTGGACGCCGCCGCGGTTGTTTCCGGCGTTCGACGCGCAGATGCGAAAGACGCTGCTGGACCGGGATATTCAGGAATGCGAGGCGGCGCAGGCGCGATGGGATGCGGTGTGGGAGCATGCGGTGGCGGCGGAGGGAGTGGTCGATCCCGACGCGGCGCGACTACTACCAGGCAGGACGTGCTGACGATGATCACGATCAACCGCGAGAGCAACCGGGCGCTGATGCTGGTGGCGAAGGCGGTTGAGGACGATGAAGCGGGGCGGACAGAGCAGGCGCGGTCAGAGGCGGCTGAGGCGTTGCGGGCTCTCGATGCGGTGCAGGAGTCGATGGCGAAGGCCGAGTACGGGCAGTGGAAGAACTGGTATCGCGGCGACTGGCTGACGGGTGTGTATCGTACGCGGGAGCTGGTGCAGAGCTATGCCGATCATTTGCAGGATCGGATGGCGAAGCTGCCGGCTCCGATGCTGTGGAGCGGGTGGGAGGCGTACTTCCACATCATGGAATATGAGGGCGACCGGACGGTAGATGTGAAGTAAGGACTGCTCGGCTAACTACCTGTATTTCCACAATAAGCGGGGCTATTTCCACATTGGAAAATTTGTAACAGCTACTTGAATTATTCGGGATCGCGGTTAGTATTCAAACCAACGGAAGAGAGATCTTCCAGAAGGAGAGAGTAGACAAGGGCTATCGAGAGGCCCGGAAACGGGACTCTCCGGAGTGTTCGGGCAACCGGATGCTCTGAGGATGGATCCGAGGAAGCTCGCGCAGCGGATGTGATCGCGGCGGAATGAGGGAAACACGGGCGCAAGTCCGGAAGTCCTTCAGGAAGCCGGGATCAACAAGGTTGTGGTCTGGAAGCCGAACCAGATCTTCGAAAAACCGGAAGAGAGGGTGACGACTCGCGAGAGAAGTCGCCCTTTCGCTTTGTATGCGCTGCGTGACTACTCCTTGCTGACGTTGATGTAGAAGTGGTCGGTGTCGACGGCGAAGGTAGTTGGCGTGAGACTGGTCTTCATGGTCTGCCACTGGGTGGTGGGGTGGATGGTCTGCCAGTGGGCGGGGTCGCCAACGCGCACGGGCATGGCGAAGTCGGCCTCGTCGGCTTTCCAGCGATAGGCGACGGTTCCCGCAGCGGGGTCGAACTTGAGCTCGAGGAGCGGAATGGCGGTCGTGGCGCAGGTACTGGTTGAAGATGGGCGTGAGGTTCAGCCCGGTTTGCTGGTTGAACCAGGCGACGACGTCTTCGGTCATGATGTTCTGATATTTGAAGTGCTGGTAGAAGTCGTGGATGAGCTGGAACCAGCGCGGGTCGTTGTCGATGACGCTGCGCAGGGTGTTGAGCATGAGCGCGCCCTTGAAGTACTGGTCTTCGGGAGGGGTGGCGTTGATGCCGCGTTCGGTGATGATGGGGCGCTGATTCCTGACTTTTGAGTTGTAACCGCTCAGGTAACGAATGGCGGCGTCCTTGCCGTACCAGTATTCAACGTAGAGCGATTCGAGGTAGGTGGCCCAGGCCTCGTGAATCCACATGTCGGAGCGGTCCTGGGCGGTGATGCTGTTGCCGAACCACTCGTGGGCGCTCTCGTGGATGATGATGAAGTCGAATTTGGGGCTGATGCCCACGCCGGTCCAGTCGCGTCCGAGGTATCCGTTCTTGAAGAGATTGCCGTAGGTGACGGCGGTCTGGTGCTCCATGCCGGAGTAGGGGACCTGGACGAGCTTGTATCCGTCGCGCTCGAAGGGATAAGCGCCGAAGTAGTGGGTAAAGGCTTCGATCATGCCTTTGACTTGGGTGAATTGGGTCTTCGCCTTGTCGAGGTCGGCGGGGAGAACATAGTAGTCGAGGGACAGCGTGCCGTAGTGGTCGGAGAAGTGCACGTAGTCGCCGATGTTGAGTGCGACATCGTAGGCATTGATGGGGTAGCTGACGTGCCAGTCCCAGCGGGTGTACCCGTCGCCGAGATCGGTTGAGCCTTTGAATTTTCCGTTGGAGACGTCGGTGAGGCCGTTGGGGACGGCGACGCTGATGTCCATGGATTCGACTTCGTCGCGCCACTGGTCTTTGTTGGGCCACCAGATGCTGGCTCCGTCGTCCTCGCAGGAGGTATAGATCCAAGGATGAACTGCGGGGGGATGGCCGGCGGGATCTTTGGCGAAGACCATGCCGCCGAAGCGTCCGATGGTGAGGGGATGGCCGGAGTAGTAGAAGTCGATGGAGTAGGTCTGGCCGGCGCGGAGGGTGCGCGGGAAGTCAATGAAGACGGCTCCGGAGTCGCGCTGGTATTTCAGCTCGGTCGTGCCGAGGAGGATCTTATCGACGTGCAGGGCGTCGCTGAGGTCGATCTGGATGCGGCTGCCGTCCTGGAGCATCCGAAAGCGGATGGTGTTTTTGCCGGTGATGGTCTGCTTGTCGGGGTCGACGCGGATGTCGAGGTGGTAGTAGAGCAGGTCGTTGTTGGCGCGGTAAGGGCCGTAGGCTCCGCGGAGGATGTCGGCGTGGGTAGGCGCGGGCGGAGCGGCTGCAGGTGGAGCGGGCGCGGGTTTGGTCTGGGCGGTGGCGGCTACGGTGAGGGACAGGAGAAGGGCGGGCAGGAGGCGCAGGCGAAGAGCGTGCCGGGACATATGTCAAGACTATCGCGGAGCCATGTGATCGAGGCGGAAGCTACAGAAGTGTACCTCCCGCCTTTCGTGATTGAGCGAGGGCGGGAGGTACTCAGATTATCGAGGCTGACTTCTCGACAGAACGGAGCTATTCAGGCGAAGCCAGTAGAAGGGCCTCGTACGGGACTGGTCATGGAGCGACTGCATTCAGAAAAGCAAGACCGTTCGGAGTGCCATACCCAGTCACATTGTCCCAGCCATGCGTGACGGTCAGCGAGGCATCCAGACCGAAGCTGATCGCCAGGTACGCGCCTGGGCCGAGCTGTCCCAAAGCACTGGTGAAGGTCGTACCGTTGTACAGGTCTGCGAAGAGACCGGTGGCGGAATAAAACGTCGCGCCTCCGGAATCGTAGACGGTGCCTGTTACATTGGTGGGGCTGGTGAGCGGTAACACGTCAGTCAGGCCAGTTTTGAGGCCGGCGATTGTCGGAGCCGCCTGGCCCAGGGAGTGACCGGCCTTTTGGTTCGCGATCGCCCAGAAGGCCGTAAAAATGGGACTGGAGAGACTGGTGCCCCCGACTCCAGGAACGATGAATTGCTGTCCCTGAAGCGTCACTACGATAGGCACGCCGGTGTATGGGTCGCCCAAGGCTGAGACGTCAGGAACCTGCCGGCCAGTCCCGGGAAGTGCCTTTTGCCAGGAGGGTTTGGCAAAATAAACGCTCTCTCCGCCTCCCGAGCCACCCCAAAAAGGTTGCGGTTCCGGAGGGTCCAGCACGCCACTATCATTGAGGAGGACCAGGCTGGTGCCCCAGCCAAGCCATTCATAGCCCGGTCCGGGAAGCTTGTTCAGGAGGGATGTGCCGCCGACAGCAGTGCAATGCGGCGAATTGGATGGCACCGAGGATGCGCCAACGGGTTCGCCAAGGCCGTTGTCGCCGCTGTCGCCAGTTGAGAACTGGAAGGAAATGCCCTTCGCGGCGGCGAGGGTGAGCTCCCGATCGAAGGACTGTTCGACGAGCGGGCTAGTGAGGATATCCAGGTCTTCTCCCCAGCTGTCGCTCACCACGTTGCCGAGATGGTTGTTGACGATGTAAGTCATGGCGGCGAGGAAGTCAGTGGTCTCTTGTCCTGCTGCTGCGACGACGACGATCTTAGCTCCGGGCGCGATGGAGTGGGCCCATTGGACATCGAGGGCAATTTCGTAATTCCAGCCTGAGAGTTCGCCAGCGATCGGACTGACTGGTTGGCCCTGCGGATAGATGATCTTGAAGTTAGAGGAGGTCAACGGAGGCAGACCAGTGAGCTGGAAGAAGGCATTGGCGTCGGCTTGGATAGTGGGATAACCGTAAGCTTCGAGCAGCACGATGGTCTGGCCGGCTCCGTTCCATCCCTTTTGGTAGGCAGCGGGCAGACCATACAAGATCTGGAGCTGGGACGGTGTGAAAGAAGGAATTACGTTGGGAATGTCCTTGCCATACACGGTTCCGAAATAGACTCCAACCGGAAGGTCGGCTCCGGGTGTCGTAAAGGTAAAAGTCTTTGCTTTGGAGAGAATCGTATCCGTGAGAAACGAACTTAGTCCATTACTTGAGTCCTGTACCTTGCGCAGCGCTATAGGCGCCAGAGGTTGGCCGGTTCGTGGATTGAGGGCCCGCTTGTAGAGCGGGTGCGCCTGGTGGCTCTCGATACCTGCAACTGCGGAGACATATTCTGCGGAAGCCCCCGACAGCCGTACATTTTCTACGCTTGACCGGAAGACCTTCCCGTTTGCCCTGAACTGGTGGATCTGGGTGTTAAATGCGCTCTCCACATTTGCCGTCGTGCCATGGGCACGAATGGAGAAACTGTTTTCGTCTACGGAGAGAATGGTGAGGCCGTGATTCTCAAGCTCCTTGCGCACTGCGTCGTATTGGGCTTTCGGCGGAGCGTATTGCTTCAGCTCCTCATCGGTCAGCCACTTGTGAAAGGTGGGAGACGAGGGATCGTACAGCGCGTCGACCACTTTATTGAACGCGGCTTCGTCCCGCAGCTTCATCTGGACCGTTATGTTGATCTCTGTTGTGGGATCCATGCGGCCTAAGTCGCTGGCCCGGTGAATTCCTTCACTTACATTGTTCGTGAGTCGTTGCGCGGTAGCCACCGAAGTAGCTATGACTGCAACGGCTATAAGGGACGACGCCACTACCGAGGTGGAGTGCCTGGTAGACATGATGGTTTCTCCTCAATGGATTGCTGGACAGAGTTAGATATGGCCCGGAGGCCCGTCGGGGAAACGGGACAATGCAGGCCGTTGATTTGCGCCCAGTTTCAGGGGTCGGCCGTGGGACAGGATTTCCCGGGAATTAACGAACAGGCCGCGAGCAATTAGGCGGCAGCGAATCGTATCTCCGGTCTGCACCATTGTGCAACCGGAATAATGCACAACCGATGGCGGATGGCTGCCCGTTGGCACTCGCGAGGAAGCGGCTATCTACGGCTTAGAGGAGGGGGTTGAGAGGATGGGTTTGAGATGACGCATCTCCCCGTAGATCGCCACGAAGAGCACCGACAGGGCGGGAAGCGCGCCGACTCCAGCAGGGGCATAGCGAAAGAGGCAGCCGCTAAGCACGGCGGACAGGAAATAGACGGCGAGAATTGCAGCCTGCATCAGGAGACGCTGCTCGAATTTGCGCTCCTGGTCGGAGGTGTCGCTTTTGACGCGTACCAGGCCGCTCATCAGAGTTGTCCAGGTGCCCGAGATGTAGGTGGTGACGATTCCGGGGATCTTCAACTGCAGCATGGCGGCGCTCTGCAGCCCGATGGCGAAGGCGACGGTTCCGAGCAGGAGGCCGAGAGGGATCGATATGAATCGGGACGAAAAGGTGAGATGCATGTGCATCTGGGTGGAGATCCATCCGGCTTCGGCGAGCACTAACAGGAATGCTTCGAGGAGGACGGTACGGGAGACGGCGCGAGGCCAGAGATCGGAGTTACTTTCTGCCTGAATGTTTCGGGTCAGGAGGGAGCCAGTGATGACTCCGGCGGCATAGCAGGCCAGCGATATGAGGAAATGCAAGGGGTCGCCGTGTTTCTGGAAGATAGACATGCCGAGAAACACGGTGTTGCCGGTCATATTGGCAACGAAGGCGTGGCCGAGGCCGAAGAAGCTCCAGCCGTCGGCTGATCCGGCAGAGACAGCAAGAACACCCAGGAGCACATCGCGTTCAACTGTGCGCACAGAGGCACCTCACATTGTTGAGTGTAGATGCGGGCAGTGGAGGGTGGGCTGGATTGGGTGAGATCGCAGGGTGAGCTGCTTCCCCGTTCAGCGGTATCCATGGTGTCCGAGTCTTCCGCGGTAAATGTAATTGTCGTGGTTACGTTCTGGTAGAGCCATTGAATGGCAAGATATTGACTGGGTATTTTTCCCACAAAAATCGCCGTATTTCCACAGCGGAAAATTTGTAACAGCCACTTGATTTATTGGGGATCGCGATTAGTATTCAAACCAACGGAAGAGAAATCTTCCAGAGGGAGAGAGAAGATACGTTGATGTCGCGAGGCCCGGCGACGGGACTCACGGAAGCGTCTGGGAGACTGGACGCAGACGGACAGAAGCGAGGAAGCTCTTGCAACAGATGTGATTCAGGAAGAATGAGGGAAACACGGGCGCAAGCCCGCAGGTCCCTCAGGACGCCGGGGTTAACAGGTTGTGGTCTGGAAGCCGAACCAGACCTTCGAAAAATCGGAAGAGAGGGCGACGACTCGCGAGAGAAGTCGCCCTTTCGCTTTTGAGGCAGGATTTCAGGGTGATTAGAGTTCCCAGGTCCGAAAATCCGGACCTGGGGCACCCGGTATGTTGCTCGGTTCAGGAGTTAAGGTTTGGGGCCGTCTTCCTGGGGGACTTCCTGACCTTCGCCGGGGAAGGGCCATTGGCGATTGAGGGGCTGCTCTTCTTCGCGCACAGCCTTGGGCACTTTGTTGATCTTGAGATTTTCGAGGACATGGACGCCGAGCTTTCCGGCGCTGGCGATGTCGAGGTCTCCGTCCTTGTCGAGATCGGCGGCGATGAACTGGGTTCCCGCGGTGGCGGTGCCGTTGACGGATAGCGCGTAGCGGATGAAGACGGGATCGGCCGCGGGGTTGGCGACGCGCATGGTGGCGACTGCGCCCGGGGTTGTTTCAGCGGAGGAGGATTTCGCTGAAGCGAGCTGGGCGTGCGAGGGCAACGAATAGGCGTAGACGACGACGAGGATCGTAGGAGCCGGGGTCGTTGCCGGAGTGGCCGCGGTAGCGCTTGCCGGTGATCAGCTCGGGCGTGCCGTCTCCGTCGATGTCGGCGAGCAGCAGGGCGTGCGATTGCGAGAAGGATTCGTCGATGGTGTGGCGAATCCAGAGCGGCTTGTCAGCGGTGCCGGCCTGCTCGAGCCAGTAGAGCCCGTAGCCATGGCCCTGGCCGTAGATCAGATCCATCTTGCCGTCGTGGTTGACGTCGTAGCCAAGGATGGGGAAGCCGGTGTCGCCGAGGTCCCAGTCGCCATGCCATTTCCACTGGTCATTGTCGGCGTCGATCTGCTCGAACCATCCGTGGGTGGTGAGGACGTCGGCTTTGCCGTCTCCGTTGATGTCGGCGACGCCGATGCCGTGGCCGTCCTGCTCCTTGCCGCCGAGGTGGTGGACGCGCGGCTTGTCCTTGCTGAAGTCGATCCAGATGACGCCGGAGCGGTTGTAGTGGGCGAGGGCGAGGTCAGGCTTGCCGTCTCCATTGATGTCGAAGAAGGCTCCGCCCTCGGTATCGTAACTGTCGGTGATCTTTTCCGCCTTCCACATGGTGCCGGCCTTGTTCGCTTCGGGGCCGGGGTTGTGATAGACCCAGACGCCGTTGGAGATCCAGCCGGTGGTGACGAGGTCGGGCTGGCCGTCGTGGTCAACGTCGACGATCCACTCGCCGCAGTCGGAGACGAATTCATTGTGGATGCCGACGGTGCGGAACTGGTGCTGCTTCCACGCGCCGCCGTTGGGGCCGGGATTCTCGTACCAGTAGGCTCCGCTGAGCAGATCGGGGTAGCCGTCGCCATTCATGTCGAGCAGCGAGATGCCCTCGGCGTGGTCGCTGCCGAGACGATGAGAGAGAAAGGCGATGCGCGGCTCTCCGCCGGGTCCGTTGCCGGGATGCTGCATGCGGAACTCGGTTGCTTTTCCCGGTTCCTGGGCGAAGGCGAGGGGGGCGAGGAGGAGTAGCAGGGGCAGGAGGCGCTTGATCATTTTGGGGCTCCGATTGGGTTTCCTCAGGGGCTAAAGCCCCATTGTGCTTACTGTGCGGTACGGCACGGCTAAAGCCGTGCCCTGATACAAGGATTACCGCGTGGAAAATTCGGGACGTGGTGCACCCGATTTAATGCTTGAAAAGCAGGTCCTTCGACTCGCGCGCCGCGGCGCACTTCGCTCAGGATGACAAAGCAAAGTAAGAGTCACAGTTACGATTTCTCTATTTTCATGGTTTCAGGGTTCCAGTGGACGACGGTGCCCTTCTCGACGCTGAGATTACTGAGCAGGGCGGCGCCGGCGGCGCGGAATCCGAAGGTGGCGTCTTCGACGACGGGCTGGCGGCTCCGCACGGAGTTGAAGAAGTTGTGGAAGTGATCGTAGCTGTCGGAGTAACCGGCAGGTGGGGCGAACTTCTCGATGGCTTCGGGCACCGGGCCGGAGAAATGCTCCTCAGGATATTTCTTGCGGTACTGAGCGATGTACTCCTTCTGCATGGCGTCAGTGAAGGTGGAGACGGTGTAGCCGGGCTCCTTTTCGGGCGGGACGCGGTTGACGGTGACGGACTGACCGGCGATGACCATCTGGCCTTCGGAGCCGGTGAAGATGAAGCCTTCGCTCTCCTCGCCGCCGTCGACGAAGTTGACGCGCAGGCTGAGGTTGAAGCCTTCAGGGTAGTCGAAGAGAGCGAGCAGGACATCGTCGGCGTCGCGGCCGTCTTTCCAGTAGCGGATGGCGCCGGTGGCCATGGCGCGGGTGGGGCCGTGGGCTCCGGTGATGAAGTGCGTGCCGCTGAAGAGATGCACGAAGAGATCACCGGCGACGCCGGAACCGTAGGCTTTCCATTTGCGCCACTGGAAGAAGTGCTCGGCGTTCCAGGGAATCTTGGGAGCGGAGCCGAGGAACTGCGGCCAGTCGCAGGTTTCGGTGGAGGCGTCGAGGGGGATGGAGTAATCCCAGGCGCCGATGGCGGAGTTGCGGTCCCACCAGGCGCTGACCATGTTGAGCTTGCCGATGACGCCGGAGGCGAGCAGTTCCTTGGCCTTGGCATAGACGACGGAACTGACGCGCTGGCTGCCGACCTGGATGATGCGATTGGTGGAGCGGGCGGCTTCGATGATCTCCGGGCCGTCGGGGTAGATGTGGATCATCGGCTTCTCGAGGTAGACGTCCTTGCCCGCCTTCATGGCGTCGATCGCGGCTGTCTTGTGCCAGTGGTCGGGCGTGGCGATGAGGACGGCGTCGACATCTTTGCGGGCGAGGATCTCGCGGTAATCGCGGGTGGTGAAGATGTCAGCGCCCCAGAGCTCTTTCGAGTGGGCGAGGCGGCCGTCGTAGCAGTCGGCGACGGCGACGAGCTTGACGCCGGGGACCTGGATGGCGGTCTTGGTGTCGCCCTGTCCCTGGATGCCGGCGCCGATGAGGGCGAGCTGGATGTTGTCGTTCGGCGAGGTGGGCGCTGAGGCGGCTTGTGCAAATAGAGGTTCGAGACGAGTGGTGACGGCGGCCGCGGTGGCAGTTTTAGCAGCGGCTTGAAGGAAGGATCTGCGATCGAGCATCGGCGAGGGGGTCTCCCTTTGTTTGATGTGGATTTTCGACAGCCTGAGCGTGCACGGCTGCAACCGCTATCAACGATACACCTGTGAGCGCTGAAAGAAGCAGTCAGACGAGAGCTCGCTCGTCCATTCTTGATCTTGGGCAGCTGGATATGTATATATTTCGATTCACTGAGATAAATCGTTCAAGCAGAACCCGGACGGGATCGTCCCGAAACATAAATCATGTCCAACGAAGAAGGCCAAATCGCGGAAACAAATAGTGCGCCGCATCGGCTCCTCGAGACCCTCGGTTTTTCTCGCCTATCCGTTTCGGGACCGCGATGAGTGGATCCGGTATGTCGTTCCGCCGCTTCTGAGCCACTATGGTTGTGATGTCCGGACCGGAGATCTGTATCCAGCGCAAGAGATCAATCGCGCAGTAAGAGACGACATTGCGCGATCGGATCTACTTGTTGCATTCCTGACGAGGACCGCGCAGCTTAAGAATGGCAACTGGGTACCGAGTGAGTGGGTCATCTCTGAAATCGGGTTTGCGATCGGGAGAGAAATCCCGGTGGTATTGGTTCGCGAACTTGGCGTCGTCACAGAAATCGGCATTCTGGGAAATGTACAAGTTATCAACCTGGATGCGGAACATGAAGCATTCACCGCATTTGTCGGGCTTCGCGCTGCCATCCGAAATTTACTGTTCAAGGGAAAGCAGGAAGACGGTTTGGCAGTCTGTCATTTAGCCAAGCCAGGCGAGATAACCGGCAACACACAATGGTCGGATTTCTGGGTCTGGATCAGCGGCTCCAGCAAAGATCTGGATTCGATCGCCGAGGTGACTTATAAATTCCCGAACGGTTTTCACCCGGAGGAGGAACCGGGAGACCCGCTCAAGGCCTTTGGAGTTTATGGAGAGACCGACTCATCGATCACCATCAAAGCGCAGATCAAATTTAAAACGGGCAATCGCAGGACAGTCAGCCATAAGATCACCATATTCGCGCCGGGGATTACTCCGATCCTGCCAGCTCTTTCTCTTCCGGCCGAGTGACCTGGGCAACATTCGAAAATCTGATTCGCTGAGTACGCTCTGAACAGCTCTGACCGCCTCCTCGATGATGGCGGGGTCGTCGCCGAAGCCGCGGAGCCAGAGGACATCGGGTTCGCGGCGGAACCAGGTGAGCTGGCGCTTGGCGTAGTTGCGGTGTCCCTGTTGAGCGGAAGCGATGGCTTCGGGCAGGGTCATCTCACCGCGCAGGACGGCGCGGGCCTGCTTGTATCCGAGGGAGTCGAAGGGGCGGGGTGAGTCTCCGTATTTGTCGATGAGATGGCGGGTCTCCTCGACCAGGCCTTGCGAGAACATTTCTGCGGCGCGGGCGTTGATGCGGGCGTAGAGGGCTTTGCGGTCGGGGTCGAGGCCGATGCGCAGGAGGCGGAAGCCGGTGAGCCGGTCGCGGCCTTGTTTCCAGACTTCGGAGAGGGGCTGGCGGGCGGCGAGTGAGACCTCGATGGCGCGGATGAGTTTGGGGGTGTCGTTGGCGTGGATGCGGGCTGCGGACGCGGCGTCGAGGCGGGCGAGGATGCGGTGCAGCCAGCCGGGGGTGTGGCGTTGGGCGCTGCGTTCGAGGCGGATTCGGAGATCGGGTGAGCGCTGCGGGCCGGCGAAGAGCCCTTCGGTGAGGGCGCGAAGGTAGAGGCCGGTGCCTCCGGTGACGATGGGGAGATGGTTGCCGGCGGCGATGTCGCGCAGGGCGGCGCGGGCGAGTCGGGAGTAGTCGCCGGCGGTCGAGTGCTCCGCGAGCGAGTAGACGTCGATGAGGTGGTGGGAAATACGCGCACGCTCGGCGGGCGAGGGCTTGGCGGTGCCGATCTCCATCTCGCGGTAGACGGCGACGGAGTCGCAGCTGACGATTTCTCCGGAGAATTTTTCGGCGAGGCTGAGGGAGAGCGCGGTTTTGCCGCTGGCGGTGGGGCCGAGGAGGATGACGGCCAGCGGATCGGGTTGCGGAGGATGGGACATTGCGGTCAGCTGCCGAGCAGTTCTACCAAGGCTGCCTCGTCGAGGATCTTGACGCCTAGTTCGCGGGCCTTGTCGAGCTTCGAACCGGCATCTTCGCCGGCGACGACGTAGTGCGTCTTCTTGCTGACCGAGCCGGAGACGCGGCCGCCGGCGGCTTCGATCCTGGCCTTGGCGTCTTCGCGCGTGAGGTTGGGGAGGGTGCCGGTGAGGACGAAGGTGAGGCCTTCGAGCTGCGAGGTCTTTTTGCGCTTCTCGGCGGTGAAATTAAGACCCGCCGCGCGCAGTTTGTTGATGAGGGCGCGGTTCTTCTCCTCGTCGAAGAATTCGCGGATGGCCTGGGCGACGCGGGGGCCGACTTCGTTGACGCGCTCCAGTTCTTCGGTGGAGGCGGCCATGAGATCGTCCATGGAGCCGAATTCTTCTGCGAGTAACTGCGCGGTGCGCTCGCCGACGAAGCGAATGCCGAGGCCGAAGAGGACTCGGTTCGAGCGGCGAGGGACTTTGATTTTTCGATTTCTGCGAGGAGCGAGTCGGCGGTTTTCTTTGCCGATGCGCTCGAGGGAGAGAAGCTGTTCTTCGGTGAGCGAGTAGAGGTCGGCGATGCTCTTTACGAGGCCGCGATCGAGGAGCTGCTCGACGACCGCTTCGCCGAGGCCTTCGATATTCATCACCTTGCGGGCGGAGAAGTGGAGCAGGCTCTCGATGAGGCGCGCGGGGCAGTCGGCGTTCACGCAGCGGTAGTCGACTTCGCCTTCGGTCTTGACGATCTCGCTGCCGCAGACGGGGCAGTGTGTGGGGAAGTGGAATTTCCGGTCGCCGCGCGGGTGATCCTTGTCCGATCTTCTGGACGACCTCGACGACCTTGGGGATGACGTCGCCGCCGCGCTCGACCTTGACGTAGTCGCCGATGAGCAGGCCGAGGCGCTCGATTTCGTCGGCGTTGTGCAGGGTGGCGCGGCTGACGGTGGTGCCGCCGATGAAGACCGGGGTGAGCACGGCAACAGGTGTCAGCTTGCCGGTGCGTCCGACCTGAATTTTGATGTCTTCGACTTTGGTGATGCCGGCGCGGGCGGTGAATTTGTAGGCGACGGCCCAGCGGGGAGCCTTGCCGGTGTATCCGAGGCGGCGCTGGACGTCGGCGGAGTCGATCTTGATGACGACGCCGTCGATTTCGTAACCGAGATCGGCACGTTTTTCTTCGGCGCGATTTACGAAGGCCATTACCCTGTCGATGTCCTTGATGGCCTCGCGGTGCGGGTTGACGCGGAAGCCGGCGGCGGCGAGCGCGTCGAGGGCTTCGGACTGTTCGTCGAAGAGGTTGTCGCCGGTTTCGGTGAGCGCGAAGTAGGCGTAGAAGTCGAGACGGCGGCGGGCGACGATGTTGGGCTCGAGGGTGCGAATGGTTCCGGCGGCGGCATTGCGTGGATTGACGGCGGGTGAGAGTCCTTCGGCCTCGCGCTCCTCGTTCATCCTGAGAAAGGCCGCAAGGGGCATTACGACTTCGCCGCGTACTTCGAAGACGGGTGGCAGCTTGGCCTTCTGGAGCTTGCTGTGCGAGATGGAGAGGGGGACTGACCGGATGGTGCGGACGTTTCCGGTCACGTCTTCGCCGATGGTGCCGTCGCCGCGCGTGATGCCGCGAATGAGATGCGATGCGCTACTATTTCCGTTTTCGCGAGAACCTGCCTCGCGAACGGCGCGGGCTTCGCTTCCGTAGCGGAGCGCCATGGACATGCCGTCGAGCTTGTATTCGCAGACGTAGGCGATCTCGGCGTTTTCTCCGGCGAGGGAACGGGCGCGGCGGTCCCAGTCGCGCAGCTCCTCTTCGCTGGTGACGTTGTCGAGCGAGAGCATGGGGCGGGAGTGCGGAACCTTGGGGAATCCTTCTTTGGGCTTGCCGCCTACGCGCTGCGTGGGCGAGTCGGGCGTGACGAGCTCGGGGTTCTCGGCTTCGAGCTTCTTGAGCTCGCGCATCAGGGCGTCGAATTCGGCGTCGGAGACCTCGGGGGCGTCGAGTCCGTAATAGAGGTATTCGTGGTGGCGGATGGTCTCGCGGAGTTTCTCGATCTTGTTCTCGACGGACTTTGGACCCATGGGTTCGGATTAAATCATTTTTGGCTGCCCTGTATGCTGTGTGCGAAGGGCTATGGATCCACTCACACACTTCCTTACCGGGGCGAACCTGGGGCGCTCCGGCTTCAATCGCAAAACTGCCTATGCCACGCTGGCCATGACGCTCGCTGCGGAGGCTCCCGACCTCGACGTCTTCTGGGGATTCCGCGGACCGCTCGACGGCTTCGAACATCATCGCGGGATCACGCACACATTCATCGCCGCTCCGGTGATCGCGCTGGTTACGCTGGCGGTGATCTGGCTGATACATAAGGCGCGGCGCAAACCGCTGAAGGCCGGGCTGCCTCCGCCGCGCTGGGGGCTCATCTTTTTCTTTGCGCTGATTGCCGACCTGAGCCACCTGCTGCTCGACTACACGAACAACTACGGCCTGCGTCCTTTCTTTCCGTTCAATCCGCGCTGGTATGAGCGCAGCATCGTTTTCATCGTTGACCCGTACCTCATGGCGGCTCTCGCCGGGGCGCTGGTGCTGTCATGGATCTTCGGGCTGGCGGACCGTGAGATCGGCGCGAAACGGCCGCTGTTCCGGGGACGGGGATGGTCGATTGCGGCGCTGGTGTTCGTGGTCCTGTACTGGTCGCTGCGCAACGCGGAAAAGGGCCACGCCGTGGAGCTGGTCCAAAACAGCGGGGCGGTCGCCGATCCGATTACGAAGATCGACGCCGAGCCTTATCCCTTTAATCCCTTCGCATGGCATGTTGTCGCCGAGACAAAGGACTATTACCAGACGGCGGAGGTTCATACCCGGCGCGACGATGTGCAGGCGGGGGATATCACTTATAAGCCGGCGGTGACTCCGCAGGTTACTGCGGCCAAGGAGTCGTGGCTGGGGCGGGTGTATCTGGACTGGGCAGAGTTCCCGCTGGTGACGGATGTGGGGAATGATCCGGTGGCCGGGGAGCCGCCGCCTGAGCCGAACTGGCACACGGTGGAGTTCGATGACATGCGCTTTGGATATTCGGCGTTTGGGGAAGGCTCGAGCCAGCAATCCGGCGCGAAATCCGCTGGGAGGGTCGGTGTATATCGGGCCGGGGAATGAAGTGGAACAGATGTTCATGGGTGGGAGGGAGCAGAAATAACGTGTCGCATCAAAAGACATTTTGACTGCATTGCACGCTTTTTCTTGACCCTTCCCTCGGTAGTCCGCAGAATAAAAGAGCCAAGTTCTTATCTTTCCGAACCTTTTCGAGGTTTCCCATGTCTGCCTATCTGCTGATTCTTCTGGCTGTTCTGAGCAGGATCGCCGTGCTTCCGCACCTGCCCTGGCTCAACTTCACCGCAGTCGGCGGCTCGCTGATCTTCTTTGGAGCCCGGCGATCGCTTCGGCAGGCGATTCTGCCGGTCGCGCTGCTGGCCGCGACCGATTATTACCTCACGGTTTACGCGTACAACTATCCGTTTCATGTCTCGGCGTACCTGATTACGTGGGCGTGGTATGCGGCGGTCATCGTTCTGGGGCGAGTGCTGCTGGCGAAGCAGATATCGGTCGGACGCGTGGGAGCCGCGGTGCTGATTGCGCCGACATCGTTCTTCCTGATTACGAATTTCGCGGCGTGGGTGGGCTCGCCGATGTATCCGCAGACCTTTACCGGACTGGGTATGTCGTATGTTGCCGGGCTGCCGTTTTACCGGAACGACCTGATCTCGACAGCGCTGGTGGCGGGGCTGGCCTTCGGGCTGCCTGCGCTGGCGCGGCAGTTGACGACGCATCGGCAGGTTGCGGGCGTCTAGGCGGGCAGCGGCGAAAGCTGCTCTCTGGACGGAGAGCAGCTCATTACCAAGTTGCGGTCAGGAGAGCAGCCGCCAGACAACATAGAGAATCACGATCAGTATTCCCCAGAACAACAGGTATAAAGGGTAGCCGCGGGTGCCCCGACGCCAGATATAGATGCCCGCCACCACGGCGGCTGCTAGAGCCACGGAGAAGACGAGTGGCAGGATGGCGTGTCGAGGGTCCATTGGTGTGTCCGAGTATACGGGCCGAGGCTGTTGCTCTCACGAAGTTATGCACTCATCTGGGCTGGGGATTTCCCGGCTGGTAGGGAGTCTTGGTGTTTCCCGGTCCGCCGACGAACTGCAGGGTGGGAATGCGATCGCTCATGTCGGGCAGCGGGGGAAAGGGCATGTGGGGCTCGGCCTGGTACCAGTAGGCGACGGAGTAGAAATTATCCGAGCGGGCATTGGCGTGGCCGTGCTCGATGCCGGCCTTCATGTATTTGGTAAACGGGATGGGCGAGTCGAGGTGGAAGCGGTAGACGCTCCAACGCTCGCCGGCGAGCTCTTTGCCGATCATGGGTGATCCGTGGAGGGGATAGGCCTGGGGCGCGCCGCCGAAGTCCCATGAGCCGAGGAAGTAGTCTTCGCTGCCGGTGCCTACGGCGGCGATCTTATCGGGGTCGTCGATCCAGAAGGTGTCGTTGCCTTCTCCCCACCATCCGTCCTGGTTCTGGAGAATTGACATGGTGACGCCGACGAACTGGCCGTGTCCTTTGGCCTCGAACCAGATGTAGTCGTCTTTACCGTCGAGGTCGCGGCGGTAATTGATGAGCGGGTCGCTGTTCTCGTACCAGTCTTTGGCCCATCCGTGCGCCGGCTGCGCCTGGCGGTATTCGGCGTGGAAATAGAGGGTGCCGGGCGGCAGCGGTTTGGCGTCGGCGCGGTAGTCGATGTTCCAGTAGAGATTGTTGAGGGTCTGCTTGCCTTCGTTGGTGATGGTCATGCGGGCGTGCTTCGCATAGGGCATGGGAAACCAGCTGTTCATTGACTTGTCGGGGCCGACCGAGAGCACGGCCGATTGCCAGGGGTAGTAGATGCCGTTGCCCAGGCCGAAGAAGTCGCCGATGGGTGTTTCCACGCTGGGCGAGTCTTCGCCGTCCCAGTAAATACGGAAAACTATGCGCTTGAGGCTGTACGGTTCCCAGTCATTGAGCGTGAACCAGATGTGGGAGATCATTCCCGGGCCGTCCACGTCGAGGATGGTGAGGGTCTGGCCGGGGGTGACGGTGCGGTAGTCGGCGTTCGCGCCGGTGGTTTCGCGGCTGGATGAGCGGTGCAGCGTATAGGTCTGCTGCTGGGTCGGGTCGGGCATCCACGCCGGTATCTGACTGAAGGCCGGCGCCGCAAGGCATAGCCCTGCGAAGATCGCAAAAAGACGTTGCATGCAAAAACTCCCGTGCCGCAAACGGCAATGCATCATACCGCCAGAGGCGCCGCGGGAAAAAGATTCATCTGAAATGCGGCGTTTTCAGGGACTTGACAAGGGTACCGCCGGGAAACTCCCGGCAGCCGGGCCGCGTCTACCGTGACAGTGCCTTGATCTGTTCGCCGCAGCGAGACCTCATCGGCCTTCGCGAAGACAAAGGAAGTTCATGCGCATCCAAGCTCGTCTCGCCGTTCTTTTTCTTCTGCCAGTTCTCTCCACGGCCGCATTCACTCAGCAGATACCGGCTCCGCCTCCGCCGCAGGACGGCCAAATCCATCTGGACGTGGTGGTGACGCCGAAGTCCGGGCCGCCGGTCGCCGGCCTCGAGCAGAAGGACTTCACGATCACGGACAACAAGGCTCCGGCGGCGATTACCTCGTTCCGGGCGTTTTCCGGCCCTGATGCTCCGGTTGAAGTGATCCTGTTCATTGATGCGGTGAATGTGGGTTATCAGACGATCGCCTATGAGCGCGGGCAGATCGACAAGTTCCTGCGGGCGAATGGAGGCAAGCTCGCTCACCCCGTCAAGCTCGCCATCTTCGGCGATACCGGGACCCAGATTCAGCAAGACTTCTCGGCCGACGGCAATGCGATCGCCGCCTCGCTCGATCGGCAGACGGTGGCTCTTCGCACTCTCCGTCGCTCTGCCGGTTTCTATGGCGCGGTCGATCGGTTTGATCTGTCGATGCGGGCGCTGGATCAGCTTGCGACGGTTGAAGGCCCTCGGCCGGGACGAAAGATGGTTTTGTGGATTTCCGCGGGCTGGCCGTTGCTTTCCGGACCCGGGGTTCAACTTGATGGGAAGCAGCAGCAACAGCTCTTCAGTGCCATCGTCGATGCATCTACGCGGCTTCGGGAGGCGCGGATCACCTTGTACAACATCAATCCACTTGGCGCGGCGGAAAATACGCTGAACATCTTCTACTACCAGCAATTTCTCAAGGGGGTGAGCAAGCCTAATCAAGTGTCGGCCGGCAACCTCGGTTTGCAGGTGCTCGCGGTGCAGAGCGGGGGACTGGTTCTGAACTCGAGTAACGATGTTTCGATGCTGCTGCAGCAGGCATTCGCGGATGCTGACGCTTGGTACGAGCTTTCTTTCGAGCCGGCAAAAGCCGAGCGGCCGAACGAGTATCACCAGATCGAAGTCCGGGTCGACAAGCCGGGGTTGATTGCGCGCACCAGGCATGGCTACTACGCGCAGCCGTAGTGTCTCGAGTATGATGGCCGCGCTGGGCAATACAGCGGGGCGGAATACTCGAGAGAATGATGAACAAGAGATCGATTCAACTGGCTACAGCGGCGGTCTGGGGAAGCCTGTTGGTGACGGCATGTGCTGGGGCGCAGGAGGCGAAGTCGCGCATTGCGCCTTCGGCGATGCCGCGCATGGGCAGCGTGGATGAGCGCTTCCAGTCGTACAACATCGAAATGGTTGAGGTCACCGGGGGCAGGTTCTGGAGACCGTATGACTCAAAGGTCGATGCCATTCTGGCGGCGCAAAGCGCGACGAAGGACAAGGGCGGTACGAATCAGCCGGTCGGGATGAATCCTGACCTTTATCAATACCGGCCGCCCATCGATCTGAGTAACGCACGTCTGCGCAAGCTGGCCGCGGCGCTCGGGCCAGCCTACCTGCGCGTGAGCGGAACGTGGCAGAACACGACTTACTTTCAGGACACGGACGGTCCGGCCCCGGAGAAAGCCCCCCAGGGCTTCAACGGGGTGCTGACGCGAAAGCAGTGGAAGGGTGTAGTGGATTTCTCGCACGCCGTAGACGCGAAGATCATCTCTTCGTTTGCGACGAGCATGGGCACGCGCGATGCCGCCGGCGTGTGGACGACAGACCAGGCAAGCCGCTGGCTCGCATACACAAAGTCGATCGGCGGCAGCATTGCGGCTGCGGAGTACATGAACGAGCCGACGTTTGCGGCCTTCGCCGGTACTCCCAAGGGATATGACGCCGAGGCCTATGCTCGCGATGTTGCGGTATTCGTTCCGTTCATCCGGAAGACTGCGCCGGACATGGTGATTCTGGGGCCGGGAAGTGCGGACGAAGGCATCTCGCTGGCACCGGCGACGATTCGTACCCTCACGTCCGAGGACATGCTGAAGGCAACCGGTCCGGTCTTCGATGCCCTTTCCTATCACTTCTACGGCGCGATGTCGCACCGCTGCACGGCCATGCTTGGCGCAAATGCGGGGACTACAGCCGAAGCCGCGTTATCCAATGAGTGGCTCTCCCGCACCGACACTGTCGAGGCGTTTTATGTAGCCCTCCGCGACCGCTTCCTGCCGGGCAAGCACCTCTGGCTGACGGAAACGGCGCAGGCGTCGTGCGGTGGTGACCGCTGGGCGGCCTCGTTCATCGACACCTTTCGCTATCTCAACCAGCTGGGAACACTGGCGCAGCGCGGTGTGCAGGTGGTTGCCCACAACACGCTTTCGGCGAGCGACTACGGTTTGCTCGATGAGAAGACATTCGCGCCGCGCCCGAATTACTGGGCCGCCCTGCTGTGGCGCAAGCTGATGGGGACGACGGTGCTCAATCCCGGGGAGTCGCCGAACCCCAGGCTGAAACTCTATGCGCACTGCCTGCGGAACACTCCCGGAGGCGTGGCGCTGCTGGCGATCAATACCGATCGCAGCGCAGCGCTCTCGCTGGAAGCGCCGGCCACTGAGCGTTACACCTTGACGGCGGCGAAGCTGCTCGACTCAATGGTCGAATTGAATGGCCACGAACTCAGGCTGGGCGCCGGTGACAGCCTGCCGGAGTTGACCGGGACTTCCACGCAGGCGGGGAATCTCACGTTTGCTCCGGCCAGCATCACCTTTCTTGCAATGCCGAAAGCGAACAATGCGGCGTGCCGGTAGCTGATTTGGTCCCGTGCAAACGGCGTTGGATATCGGGTCATAAGCGCCGGGAATCTGTGGCCATCGGCGAAAGCCGTCTGTACACTCTACGGTGATTCTGAGTTCACTCTGAATAAGAGGGACGCCGATGAAATCTGCCTCGCATCTTCTGCTCGCAACTGCGCTGTTGTTTGGGTCCTCAGCGGCGGTTTTCGCCGGCAATGTGAGGATGGATTACGACCACAGCGTGAACTTCTCGCAGTACCACACCTACTGCTGGGGGCAGGTTAAGACCAGCGATCCGTTTTATGTCGACCGCATCAAGCAGGCGGTAAATCAGCGTTTGCAGTCCAAGGGATGGCGACTGGTGGCCTCCGGCGGCGCGGTCACCGTATTTGCTACCGATAACGTGCACAATCACAAGGAAACCCAGACGATGTATGACGGGATAGGCGGCGGTTGGGGCGGAGGCTGGGGTTGGGGTGGCTGGGGCTGGGGAGGCGGCTGGCCGCAATCCGATTTCGGCGACGCCACGACAACGACGAGCAAGCAGCCGGTTGGGAATCTGGTGATCGACATGTTCGACAGCACTTCGAAGAAGCTGCTGTGGCGATGCCTGGCCACGGAAGATCTCTCGACAAATGCGAACAGGAACACGAAGCAGATGGATGGGGATATCGCCAAGATGTTCAAGGATTTTCCGCCGAAGCCGGGCAGCTAACCGTTGGCCGCGAAGCTTATACTGCAGCGTGGCGGGTGGTTGAGCCGTATATAGACATATGGGACGCTGGGCATCACTCCTGATCGCAGCGCTGTTCCTGTTCTCCGGCTATGTCAATGCCCAGCAGTCCTCCTCGCCTGAGCAGTCGACGGGCGTTCCCCTCGAGCAGACGACCCCGGCTAATCCGGCACAGCCTACACCCGGCTCGCTCCTGCAGCAGAATCTGCAACAGCAGAATGCGGGTACGAATCCCACGCTGTATCGCGAACTCGATCTGCTGCGCCGCGATGGCTTTGCCGCGGCCAATTCGGCGACGGTCTCGCTGCGGGTGCTGGATCGTGAGGGCTTCACTCCGCCCCGGCTGCAGCCTGATGACTTCGCGCTCGTGGTCAACGGCAAGCCGCGAGATTTTCGCCTGCATGCGCCGGGGACGCAGACGGGTGTTGTGCCGCCCCTGGTGCTGCTGGTGTTTCCGCCGAATGATCCGGTGGTGCACAACATTGGAGTGCGCGAGGCGGTGGGTTATTTCTCGAAGCAGCCTGCGGAAGTACTCCCGTGGCGGGTGGGCATCTTCGATTCCAACGGAAAGATGACGCCGTTTACCAACGGACGCTCCCAGCTGCTGGCGTTTCTCGATGAGGTCGCGCACACCAAAGAGCCGTTTCAGTATGCGAGCGATCCGACGATGCCGCGGGAACTGCGCTTTGAGGGAAGCTGGCTGACCGAGGCCCAGCAGGCTATCAGCACCATGCAGCGCTATGAAGGGCCCAAAGTCATTCTCGCGATGAATCCGGTTGCCGAATCGTTCTACGGCTTGAACGACCAGATGCTGGCACATGCCGGTCCCGAAGATCTTACGGGAGTGGCGCAGCGCATTGGCGCGCATATTTACATCGGCAACGTGGGCGGCCCCGATGCTTTCGTTCCCGGCGGAGATGCCGCTGCCGATCAGCCGGGTCAGATCAACGGCACGTCGAGCGGCGGCGTGCCCCAACTGGGCACATCGCCCTCGTATCACATGCAGGTCGACCCGGCGATGATTGCTTCGCTTGGCAACTCCGCCTATCGCACCTCACAAATGATGCAGACGGCTGACGCGACGTACGGCGGCTTCGCCAATTCACTTGATGACCTGGCCCGCGAGATCCATCGCGATCTCGAGGGAGGTTACGCGCTGGACTTCGACATGACGCCGGCGGACCAGGACCACGGTATCCCGGACGTGGAGGTTCGGCTCGCGCGGAAAGATCTGCGCGTAGCCATCCTTGATGTGATTCCGGTGGGGGTTTCGAGCGACGTCGAACGAGGGATGGACCAGAGGCATATTTCGGCGCTCCTCGAGAAGGCCGCCTCCACTCCTATTGCCTCGCCCGAGTTTCGGATCACCCAGCGGATTGATTACTTCCCGCTCCGCGACGGATTAGAGCCGGTGCTTCCCATGAGCGCGGTGATCGAGTGGGCCGGGCACGGCCGCGGGCCGATGGTGCTCTCGGTGGCGGAACGGATGAAAGACGCGAATCTGGAGACGGTGATCCTGGAGCGCGAACTGCGCGTGCACTGGGATGGCCGCAGCCTCTCCTGGGAACGCGATGGCCAGCTACGCCCTGGACACTATCTGTGGGATATTGCCGTTCACGACGGACAAGGCAATATCTATGCGTACAGCGAACGAAAGGTTGACGTTGCGTTCCCGCGTCCGGGTGTCGCGGTCAGCAGTCTTATTGTTGGAAAGATCTGCCGCACAGACAGCCCCGATACCAGCGGACTGCAACACCGCGCGCCTGCGGGTGTGAAGCAGCAACCGCATCTCGCGATTGATCCGATGCGTGCCGGGGCTTGCCGCATCAAGCCCGACACGCTGGGCAGCTTTGAAGCGAACGATACGGTTCATGCCTTCGTGCGGATTTATCCGCCGGAAAAGATCGACAAGGGCAAGCCCGAGAGCTGGACGGCGAAATTTGTCCTGCGGTCCGAGTCGGGCGCAATTGAGAAGGAAAGCCAGGTTCCTTTCACTTCCGATTCCGGCTCAGGTTATCTCGCGTCGGTGGAGATGCCGCTGAGCGCGGCAGGTATTACACCGGGTCCGCACACGCTGGACGTGGAGATGCGCGGCCCGGGGATACACAGGGATTTAAAGGAATCGCGGCACATCTCGATTCTGAGCAGACCGTGACAAACCAAGACCCCGGAGACAATTTGTCTCCGGGGTCTGGTCGAACCAAGGCAGTGTTACTACTTCAACGCAATGTAGACCTGGCTGGAGTTCTGCAGGCTGGCTTGCAGTTCATGCGCGCGCCTTTCGGCCTTCGAGGCGGGGACCGCCATGTTCATATCAGCCGACGCGCAGAGAATTTCGCTCAGGAAGTACTGGTCGCCGTACCTGGTGAAAACCAGCTTGCCGGTTTTCGACTGCCGATCGTCCGGGCTGGTCATGCTCAGTACTGCGACATGCTCGTCGCGGTTCCGAATCTCGATTACGTTGGAGGACTTGCTGTCCGCAGTAATCGTGTAAGTCCCGGCGGGGACAAGCTTGTTGCCCACGGTGAAGTCGAAGGGAACGTCGGCTTTCACGGCGCGTTGCTGTGCAGATGCGAAGCCTACGGTGACGAAGCTGACGAGGGCGAAGAGTGCGATGGAAGCGATCCGTTTCATGACCTTTCTCCTTTGGAAGACGCCCTCTTCTGAGCGCG
This sequence comes from uncultured Acidobacteriaceae bacterium, assembly GCA_963725225.1. Classification (GTDB taxonomy): domain Bacteria; phylum Acidobacteriota; class Terriglobia; order Terriglobales; family Acidobacteriaceae; genus Silvibacterium. Next base: position 52,510 of record CAVRXY010000006.1, read on the forward strand.
TCGCAGGACTCCTCACAGTGGAGCCCGAACTGAATTTACTTTTGCCAGCTCCAGAAGTTTTCTGCTTCAGGTGCTTGCTGTTACGCCTACACATAGTGCATGCGCTGGGCCAAAGGCAGGCGGCGGCGTGAAGATTCTCGCTTCCTGATTTCGTTCGAGTGTTTGCAATGGGATAGGAGTGACGAAGTAATACGCGGCTCGCGCGCTCTCGTGCCGGGCTGCCCGTTGCGGTATCCGAACGGATACCGGGAGGAACCGTTCGGGTCCGAAGGCCCTTCTATCGAAGCAGATCGACCACGTTCACGATGAAGCCGGTGCGCGGATCGTACACCACCACATATCCCTGGTAATACGCGACCTGGTAACCCGGCGGTGGAGGCGGCAGGTATCCGTAGAGATTTGGCGGCAGAGGAGTCAGATATCCGAAGTCCATCCACGGGATGAATCCCCCGACAACCCATACCGGACGCCGGGACCGATTGATATATCCGAGATTGCGGTAGTAATAGCGGTGCAGATAATCCCAGTCGCCCGGACGCCATTGGTACGGCGGACGATACTGCGGCGGCCTGCCCCAGGTCGGCGGGCGGGGTGGCCTCGGGCCGGGCTTAGGAGGATATGGATATGGCTGGATGGTGACGTCACCGGTGGGCCGGGATGGGGGACGCGATGGCGGTCTCGATCCGGGGTTTGATCCGGGATTCGATCCGGGATTCGATCCGGGCGGGCGCTGTCCGGGGTTTTGTCCAGGTGGTCGCGGCGTTGGTCCCGGCTTTGGAGGATTCGGATAGGGCTGGATGCTGACGTCTCCACCTTGCCTGGATGGAGGTGGTGCAGGAGCAGGACGAGTGCTCGGCTGTTGCTGGGTGCTTTGCGCGACGGCCAGCAAGGTTGCTGCCAGGCAGCAGATCAGAGCTGTTCGACACACCATCATCATCGGGATTCTCATCAGCCTTTTCACACTTCAGGTGTGGGAAGCCAGATTACTTTGATCGCGGCTGCGAAGGCAATCTTGACAAGGCAGCATTGGTGTCGCTATCGTCCCCTAAGACAATTATGGAACGGCCTTCCGACACCGGCGAATTAATTCAGGGAACGCTGGAGATGCTCATTCTCAAAGCTCTGGCGCGCGGGCCGTTGCATGGATACGGCGTGGCGGAGTGGATTCATCAGACATCGCAGCAAATGCTGAAGGTGGAGGAAGGCGCACTCTATCCGGCTCTGCATCGCATGGAACTGCGCGGAATGCTGAAGGCCAGATGGGGTGCTTCGGACAATAACCGCCGGGCCAAATTTTATGAACTGACGGCCGAGGGACAGAAGCGACTGCACGCCGAGGCACAACGATGGGCACGCCTGTCGTCGGCGGTCGCCTTTGTGATGCAGGCTTCGTAAGGCGCAGTTGAGGTCAATCATGGCTCCGAATCTGCACGAGTTTCTCCTGCGATTGAAGGCGCTCTTTCTCAAGCGGCGCATGGATCGGGACATGGCCGATGAGCTGGCGTTCCACCGGGCGATGCTGCGCGACAAACTGCTGCGGGAGGGAGTTCCGCAGACAGAAGTGAACGCCGCGACCCGCCGCACCTTCGGCGATGCGAGCCGATGGCACGAACTGCTGCGTGAGTTGTGGCAGTTCCGGTCGCTCGAGAACCTCGCCCGCGACGCATCCTTCTCGGCGCGAATGCTGCGTAAATCGCCCGGCTTCAGCGTTGTCGCCATTCTCACCCTGGCACTCGGCGTCGGCGCGAATACCACCGTTTTCTCGATAATCGATGGACTGCTCTTGCGCCCCCTGCCCGTTCCGGCCAGCGACCGACTCGCGGTGCTTAGCATCCATCAGGGCAATCCACGCCCCAACTACAGCTTTTCGGAGCCGTTATTCCGCTCCCTTGAACATCGCCACGAATCGTTCTCCGCGATCTTCGCTTTCAGTCACACGACGTTTCAGGCGAAGGGAAACGCGGGATCCGAAAACATCTCCGGGCAATTTGTAAGTGGCGATTTCTTCCCTGCGCTCGAAACTGCGCCGCTGCTCGGCCGCACACTCGGCCCGCAGGATGACCACAAGGGCGGCAATCCGGCGGGCTTCGGCGCGGTCATCAGTGAATCGTTCTGGCAGCGCTGGTTCAATCGCGCGCCCGATGTTATCGGCAAGAAGCTGGAAATCGACAACACCGTGGTGACGGTGGTTGGCGTGATGCCTAAGCGATTTATAGGAGCCGACCCGCTCGAGCGTCCGGAGCTTTACATCCCGCTGGCGGCCGAGCCGGTTCTGAATGGCGAGCGCAGCATGACTGCGGCCGGCATTCATGGCTGGTGGATGACGGTCATGGGACGTCTGCAACCACAGGCGACGCTCGAACAGGCGAACGCGGAAATGACAGCCATCAGCAACGCGGTCCTTCATGAATCAACATCCGACACGGGATGGATCGCCGACCGCGAGAAACGCCATTTTCACTTCGCCGCAGAGTCAGGGTCGGCCGGATTCACCTATGTCCGCCTGCTCTTCCGCAAGCCGCTGGCGGCGGTTTTCGCCATGTGCGGAGGCATTCTCTTACTGGCTTGCCTTAACCTTGCCAGCCTGTTGCTGGCCCGCGGAGCAGCCCGGCAACGGGAACTGGCCACGCGCCTCTCCATGGGCGCCACCCGCCGCAGGCTCGTGCAACAGCTGCTCGTAGAAAGCCTGCTGATCGCCATCACGGGAACCGCCGCGGGCCTGGCGATTGCTCCGCTGGTTGGCAAGTCGCTGGCGGCCATCCTGCTGGGGGGGCAGTTTGAGACGCACATCGACACTTCGCTCGATATCCGCGTATTCGGCTTCGCGGCTCTGGCCGCAATGGTGGCAGCGCTGGTCGTTGGCCTGATTCCCGCTTTGCAGGCTACGGCTGGAAATCTCAGCGAGCAGATCAAGCAGGGACAGCACAGCACGCAGGCGCACGAACGTCAGCGAGTCCTGCCGCGGATCATGATGGCTGCCGAAGTTGCGTTGGCGCTGATGCTGGTGGTGGGTGCCGGGCTGCTTGCTTCAAGCCTCGTTCGCCTCTATAGGTCCGGTGCCGGTTTCGACCCGAACGGCATCCAGAACATCGCCTTGAGCATGGACCAGCAGCCACTTAAAGGCGATGCGCTGATGCAGTTCTACCGCCAGCTGGGCGAAGGTCTCAGACACCAGCCGGGAGTCACAAATGTCAGCTTTGCCGGCATCATCCCGTTTACGCATTATGTGTGGGACGAGAACTTCTCTGCGCCCGCCGGCAAAGAGTACGACATCCACCAGAACGGCGTAAGCCCCGGCTACTTTGAAACCATGCGCATCCCGCTGTTTCGGGGCCGAGATTTTCGCTGGACCGACGCCACAGCCACGGGACTCAAGATTATTCTCAACCAGTCAGCGGCGAAGTTGCTCTTCGCCGGCCGCGACCCTGTTGGCCATATCGTCATCAAGTATGCGGGCGATCCTCCCACCCGCACTCAGTACGAAGTCATCGGCGTCGTCGGCGACGCAAAGTACGAGGATCTTCGCTCCGCACCGCCGCCCACGGCGTACCTCCCTATGACACAGGACGACGGCCAGCATGCCCTTTCGTATCACGCAGTGGTACGCATCGATGAACCTGCCGCTCCGCTGGCCGCCGCGGTGCGAATGCTGATAAACCAGATGGACCCCGGCATTCCCATCCCGGTCATGACGTCGATGTCCAGCATCGTCGACGACTCTCTCAGCGCCGAGCGCATGATGGCTCTGCTCTCCATCTTTTTCGCTGCCTGCGCATTGATGGTCACCGCTGTCGGACTCTACGGCACACTCGCATACGCAACCGCCCGCCGCACCAGCGAGATTGGAATTCGCATGGCGCTCGGCGCACAGCGCACACAGGTCGCCGGCCTGATCTTCCGTCAGAATGCGGCGGTGGCCCTCGGCGGCACGGCGGCGGGCCTGATTGCGGCGTTGCTGGCTTCGCGGGCGCTCGCCAGCTTCCTCTACGGAATATCGGTGCGCGATCCGTGGATCTTTGCCGGCTCCATTGCGCTGCTGGCTGTGATCGCCAGCGCAGCTTCTCTGCTGCCCGCGCTGCGTGCGGCCAGGATCGAGCCCATGGCTGCTATTCGCTGCGAATAACTCGCTTAACTCTTAGGCCCGTTTTCATGCCTTTGCGCAATGCCAGCACGGCGAGCACGATCAGGATGACTCCCAGCGCCACCAGCATGGCCAGCATGTGCTGTTGCATCAATATGGTCAGATCGTGGACGATTTGCGGGCCGTAGCGGATGGTCAGCAGGCTGAGCACGGTAAAGCGAACCACGCGGCCGGCGAGCACCGCCAGCATGAAGCTGGCCACCTTCATTTCGAAGACGCCGGCGGCGAAGACGAAGACCTTCCACGGAGTGGGCGGCGGCATCATGGAGGGGATCATCAGCGCCAGGAACTCCTGCCGCTCGAAGCGGTCGCGCATTTTCTCGTAACGGGCCCGGTCGATGCGCTTCATGAGGAAGATTTCGCCGCCGGCGCGCCCGAGCCAATAAGGAACGAGGCCGCCGATGGCCGATCCGATGGACGCCATCAGGACATAGAGATAAAAACGGTGGGGATCGCTCCAGGCATAACCGGCGACGATCAGGTCCATGGGGACGGGGATGGAACTCGAATCGAGGACGGCCACCGCGCCCACACCCCAAAAGCCCAGCGGCTTGAGGAAGCCGAGGAGCAGGACCCGGTATTTCGTGGAGAGCTCTGCCAGCCGCTTCAAGACAGATCTCCCGGATGTTGCGCGTCGTGTTCGGTCTTGCCGGCCAGCAGATCGAGAGCGTGGCCTACCAGCGGCAGCACGGCGCGAAGCGAAGTGACTGCACCGCGGGGGCTTCCGGGCAGGTTCAGGACCAGCGAGGTACCGATGGTGCCGCAAAGGCCGCGCCCCAGGGCGGCGAGCGGAGTCTCCCTGCGGCCCTCGGCGCGCATGACCTCGGCAACGCCCTCGAGGAGGCGGTCGCAAACTGCCCGGGTGGCCTCGGGGGTGACGTCGCGGGGGCTGATGCCGGTGCCTCCGGTGGTAACCACCAGGCGGGCCGCGGCGGCCGCCGAGCGAAGTGCGTCTTCGATGGCGTTAATTTCGTCTGGTACTGAAATGCGTGCGTGTACGTCGAATCCATGTGATTCGAGTACTTTAGCCACGGCCGGTCCGGAGAGGTCTTCGCGCTCTCCCCGGCTGAATGAGTCACTTACGGTAATCACGACGGACTGAGTCATCCTCAACGATTGTAGGGGATCAGGATGAAATCCCCGCCTGCAGCAGGTGTTGAAGTTAACCGCATCGTGGCAAAACATCGCTGCGGAAAAGCGTCAAAGGATGAGAGAATAAGATGATCCTCAACAGTGTGCCGGCGACCGGAGTGCGAGTCCCTGCCGGGCACAAAGTGTCCACACAGCCTTAGAATGCCGATCACCGAAGTTCCGCCCAGTCCTCCGAGCACTCCGCCCGAAGCGCCCCGTTTTCGCCGTCCTAACCGGTATGACGACTACGAGTTCCACGAGCTGCTCAATGTCATCGAGGAACTCGAGGGCAGCCGGAACTGGACCAGCCTGCGCGAGAAAATCTGGATCGCGCTCATTATCCACCTGGTGATCTTCTGGTACCTGGCTTACGGTCCCAAGTATCTCTTTAACGTGAAGGTGGTCGATCCTTCTGTTGTTCTCAAGCAGCGAGAGAAGGAGATGACTTACCTGGATCTGCCTCCTGATGCGCTGAAGCAGGTCAAGCCCAAGCCGGCGCCGCTCTCGGACAAGAACCGCATCGCCGAATCCAAGAAGCCGACGCTGGACAAGAAGACGCTCGAGCAGCTCGAAGCCATGCGCCGCGCGGGGCCGCCTACGCCCCGGCCAAATACTCCCGCGCCGCAGCTGTCCCGCGCCACCGGCTCCACAGGTGGCCCAGGCACCGCCGCAACCGCAGCCGCCCGCCCAACCGCTTCCGCAGAATCAGCAGAGCCAGATTGAAGCGCCGCGGCCCGCCCCCAAGCCCAGCTTCGACACCGGACACGGCACCATTGGCCAGGATCTCCAGCAAATGGCGCGCCAGGCGCGGGGAGCCGGCCAGTACGGCGGCGACATGGGTGCGAATGCGCCTGCGCAGCATTCCGGGCTGCAGGGCGGGGCAGAGATTCTTTCGGACACCATGGGAGTCGATTTTGGCCCCTACATGCAGCGCGTCATCTTCGACACCAAGCGCGCATGGTATCCGATTATTCCCGAGGCGGCGCAGCCTCCGCTGCTCAAGCAGGGCCGGGTGGGGATACGGTTCAAGATTTTGCCTGATGGGAGCGTGAAGGAGATGATTCTCGAGCTACCCTCGGGCGACGTATCGCTCGACCGCGCGGCGTGGGGAGGCATCACCGGAGCATCGCCTTACCCGCCGCTGCCGAAAGCCTTCAAAGGTCCGTTCCTGGAACTGCGCTTCTTCTTCCTGTACAACATCCCGCTGGGGCAGCAATAGGTCTGAAATGGCTGCCAACGAACGGCTGTTCCGGAGGCAGATCTCGGGGCTGCTGATCATCGCTGGCCGTCATCCTGCTGATTGCGCTTCTACGCGCGGACAAGCATGCTCTTTTCCCGCCGGGGTGGTGGCGGTTCTAAAAGCGACACGGCAAAGACGGCCTACACGGCAGAAGACGCCTAAGACAGGGCGATTATCCCTTGGGGGCGAAGTAGCCCTTGCGGACGCGGACGACGTAGCGGCGGTCGAGACAGAAGAGATAGATGGGGCGGAAGGCTCCGTCAGTCTGGAAGTCGGCCGGCTTGTAGACGAGCGCGTACTGGCTGCGGAGCTCGTCCTGTGATGTCCTGAAAGCTGACGGGCATCTCTTCGAGGCGCTTGGGAAAGAAGGCGCGGCCACCGGTGGCATCGGCGATCTTCTGCAGGGTGTCGTCGCCACGGTCGCGGCTGGGGCTGGTGTTGGTGCTGATGGCGTAGACGATGGTCTCGGCACGCTGGCATTCCTTGATGGCGTCGTCGAGATAGGCGTGGCTCTGGTTGTCGTCTCCGTCGGAGATGAGGACCATGGCTTTGCGGACGGGCTCCTGCCCGCGCGAGGCGTCGAGCAGCTTGTCGCGGCAGGCGCTGTAGACGGCGTCGAAGAGCGCGGTTCCGCCGCCGGGGCGAAGGGCGTTGATGCCGGTGGTGAGCGGGTCGAGGTTGTTGGTCCAGTCCTGCTTGTAGTCGGGCGTGACGTCGAAGCCCATGACGAAGCCCTTGTCGGACCTGGGCTTCAGGATCTGGAGAAGAAATTCGATGGCCGCCTGCTGCTCGAACTGGAAGCGCGTGCGGATGGAGGTGCTGGTATCGATGACGATGCCGACGCGCAGGGGCAGATTGGTCTGCTGGGTGAAGCTGTAGACGCGATCGGGAGCCTTCTGGTCGTCGAGCAGGGCGAAGTCGCTCTGCTTGAGGTCGCGAGATGAAATGGCCGTGCTTATCGGTCACGGTGAAGACGAGATCGACTTCGTTGACCTGCCGGGTGATGGTGTACTGCTGATCGTTCTGCTGCTGGCCGGCTGCCGGCTGCTGAGCGGGCGCGGTCTGCTGTGCAGCCGGAGGCACGTCGGCAGGCTGGGCAGTGGTCGAAGGCTGGGCCGTCGGGGTTTGGGCGAGAGCAGATGCGGCGAGAAGCGCGAGCGGCAGGAGGGCAGCAGTGCGAAAGATCGTTGAAAAACCTTTGAACATAATGCTTCGGGTTACTCCGGTCATTTTACATGGCGGGACGGACTATTCGGTACGCAGAGCCTCCACGGGATCGAGGCGGGAGGCGCGCCACGCCGGGACGAGGCAGGCGATGGCGGCGACAGCGAGCAGCGCGATAGTCACGATCACGAAGACGATGGGGTCGAGCGGCTGCGTTCCATAAAGCAGGGAGCGGATGAGACGGGTGACAGCGGCGCTGGCAGCGAGGCCGACGACCAGTCCGATAATTGCGGGGCGAAGGCCGTCGGCGAGCATGAGACGCAGGACGTGTTCGCGCTGGGCGCCGAGGGCGATGCGGATACCGATCTCGCCGGTGCGCTGGGACACGATGTAAGAGAGGACGCCGAAGAGGCCGACGGCGGCGAGGATGAGCGAGAGCACGGCAAAGACGAGCAGCAGGAGGGCATCGAAACTGGCCGCGGCAGTGTCCTTGCCGATGATCTGGTCAAGAGTAAGGACGTCGGCTACGGGCAGGGCGGGGTCGAGCTGGGCCACGACCCGCTGCACGGGCAGAGCCATGCTGAGAGGGTCAGATGCTGTGCGCACGGCCAATTCGAGATCACCGCGCAAACCTCCGTAGAGAGGATAGTAGACGGTGGGGCGAGGGTCACGGCTCACATACTCGCGAACATCGCTCACCACCCCGATGATCTCGCTGCTGGGCACAGGCTTTTCGTTCAACTCGCCATTGTTGGGATCGACCACGTGCTTGCCGATCGGATCAGTGTTGGGGAGAAACTGGCGCACAAACGACTCACTCACGATGACGTATTGCCGGCGCGTGAGGCGCTCCTCAGGCGAGAAATAACGGCCGCGCAGCAGAGGCATTTCGATTGCCTTGAAATAGCCGGGATCAACGAAGCGAACGGAGGCGTCCCAGAACTGACCCTTCGGCGGGGGCGGGATTTCGGGGATGGTGAAGGCATCGTCGGAGCAGTGGCCCTGACCGGGCAGGCAGGTGCTGATGCCCGCACTGCGGACGCCGGGCAGCGCGCGCACGCGCTCGAGCAGCTGCTCGATAAAGGCGAGCTTCTTCGCGTCTTCCTTGTAGGCTGCATCCGGCAGGTTGACGCTCACGTGCAGAACGTTCGCGGTCGGCACACCGATATCGACGGCCCGCAGGTGTTGAAAGCTGCGGAGAAAGAGTCCCGCGCCGACCAGCAGCACGACGGTAAGCGCGACCTCGATGGAGAGCAACGCGCGACGCAGGGCGACGCTGCCGCGGCTGCCGCTCACCGAGCGGGACGACTCCTGCAAAGTGCGCAGAACCTGCTCTTCGTCTTCAACGAGGGCCGGTGCGAGGCCGGAGGCTATGCCGCAAAGCGCGGCGAGACCGATGGAAAACAGGACCACGGTGAAATCGAGATGAATGGACTCGAAGCGGGGCAGATCGGTCCGCTGATGGAGGAGCCATTGCAAGGCCAGCTGGGCGAAGAGCAAACCGAGCAGGCCTCCGGCGAGCGACAGCAATATGCTCTCGCTGACACGCTCCTGGAGCAGCCGGACCCTCGAGCCGCCGAGGGCGGTGCGGATTGCCGCTTCCTTGCGGCGCGAGGCAGAGCGCGCCACCAGAAGATTGGCAATATTCAGACACGCGATCAGGAGAAGGCATCCGGTGGCGGCAAAGAGCGCGTAGAGCAGCGTCTTGACCTTATACGTTTCGGCATCGAGAAGCGGGCGAACGTAGGCTGCGTCGAAGACGGGACCCTCGGGCAGTTGTTTGCGCACCTGCGCGGATATGTTGCTCAGATCGGCCTGGGCAGCCGCGACGGAGACGCCGTGCTTCAGCTTGCCGATGATCGTGAAATTATGCGAGTCGTGCGACGCCATGACCTGCGGGGGCACTTCCGGATACACAGGCACCCAAAGCTGCACCCGCGGATTGGGGTAGGTGAACCAGGCGGGCAGAATGCCGACAACGGTGTAGGGTTTGGAATCGAGCAGGATGGTGCGGCCGACGATCGCAGGATTGCCTCCGAAGCGGCGCTTCCAGAAACCCCAGGTGAGGACAGTGGTTTCATTGGCGCCGAATTTATCGTCGTCGGGCGTGAAGAGCCGGCCGTATGCAGGTTGGACGCCGAGCAGTGGAAGCGCAGCCCAGGAAGATGCGACGGCGTGGATTCGTTCGGGAAGCTGGCCGTCGCTCGAGGAGAAATTGCCGTCGGTTTCGGTGCTGATGGCGATGTGCTGGAAAGTGCGATTCTCCTGCTCCCAGCTATGGAACGTGCCCCCGCTACCGAATTGTTGTTGAATTTGAGCTTCGTGTCGGCCTCATAGACCGCCACCAGGCGATCCACATCGGGGAGCGGCAATGGCTTGAGCAGAACGGAATGCACGACGGTAAAGAGCGCCGCCGAGGCGCCGATTCCCAGAGCCATGACGACGATGGCAACAAGAGAAAAGCCGGGTGTGCGGGCGAGAGTGCGGATGCCGTAACGGAAGTCGCGGATGAACGAGTCGAAGACCCCGGAAGCGGATGCGGCCATGGAGGGATTATCCATGTGGGACGCGCGCGGTCAAGCGAAGGGGCGACAACTATGGATAGCCCCGAGATCGCCTGGAGAGTCGAGAGATCCTACTCGTCAGCTTTGAGTTGGGCAAGGAAGGCAGTGAGTTCGTGAGGTAAGGGCGCTTTCAGATCGAGGGGCTTGGCGGTGCGTGGGTGGGCGAAGCGGAGCTCGGCGGCGTGGAGGAAGTTGCGATCGAGGGAGATGGTCTCGGGTTCGGGGTCGGCTTTCTTTCGGCGCGCTACGGTGGGGATGGCGATGCGGGCGGGTGCTCCGTAGAGAGTGTCGCCGACGACGGGATGCCCAATGGACGAGAGATGCACGCGGATCTGATGGGTGCGGCCGGTCTCGATGCGGACGGAGACGAGCGTGAAGGCGCCGAAGCGCGAGGTGACGCGCTCGAGGACGGTGTAGTGCGAGATGGCAGTGCGGGCTCCGGCCTCCAGGGATTCGCGGCGAGTGGTCATGCGAGTGCGGCGGATGGCGTCGCGGGCGATGGCGGCGGAGATGGTACCGCGGTCGGCTTTGACGTGGCCGTGGACAAGGGCGATGTAAGTCTTCTGCATCTGGCGGCGGGAGAACATTTCGCCGAGTTTGAGATGAGCGGCGTCGTTGCGGGCGATGATGATGAGGCCGCTGGTCTGCTTGTCAAGACGATGGACGATGCCGGGGCGGAGCGGGCCTCCGGTGGTGGAGAGCTGCAGGTAATGATTCAGCAGCGCGTTTACCAGTGTCCCGCGGTTGCGGGCGTCGTCGGTGGCTCCCGAACCGGCGTGGACCATCATACCGGCAGGTTTGTTGATGACGGAGAGATCGGAGTCTTCGTAGACGATGTCGAGCGGGATGTCTTCGGGCGTGGCGCGCAGGGGTGGTGGCGTGGGCTCGCCCAGAATTTCGATGGCTTCACCGCCGCGCAGTTTAAGCGAAGGCCTGGCGGGGACGCCGTTGACGAGGACTTTCGACTCGGAGAGCAGTAGCTGGACACGGGCGCGGCTGACGTTTTCGAGTTGGGTGGCAAGCCACGCGTCGAGGCGCTGTCCGGCAGCTTCGGGTGGAACAGTATGGCTGGTTGGGTTCACGGCTTGGGCTCGCCGGGGCCGGCGAGTCCCTGCGGCCAGAAGGCCGAGTTGGGCTCGGGTGCGGGCATGGGCGGCGCATTGGGAGGCAGATAGCTGTGCTGCAGCAGCCAGTTGCGCAGAAGGGCGGGCCAGGTGGAGAGCGGCAGGATGGAGCCGCAGAGTCCGCAGCCGTGGTTGGCGTAGTCGTAGATGTGGAGCTCGGCGGGAACGCCGGCGCGCTCAAGGGCGCGGTAGAAGTCGAGCGAGTTCTCGACCGGCACGGTGGGGTCTTTGGTGGTCGCCCAGATGAAGGTGGGCGGCGTTTGCGCGGTCACGGCGAACTGGTTCGAGTATGAGTGGACGAGGAAAGGGTCGGGCTCGGGGCCAAGGAGGTTATCGCGCGAACCAACGTGCGCGATGGGGCCTTCCATGCTGATGACGGGGTATTCGAGAACCATAAAGTCGGGCTTGCAGGGCTGGTTGTCGATGGGGTCGTCGCTTGTCGCCGTTGTTGTTACAGACTCGCAGTGAGTGCCAAGCGTGGAGGCGAGATGGCCACCGGCGGAGGACCCCCAGACGCCGAGGCGGTTGGGATCGATGCCGTATTCGGCGGCGTGGGCGCGGATAAGTCGCATGGCGCGGCGTCCGTCGTCGATCTCGATGGGGAAGTGGTAGGGGGCGACGCGGTAGTCGAGGACGAAGGCGGGCATTCCCTGGGCATTGAGCCAGGTGGCGATCTGAAAGCCTTCGTGTCCCATGGCGACGTGCTCGTAGCCGCCGCCAGGAATGACCAGGATAGCGGCGCTGGTGGAGCGGGTCCTGGGCAGGAAGGCATACATGCGGGGTTTGTCGGCTTCAGTGTTCCCGCGGGCGCCGGGGGCTCCGCTGGGCCATTGTCCGGGGGCTCCGTTGGGCCATAAATCGATAGCGGGTGGGATGGCGGCTCCGGCCTGGGCGCGGAGTACAGGGGCGAGAGCAAGAACGAGCAGGGAGCAGAGCCTAAGGAGCAGGTGGCGGGTCATCGGTAGAAGTATAGCGATGCGGATAGTCTTTGCGGTCGAGCCAGAGCGAGGCTCCGGCGAGGACGGCGGCGATGGAGAGAGCGAGAGAGAAGACGGGGTCGGTCTGGTAGGCGCGGAAGAGGTCAAGGAATGGGGCGGTGAGGCCGAAGAGAAAGAGCGCGGCTCCGGCGATTTCGCCGTCGTGATGGTGGCGCGGGAGATACCAGATCAAGAGCGCAAAGACGATGAGAGCGGCTACCGCCTCGTAGAGCTGGACGGGATGCAGAGGGATGCTCAACGGCGTGCGATACCAGATGGCGGCGATCCGACTGGTGTAGGTGACTGACCAGGGCAGTGTGGCGGGTGTGCCGAAGTCGAGCCCGCCGAGGAAGGCTCCGATGCGATTGATGGCGACTGCAAGTGCGGCGGCGGGGGCGAGGGTGTCAGCGACGCGAAGCAGCGGCAGGCCTTCTGAAAGCGCGTAGAGGACGGCGGCGGCGATACCGAGCGCGACGCTGACCGGGGCGATCCACCAATCGTGCTCGCCAGTAAGGCCGAGGATCCAGAACGGGTGCTGGCGAAAGGTGCTGAAGTGGGCGGCGACGAGCAGCAGGCGCGCGGCTATGAGCGCGGTAAGGATGGCGGTGAGCGAGAGGGTCCAGACTTTATTGGGGTCGAGGGAGAGGCGGCGGGCGAAGTGGACGGCGGCGGCGAGCGCGGCAATGAGGGCGAGCGCGGTGAGGGCTCCGTAGGTGGGGATGGCGATGTGTCCGAACTGGAGCAGGCGGGGATGCACAGAGGAGGGTCAGACCCGGCGGGAGCCGCGATTGGCGTCTCGCCGTACTTTGATCAGGCCGCCGAGGAGCAGAGCGATGGAGAGGCCGATGCAGAGCCCTTCGATGAACTGCATGGTGTCGCCCTTGAGGTTGGCGACGAAGCGGAGGATGAGGCCAAGGGACAGCGCGGCCAGACCGGCCGCCAGAAACCACCATTCACCGGAGACTTTTTTCATGGCGCGATTTTTTCGGGGTGAGGCGTGTGAAGTAAAGACCGACCCACTGGGCCGTGCAGTAGCGCGCCGGTGAACCCGTCCTAAGACGGTGGGAACTCTCCGCGGCTCTTTAGGCATTCCGGACTGGCGGACACTGCACACCGAGCCGATTGTCGAGTCGAGCTCCCTGTTCAATGAATGTAGGTTCAACCAGCGTTAGCCACCACACCTGCTTTGCAGGCCGGTCTCTGAGTGGATGCTAACGGGGGTGCGGCGGGAATGCAAGTTCTTGACAAAGGCGAATCTTTCATTTCGGGAATCAAGAATTTGTTGTCCAAGCCGCCGCACCGATCCGGGAAATCGCGCCAGGCGAAATTTACATCGCAGGCAGTGGGCTTTTGCTCGGCGCCAGGATTTCATCAAGGCGGTCGGGCGCGCCGTCGACACGTTCGAGCGACGGATACCGCATTCCGTCGTAGTAGGGGATGGAGGCGGTCCAGTAGTGATTCTCCTTGCGTAATTGCAACTGCAGCGGTTGCTTGTCCTTCTCTGCAGCCAGGATGGCTTCGCGCAGAACGCTGCGCGGTGTAGGCGGTGCCATTGACGGAGACCAATTGCATGTCCGGCGTTATGCCAGCCTTGAATGCGGGGCTGCCCCACCATACGTTTCCGATCTCTCCAGGCGCGCCAGAGACTCCCCTTCCGAAGGAGCCTACGGAGAAGCCCAGGGAGGTTGAGAAGTCCGCGATGCCGCGTTTTGCCAATTCCTTCTCCCGCCATTCGATGGGCTTGTCGGTGTAGACAAGCTTGTAGCCGCCCTGGGTGAAGCCGTTCATGGGGACTTCTGGATGGAGATCGTAGACGCGCTCCTGGAGGAAGGTTCGCCAGTCGTAAGGAGCGACTTCGTTCAAGTCTTTGACTACGTCGTCGAGCGTGTATTGATAGGTGATGAAGCTGCCGTTGTAGACGCCGAGGAACTTCTTGCAGAAATCATCCAGTGATTTCTGGTCGTTGGTCAGTTCGCGGATCTTGGTGTCCGCGTCCAGCCAGATCAACATACCTTCGGTGTAGTAGTCTTCCGGGCGCTGGTAGCTGACCCAGCTCACCGCATGGCGCTGCGAGACGATGGGCTGGTTGGTGGTGTCGACCAGAGGCCGCCAGTCGCGTCCGCGGCTGATGGCGAAACCCGCGGCAGTGCCGGCGAGGATGTCGCGCGTCTGTTCGGCGGTGCGCATGCCGGCGCGGGCGGTCAGCACGTTGCCCCAGTACTGGGTCATGCCCTCGTATACCCACAGCAGGTCGTCGCGCATGGGAACGTTGAAGTTCGGCGTCCAAAGGTCGGCCGGGCGGCGGAATTTGCCGTTCCATGAGTGCGTGTACTCGTGGCCAAGGAGATCGCGGCTGAGAACGCCGCCGGCCCAGTCGGTGAGGTAGTCGGTGCGCAGTCCGTCTTCGCTCGATTGATGATGTTCGAGGCCGATGCCGCCAACTTTATCGCTGAGCAGGAGCAGGAAATCGTAGTGCTTGTAGTGGTGCGAACCGTAGAGCTTGTCGGCCTCAGCGGCGAGGTTCTTGTGTGCCTGAAGTTCCTCGGGGGTCATCTTCAGGTCTTCCGGCTTGTCGGCCACGATGTTCAGGTGCACGGGGTCGGTAGGTGTGGGCGACAGGTCGATGCGGCTGTAATAGTGGCCGGCGTAGAGCGGCGAATCCACCAGCGTGTTGAGGGTGGTGCGCTCGAAGCGGACGGTATCGCCCTGGCTGGACGCCGTTTCGAGCGCGGTCGCGTATTTCCAGCCGGATGGAAGCTTCAGCGTGGGGTCGAAGGAAATGTCTCGCGAGAAATATCCGGCCGGATACATCACTACTTCATTCCATGCCAGATCGGCAATTGCGTCGGAGACCTCGATGCGGCCTGCGCTGGGCTTGATGGGCGAGAGATAGTCGAAGTCCAGGCCTACGGTCTTCGCGCCCGGGCTCAGAGGCACGTGGAAGGCATACATGTTCACGCGGTCGCGCACCCACTGCACACGCCTGCCGTCTACGCTGGTGACGATTCCGGCGAGAGCCGAGATCGGGCCTGACGGCTCATGATCGCCGGGGATCCACTCGGGATAGAGCAGGACCATATCTTTCGCGCCCGGCCCCTTTGTCGTTTCCACGGGGATCTCCTCGTGCACCTTCCAGACGCGATCGGTAATGTCGGCAATGTCGACGGAGAGCTGGATCGGTCCGGCATAGGGCTTGTCCACCGGCGCCGCGATGGCAGGCGGCATCGGAGTCGGCTCAGGCTGGGGCTGAGGAGGATTTTGGGCGGTGGCGGCGAGGGTGAGGGCAAAGACGGCAAGCAGCACGGGAGCAAAACGCGTCATGTAAAAAGTGTAAACGCGACCGCGCCCGGCTGCCGAAAGAAGGGAGTCGAAGATGGGAGTTAAGGGGGGAGCCGGATTGGGGATATCCGGCTGCCCGAATTTGCAGGTTAGTGATGGTCAGGGTTGAAAGGGAGCGGTGAGCCAGGGTCTGAAGGTCACTCCGGGCTGAACGATAGTGGCGCAGCCGCTTGTGCCGGGGCCGGTTGCACATCCCCACCAGTTAAACGTCGCACTAACAAAACCGGTGCCGATGTTGTCGACGCCGATGCCGTTGAATTCAAAGTTGTTGAAGTGGGCGCTGATTTGATTGGAAGGCGCATTGAAGGCGATGCCGATGGATTCGTCGTAGATGGTGTTCTGCGAAACCACGGTTCCATTGACGGGCGCCACACTGAAGAGGTTGATACCGGTGGGTCCGGAGGTGGCGGCGTCTTCGGTGTCCTTTCCGTTGCCCCAGATGCGGTTGCCGACGATCATGTTGTCGTCCAAATTGACGGACGGTGCGGGGGCGGGAGCTGCAGCGTGATTGTGCATGGTGACGCCGGGCAATCCGTTATCATACAGGTCGTTGTCGATGACAACATTGCCCGAGTCGCGGGTGCCAGGAAAGGGAGCGAAGATGCCGACTCCCGCGCCGGCGCCGGGAAGCTGGGAGCCGTTGCGGGCGACATCGTTGTGGGCGATGGTGTTATTGAATACGCCGTAAGGCAACTTCGCATTGGCCGGGGGGTGGGAGGCGAGTGTTATGCCGCAGTCGTATGGGTTGTCGTGGACGGAGTTTCCGGTGATGAGATTGTCGTTGTTGGTACCGGTTTCGTCGCTGATGAGGATTCCGCCTGAATTTTTCTCGCTCTCGTTGTGAACCACGGAGGAGTGATTCGTGCCCATGAGGTGAATGCCTTCGCCACAGTCGTCACCTTCGTTGGTTTCGAAGGGCGGGATGCCGGGACATGTGCCGTTGTCGATATTGAGCGCCTTGTTGTTGTTGAGGACATGATTGCCGGTGATGGTGACGTTGGAGCCACTCACAACGAGGATGCCTTCAAAATTAGCGTTCTCGACTGTGAAACCGGAAACGAGCACGTTCGATATACCGAGTGGGGGGGCGGTGGTGAAACCGTTAACGAAGATGCCGTTGGGCAGTCCGGTGGCGTCGATGGTTGGGTGGCTACCTGAGGCGGCAACCAGGGAGAGCGTCTTGGTGATGACCACCGCTTCTTTGTAAGTGCCTTGCGAGACCTGAATGACGTCTCCGGGAGATGCGGCGGCGACGGCCGCGGAGATGGTGGATTTGCAGCCGGAGGTTCCGCCGGGGTTTACGCAGATGGTGGTGGCAGCGGTCAGAGTGGAGGCTGCGAACAGGGACAGCAGGCCGATACCGACGATATGGCGCTTGGAGTGGGCCGGGGTGATTCTCTCGTTCTTAGGCATGAGGTTCTCCTGATCCGGGGGTTAAGAGCTTATTTCTCGAGCAACTAGAGGTGAGGCTTAAGAGGGGAGGAGGGACCGGCGACGATGGTAGTCCTGCGTGCCACTATGCACAAGGGGTAATCGATGAATTATGAGCGGGGCTCGGATTGGTGGCGCACGGAGGATCTTTCTTCGGCAGTTTGAGTTACCGAGGTTCTGATGGGGAGCTGGCGAAGTTTCATCGTCGAATGAAAAACACCCGCTACACCTTCTTTACTCCGGCGCGCGGAGATCGTCTTCGGGTTCGCCTCTTCAATTGCGAATAATGGACAGTCGTTCGCTGGTTTCAGCGCAAATACGCCGTTCCATAACATCACAACGGTGATCGCGATGATGGCAGGCAGGTTCGGCCTGGCCGTGAAGCGATGACGAGGCATCACTTGCGGGTTGCTGATGATGAGTTGGGTGGCCAGGTGATCTGGCCGTTGCCGCGGAAAGCCAGATTGGCGATCTGACCTGCGCGGGCCGCTGCGACTCCGGCTTCGACGGGTGCGTTGGGCTCTTTGCGCGATCTCACGCATGCGAAGAAATTCTCCATGTGCGTGATGGTGCCATCGCGGAAGCTGTCTTCCTTGAGGACGGGATTCTGGTTAGCGGGAATGCCCTCGCGATAGACGGTGAAGCCGCTGCGATTGATCTTGAGGGTTGCCTCGGTTCCGCGAAATTCAAGGCCGCCGTCGTCGATGGAGGAGGCCATCATGCCTTCGTAGACAACGTCGAATCCGGGATAGCGGAAGGTTGCCTGGACGGTGTCGGGGCAGTCCCATTGCTCGAAGATGTATTTGTCGCCGAGCATCTGCGCTACGCGCGGCTGATCGGCCTTCATAGCCCAGTGCGCGACGTCGATCCAATGAGTGAACAGGTCGGTCATCGCGCCACCGCCGAAATCCCAGAACCAGCGCCAGCGGAAGAATTTTTCTTCGCTGTACGGCTGGTCGGGAGCGCCTCCGAGCCATAGTTTCCAATCGAGGGCCTGCGTATCGACTGGCTTGTGCGGCCAGTTGCGCAGATAGTTTTGCCACCAGTAAGTGCGTACCTGCGGGACGCGGCCGAGGCTGCCGCCCTGGATCAGATCGACGGCGTCACGAAAGTGCGTCCAGCTGCGCTGCTGCATGCCGCATTGCAGAATCTGCTTGCCGGAGCGGACGGCTTTGGTGAGCGTGGCGCCTTCTTCGACGGTGTGGGTGACCGGTTTTTCGAGATAGACGTCCTTGCCGGCGGCGAGAGCATCGACCGCCATGCGAACGTGCCAGTGGTCGGGTGACGCGATCAAGACGGCGTCGATTTCTTTGTCGAGCACCTCGTGGTAGTCGAGATGGGTGCTGGCTGTGCCGCCAGACCGCTCCTTGACCGCATCGCGGCGCGGGCCGTAGACGTCACTCACGGCGACAATCTGGCAAGGGCCGACCTTGTCGGCGCAGTCGAGCAGTGTCTGCATGCGGCCACCGGCTCCGATGACGCCGATGCGAAGAGTGTCGTTTGCACCGAGCACTTTGGTTGAGGCGAGGGCGGTGAGTCCGCTGGCGATGAGAAAACTGCGACGATCAGGTTTATATGACATGGCGGCGCTGTCCCTTTGTTCCGCCGACCATTATCTATGAGGAGCGGGATCAGGGAAGAGCGGCGTTTTCAAAGTAGAGCGGGTTTGCCAGAGATGATTAGCCCGGATAAGGCGATTCCTGCTCCAAGAGAGACGGCTGGGAGAGACGTTTAGCTGATCTTGCGCTCGTCGCCGAGCACAGAGTCGAGCAGGCCGGTGAGCGAGTGGGCGCGGGTGCGAATGGAGGCGCGGGATTCGTCGCTTGTTCCGGCGAGGGTGTTGTAGCGGCGCTCGATGGTGACGAGCTCGTCGGCGATGTTGAGGGCGGCGAGGACGGCGACGCGAAGGGAGTCTACTGTTTTTCCATGAGATGCGACGGCGCGCATCTTGGCGTCGACGATGTCGGCGAGCCGGTGGATGTAGTCGGGATCATCTCCGCGGAGATGGTAGGTCTGGTCGTAGATGTCGACCGAGATGTAGTCGACGTTTTCAGCGGCGCTGGTCTTAGGTTCGTTCGAGCTGGCCGGCGCGGGTTGGGTCCTGGTGGATTCGGTCATCCGCGATTGCTCTCCTTCGTTTATCCGGTGATTTCGTCGAGGTGCTTGAGGAGCCGCTCGACGCGGGTGCGCACGGTCTCGCGCTCCTGCTCGAGGGTCTCGATCTGGGCGGAGTCGCTAGCGTTCTGCTCGGTGAGCTGCTGGACCTTGTGTTCGAGCGATGCGATGCGCTGCTCGGCGGCGGCGCGTGCGTCACGCTCCACCTTGAGAAGCTCGACTGTGCGCAGCACCCGCTGCTCGAGTGCGCTGAAGTCATCGGCGGCGAGTGGAAGTTCGGGTTCCTGAACGGCGGCTGCGGTCGACATGCGAGTTTCTCCTGAAGCTGGTTTCTACGCGAAGTATATCGCTGGGGAGGCGGAGGAAATCGCGGAAAGTGGCTGAGCGGGTGCCGTGTTGGGTACGGAGTCAGGGCACAGGGCTCAGGGCACAGGAACGGCAAGTCTCTCCGCTTCGTGCGGCAGTGGTGGCGCGCTTCGGTCGGGATGACAGAATGTGGCGGTTGAATTTGTTGGAGAAGACGCTGCCTACACGCGCAGTTTTCCGTCGATGGATTCCATGGCAGAGATGATCTGCTGCGAGAACTGCTGCAGCTCTTCTTCGCGCAGGGTGCGCTCGTGCGACTGGAAGACGGCGCCGAGGAGAAGCGAGAAGTGCCCGAGGGGGATGGATTTTGATTCGCGGAGGATTTCTTTCGGCGCGAAGCTGCGCAGCTCGGGGATGTCGAGCGAGCGGAGCTTGTCTTCGATGGCCGCGTAAGTAGTGGAGTTGGGAAAGAGCAATGAGAAGTCGCGGCGGACGGGCTGGAAACGCGAGAGTTCGCGGACGAGCGGCTGGCGGAGCTTCTGTTTGAAGAGGCGGTCAAGGTAGATTTCGCCGATGAAGACGGTTTGCTTGAGCTTGCGGCGCTCGGCTTCGGCGGGATGAAGCTGGCCGAACCAGGCGACGGTGGCTCCGTCGAGAGCGGCGCGCGCGGAACGGCCGGGATGCAGCCAGGAGGGTAGCTGCAGATTGTCGAAATAGACGGAGCGCGAAGAGAACTTGCCGAGCAGGTCTTCGACGGTGCCCTTGAGGTCGTAGAAGGTGACTTCGGATTCGCTTAACGCACGCCCGGTAGCGCCGATGGCGAGGGCGGGCTTCTCGTCGACGCGGTCGGGACCCCCACTGAAGGCGGTTCCCATCTCGAAGAGGGCTGCGTCCTCGACGTCGCGGTTGAGATTGAGGGCGAGCATGGAAAGCATGCCGGGTAACAGCGAGGGGCGGAGCATGCCGGCCTCTTCGCTGAGCGGATTGCCCATGGCGACGGCGGAGCTGGGCTGCGGCGCGAAGAGAGCGGCGTCATCGGCGGCGCAGAAGGTTGAGGAGATGGCCTCGGTCCAGCCGAGGGCGAGCAGCGTGCGGCGGACGGTGGCTTCCTTCTCGGCGTGGGGCAACTCGACGACTGATCCGGCGAAGGCGGGCAGGGTGTTGAGGAAGCGGTTGTATCCGTAGACGCGGGCGATCTCTTCGATGAGGTCGATCTCGCGTTCGAGGTCGAGACGCCAGCTGGGGAGGGTGACGTTGTAGGACTGGCTGTCGGTGGTTGAGGCCGCGGCAGACTCGATGGAAACCGCACGGGATGGGTCGAGGGATGAAGGCGGCACCGTCGTGTGGGGCGATGCGTGGCCGTTCTTCGCAAGCGCGCAGCCGAGGCCGGTGAGGATGGTCTCGGCGGTTTCGGCGGTGATGCCTTGCTCGTTCTCTGTAGGCCCGAGAATGCGGCGGACTTCGCCAAGGCTGAAGACAATGGGCGGTCGCTTCGCGGTGCGGGCTTCGGCTTCAGGGATGACGACGTCGGTGAGCGGGCCGGCCTGATGGCCTCCGGCTTCGAGCAGGATGCGGCTGACGAGGGCCGAGGCGACGGGCGGGGCGTTGAAGTCGGCTCCGCGCTCGAAGCGATGCGATGCGTCGGTGTGGAGCAGGTGACGCTTCGAGGAGCGGCGCACGGTCACGGGATCGAACCACGCGGCTTCGACGAGGACGTTCCTGGTGTCGGCGGTGATCATCGAGTCCCAGCCGCCCATGACGCCGGCGATGCCGTGGGCTCTTTTCTCGTCGGCGACGACGAGGTCGTCGGGGTCGAGGGTGCGCTCGACTGCCGTCCAGAGGTGCGGAGCTTTTCGCCCTTGCGTGCGCGGCGCACGACGATGCCGCCTTCGAGCTTGTCGAGATCGAAGACGTGGGTGGGTTGTCCGATGGCGAGGGTGCAGTAGTTGGTGGCGTCGACGGCGTTGGAGATGGGCTTCTGCTCGAGCAGGCGGAAGCGCTCGGCGACGATGCCGGTGGAGGGCTGGATCTTCACATCGTGGAGGACGCGGGCGGTGAAGCGTCCGCAGAGGGTGGGCTCTTCGATGGTGACGGGAAAAGCAGGTCCCGCGGCTGCTGGCTCGGGTAACAGCCACGTCGATCGGGGCTTCAGCTCCGATCCCGTAGATGATCGCCGCTTCGCGGGCGATGCCGTAGTGGTTCATGGCGTCGACGCGGTTGGTGGTGATGTCCATCTCGAAGAGCGAGCCGATCTGGCGTCACGAGCGGCGAAGACACCT
This sequence comes from uncultured Acidobacteriaceae bacterium, assembly GCA_963725225.1. Lineage (GTDB taxonomy): Bacteria > Acidobacteriota > Terriglobia > Terriglobales > Acidobacteriaceae > Silvibacterium. The sequence continues at coordinate 74,321 of CAVRXY010000006.1, forward strand.
TCGACGGCGATGCCGCGCAGGGTAAGTCGTCGGCGAGCTGGCGGTCGGTTGCCGCTAGGCTGGGAAGTATTCGCGGAGCCAGGAGGTGAGGATTTTCATGCGAACTGATCTTTCATGCGAACTGCTCCAGGAAGCGCAGGTCTCCCGAGTACATGAGGCTGATGTCGGTGATGCCGTACTTCATCATGGCGATGCGGTCGATGCCCATGCCGAAGGCGAAGCCGCTGATCTTCTTCGGGTCGTAGGCGGGCTGCTTCAGGCGGGCGAATTCGAAGACGGAGGGGTCGACCATGCCGCAGCCGAGCAGCTCGATCCAGCCGGAGTATTTGCACTTGCGGCAGCCGGAGCCTCCGCAGAAGGGGCAGCTGATCTGCACGTCGGCGGAGGGTTCGGTGAAGGGGAAGAAGGACGGGAAGAAGCGCGTGCGGACGGAGGATCCGTAGAGCTCCTTCATGGCGTGGTCGAGGGTGCCTTTGAGGTCGGCGAAGGTGATGTTGGTGTCGACGCAGAGGCCTTCGAGCTGGTGGAAGATCGGCGAGTGGGTGGCGTCGGCGGCGTCGTTGCGGTGCACCTTGCCGGGGATGACGATGCGGAGGGGCGGCGGCTGCTGCTCCATGGTGCGGATCTGCACGGGCGAGGTGTGGGTGCGCATGAGCAGGCGGTCGCGCAGCGGCTTGCGCTCCTGGCCGGCGATGACGAGGGTGTCCTGGGTGTCGCGCGCGGGGTGGCCTGGGGGGAAGTTGAGCGACTCGAAGTTGTAGTAGTCGGTTTCGACTTCGGGGCCGATGCCGACGGAGTATCCCATGCGCGCGAAGATGGCGATGAGCTCGTTCTGCGTCTTGATGAGGGGGTGCTCGGCTCCGAGCTTGCGGTGCGTGCCGGGGAGGGTGATGTCGATTGCTTCGGCGTCGAGGGCGCTGGTACCGGTGGATGCCCCGGCATGCTCGAGGCGCTGCTCGATCTCGGCCTTGAGGGTGTTGAAGCGCTGGCCGATAAGTTTTTTGGCATCGGCGGGGGCGGCCTTGAGCCATGCATCGCTGATGGCCTTGAGGCGGCCCTGCTTGCGGCCCAGCCATTGCAGGCGGAAGGCCTCGACAGCTTCAGGCGTGGCGAGGGCGGCGGAAGAGGCTTCGACTTCGCGGGAGATGGCGGCAAATGCCTGGTCGAGTTCGGCTTCGCTGTAGCCGGACAGGAGGGGGATGCCCCCAGAAACGTGCTCGGACATGATCTTTTTGAGGATAAATGATCGAGGGCGGAGGAGATTGCGTTCGGGCGGCGCTCGCCAGGGGTCAGCGATCAGGCCGAAACTGCAACTTCGATGACGCGAGTGGTAGGTTCCGGCACAGGCTCGCCGTCGGCGCGCAGACCTTCGATATGAAAGGCAATGCCTTCGCGTATCAACTGCTCGGTCTCTTCGAAGCTCACTCCTGCAACTCCGAGGCCGGGCAGGTCCGGCGCATAAGCGCTCCAGCCGGTCGGAGTCTTCTCAAAGACGACGGCATATTCCTTCATTTGAGACCTGCCTGCTTCAGAATGTTATTGTACGTCCCCTTGTCCATATCCGCCGACGAATGGCCCGCGATTGTTACTTTTCCGGGCTTTGACGGATGCTTGAATTGGCGGTGACTTCCTCGTTGGCCGACCTGGTACCAGACATCCTCCTCGATCATCCTCATCAAATCGCGGACCTTCACTCGACTGCTTGCCTCAAACCTAAGTTAAGGCACTCGATGCAGGATTGAATCGAGAGTTCGGCTAAACCACTTTCAAACCTCGGTACCAAAGTTAGAGCTACACTGGACAGTATGATTCGGTCATATCAGGGGCATACGCCGGTCATTCCCGAGAGCTGCTATGTCGATGTGTCGGCGCAGGTGATCGGCGATGTGGTGCTCGGCGAGCATGCCAGCGTGTGGATGAATGCGGTGGTGCGCGGGGACGTGCACTCGATCCGCGTGGGCGCGCACTCGAATGTGCAGGACTGCGCGGTGCTGCACGGGATGCGGCACCTGTATCCGGTGATTGTTGGTGAGTATGTGACGATCGGACACAACGCGACGGTGCACGGATGTGTGATCGAAGATGCCTGCCTGATCGGTATCGGCGCGGCGATTCTGAATAACGCGAAGGTCGGTGAGGGGTCGATTGTTGCGGCCGGGGCGGTGGTCCCGGAGGGGATGGTTGTGCCGCCGAGATCGTTGGTGGCGGGGGTTCCGGCGAAGGTGCGGCGTGATCTTACGACGGACGATCGGGAGCTGATCCTGAAGTATGCGCGGAATTATCTGGACTACACGAAGATCTACCTCGAAGAGCAGAAGAAGTGGTGAGGTGTTCGCGCTTCTATACTGAATTCATGCCCAGACAACTGACTCGTTCGCGCGCGCTGCAGCAGCGTGCTGAAAAACTTCTGCCCGGGGGGGTGGACTCGCCGGTGCGGGCGTTTCGCGCGGTGGGAGGCGAGCCTCCGTTTGTGGAGCGGGGCGAGGGTGCGTATCTGTGGGACGCGGACGGCAACCGGTATATCGACTACTTCGGGTCGTGGGGGCCGATGATCCTGGGACATGCCTACCCGGCTGCGGTGGAGGCGGTGCAGCGGGCGGCGGCGAAGAGCGCGAGCTTTGGGGCATCGACGGCGGCCGAGGGCGAGCTGGCGGAGCTGGTGGTGAAGGCGTTTCCGTCGGTGGAGAAGATGCGGTTCGTGAGCTCGGGAACCGAGGCGACGATGTCGGCGATCCGGCTGGCGCGAGCGTTCACCGGGCGCAAATACGTGATCAAGTTTGAGGGCTGCTATCACGGGCATTCTGACGGGCTGCTGGTGAAGGCGGGGTCGGGGGTCGCGACGTTTGGGATTCCCGGGTCGGCGGGCGTGCCGGAGGAGATTGCGCACCTGACGCTGGCGCTGCCCTTCAACGATGTCGCGGCGGTTGAGGCGGCCTTTGCGAAGCATAAGGGCGAGATTGCCTGCGTGATCGTGGAGCCGGTGGTGGGGAATGCGGGGTGTATTCCTCCGGCGGCGGGGTACCTGAAGGCATTGCGGGAGATCACGGCGCGGGAAGGTGCGGTGCTGATCCTCGACGAGGTGATGACGGGCTTCCGGCTGGCGCTGGGCGGGGCGCAGGAGCTGTACGGGATCACTCCCGATATGACGACGCTGGGCAAGATTGTCGGCGGAGGGTTGCCGTGCGCGGCGTTTGGCGGGCGGGCGGAGATTATGAACATGCTGGCGCCCCTGGGGCCGGTGTACCAGGCGGGGACGCTGAGCGGGAATCCGCTGGCCATGGCGGCGGGGATTGCGACGGTCGGGCATCTGATCGAGCATCGGGATAGCGTGTATCCGCTGCTGGAGAAGCTGAGCGCGGCGGTGGCGGATGCGGTTGCCGCCGAGGCGGCGAAGGCAGGTGTGGCGATGACGACCAATCGCGTGGGCGCGATGTGGACGTGGTTCTTTACCGGCAAGCCAGTGACGGACTTTGCCACGGCTGCCATGTCGGATACCGCGGCGTTTGGCCGGTTCCATCGGGCGATGCTGGACCAAGGGGTGTGGCTGCCCCCGTCGCAGTACGAGGCGGTTTTCCTGGGGACGGCGCACACGATGGAAGACATCCGGCAGACGGTGGTGGCAGCGCGAGAGGCATTTGCGGCGGTGTCGGCTTCAGCCTGAACCTGGTATCCACTACCCCCCTCCCCCCCCCCGACGTGTGTACGCAATTCATAGATTCTAAAAGGTTTCATAGAGGCCGGCTCGCTAGTTAATAGAAAACAAATAAGTTGCCGGTACTTAATAGAAAATAAGTGAGTTACAGACGCTCATTGAAAACAGGCGACTTACGAACTCCGCCATTGATTCTGTTCAGCTTGCACGACTCTATGCAGCAAAGGCCCGACTGCACTGGCAGCCGGGCCTTTTTGCTTCCCCTATTTCAATTGTAGCGAGTTGGCCGAAATTCTCCGCCAACTAAAGACAGGGAGCAGGGCTCAGGGCTCAGGGATCAGGGCACAGGGCACAGGGCTCAGGGCTCAGATGGGGTTAGTTACGGGGCGCCGTAGAGTTCGACTTCGGGGCGGTTGGGGTCCTCGGGGCGGGCGCGGCTGTACCAGAGCTCAAGGCTGTGGATGACGCGTTCGCCTCCGGGCAGGACGATCCACTGGCTGTTTCCGCCGGGCGGGATGAAGCGGTTGACGGGGAGGGATTCGGCGGCGCCGTCTCCGTAGTGGAGGACCACATGGTCAAAGAGGATCGGCGCGTTGTGCACCTGCAGCAGCACGGAGTGGAAACGACCCTCGTAGCGGCCGACTTTGATGTCGTCGTGGTCGTTGCGTCCGTCGACGTGAGCTTTGCCGAGATAGAAAGCTGAGGGCCGCGTGCGCGGCGGCGGATAATACTGCGCCTGTGCGGGCAGGGTGGGCAGTGCGAGAGCGGCGATGGCGAGGAAAAACTTTGAACGTTGCATAGAGTGCGTTCTCCTTCGGCATTTTCGGAATTTTCCGTGTTCCCTGGAGGCCCATTGCCGGTCGCCCTGCCTGATGGCCGTGTCGACTTCAGAGCTGTGCGTCCCAGATAAATCCATTCCGGATACAGCGATTCCGAAAATGCCGTTGCGTTGTACTCATGCAGATGAACGCTGCCATGGAGACCAAGTTGCGAGGAGAAAACAGGAAATAAAGTTGCGGTCGTGGCGCGATTATTTCTGTTGCGCGTCGTGATTCCGGCTGGTGTTCCGAGCTTGGTTCCAGGCGTCGACTGTCACGAAGCGGATTTGTTCGCTGCTGCGCGCGGGCGAGCAGGGTCGCGGTTGCTTCGATACTAGCTTTGCGGTCCTGGCCGATGGAGGCCTGGCCGCCGTCATGGAGAAGCAGGTTCGATCCGTGGCCACGGCTTCGGTTGCGGCGGATTCCCTTGTCGAGATTGGCGAGGATGGTTGCGGGGTCGAGGCCGGGCTTCCAGTCGTAGCCCATCGCGTTCCAGAGGACGGGCGTGAGGCCGAGATCGCGGGCGGCTCTCAATACATCCGGACGGCGGGCTCCGTGGGGCGGGCGGAAGTAGCTGACCTTTGCGCCGATGGCGTCTTCGATCGCGGCGTTCGTGGAGGCGAGTTCTTCGCGGACGCGCGATGGCGGCTTGAAGAGCAGCACGGGGTGGGTGAAGGTGTGGTTGCCGATGAGGTGACCGGCGGCGTGGATGCGGCGGGTGAGGTCGCGGCGCTCGCGGACGAAGCGTCCGATGAGGAAGAAGGTAGCGCGGACGTTGTGGCGGGCGAGGAGTTCGAGAAGCTGCTCGGTGCAGGCGTCGTTGGGCCCGTCGTCGTAGGTGAGGGCGTATTCGTTGGGGTCGCGTCCGGCGAGGATGGTTCGGCCGAAGATCTGCGAGGTGGGCCACATGGCGGCGTAGAAGTATCCGCCGATGGTGAGGCCGGTGGCCGCGGCTGCGGTGGTGATGGTGGCGAGCACTGGGATTAGTTTACGAGGGGGTGCTCGCTCGGGACATGTCGGCTCCGACGTTCCTCCGAGAATCGCCAGGAGACGAGAGGTGTATGAGGCTGTTACGAAACTCGCGGAGCGCAGGCTTTTCATGCAGGCATCACTTCCGAGAAACCGATTATCGTTACCTATTGAGAATCTGCAACTGCAGAACTACGGCGGTGGAGGAAGATCGACCAGCGCGTCTTTGGATTTCCAGTTAGCAAACCTCGAACTCATTTCAGCAGCATGTTTGAGAATGGAGGGCTCATTTTGTAAGCGTGCCCAGCGTACGAGGTGATCCCATATCCGCCCAGCATGGCCGAGCGAATCGGATAGAAGCATCTGCGCAACAGATACCTGATCGTTGAGAAGAATCGCCGAGGTCGGAACTGGATGACCACCCAACTCACAGTGATATCCGTAGTCTTTGCTGCGAAACCGCTCGCCAGCAGCTTTTCTGAGCTTGGCGGGTGTGAAGAATTCTTGCCTTTCGTCCTTGCTGCTTCTCAGCCAACGTTCAGCATCGTGGTTTCGGGTTTCGAAGGCCCATGCTAGATACTCGACCTCGACCATCTGTCGAATTAGAGCCGCTGCAGCGTAGGCCCTGCCGTCTAAGAACAGATCGGTGCTGGCTGAGATCAATTGAGATGCGATTCGTAGCAGCAGTGAAATGGCAACTGTCTCATCAGAACCATGCCCGAAAGGAGACGCGCCAGATTTCCTGTCAGGTCCAACGATGTGCCCAGACAAGTGCAATACGGTACCAACTTTGTCAAAGAGTTGCGCGGTGAACTTTGCCAGTGCAACACGGGCTGAAATCTGAGCAGGATCTGTCGCCGCTGTTTCAATGGCTTCGCGAGTGCTTTCTATCCGACGATCTGATGCGTGCTCCGGCATGGTGGAAGGATACTAAGGATTAACGGGCTTCACGTCAGTAATAGCGATTCAATTCGTGCTGTGCTACCCGAGGCGCAAACCTTTATTTCGCGGAGCAGGACTTCGTACCGGTATCGGCAACGCTCGCGATTATCCATCTTCCGTCCACGCGGACCAGATTGAACAGGTCTGTTCCGCAGTGATCGATTTTCCCATCGACCAGAAAGTCGAACGGCGCCCACACGACGGCGAGATCGTTATCGATCCGGATCAGTGGATTGTGAATGCGTTCTTCAATCTGTGTCGTACCGGGCTTACCTACGCGCTCCGCGAAAGCTTCAAAGGTCATCTGCGCGGGCTTGCCATCGCGCATCAACACCATCGTGCCTCCCGGCAGCGTGGGCGCCTTGATGGCCGCGGCATCTCGTTTTGACATCCCATCAAACATCGCATGGATCGGCGCCAGCACAGCTTGCTCCTCTGCCGATTGCGCAAAGGCGTGGGTTACGGGCCCCGTTACCAGAATCGTGCCGAATAGGAAGACGAACTGCCTTGCGTGCCTGTTCATGGCCGCCATTCTATCTTGAGATCAGTCCCGAGCAATGGGATGAGGCAGGCCGCCCCGGAACGGTCGGCGTCAGGAAGGCCTGCGAGGGTGGACCACATGGCGGCGAAGAAGTATCCGCCGACGGTGAGCCAGTCGCCGCTCCCCGGATTACGAGGTTAAGTCGCTTTTGATCAGAATCTCAAGGCGTTCGTCCTGGGCTTTGTCCGTGGCTTCCGATGGCCCAAGATCAACATTCAGTGTCGGTCTGGACTCATCGCTGACGTTGCTGTGGTGTTCACCGCTTTTGCTGGGGTCGCCATGTGCTTCCGTGGGTTGTGACATTTGATCTCCTCATCCCTGTCAATCATCATGTGAGATGCGAGGCTTGGCTGTACAGGGCTGGGCGGAGTCGGGATTCGTGACAGGAAAGGGCGTGCAGGGGCTGAAGCGCAAGAATCAATCATCAATTTGCGGCACGGCTAAAGCCGTGCCCTGATACGAAGCACACCTGCATGGTTAACAGGGTGCCAGGTTTGTTCGCTGTGGACATCATCATAGATCGCGTTACCACTAAGCTTGAGGGGACGGTCTCATGTTGATGTCCGAGTAAGCCCACCACGAGATTTGCAATCCGTATTGGAGCAGTTTGCGGTCGTCGTCGGTGAGTAGTTCATCGAAGCGTTCGGCGTCGAACTCCCTTTCGTTGCCGCTCGCGGGGCTGCCAACGAGGTGGCGGTAGTCGTATCTTTCGAATTCGGGTGTCATAATCGCCTCCTACTTGGAATTGCGAAAGCAGGGGCGAAAAAGGGCCATCACTGGTCTGCAAAGGCGGGGCTCTGAGCGCGGTGCTTGCAAAGCGGGGGCCTGCAGAGGGCGCACTGAGTCATGCCAAGTGTTGTGACCCTGCGATGTTGGCGATGCTGGACGGTTGCTTATTCCATCCACGCCTGAGAGCGCCAGAAGGGATAGCCGGAGAGACAGGCGGCGGCGATGAGGAAGACCAGGCCGAAGACGAGGACTCCGGGCACGATCATCCATCGGCCCTCGAAGCAGTCGATGCAGGCGTCCAGAATCTGAATCAGGGCGATCAGTACCATCAGGTTGCCGAGAGCACGGCGGGCGCGGAGACCGAGCAGGACAAGCAGCATGAATGCGAGCGCACCGTTGCGCGCGGTGAGATATCCGGCGTAAACGCGAACGGCTGCGTTGATCTCGTCGTGTGGAGAGACCAGCATGGCCGGGTGAAGGAGGGCCAGGATTGCGCCTGTTGCGGTGAGGAGAGCGCCGAGGAGGACGACGGCGGTGATCCACCAGGGGATGGCCGGAGTGTTGAGCCGGATGGTTGGCGTCGACATGGCTGGGTTCCTCCGAAACAACTTCGGTGGAGGCGGATACGGGAGGGCGTCAGCAGAAGTTCCGCGCCCTCTGCCAGCGGTGACAGGTTTGCATGTTGACACCGCGCGCCTTAACGGCCAGAATTCCGCATGCGACTCGCCGCCCTCTGCCTTCTAGCATCCGCCGCGCTTGCGCCCCTCGCCGGCGACCAGGGACCAGTCTTCGTGGTCACACCGGTTCAAAGCTCGATCAAGTTCGATGTGAAAGCATCGGTGGCGATCGACGGCACATTCGACAAATGGACCGCCTCTCTTAAATTTCCGTCACGGGATGTCACCAAGGGCGTTCTGGACATCAGGATTGACGCGGCCAGCGTGAATACCGGAAGCGGCATGAAGGACGGCAAGCTGAAGAGCAAGGACTTCTTTGACGTCGAGCAGGATCCCTACATTACGTTCAAATCAACCAAAACGGTGCAGACCGGCCCAACCACCTTCGACGTGACGGGGAACTTCACGATACGCGGCGTCTCCAAGCCGGAGACCCTGCACGTGGCGATTACCGGCAAGGGCACAGGTTCAGGCACGATCAAGGGAATCATGGCCTTCGACCGCAAGGACTATGGGATGAACAGCGGCATCCCGTTCATCAAGATCGCCGACCGCGTCGAGGTGGATGTCGACCTCAAGGCGAAGCAGGTCGGCGGACCTAAGCTGGTCTACCAGCAATAGCAGGTTCCACGAGGGACGCTCATGGCGTCTGAGTTCGTCTGGGCTGAGTTCGTCTGGGCCTCGTCTGATATCTTCGTATTTTCTTCGCTCTTGAGGTAAGATTGAGCGGTGATGGCCAACCTGTTTGGACCGCCGCGTTTTATCGCTGTCGAGGGGCCGCTGCGCGTGGGCAAGTCGACACTGGCGCAGCTGCTCGCCGAGACGCTGCATGCGCGCAGGGTGGCGGAGCCGGAGGACAATCCCTTTCTCGATCGCTTTTACCTGGCGCAGCCGGGGATGGGATTTGCGACGCAACTCTGGTTTCTGATGGAGCGCTATGAGCAGATGCGGGGCCTCGCCGGCGGCGACGTTCCTGTTGTGTCTGACTATCTCTTTGAGAAGGACAAGCTGTTTGCGTATGTGAATCTGTCGGATGCCGAACTTGATCTCTACAACCGCTACTACCAGATGTTTCGCGAGCAGGTGCCGTCGCCCGATCTGGTGATTTATCTGCAGGCCTCTCCCGAGGTGCTGAAGCAGCGGCTGAAGCGCAAGGGCGTGGCGGGCGAGCGGGCGATCAGCGATGCGTATATCGAGCAGGTGGTGGAGGCGTACGAGCACTTCTTCTTTCACTACACGGGGAGCGACATGCTGGTCGTGAACACGTCGGACATCGATTTTGTGCACAACAACCGCGATCTGCAGATGCTGATGAAGCGGCTGTCGGAGCCGATCAAGGGGACGCAGTACTTCCTGCCTCTGGACTGACAGGGCTCAGGGCTCAGGGCTCAGGGCTCAGGGCTCGGCTCGGCTCAGGGCTCAGGGCTCAGGGCTCAGGGCTCAGGGCTCAGGGCTCAGGGCTCAGGGCTCAGGGCTCAGGGCTCAGGGCTCAGGGCTCAGGGCTCAGGGCTCAGGGCTCAGGGCTCAGGGCTCAGGGCTCAGGGCTCAGGGCTCAGGGCTCAGGGCTCAGGGCTCAGGGCTCAGGGCTCAGGGCTCAGGGCTCAGGGCTCAGGGCTCAGGGCTCAGGGCTCAGGGCTCAGGGCTCAGGGCTCAGGGCTCAGGGTTGTGTTTGATGCTGGACGCTAAGGATTTGTTGGGCTCCAGACCTGTCAGATTTATCACTTGACAACTTAGAGCCGGGAAATCGAGAGTTACGGACGCAACAAATCCAACAAGTCTGAGAGCCGTGTCCCCGACGACCGACAGAACGGGAGACGAAAGAATGCTCGGCGATCAAATCGGCGAAGGCAAAGGCAAGAGAATTGTGCGGCGGATCTTGTCGATTGAACCACCATCAGCGGAAGTAACCTTCGAGTCAGTGGGCACGTTGCTGGGAGTTGCCACCAACGAAACGGGAACTTATACCTCAATGGTACGCACCGACGGATCGATCTTCGGACACGGCCAGGGATTGGTCATCACCGCGGATGGTGATGGGATCACCTGGATCGGGTCGGGCCTGGGCAAGTTTGGCCCCGGCGGCTCGGTCAGCTATCGCGGCATGATCTACTTCCGGACTGACTCGCAGAAGATGGCGCGCATGAACAACGTTTGCGGAGCCTTCGAGTTCGAAACAGATCCGGAGGGCAACACCACCTCGAAGATCTGGGAGTGGAAGTAGGGGACTGGCCGTCCAGGCAGGCTAGCCGTCCAGGCGCAGGCACCTTCGGCGCAACTGGGGCTCCAATGTCGCGGGACTAGTCCAGTTTCGAGCTACCGCATTTGAACTACCCCACTCAAGCCAAAAGCTTGAGTGGGCCACCGTTCTGAAAACCTCAGGGGCTAAAGCCCAGTTCTTGTCAAAGCTCTGTGGCACGGCTGAAGCCGTGCCCTGATACGAGAGCATTGATAGCAGGTAGCCTCAAGTGATCAGTCAGAGTTAGTTTGCTGCGACCTGTTCTGATTCGACGAAGCTCTTCGCGTGCGCCATTTCCGGCCGCGATGAGTTTGCGCCGTTGCCGGTTGATTTGAGCAGCGCTGCGTAGTATTCAGCGGCGGCCGGTTTGTCTCCAGCAGCTTCGGCCGCGGCTCCGGCATTGTAGAGGCCGTTGAAGCGGTTGGGGCTGAGCTTGAGGGCGATGCGGTACTCGGCCAGCGCCTGTTGCGGCTGGTGCAGTTCGAGCAGCATGTCGGCCAGCATCTCGCGCGCCGGGATATCGACCTCGCCCTGGCCGACTTTGTCCTGCAGGTCGGCGGCGGCACGCATCTGCTTCAGCGCGTCGTCGTTCTGGCCTGCGGCAAAGGCTGTCCAGCCTGCGATCTCATTGCGGGTGATTCGAGCCCCGGTGGAATCGGCGATGAAGGCGTGGTCTCCTTTTTTGACCTCGACCATGAGGGAGTCATACTTGGCGAGATCGGCCTTCGCCTGCTCGGCGTGACGGAGATGGCCATCGGCGATGGCGCGCGCCCACCATGTCTGGGTCTCGAAGGCGGGCTGGGCGCCGGGTGCAGGTTTCAGTGCCGAGGCGGTTGGCCAATCGCGCATTTCGAGCGTGTACATGACAGGGAATTCGCTCTGGTAATAAGGAACCATGTAGGCCATATCATGCCCACCCGGCATGGACTTGATCCGTTCCAATACGGCAGGCATCTTCTCGACGACCTCTTTGGCGCTGGCGTCCTGGCCACTCTGCAGGTAGGCGTACATCAGGAAGTCGTAGGAGTGCGGCTCATCCATGATGCCGCTTTCGCCGCGGGCCTCGGCTGCTTCTGAGGCCTTGATGGATGCGAGCTGGGAGTCGATGTCCTGCGGCCACATGCCCAGGCGGGCGTAGATGTGTCCCGACATGTGGACGGCGTGGGGGCCGGAGGCGGCGATGATGCCGTAGCGGTCGGCGGCGGCGAGGCCATCATGGGCCATGGGCGGGTTGTCGCAGGAGTGGATGATGTAGTGGACGACGCCGGGATTGTCGGGGTACTTCGCGAAGAGCGGCGTGAGCACGGCCATCGCCTTGCGATTCTGGGTGAGGCTGGTGTCGTCGGGTGATCCGGCGGCGAGCAGCGAGAGCGCGTAGAAGGCGCCGGCATCGACGTCGTCGGGGTACTGCTTGTAGATCGCGCCCATCGCGTCGGAGTAGGCGGTGACGCGGGCAATGAAGTCCTGCTTGCCGGGCTTGTAAAAAGCAGCCAGCGCGGCGATGTAGGCGCGCTCGCGCGGCGTCTTCGCGGCGGGCGACTGGGCTTTCTGCATTTCCTCCCAGCCAGCCTTCATGGTGTCTTCGTCGGGACGGTCCCAGATCTGGTGGAACTTGCTCATGGCGATTCCCCAGTGGGCCATGGCGCAGCTGGGATCGGCCTTGGCGATGCGCTCGAATTGCGGTCCGGCCTCCTCGTACCAGAAGTCGTGAAGCAGGGCGACTCCGCGATTGAACGAGGCCTGTACTTCCGGTGAGCAGGATACGGCGAAGGAGACTGTGCCGAGCTTCTCGTTGGGGGCGGGCGCCGAGTTCATCGGCATGGGATGTGAGGATTGGGCGAACGCAGCGGAGGAAAGGACAAGCAGGCAGAGGGCGGTGGCTTTCATGACATCACGAATTATAGGACTGCGGTGCGAGGGCTGACCGAGCAGGAGCGGATAACGGTGCCATGCTTATGCCTCCTGCCTCACTCTGGATCACTAATGCCAGGCGAGATAGACTGATGAAGAGCGATCCAGTCTGCGAGCAGGCTTTCCAGATCAGAGAGCGGATTGGCCGAGCGCTGGAGACTGCTCCGGATGTGTTCTGTGGGGTGTTCCGTGAGCCTGATGCACAGAGGCGTGTTCGCTGCGGCTGCTCTGATGGCCGTGCTTAGCCTGGCGGCGGCCGCGATTCCGCAGCAGAGCCAGAGCCCGGTCGCAACCCCGACGCCCGGCGAGACTCCCGAGGCTGGGCCGACCATCATCGCTCCGCAGAGTTCGAGGGCGGGGCGTGCGTTATTCGATCAAAAGCGATACGCGGAAGCCAAGCCTCTGCTCGAGAAGGCGTGCAACCTCGGCAACGCAGATTCGTGCGGGCTGCTCGGCGATTTCTACTTTTACGGCTATGGCGGCGTCGAGCAGGACTACAAGCAGACGCGCCTGCTGGACAAACAGGCCTGCGAATGGGGAAGCATAGAGAGCTGCGGTAATCTTGGCCAGCTCTACGAAAAAGGTCTGGGCGGATCGAGAGACTATGCAACGGCGCGGGCTCTGTACAAGAAGGCCTGCAACGGCGGGTCTACAGGATCCAAGGGGGAATCCGCGGCGGGATCCATGGCGCGATGTTCGGCGCTGGGCATGCTCTATCTGAACGGCCAGGGCGGGGCGCAGGACTACGAACAGGCGCGCACTTTCTTCAGGAAGGCCTGCGACGGCGGGTTCATGCTGGGGTGCGCGGCGCTCGGTTCGCTCTATCAAAACGGCCAGGGTACGCTTCCGGATCCTGCGCAGGCGCGCACTCTTTACGGGCAGGCCTGCAACGGCGGAGAAATGGTCGGCTGCAGCTGGCTGGGCAGGCTCTGCGAAATCGGTCTGGGCGGCCCCCAGGACTTCGGGCGGGCCCGCGCCCTGTTCAGGCAGTCCTGCGACGGCGGATTCAAACCGGCTTGTGACGAGCTGGCGAAGCTGCCGTGATTATGGCGAGCTGGTTTTAGAGGCTCTTCCGGTAGTGCACGCAGCGGTCGACGACGGTGAATCCCGCTGCGTCGTGGACGCGCTGGGAGAGCTGGTTGTCGATCCAGGTGTCGGAGGCCATCTCGCGGCAGCCGTGGCTGCGCGCCCACTCCTCGGCTGCGGAGAGCAGCTTTCGGCCGATGCCCTGTCCGCGCCAGTCAGGGTCGACGTACCATCCTTCGATGAAGCCGACAGCGTGGGAAGGGTCGCAGCCGTCGGCGTGGGAGCGCAGGTCGGCCTCTAAGAAACCGACGAGCTGACCCGATGCCTCGGCGACGAGGTTCACCAGAGGGAATGGAAAGGAGGGAGTGCCTTCGAGAATCGGCAGCAGCTCGCCTGCATGTTCGTCGGCGGATGATTCGAGGCCAGAGCGCGGCACGCATCCGGGATATCTCCGAACAGTCGGAGGGGCGGGCGGGGCGGATGAGTACTGTGTCCATTGCTTCTTCGGGAAATTGCTCCGTGCTATTGGACGGGATAGATCAGATTCCGGCGCGGCGCAGGAGGCGCTGGTTGTAGCTGTGCGCGGCCCAGGCTCCCCAGATCATGGAGATGGGCCAGATGAGGAAGGCTGCGTGTCCCAGGGTGACGATGAAAGCCGGCACCGAGAGGACGATCATGACGAGCGCGCCCCAGATGGTGCTGTAGAGCATGCCGAGGGGTCCGAAGAAGAAGGTCAGGACAAGCGAGAGGAGAACGCTTTTGGTGCTGGCGACGATGACGGTGGGCGGCGGGTATTGGCTCATGGGATTCTCTGCTCGGCGGCGTAGTTCGAAGTTACTCCGGATTTTTGACGATGGCGATCATGAATCCGTCGTAGCCCTTGCTGCCGACGGTCTGGATGGCGGTCGCGGTGAGGCGCGGATCGGCGGCGATGATCTCGTTCATGCGACGCACACCCTGGACGGAGGGGTCGGTGTTGGTGGCGTCGATGACGTCACCGTCGCGTACGACGTTGTCTCCGATGATCACTGTGCCCGGGCGGGAGAGCTTGACGGCCCATTCGAGGTAGCCGGGGTAGTTGCCCTTATCGGCGTCGATAAAAATCAAATCAAAAGGACCGAGGCCGTCGGCGGCAAGTTGGGGCAAGGTGTCGAGGGCCTTGCCGAGGCGGAGTTCGACTTTACCGGCGAAGCCGGCACGGGCGATGTTTGCCTGGGCGACTTCGGCGTGTCTCGGATCAGCCTCAAGCGTTATAAGCTTGCCGCCGCCGGCCAGGCCGCGGGCGAGCCAGATGGTGGAATACCCACCGAGGCTGCCCATCTCAAGGATGGAGCGCGCGCCGATGGCCTGGGCGAGGATCATGAGCCATTTGCCCTGATTGGGGGCGACGGCGATGGGGGGAAGTCCGGCTTTGGTGCTGGCGGTGAGTGCAGCTTCGAGCACGGGATCGGCGGGGATCAGCGTTTCGGAGATGTAACGGTCGACGGCGGTCCACTTCTTCTTCGACATGGATTAAGCATAACGGGCCTTGGTTCAATTGAGAGGGAAGCTGCGCAGGACTTCGTACTGCGCGCCGCCGGGCAGCGTGAGGCTTTGATAGAGACGGAATTCGCGAGCTTCGAAGGCTGCGTGGAAGGCGGGGTCGTCTTTTGCTTCAGAGCGCAGGCGGAGGCGATCGCGGGTGCGGGCGAGGGTGACGTGCGGGGAGTAGGGACGGTCTTCGCGAGGGAAGCCGATGGCTTGCATGGCGGAGACGACCTGTTCGGCGAGAGCTGCAAGTGCCGGTGACGGCGCTATGTTGGCGTAGAGGACCCCGGCGCGCTCGAAGGTGCCGAAGCCGTCGAGTGCAAGCTTCATGTGTGGGCCGCGTATGGTGGCGAGCGCCTGCTGGATGACGTCGAGGCGGGCTTCGTGCACCTGTCCGAGGAAGCTGAGGGTGATGTGCATGTTGGCGGGCGGTGTCCAGCGGATCTTCGAGCCGGAGGTCTGGATGAGTTTGGGCGCCGATCTCGCCAGTTCGTCTGCGACAGGAGCGGGCAGGCCGATGCCGATGAAGAGGCGCATAGCTTCAGAGTAGTCGAGGTGCGGTGCGTTGGGGTCCGGGCGACCTGCGTCCTGATACTCTGAAACTTAGGCCTAACTGCAACGATGAGTACCCTGAAAGCCGTTCGCGGCACACGCGATCTACTGCCGCCGGAAACCGAATTCTGGAACCACGTGGAAGCGACCGCCCGGCGCGTGTTTGCGCGCTACAACTTCGGCGAGATTCGCACGCCCGTCTTTGAGCGAACCGAACTCTTCGCGCGCGGTGTCGGCGAGGAGACCGACATCGTCTCGAAGGAGATGTACACCTGGGAGGATCGGGACAGGCTTCCAGCGGAGTACACACAAAAAGCCTTGGCAGAGGGCAGAATGCTGGACTTTAAGAAGCATGGGTTCCCGGTAACCGAGCAGGCTAGCTTTGTCTCCCGATCGCTAACGCTAAGACCCGAGAACACGGCGGGCGTGGTGCGGGCCTACATCGAGCACAAGCTGGGCGAGACGGGCCTCTTGCAGAAGCTCTACTACATCGGGCCGCAGTTTCGGCGGGAGCGTCCGCAGAAGGGACGTTATCGGCAGTTCTGGCAGATTGGCGCGGAGGTGATCGGGCCGCCGAGTGCCGGGTCGGAGTCTCCTTTAAGAGACGCAGAAGTACTGGAGATGCTGGCGGCGTTTCTCGATGAGCTGGGCATCGAAGGCTGGCGGCTGGAGATCAATTCGGTCGGGTCGGCGACGGATCGGGCGCGGTATGTGGCGGCGCTGCGCGAGGCGCTGGCTCCGGTGAAGGACAGGATGTGCGAGGACAACCAGAGGCGGGCGGAGACGAATCCGCTGCGCGTGCTGGATTCAAAGGACGAAGGCGATCAGGAGATCATCAACGGGCTGCCGAAGATCGCGGATTATCTCGATGAGGGCTCGAGGGCGCACTTTGCGGCGGTGCTGGCGGCGCTGGATAGGTGTGGGGTTGCGTATCATGTGAATCCGCGACTGGTGCGAGGCCTCGACTACTACACGCGGACGACGTTTGAGTTTACGCACGGCGGCCTGGGCGCACAGAATGCGCTGCTCGGTGGTGGCCGCTATGACGGACTGAGCGAGATTCTTGGTGGGCCGAAGGCTCCGGGGATCGGGTTTGCGATCGGCGAGGACCGGCTGATCCTGACTCTGCAGGCGATGCGCGAGCAGAAGGCGGAGCTGGCGGATGCGTTCATTGCGCCACTATCTATGGAGCTGAATCCCGCTGCGCTGGAGTTGGCGCGCGAGTTGCGCCGCGCGGGGCTGCGCGTGGAGCTCGGGGATGGATCGTTCCGGCTAAAGAAGTCGTTTGAGATTGCCAACAAGCTGGCGCGGAAGATCGTGTTGCTGGGTGAGGACGAGATGCAGTCGGGTATCCTGACAGTGAAGGATTTTGCGAGCGGCGAACAGGTGAAGGTGGCGCGGGGAGAGCTGGTGAAGGCGCTCGGCGGATAGGACAGCTACTCATTAGACATGTGCCGCTGGAATTCCTGACGGTACGCTTCCGACGTGACGATGTGAAATGAGGTTTGGCCGGATAAGATCAGCAGGTCGCGGTCGCCGGTGACCAGCGCATCTGCCTTGGCAGTGTGGGCGAGATCGAGAAAAGGCTGATCCTTGGCGTCGCGGCACAGGACCGGACATTTCCTCACCTGTTCAATGATCCTGCAGTAGGGAAGATATTCGCCCAACAGTTCGCGGCGCTCTTCCAGGGACAGGTTGAACTTCGGGTATTCGAGCACGCGGGTGAGTTCAAGGGTGGTAGCGCGGGAAACAAGAGGCTGGCAGACACCTCCACGCCAGTGAAGGCGGAGCCAGGACAAGCGGCCACTCTTAAACAAGAGAGCGGATACTACTGTCGATGTATCAAAAACGACGTGGCGGCTCACTTGCTCTTGCGCGCCCAGGAAATCGCCGCTGCTACATCGTGCTCATCGATACCGAGCTTCTCAAGCCGGGCGCGCACCTCGCCGGCGCGGCTCCGCTGCAGCGGTCGCAATACAATGCACTCTCCATTCGTGCTCACCTCGAAGTAGTCGACGCCAGGGAAACGGGTAACCACCGTCTTTGGGAGAGTGATCTGATTCTTTGAGGTCTTCTTCGCAAGCATGATTCCATGATACAAGGAAACAAGGAATCCTTGCTACGCTCCTGACGGCCGTCTTAAATTGCTGAGTCGCCTTCACGCCAAAGCACAAAGTGCCTGTAACCGCTCGCAAAGTACAATAGAAAGACTGTGACACTTGACTTTTTAGGCACACTGACGCGCACACATAACTGCGGCGAATTGCGCGCCGCGGACGCGGGCAAATCCGTTGTACTGCTTGGCTGGGTGAACCGGCGGCGCGACCACGGCAATCTGATTTTTCTCGATCTGCGCGACCGCTACGGCATCACGCAGGTGGTGCTGGACAACGAGCTGAGCGCGGCGGCGCATGCCAAGGCGGAGCAGGCGCGGCCCGAGTATGTCGTCGCGGCGATCGGCAAGGTGCGGCTGCGCGGCAAGGATGTGATCAATCCGAAAATGGCGACCGGTGAGATTGAGGTGGTTGCCGAAGAGCTGCGCATTCTGAACGATGCGAAGGTGCCTCCGTTTTCGCCGGCGGAAGAGGCGATCGGCAACGAAGAGGTGCGACTGAAGTATCGCTACATCGACCTGCGGCGGCCGGAGATGCAGCGGAACTTCGAGATCCGGCACAAGGTGGCGCTGGCGGTGCGCGAGTATCTGTCGGGCCAGGGATTTCTGGAGATTGAGACGCCGTTCATGACGCGGTCAACGCCCGAAGGGGCGCGCGATTACCTGGTGCCGAGCCGTGTGCATCCGGGCGAGTTCTATGCGCTGCCGCAGTCTCCGCAGATCTTCAAGCAGATCCTGATGATCTCCGGCATGGACCGGTATTTCCAGATTGCGCGTTGCTTTCGCGATGAGGATCTGCGCGCGGACCGGCAACCGGAGTTCACGCAAATAGATTTAGAGATGACGTTTCCGCAGCAGGAGACGGTTTTCGCCGTGGTCGAGGGATTTCTCAAAGCGGCCTTTGAGGTCACTGGCGAACAGATCAGCGCGCCTTTTCCGCGGATGACGTATGACGAGGCTATTCGCCGTTATGGCATCGACAAGCCGGACCTGCGTTTGGCCGCCATGGTCGACCTGACCGAGGAGCTTACGCCTGAGCTGCGCACCGCGCTCAAAATCGAGCAGGGGCTGCCGGTGCTCGGTTTCACGATTCCGCGCGTTGGTGAGCTTTCCGGCACAGCTCGAAAGGCGCTCACCGGCGATATTCGAGCCAGCCTCGGCGATTCCGGCCTGGATGTTCTCGACATCGCGCGACTGCGCACCAGCGATGCATTTGCTGGCTTGGCCGACAAGATCAGCGAGAAGCTATCCGATGAGCTGAAGGCATTCGATCAGAGTGCGCTTGCTCCGGGAGACCTGAACGTGGTGATTACGCCGAAGCCCGGGATCGCCGCACCGGCGAAGGATCGGCTGTGGATCTACAAGAAGGTCGGCCAGTTGAGACTCGACCTGGCAAAGCGGTTCCAGGACAAGCACGGTGCTTTTGAGAAGAAAGGTAACGCAGACGATTACAAATTTCTCTGGGTTACGGACTTCCCATTTTTCGAGTGGGATGAGCAGACCCAGACCTGGACATTTGCGCATCATCCGTTCACCTCGCCGCACGAAGACGATCTGATTGCGGGGCGCATGGAGTCAGATCCGGAAGCGGTGCGCGCGCTGGCCTACGATATCGTGCTGAACGGCATGGAGCTTGGGTCGGGCTCGATTCGTATTCATCGGCAGGATATTCAGGGGCAGATCTTCCGTGCGCTGGGCATGTCGGACGAGGAGGCCAAGCTGCGCTTTGGATTCTTCCTCGATGCGCTGCAGTACGGGACGCCTCCGCATGGTGGGATCGCGTTGGGACTGGACCGCATCATCATGATCCTGACCGGCGCGGCGAGCCTGCGCGAGGTAATCGCATTTCCGAAGACGGCAAAGGCGATTGATCTGATGGCCAATGCTCCCAGTGCGGTCAGCGAGCAGCAACTGCGCGAACTGCATATCCGGCCGACGAAGGCATAACGATGCCGCAGGTATATCGGGCTGATCTGATCTTCATCGACGGCGAGTTCCACGCGGATTGCGGGCTGTTGGTTGGAGACGACGGGCGCATCTCGAAGGTGCTTGGACCGGGTGAGGAGGGGGAGCATCCGGTTACGCACTTGAGGGGCAAGGCGATTTTGCCAGGTTTCGTGAATGCGCACTCGCATACATTTCAGAGGCTGATTCGCGGGCGCACGGAGACACGAGGCGTAGGCGGCGATGACTTCTGGTCGTGGCGCGAGCCGATGTATCGCGCGGCGCTGAGTGTCGATGCGGAGGATGTGTATCGCGTGGCGCGGATGGCGTTTCTGGAGATGGTGATGGCCGGCACGACGACGGTCGGCGAGTTTCATTATCTGCATCGCGCGCAGGATGGGCGGGCGTACGACGATCCAAATCTGTTGGCAAAGAAGATTATTGCGGCGGCGGAGTCGGTTGGATTGCGGATTGCGTTGCTGCGGGTGGCGTATGCGCGCGCGGGATTTGAGTTGCCTCCGCACGAAGGACAACGGCGGTTCTATGAGACGCCGGAAGAGTACCTGGCGAATACGGCAGCGCTGGACCTGGATCTGGCGGGATCGGAGAAGGCGTGGCTGGGGGTTGCGCCGCACAGTATCCGCGCGGTGCCGTTGAAACAGCTTGAAGAGATCGTTGGCTGGGCGCGGGAGCGCGATCTGCCAGTGCACATGCACGCTGCAGAGCAGGTGGGAGAGCTGCAAGCGTGCCGGCGCGAATACGGGGCGACTCCCGTGGAGCTGTTCGCGCAGCGCGGGTTGTTGACGGCGAAGACGACGCTGGTGCACGCGATTCACGTGACAGATAAGGAGATGGACGCGCTGGCAAAGGCGGATACGGCGATCTGTTCGTGTCCAACGACGGAGAGAAACCTGGGCGACGGCATCATCGACGCGGCCAAGGCTGCGGCGCGGGGAATCCGCTTTGCGTTCGGGTCGGACAGCCAGACGCAGATCGATCCGCTGGAGGACGCGCGCCAGCTTGAGTATCATCTACGGTTACAAAATCAGAAGCGCGCGGTGCTCGATGAGATCGGTGGCAAGAACTTGTCGCAGCGACTGTTCCAATATGCGACGACCGGCGGGGCAGAGTCGCTGGGATTTGACGGCGGGGTGCTGGCTGCGGGGCGTCCGGCGGATTTCGTCGCCGTCGATCTCGATGATCCATCGATCGCGGGCAATTCGGCGGCTGAGCTTTTGCCGTTGGTGGTTTTTGGGCTTGACCGGTCGGCGATCAAAGATGTGGTTGTTGGCGGGAAGCATATTTATCGAGACGGGTCGCATGCGCTTGCTGGGGAGATCGTCGAGCAATACAAGGAAGTGCATCGGAAGGTGTGGGGCGCATGAGTTCTGCTTCGGAGATTCTGCGCGAACTGGTGGCGATTCCGTCGATCTCGGTGATTTCGAATCGTCCGTTGGTGGATGCAGCGGTACGGATTCTTGGAGAGAGCGGATGGGCGACGGCGCAGTTTCCGTATCGCGATGCAAATGGTGTTGAGAAGGTCAACGTGATTGCCTCTCCGTCGCAGCAGACGGCGACGTCAGAGGTGGATCTGGCGTTTGTGTGCCACACAGATACGGTTCCCTTTGCGCCGGAGGTGTGGCCGGGCGCGACGAGCCTCGAAGAGCGTGATGGATTTCTGCATGGTTGCGGTGCTTGCGATGTGAAGGGATCGCTGGCGGGGATCCTGGCCGCGATTGCGCAGACGCCGGTGCAGAAGGTCGCAGGCACAGTCGCTCTGGTTCTCACGGCGGATGAGGAGGTGGGATGCCTCGGCGCGACGCATCTACTGGCGGCTCCGGTACTACGGGCGAAGAGCGTGATCGTGTGCGAGCCAACGTCGCTGCGGCCCGCGATTGCCGGCAAAGGATACGGGCTGGCCGAGATTGTGGTCCAGGGCAGGGAGGCGCACAGCGCTCTGCCGAAAGAAGGCGCGTCCGCCATTTATGCTGCGGCGAAGATGATGCTGGCTGTCGAAGCGCGTGGCAAGCACGGAGCGATGCGGAACGATTTATTCGATCCGCCGTTCACTACCTTCAATGTAGGTGTGGTACGGGGCGGGACGGCGAAGAACGTCGTGCCCGGCGAGTGCCATTTTCTGGTGGAATGGCGGCCACTGCCGGGCGAAGACGCGACGGCGGCGCTCGCATGGCTGAAGGACCTTGCGGCGGAGACAGCGCGCGGGTTTCCGGGCTGCATCGTAACTGTGGATGGCCGGCGTGCCGACGTGGGCTTCGCGTATCCGGCTCATTCGAGCCTTGTGGAGGAATTGACGGCGTTGCTTGGCCAGCGAGCGACAGGGATTTCATTTGGGTCGGAGGCGACGCGCTTTGCCAAGGTCGCCGATGAGGTGGTCGTGATCGGTCCTGGCGACATGCGCACGGCGCACAGTGATCGCGAGTGCATCGCGATTGCCGAACTCGAAGCGTGGACTGGGTGCGTGCGGCAACTGCTAACTCACTGAGTCGCTATAATTTTTTCTATGAAGCGAGCCCCCCTGGTTGGCGTCGTGATGGGCAGCAAGAGCGACTATGAAGTGCTCGCGCCGGCCGTAGAAATCCTCGAATCTTTCAACATCCCCTACGAAGCCCGTGTCGTCTCGGCGCATCGTACGCCTGACTGGCTCTTTGAGTATGCCGAGCAGGCGGAGGGGCGCGGCCTGCGGGTGATTATTGCCGGGGCGGGCGGGGCGGCGCATCTGCCCGGGATGCTGGCGGCGAAGACGCTGATTCCTGTGCTGGGCGTGCCGGTGCCGGCGACGATGCTGAACGGGCTCGATTCCCTTCTTTCCATCGTGCAGATGCCGAAGGGGGTTCCGGTGGGGACGCTGGCGATCGGCAAGCCGGGTGCGGCGAATGCGGCGCTGTTCGCGGCGGAAATCCTGGCGCTGACTGACGACGATCTGCGGGCGCGGCTGCGCGCGTGGCGCGAAGAGCGGCGCGAGGAAGTGCTGGGGCAGGAGCTCGACCGGCGAACGACGGGGGAGCCGGCGCAGTGACGGCGATTCTTCCTGGGTCAACGATCGGAATTCTGGGCGGCGGGCAGCTTGGCCGCATGACGGCCATGGCAGCGCGGTCGCTCGGCTACCGGATTCAGGTGATGGATCCCGATCCGTCGTGCCCGGCGCGGTTTGTCGTCGATGCCTGTTTCGAGGGCGGATGGGACGATGCGCGGGTGGCGGCGGACCTGGCGCGCGGCTGCGATGTGGTGACGCTGGAGATCGAACAGGTCTCGATTGCGTGCCTGGAGGCGGCGGCGAAGTATGCGCCGGTGCGTCCGGGAGCGGGGCCGATGCGGATTATTCAGGACCGGATTGCGCAGAAGAAGTGGCTGGCGGAGCATGGGGCTCCGCTGGGCGCGTGGCGGGCGGCGGAGTCGGAGGCGGAACTGGCCGAAGCGGTTGCGGCGCTGGGCGGCAAGGTCTTCGTGAAGAGCGCGCGGGGCGGATACGACGGGCGCAGCCAGGTGAAGATCGGGTTCGGTCGATACCAGACGACCGCGGCCGAGGCGTGGCGGTTGCTGGGTGCGAAGCCGTGCGTGGCGGAGAAGGCGCTCGATCTGGACAAGGAGATTTCGGTGATGGTGGCGCGGGCTCCGAATGGGGAGACGAAGAGCTTTCCTTCGGCGCTGAACCATCATGAGAACCAGATTCTCGAGTGGAGCGCGATCCCGTCGTCGGTTTCGGCCGGTCTTGAAGTTGAGGCGCAGCGGATTGCGGCGGAGATTGCGGCGGGGTTGGGCATCGAGGGTCTGCTGGCGGTGGAGATGTTCGTGACGAAAACGGGCGAGTTGCTGGTGAACGAGCTGGCTCCGCGTCCGCACAACAGCTATCACGCGAGCGAGCTGGCGTGCGTGACGAGCCAGTTCGAGCAGGCGGTGCGGGCGGTGTGCGATCTGCCGCTGGGCGATGTCTCAGTCGTGCAGCCGGCGGCGATTGCGAATCTGCTCGGCGATTTGTGGCTCGGCGAGAATGGCGAGGCCCGCGAGCCGCGCTTCGACCGGGCGCTGGCGATTCCGGGAGTGAGCCTGCATCTCTACGAGAAGCACAAGCCGCGCAAGGGGCGGAAGATGGGGCACCTTGCGGCGGTGGGGAAGACTCCGAAAGAGGCGGTCAAGAGGGTGATGACGGCGAAGGAGTTGCTGTAGTGTTCAGAGATTATCGGAAGCCCTCTACCAACCCCCCTCCCCCCGGAGAATTTGTAACCGTTTGATTCTAAATGGGCGGACTGTAACCGTTTCATTCTAGAAGACAAAACCGTGATCGATTCATTCGAAAGGGCTTACCTGCCAAGGTGTTTGGACAAACCAAAAGGCCCGACTGGATTGGCAGCCGGGCCTTTTCGTCTCTATTTCTCTTTTTCGTCTCTATTTCTATTCTAGTGAGTTTGGGGAAATTGTCAGCCAAGAAAGGCAGGGATCAGGGCTCAGGGAACAGGGATCAGTTGAAAACCCCGCCGAATGGTCCGGGCAGCGTGCATTCAGTGCGTGCGTTCATCGGAAGCCCTCGACGAGCATCAGATCGCTACCCGCTTCGTCAATCTGGAATATGTTAACCAGCTTTCGTCTGGAGAGAGAGACAGGCCCCCCCATACGGCGGGCCGCTTGTCGAGCGGAATCTTTTTCGTGACACGATGCGAGGAAAGTTGTAGAAATCGATGCTGCGGGGGTTGGGCAAAGTCGACGAAAAAAATGCCTTTGGAGCCCAACACCCAATCGTTCCCGCATGCGAGCTTTGGCATTCCGTCAAGGGGATGCTGTTCTCCGGTAGCAATATTCAAAACGTAGAATAGCTGCATTGCGTATCGTCGGCAAAGAATAGAGCATTTGCCATCTTTTGATTCCTCCGCCTTGAAGCCGTGGGCGTGGGCCACGCGCTCTGGAGTTCCTCCCTGCGGAGTGACCCGGTAAATAGCGTCGTGCTCCGCTGGTTCCGGCGAATCTGAATGGAAGTAGATCCATTTACCGTCAGCAGACCAGCCTGGATCGTCGGCGGGCATGCCGTTTGTGGTGATTTGCCGGGGAAGGGCGGTTGCCGGATCGACAAGGTAGAGCGCGGCTTTGCCCGATGCGCGGGAATCGAAGACGATGGTTCGACCGTCCGGTGACCATCGAGGAGTGCCGGACGAGGAATGGAAATCGCTCAACTGCATGGCATCGGTGCCATCCACGTTGGCCACCCATATCTCTTTGGAACCTGAGCGACCCGATTCGAATGCGATTCGCTTGCCGTCCGGCGAGATGTGGGCATTGCGCTGTTCCACGGTAGCTGGGAGCGAAAACGTTGGGTGAGGAACCGGTCCGCGTGTCAGCCTTCCAAATATTTGCGGTGAAATGAAAAGCCGTATACCAGGCGGAAGCCCCTGCTGCAATCGCCGGTTGGCCGGCATTGTCGGCAAACATCAATCGACGCGGCTCGCCCCCGTGTATGTTGAATTCCAAAAGCCCCATCAGCAATAATTCGCTGGCTGTCGTTCGTCCAGGCCAATTGCCCCGGACTTGCTTGACTCAGATGTTTCGAGGCTCCGCCCGTTCATTTGCGAAAGAAGATCCAGATAGAATCGTTACCGTTCACTGCCGCACGGCATAAAAGGCAATCCATTTTCCGTCCGGGAGAAAACGCAGGAAAATAGGACTCGCATTTCTCCGTGTCTAGCGTGGTGAATGTTTCCGTTTTCAGAGCGTCAGGACTGCAGGATGCATCCGTCGGGGATGTGATATGCGAGTTGGCGGCCATCGGACGACCAACTGAGCGAACCAGACAAGCCGCAAGGCCGTCGGCATGCGCGAGCTTTCGTTCGGGACCGCCTCGCGCGGGGATCGGAAAAGACACCTTGCTTCGCACCGCCCGCATCGAGCAAATGCGATGGTGCTCCCGTCAGGAGACCAGGCGGGAACAATCGAGTCAGCTGGGTTCATGGGTAAGTTGTTCGATTTTCTCTGAACCGATCACTTTGACATAGAGATTGAAAGGGTTCTTGGCATTGCTGTTTCCTGCCATCCCATGCGAAGACGACCTGGCTTCCATCAGGAGAAAACGACGGAGAGACCTCCTGTCCAGGCAGTGTTGTCAACGGGGTGGCGCGGAGGTTCTCCTGAGCTCGGGGCGGGATGGCGGCGAAGGCCGATTTCTGAAGCGTAGGAAGAAAAACGTGCCGACAGCAATCAGCAACAGCAGCAGGAAGGCTATGGCTGGAACCCAGCGTGGTTTCCTTGCCGATACTTCACGCGGAATTTCAGCGGCCGAAGCGTCTTGCCCGTTGGGTGAGTGGGCCGGAGCGGATTCCGGAAGAGCCTTTTTCGTCTCGGGCTCAATGTGGTCGACCGGGGCGATGAAGCGGTAACCGCGGCGGGGAAGGGTCTCGACGAAGCGAGGGTTGTCGGAGGAGTCTCCGAGCGCCTCGCGGACGCGGTTTACGGCGGCATTGAGGCCGTGCTCGAAGTCTCCGAAGGTGTCGGAAGGCCAGAGTTTCTGCTTCAGCTCTTCGCGGCTGACCAGTTCTCCGGGGCGGAGCAGCAGGGCTTCGAGGACCTGGAAGGACTGACTGGGCAGGCGGATGCGGATGCCCTGTTTGCGGAGTTCCGCGGTGCGCAGGTCAACCTCGAAGACGCCGAAGCGGACGACTTTCGTGGATTCTTCTGACACACGCACAGGCGGCACCTGCGGTTCTAGCGAGTGTAAACCCGGAAGGTCGTCGAGTGGTGAGAAAGTATTTCGACAAGGAAGACATATGTAGTCAGCAGTTTACCGCGTGATCTCGATAGGACGCAGCAGGTATCGCCAAGTCATCGATGTAACAGGAAATAAAGCCAAGACTGCGGGGCACCGATGGAGGTGCTCCAATGCCGTCCAGCTTAAAAGTCAGCCTTTCCACCTTAATTCTGACCTGTGCAGTGCAGTTTGCAGCGTCCCAAACAGTCCCCTTAACCAATCCAGCAAAAGAGGAAACCGCGCCATCGGCTCCGCAACATTTCGTCTGCAACACAGGGTATTCCGCCCAGCAATGCCATGAACAGATGAGCGTGCTCAGACCGTTACTCGACAAATATGGGGCGGGCCGCCTAGGCGACTGGACCTGGGTCCTGGTCAAGTCGGACGACTGGAAGGCGCTCCAGCGTCAGCACAGGATGGATCCCGACAGCCCTGCGTTCACGGTGCTCGACCGGCGGGAGACCTTTTTTGAGGAGGCGCTTGTGAGTCCGGTCGCGCCACGGCGGGTGGAACTGGTAAAGCAGTGGTCGCTCGGCATGGACGACCTTCTCAAGCTGGCTGTCACTCACGAGCTGGGGCACGCGCTCTGCAACGAAAAGAACGAAAGGAAGGCGGACGCTTACGGGGAAGAGCTGCGGCGAGGCATCACCGTTAGTTGCAAATGAGTGATGCGATGCTCAGAGCCCAGCGCTTACCCGATGTCTTCTGACCAGTTTTCGAGGTACTTCTTGACCTCGGCCATGAATTTGCCGGCGTCGGCTCCGTCGATGATGCGGTGATCGAAGCCCAGCGTCAGGTGGATCATGTGGCGGATGGCGATGGAGTCGGTCCCGTCTTCGCCGGTGACGACGGCCGGCTCCTTGAAGAGGCCGCCGACGCCGAGGATTCCGCTCTCCGGCTGGTTGATGATGGGCGTGCCGAACTGCTCTCCGAAGATGCCGGGGTTGGTGATGGTGAAGGTGCCGGAGCCGACTTCGTCGGGCTTGAGCTTCTTGGAGCGGGCGCGCTCGGCGAGATCGGCGATGGCGCGGGCGATGCCCAGGAAGCTCTTCTCCTCGGCCTGCTTGATGACGGGAACGATGAGTCCCCAGTCGAGCGCGACGGCGATGCCGATGTTGATGTTCTTGGGATAGCGGATGGCGTCGCCTTCCATCTGCGCGTTGACGATGGGCATCTTGCGCAGGGTGGCGATGACGGCGCGGGTGATGAACGGCATGTAGGTGAGCTTGACGCCGTTGCGCTGCTCGTATTTGTTTTTTTCTTTTTCCCGGATCTTGACGATGCGCGTGAAGTCGATCTTGAAGACGGTGTGCACGTGCGCGGCGGTGCGCTTGGAGTCGACCATGCGCTGCGCGATGATGGTGCGCATCTTCGACATGGGAACGAGCTCGCCGGGCTGCGGGACGGGAGCGGCGGGGGCTGCAGGTTTGGCGGCGGCGGGTGCAGGAGGGCGGAGGGTGCGGCTGCGACGGCGGGTGGCTGCGCGGAAACGGGCGCGGCTGGGGCAGCGGGCGTGGGCTTGCGCGGCGGGCTTTTCCATGTAGGCGAGGACGTCTTCCTTGGTGATGCGTCCGCCGGCGCCGGTGCCGGGGACCTGGGCGAGGTCGAGGTTGTTGTCCTTGGCGATCTTGCGGACGAGCGGCGAGGAGCGGAGGTGCTCGGCGGATGCGGCGGGCGCTTCGGCGATCGAAGTGCCGTCGGGCTCGGCGGCCGGCTTTGGTGCAGGTGCCGCGGGGACTGGGGCAGCGGCGGCGGTGGCGGGAGCTCCCGCTGGTGCCTCGCCGATCACGGCGACGACGGAGTTGATCTGGACGGTGGTGCCGGCCTCGGCCTTGATCTCGGTGAGGACGCCGGCGGCGGGCGACGGGATCTCGGCGTCGACCTTGTCGGTGGAGATTTCAAAGAGCGGCTCGTCGCGCTCGACTTTGTCTCCCACCTGCTTGAGCCACTTGGTGATGGTGCCTTCGAAGATGGATTCGCCCATCTGCGGCATGATGACTTCAGTCGCAGGTCCGGAAGCTGCGGGAGCGGAGGCGGCTGGGGCGGGAGCCTCGGCTGGGGCAGAAGCAGGTGCGGCGGCGGCGGGCTTCGGAGCTTCGGTCTGCGGAGCGGGGGCCTGCGGGGCGGCAGCGGCCGGCGCGGGAGCGGATGCCGCGGCGGAGCCTGATTCGTCGATGACGGCGACCACGGTGTTGATCTGCACGGTCTGGCCGTCGGCGGCCTTGATCTCCTTGAGGACGCCGGAGGCGGGCGATGGGATCTCGGCGTCGACCTTGTCGGTGGAGATCTCGAAGAGCGGCTCGTCGCGCTCGACCTTGTCGCCTGGCTTCTTGAGCCACTTGGTGATGGTGCCCTCGAAAATCGACTCGCCCATCTGGGGCATGACTACATCGGTCGGCATGTGTTCCCTTTCCGCGGTGGTGCAATGAGTGGTGCTCGAGTAAATCTGAGCGCGGTAAGCGTTTCACGCGCAAATGTCGATTATAAATGCGGGCGGCAGGCTGCAGGCTGCCGTGCAACGCCGGCACAAAACGAACCAGTCTAAATGAGAGCGGGAAAGTGCGTAGCGAGGCAACGCCTGTGCGGTGGGCGGGTCATAATGTTGTCTCACCGATAAGTTGCCTCCGGAGCCGCGCCTGATGGGTTCGAGAATTCACAGTACGGAAGCTACCCTGCTGGCGCTGGTGACGCTGGTGGCGCTGCTGGCGGCCTTTGCGCAGCGGCTCAAGATGCCGTATCCGATAGTGCTGGTGCTGGGCGGGCTGGTGCTGAGTTTCTTTCCGCGGATTCCGCATGTGTCGCTGAACCCGGCATTTGTATTTCTGGTGGTGCTGCCGCCGCTGCTGTTTTCCAGCGCCCTAAATACGCCGTGGCGGGAGTTTCGCTCGAACCTGGTGAGCATTTCGATGCTGGGGATTGGGCTGGTGGCATTCACGGTCGCGGGCGTGGCGGTCGTGTCGCACTTCTTCATTCCGGATTTCAACTGGCGGGTGGGAGCGGTGCTGGGGGCGGTGCTGTCGACGACGGACGCGATTGCGGTTACGGCCATCGCCCGACGGGTGGGGCTTCCGCACAAGATTCTGGAGATTATTGAAGGCGAGAGCCTGGCTAACGACGCGACCGGACTGCTGGCGTTGCAGTTCACCACGGCGATCGTTGTATCGGGCGAGATTCCGTCGGCGTGGGTCGGGGTGACGGAGTTTGCGTGGCTGATCCTGGGAGGGATCGCGGGCGGGACTGCTGATCGCGGTGTTGATCGACTGGTTCGATCGAAGTATTGGAGATACGGCGCTGCAGCTGATGGTGAGCGTGGCGACTCCTTACTTTGCTTACCTGCTGGGCGAGTCGCTGCGCGCGTCGGGCGTGCTGGCGACGGTGGCGTGCGGTTTGTATCTGGGACGCAAGCGATCGGAGAGCTTTACCACCGAGGCGCGGCTGGATTCGCGCGCGGTATGGAATACGATCGATTTTGCGCTCAACAGCCTGATCTTTATTGTGGTCGGACTGCAACTTCCCGCTGTTCTTGACGGGATGCGGCCGCTGCGTTGGCCGATCCTGATTGGCGGGGCGGCGTTTATCTGCGCGGTAGTCATTGGGCTGCGGATGCTGTGGATCTTTCCCGGGGCGCGGTTCGGGTATTTCGTGCGGCGGCGAGTTCTTGGGCAGGATGCCCGGATGCCGACGTCGCGGGAGTTGTTTGCGATGGGGTGGAGCGGGCTGCGCGGCGTGCTGACGCTGGCGGCGGCGCTTTCGCTGCCCTTAGTGACCGACACGGGTGAGCCCTTTCCGCACCGGGCGGCGATTATCTTTCTGGCGTATTCGGTGATCCTGGTAACGCTGGTGGGGCAGGGACTTTCGCTGCCCTGGCTGCTGCGGCGGCTGGGGATTTGCGAGATCGACGATGGAGCTGCAGAGGAGCGGGCCGCGCGCAGGCTGCTGCTGGAAGCCGCACTGCGGGAGCTGAAGGTGATGCCGGCTCCTGAGGATGAGACCGAGGCGCAGGCGAGCGACCTGTTGAAGCGCTACTACCGGCAGCGGCTGCAGGGCCTGGATATGAAGGAGAGCGACGGAGATGCGGTGACGCTGGACCGCATCTATCAGGACCTTTACGCTCGCCTGCGTAACGTGGAACGGCAGGAGCTGATGGCCTTGCGGCAGCAAGGGCGATTCAGGGAAAGCACCCTGGGGGATCTCGAAAAGGAACTGGATCTGACGGATCTGCGCTGGGGACGGCGGTAGTTTCGGCGGGTCTTGGCGCCTGCGCTTGACTTTGCGCTGCATGCCTGTTTAGTCTAGGCCTGTTTGAATAAGGCCTTATGACAAATAGTAAGCAGGAACCCCGCGATCTCTTTCCCGGCGCGCTCGAGATGATGATTCTCGAGTCGCTGCGGCGGCAGCCGGCGCACGGATACGCGCTGGTGCAGCACATTCAACAACGGTCGAATAATCTGCTGCAGGTGGAAGAGGGCTCGCTGTATCCGGCGCTGCAGCGGCTGCTCAAAGAAAAACTGGTGAAGGCGGAGTGGGGCATCTCGGCGACAAACCGCCGGGTGCGGATTTACCAGATCACAGCAGCAGGCATGAAGCATCTAGAGCGCGAGAGATCGAGCTTCGAGCAAATGTTCGCGGGCATTGCGCTGGTGTTGAATCCGGGCAAGGCGATTTCCTGAGGCATGTGATGAGCTGGCTTGCCCGCATCGTTTCCCGGACTCTCTGGCGCCGCCGCGATCTCTACAGAGATCTGGCGGAAGAGATGCGCGAGCACATCGACGAGAAGACAGAGCAGTTTGTTCGCCAGGGCATGGGACGCGAAGAGGCTGAGCATGCGGCGCGGCGGGCTTTCGGGAATGTGACCGTGATTGAAGAGCGCGGGCGCGAAGTGTGGCAGTGGCCGAGGCCGGAGTCGATCGCGGCGGATGTGAAGTTCGCTGCTGCGGCAGCTAAGGAAATCGCGGGGGTTTACCGCGACGGCGGTGTTGACGCTGGCGCTGGGGGTCGGGGCGAACGCGGCAGTCTTCAGCGTGTTGCGCGCCATTGTTTTTCCGTTGCTGCCCGTGCCCAGCCCACAGCAGATCTTTATGCTTCAAGCCGTTCGCACCCCCAACGACTCTGAATGGATGTTCTCGCAGCCTGCCTTCGAGCGCCTGCAAGCGGCCACGGCCTCAACCGCGCCGGTCGCCGCGCATACTGCCGTGGTAAAGTGCTTCACGACCATCGGCGAAGGGTCCGCAAGCGAGCTCGTGCAGATGCAGCTCGTGTCCACCAACTTTTTTTCCGTTCTCCGCGTCCAGCCCGCGCAGGGACGCTTGCTTGTCAGCAGCGACAGCGAACCCGCCGGAGGAGCGTGGCCAGCGATCCTGCGCTACGGCTACTGGCAGCGCCGCTTCGCCGCAGACCCGTCAATCCTTGGCAAAACGATCCGAATCAACGGGCGTCCAGTCGTCGTGTCCGGTATCGCGCCGCAGCATTTTCCTGGAGTCATTCCCGGCGAGGCTCCCGACTTCTGGTTGCCGCTTGAGGCACAAAGCGATCTGCGCTACTTCGCGCCCTTCGACTCGCTTGGCCACGGCAGCGGAGTCAATTTTCAGGCACCCTTTCGCCGGCAGCCCGGCATCTTCTGGATCTGGCTCATCGCCCGCGTAACGCCGGAGCAGCGGGCTACTGCAATCGCGGCCTGGACGAATGCCTTCCAGGCCGATCTTCGCCTTATGGCGCGCTTCATGCCACGTAAGACCGTCGCTGCTGCCCGGTTCAGCCTGCCGCCAGCCGCATCCGCAGAGAGCACCTTGCGCGAAGGATATTCGCAGCCGCTCTTCGTCCTGATGGGCATGGTTGGGTCTGTGCTGCTCATTGGCTGCATCAACCTGGCCAACCTACAAAGCACGCGCCTGCTCGCTCGCCAGCGCGAACTTGCCATTCGTACATCCCTCGGAGCCAGCCGCGTCCGCATCCTCAGTCAATTGTTCATGGAGGGCCTGTTGCTTGCCATCCCCGGAGGCATCCTCAGCCTTGCTGTCGCTGCCACTGTCGGCCCCATACTGCTTAGCTGGTCGTCCACGCAGCCAATCCGGCTTGAGCTCCCCTTTGATCCGCGGCTCGTTCTCTTCTCGCTCGCGCTGCTCCTTCTCGCTGTGCTCTTTTTTGGAATCCTGCCGTTTCTCAAGCTCTCCCGCGAACGTCTCTCCCTCGCAGCGAGGGGAATATCGACATCGACGCTCACACCCCATGCCCAGCGCTTTGGCGGTTTTATGCTCGTCTCGCAGGTAGCGCTCTCCCTGCTTCTCGTGTCATTGGCCGTCATGTTCGCCCGAAACCTTGTCAACATCTACCGCATTCACACTGGACTCGACCAGGAGCGCATTCTCTCCGTCCGCCTCGACTTCCATGGAGCGGGATACAGCGAAGCGCGCCTGCATGCCCTCTATCCGCAAATGGTCGATCAGGTTCAGGCTCTCCCCGGAGTTCGCTCCGCCGCGCTCGAGATGTGCGCCATTCCCAATTGTCTCTGGAACAGCGTTATTCACGTCGCCGGAAGGCCGGACCTTTCGCAGTCCGCCATGCGCGGCCAGCAGGACAACGTAGGCAGCAACTACTTTCGAACCCTCGGCATTCCCGTGTTGCGAGGCAGGGAATTCGATGATAACGATCGCCGTGGCACGCCGCCTGTAGCGATCGTGAATCAATCCCTGGCTGCGAAGCTCTTCGGCGATGAAGACCCAACAGGCCACCGGGTGGGCTTCGGCCGTCCACCAGACGACAACGCCTTCCTCGTTATTGGAGAAGTAGCAGACGCCCGCCTCAACGGCATTACCTCCGCGCCCCCACCGATGCTATATCTGCCGATCAGCCAGAACTTTGGCCCCATTGCCGGCTTTGAGGTTCGCGCCGCAGGCGATCCACGCGAACTCGCCACCGAGGTCCGCAAAATCCTGCTCACCCTCGACCCGCAGATGCCCATACTTAGCATCGGTACCCTTGCCTCCGCGTTCGACGACGACGGCCTTGTCACTGAACACCTGCTCGTCAAACTCGCCATCATCTTCGCCCTGCTTGCTCTCGCCCTCGCCGCCATCGGCTTCTACGGAGTGCTCTCGTTCCGCGTTGCCCGTCGCACTACGGAGTTCGGAGTCCGAATGGCTCTCGGCGCTAGCCGATCCGGAATTCTGCGCCATGTCCTGGGCAAAGCCGCAGCCATTCTCGGCAGCGGAATAGTTATTGGAGCAACGCTGACGATTGTGGCCGGTCACGCTCTCCGCAGCCTCTTTTTAGGACCAGGCGCGGCTGACTGGATGTCCTTATTCGCTGCTTCTACCGTAATCGCGTTGACCGGCCTGCTTGCGGCATTAGTACCTGCCTTCCGCGCCGCTTCGGTCGATCCCGTACAGGCATTGCGGTCGGAGTAGGAGATTTTATGAGCTGGTTCAAACGAATCTTCCGGCGTGGTGATTTCTATCGGGATCTTGCCGAAGAGATGCGCGAGCACATGGAAGAGAAGACCGAGCAGTTGATGCGTGGCGGGATGAGCCGTGAAGAGGCGGAGCATGCGGCGCGGCGGGCGTTCGGAAACCCGACGGTGATCGAGGAGAGGGGGCGTGAAGTGTGGCAATGGCCGCGGTTAGAGTCGATCTGGGCGGATGTGAAGTTTGCTGTGCGTCAGCTGGCCAAGTCTCCGGCGTTCACTGCGACGGCGGTGCTGACGCTGGCGCTGGGCATTGGCGCGAACACGGGCATCTTCACACTGATGCATGCGTTGCTGTTAAAGAGCCTGCCGATTCCGGAGCCGGACAGGCTGGTGCGGATTGCTCTTGATATTGATTCTCCGAACGGCGTGGTGAGCGATCAGCCGCTGAATGCTTTTCTTCTTGAGTCGCTGCGGAGGCATGCGAAGTCGCTCTCGGGCGCGTTTGGATGGACTCCTTATGACTTCGTTCTGAAGGAAGATACGGGGCTGCACATTTACTCGGGCGCAGTGATCAGCGGGAATGCGTTTCAGGTGCTGGGGTTGACGCCGGCGGCGGGCCGGCTGCTCACTCCGGCGGACGACCAGCGCGGCGGCGGGCCGGATGGATGGGCTGCGGTGATCAGCCATCGCTTCTGGCAGCAGCATTATCATGCCGATGCTTCGATCATCGGGCGGCATGTCACGCTGAGCGACCACAGCGTCACGATTGTCGGCGTTGCTCCGGAAGGATTCGAAGGCGTTTTCGTGGCCATGCATCCGGATTTTTATCTGCCGCTTGAATACGAGCCGGTGATGCGCGGCGCGCGATCGCAGCTGCGGCAGCCAGGCGGTCTGTGGCTCTCGGTGTGGGCGCGCCTGAAGCCGGGAGTCAGCCTGAAGACGGCATCGGCGGAAATGCCGTCGCTGTACCGTGTTGCGATCGACGAGACGCTGCCGCCGGCGGTACGCCACCTCGCAGGTGATCGAGCGGTCGCGCTTTGCGGCGCGCCCTGGCGGCAATGGCTGGAGCTTTCTTCGCCCGCAGTATGAGCGGCCGCTGCTTCTGTTGCAGATTCTGGTCGGGGTGGTGTTGCTGGTCTGCTGCGTGAATCTTGCCGGATTGTGCATGGCGCGGACGGCCACACGAGAGCATGAATTTGCGATTCGCGGCGCGCTGGGCGCGGCGCGCTCGCGGCTGATGCAGCAGCTACTCGTCGAGTCGGTTCTGCTTGCACTGTGCGGAGGCGCGCTGGCGATTCTGTTCGCGTGGGTAACCGACCGCTACCTGCTGCAGTTCCTCGCCAACCGGGAAGCCGCAGCAGCCTTGCCGGTGCGGCCGGATCTTGCGACGCTGGCGATTACCGGCGGTTGTGCGGTGGTGTGCGCGCTGCTGTTCGGACTGGCTCCGGGATGGCTGGCGAGCCATATTTCGATTGAGCCTGCGCTGCGCCGTTCGGCACAGAACGTTGCTGCCGGAAGGAGCGCGGTTGTTCAGCGGATCTTTGTTCCTGTGCAGGTAGCGCTGACCCTTGCACTGGTTGTCGTGGCTGCGATGATGAGCGCGACGGTGAGTCATCTGCGGGCCGAGCATCTGGGTTTCCGGGTGGACAACATTCTGCTGATTCCTGCCGATTTCGAGAGGCTGCCACAGAAGGGGCCTGAGCTGGTGCACCTCTACCGGCGCATGGTCGAGCGGATCCAGCAGATGCCGGGCGTCGACAGCGCGAGCGTGGCGCTGAGCACGCCTCTGCACGGGATGGGGCAGACCGCAGTCTTTACGCCAGCTTCATCGTCGAAGCCGGCAATCGATTTTACCAATCGCTACTGGGTGAACGATGTGGGTGCGGGCTATTTCGCGACGCTGGGAACGAGGATGCTGGCGGGACGCGATTTTTCCGGCGAGGACGCGGATGCGAATACGTGCATTCTGAATCGCTCCGCGGCCAATGCCCTCTTTCACGCATCGCCAGCCATCGGGCAGATGCTGCGTCGAACCAATCGCAATATGAATGTCGGGAAGACCACAACCTGGGACTGCCAGGTGATCGGGGTGGTCGAAGACGCCAAATACACCAGCTTGCGCGAGCCGGCTCCGCCGACGGTGTATCTGCCATTTGGAGTTAATACAGATCCGCTGGCCTCGATGTACTTCGTGATCCACGGGGCGACGCTGGCGCAGGCGAGGGATGCATGGCGGCAGGTACATCACGAGCTTGCGCCGGGTAGTCCGGAGGCAGAGCCGATCTCGTTTGCGGTTCAGTTTGACGATTCGATCTCCCGCGAGCGGCTGCTCTCGGTGCTTTCAGGGTTCTTTGCGGCGCTGGCGTTGCTGCTCAGCGTGATTGGAATTTATGGGCTGATGGCGTCGTATGTGACGCGACGGACTACGGAAATCGGCGTGCGTATGGCCCTGGGTGCGACGCGGCCGAGAATTTTTGCGCTGGTGATGCGGCAGGTTGTGGTGCTGCTGCTAGCGGGGTCGGTTGCTGGAGCCTGCCTTGCAGCGTTTGCGGCTCATTCGATCAAGGCATTCCTGTTCGATGTGAGCACGGGCGATCCGGTGATCTTCGCTTTCGCTGTTTTGATGCTTGCCCTGGCGGGTTTTGTGGCGGCGATGCTGCCGGCGCGGCGAGCTGTATTTATTGAACCGATGCAGGCATTGCGGTCGGAGTAGGAGATTTCATGAGCTGGTTTGCACGCATTTTTGGACGCCGCAATCTTTATGGCGATCTTGCCGAGGAGATGCGCGAGCATCTGGAAGAGAAGACCGAGCAATTCGTGCGCGAAGGCATGAGCCGTGAAGAGGCGACGAGAGCCGCGCGGCGGGCGTTCGGGAATGCAGCGCTGATCGAAGAGCGGGGACGCGAGGCCTGGCAGTGGCCACGGCTGGAGTGCGCTGCTGGCGGATGCGAAGTTCGCGCTGCGGCAATTGCGCAGGTCGCCGGGGTTTGCGGTGACGGCGGTGCTGACGCTGGCGCTGGGGATCGGGGCGAACACGGCGATCTTTACGCTGGTGGATTCGATCATGCTGCGGCCGCTGCCGTATCCGCAGCAGGACCGGCTGATGGCCATTTATTCCATAGACAACGGCCAGCCTGGCGGCTATTTCCCCAAGGGCTGGATTCGCGCGTGGCAGGAGCAGTCGCAGTCGTTCGAGTCGATTTCCGGATACTCGCCGGACACGGAATCAAATGTCGCCGGGAACGATGGGTCGGAGCGGCTATTCGGCTCGGCAGTGACAATCAACACGTTCGATACGCTGGGTGTGCGTCCGGCGATAGGCAGCTTCTTCACACAGGAGAATGCAGTTGCCGGGCAGGATCTGGTGGTGGTGCTGAGCTATGGATATTGGCGGCAGCACTTTGGCGGAAATCCGGCAGTGATCGGGGAGAACGTTCGCATCGATGGGATTTCACGGCGGATCATCGGAGTGATGCCGGCGGGAGTGCGTTTCCCTTACGCGGATACGCAGTTTGTGATTCCGCTGGCATTCAAGGGCGGTGATCCGATCGATGCGTGGAAGGATTTCGGCAATCGGGCTTTCGGGCGGCTGAAGGATGGAGTGCAGCCGGCGGCGGCGCAGGCGGAGTTGCGGCGCCTGCATGCGCCGATGCTTAAGCTGTTTCCGTGGACGATGCCGGGCAGTTGGGAAGCCGACACGATGGTGGTGCCGCTGCTCGAGTCGGTGGTCGGCGACACGCGGCCGCGGCTGCTGCTGTTGTTTGGGGCGGTGGGGTTGATCCTGCTGATTGCGTGCGCGAACGTAGCGAATCTGATGCTGGCGCGAGCGACTTCGCGTGAGCGGGAGATGGCGATTCGCGGCGCGCTGGGCGCATCGGCGACGAGAATCGTCCGGCAGCTTCTGGTCGAGAGCGTGCTGCTGGGAGCGATGGCCGGGGCGCTCGGGCTGGTGCTTGCGGCGGTGAGCCTGCGGGCGCTGACGGGCTTGTTACCTTCAGACACGCCGCGCATCGCAGATATCGCACTGCATTGGCCTGTCTTTCTATTTGCGGCGGGCGCGTCGGTGCTGACGGGGATTTTGTTCGGGCTGGTGCCGGCGATCCGGATGGCGTCGCCCGATCTGCAGGACGGGCTGCGGTCGGGGAGCCGGAGTGTCGCGGGGAAGGCTTCGCAGGCGCGGATTTCGACGCTGCTGGTGATGGGACAGATCGGGTTGTCGGTATTGGTGATTACCGCGGCCGGGTTGATGTTGCATAGCCTGTACAGCCTGTCGCGGGTGAATCCGGGCTTCCGCACGGATCGGATGGTGACGGCGGAAGTGGCGCTCGATTCAACGGCGTGCAGGCAGGCGGGGCGCTGCCAGAATTTCTTTCGCGAACTGCTGGACAAGGCGCAAGGCATTGCCGGAGTAGAGGATGTGGCGCTGGTGGATCATCTGCCGATGAGCGGTGTCTTTGATCGCAACTATGTCTACGATGCAGAGAGACCATCCTCGTCCTGCCGACGCAGCCGGGCGAGCAGGGCGCAGGGCGGACGGTATCGACGAGTTATTTCGACACGGTAGGGCTGAAGTTAATCAGGGGGCGGTTTCTGACTGACGGGGACCGGTCGGGCGCGAGCCGCGCGATAGTGATCAATCAACGGATGGCCGATCGTTTATGGCCGCATCAAGATCCAATAGGCAAGCATGTGGTGGAGGTTGCGGACGAGAAGTATCCGGGGCAATTGGATCCCAATGTTGCGTCAGTCGTGGTGGGGGTGGTGAGCAACACGCACCATGAGGGGCTCGAGAGCGGCTTCGATGATGAAGTGTATCTGCCGATGACGGAAAAGAACGAAGAGCCGGTGATGACGATTCTGCTGCGCTCTCAGACGGACGCGGCAGCGACAGCCGCGGGACTGCGCAGGGTCGTCGCGGCGAT
This sequence comes from uncultured Acidobacteriaceae bacterium, assembly GCA_963725225.1. Lineage (GTDB taxonomy): Bacteria > Acidobacteriota > Terriglobia > Terriglobales > Acidobacteriaceae > Silvibacterium. Next base: position 113,030 of record CAVRXY010000006.1, read on the forward strand.
TGATCCGCAGGTTCCGGTGACGCGCGTCCGGACCATGGACGAGGTGGTCGCCGCTTCGACTTCGGATTCGCGCTCGCTGACGCTATTGCTGTTGGGATTTGGATTCCTGGCGGTGAGTGTTGGCGCAGTCGGCGTCTACAGCCTGATTGCGTATACCGTGAGCTGGCGCACGCGGGAGATCGGTATCCGGCTGGCGCTGGGCGCGCGGCGGCGCGATGTGGTGATGATGATCGTGCGGCAGAGTTTTCTGCTGGCGCTCGGCGGGTCGGTCGCGGGATTGTTTGTGGCGGCGGTTTCGGGACGATTGCTGAAGCAGTTTCTTTTCGAAGTAAGCCCGCTTGATCCAGTCACCTTTCTGACGGTGCCTTTGCTGATGATGCTGCTCGCGCTGCTGGCGGCGTGGGTGCCGGCGCGACGGGCGGCGTCGATCGATCCGATGAAGGCGCTGAGGACGGAATAAGAACAGGGCTCAGGGCACAGGGCTCAGGGAACAGGCTGTTCTTGTTCAATGTGTGACGGTGAAGGTCGCGTGCAGCTCGGCTGTTGAGTCGGGGCCGACCCACACGTCGAAGTCCGAAGGGTCCTGCACCCAGTCTCGTGTTGCGGTGCTCCAGTAGCGCAGATCGTCGGGAGTAATTGTGAAGTGCACGGTTACTTTCTGGTGCGCGGGGATGGTGATGCGCCTGAACCCTTTGAGTTCGCGGACGGGGCGCGATGTGCTGCCGTATTGCTGGTGGATGTAGAGCTGGGCGACTTCGTCGGCGGTGATGTCTCCCGTGTTTTCGACGTCGGCGGTGACGTCGAGGGGTTGGCCGACGCGGACGGAGGGCTGGCTGACCTTGATATTCGAGAAGCGGAAGGTGGAATAGCTGAGGCCGTATCCGAAGGGATAGAGCGGCGTGCTTTCCTCGTCCCAGTAGCGCCTGCCCTGCTCCTCCGGCTGAAAGGTGGTGTTGTGCGCGTAGTTCATGGGGATCTGTCCTACGTTGCGCGGCCAGGCGAGGGGAAGCTTGCCACCGGGGACGACGTCTCCGAAGAGCACATTGGCGATGGCGTTGCCGCCCTGCGTGCCCGGATACCACGCCTCAAGGATCGCGGGGACATGCGTCGAGGCCCAGGTGATGTTGAGCGGGCGGCCGTTCATAAGGACAAGGACGACGGGCTTGCCGGTGGCGGCGACGGCTTCGAGCAGCTGCTCCTCTTTACCGGGCAGGTCGAGCGACTCACGTGAGGCGCGCTCGCCGGCCATGTTCTGGGCTTCTCCGAGGACGAGGATGGTGACGTCGGAGTTTTTGGCGAGGTCGACGGCTTTCTGCATTTCCTGCGCGGCCTGGGGGGCGCTCCAGAGGACAACGGGCGGCACGTGGAAGATCTCGTCGAACATGGAGGGAATCTTGCGCTTGATCTGGACGCCCTGTGCGTAGCTCACCTGCGTGCCTGAACCGGCCTTGTTGCGGATGCCGTTGAACAGGGTGACGGTCTCGTCGAGGTCCTGCTGAAAGGTCCACGGGCCGAGGGTATCGCGCGTGGAGTCGGCGGTCGGACCGATGACGGCGATCGAGTGATACGCGCCGGGCTTGAGGGGAAGCAGATGGCCTTCATTGCGGAGCAGCACGGCCGAGCGCTCGGCGGCAAGGCGCGAGGCGGTGCGGTGCTCGGGTGTGGCCAGGATCTGCGCGGAGCGGGCCTCATCGACGTAAGGATGCTCGAAGAGGCCGAGGCGGATCTTCATGGCGAGAATGCGCGTGACGGATTCGTCGATCTGTTCGACGGTGACCTTGCCGCTGGCGACGGCGGCAGCGAGGTTCTGCCGGTAGGTTCCGGGGCCGAGGGACATCTCCATGTCGACGCCCGCCTGGAGGCCGCGCACGGCGGCGTCAGGCAGATCTTTTGCGAAACCATGGGTCTTGAGATTCTTGACGGCGTCGGCATCGCTGACTACGAAGCCCTTGAAGCCCCAATCCTGGCGGAGGACGTCATGCAGCAGCCAGCGGTTGCCGGTGGCGGGCACATCGTTGAGATCCATGTAGGCGGACATGGCGGAGCCGACACCGGCTTTGACCGCGGCGTGGAAGGGCGGGAGGTAGACGTTCCACATCTGATCTTCAGGGATGTAGGAGGCGTCATAGTCGCGTCCGCCTTCGGCGGCGCCGTATCCGGCGAAGTGCTTCATGCAGGCGAGAATATGGTCGGGCGCGCCGATGTAGGGGCCCTGAAAGCCGCGAACCTGCGCGGCGGCCATCGCGGAGCCGAGGTAGGGGTCTTCGCCCGCGCCCTCGACGATGCGTCCCCAGCGGGGATCGCGGGCGATGTCGAGCATGGGCGCGAAGGCCCAGTTGATGCCGACGGCGCTCGCCTCCCGCGCGGCGATGGTCTGGGCCTTTTCTTCAACCGAAGGGTCCCAGGATGCGGCCATGGCGATGGGAACCGGAAAGATGGTGCGGAAGCCGTGGATGACGTCGAAGCCGAAGATGAGCGGGATGTGCAGGCGCGTCTTCTCTACCGCGATGTGCTGGAGCTGGTTGATCACAGCGGGATCGGTAACGAAGAGCAGCGAGCCGAGCTGGCCTTTGGCGACCGGGCCTTCGACCTCGTCGGGTTTGCCAAACACGAATTGCTGGCTGAGCTGGCCGATTTTTTCTTCGAGCGTCATCTGCTGGAGCAGGGCGGTGACGCGGGCGTTCACCTGCTCGTCGGAGATCTGGCTTGAAGAGGGGGTGGTGGCGGCGACGGTTGATGTCTGGACTGCGACGACGGAAAACAGAGTAAAGATCAGAATGCGAACGAGGGAGGGATGGGACGCATTGCGGTTGGGCACGGATACTCCTTGGGTAAGCGCAGCTTTTGGGATGAGTTTCCCAAATGAAAGACGGTATTCCAAGAAGTCGCAGTTGTGAAGAGATTTATCTACTGGTGGGAGGTGGTGCTTGAGGCATGTTTCCGTTCCGTCTTGCCCTGGCGTTCGATGTACGCGGCCTTTATCCGCTCGTATCTTACCTGCAGCTCATCGAGCTCAAGATCGCTGAGGTTCTCGATGTCGATCATCTGATCGTGAGCCTTGTCCACGGCCCGGATCAGTTCGTTCAGCTTGAGATTGATGGCGCGCGCGTCGCGGTTCTGCGTGTTCTGAATGAGGAAGACCATCAGAAACGTGACGATCGTTGTGCCGGTATTGATCACCAGCTGCCAGGTGTCCGAAAAGTGAAAAAGCGGCCCGGTTACCGCCCAGATCACGATTACCGCGGCGGCGCCGGCAAATGCCCATTTGGACCCCAGCCACGCAGAGGCCCGCGCGGCAAAGCGTCCGAACCAGTCATTCGTTGACCGCACCTGAACTTCGATGGGCACCTTTTTCACTTCCGGTCCCTAGCCTCAGCGCATCTTGAAAGCAACGTTCTCTGCCAAGAGAAAAGGCCGGCCCGTGTGGCGCCAGCCTCTCTTGCGCGCGAAGAAACAGTTTCGAATCTGCTCGCGACATTAAATTACGCGGAGGAGCACCAGGATAATGAGAATGAGCAGGATCAGGCTGATGCCGCCGCCGCCGTAGTAACCGATACCGGGGCCCATGCGATAGCCGCCAAATCCAAAGAGCAAGAGCAGCACAATCAGAATAATGAGAAGCATAGTTGTCTCCTGCGGCAGGACCCTTCGTGCTCAGCTTTTGTCGATTCGAATCTGCACGGAGGACTTACGCGACAGAAGGATAGAGGTTACGGCGCGGGAAATGGTTGTCCCGGGTGACAACCGAAATGCTCTTGTGGATTCAGCTAGGACGCGACCGCTTCGGGCAACTGCAGTCCGGCGCCGTCGACGGTGGCACGGATCATGGCGTCGAAGCCCATGCAGGAGTTGATCATCATGTGGTAGAGGCGGCGATCGGTCCAGTCGTGGTCGTAATAGCTTTGGATATATTCGGCGCGGCGCTTGTCAGTGGCGGACAGTTCCTGCTCGGCGTCTTTCGCGTGCTCGGGGAAGTGCTCCTCGAACCACTTCACCTTCCGCCATTGTGAGGCGTAGACGAAGACGTGGAAGCAATAGGGGGCTTTTGCGAGCACACAGGCTGCGCCGCGCCCGACGATCACGGCATGTCCTTCTTCGGCGACCTTCAATAGGTACTCGCGGACGAACTCGACCATGCGCTGGCTGTCGAAGACTTCGGATTCGGGAAGCGCGGGAAGGCGCTCGATCGAGCCGTGCCAGAATGCCTTGCCGTAGCGGTAGTACCAGGGGTCGAGGCGTTCGTCGCAGCGCTGGGCGAGCTTTTTGCTGATGCCGGCTTTCTGCGCGATTTCTTCGATGAGGCACTCGTCGATGAGCTTCCAGCCCAGATGCCTGGCAAGGTGATGAGCGAACTCCGCGCCCCGGCTGCCGTATTCCCGCTCCACTGTAATCAGGCGAATCATAGCTCGTTCCTCCTCGGCCCATCCCCCCATGCCCGTCACTCTGTTAGACGTCTCCCGAACGGGCGCAGAGGGTCGAATGCGTGCCGAATCCTAGCACTGTTTGAAGCTGAAAAGCCAGCAGAGCGATGCACCCTTTTCAGTGCCGACAAAGAATTGTGTCGCGGGGGCAGAGTGCCAGAAGGTATCATGGCTTCTCCCGATCCGCGAACGACAACCTGGTCACGTTTTCTGGTCCTTTCAGCAGGCAGCCAAACTGATGCGAGAGTCTGGGCCGGGTGTTCCTCTTTTTTGAGGGTCGGGCGGAGTCAGGACAGCTCCCGGAACCGGGAGAAAGGCGAATGCAACCGATGGCCCAATCTTACGAAACCAGCACGGAGATGAATCAGGTTCTGACGCGGGAGGAGATCTCCAGCCTTACGCAAGAGGGCGGCAAGCCGGTCGACACCCTGATGAATGTGGTCGCGCTGATCGCGACGCGCTTCAGAACGGACGTGTGCTCGGCGTATCTGCTCGAGCCCGACCGGTCTAACCTGGTGCTGGCGGCGACGCTGGGGCTGCATCCGAAGTGCATCGGCACGCTGCGCATGCCGTTGAGCGAGGGCCTGGCGGGGCTGGTGGCGGAGCAGGTGCTACCGGTGGCGGTGGAGGATGTGAGCAGCCATCCGCGCTACAAGTACTTCAAGGAATCGGGGGAGGAGGCGTATCACTCTTTTCTCGGTGTGCCGCTGATCGATCGCGGGATTCTGCAGGGCGTGCTGATTGTGCAGACCAAGGAGCCGCGAGTCTTTCGGGAGCGGGAGATTCGCATGCTGGTGGATGCGGCGAATGAAGTCGCGCCGGTGGTCAGCGAGGCGCGCACGCTGGACCGCTTTATTGCTCCGGCGCAGGAGAAGCTGTGGTCGCTGGCGCGGAATCTCTGGTGGAGCTGGGACCACGACTGCGTGAGCCTGTTCCGGGATTTGAATCCTGCGCGCTGGCGGCAGCTGAATCAGAATCCGGTGGCGATGCTGAGCGAGATTCCACTGGAAGAGATTGAGCGGCGGTCGACAGAACTGGTGCTGCACAGCCGGATTAACTATGTCTATCGGCGGCAGAAGGAGTATCTGAACGCAGACCGCACCTGGGGAGCGACCCATGCCGGAGTGCTGCGTCCGCGGCCGGTGGCTTATTTTTCGGCGGAGTTCGGACTGCATGAATCTCTGCCGATTTATTCGGGCGGCCTGGGGGTGCTGGCCGGCGACCACATCAAGAGCGCGTCGGATCTGGACATTCCGCTGGTCGGCATCGGGCTGTTTTACGGGCAGGGATATTTTCTGCAGCGCCTGGACCAGAAGGGATGGCAGCGGGAGGAGTATCTCGAGACTGATATCAGCCAACTGCCGATGCAGCCGGCGATCGGTACGAACGGCGAGCCGGTGGTGGTGGAGATTGAGACGCGCGGCGGATCTCTCAGGGCGAAGGTGTGGCGGGTGAAGGTGGGGCGGTGCGACCTGTTGCTGCTGGATTCAAATGTGGCCGGGAACGCGCCGGAGGATCTCGAACTCACGTCGCGGCTTTATGGCGGCGATGGGCGCACGCGAATCCGGCAGGAGCTGCTGCTGGGTGTGGGCGGGATATCGCGCGCTGAGGGCGATGGGCATTACGCCGGGCGTGCTGCATCTGAATGAAGGGCACAGCGCGTTTGCGGTCTTCGAGGCGATCCGGATGCGCATGGACGAGGAAGGCATGGGCTTCGAAACGGCGGCAAGCCAGATTCCGCGCGAAGTGGTGTTCACTACCCATACCCCCGTGCCCGCGGGTCATGACCGATTCAGTCCTGAGCTGATCGAGGAGCACCTGGGGCCGCTGCGCGATCAACTTGCGCTTTCGAAGGACAAGCTGATGAGTTTTGGCCGCGAACATCCTTCCGATCAGCATGAGCAGTTCTGCATGACGGTGCTGGGGCTCAAGCTGTCGCGGCGGGCGAACGCGGTGTCGTCGCTGCATGGCGAAGTCTCGCGGGCGATGTGGCGGAGCTTGTATCCGGGGCGCACCGAAGATGCGGTGCCGATCGGCCACGTCACGAATGGTGTGCACGTGCCGTCGTGGCTGGCTCCCCAGATGTGCCGGCTGTACGACCGGCATCTCGGGGTGGGATGGCAGCAGCGAAGCGGGACGTCGCGTACGTGGGAGGAGATTGAGAACGTCGACGATGGCGAGCTGTGGGAGACGCATCTGAGCCTGAAGTCGCAACTGCTCGATTTTGCGCGGCGGCGGGCGTGTGAACAGGCGGAGAGGCGGGGCGAGTCGCAGGAGACGCTGCACCGGTTGAGCAAGGTGCTTTCGTCGGATGCGCTGACGATCGGGTTTGCGCGGCGGTTTGCGACATACAAGCGGGCGAACCTGATCCTGGCTGATATCGAACGGCTGGCGTCGCTGGTGAACGATCCCAAGCGGCCGGTGCAGTTTCTGTTTGCGGGCAAGGCGCATCCTCATGACGAGCCGGGCAAGCGGGTTCTGCAGGAGATCGCGGAGAAGATGCGGGATTCGAAGTTTGCCGACAAGCTGGTGTTCATCGAGGACTACGACATCAATGTAGGGCGCTACCTGGTGCAGGGTGTGGATGTGTGGCTGAACAATCCGCGCCGGCCGCTGGAGGCTTCGGGCACAAGCGGGCAGAAGGTGGTGCTGAACGGAGGGCTGAATCTGTCGGTGCTGGATGGGTGGTGGGCGGAGGCGTACGACGGGCTGAACGGCTTCGCGATCGGCACGGGCCGGACGCACTCCAACATGCAGGTGCACGACAGCCGCGACGGCGAAGACCTCTACCGGGTGCTGCATGAGGAGTTGATTCCGCTTTACTATCAGCGCGATCAGGATGGGCTGCCGCGCGGATGGATCAAGCGGATGAAACGGACGATCCGCACGCTGGGGTGGCGCTTCAACGCCGACCGCATGGTGATGGACTACACGCTGAAGTGCTATGTACCGGCGGCCGGAGGCACTTCGAGCGAGATGAAAATGCTGTGCTGAAGCGTTGAACGCTGGTTACGGGCGCAGGTTCGTATTAAAGGAACTTTTGCGTAAACGTCGTAGACTGACGGGATGAAAAACCTGGTCTTTTTCACCGTCATAGCTGTCTGCACAGCTGCATTTGCTCAACAGGTTGCCCAGTCCATAGAAGCTCCGCCAGGAGCGCGCCTGCTGCTGGAGGCGCGGGGTGAGGGGGCGCAGGTCTACACCTGTGCGAATTCCCGGTGGGTGCTGAAGGCCCCCGATGCCAAGCTCCTTGATGCCAATGGCCAGGTAATCGGCAGGCATTTTGCCGGTCCGACGTGGCGGCTGAACGACGGCAGCGAGGTGAAGGGAAAGCTGATAGCGAGTCAGCCGGCACCGGATGGGAAGTCGATTCCGTGGCTGCTGGTAGGGGCGGTGCCGGGCAGCGGAAGCGGTAAATTTGCGGCGGTTGCGTTTATTCGCCGGACGGAGACCAGCGGCGGCGCTGCTCCGAAAGAGTCGTGCACCGGCGGGGAGCTTCCAGTAGCCTATACGGCAAAGTACAGCTTTTATGCGTCGAAGTAGTGGTGTTGAGTCTCACGGCGAAGTCAGAATTCCGCGGCAATCGACAAACGTGGATCCTGCGGATAGTGGTGGCGGTACTGTTGGCGGGAAATTGCCGATGGGCCGACGCGCAGCAGATCGCTGAGTCTGAAGAAGTTGCCGCATTGCCGGATGCGCCCGAGGCACAAAGCTCGCCGAAGGCAACAGACCCACCGCCGTCTACTGCCCAGAAGAAGTGTCCACCTGTAAAACAAGCTGGTCAGGGACTGGGAGGCGCGGCGGGCGCGGACGTGCCATCAAAAAATGCGGCGGGTTGCCGGCAGAAGTTTGATTTCCTTTACCCCCTGGGCAAGCCGCCCGGGCATGGCCAACGCCTCACCTCAATGGATAAGGCGCGCATCGCGGCAAGCGATGTCGTGGACCCCTTCAACCTGCTTACGATCGCGGCGACGGCGGCGATCACCGTGGGGAGCAATCCGCAATACCGGGCTACGGGCCGGGGTTGAAGGGCTGGGGAAAGAACTCTCTGACCCTGCTGACTGAAGACATGACCGGATCGTTCTTTGCCACGTACGCCATCCCGTCGCTTACCCACCAGGATCCGCGTTACTACCGGATGCCGGATGCCTCGATCCCGCGGCGCATTGAAAATGTGATCGTGCAGCCGGTGTGGGCGCGCAGCGATAAGGGCGGACACATGCCGAATTACGGAATGTTGCTTGGGGTTCCGGCGGCGGTCGCACTGGCAGACATTTATGTGCCGGGGAGGAGGCAAGGCTTTTGGACGATAGTATCAACCTCGGCGATCTCGATTGCGTCGGCGCCGCTTGACAACCTTATCGATGAATTTCTGCCGGACGTGTCGAAACATGTGAGCGTGCACATTGTCCTGATCCAGCGAATTGTGAATCACCTCACGCTGACGGAAGGAACATCCTAGACGCTGGTCGCGCATCCATTAGAAATGACTGGACTGCCGGAGAATCTCTTTGCCAATCCTGTGTGGCATGCTCTCGAGACGAGGCATCGCCATTTTTCTATTTCCGCCGGGCAGGCGCGGCGGTATCCGGCGGATGTCGCGCCTTTTGTAGCGGTGGGAGAGCCGACGCTGGATGCGCTGAAGGCGGTGCACTCGCTGCTCGTCCCGGACGAACAGGTGTGGATTGCGGACGCGAAGTTTCCCGAGTGGCCGGAGCTGGTCTGGGAGACGTCGCTCGAGTGCCTGCAGATGGTGCTGCCGGAGGATGTGGAGGTGCCCGCGGAGGCGAACGGCATCCTGAAGCTGTCCTGTGCGGATGCGCCGGCGATGGTGGCACTGACGGATTTGGCGTTTCCAGGGTTCTTTCGCGTGAAGACCTGCGAGATGGGCAGCTACTACGGGGTCCGGGTGGGCGGACAGCTTGTTTCCATGAGCGGCGAGCGGATCATGCTGGAGGAGTATCCGGAGGTCAGCGGGGTCTGCACGCATCCTGCGCATCGAGGCAAGGGCTACGCTGCCTCGCTGATGTGGCAGGTGATACGGGACCATCGGCGTGATGGGCTGATCTCCTGGCTGCACGTGAGCGCTGGCAACACGCACGCGATTGAACTTTATCTGAAGATGGGATTTGTGGAAGCGCGCAGGCAGGTGTGGCATCGGATCTCGCGGCGGGATTGAAGCGTCGTTGAAGTCGGGACCATCAATCCGTAACTTTTTGGTCTCTGGCGTGCTCCAATGAGCGGGGAGAGTTTCCGATGTTCAAGACAATTGCGCGAGTGATCGTGGTGCTGGCTGCAGGGTTGCCCACCATCCTGCCGATGACGAGCTGCCAGGCGGCCAACAATGCGCCGGTTCCCGCGGCGACGAGCGATGTGCCGCTGGCCAAGGCTTCGTCGCACGAAACGGCGGTATTTGCGGGCGGATGCTTCTGGGGGACGCAGGCGGTCTTCGAGCGGGTGAAGGGCGTGGTGGATACGACCGCGGGATATTCGGGCGGCTCGGCAGCGACGGCGCATTATGACGACGTGACGACGGAAACGACAGGACATGCCGAGAGCGTGCGCGTGGTCTATGATCCGTCGAAGATTACATATGGTCAGCTGCTGCGGATTTTCTTTTCTGTCGCGCACGATCCGACGCAGTTGAACAGGCAGGGCAACGATGTGGGTACGTCGTACCGGTCGGTGATCTTCTACGGAAACGATGAGCAGAAGCGGATTGCGACGGCGTATATCGCGCAGCTGGATGCGGCGCACGTCTTCCCGAAGCCGATTGTGACCCAGGTGGTTCCGCTGAAGGGGTTTTATGCGGCGGAGGATTATCACCAGGATTACGCGCTGAAGAATCCCAACAATCCTTATATCTACGTGTGCGACCGCCCGAAGATCGATGCGCTGAAGAAGGAATTTCCGGAGCTGTTCCAGAAATACAAGGGTGAGTAAATCCCGCCTTCGCTGCGCAAAGCTGGGCGCACTGCGCGGGACTATACTGAATCGCGATGCGCCCTCAGCCTCTGATCGCGGTGACCGATGTAGAAGCGAGCAGCCGGTGGTATCAGCGCCTGCTCGGCCTGCGCAGCGATCATGGAGGCCCGCAATACGAGCGGCTGGTTTCGAATGGCCAGCTTGTTCTTCAATTGCACAGCTTTGCAGTGGAACATCATCACGGCCGGATCGGCAATCGTGACGACAAGCCGTATGGGAACGGCGTGCTGCTGTGGTTCGAAGTGGAGGACTTCGACGCGGTTATGCAGCGCTCTGCTGAAATGGGCGTGGAGGTCGTTCTGGCGCGGCATCGCAATCCTCCTGAAGGCGATGGCGGCCCGAATCACTGGGAGTGCTGGATGCGGGACCCGGATGGGTACGTCGTGGTGGTTGCGAGTCCGGATGGGTCGGCCACCGGAGCGTGGCGTCCCGGCCAGTAGCCGCTACCTATTTTCTCGAATGGGAATCTCGCGGGCGCTGGGTTCGCGGAATGGCTGACCAGCATGCAGGGTGAACTGCAGACGCTTGCCGCGGCGGACGTTATAGACGAGCGCGGGGCGGAAGCAGACCAGGCAGCGGCCGGCGGGGCGGCGGGTGCTGGGGTAGAGAATTCCATTCGACTGGCGCGCCATCAGTTGCGAGGCGAGGGCTTGCGGCTCGACGTAGCACTCGGGGATCGGTTCGGGGCGAAGATATTTGCGGAACTGCGGGCGGCCTGATGTGAGATCGTGCGCGGGCATGGTGAAGTCAGCGAGGTAGTCGTCGAAGACTGAGATTTCTTCTTCGGGCCATGCGACTTCTTCAAGCTGGCGCTGCTTGTGGAAGGCAACTTCGGCGAGCGAGGTCTCGCGCTCCAGACCGGCGTACCAGGCTCCGCGTTCGCTCGAGTTGAACCGGCCTCCGTCGGGCGCGGCATGCGTGAAGGCGGCGTTGACGATGTGGGCGTAATCGATTCCGTAAACCAGCTCATGCACGCCAATGCCGGGAAGCAGGCCTTCTTCGCCGAGGAGACGGTCGTTGGTGGCTCCGTCCAGTTCGAGGAGCTCGTCGAGCATTTGCTCGTTGTCGGTTAGACGCGAGAGGACGGTACCGCTCCTGCTGTACTTCGCGGGGATGAGGCGGTGCGTGTCCTCGAGGTCGACGGCGGTGACGGGGATGCGGGGCGAAGAGGCCGGGGGGAGGGGCATGTCTGGTCTATGGTGTTGGGCGCTATTGGCCGCCGCGTCGTGCGTCGAGGAGCTGGCGGACGCTGATCATGCCGGGCTGGCCGCGCTGGATGATGTAGGCGACGGGTGTGAGTCCACGGAAGATCGGATTGCTGTTGGGCAGCGTCATCCAGGCGTCGGCGAGCTTGGGGCTGTAGAGGATGTTCAGTGCTTTGAAGATGCCGATGATCAGGGAAATGCGCGTGAGCGTGTCCTGGTCGAGGGTGCGGCCCTTCGGGTCCTTCTTGAGCGCGTAGTACGAGCCGGTGGACATGCCGCCGAGAAGCTGGCGTGCATCAGGATCGCGCAGGTCCCACTTGTCCATGATGGCCAGGAAGCCTTTGACGGCTGCGGGGCTGAGGCGGCGGCGGGTTGCGGGATCGGACAGGTCAGCGGAGGATTCAGATCTGTAGCCGGGAACGTTGGGAAGCACTAACGAAGCTGCCATGAATCGTTCTCCATTTCTGAATGATTATTGCATCATATTTGATGCCGCACAAAGATAATTCTTTCGAAGATGCCGATCCGGTAAACGGCCGGAGCCGGTCGCGTTCCCCAAAAGCATTACAAAGTTTTTACGAGAAACTCATCAAACGGCTGGTCAGGCTCTGATGGGATCGGCGTTGAGGATCAAGAGATGAGTTCAACGCTGACCGAAGAGCCGCAGCCTCACCAGGCCGCCGCAGCTATCGACGAAATGCCTGCCGAGGGCGGGGCCGAGCGGGCCGGAATAGAGGGGCGTGGGATCGGACGACGGGGCGAGGAGGCGCATCCGCTGAGTCGCGAGGCGCAGGAGAGATCGCTGAACTGGTTCACGATCTTCTTCATGGGCTTGTTTCACGCGGGCGCGATTATGGCGTTTTTCTTCTTTACCTGGACGGCGCTCGCGATTGCGGCCGGCCTGTGGTTCGTCAGCATCTGCCTGGGGATCGGGGTGGGGTATCACCGGCTGCTGACCCATCGCGGCTACAAGGCCTGGAAGCCGCTGGAATACTTTCTGGCTATCTGCGGGACGCTTGCGCTGGAGGGTGGTCCGTTGTACTGGGTGGTCAATCACCGTATCCATCACCAACTGGCCGACCAGCACGGCGATCCTCATACGCCGAGAGACGGCGGCTGGTGGTCGCATGCCGGCTGGGTGCTGCATGGCAAGGGGCTCGACGGTCAGACGGCGCTTTTCTCGAGGTATGCTCCGGACCTGATGAAGGACAAGTTTCTGATGAGGCTCAGCGAATACCATTGGGTTCCGCTGGTTGTGCTGGCGGTCGCGTTGCTGGGGACCGGGGGCTGGTCGTGGCTGCTCTGGGGAGTCTTTTTTCGGGTTACGTTCGGCCTGCACGCGACCTGGTTTGTGAATTCGGCGACGCATATGTGGGGCTCGCGTCGCTTTGCCACGCGGGATGATTCGCGCAACTTATGGTGGGTCGCCCTGCTGACGGGCGGCGAGGGCTGGCACAACAACCATCATGCGAATCCGGTGTCTGCCCGGCATGGGCTTGCCTGGTACGAGGTTGACGTGAACTACTACTGCATCTGGGCGATGGAAAAGCTGGGCCTGGTGCGGCAGGTGAACGTGGCTAAGTTTCGCCGTTAAGTGCCGGCGGAGATCAAGGCTTTTCCATCCCTTCGGACGCTGCCGGGATACACTGGCTTCTCCACTTTAGAAAATCAGTGCTGGAGCCGCCCTTGAACTTCCTACGGTGCATGGTTGTCCTGTCTCTGGTGTTCGTCACGAACCTTTGCGCCCGCGCCGAGAGCCTTGCGGAGTTGAGCGAGAGCTTCTGGCAGTGGCGGGCGCAGGAACAACCATTCACGAACGACGATATTCCCCGCATCGACGCGGCCGGAGGGTTTTGTCGTCGACTGGTCGGCGAAAACAATCGCAGAACGGCTCGATCAGCTTGCGGCCTTCGAGCAGAGGTGGAAGGCGATTGCACCTTCGGCCGGGACTCCGGTAGCAGAGCAGGTCGATTACCGGCTGCTTGGATCGGCGCTGGCGCGGGTGCGGTGGGAGCTGGCAATTCAGCAGAACTGGAAGCGGGATCCACAGTTTTATGTCGACCAGACGCTGGGATCGGTGTTCATTCTGTTGCTGCCTCCTCCTCCGTTTTCGGAGGTGCGGCAGCAGGAGATTGTGGCGCGCATGAAGCAGATTCCGGCGACGATCGAGACGGCGAAGCAGAATCTAACCGACATGCGGCAGCCGTTTGTACAACTGGCGATCGATGCGCTGGATCATGTCCAGGAGCGCTCGCAGCAGATGGTGTCGGCGCTCGGGCCGGAGCTCACGGAGGCAAATCGCAAGGCGCTTGAACAGGCGATGCCGGCGGCGGCGAGTGCGCTGATGCAGTATCGCGCGTGGCTGGAAACCAAACTGCCCGGCGCTCGGAAAGACACGGCGATCGGGCGCGAGAACTATATCTACTTCCTGCGCAATGTGGCGCTGCTGCCGTATACGCCGGAGCAACTTTGGAGATGGCACGACTGGAGTGGAGCCGGTCGGTCGCGTTTGAGGCATATCAGGAGGCGCGGCTGGTTGGGCAACCACCGGCGACGCTTTTTCCAGATGCGGACGCGCAGATCGCGGCGGAAAAAACGGATGAGGAAAAGGTGCGGGCTTTTCTCGTCGATCAGAAGATTCTGAGTGTGCCGGAGTGGATGAAGCACTACCGGAATCTGCTGCTGCCTGCTTATCTCGAGCCGTTCGAGGAGATGGGGGTCACGGACGATCTGACCGGGCCGTCGCGGCTGAACGAGAACGGGACCAGTTATATCCGCAAGCCAAGTCCGGACCTGGGTTACTTTGCGCTATCGACGGCGCACGATCCGCGGCCGATCCTGGTGCACGAGGGAGTGCCGGGGCACTACTTCCAGCTTTGCCTCGGGTGGCACAACGATGACCCGATCCGGCGTCACTACTACGACTCGAATGCGAATGAGGGGATCGGATTTTATGCGGAAGAGATGATGCTGCAGGCAGGATTCTTCGATGATAATCCGCACACGCGAGCGACGATCTATAACTTCATGCGGCTGCGGGCGCTGCGCGTCGAGGTAGATGTGAAGCTGGCGCTGGGGGAGTTCACGCTGGAGCAGGCGGCGAATTACCTGGCGAAGACGGTGCCGATGGATCGCGGGACGGCGCTGGGTGAGGCTGCGATGTTTTCGAGCACGCCGGGCCAGGCGATCTCGTACCAGATTGGCAAGCTGCAGATCATGCAGCTATTGGCGGACGCCAAGGTTAAGCAGGGCGCGGATTTCTCCATGCTGAAGTTCAATGACTTTGTGTGGAACAACGGCAATGTGCCACTTTCGCTGCAGCGGTGGGAGATGCTGGGGGATGCGAGCCAAGTTCCGCAAGATAGGGTAGCTTCCCAGTGTAGCCCAGAATCAGGGACAACGTGGGGCAGCCCGGAGCTGCGGCTTAACAGGTGATGCCGGCCTTTTGCAGGGCGTCTTTGAGGCCCTTCATGCTGATGCGGGTGGAGGCTTCGGGTGTGCCGGCGCCGCGCCAATGGGTTTCGAGGCTTACGGCGTAGTGGTAGCCCTGAGCTTTCAGGGCGCGGAACTGGCCGACCCAGTCGATGATGCCTCCGCCGACCGGCTCCCACTCGAATTTGCCGTTGGGGTCGCGCTTCACGTCTTTGCAGTGGCAGTGGCCAATGCGGTCTTTAGGCAGGGAGTCGTAGCCGTTGGGGTAGGGGATATTGCCGGGGAAGGTGCCGGCGTTGCCGGGGTCCCAGTTGAGCATGAAGTTCTTGTTGGGGATGGCGGCGAGGACGGCGGCAGCTTCTTCTCCGGTGCCGGTGTTGCAGGCCATTTCGTTTTCGAGCAGCAGGATGATGTTGTGCTTTGCGCAGGTTTCTGCTGCTTCGGTGAGCTTCTTATTCATGGCCTCGCGGTAAGGCTTCGGGTCATCGAGACGCCAGAAGTCGAAGCAGCGGATGCGGTCGGTGTTGAAGGCCTTGGTCAGCTCGATGCAGTGCTGGAGAAGTACGTCCTGCTGCTTGAAGTCGAAATCGGCGTGGAACTGGTCGTGCTTCGGACTGTGTTTGGAGAGGGGCGCGCCGGGCCAATCGGTCTTGAAGAGCGGGCTGGCAATGTCGGTAACGCGGAGCTTGTACTTTTGGAGGATCTGCGCGTGCGTCGTCGATCTGCTTTGCGTCGAGCTCGGTGATGTTCTTACCCCACATGCCGCGGAGCTCGATCCATTGGAGGCCGAAGTCCTGCGAGGCGATCTGGCAGGCGCGATCGAAGTCTTCGGTGATCTCGTCGTTGATGACAGCGAGGCGGAATGGGCAGGATGAAGTTTGCGACGCTGCCTGGGCATTGATGGCTGGGAATGCGGCGGCTGCGCCTGCTGCGGCGAGGCCCATCAGAAAATCGCGACGTGATGCGGACATCATTCCTCCATGTAGGGGATTGCCTAAACAGGATAGATGAGATGGCGGCCCTCGCTGGATGCGTCGGATGAAGACGAACCAGCGAAGGCCGGGAGGAAGCGATCAGTGAATCAAGGCTGCACGGTTCCGAAAAGGGGAGGCACCCGGAACCTGCAGGCCGAAAGACTTAGAAGCGGATCGTTCCTGAGAACTGGAACGAACGGCCGCCTCCGATACCGTTGATCCCGGTGCCGCTGCCGATGGTGCTGGTCACCTGCCCGAAATTGGCGCTGGTGATGGAACCCTGGGGGCTGTTGAATTGCGGAGTGTTGCTCAACTGGAAAGCGTCGGCGCGAAATTCAAACGACAGGGCCTCCTTGATGGGAAAGGTTTTAAAGAGCGAGACGTTGTTCTGGACGTATCCCGGGCCGTAGAACTTGTTGCGGCTGACATTGCCCATGGTGGTGCCATAGTCGATGGGGCATGAACCGGTCTTGGGGCATCCGGTCGGCTGCGCGAAGGTTGTGGGATCGAACCACTGATTTCCGGGGCCGATGTGGTGCAAGGTACGGTAGCCCTTTACCTGATTGGCCATTTGCTGCTGTCCGGGCGTATTGATGCTGCCGCCATTGGCCGTGACGTTGAACGGCAGGCCGGAGTAGAGGGAGATGATGGCTCCGAGTTTCCATCCGCCGATCAGAGAAGATGCAACCCCCGTGTTTAGCCAGCGCTTGCCCTTGCCGAAGGGAAGCTCGTAGGTGAGGCTCTCCTCAAAGTTGAGGCGGTGGTCGAAGTCGTTAGGGGCGTAGTTGTGGCGCTGGTCGAGCCAGAAGAGCAGGCCGCCATCGTCGCCAGTTTGATAACCGAGGCCTTTGCCCCAGGTGAACGAGGTGATCATGCCCAGGCTGTTGGCGAAGCGGCGGTTCAACTGGAGCTGTAGCGAGTTGTAGTTCGAAGAGTAACCGAGGAAGTAGACGTTGGTTGCAGCGCTGCGGCCAAAGGCAATGAATTCGGGCTGGCCTGCGGTTCCCAGGCCGAGGGCCGGCGGAAGGTTGACGTTCTGCGCTGCGCCGATGTGAACACCGTGATTGCCAACGTAGGCCACCTGGAAGGTGAACTGCGACGGCAACGACTGTTGCACGGTCAAATTCCATGACTCCACGTAGGGGTTGTAGTAGTCCTTGGGGATCTCGACATAGGACTGGCTGATCAGCGCTTTGGACGATGTCACGTCGATGATGCCGCTGCTCGGCACGTTGACCGGGACCGGAGCCGGGAAGCCCGCCTGGAAGGTTGCCGCTGTTCCGTCGCTCAGAAGCGCGGGCTGGTAGGCGTTGAGCTGCTGATAGGAGTTGTTGGAGCGCACCGGATAGTTGTATGCGTAGGTGTTGTCTTCGAACGGGGTGTAGCTGATGCCGAATCCCCCACGGAAGACGGTCTGGTCGGTCGCACGGTAGGCGAAACCCACGCGCGGCGCGACGTAGTTGTACCTGGTTTTGAGGCCAAGGTTGGAGGGATTGTCGCCGACTCCGGCAATTACAAGGGAGTGCGCGGCGGGATTGTAGTTGGAGAAGCCTCCGGAGCTAGCCGGTGTGGCGGGAGGATAGAGCTCCCAGCGAAGGCCGAGATCCAGGGTCAGCTTGGGGGTTACCTGCCACTTATCCCCGGCGAAGGCAAAGAACCACCAGGCGCGATAGGCGGGGAAATATGTGTTCACATCGCGGCCGGTCTGCTGCGGATAGTCGAGCAGGAAGCTGGCCATTTCGTTGGCGATGTTGGTCTGGGCGCCTGGCTCGGAGGTGTTGTTCTCCATGAAAGTGAAAACGCCGCGCGGGCTGAAGGTCTGGTCCTGCAGCAGGTCGTCGTGGATGCGCCGCAGATCGACGCCGAATTTTACGGTGTGGTTGCGGATGATCTTGGTCCAGTGATTGACAACGTCTATGTTGGTCTCGGTGCGGATCCAGGGGAGTGAGGCGGAGTATCCGATGAGCGGAGGATTGCTGCTCCCTGTGAAGTCCTGCATGAAAATGCCAACCTGACCGCTGGTGAAGGTACTGATGTTGACACCGGGAATGCCCGCCTGGGTCGCGTAATCGGTGCCGTAGCCACTCGGCGTGGCGCTGTTGCCGTAGTGAGCGACTCCAACGCGAGCCTCGGTGAGCAGCGTGCTCGAAAAGGCGCGGTCGTAGTTCAGGCCAGTGCTGTAGGTGCCCTGGTGGCCATTGCCGGCAAAGGCGCCCTGCGCGGGACCGCCACCGGGGGCTCCGAAGGCGGGCGCCTGGAAGATGTCGATGTTCTGGCGGTTATAGCGCCCGCTCAGATGGTCCTTCGCGGTGATCTGATAGTCGATCTTGATGTCGTAGCGCTCGGTGGTCTTCTGGAAGGGCAGGTTGACGGAGTAGTTGTTGCTGGGGGCGCTCGCACTGGTGGCAAGGTTGGCGTTGGGCGCGGGCAGCAGCTTCATGAGATTGATGGATACGGGATTTACGCGATTGTAGGGAATCTGGTTGTTGGGGAAGGGTGTGCGTCCCGAGCCGTCGGGATTGCCGGTTGCCGGATCGTAGATCTGTCCCTTGCCATTGGCCAGGAGAGCTCCGCTCAGATCGATGTTGCCTGCTGCGTTGGGCGTGTACCACGCAGGATCCGGGATAGTCAGGATGTTGGAATTGGCTTCGTGGTCGGGAGAGCGGAAGTAGTCTCCGTAGAAGAAGAGCTTGTCTTTTATGATGGGACCGCCGAGACCGCCACCGAAGTAGTTGTAGGCGAGATGTCCGACGCTCTTGTTGAAGTAAGCGCGAGCGTCGAGCGCGCTGTTCTGTATGTACTCGGTAGCCATGCCGTGGAACTGGTTGGTGCCGGAGTTGATGATCACGTTGCTGACGGTACCGATGGCGCGGCCCAGCTCGGCTTCATAGTTGGAGGTCGAGACGTCGACCGTCTGGATGGCTTGTATCGGCGGAATCAGAATCTGTAGAAGGCCGGTACGCTCATCGTCGTCGATGCCTTCGATCTGATAGCTGTTCCCCATGCGCGGCTGGCCGTTGACTTCCGTCTGGATAGAACTGGAGGCGTTAAAAAATTGGGAGTGCTGGAAGACGGGCGGACCAACTCCGGGCACAAGCGTGAGCAGCGTCTGAAAGTTCTGATTGACCGCAACCGGCATGGTCTGGAGCGTGGTGGACTCAAGGTTGGTGCTCACGTCGGCGCGATCGGTCTGCATGATGGCCGGCGCGGCTGTGACGGTAACGGTCTCAGTAGCGCTGCCGGGTTGAAGGGCCAGATCAACACGGGTGGTGGTGTTGACGACCACATCGATGCTGGGGCGTGTCTCCTTTTTAAAGCCTGAGGCCTGGACGACGATGGAATAGGTGCCGGGTGTCAGGTTCGGGAAAGTGTAGTTGCCGCTCTCGTTCGCGGTTGTGTCGCGTGTTATGGAGGTCGCGGTTTCCTGAATGGTGATCTTTGCCCCCGGCACGCTGGCGCCGGTTGAGTCGGTGACCGTCCCTACGAGGGTTGCTGAAACGGCCTGCGCATGGGCTTGTATGGTGGCAAGAGAGGCGATCAGCACCGGCAGCAACGCCAGAAAGAGGGCGGCTCCCAGGCTTCTGAGCAGGCTGGCGGGTGAGATTGCAGTCCTGTGCACTGCATGGATGGGTTTCTTCGTCATCACTTCCTCCGAAAAATGGTTCGAACTTCGACTTCTCGGCGCGTACTTATGTGCAAAACCAGAACGGCGCGCCTCTGAAATCCATGGGTAATCGTGAAGGCCGTTCAGCGGAAAGAAATTTCGGCCACGGCGCACGTTAGTTGGGCCAATGTAGACTTGTCAAGCTGTAAGACAGATTTTTCTCACTGGAACCCTGAAGGCGCTCCGCTTTGGTTACGGTGGCCAGGGCGGCAGTGGCAATTCAGAAACGCGCCCCTTGAAACTAAAACGATTAACTGGACGTCCGAGAGATTGAACCGCAGGCACGCCAGTTGACGCCGCTGCTATATGGGAGTAAACCTGTCAGGCAGCTTGGCCCTTCATCGGCCGACTTGCGGATCCCGCTTCCACTTGTCCGGGGATGCGAATTGGAAAAGGCGACGTGACATACGATAGAGACCTGACCCCAGAAATGGATGTGGATGGAATGGCGCTGGATCCCATCGTAAGCAGACGCCTGTATCAACAGGTGGCTGAGCGCATCAAGCAGCAGATTCAGGCGGGCAGCATCTCGGCGGGCGACCGTCTGCCGGCGGAAAAGGACCTGGCACTGCAGCTGGGGGTGAGTCGTCCGGTGGTGCGGGAGGCGCTCATCGCGCTGGAGATTGCAGGGCTGGTAGAGATTCGAACCGGCTCGGGCACGTACATCCGCGATCGCGGCAAGCTGCTCTTCCCGATGATGGATGCCGGGCCGGGGCCATTCGAGCTGCTGCACGCCCGGTTGCTGATCGAGGGAGAAGTCGCGGCGGAGGCGGCGGTTCGCGCAACCGACAGCGATCTGGCTGCGATCGAGGGGACGATCCATGACATGGAAAAGATCGTGGCCTCAGGGGCTCATGCCCGTGAGGCCGACCAGGCGTTTCACGTACTGATTGCGAATGTCGCTGGGAACAGCGTTCTTGCGGACCTGGTGGCCCGATTATGGCATGGGATGTTCTCACCGATGTTTCACAAGCTGAGCCAGCTTACGGGACATATGGCGAACCAGGAGCGGACACTGGCGGAACACAAGGCGATCTTCACTGCCTTGTCGACGCACGATGCGGTGGGCGCGCGGGCGGCGATGCGAAGACATCTGAAGAGCGTGGAAGTGGTGCTGGCCAAGAGCAACCTCTCGGAGCTTAAAGCGAAGCCGAAGTGACACGCGCGCCCGCCAAGCGAGCTGATCAAGTAAGCTTTCCGTGTTGGAGGCTTGCTTGCGACGTTTTTCTGTTCTGATCGTTCTCACGTTGTTTTCGATTCTTTCGTCCTCTAGTCCTGCCCAGAATGTCACCGATGTGAAGCCCAGTCCCCCGCAGCTTGACTGGCAGGATCTGGAAATGGGCGCGATCATCCACTTCGGGACGAATACGTTTCTCGATCGCGAGTGGGGAGACGGCACGGCTTCTCCGCAGGTTTTCAATCCCCAGGATGTAAATACAGACCAGTGGATGGCGGCAGCGAAATCCGCTGGCATCCGCTATGTCGTGCTGGTCGCGAAACACCATGACGGTTTTACGCTATGGCCGAGCGCGCAGACCGAGTATGGGGTCAAGAGCAGTCCGTGGCTGGGAGGCAAAGGCGATCTGGTGCGAATGGCGAGCGAGTCGGCGCGAAAGGCGGGGCTGCGATTTGGAGTGTACCTCTCGCCCTGGGACCGGCATGAGCCGCGCTATGCCAATCCGGCGGAGTATGACAAATACTACCTGGCCCAGCTTGAAGAGCTTTCGACGGGATACGGGCCTCTGGAGGAGTTCTGGCTGGATGGCGCGGGGAGTGCGGGGCGGACATACGACTTCGACACCATCATCGAGCACCTGCGGACGTATCAGCCAAACACTATGGTTTTTGCCGATGTGGCGCTCTACAAGTACGCCGATCTGCGGTGGGTAGGGACGGAGAGCGGCAAGGTTCCCTTTGAGAACTGGAATGTGGTGGATCGCGCCGGGTATCTGCGCTGGCGGCCGGTGGAGGCGGATACGCCGCTGCATCGGGATCAGTGGTTCTGGCATCCAAATGCGGACTCGACGCTGAAGAGTGTCGATGAGCTGATGGATGAGTACAACAACACGGTAGGACGAGGCGCTCAGTTGATGCTGGGGCTGGCGCCGGATCGGACGGGAAGAATTCCCGCGGCGGACGTAGCGCGGCTGGCGGAGTTCGGAGCCCGGTTGAAGGCGGTGTACGGGAACAATCTGGCCCTTCATCACCAATCGGTAAGCAGGGACGAAGAGCGCGCCCTCGATGGGGATGAAGATACGTTCTGGTCGCCGCCAGCGGACGGCACTGTGCCTACGCTGACGGTGACGTTCCCTCATCCGGTCACCTTCGATCGCGTGATGACGCTGGAAAGGCTGAACGACGGTCAGCATGTCGAAGAATACTCGGTCGAAGTGATGTTGCAAGGCAAGTGGAAGCAGGTGGCACATGCTTACGCGATCGGGCACAAAAAGATCGATATTTTTGATCCGGTGACAGCAACCGGTGTTCGGCTGAAACTGCTGCGAACTTCTGGCCAGGCGGGGATTCGCGAGTTCGGCGTGTTCAACGGAGCAACGGTCCAATAGTACGAAAAAAGCGAAGGCCGGAAGAGGAACTGGTTTGCTCCTCTTCCGGCCTGTTTTTAAGAGACAGGTGATTGGTTGGAGTTGCGCTTAGTTGGAGTAGCTCCAGTTGAGGATCTCCTGGTCGGCTCCAAGTCCACCGCTGGCGCCGGTGAATCCGACATATGCGGTGCTTTTGCCCACGATTGAGGGAATGTTGACCGTGAAAGCGTGGGTGAACGATACCTTGGTCACCGTGTCGGTCAGGGTCATTGTGAGCGTGGTGCCGTTGTAGACCAGATGCAGGGTCATTGGATCTCCGCTGTGGATGTCGATGCCGGATGAGGTCAGGCTCACAGAACCTGTGGTGCCCATCGGCACTGCACCCTTCGTATAGAGGCCGGTGGATTCCGGGCCTTCACCCGCGTTGTTGTGCAGGTCGATCTTCAGACCGACACTCAGCGGGAGGTTGGCGTAGCCCAATCCAGCGCCGCCCGAACCCAGGGCGTGGGGACCCACACTCTGAATGGCAAAGGTAAACCCATCTCCCACAGCATTGGTCAGCTGGAAGGTGATGTCGGTAGTGAAGGATGCAACGCTGACCGGAGTGGCATACCAGGCTGAGCCGTCTTCGAACTCGGAGCCGTTCGTCAACTGCAACTTGGCGCCATCCAGCTTCGCATTCCCATTGAGATCGACCAGGGATGAAGAGCCGGCAAAGCTGTTAAAGGTGAATACGCTTCCGGTTGGAGCAGTTGACGTCCCGGATCCAATCGACACGACGTAGGACGCCTTGGCAACGGGGCTGTTCGTGTAGCCCGACGCCACTGCGATTGCCTCAATCGTTTCGGTCGTGCTCACCGTCAGAGGCCCCGTGTACCTGGTGGACGAAGTAGTTGGTGCTGTTCCATTGGTTGTGTAGTAGATGGTTGTGCCTGCCGTTGCATCGGTGATGGACACCGTCTGTGCAGCGGTGTAGCTTCCGGCGGCGACGCTAAAGGTCGGAGCAGGCAGAGTCCCGGACCCAGACGTGGACCCTGACCCGGAACTTCCGGAGGTGATGGTGTAGGTGGCGCTGGCTAACGAGCTCGTGGTGTAGCCGGTTGCCAGAGCGACGGCCCCAACCGTCTCCGTTGCACTGATGGTGATGGGACCGGTGTATCTAGCGGACGAAGAGGTGGGTGTTGTTCCGTTGGTGGTGTAGTAGATGACGGCCCCTGAAGTCGCATCAGCGATCGTCAGAGTCTGCGCGGAGCTGTAACTGCCGGAAGCAAGGCTCAGCACAGGTGTCGCGGTCTTGGGGTACATGGTGTACGTCGCGGAGGAGACGGCACTGTTGGAGTAGCCGGTGGCCACGGCAATCGCCTCGATTGTTTCCGTTGCGTTGACCGTGATGGTTCCCGTGTATTTCGTTGATGAAGTGCTGGGAGTGGTTCCGTTGGTTGTGTAGTAGATCGTTGCGCCAGCGGTGGCATCGCTAAGCGATACCGACTGCCCCGGGGAGTACGTTCCAGACGCAAGACTGAACGTCGGCGCGGCGGCGACGGGATCATTGATGGTGTAAGTTGCCGAGCCCACCGCGCTGTTGCTATCGCCCGAGAGTACGGCGATGGCGCTTATCGTCTCGGTTGCGCTTACGGTGATGGGGCCGGTGTACTTGGTTGATGAAGTTGAGGGAGTGGTTCCGTTGGTCGTGTAGTAAATGGTCGCGCCCGAGGTGGAGGAATAGAGCGTGACCGTTTGTGCCGAGCTGAAGGTACCTCCCGCTGGAGAGAAGGTGGGAGTGCCCGCCGTTGCTGTGCTGCCGGTGCCGTTCGTCTGCCACATGAAGGCAGTGACGCTGTGGGCAGGCAACGAATAGCCGGAGGCGACGCTGACCCCAGGGGTAGTAGTGTTGCCCATCGGAGTTTCCAGGGTGGAAGTGGTTGTGAGGGCGCTGGCCTCGTTCACCGTGTTCAGCGCGCCGGGAGCGAACTGATAGGTAGTGACGCCGCTGGCAGGCGCATTTGTGCCAGCGAATGTTACGTTATGCGCGCTGTATACGTCCGCATTCACGATGACCATGCAGCGCTGATTGCCCTGCGCGAAGGCATAGCTGCGCAGGACCGGAACCCCGCTAATTGCGTTTACGCTGTTGGTGTTGGCGGGAAGGTTGTAGGTCGGATTCGAGGTCCACGAGGTCTGAACCATCGGTCCGATCTTGCACCAGTTGTAGACCTGCGCTCCCAGCATCTGCGGGCGCGGGCAGTAGCTGCCACCGAAGGTCGAGGAGTTGTAGTTGGAGCAGTCTCCGCCGGTGTCGAGCATCGTGCCCCACATGTGGACGTTGACTCCGCCCTCGCCGAAGTAGTATTGCAGGGCCTGATATTCGTTCTGATTGATGACTCCTGCAGCGTCGTTTTCGCCCATCTGATCGGCGGCTACGATTCCCTGAACTGCGGCTTGAATGAACGAGTCGGAGACCGCCTGAGTGAAAGGCCCGGCGGTGCTGGCGTTAAAGGTGCCGGTATTTTGCTCGTAGACCATCACCTGGCAGTTCGTCGTTGCCATTCGGTCCGCAACCGGTTTCGCTCTCGATTCTGGAGACCGCCAGAGCAAACCCGCTCAGTCGAATTGGGATCATGAATGTTGGAATAGGGCTCAGTCAGGGTGGGACCGTAGAGCGGGCAGGTAGCGTTCGTTGATCCGCTGGTCATGCAGCCCGATGTGCTTACGTTGTTGATGTTGGTAGGCGGTATAGCCGTTGATTTCGACAACGTCGGCCTGCGCAACGGACGCAGCACCGCCGTCACCGCCTCCCGCAGTCTGAGCGTTGAAGACCCATTTTGTGCCGGACTGGCTGTAGCCCTCGGCGGACTGACGGGCGCGAGCTGCAGCAAATATCGTTTTCGCGCGAAGTGAGTAGTCCTCGTAGAAATTACTCGAGGAGATGTTGTATCCGAGCGTATGTCCGAGGAAACCGGCATTCCAGTTCTCGTTGCCGAACTCCAGATAGACGGTCGGAAAAAGGAGAGCCCGAAGCTCCGACCCATGGAGTTGCCTGGCCGAGGCTGGCGCGAATCTCTCCGTACTGCGTGGACGTGGACCCTTCGAGGAAGTCAACCAGGTTCGCGACATCCGTAGTCGTCATCGTGATGGGGAAGATGAGCACGGGCGTTGCGCCGACATAAGAGCAGAGATTCAGGAAGTCGTAGATGCCGGTCTTGTCGGTGCTGTAGGCATTAGAGATGGATGAGAACTGCTCGATCGAGGGGCGGTGCTCAAACTGGGGCTTCACCCAGTTCGACATGACTTCCGAGTCGGGCGCCGGACCGTAACGCAGCGTGCAGGCGGGGCCGGTGGTGTTGCTTGTGCTTTGGCACCAGGCCTGAAGCGCATTCACGTATGCGTCAGAGTAGGCGGTGGGATTGGTGTCCTCATTGCGGGTGAAGGACCAGTTATCGAATTCGAGGCTGGTTGCCGCCGAGGTTGCCGGAGTGACGGTGAAAGTGATGAAGAACGGGTAAGGTCCGCCGCTGGTTGCGCTCTCGGTGAAGTTGCAGGTGAAGCTGTATTGAGTCCAGGCAGAAGTGATAGCCGGTGAGGTAGATCCGCTGTAAGTCTGGGAGCATGCCGATCCGGCGCGCGGGAACTGCGGAGATGCTGAGTTTCGGTGCAACAGCGGCGTTCGACTTGGCCCAGAACGAGACGGTATACGCTCCGTTGAGCACTACAGTCTTTTCGCTGGCGGTGTTGAGCAAGCTGCCCGTGCTGAGTGATGCGCTGCCTCCGGCGGGAACAGTGAAGAGAAGCGACTGCGTTCCGCAGGTTGCGCAGAGGTCGGTTGTCTCGGAAGTCAGGGTTGCACCGCCGCTCAATGAGGGAGCTGCGAGGAGTCCGTTGGCGCCTGCCTGCCAAATGCTGGCCGGCGTCGGGTAAACGTTGGGCATGTTGTTGTTGGTAGAGACGACGATGACCTGGCCGGGAGCACCAAGATTACCCGCGCAACCGCTGGATCCCTGATTGGTTGCAGGGTTGACGACAAAGATGGGGCCTGCGCCACTTTGATTGGCGCTCGACTTGACTGTGCCTGTGCACCCGAGGGCGGGATCAGAGTTTCCGCTTGCGTACGAACCCTGAACGACGGTGAAGGTGGCTCCGGCCCACTGGTTGGCGTCGTAGCTCGAGTATTGAGTGTTGTTCACGTTCCACTGAAAACTCGTGGGCGACGAAACTGCCTGCGGGGCCTGAAACTGGTAGATCTGCTGATCGATCATCGGCTCAAAGCCGGGATTGCCGAAAGCCAGATAATTTTTGAAAAAGGGATACGAGCCGGACGGCTGTCCGAGGTTAAGGCCGGGCCGGGCATTGCTGCCAATCACTGCCGAGTCAGTCATGGTGACGGTTTGGGCGCCAGCGCGCATCTCAGATGTCAGGCCGGCGAGTAGCAAGAGGAAAAGGAAAATGACATACTGCGACTGTATGTATGGGGACCACGAGCGCATGAATTACCTCCGTTATGTGACAACCGTGCAAATGAACGGGGAAAGAACTTTTAGTTTTAGGTGTTTTTAGTTACTGCTTTGCGGGACTTGTGTGGGTGAGTATACATACAGCACCCGATTCCACAGATGAACCCTTTATCTCGTACCGTTTTTTCTCCGCTCAGATTAGCAATCTGTAATTTTGGTAATCGGCAGACAACGGCTCAGGGATGAGCTGAAAGTAACTAATTTTTTGTGCTTTTTTATTACTCTAAACCATTACCAGCGAAAAATGACCTTGCAATCTGAAAAAAAACGCATGGCCTACTTTCTGAGCCAATATCCAGCTATCTCTCACACGTTTTTTCTAAAAGAGATTCTTGGTCTACGACGGCTTGGTTTTGAGATTGAGGTTGCGTCCGTCAACCCACCCGATCGGACAGTGTCTGAACTACCTCCTGTTGAAGCACAGGAAGCTGCGAGTACCTATTGCCTAAAACGAACAACCATCTGGGAAGCTATTTGCGTAGTAGTAACTATGATCTTCGTGTATCCAGCTGTGTTTGTTCGCGGCGCCAGAGTCGCGCTCACGATGGGTGGCTGGGACCTAGTTCGTAAAATTTACGCGCTCTTTTACACGGTTGAGGCATTTCTTCTCGGTCGCTGGATGAAGAAGCGTAGCTTGCGTCATCTTCATGTTCACTTTGGTGGTTCAGTGGCTACGGTGGCGATGGTGGCTGCTGAGATCTGGAAGTTCGACTACTCACTTACGATTCATGGGCCCGAAGAATTCTACGAAGTTGACTACTGTTATCTTCCCCGCAAGATTGAACGGGCGAAGTTTATCTTTTGCATCAGCGACTTTTGCCAAAGCCAGCTGATGAAGTACTGTGACCCAGCTCATTGGGACAAGATGCATGTAGTTCGGTTAGGCGTTGACGTTGAAGAGTTCAAGCCCGCTTCACGAGAGTCCGCCCAGCCGACACAGATCGTCTGCGTCGGGCGTTTGGTTCCCGCGAAGGGGCAACATATTTTGCTGCGAGCATTCTCGCTTCTGCACGCCAAGGGCCACGAGGGGCGACTGATCTTTGTGGGCAGCGGCCCGGACATGGATAGCCTCAAACGTGAAGCTGCTGGGAACGGGATGGGAGAGCACGTGATCTTTCGCGGCGCGCTCAACCATGAACAGACCAGACAGCAACTGCGCGAGGCCGATATTTTTGCTCTGGCGAGCTTCGCCGAGGGCATCCCGGTAGCTCTTATGGAAGCTATGGCGATGGCGATCCCGTGCGTGAGCACGAATGTGGCCGGCATCCCGGAGCTGATTCGCGACGATGTAGACGGCTTTCTGGTTCCTGCTTCGTCGGTCGAGTCTATGGCCAGCGCAATCGAGTCGCTCCTGGTCGATGGAGATCTGCGGGCACGGCTGGGTGCCTCGGCAAGGGCTCGGGTAATGGAGCGCTACAACCTGGCTGATAATCTGAAGGTGCTGGCGTCCACTTTCGAAACCTGCTTCCGCTCATAGAAGCCGCGGGGTCCATGACCATCCTCGACTCTAGTCACAATACTTCTGCCGATACCTTTGACGTCTCGATTGTGATCGTCTCGTTCAACACGCGCGATGTGCTGCGCGAATGCCTTGAGTCGGTGGAGCGGGAATCGGCGGGGCTGCGTGTCGAGGTATTGGTTGTCGATAACCACTCTTCCGATGGGTCGCCGGAGATGATCGAACGCGAATTTCCGCAGGTGCGGCTTTTTCGCAGCGAGGTAAACCTGGGCTTCGCTTCAGCGAACAATGTGGCGCTGGAGGTGGTCCGGGGGCGGTACCCGGTGCTTCTGAACTCGGACGCCTTCCTTCGCGCCGGTGCGCTCGCGCTTGCGGTGCAGCACATGGATGAGAATCCTTCGGTGGGGCTGGCGGGGGCCCGGCTGGTGGGACGCGATGATGCGTGGCAGCCATCGGCACGGATGTTTCCTTCGCTACTGACCGATTTCTTCGTCATGACGGGGCTGGCGGGCAAGTTTCCCAAGTCGCGGCTGTTCGGCAGGTTTGATCGGACGTGGGCGGATCCGATGGTGGCGTGCGAGTGCGACTGGGTGCCGGGGGCCTTCTCGATCATCCGGGCTGAGGCGCTCCGGAAGGCGGGGATGTTCGATCCGGAGTTCTTCCTCTACTCGGAGGAGGTGGATCTGTGCCGGCGTATCAAGGATGCCGGGTACAAGATCATGTACTGGCCGGACATCGTGGTGACGCACATCGGCGGCGAGTCGTCGCGGCAGGTGAAGTCGCTGGAGATGTCGAAGGCCGGCGCGCAGCTGGTGCTGTGGCGCATGCGCAGCACGCTGCTCTACTACCGCAAGCATCACGGATGGGGCGCGTGGTGGGAGAAGATGCTGGAGATCGGGCTTTATCGGCTGGTGGTGCTGCGCAACAGCTTCAGCAAGGACGAGCGGCGGCAGGCGCGGGCGCGCGAACATCGCAAGCTGATCGCGCTGATGGAGCAGGCGTGGAGCGACACGCAGGGCGGGCGGGTTTCGCCGCCGAGGCCGTGGTGATGAGCCGAGGGTTGAAGGGACCGTTGAGCGGGGCGCTTGCCTCGGTGCTGCGGGCGACGCGCGGGGTGCGAAAAAACCTGACGCGGCTCTATGCCCATGCGGGGCTGGCGGCGGATGTGGTTGGGGGGGCGCCGGCGTCGCTGGTGATCGAGGGGCGAGCGTTCGTCGATGGCACGCGCAATATCCGATTCGGCGAGAACGTGCTGCTGTATGCGGGGCTGCATCTCGAAACGCAGCATGATGCGCGGATCGACATTGGGGACGATGTGGTGATTTCGCGCGGCGTTCACATCGTGGCCATGGCCGGGGTCACCATCGGCGCGGGCAGCATGATCGGCGAGTACTCGAGCATCCGCGATGCGAACCACCAGCGCAGCGGGGAGGCGACCATCCGGCAGTCGGGGCACACGGCCAGGCCGATCGTGATCGGCAGCGAAGTGTGGATCGGGCGAGGGGTCACGGTCCTCGGCGGGGTAACAATTGGCGACGGGGCGACGGTGGGCGCGAATGCTGTGGTTACCAGGGATGTGCCGCCGGGGGCTACGGTGGCTGGGGTTCCGGCGGTGCCCATCAGGGCGCGGAGCGCTTCGAGCTAGACCTACCCCCCTCCCCCCTCTCCCCCTAATTCCGTAACCGTTTGATTTCGTTTGGCTTAGGATATGGGTGCTCTGTAACCGTTTGATTCAAGACCGCTTGTGGTCTTCTTCTTTCTTTTCAATGAAGTAGCAGCCATCAGACTAGAAAAAGCCCGCCGGTGAAAGCGGGCTTCTTTTCTCTCTATTTCTATTTTATGAGATCGGGAGAAATCGTCGGCCAGATATTTTCGCCGGTTGGGCGACTTCTCATCTCATGAGTGACCCGAACCGGGTCGTCCGCCGGTTTACCAGTTCAGCAATCTAGATCCGCTTGATTGTCACGAACCAGGCCGGCGCGCCGTCGTGGTGGAATCTGGTGTGAATCCGGTCAGGTTCGAGGGCGACGACGTTCCATCCAGTGCCGGGGTTGAACGCCGCTCTCAGCGTTTCCTGACTGACGGGGTGCGGGCCAGTATCGGGACCCTGGTCACTGAAGCACAAAATATACAGGGTTCCATCGTGCTCGGTTACCGACGCCAGACTCGCCACGTAGCGCGGCTGCTCGTCGGCGTCGAAGGTGTGGAACAGTCCGCAGTCCAGCACCGTGTCAAACCTGCGCCCCAGACGCTCCAGATGGAGCGCGTCGGCGGTGGCGAACTCGACGACTCCATGATCCGGTCTATGGTCGGGGGCGATCCCACTGTCGCTTGCGTTCTTTTCGGCGGCCTTCTCACGGGCGATTGCCAGCGCCGTCTCAGCCAGGTCTACTCCGAGAACTGGACCCAGAACCGGCAATCCCAGCGAGGCGATGAGAAGAGCGTGCTCGCCGGTTCCGCAGCCGGCGTCGAGCACCCTTCCGGCAAATCCGCCCCGGGAGGCCAGACGCACGATCGCCGGCTGCGGCCGGCCAATATCCCAGGGCGCAGGGCCGTCGCTGTACGACGCATCCCAGGGCTCGCCCGTCATCCGTTCGTGACTGGTTGGGTTCCGGCCCCTGAAGGGATCGTTGATCGGGTGGGCGGCGAGGGTTTCTGATCGCTCCGACATCTTCGTTTTTCCTGCAAATGCCGGGCTTACTTCTTTTTCCCTGCCCGTTGAGCGAGCGCTGCGGAGTTGGCCGCCACCGCGGCGCGGATGAGTTGCTTGAAAGCCGCTTCGTCGATCTTCTCCCCTTCGCGGAGGTCGATCGCACGCCGCACGTTCCCTTCGAGGCTGGAATTGAAGAGCTTCTTCGGGTCTTCGATGGAGGCTCCGCGAGCAAAGGTGAGCTTCACGACCTGCTTGTACGTTTCTCCCGTGCAGACGATGCCGTCATGGGACCAGACGGGAGTGCCGGGCGACGCGGGCTTCGCCCATTTCCACTCCTCCTGGATGCCGGGGTCGGCATCGTGGATGAGCTGACGGACATGAGCGAGGGTCTTCCCGCGCCAGTCCCCGAGTTGCTTAATCTTCTCGTCGATCGATGCAGAGGCTGATTCCACGGAGACGGTTCCTTTCATCGACAGACCCAACTTTCGGACCTGAATTTTGGGACAACTCTGTCGCACATATTTTTAGCCGCGCTCAGCGTGACCTGCAACCTCAGCCCGCGATCTTGCGCACGATTGCGGAGAGCCTGGTCGCGCTCGCGTCGTCCGAATTACCGGAGCCTGGCCGACTCCCAAGGAACATCAACTGTTCTCTGAGGGGATGACTTGAAATCCAAGTTGGGCGGCTTGCCTGCGCAGCCGATACTCCGCACGTCGGATGGTGTCAGCTTCAGACTTGTGGAAGACGCTCTCGTTGTAGGCCTCTTTTGTTCCCAACAGGTGGTAAACGATTCGGGCCAGTTTGTGGGCTGTGGCTGTGATCGCCTGAGGCCTGCCGAGTTTGCGGGTGATGCGGCGGAAGAATTCGCCGAGATAGTCTTTAGCGTGATGCAGTGATTGAGCGCCCATGCGCAGGGCGGTCGCCACCCGACTTCGCACGCGTCGACTTTTGGTGAAAAGTACTTTGCCGCCACTGACCTTTTTCTCAGGGCAGAGCCCTAGCCAGGAAGCAAAAGCTGAGGCATTTCGAAACCGGGAAACATCCGTACCGATCTCGCATAGGATCGTTTGAGCTGTGATTGCGCTGATGCCTGGCACGTTCGTCAGATCCACACCGAAGATGCGATACAGCTCCCCTCGAAGATCAAATGTCTTTGGCTCATATCGGCGCCTTTGATATGCAGAAGCCTTCGTTCGTGCGGGCGTTGTTCTCTCTGCTGTTGTGGCTGTTTCAAGCTCGCCCAGTTGGAGCTTAATCTCCTGGTCAACTTCAAGAACGAGCTTCTGATAGTAGTGATAGGCCGCCAACGACTGACGAAGCGTAAATAGATGCTCTGGACGGTAATCGCCTTCGAGCGATTTTGCGATCGTATCCTCGCTGTTCTTCACACCACCATGGCAGAGCCGCGCCAAGGTTAGAGGATCACGTTCGCCCGCAAGGATCGCATCCAGAATCTTGAGGCCACTAACTCCCGTGATGTCGCTAAGAACGCGATGAATCTGGAGGTTCATTTGGTCCAGGGCCTTCTGCATATGCAAGACGTGCTCGGCTGCCATTTGAATCAAGCTGTTGCGATGTCGCCAGAGAGATCGAATGGCGCAGATGAATCCAGGTGGCCGAAAACTGGCACGGAGCAGCCCAACCGAGTGCAGGTACTGCAGCCACTGGCAATCTGAGACATCGGTCTTCCGGCCTGGAACGTTTTTCACGTGCTGTGCGTTGACCAGGTAGACCTCGAGACCGCGGGCTTCCAGGATCTGATAGATCGGAATCCAGTACACACTGGTGGACTCCATCGCGACCGAACGAATCCCGCACTGCTCCAACCAGTCGGCCAGCGCATGCAGATCGCGAGTGAAAGTGGGAAAGTTGCGGACGGGATATGGATCTCGATCAGCGCTGACGGCGACGAACAACTCACTTGCACCTACGTCGATTCCCGCAGCATCCGGATGCAGAACCGGCAGTGCGTCACATCTTCTCTTGCCCTTCTTGGCCATTTGCTCCTCCGATCATGCCGGTCGGATGCCCGGGGCGCGGACACAGAGCAAACTCCCAATCGAGATCGTCGCCGGAAACCGGCAGCCGTCATCACACGTCTGTACGCAACCCCAGACCCACGCTTATCGATCGGGCTTCAAACCGGGCACCAATGTCGGCGCGGGCTGTAGCTGTCATCCAACCGGCTACACCATCATCGCTCGACTCCCGTTCCTTCACATCCTGTCTGGCAAAGGCCAGTTGCACGCTTATGAGGGTAATCAGCCTCGGTGAGCGCATTGGCGATAATGCGTTCAGCGATCTCCGGCTGCACGGTTTGACGTGCAAAAGCGCGAAGCGGCTCAACTATACCTACTCCTCCCGCAAAACTTCGGCTGGGTCGGCCCCCATCGCCCGGTACACTGGCTGCCAGACCGCCAGCGCACCACTTCCCAGTACCGCAAGCAACGCGCCGCTCCACGCTGCGGCATCGTAAGGACCAATCCCATACAAAGTGGGCGTAATCACTCGCGCCAATAGCACACAGCCGACCCCGCCAGCCAAAAGACCCGGAGCCAAAATTCCCACCAATTCTCCGATCATCAGCCGACCCACATCGCTCCGCTGCGCCCCGAGGGCCAGGCGAATACCGAACTCCCGTGTCCGCTGGCTCGCGTCATACGCCAACAGGCCATACAAACCCAGCCCTGCCAGCAACACCGAAACGCCTGAGAACATCACCGCCAGGGCGACCAACAATCGTTCCTGCCAAAGCGAGTCATTCACCTGATCCTGCATCGTCTCCACATTCAGGATTGGAAGCCGGGGCTCCAGCTCAAATAGAGCGTCGCGCACGGCACGAATAATCCCTTCAGGCGGTCCAACCGTCCTCACATAGAGGTAATTTCCGAAGTCATCCGGGTAAGGACGCCCGACGGGCGTATAGAAGATCGGCAACAACGGCTCTCTTAGCGAGCGATACTTTGAATCACCCACCACACCAATCACCACGAATCCTGCTTTGGCCACTTCGCCGGTTGCCCCCATGCCAAAGCTCCTCCCCAGGGGATTTTCTCCAGGGAAAAATGTCCGGGCGAATGTTTCATTGATCACTGCCGGCACTGGCAAAGAACGCAAAGCATCGGTTTCCTCCAATCCACGCCCCGCTACCAGCGGAATCCCCAGCGCCCGGAAAAAGCCGCTGGAAACGCCGTTCAAGCTTGTATTGAAAAAGGCCTGCGGCGTTATCCTTTGCCCTGGCAATGCAACCGACGTCTTCAATCCGACTCGGTGCATGACTGCCACGGTCGAGAAGCCAACTCCACGAACTCCAGGCAATCCCGAAACCTGCTGCCCCAACTGCTGCGACAGCGTGGCACGTACCTTTGCGCTCCCTCCAAGCAGATCGAAATTTAGAGTGAATGTGACTAGATGCTCGACGTCGAATCCGGGATCGGTATGCCGCAGACGATAGAAGGTGTGCATAAGCAGTCCCGTTTCCGTCAAGAGCACCAGCGCTGCCGCCGTTTCGAAGATCATGAGTCCGCGACTCAATTTCCCGGATCGGCGCGTAGCCGTGCCTCCACGCAATGCAAGCTGCGGCGCTACGCGCGAGGCCAGCCATGCGGGGATTGTTCCGAACGCCACGCTAACCGCCAGAGCCAATCCGACGATGATCCAATCTGTCGTAGCGCCAGGCAGAAGCGAGACCGGTAGAGGCGTTCGCCCTGCAGGCATCAGCCTTGTGAAGAGTGGCGCGCAAAAGCAGGCAATTCCAAGCCCGCAGCCTGCTCCAATCGCACCTAGTGTCGCTGACTCAACCAATGCGCGACCCGCCAAATGCAGACGGGTGGCTCCAAGCGCCATCCGCACCGCGATCTCGCGCTCACGGCGTGCCGTCCTGGTTACGAGTATCCCTGCGATGCTCGCGCACACCATCCCCAGCAGTGCTGCCAATCCCCAGAGCATCAAGATCAGCGCCCGGCTGAATTGCTCACGGAGCGCAAACGATCCTTCTGCGATCGGCACGATGAATCCTTGGCTTCTCTTGCCTCCATTTTGCTTGTTCCCCTGATACACGCCGGCGAATTCCGCCTGCGCTTGCGCCACGGTCACCCCTTGGCGGAGGCACCCAATAATGGAGAACCCCTGCTCCGAATCGGGATCAGTTAGCGACTTGTCTGAGAGTAGATGTTGCGCGGCTAGCGGAATCCAGAAATCGGGGCTTGCGTCCAGCCTTGTGCCGAAAAATCGCTGTGGCATGACTCCCACAATTGTGAACGCCTTCCCTTGCACATAGAGCGTTGCGCCCAGCGCCGCCGCCGACCTACCGAACTCCCGTACCCAGAACCTATGACTCAAAACAACCGGGACTTCCGCGCCCGCTGACTCGTCCGCCTGGGTAAGCACACGCCCCAGTTCGGCCTTCGCTCCTAGCATTGAAAAGTAACTTCCAGAAACCATGCTGCCGACCGCAGGCTCTATTCGCGCGTCCTGCATGAACGTCGTATCCACGTCGCCTTCAACAGACAAAGCGTCGAAGCTGTGCATCGAGCGCATGTTCTCGTACAAGCTGTACGGGAACCAACTCCACGCGGTCATAGGAGGATATCTCTCCTCTGCCCGTACCATGCGATCCAGGTCGGGTACCTGCAAGGGGCGCAATAGAATCCGATCTAGAGCAGTGTAGAGTAGGGCCGTTGTGCCCAGGCCTAAGCCGAGCAACAGAACGATCAGCAGATTGGGCCCGAAATCTTTGGGGAAGAGCGAAATCGCTGTATGCCTCATGAGAATAGACTCTAAAGCAGTTCGGTTTAGTTCAGAGATGGATTCGGGCGGGAGTTCTGGTCATGACCCTTTCGCGTTTGATGCGAACAGGCCAATTCGCTCATTGACAGTGGCTTACGCGTTGCAATGGCCGATCAAGCAACGCGCTTCTCGTCAGCCAGCCAAATTGGTTAGCGTGGAGTCTTGCCAGAGGCGTCGTTGAGATATTTTGTCACCGCGGTCTCCAGATTGAAGTGCATGCCTTCGCGTCCGAGGGCCTCGCCTAGTGAAGATTTCTGGATCATCGAGAGCACCTCTGGATTCATTCCCACCAGCCACAAGCGAATGCCACGTTCGCGGTGTTTCTTTTCGGCGTCAGCCAACATCTTGAGTGCTGTGTACTCGAGATCGAATACAGCGCTCAGATCGATGGCGATGATCCGGGGCTGCGCTATTTGAATCTGCATCCAGATCTTGTGCCCAAGCTGCTCGGCGTTCGCGAAGAAGATTCGTCCTTCGGGCCTGAGTATCAACAAGCCCGGGAAGGTTTCGTCTTCGGGATGTTCTTTGGAGCAGGGCCGAAACACGTTTGTGCCCGGCTTGCGTCCGAGCACGTGCAACGGCGGATTCGCAACCTGGTAGGCGAGCGCCACGATTGACGTGATGATCGCCACGATGATTCCCTTCAACGTTCCCACGAACATAACACCGGCGAAGGCAATCAAGGCCCATATGAACTCTGTCCGGCGGACGCGGAGAATTTCACGGAACTCCTCGGGCTTGATCATGCCCACTGAATAGACAATGACGACGGCTGCGAGCGTGGCTTGCGGCATCAGGGCGATCAGCGGCGCAAGCAGAAGCATGGTGATGAGGGCCATAGCGGCGGTGACAAGTTCCGCCATCTGAGTACGCGCGCCAGCGAGTCGATTTACGGCAGTTTGCGTGGTTCCACCTCCCCCGGGCATCGCTCCGAGCAGGCCGCCTCCGACATTTGCCATTCCGGTTGCGAGCAGCTCGCGGTTTGACCGTGGCTGTGGCTCGTCATTCCTGGCGAAGGCGCGTCCCGCAGCAATGGTCTCGGTGAAGCTCATCAGGGCAATGCCTAAAGCGCCGGGCCAGAGTTGCGTTGCCAACGAGAGAGAGGGGGCAGTAAATGAGGGCAGTCCCCGAGGAATGTAGCCGACCAGATCAACACCGTGTGAGCCCAGATGCAGGAAATAAGCACCGCCGATTCCTGCTGCCACCGCGATGAGCGGAGCGGGCGCCTTCGGCGCGAAGTGTTCCACCCCGATCAAAATCAGAATCATGCAGACGCCGACGGCCAGTGTGATCAGCTTTGTTTCCGGAACGCTTCGGATTGTAGAAAGCAAATGCTGGAGGAACGTTCCCCTGGCTAGATGAATGCCAAGCAGCTTGGGGACCTGGTCGAGGATGATTACGACGCCGATGCCGGCCTTGAAACCGATCAGGACGGGATGAGAAATGAAGTTGGCAACGAAACCGAGCCGCAGGAAACAAGCGAGCACGAGCATCGCTCCAACCAGCACGGTCAGGGAGGCTGCGGCTCTTGCGAGGGACTCCTCATTTCCGTTCGCGACTACTGCCTCAAGCTGGGTCGCGGTCAGGATGGCAATGGTCGTAGTCGTACTGACACTCAGGACCCTTGAGGTGCCAAGGAATGCGTAGATGGCCATCGGCAGACAGGCCGTATACAGGCCTACCTGAAGCGGCAGGCCGGCAATGCTGGTATAGGCCATCGATTTCGGGATGACCACCGCAGCAGCCGTGAGCCCGGCTATGATGTCGGGCCGCAACCAGTCTTTGCGGTATGAGAGCAGCCAGTCAGGGATACCGAAATACGCGCGCTGTCCTGTAGCTGGTGGCATTGGTTTCTCGTGCCAGGCTTTGCCAGAGCACCTGAGTCGAGGTTCTGGAAAGAGTGGCCTCCGCGAGCCAAACCAGTCAACTGGGAAAATTGCCAGTCCAGGCGGGCTTCTTGTTGGTGATCCTTGGTTTCGCCAGCCGGCCCGGTCGGTCATCGCAAAATCGCGGTGCCGGGCCGGCTGTCGCTGCAGGGTCCTGTCAGGCCGGTCTCCTCGAAAAAAGCCGCCAGAGGAGATGGCCTTTCCACATCAACAGTCCGGTAAGGACCATGAGAGGAAAGAAGACGAACCGGGTGGGCGGTGCGTACTGGGGAAGTTTTTCAAACGGACTGTAGATATATCCGTAGATCGGAATGCTGAGGATGATGTGGATCCAGCGAAAAATCGAACGCGGCGGGACATTTGCTCTCATGGTCGAGCCTCCTTTCGACGGCGGCGTTATTCGAGCCCGGCGACAACGGGTTCAAGGTTGCCCAGGAACTTCTTCCATCCGTACTGAGCGCCCTTGTAGTTAGCCTCTTGATCGGCACGGAAACCAGACTGCTCCACGCGCACATGGGTACCGGCAGAGGTGGGTGTCAGCGTAAACAGTGACGACGGTCTCCGTGCCTAAAGTGCCCCAGGTGTAAGAAAGAGCCTTGAAGGGCTCAACGGCGAGGACCTGGCAGTCAATGACGCCGTTCCAGTTGGGCACCGGGTCCATGCGCAGGCTGAACGAGTGCCCCGCAACTGGCTGAAAGTCATTCTTCATCAGCCATTGCTCGATCAAAGAGCTTTCGGTGAGGGCTCGCCACACTTTCTCGGGCGGGTGAGGGAATTCTTTTTCCACGATCACGGAGCGGGTAGAAGTATCGGGCGTCGTCATTTGTCCATCCTTTCCAGAACCTCTGCGAGGCGATCAAACTCTGTTTTGCCAGAAAGCGCCATAGTCTCCGATCCAGTCCACGAGCGGCGCGAGAGCTTCGGGCCGGGCGTGGTAGTGGGTCTCGCGCCCCTGGCGGCGATTGTGGACCAGCCGGGCACGCTTGAGCGCGGACAGGTGCTTCGAGACCATCGGCTGAGACACACCGGCGCGCTCCGTCAAAGCGTGAACGGTCTGCTCGCCGTCGCGGGTGAGCCGTTCGAAGATGGCTCGGCGAGTGGGATCGGCCAGGGCCTTGAAGACGCTGTCGGGAGAGCTTCGCATGCACAAACCATAACCAAACGGTTATGGTTTGTCAATAGCCCTTTCTCAGCAGGCGTTTCAGTGGCCGGGCTATGGGCCGGGCTGCTCGCCGGGCACAGGGGCGACGTTCTGGAGGTAGTCTTTGCCCTTGTCGGTGATGTCGAAGTGCTGGCCTAACGGGAAGCTCGGAGGCAGATCGGCGATAGGCTTTTTGTTCTTGATCAGTCCGATGTCGCGCAGGTGGCGCAATTCCTTCTGCAGACTGCTGTCACGCCGGTAGTTGAGATCGGGGTGGTCGCGCAGGTTGCGGAGGTGAGTGAGCTCGATGGGCGGCAGGTCGACATAAGATTGCTGGCGCGACTGCGACCAGGTTTCGAGGCGCTGCAGGATGGTCTCAAGCAGCTCGCGATCGGAGCGGGTAGGGGGTTGAGCGGGATTGGAAGCCTGCACGGTCTTGAGGGTCTGCTCGAGGTCGGGCCACCACTTGGCGAATGAGCGCTCGAGGCGGTCGGTGGGCTTGGGGTTGTCGCGAATGCTGTTGATGCTTTCGACGAGGCGGTAGGTGCCTTCGCGATCGGCGCGGACGTGCTGGAACTGAGCGAGCGGCGAGCGGTCGGAGGCGGGCGGCAGCTCATCGATGAGGTAGGGGACGACGCGCGATGAGGCGAATTTCTTGGCGATGGCTCCGGCTTCGAAGAGCAGCCAGGGCGACTGCCAGTTGTCGCGGGTGAGGCAGAGGATGCCGAATTCGGACTGCTCGAGCTCGGTGCCGAGGCGCTGGGCCCAGGCTTCGCCGGGAGTGATGTGCTCGGAGACGAAGACCTGCACGGCCTCCTCGAAGAGATCCTGCAGGAGGGATTTGAGGCCGAGGGCGGCGGCTTTGCTGCGGTCTCCTGACCAGCTGGTGAAGATGCGCATGGGCGGCGTGCTCCGATTCGTCTGGAATGGTCTCACGAATCGGGGCGTGATGTGTACCCGGCCTACGATTTGCAGGCGCACTCATCGTCCAGCGATGAACATATTCCATGATTCTTCAGAGAGGCGCCACCTGGCCATCGGGGTTAAGCCTGGCGTCATCCCGCGCGAAAGAAGCCGGAATCCGCTGAGCTCATCTGGATGGGAATAAATCGCAAAGAGTAAACCGATGCGTTACCGTACCTCAAAAGTGGCACTTCGCGTCGCATTCTGGCCAGCAGCGTCCGTCACGACGTAAGTCTCGGTGTAAATGCCTTTCGAGAAACCGGGTTTCAGCTCGAGGCCTCCGGTTACGACGACTCCCGTTGTTGGCGGGTAATAGAAGTAAGTATCGTCCAAGTGGATGAAATGCGGGTCATGCCAGATCGTTTTGTTGCTGGAATTCTGCAACATGCCAGAAACCGTTGCGTCCTGGCGGCTGCTGTGCAATGGTAGCCCGTAAATCTCAGCCCGCATGTAAATCTGGGTCGGTGCTTCAACGACTAGAGGTTGATCGCTAAACGAATCCTTCGACGTTGAGAGCTGCAACTTCCGGATAACCGGGGCATACGCCTCGGGGACTAAAATCGGTTTGAAGGTTGAACGATGGTTTGAACTCGAGATGAGTTTGCGCGACGTTGTCGCGTACCTTGATATCGACGAAATATCTTCCTCGCGGCGCGTAGTCCGGCAAAGGAATGGAAATAGACTCCGTAATCCAGTTGGCCTTCGCGATCGTTTTGTGAAAATTCGTCGTGCGGGGCTCCTGCACGCGCAGCCCATAGGGGTCGATCAGAGTGGTTTCCGCGGTCACATCAGCCGCGTGCATGGAATCTCTGTCGAATCCGGTGACATCATAGTGGAGCCCTACTGAGTCGCCCGGCTTGAATTCGGGAGCGTGATGTTGCTGCCCGTCGACATAGTCGAAATTGCCGACGCTGAGTTTCCCTGAAGAGGAAACCACGACGTCCTTTGAAACCCGATGGAAAGGCATCATGCTCATTACGATTGCGTTGGTAATGGCGCCTGCCTGCAGGAAGCAGATGACCACCAAAGGAACAAGAACTGCGAAAGCCAAAACGACTCGGACCCCGACGCGCGGCTTGCTCCGAACGACAATGGTGCCAGCCACCTGGTCTCCGAAGCGCTGGCGCAGCGGGTTATTCAATGCAATGACCAAGGCGGGGAGATAGAACGCGATGCCATCGAGCAACCGGAGTGTATTGCGCTTGAAGCTGGCAAGTGTCTTAACGCGGCTTGCATCGGCCATCTCGACCTTCAGCCCGAGGATGCTTTTCCCGAGTGAGGCTCCTGTCCAGCGCTCCAGCATTGAGCAGCCGGCAAGGAAGGCTGCGACGCCAAGTGCGGCAGCCCACCAGGTTCCAAAAATGGAGGGGAGTGCGGCAAAGCCGAGCGCATACAAACAGAGGAAAGCGGCCGTATCCATGGCGACAGCCATCGCGCGCGCGCCAATCGAGGCCAGCCGCTGAGACTCCGGAACAACAGCAACTGGGGCAGCCGCCAGATCCATCTCCGGCTGCTCGTGCGTTCTGATCAGATAGTGAGCGATCAGCGCGGCCAAGTGGTAAGAATCACGGTTCTTCGGTTTGCTGATAACCGCCGTGACGCGGCCGTCCGGCGCGAAGATAACGCTCCGGATTTTGGCTGGTTCGGTCAACCCGCGGAGGCCGGTCTCCCAGGCGGTTCCCGCAAATGCGCTTTGTACGACGTTAAGGCGATCTTCCGGCGTGGTGGTTTTGCCCTTGCGAAATAGCCGCCGCCTGGTCTGGGGAAAGAGGACGATCGCCTTTTCCGCGGCGCCCAGCTCGATGACCTTTCTCATCTCCCAGCCGATCCAGTGCGTTCCACCAGCCATAATGAGAATCAGCCTTGAATTCGCTATCCAGCCGAGGACAGAGCCTTGCCAGGCTTCATCTGAGAGTTGAGCGCGCGCCGCTCCGAGATGGGGCGCTTTGTCTTTTGGTTCGCCAACAGCTATGAACGGCCCCAAAGCCTGGAAGTGATCGGCCAGACGGGACTCCAGTGAAAAATCGAACAGACTGTGATCAGCGGATTGATATTGCAACTTCTCATCGTCTGCGAAGGAGCGCAGGAACAAAACGGGAGCGCGATGGTCCTGGGCCATCACAGTTTCAAAGCTCGGCTGAAAACACTGGCGAGCATAAATAAGCAGGGCAAAGATACCGCCGCGAACGTAGTCCATTGATTGCGCCAAGTGATACTTGACAAGAAAATCGAGGGGAATCGCCGTGAAAGCAAGCAGTGCGCCCCCGCCCGCTACGAGAAACAAAAGACCGCGCCGCGGGTGAGCCGGCCGCAGGCGGTGGACCGTCTTGTGGAAGTCCAAGCACCTGCGAAGAAAGTCAGCGAGGCTGATGTTCAAGCCTGGTAACTTCCGATTCCTGACCACGCTGGTCGCCCAAACCGCCGCCGCGCCTGCGAATATCAAGAAGAAACCGGTCCAAAGGCTGACGAAGAGATCTAAAAACTGCTTTTCATTATCGAAAAGATGACTGCGCGCGAGTATCAAATTCGCCGCGCCAATAAGCAATAGAACTGCGCCCACGCCCGAGATCAACAAATAGGCCCACAAGGTCTTGCTGTAGAGAACGGAATTCAGAACACCGATACTCTT
The DNA here is from genome assembly GCA_963725225.1 of uncultured Acidobacteriaceae bacterium. GTDB lineage: Bacteria > Acidobacteriota > Terriglobia > Terriglobales > Acidobacteriaceae > Silvibacterium. The sequence goes on from CAVRXY010000006.1 coordinate 155,281, forward strand.
CCAGCCAGCCCAAACGCAGAAGCCGAATACAAACAATCCGATCATTGCTCCGACCACGGCCGCGGGGTCTTTTGAGTCGGTAATCAACGTCTCAGCGCATCCGATGAAAGCCTGGATGCTGATGATCAAGAGCACATAGCGGCCCAAAGTAACAAAGCGAAGAGGGCTGGCCAGCCGGCTGATATCGATGATTCGCAGCGGTTCGGAACGAGCTTCGTTGACGACAGACGGAGCGGTAGACATCTCATGCCCCTCATTCAGTCAGCTGACTAAATAACTCGCATTTGAAATCGGGAGCTCCGTTCTGTCCAGAGATAGTGTGAGGTGAAGAGCGCTCCCCGGGCGAATCGGCTTCAGTGGACACCATCGGTGGTCGCAGACATTACGATTTGCGGAGCGAGCTACGATGCCGAGTGGTAGAGTCTATTGCGTGACGGGGAGGCAGACTATGCCGCGAGTACGAAAAGAACGATGTCCATCACAAGGCGCTTTCCATCAACCTTGATCCCACGACCTTTGGCTCGTTTGCCGAGATTGGCGCAGGGCAGGAGGTGGCGCGCTGGTTTCTGCTGGTGGGCGGTGCTTCGGGCACAGTGGCGAAGACCATCTCGGCGTATGACAAGGAGGTCAGCGACGATCTTTACGGGGCAGGGACACGCTATGTTTCCAAGCCACGCCTGCAGGCCATGCTCGAAAGCGAGTGGAAGCAACTGGTGTCGCAGTTACAGGGCACTCGAGGAAGCAGCACCAAGTTTTTCGCATTTGTCGACACGGTCTCGGCGCGGAACTATTCGGGAACGAATGACACCCATGGCTGGGTGGGATTGCGCTTTCAGCAACAGCCGGGCGGGCCGCCAAATGACGTGATTGTCCACGTCAACCTGAGGGATCCGAGCAACGTGCAGCAGCAGGAGGCGGTTGGGATTCTGGGTGTGAATCTGATCTATGCCGCCTTTAATGCTGTGGCGTCGGCGGAGGAGTTCCTGCGCAGCGTATGCGAGGAATTGGGACGCCACAGGGTGGAGATGGACTGCGTGGAATTGGCGGGACCGGCGTTCGACGGCTGGGACAGGGACGAGGTACATGCCTTTCTGGTCGCGGGCGGGTTCGCTGAGGCTGTGGTATTCACGGCGGACAACCAACTGGAGCCGGCGAATGAAATGCTCTACAAGCGGGCCCTGGTGCTGGCACCGGGAAGATTCGACAACGTGTACAGCCTTCACGCGGATCTTATCGAGGACACACTGGCGCAATTGCCAGAAGAGGAATTGAAGGAGAGCAAAGGCGGACTGGGATTATTCTGCTTATCTGTTGCCGGCCTCAGCACCCCGGACAAGGAAGCATCGATCAAGCAAATTCTGGAACATGTGATGAGGTTGCAGGGGCTGGGCTACGGAGTGATGGTGTTTCGCGATCGGGAACTCTACACGATGAGCGCGTTTGCGAATCGCTACACCAAATTGCGGATTCACTTCGCGGTTGGACTCTCGGTGCTGGTGCGTGTTCTGGAGGACGGCTACATAGGCCTGGCGGGTGCGTTGCTGGAGGCGCTTGCGCGGATCTTCACGCAAAATGTCCGAGTGAGTGTGTATCCGATGACAGCCGAAGAGGCGCGGAGTCGAGCAGCCAACGACCGGCTTGTCGAATGGAGGTTTATAGAGACGGACGGAATCGTCACTGCCGACAATCTGCATCCTCCAGAGCCGGTCAATTCGCTGTATCAATATCTGCTCAAGAGCGAGTTTATTCTCGTTGGGAAGCCGAGAAAGGCAACGCCGGAGGTGACAACGGCTTAGCGTGCTCCGTGCGGTGGTGGATGAGTGATCCAGGCCTGATTTCGGCTACCCCTGACCGCACAGAGCGAGTTTGTTACTTGGGCTGATTGCGTGTGAGGATGGGGGCCATTGTCTCGAAGATGCCGTCATTCCTGATCAGCTTGTGAAAGAGAATGGCTCCGACATGCATCAGGATGGTCGCGAAGAAGGCAAAGGCCAGGTAGTGATGTGCACGCCACAACCAGGTATGCAGGGTGGGACTCAAGGGCAGGATGGGCGGCAGATGCACACTACCGAACAGCACTACAGGGTAAGACGCTGCTGACAACATACCCCAGCCGATGAGCGGCATGCCGATCATCAGCGCGTAGAGGACATACTGCGAGAGTTCTGCGCCCAGCTTGATTGGCTCCGGCAGGTCGGGCGGCAGCGCAGGCGCCTTGTAGATAAGGCGCAGCGTGAGGCGGATGAGCACGAGCACCAGGATGGCGATACCCAGCGGCTTATGAATCTGGACCAATGTCAGGTATTTCGGAGTAACGGTCGAGACCATGCCGACGCCGATGAACAACATGGACAGAATGCAGATTGCCATGAGCCAGTGAAGCAGTCGCTGCGGCGCGGTGAAGCGTTTTCGGCTGGTTGTCATTGCCTGGCTCCTGTCGCCTTACCTGGATAGTAGGAGGCTTCGGCGGTGCGGCTGTTGTACGACCGGGAATAGGCGGCCGAACGAGCGGCGGGGAATGGGTCATCGGACGTCGTGATGCCGGCAGGCAACACGGTCGGGTCGAAATTGATGTTGAGACACGGGCCGTCACGCTCGGGCTCGATCTGCTGCACGGTGAGCGTGCCAACCTCGACTGTGCGGCGATTCGCAGGCCATGCCTTGTTGGGGTCCGCCGTGGGATCTCCGGGGTTGGCTACGGTCACGACCAGGCTCCAGTGTTGAGGGCCGGCAGCGACACGCTGGGTGATCTCCTGCTCGAGGAAATCGGGGCCGCGTTTGGCCAGCTCTTCCGGTGAGATGGGCACAGGCTGGGCCGCCGGAATCAATGACCAGCGTATTGTGTTTTTGGCTCCGGAGCTGTCGACAAACAGAAAGGAGTTGAGACTGTTGTAGCGCTCCTCCGCATAGCTGGCGGTCCATGGGGCACTCTTGGCCCAACCGAGGAACGTGAGGAATTCCGGATGCGCGCCAATGAACTTCTTCATCGCATTAGGGTCCTTGCTTCCCGAGGCGGTCAGCAGTTGGTAGAAGCCCTGCGGCGTCGATACGGGGAAAATGGGCGCGTCGATCATGGCCATGCGCCATTCCTGCCCGTCCGGGGTAGTGATGCTGACGCCGATACCGCGTACGCGCACCATTGCATCTGCGGCATTGGGATCCGCCGTGGCGAGATTGAAGCGCCCCACCACCGGATATTGACCGGGAGCGAAAACGGCCGCCCTGGAAAGAGCCGAGCCCGCGCCGTTGGCGTCGAAGGTGCCGGTAAAGCAGATGCCTTTGGCGTGGTTGCGTCGATGGCCCAATGCGGGGCCGCCGGGAGGCGCCAGCGCCGCTACCAGTTTTTTGGGAGTCAGCCGATGCGGCGAGAGCCACCCGGCCGTATAGGCAAAAGCGACCGCAGCTATGCCGACGACCGCGGCAATGAATAGCAGCGGCCCAAGCCGAAATGATTTTGGTGATGCAGATGACTGGACCATTCAAACCTCGTTCGTTGCGATTATGAATCTCGGGCCGATACCGTCACTGTCCTGGCAAAGACTTCGCGCACGCCAGCGGAAAGCAATTCACATCGTGCCCGGTTTCAGGCCGTCTCGACGTACTGATGCATCGGGCATGGCGCCGTGTGCGGCTTTTTTTGCAGCAGCGCGGTCGGCGTGGCTGACTATTGCAACTTCGCATACTCCGCCTTTGCCTGCCTGTAGACGGGAATGTCGGGGTCGGCGTCTTTCCATAACGTGAGGAAGTCCTTGTACGCCGCCAGCTCCCGGACGCGAGCGGCGTCGGAGTCTGCTCCGGTCGAGTTCTTCGCCTGCAAGGCGTTCGCGCGGGCGACGCCGAGGTGGGCGAGCGCTCCAGTCCAGCAGTTCCACACCATGCCGCTGTGATCGAGAATCTTCTGGAACTCGGCCGCGGCTTCCTTGCCCTGCCCCGCCGAGAGGTACGCCTGTCCGCGAATGTAGGTCGGATAAAGGCAGGAAATCTGAGAGATGAACTGGATCGCTCCATACTCGATTGGCGGCGACGCAAGTTGCAGGTGTTCGATTGCCTCAGCCGGAGCTTTACGGGTGAGAGCCAATTGCCCTTCGATGGCAGGCAACCAGATCGACTGTACCTGGGAGTTGAGCGGATAACGATTGTTCAGGTCTTGTGCAATGGATCGCGCATGCGTCGTGTCACCCGCCATGGCGTAGGCCAGCGCAGCTTCTACCTGTACACCCTGGCTGGCGGGATACAGCTTTAATCCCTCGGCTGCTGCCTGTTTCGCTTCGTTGGTATTCCCGAAGGCTGCTTCGCGCAGTGCCGCATTTTCCGACCAGATCGCACCCGTCTCCCGGCTGTCGGCGCGAATCGCAGAATCCACAGCCTGCTTCGTTCGCTTGCGTGCTTTGCCCAGATGGCCTGCATAGGCGTTGGTGTCGGAGTCCAGAGAAAGGCTGTAGTTTTCCACTGCGGAGTGGTCGGCAAACCATTGCTGCTGTTGCGCCATTGCCGAAGCATCTGCTGCCAGAAAGGCCAAGCCATAGAGCGCATTGTGGAGCACGAAATCGTCGAGCTTGCGATCCTGCGCTTCGCGGATGTTTGCCCGCGCCTCGTCGAGGCGTTGCAAAGCCAGCAGGGAGTTGGCGAGGTCCCCATAAGCGCCGACGCGCTCGGGCGCGAGTTGCCGTGCCTGGCGAATCACCTCGACTGCTTTCTCATACTTCCCCTGGAAGCTATAGACACTACCCAAAGCGGAGTATGCGCGGTCCGATCGGGGATAATTGTCGATCAGTTGCTGATAAGCCTGGGCTGCCTTGTCCAACTCGCCGGTGACAAACTGGAAATAATCGGAGGTGATGATGAGCCTCTCCCGCTCGCTGGCGTGATCCCGCAACTGGAAGGCTTTGGTGTAGTACTCGCTCGCGCGTCCTACCTCGCCCAGGCTGGCGTAGTCTCCGGCTACGGCGTGATATCCCGTGGCAAAATCCGGATCGAGCTGAATAGCGCGTTGATCGTAAACCAGCGCTGCGTCGGTTCCCTTCTCCTGATTGATCTTCACTCCCGTGCTGTAGGCCCGCAATGCTTCCAGTGAAGGGGTGGTAGCGTTCTGCAGTGGAACATCGAACTTCTGCACCGTGGCCAGCGACTCGCCCAACTGAACACGCAGCTTCGCCGCGGCGCTACCCATTGCGTTCAGTACCTTTTCCTTGCCATTGGCGGTCACTTGGTCCTGCGCCAGCATTTCGCCGCTCTGGCAATTGACTGCCTTCAGCGCGAGCACGTACTCGTTTCCAAGGTTGGCGATTGATCCGGCGATATAGGCCTTGCTGCCCACACGCATGCAAAGTTCCCGGGCTACCTCGGGCGTCAGCTTCGCAGTGACGGGGAGGGTCATCAGCTTGAGTGTCGACGCGACCTTGTTGTCGGAAAGCACATTCAGGAATGGAGACTGGTTGAGCGCGACTGTGAGCGCCGTCTTCAGCGTGTCGTCAAACACCGCATCGCCGGTCTTGTTATCGAAATCGGCGACCACGACTGTGTCTTTGTCTGTAAGCAGCCTGTTCTGGTGCGAGCGGTAGTACAAACCTGCCGCAACAAGTGCGGCAATCAGCACAAGCGCCGCTCCGGCGAGCACGGGCCAGCGGGACTTCTTCCGAACGGGCGCCGGTGGGCTTAGCGTCACTTCGGACGGCTGCAAAGTGGCCTCGCTGTCTACGGCCACCGCGCCAGATCCGCGCTGCGCGTGAGTCAGGGGCGGCTACAGCGCCTGGATTTGGTACAGCGCCTGGATTTGGCGCCGGTACCGCTCTTGAACTCGCTGACTCCGTGAAGCTCGATCTCACTGCTGAGCCCCGTCCGCTTTCGCTGTCGCGCTTCAGGCGTTGCAGTTCGGCCCGCATGTCGGAAGCACTCTGATAACGCAGGTCGCGATCCTTTTCCAGCGCGCGGAGAATCACCGCCTCCAGCCCCGGCGGAACATGCGGGTTCAACTGCGATGGCGGCAGCGGCTCGTCGCGCAAGATGGCGCTGCAAATCTCGCCCGAGCTTTCGCCCTCGAACGGCAGCCTCCCGGTCGCCATCCCGTACAGGACCGCCCCAAACGAGAACAGGTCGGTGCGTGCATCCAGTTCCCTGGCCCTCACCTGCTCCGGCGACATGTAGGCCACCGTGCCCAGCATCACTCCCGGACTGGTCAGGTGCTGCGGCTCCGGGGTGGGAAGTTCGGTGAGACAATCCGCGCCGGATTTAGCCCTGGCCTTGAATGTCACCATGGCCAGTCCGAAGTCGAGAATTTTGGCGTGACCGCGCCTGGTGACAAAGATGTTCGCGGGCTTGATGTCGCGATGCACGATGCCTTCGCTGTGGGCTGCGTCGAGCGCATCGGCGATCTCGATGGCGATGGGAAGAAGCTCGTCCATGGCCATGAGCCGGCCCTGGATGCGGTGTTTCAGCGTCGTCCCGTCGAGGAACTCCATCACGATGAAGGTCCGGCCGTCTTCCTCGCCAATGTCGTGGACGGTGCAGATGTTGGGATGATTGAGCGCCGAGGCCGCCCGGGCCTCCCGGCGGAAACGCTCAAGAGCCAGAGGGTCGTTGGCCAGATCGTCGGGTAGAAACTTCAAGGCTGCGAAACGCCCCAGGCGCGTGTCTTCCGCCTTATAGACGATGCCCATACCGCCCCCGCCGAGCCTTTCCAGGATGCGGTAGTGCGAGATGGTAGTGTCGATCATCTCGGCGCAGTCAGGGGGAAACGAACGTGATGATACGGACGAGGCGCAAAGACCGTCAACGACGGCAAATCTCTTGCCGGCTATTGCGCGAGCCGCCTCACTCTGTGCGCAGGGCGGTCACCGGGTTGATGGATGCGGCGCGCCGCGCGGGGATGATGCTGGCGAGGAAGGCGCAGATGCCGAGGGCGAGGATCGAGACGGAGAGGACGAGCGGGTCCCATCCCTTGACCTGGTAGAGCTGGTTGGCGATGAGACGGGAGCAGCCGATGGAGATGGGAATGCCGATGGCGAGTCCGATGAGGATCTGCAGGAAGGCTCCGCGGAGGACGAGGCGAATGACGTTGGTGCGATTTGCGCCGAGGGCCATGCGGACGCCGATCTCGCTGGTGCGGCGCTCGACGGCGTAGGCGGTGACTCCATAGAGGCCGACGGCGGCGAGGACCAGGGCAAGGAGGCCGAAGAGGGCGGTCATCTGGGCGATGGCGCGCTGCTGATCGAGGTTGGAGTCGACCTGCTCCTGCAAGGTCTGGATGTTGAGCAGAACGAAATTAGGATCGATGTCGGCGAGGATGGTGCGAATCTGCGGCTCGAGGCCTTCCATGCTGTTGCTGTGCAACTGGAGCACAGCTCCCTCGATGAAGTGCGTCTCGTCGTCGATGCTCTGCATCATCGGGTTGTCATAGGTAGTGTGCTGGGCCAGCGGCACGAAGAACAGCGGACGGGGTGGTTCGCGGTTGGCGAAGTCCCAGCCATATCTCGCGTTGCCGACGACGCCGATGATTTCGAAGGTCGAGCCGTAACGGGGCAGGTCGAGGCCAAAGTGTGCGCCGATGGGGTCTTCGCCCGGCTTGAAGAACGTATGCACGAAAGCCTCGTTGACGACGGCGACGTTGCGGGTCGAGGCGGTGTCTTCTGGGGTAATTGAGCGGCCGCGGATGACCTTCTGGCCCAGGGTTTCGAGATAGCCGGCGCTGACGTGATCCCAGGACGAGCCGATGTGCTGATCGGTCATGCTGGGCATGGGGTGGCCCTCGCGGATGACGATTTCGCCCCAGTTGTCCTGAAGGGGCGTGTACTGGGCAAGGGCGGCGCGCTCGACGCCGGGCATGTGGGAGAGCCGATCCTGCAGTTCGCGGTACATGGCGTCGAGCTTGGGCTGCGAGTAGGCGCTGTAGGGTGCGGTGAGGCTGATGGTGACGCGGCGGTCGGTGTCGTAGCCGAAGTCCTGGTGCTGCATGTTCATGAGGCTGCGGGTGAGCAGGCCGGCGCCGGCGAGCAGGACGACGGAGAGCGTCGCCTGGAAGACGACGAGGATCTTTTGCGGAAGGCTGGAGCGATCGTGGGTGCTGCGATTGGCGCCGCGCAGGGCCTCGGCGGGATCGGAGCGCGAGGCGAACCATGCGGGGGCGGTTCCGAAGAGCGCGCCGGTGACGAGAGACAGAGCGAAGGCAAAGGCGAGCACGGCCAGGGACGGGGTTGCGTCGATGGGGACGAACTTTGCGCCGTGGAAGTTGAGGGCGACGATGAGCTTCACGCCGAGGTAGGCGACGATGAGGCCGGCGAAGCCTCCAAGGACAGAGAGAACGACGCTTTCGGTCAGAGCCTGCCGGATGAGGCGGCGGCGCGACGCGCCGAGGGCGAGGCGGATGGAGGTCTGCTGGCGGCGCGAGGCTGCCCGGGCCAGCAGGAGATTGGCAATGTTGGCGCAGGCGATGAGCAGGACGAGGCAGCAGACTCCGAGCAGGATGCGGAGATTTGCGCCGTAGTCTGCTTTCATGACGCCGACGCCGGTTCCGGCGGGGACGACCTTGACGACCTGCTTGGGCAGGCCGGCTTTGATTCCGGCCATCCATTCGGCGGGCATGCCGCTGTCATTGACCAGCCATTGACGGATGAGGGCGGTCATGCGGTCGGGCACGGCGTTGACGGTTGCGCCGGGCTTGAGCCTGCCGATGACGCGCAGCCATGCCTGGAAGTGATGCAGGAAGGAGTTGGCTCCGCTGAACATGGGCTCCTGGTTGATGGGGATCCAGAGGTCGGGAGGATCGCTGCGCAGGGTTTCTCCGAAGAAGCCGGGCGGGGTGATTCCGATGATGGTGAAGGGATGGCCGTTGAGGATGAAGTTCGAGCCTACGACTTTGGGGTCGGAACCGTATTGCTGCTGCCAGGCGCGATAGCTGAGCATGGCGACCGGAGCGGCGGAGGGCTGATCGTCGGAGGGCTGGATGGTGCGTCCGGCAAAGGCGCCGAGGCCGAAGGTGTGGAAGTAATTGCCGCTGACGAATTCGTTGCGCAGGGGCCGGGCGATGCGGTCGCTCTCACTGCGACGGGTGCTGATCTGCCATCCTCCGGCCTGGAAAGCAGCAAGCTCTTCGAACTCAGGCGTGTTCTTCTTCATGAGCTCGTAGAAGGGATAGGAGAACATGCCCCAGTTGTCCTGTGGACTGCCTTCGACGCAGCAGTCGTTTCCCTCGCCGATGCGGTAGAGGCTGGAGGGATCGACCACCGGCAGGGACTTGAGCATGACGGTGTGGATGAGGGAGAAGATGGCGGTCGTGGCGCCGATGCCGAGCGCCAGGGTGAGCATGGCGGTCAGGGTAAAGACGGGGGACTGACGCATCTGGCGGAATGCGTAGGCGATATCCTGGCGCAGAGTCTGCATGTGGGCCTCTGATGGGGAGGTACGGCTGGCGGACGAAGGATGTTCCCGCAGATCTTAGAGCGCCGGGGCGCAGGCGGAGGGGCCTGGTTTATTGCCGCGAGGAAATCCGCGAAGCCGGACCAACGGGCTGAGGCTGGGGCGCATCTACACATGGCAGTGACGGATCTGCGCCGCCTGCTCACGGCGCGTGATCACCGTCGGTGTGAGAGGTGCAAAAGGGACCAGTCAGCGGGGGCGTGGGATTTTCGCGATTTCTCCTGCTCGTCGCCGGTGAAGGAGAATCGCCGACAGCCGGCGGACTCCGCTGACAGGTTCCTTCTCTTTTGCTCTCTTGATCCGGATCAGTCGAGACGGACGAGGTAGGCTTCGCCCTCTTTGGGGGAGATGCTCTTTGCGATCTCGACGGCGCGCTGGCGGTCGTCAGCCTGAGGACGGATGCGAACCCAGTGGCCGGTGGGTCCGGTGAACTCGATTACGTTGGCGGTTTCATATTTGCGCGAGAGGTGTTCCTCGAGCTTGACGGCGTCGTGTTCGCTGGAGAAGGCGCCGATCTGGACGCACCAGCGGCCGCCGGAGGCGATGGGGTGGGGCGTGTCGTAGACGTCGACGCGGACGCGGGCGGTGCCGGGACGCCAGACGCCGACCTCTTTGGCTGCGCCGATGGAAAGATCGATGATGCGGTCGGGAACGAAGGGTCCGCGGTCGGTGACGCGCATGATGGCGGTCTGTCCGGTCTGAAGGTTGGTGACCTTGATGAGCGAGCCCATGGGCAGGGTGCGATGAGCGGCGGAGATGCCGTTCTGATCGTAGATCTGTCCGTTGGCTCCGCGGTGAGCGTGATAGTTGGGTCCATACCAGCTGGCCATGCCTTCTTCGGAGTAAATGGGCTGGCGGGAGGCGACGATGGCCTCGTCGGAATTGGGCGGCGCAGAGGGTGCGGGCTGCGGTGTTTCGGACGACGGTGCAGCGACTGGAGGTGCGGTCCGCGGAGCAGTAACGGGTGGCGGAGGCGGCGTGTAGGCAACCTGGGAGCGGTGGCTGCATCCGGCGAGACAGAGCGCAGCAGCGAGGCAGCCGAGCGATAAAACCCTGGACCGGGGCGTGTTTCGAATTAAGGTAACGGGCCGGGTCATGGTCATTTGTTCTGACCCGGATCCTGGGGACTTTGTCGCGCGGCTGCGGTCCGGTCGAGATGTTCGGCGATCTTCGTCAGCTGGTCGGCGGCGACGCGCAGTCCTTTCGAGGAGTTCTCGCGGACCCGGGGCACGACCTCGTCGTTGAGGTAGGCGATGACCTTCTTAAGCTCGTCTTCGACGCGCGGGACGGCCTTGTTTACGGTCTCGTCGATTTTGCGGCCGAAGTCTTCGAATCCACTGCCGGGCTGATAGCTCATGTGTCCTCACGCAGTCGTTCACGGATAAGTATCGGCGGCTAACTGAGTGAAATCAATGATCGATGACAGACGGTGCCGCGCGAGTAACTGCTGCTGAATCGCGTATGCCTGGCTTAAGATGCGGCCCAGGATGCATCCCGGAGAGCGGAAGTGGGCTCTTACTAGGTGGCACCGAAATGGGCGGCGGACACCGGCTTGCCGCGCTCAACGATAAAAACACACAAAGGATATGTGCTCATCAGATGGCGAGAATGAGGTTCGCATGGGAGTCGTGTTTTCTGCTCTTGATTCTGCTCCCTGCAGGGCGTGCTTATTGCGGGAACAATGATCCGCTTCCGGATGCGCCAGCGGTGCATGTTTCGGAGCCGGGGCAGTTTCCAAAGTCGAAGTGGTTCGGGGTGGTTGACCCGGGCGAGAAGATTCCCCCGCTGTACACGCGGGACAAGATGGTGTTCTGGCTGCACGAGGAGTTTGGGCGGCTGAGCCTGCTTCCAGCGTTTACATCGGCGGGCTGGGGACAGCTTGTGGACAGCGATCCGAAGTACGGTACGGACTCGGGGGCGTTTGGCGAGCGGTTGGGGGCGGCGGTGATACGCCAGGCTACTTTCCGCTTCTTTTCCGACAGCTTTCTGCCTGCCGTGACCCACGAAGATCCGCGCTATTTTCGGATGGCACATGGCAAGATCACGACGCGTGGAGTGTACGCGGCGGAGCGGGTGTTTGTGTCGCAGAGAGATGACGGCTCCCATGGTTTCAACTACGCGGGCGTTTTAGGCCGGGCCACAGCGTCGGCACTGACGATGGCGTACTATCCGGCGCAGAGTGCGAATGGGCGGGTCGCAGCCGAGACCTGGGGTATCTCGCTGGCGGGAGCGGCAGGAATCAATCTTTTCCATGAGTTCTGGCCGGATGTGCGGGATAAGGCATTTCATCGGCACAGGCAGCGGGACATCCAATAACCAAGCGCGACCCCGATCGCGTGCACCGGCCGGCGCTGCACGAGTCAGGGCTTGCACAGGTCAGTCAGAGACGGGTCAGAAACGCAGAAACACGCCGACCATTGGCTCTGAAGTAAGCCGATGACTGTCGGTGTTAAGAAACGCTTCTCCAAAATCGGGTGCTTTGTAATAGAGGCCACGGTACTGGAGACGTATTCCGAAATGACTGGTGAACAGGGCCTGATTTACGCCCACGCTGAAGTTCAGAGCCGGGCGCCCCTGCCATGAGACATTTTGTCCGCCGTTCAGTGAGGGGGAAAAGATGAGGGCACTGACGCCGACCTCGGCGAAGGGATGAAGGCCAAGGATGCCGGGCGCGGTGACCAGATAGGCTCCGCTGAAGTCGTGCAGGTTGTGCTGATAGGGGTAGGGCTGACCAGTGTAGTACTCGTTAAAGCGCGTGTAGGCGTAACTGCCTTCGTAGCCCAGCCACCAGTGATAGCTGTGACGGAAGGCCCCCTGGCCTCCGACGGAGTCGCTCGTACTCTGCGTGATTCCGTTGCCGGATACGGTGGTTGAGAACTGGCCAAAGACACTTACTGAGACATCGCTGTTGTGGAGCGCGTGCTGCGCGTGGGCAGGAAGTATGGAAACTCCGAGAGCGATAAAGGCGACAACAAGCGAGCGAAGACAGTGCATGCGGACAGGGGAGACCTCTGCCTCCAATAATAATGAAGCGATTGGGGTTGTGGAGCGTCGGGAGCGGCGCTGACGCGCGATGTACCCGCTCAGTCACCGGAGTCCGCTTTAAGGGCGTCCCGTTCGCAGGCGGCATTTCCCGTCCGGGCGCGTATTTTCGCCGTTCGGCCACTAATGATTTAATTCCGTCCGGCCGCATCTTATGCTTGTAGCTGGTAAATTCTTCAGGGCGAAGCAGTTCGCACTGGGGATGCGCCGGCAGTCTGGCAGACCCCCAGCCGCTGGCTTGACCGAGGATTCAAAGAGCCGTCCGCTGAGCGGGCGATAAGCCAGTCAAATAGGAGACTGATACATGTCAAGAGCCGTCAAGTATGCGGAGAGGACACTCACGTATGCGGCGCAGGGCGCATGGGCCGTTTTCGAGAAGCTGAACAGCATCCGACCCAACCCTTCTTTCACTCCCAAGTGGTCGGACAAGCCGCTGCTGAAGTCGTACCAGAAGGAGAAGCCGCCGCTGGGCTGGCCGCGTACGACGGACTCGCTTTGTCCGAAGTGCGTGCCGGAGATCCGGCAGCAGATTATCGACGGCAAGCTGCCGCACGAGATTCTGCTGAACGAGAAGGTCGGCGAGATCAAGGCGCAGATCATCGAGCGCGACGGCAAGATTCTGATGGTGAAGGACTGCCCGAAGCACGGGCACTTCGAAGACGTGATGTCGATCGACACGGCGTTCTTCAAGCACCTCGAAGAGGTTTTCCCGGGCCGCGACATCCGGGCGCACAACGACGAGAAGCTGCACAACCACGGGACGTCGACGGTGACGCACGGGCGCGGGTCGGTGCTGACGATCGATCTGACGAACCGCTGCAACATGATGTGCGATCCGTGCTTCATGGATGCGAACCAGGTCGGCTTTGTCCATGAGCTGACGTGGGAAGAGATCAAGACGATGCTGGACAACGCCATCACTATCAAGCCGCGGCGGCAGATGTCGGTGCAGTTCTCCGGTGGCGAGCCGACGCTTTCGCCGTACTTCCTTGACGCTGTGGCTTACGCGCGCAAGGTGGGCTACAACTCGGTGCAGGCGGCGACCAACGGCATTGAGTTTGCGAAGTCGAAGGAACTTTGCCGCGCGGCTGCGGAGGCTGGTCTGCGCTATGCGTATCTGCAGTTCGACGGCATCGGCAACGCGGCCAACTCGCACCGCAAGGTCGGCAACCTGTTCGACGTGAAGCTGCAGGCGATCCATAACCTGCACGAAGCGGGCGTGGACATCGTTCCGGTGACGACGATCATCAACGGCATCAACAACGAGCAGGTGGGGCGCATCATTCAGTTCGCGCTGGACAATCCGAAGAAGATCAACTTCCTCAGCTTCCAGCCGGTTTCGTTCACGGGCCGCGACGAGGCGGTGACCGACGAGCGGCGCGAGGCGCAGCGCTACACGCTGAGCCACATGGCGCACGACGTGAAGGACCAGACGGGCCTGGGCGAGCCGGCGCGCGACTGGTTCCCGATCAGCTTTATGAGCACGTTCAGCGACTGGGCTGACCTGGTGCACGGGCCGAACCACGACTGGGGACAGCTGACCTGCGGATGCCATCCGAACTGCGGCATCGGCATGGCGCTGATGATCGACAAGGAAACGAAGGAAGCGGTTCCGGTGACGGCGTTTCTGAATGCCGATCGGCTGGCGAAGGACGTGGCCAAGGTCAACGACGCGGCACGCGGCAAGTTCCTGTCGATTCTCGGGCGTGGCGCTGGCGCTGCTGCGGAACTACGATCCGACCAAGTCGCCGACGCACTTCAAGATCATCGACCTGCTGCAGAAGTTCGACAAGTGCTTCGGCGCGACCGGCCGCAACTACGGCAAGGTGACGGGCGACCGCACGATGGAAGACATCGAGAAGCGCCGCGCCGACCGCTGGAACTTCCTGTTCATCGCAGGCATGTGGTTCCAGGACCTGTTCAACTACGACTTCCGGCGCACCGAGCAGTGCATCATTCCCTATGCGACGCAGGAAGGCGAGATCAGCTTCTGCGCGTACAACACGGGCGTGGGCTGGCGGAACATCATCGAGAAGATGCACATGACGGCGACGCTCACCAAGTGGTACGAGGAGCACGGGCGGCATGAGATCTTCGCCGGCGGCAAGAAGGTGGGCATGGGCGGCGCAGAGCACACGCTGATTCTGAACCAGGAGCACGTGGACGCGGCTGCCAACGACACCCTCGACAAGCTGGGCATCGCGAAGAACTCGCGCGAGGAAAAGATTCGCGCGCGCGACGCGAAGCTGAAGCAGGATGCCGAGAATGCACAGATGGCCAGGCTGTATCGCGAGCATGTTCTTGGCGAGAAGCCAGTCGAGGGAATTGTCTCGATCAACTCGATCGCTCCGGCTCCGAAGGCTGCTCCCGCACCCCAGGCGGAAGAGCCCGTCATGGGGGACTCGAGGACTGCGCGTCCAGCGACACGCGCGCTTCGCCGCGCATAAAAACAGAAAAGCCCGGCTTAGTGCCGGGCTTTTTCGTTCTGAGCGCGATTGGCCCTCGGGATAGATCGGATATGGGCAGAGGCGGCGCTGTCGTAGAATCCGGATATGAGCACGATTCTTGAAATTCCGAAACTGCCGAGCAGCGTGGTGCTTGACCCGCCGTTGACGGACGAGGAGTTCGAGAAACTATGCGCGGCGAATGATCTGGTGCGGCTCGAAAGAACGAAGGAAGGCAAGATCATAGTGAATGCACCGGCGGGCGGCGGATACCGGCGAGCGGCAATAGCGAAATCAATTACTCAGCTGAGGTCTGGTGGAAGCACCACAGGCAAGGCAGGGTCTTACGATTCAAATACAGGCTTTTTCCTTCCCGACGGTTCGTCTCTCAGCCCTGATGCCGCTTACGCCACTGCCGATCAGATGCGCGGTCTGACGAAAGAAGACAGGAAGCATTTTCTGCGTTTCACGCCAGCTTTTGTAATCGAACTGCTGTCGGCAAGCGACAGCCTTTCCGACGCCAGGAAGAAGATGGAAGTCCTGGAGTGCCAACGGCGCAAAGCTGGGATGGCTGGTCGATCCTTACAGTCGAAATGTTCTGGTTTACGAGCCCAGCCAGGCGGCTCGGGTGGAGACGGCGGACAAAGTCGCGGGCATCGGGCCGGTCGCGGGCTTCGTGCTCGATCTTGCCGCTGTCTGGAGTCTTTACGAAGACTGAAACGGCCTGCTAAATTTCTGTGGACACGCCCGGCTTGCGCCGGGTTTTTCTTTGACCGCCAAATAATTTCGAAAATAATTCGGTTAACGGGTCGATTTCGCTGTCGTCCGTTCGACGTCGTAGTAGAGACGGGACTGGAACCCGGCTGACAAATCGAAAAGGAGAGTGGGAAATGAAATTTCTGTGCATTTACAAGCCTGCGAAGCCGGAGGGTGCTCCTCCAACACCAGACGATATGGAGAAGATGGGCGCATACATCGACAAGAGCATCAAGTCGGGCGTGCTGATCGCCACCGAAGGCTGTCTGCCGAGCGCGCTCGGTGCGAAAGTGCGCCGGGAAGAGGGCAAGTTCACGGTCACGGATGGTCCGTTCTCCGAGGCCAAGGAAGTGGTTGGCGGATTTGCACTGATCAACGCCAGTTCGAAGGAACATGCGATTGAGATCACGCGGGAGTTTATGAATGTCGCCGGCGATGGCGAGGTCGAGGTGCGGCAGGTTTACGAGGTGACGGACGCCGGGGCGCCGTGCCTATCGTCGGTCGCCGATGCAGTACAGGTTTCCTAAGGCCTCTTTGCGGGGACGGCCAGACCGTTCCCGCGCCAATCTGAGCCAAAACGGAGAGACAGAGATGCGATTCATGATGCTGATGATTCCCGGCGGCTATGAAAAGGCCGCGCCGGGTACGATGCCGGACCCGAAGGCAGTGTCGGCGATGATGAAGTACAACGAGGAGCTGCAGAAGGCCGGGGTGCTGCTGGCGCTGGACGGGCTGCATCCTCCGTCGGCGGGTGTGCGGGTGTCGTTTAAGGACGGGAAAGCCGGCGGTTACCGACGGACCTTTTTCGGAGGCGAAGGAGGTGATCGGCGGCTACTGGATGATCCAGGTGAAGTCGAAGGAAGAGGCCATCGAGTGGGCGAAGCGCTGCCCGGCATCTCCAAACGAGGTCATCGAGGTGCGGCAGGTGATGGAGATGGAAGACTTTACCGGGGACGCGAAGAAAGCGGCGGCTGGGTACTCTGAACTCAAGGAGAAGGCGGCACAGCACGCAGGCGATTGAGGTGCATTTTCCCAGGTCCGAAAGTCGGGATCCTTCGACTGGCTCAGGACAGGCTCTGGGGCACCCGCATCTCTGGCAGAAGCTTGCGCCGGTGAGGGCGAAGATGGTGTGATCGGTAGCTGTGACGGCTACCGACGCACACGCGCGCGATTGACGCGGTTTGGAGAATTGAGTCGGCGAAGCTGATTGCCGGGCTGGCGCGCATGGTGCGCGATGTGGGCCTGGCCGAGGATCTTGCTCAGGAGGCGCTGCTCGCGGCGCTTGAGAAGTGGCCGGAAGAGGGGATTCCGCAAAATCCTGGCGCGTGGCTGATGGCGACGGCCAAGCGGCGGGCAATCGATCACTTCCGCCGCGGGCAGATGCTCAACCGCAAGCATGAGGAACTGGGGCGCGAATTTGAGATTCGCGAGCAGACGGTGCCGGACTTCGATGCAGCTCTCGATGATGAGATTGGCGACGACCTGCTGCGGCTGATCTTTACGGCGTGCCATCCGTTGCTATCGACCGAGGCGCGGGTGGCGCTCACGCTGCGGCTGCTGGGCGGGCTGACGACGGAGGAGATTGCCCGGGCGTTTCTGGTGCCTGAGGCGACGGTAGCGCAGAGGATTGTGCGGGCCAAGCGATCACTGGCGGAGGCGCGGGTGCCGTACGAGGTTCCGCGGGGAGCGGAGCTGGTGGGGCGGCTGGCCGCGGTGCTGCAGGTGATCTATCTCATTTTCAATGAGGGATATTCGGCGACGTCGGGCGAAGACTGGATGCGTCCGGGCCTGTGCGAAGACGCGCTGCGTCTGGGGCGGATCGTCGCCGGGCTGATGCCGCTGGAGCCGGAGGTGCACGGGCTGGCGGCGCTGATGGAGATTCAGGCGTCGCGGTCGAGGGCTCGGACCGGGCCGGCGGGAGAACCGGTGCTGCTTCTTGAGCAGGACCGGAGGCGGTGGGATCAACTGCTGATCCGACGGGGGCTGGCGGCGCTGGAGCGGGCGGAGAAGCTGGGCGGGGCGCGCGGTCCGTATGTGCTGCAGGCGTCGATTGCGGCTTGTCATGCCAGGGCGGTGAGGGCAGAGGAGACGGACTGGGCTCGGATTGCGGCGTTATATGCGGAGCTGGCGTTAGTGACGCCTTCTCCGGTGGTTGAACTGAATCGCGCGGTTGCCGTGGGGATGGCGTTTGGGCCGGCTGCCGGTCTTGAGGTTGTTGACGGCCTGATGAGGGAACCGGCGCTGGCGGGATATCATCTGCTGCCCAGCGTGCGGGGGGATCTGCTGGCGAAGCTGGGGCGCATGGATGAGGCACGGGCGGAGCTGGAACGGGCGGCATCGCTTACGCGGAATGCGCGGGAACGCGAACTGTTGCGGGAGCGGGTCCGGCAGTGCGAACCAAGGCCAAATTAGGCGGATTTTCGGGTCTGAGGCAGGTCAGCACGGTCGACCCAACAATTTGATGTTGGGCGCCGGCCGGATGTGGAAAACCGATTCTGCTGGCCGGCAAACAACTTAGCCAGAGGCTGCAGGCGTCCTATTCACAGGATATTAACAATCGTCACAGTTACAGTTGCAAGGCGGACGTGAGCAAGAAGCGGTACATCCAGAAGACTCGCAAATCGGCCAGCAGCCGGAACACAAAAATCGAACAAACCACGGCGGGCATCGAACAAGCCACGGCGAGCTACGAGAAATGGATGCGGCAGTTGCGCTCCCCTGGTGGCGTCGGATCTGCGGCTGAAGCATGAACAGATGAGACAGGATCTCTTTCTCTTCCTGAGAGGGACCTTTTACCGGTGGGCGCAACTGTGGCCGGAGGTGGGCAGGGATCTGGCTGGCGCTCCGAAGGTTCTCGCGGTCGGAGACCTGCATGTGAACAGCTTTGGGACGTGGCGGGATGCGGAAGGGCGGTTGTGCTGGGGTGTGGATGACTTTGACGAGGCGTATCCGCTGGCGTACACGAACGACCTTGTGCGGCTGGCGGCCAGCGTGAAGATCGGCATCGATGCCGAGGGTCTGTCGATCAAGTTCAAGGACGGATGTGAGGCGATTGTCGAGGGGTATACCCAGTCGCTCGAGGATGGCGGTTGTCCTATCGTCATGGAGGAACACGAGCAAAAACTGGGCAAGCTGGGAGTGGAGAATTTCAAGGCGCCGAAAGACTTCTGGGGAAAGCTGAACCGGCTGCCGGCGATTCGGACTTCGCTCGAGTCATGAGGTGAAACGCGCGTTCGAGAAGACACTGCCTGAGCCACGGATGGAGTACAAAGTTGTCCGCCGGCGGGCAGGACTGGGGAGCCTGGGTCAGGAACGATTCGTGGCCATTGCGAACTGGCAGGGTGGGTTTATTGCGCGAGAGGCGAAGGCAATGGTGCCTTCGTCCTGTACATGGGTTGAGGGCAGGACGGGGCGCGGTCAGTCCTACTATCAGCAGGCAATTGGATCGGCCGTACGGTCGCGCGACCCATTCCAGGTGACCGAGGGATCCTGGCTGATTCGCAGGCTTTCGCCGGATTCGAATCCCATCGATATTCAGGATTTGCCCAAGCATCGGGATGAAGAGATGCTGCTGCATGCGATGGGGCGGGAAGCTGCGAATGTGCACCTGGGGACCAGAAGGCAGACGGCGAATATCGTGAAGGACCTGCGAAAAAGAGGCAGCGAACTGGCTGCGCGAGGGGGCGGTGCGGATGGCGAAGGCGGTAGAGAAGGATTGGGATCGCTATAGGAAGTCCTGAGAGCAGAGTGATGAAGGAGTTGATTTTTCGGTTCCTGGCCGGCGGCGTGATGGTGTCGGCTTTTGCGTTCCTGGGGGATATTTTCCGGCCGAAGAGCTTTGCCGGATTGTTCGGGGCAGCGCCGTCGATTGCGCTGGCTACGCTGGCATTGACCATCCTGACCGACGGCAAGGAATATGCGGCTGTCGAGGCCCGATCGATGGTCGGCGGGGCGATTGCGTTCCTGATCTATGCCTCGGTCACCAGCAGGCTGCTGATGCGCTATAAACCGCGAGCCTTGACGGCGACGGTTGCACTGATGCCAGTATGGCTGGGCGCGGCATTTGCGCTGTGGTTTGTGTGTCTGCGATAGGAGGCTGAGCATGATGGTCGGGCTGGAAACCTCCTCGCTACAGCGCGCACGCTGGCGGGATTACGCGATACGGTTCATTTTCGGCGGAATCGTGACAGCGGGGACGGGGCTGATTGCCAAACGCTGGGGCCCGGGAGTCGCCGGACTTTTCCTTGCGTTCCCGGCAATATTTCCAGCGGGCGCAACGCTGATTGAGAAGCACGAGCGGGAGAAGAAGCAGAAGGCTGGCATGGATGGAACCGCGCGGGGCAGAGCGGCGGCCAGCGTGGACGCGGCGGGCGCGGCGATGGGGACTCTTGGCCTGATGGCGTTTGCGCTGGTCGTTTGGCGGCTGCTGCCTGGCCACTCAAGCTGGCTGGTTCTGACAGGTGCGGGTGCGGCCTGGTTCGGCGTTTCCGTGCTGGTGTGGTGGCTTCGGAAGGTTGCCTGACAAAGGGTTCACAAAATCGGCAAGATGACCTTCCGCGTCACGCTGGGCGAGGCAGCGATCAGGCGGCGTAAGTGAAACAGGGGCGCAGGCGTAGTAATGGGTCTACACCCCCACGCCCTGGGAACCTATTTACCCACCACGCTCAGCGTCACGCTCGACGGATACTCCACGGAGTGATGCACCTCGTTGTGCGCTACGACCCCGGTCGTCTCGTCGTAATTGTTGCCGCCGGTATTCAGGTTGCGATCAAAGCGCGGAAAGTCGCTGCTGCTCACTTCGATCCGCACGCGGTGGCCGGGCGCGAAGTAGTTGCTGGTCTGCATCGGCTGCAGCGTTACTTTGTAGACCTTGCCCTTCTCCATCCATACCGGAGGCTTGTCGTAGCCTTCGCGATAGCGCACGCGCTGGATGTTCTCATCCAGGTTGTACGCCGTCCCGTCCGGGAGCACGTCGATCAGCTTCACGGTGAAAGTCGGTGTCCTTCGCGTCGCTCGAGACGTAGAGCGTCACGTCAATCGGGCCGCTGACTTCCATCCCCTCCTTGAGCGGTTCGGTGCTGTAGACCAGGATGTCTCCGCGTGCTTCCATGCTCCGCTGGTCAAGCGCACCCGGCTTGGCCGACGATCCCATGCAGCAGAAGCCGCCGCCATACGTCGGCACAGGATTCATCGGATCGTAGACAAACTTATCCGGCGCATCCTTGCCCGGCCTGGTGTCGGTCAGCGCGCCGTCACCATAGAGCGTGTTCGCACTGCCGCCGCTCGAAAGATAATATGTAACCGGCTTTGCGCCTGCCGGAGGCCACGTCTCCGAGGTCTGCCACTTGTTGCTTCCCATCGTGTAGTAGCGAACCTTCGGGGTCTTCTCCAAAATCCCGTTCTGCTCGCCCTTCAGGAAGTGGTCGAACCAGCCATAGGTCAGTGCATCGTAATCCAGACGCGCATCGCCCATGTCACGCTCGCCGACAACCGTGTGCTCCGACGCCCGCTTATAGCTGCAGTGCAGCACCGGCGCAATCACCGCATACTGCTCGTTGGCAATCTCCGGCCTGGCTGTCTTGCGCACGTAGTTGTACGCGGCCAGGTTGGGCCCCACGCTGATGTCGTACCAGGTCATCATCCACAGGCCGGGGATATTGATGGGCATGCTGTCATTCCACAGCCCGCCCTTGTACCAGGCGGGATCGTTCGGAGTTCGCGCGATCATGTTGCCGCCCGTCGGTCCCTTGGTCACGCTGGCATAGATGCCGGGTCCGGCTCCCACTGCCGCCAGCATGTCCTTCTCCGGCAGATGCCAGAAGCCCTTTGACCAGTCCACCTTGGGCGGATGGGGGTCCAGGTCGTAAGACTTCGCCTCCTGCACCAGCTCCTGCTGCGTCGCATCCTTCGGGAACATCGGCTTGGGATCATTCTGAAATCCGTAGTCGTACAGCCAGGAACCAAACAGCATTTGCACTGCGCCGCCGCGAAACCAGTTGCCCTGCTCGTAGTACGGAGCTACGCGCCCCACACCCGCGCCGAAGCTCTCGGGAATGAAGGTCGCCAGCGCCTGGTCGCCGCGCGCCGCAACCGCCAATTGCCACTCCGCCGTCGACGAGCAGCCGATTAGACCCACCTTGTCCGCCGACCACGGCAACTTGCCGAGCCAGTCCAGCGCGTCATCGGCATCGGTCAGCGGCGCCCCCAGAATCTCGTAGTCGCCTTCTGAAAAATACCGTCCGCGCTCGTTCATTTCCACGTAGGCATAGCCGCGCTTCACCGCCTCCAGTTCGACTGTCATGTCGCGAGGCGCGCCCAGAGCGACGTCCCAGTAATTAAAGTTGTACGGAGTCCGCGAAAAGATGATGGGATACTTCTTCGATTCGTCCTTGGGGCGGTAGATATCGGCCTGCATTCGCTTGCCGTCCCGCATCGGCACCATCACCTTGCGCTCGATGATGGCAATGGACTCCAGTTCTTTCTCGGTTGCTTCCCGCCGCGCAATCAGAGCCGGATCTTGTGGTCTCGGACCCCTGCGCCCATGACAGAAGCCGGCAACATTCCCAGCGCGCAAAGCGCCGCCAATATGCACATTCCAGTTCGGTGCCCAGCTATCGTTCTCCGCATCGAATCCTCGCTCACAAAAGTGCCAGCTCTAGAAATGTAACGGATACAGACGAATTCAGGCGAGTGTCAAGGCTTGACGTAGCGGCGGCCGACGATGCGGTGTTCGCCGGAGAGGACGCGGCGCGATGGCTTCGCTGTAGGCGATGTGCTCCTGCTCGAGGATGCGCGCGGACAGCGCGTGCGCGTCATCGCCGGGGAGAACGGGAACGGCCTTCTGAAGCACGATAACGCCGTGGTCGAGTTGCTCGTCGACAAAATGTACGGTGCATCCGGCGATCTGGACGCCATAGGCAAGGGCCTGCTCCTGCGCGTCGAGTCCGGCAAAGGCGGGCAGGAGCGAGGGGTGGATGTTCAGGATGCGATTGGGGAAGGCCTGGACGAACTCCGCCGAGAGCAGACGCATGTATCCGGCCAGGCAGATGAGGTCGACGTGGTGCTCGCGCAGGCAGGCGACGATCTCGGCGTCGTGCTCGGCGCGCTTGCGTCCACGGGCTTCAATGGCGACGGCGTTGAGACCGAGTGTGCGGGCGATGTCGAGTCCGGGCGCATCGGCTTTGTTGGAGATGACGACGGCGATCTCGCAGCCGGTGAGATTTCCCTGCGCGATGTTTTCGGCGATGGCGAGAAAGTTGGAGCCGCGTCCGGAGAGAAGGATGCCGAGGCGCTTGTTCGGGCCGGACATCAGGCGTAGATCACCTTGCGGTCGCCCTTCACGATCTTGCCGATCAGATGGCACTTCTCATTGGCGCGCTCGAGGATGGCCTTTGCCCGGTTGTATTTTTCGGCCGGGATGACGGCGATGAGGCCGATGCCCATGTTGAAGGTGCGCAGCATCTCGTCCTGATCGACGTTGCCCAGTTCGCGGAGGTGCTCGAAGACGGGCAGCACGGGCCAGGAGCCGAGATCGATGCAGGCGGCGAGCCCTTTGGGCAGGATGCGCGGCAGGTTCTCGGTGATGCCGCCTCCGGTGATGTGGGCCATGCCGTTGACCAGGTCGGCAGCGTTCAGCTTCTGGATGGCGTGCAGGTAGCTGCGGTGGGTCTTCATCAAGGTTGCGCCGGCTTTGTCCTTGAGGGCATTGACGTATTGCTCGGCGCGGTATCCGGCGGTTTCGAAGAAGAGCTTGCGGGCGAGGGAGTATCCGTTGGTGTGGAGGCCGGTGGAGGGCAGGCCGATGAGGACGTCTCCGGCTTTGATTTTTGCGCCGGTGATGAGCTTGTCGCGGTCGACGACGCCGACGATGAAGCCGGCGAGGTCGTACTCACCCTCGGCGTAGAAGCCGGGCATCTGGGCGGTTTCGCCGCCGATGAGGGCGCAGCCGTTTGCCCGGCAGGCTTCTGCGAGACCGGTGACGATTTTTTCGGCCACTTCGCCGTCGAGGGATCCGGTGGCCAGGTAATCGAGGAAGAAGAGTGGGGCCGCGCCTTGCACGGCGATGTCGTTGACGCAATGGTTGACGAGGTCGGCGCCGACGGTGTGGTGGATTCCCAGTTCGAAGGCGATTTTGAGCTTGGTGCCGACACCGTCTGCACTGGAGACGAGGACAGGTTGCTTGTACTTGAGGGTATCGAGCTTGAAGAGGCCGCCAAAGCCACCGATTTCGCTCAGCACGTTGCGGTTGAAGGTGCGCTGGGCGAGGTACTTGATGCGTTGCTTGGCGCGGTCGCCGCTGGAAATGTCGACTCCGGCATCGGCGTAGGTGACTGGCTTTTTCTGAGCTTCGGGCTTCTTCTGAGGTTCGGACAAGGGAAATTCTCTACCTGAGGTATTCGGGAGGCGAAATGCGGCCAGAATCCTAAGTTTACGGCATTTTCGAAAATTTCTGGGGGCCTTTTCGCACAAGGCGAGGCGGTCGCCGACGCATTCCGGGCTGGGAATGAGCCAGGAGGAGATTATCGGTTCAAGCAGCGTGAATCTGCGGTAAAGTGAAGCTCTTCCGGAAATTCGGATCGAAGACGGGATCAGGGGACGATGGATCCGCAGGTGACAACCCGAGAGTCAACCAGCCAACAGCCCGGGGTCGTGGTGGTTATCCGGCCTCCGGAGGATCTGGTCGATCTGACGGTCGCCTTCTGCTCTGGCGGCCCCCTGGCGGCGCAGACACGGCGTATTGTCGAGATTTTCTCGCTGCTCTGGAGCCGCTCGTCAGACCAGAAGTTCTGCGCGGGGCTGGCCAACTGGGTAGGTTTCGTCGAGCAGAATGCAGAGCTGCAGACGCGTTTTCGCGCGGCGTGGCAGAAGATGCTTGCAGAGCTCGATTGGGTCTCGTTCTTTGTGGAGCCTGGGGTGCCGACGCAGAATGCGCTGCTTCCGGAGACGACGCGACGGATTTTCCAGCGGCTGCTGCCATCGGCGCGCGAGGAGACCGATGCGGCGCGGATTTTTACAGCGGTCTTTGCATCGCCGCGGGCGGTGCAGCGGTTCCTGGGACTCAACCCAGAGATTTTCGCACGGCTGATCGCGATCTTCTGGGACCCGCGCGGCTTTGAGGTTTTCCCGACTGTGCGCGAAGGGATCCAGGAGGCGCTTCGGTTGCTGGCGTCGCGCGTTGCCGGACGGGGAAGTTTTCCGGGCGTCAGACAACGCAGTACGACGAGAGGCGTGGAGGAATCACCGTTCTATCGCCTGATCTTTGCGACCGAAAAATTCATCGAGCCACCTACCACCGAGCCGTTGGGCGCACACAAAGAGCGCTGGTTGGAGGCGGTTTATGCGTGCCGGGGCGAGCTCGCGCTGGTGCGGATTCACATGGAAGACGCGGGGGTCAGCACCGGTCTGGTTTTCGATCTGAGCGTGATGGACGCGGCGCTTGATCGGATGGAGCTGCTGGCGGCGGAGCTGGCGAGATCGACGGACAAAGTGAAGTCGGCTCGGCAGCTTCTCGACACGCTTTTCTCGGGATTGCTCGCGGATACCCGCGTATCTGCGCTGGTGAAGCAGAACCTGAATCTGCTGGCGCGCAAGACGGTGGAGCGCACGGGACACAGCGGCGAGCACTACATCGCTCAAAGCAAACCCGAATACTGGCGGATGTGGAGAGCTGCCCTTGGGGGCGGCCTGGTCACGGTATTTACGGCGGCCATCAAGCTGCATATTGTGGCCCAAACCTGGCCTCCGTTTGTCGAAGGTTTCCTGGTGGGCACGAACTATGCGATCAGCTTCCTGATCCTGCAGATATTCGGGCTGGCTCTGGCAACCAAACAGCCGTCGATGACGGCGGCAACGCTGGCGGACATTATCCGCAGAAACCGCGGCGAGGAGCGGCGGGACAAGATTGCCGATTTTGCTGCGTCGATCAGCCGTACGCAACTGGCGGCTGCTCTCGGAAATATCCTGGCGGTATCTGCGGGCGCCGTGGTTTTCAATCAGATCTGGCAGATGATGAACGGCGTTCCATATCTGCCGGCCCCGCAGGCCGAGCATGTGTACCTGTCGCTTCGGCCGATTGCGTCGGGCACGATCTTCTTCGCGGCGATCACCGGTGTTCTGCTGTGGCTGGCGGCGCTGATCGGAGGCTGGTGCGAGAATTTCGCCATCTACAACCGGATACCAGAGGCGATTGCACAGCATCCGCTCGGACCACGCATCGGTACGGAGCGGATGAAGCGGCTTGCTGCCTGGGTGGATCGTGTCGTAGCTCCGTGGAGCAACAGCATTGCGCTGGGATACCTGATGGGGTTCACGCCGGAGCTGGCACACTTCTTCGGCATACCGATGGATGTGCGGCATGTAACGTTGAACACCGGCATGTTTGCTTTCTCGGCAGCCAGCTTTGGCCTGATGGCGTTTCGGCAGTGGTGGCTTTATTCCGCCATCGGCGGAATTGCGATCATGTTCGTGTTGAACCTGGGAGTGAGCTTCTCGATTGCATCGATCGTGGCGCTGCGCGCGTATGACGTTGGGCGTGCCGAACAGTTCTCGATTCTGAAATCGGCATTTCAGCAGATTTTGAAGTCACCGCTGCAGTTTCTTCTGCCCGTAGAGAAGCGAGCGCCGCTGGTGCCTCCGCCATCGGAGAATCCGGAGATCGCGAGTGGAGCTGCTGTGCAGGTGAGCGGTGACGGTCCGGGCGTCAGTAGTGCCCCGTGACGATGTTGAGGAGCGGTTCGCCCTTGAGATAGCGGGCGATCTGTCCGGCGGCGAACTCCATGGCGCGGGGCAGAAACATATTGCTCGATGCCGCGACATGCGGCGTGATGAAGAGGTTAGGGGCGGTCCAGAGCGGGTATCCCTGGGGTAAGGGCTCGGGATCGGTGACATCGACGACGGCGCGAATGCGGCGGCTTTCGAGAGCAGCGAGCAAGGCATCGGATTTCACAACCGGACCGCGTGCCGCGTTTACCAGCAGAGCGCCCTGCTTCATCGCTGCGAGTTCCGGTTCGCCGATCATTCCCGTCGTTTCCGGCGTGAGGGGCACGATGAGCACCACGATGTCGGCTGCGGGCAAAAGTTCGAGCAGACGGGATATGCCTTCTACGCCGTTGCGTGGACTACGAGCGAGGCGAACGATTTCGACGCCGAAGGGCGCGAGACGTTCTTCGATCGAGCGGCCGATTGATCCGTAGCCGACGATCATCACGCGCTTGCCGTGCAGCTCTTCCTGCAAAACCGGCGGCAGGGACTTTGGCGTATCGGGATACATCGCACGATAGTGAAGGTCGGCTTCGCGTCGGCGCTTCCAGTCGCCGGCGCGCTGCAGATCGAAGTAGAAGGGGAAATGCTTGAGGGCGGCGAGAATGGCGGAGACGGTCCACTCCGCCGTCGGGATATTGTGCAGGCTCTGAGCGTCGCAGAGGATGAGACCGGGGGGCAACAGATTCAGCAGCCAGTCGACGCCGGCGTAGAGCGACTGCACAACTTTCAGGCCCTGGAGATGGGGCAGAGCCTGCGCGCCTTCCTTTGGTGAGACGGGAGCGATCCAGAACTCGATAGATATGGTGCGCTGCGGGGCAGCCTCAATGGGTTCGATTTCGATGCCGGCGGGAAAACGGCTGAACCATTCGGGATCGATCCACCAGGGCACACCGACTTTCAGCATTCGCACTACGCTCCAGTGAGATTTCTTCGATAGTACGCGAAAAGAAAGCGCCTCTATCGGGAGGCGTTGTGAGCGGGAGACTATCGCGGCGAAGAGCGGTGGACCCTATTTGGCGCTGCGCGCGGGGTTTGTGAAATAGGCCTTGAGGGAGGCAAGTCCTGCGTTGATGGCGTCGGTGGACATCGAAAATCCGAAACGCACGTGCCCTTCACCCTGGGCTCCAAAGACGACGCCGGGAACCGTCGCGACGTGCGCCTTTTCGAGCAGGATGGCAGCGGCTTTGCGACTGTCCTTGTGAATTTTGCTGATGTCGGGAAAGGCGTAGAAGGCCCCTTCGGGAATCTCGCACTGCAGACCGCATTCGCAAAGACCGGCAACAAGCAGATCACGTTTGGCGCGATACTCGTCGCGCCTTGCGGCGATCACGCTTTGTGGAGTGGAGAGCGCCTCGATCGCGGCCCATTGCGTAGGTGTAGAGACTCCGTTGATGGAGTAAAGCACAAGTTTGCGCAGGCCCGACATGAAGGGCTCGCGGGCCACGGCATAACCCACGCGCCAGCCGGTCATGGCGTACGACTTTGAAAAAGTGAAGGTGGTGATGGTGCGCTCTGCCATGCCGGGCAGCGATGCGATCGAGCAATGCTCGCCTTCGTAGACGAGGTCCTCGTAGGCTTCGTCCGCAATGACGATGAGATCGTGCTTCTTCGCGAAGGCAGCGACTTCTTCGGCCTCGGAGCGTGTGAAGACGGTGCCGGCGGGGTTCTGCGGCGTGTTGTAGTAGATGGCGCGGGTGTGCGGGGTGGAGAACTGCTCCAGCGTTTTGCTGAGGCCAGTGCGGCGCGCGGTGGCGGTCGGCACCAGCAAAGCGCGGGCCTCGGCGCCGGTAACCATGTCGCGGATCGGTGTCCAGAACGGCGAGAACAGCAGCACATCGTCGCCGGGATTCAGCACTGCCTGAAAAGCGACGTGAAGGGCATGGGCGCCGCCGGCGGTGACGATCACATCTTCGGCGGTCGCCTCGATGGCATTCCTGGTCTGCAGCTTCTTTGCCAGCGCCGTGCGCAAAGGGTCGATTCCGGACGAGGGCGCATAGCGTGTCTTGTTCTCGACCAGCGCCTTCATCATCGCGTACTTGATGGGCTCCGGCGTGTCGAAGAAAGGCTCTCCGCCATGAAAGGTGTGCACGGTTTGTCCAGAGGCGCGCAGTTCCAGGACCTTGTTGCGAATCTGCACAATGTCGGAGAAGCCCACCTCGTCGAGGCGTTTGGCTAGTCTTAATCCGGATTTCCTGGTCATCATTCTTTGTCTCGATCCATCAGGCGCTGGGGAAGTGTTGCCGTGCGGCGCCGGACTCAATAGCTTAAGGCATTTTCGGCAATTGTGTGACGACTTAAGGTGCGTGCTGTCGCTTACGCCGTTTCCGAAAATGCTTTCGACCATCTTTCGGTGCTATGCTCCCCAAAAGAAATGCGGCGTTCGTCTATCTGGTTCATACTTGCCTTTCTGTGGCTGATCGATACTGTGCTTCGCCTTGCGCGAGCAAGACCCGATCAGGCGTGGCTGCCGGGCGTGGTCACGTTGATCTTTATAGCGGTGGGCATCGCGCATCGGCAGTGGGAGAATCGGCAGCGGCGTGAGAGCCGGCTTCGCCGTCATGCTTCAAGCAAGCCGGAATAGATGGCCATGCCAGCAACAGCGTCGACGCCAATTGCATCGAGGGCATCAATCTCAGCCCGCTCGCGGATGCCCCCGGCCACGATGAGGCGGCGGGAAGTTAATCGGCGAAGGGTCTGTGCGCGCTCAAAAGGAAATCCTCTCAGAGTACCTTCGGTATCTACGTGCGTGTAAAGGAAAGCCGAACAATAGGGCTCCAGGGCTATGATGGCCTGTTCCGGTGTCAGCGCTACGTTTTCCTTCCACCCGCGCACGGCGACGCTGCCGGCTTTTGTATCAATGCTTGCGACAAATTGATCGCGGCCAATGGCGAAAGACAGGGAAGCAGCGGTCTCAGTGTCGACGCCGGTTGGGCTGAAGAGTATCGAGCCAAGAATCACGCGGCGCGCGCCGGCATCCAGCAGGCGATGAGCGTGGTCGGCGGTGCGGATGCCTCCGCCAACCTGGCAGGGAAGGCGCCGGGCGAACTGCTCGATGAGAGTGGCGTTGTCTCCCTGGCGCATGGCCGCGTCGAGATCGATGAGCTGGACTATGGGATAAGACGAAAAGCGGCCGATCCAATATTCGAAATCATCAAAGGCAAGCTTGATGGTCGCGCCCTGGACGAGCTGCACGATGCGTCCGCCCATCAGATCGATAGAGGGAATCAGCATGGCAGCCTCACGGGGACGCCATCGCGGGCGATTTCCTGCTTCAGCGCGCGAGCGTCGGAGATGCCGAAGTGGAAGATGCTGGCCGCAAGTGCGGCGTCGGCTTTCCCGCGGAGAAATACCTCGGAGAAGTGGCTGGCGTTGCCAGCGCCGCCGGAGGCGATGACAGGAATCTCGACAGCTTCACTCACAGATGCTGTCAGGTCGCAATCAAAGCCGTCGCGGGTTCCGTCGGCGTCCATGGAGGTGAGGAGAATTTCGCCGGCGCCGCGCTGCTCGGCCTCTCGCGCCCATTCGAGGGCTTTGCGGCCTGCGGGCTTGCGGCCGCCCTCGATGAAGACTTCTGCGCCGTCCGGCGCGCGGCGTGCGTCAATAGCCACAATGACGGCCTGGGCTCCAAAGCAGGCACCGATTTCGTCGATGAGCTCAGGGCGGCGAAGGGCGGCGGAGTTGATGCTGACCTTATCGGCACCGGCATCGAAGACAGCTGTGGCGTCGTCGAGCGTCCTGATTCCTCCGCCCACGGTAAAGGGGATGAAGAGGCGCTGCGCAGTGCGACGGACGGTTTCGAGCAGGGTGCCACGGCCTTCGTGCGTGGCTGAGATGTCGAGCAGGACGATCTCGTCCGCGCCTGATTCGGCGTGGCGCGCGGCGAGCTCGGCGGGGTCGCCGGCGTCGACCAGATTAAGGAACTGCACCCCTTTTACGACGCGGCCCGCCGTCACGTCGAGACAGGCAATGATTCTGCGGGTCAACATGGCAACTCCGGAAATGGAAGATCAAGGAAGTTGCGAAGAATTTGCAATCCTGCCGGGCCTGACTTCTCCGGATGGAACTGGACGCCCATGATATTGGCCCGCTCGACGGCTGCGGTGAAGGGTGAACCGTATTCTGTAACTGCAACAGCATCTTGAATGACCGGCGCACGGTACGAGTGCGTGAAATAGGCAAAGCTGCCGGAGGGTACGCCCCGCAGGAGGCGAGAATCGTCGCGCGTGGCGAGTGAATTCCAGCCCACGTGCGGGACTTTCCGGCCTGATGGAAAGCGATCGCAGGTAGCGTCGAAGGCCCCGAGTCCAGAAGTGCCCGGGGCTTCCGTGCTGCCCCGAAAAAGCCACTGGAGGCCGACGCAGATTCCGAGGAAAGGAATGCCCTGCGCGATTCGTTCTTCGATCGCCGAGGCGAAGTCCGTGTTGTTCAAGGAAGGCGGTGGCCTGGAAGTGTCCTACGCCAGGAAGGATGATTTTGTCGGCTCGCCTCACGGCTTCGGGGTCATCGGTCGAGACAGCGTCTGCGCCTATGGCGGCCAGAGCCTTCATTACCGATGTCAGGTTGCCCGCCTTGTAATCGACGACCGCGATCATAGCAGTCCCTTCGTGCTGGGCAACATTTCACCCAGTTGTTTGTCGCGCGAGCAGGCGACGCGCAGCGCCCGTGCGAAGGCCTTGAAAAGGGCCTCGATCTTGTGGTGATTGGAGCGCCCGTACATGGTTTTCAGATGGACGTTAGCGCGCGCGCCGCGGGAAAACCCCTCGAAGAAGTCGTAGACGAGCTCGGACTGGAGGTCTCCGACAAGGCGGGTGCGGACTTTAGTGTCGACGACGCAGGCGGCGCGCCCGCTGAGGTCGATTGCCGCGAGGCCGAGGGTTTCGTCCATGGCCATGAGGAAATATCCGGCGCGGAGAATGCCGCGTTTGTCGCCGAGCGCCTTGTCGACGGCTTCGCCGAGCGCGATGCCGACGTCTTCGACGGTGTGATGCTGGTCGACGTCGAGGTCGCCTGTGCAGGCGAGGTCAAGATCGAAGGCTCCATGGCGCGTGAAGAGCTCCAGCATGTGATCGAAGAAGCGGATGCCGGTCGAGACTTTGTATCGTCCGGTGCCTTCGATGGTGAGGCGCAGGTGGATTTCGGTCTCGGCTGTCTTGCGGTCATGACGAAGTCGCCGGTGCGGTTTGTTGCGGATGCGCTTTCGCTTATTCGGGTCATTGCGCGTCTCCCGTCCATTCGATTTCGCGCAGGCTCTCGGTCATGGCGTGAACCGCGCGCTGCATCTGGGCGCGGTCGCCGATGGTGATGCGCACGCAACCGTCGCATCCGGGGTCGGCGGAGCGGTCGCGCACCAGCACACCGCGGTTCTTCATTGACCTTGAGAACTCGGCATGGAGAGAGCCGATGTAGACGAGGATAAAGTTTGCTTCGGACGGCCAGTAGCGCAGGCCCATCTCTTCGAGCGCTGCTGTGAACTCGGCGCGCGCGAGCAGGACCTCGTTCACGTAGGCATCGATGTAAGCCTTGTCGGCAACGGCGGCGGGCAGGCAGGCAAGGGCGATGGAATTGACGCTGTACGGAGAGATGACGCGGCGAAGCCAGTGCATCGAGTCTTCGCCGGCAGCGAGCAGGCCGAGGCGGAGTCCGGCCAGGCCGTAGGCTTTCGAAAATGTGCGCGCAACGATTACATTAGGTGCGCGATCGACAAGATCGAGCACGGTGTGGCCGTAGAAATGAAAGTAAGCCTCGTCGATGAGAATCATCGCCTGGGGAGCAGCGTCGGCCATTTTCAGAATTGCATCGCGGCCGGCGGTTTGCCCGGTGGGGCTGTTAGGGTTGGCGATGGCGATTACCTTCGTCGCGGAATTGATTCTCTGTAGCAGGGGCTCCAGCGGGAAGCGGAAGTCGTTGTCGGCCTGCACTTCAACGAGCCGTGCGTCTGTCGCCGAGGCGTAGACGCCGTACATGGAATAGGTCGGCACGGGGAGGAGCATTTCGTCGCCGGCGCCGAGATAGGTCTGGCAGAGGACATGGATCGCTTCGTCGACGCCGTTGGTAAGCAGGACCTGACCGGGTTTGAGATTGAGGTGTTCGGCAACCAAATGTTCCACGCGATCGCGCTCCGGATACATGGTCAGTTCGGATCGCGAAATTTGCGCGAGGGTCTCGAGCACGCGCGGGGAGCAGGCGACGGTGTTCTCGTTGAAGTCGAGACGCAGGCCGCCGCGGTCGCCGAGCGGCGGATGATATTCCTTCATGCGGCGGATGAGGTCGCGAGGTTCGGGAGCACGGGTCTTCACGCGATTCATCGGGCACCTCGATTTCTGTGAAAGGCGAGCGCGAATAGCTTCGGCATGGCCCTGCAGGCCTTCAGCTTCGGCGAGAGAGACGGCTGCGGGACCGAGTCGCCGCAGACCGTCAGGCTGGTATTCCTGCACGGTGATGACCTTGAGGAAGTCGGCGACGCTGAGTCCTCCGCGCACGCGGGCGAGGCCGGCGGTGGGAAGCGTGTGGTTGGGGCCGGAGATGTAGTCGCCGAGGGGTTGCGCGGAGTATGGGCCGACGAAGACGGAGCCGGCGTTGCGGACCCAGGCGAGATCGGCGTCGCTGTCGACGGTCAGGTGTTCGGGGGCGAGGCGGTTAGTGATCTGGTGGGCTTCGTCGAGCGGTGCGAGCCAGGATTGACGACGCCGTTGCGGCGGATGGACTTCGCGAGCAGTAGGATTCGATCGCGACTGGCGCTTTGCCTCGGCGACGACAGTGCGAGCTAATGTAGCTGATGTTGTGACGAATATGGCCAGAGCGTCCGGATCGTGCTCGGCCTGGGCGACGAGATCGGCGGCGATCCACTCCGGGTTGCCGTTTTCGCTGGTGACGACGATCTCCGTCGGTCCGGCGAGCATGTCGATGGCGCAGTCGAAGGCGACGAGCTTCTTGGCGGCGGTGACGTAGGCGTTGCCGGGGCCGACGATCTTATCGACCGGCAAGATGGTCTCGGTTCCGTAGGCAAGGGCGGCGATGGCCTGCGCGCCGCCAACACGATAGAACTCGGTGATGCCGAGCATGGCGGCTGCGGCGAGGATTTCAAGTGCAGGGTTCGGAGACGCTACGACGATTCGCTGAACGCCGGCGACCTGGGCGGGAATAACCGTCATGAGCAAAGTCGACGGCAGCGGATAGCGTCCGCCGGGGACATAGCAGCCGACGGCGTCGAGGGGACGGATCCTCTGCCCGACGGAGACACCGCGAACAGGCGAGAAGTCCCATTCCTTCGGAAGCTGGCGTTCGGCGAAGGTGCGGATATTCCGAGCGGCGGCTTCGAGAGCGCGTGTGAACTCCGACGGCACGGAGTCGCATGCCGCGGCCATCTCGTCGCTGGGAATTCGTAACGGTGAGTGTGCGCGAAATGCGGTCGAGGCGAGTAGCGTAGCGCCGCAAGGCAGCGTCTCCACCGATGCGGACCGCATTCACAATGCGGCGTGCAGCGGGAAGAGCACGTTCATAGGTGAGGCTGCGCCGCGCGAAGAGCGCTTCCAGTTGCGCCTGCGCGTTGCGGTTCGATGTGGAGATGAGCTTCATCGCTTAGAGAACCACCTTGTTCAGGGGATACTCGACGATGCCGGTCGCGTTGGCAGCCTTGAGGCGTGGCACGACGTCCCGAACGGCGCCTTCTTCAAGGATGGTGTTTAAAGCCACCCATGCGGGATCGGAGAGCTCGGAGACGGTCGGCGAATTCAGTGCGGGGAGAACAGAGAGAACAGCGGGGAGGTTCTTCTTCTCGACGTTGAGCATGAGGCCGACACGGCCCTGCGCGGAGATGGCGGCGTTGAGCATCAGCGCGAGGGTTTCGATCTTGGTCTTCTTCCATTCGTCCTGGTAAGCGCGGCAATTGGCGATGAGGTGGGTCTCGCTTTCCATCACAGTGTCGATGATGCGGAGGCGGTTGGCACGGAGAGAGCTGCCGGTTTCGGTGACTTCGACAATGGCGTCGGCGAGCATGGGAGGCTTGACCTCGGTTGCGCCCCAACTGAACTCGACCTTCACGGGAACGCCTTTGGCGGCGAAGTAGCGCTTAGTCACCTCGACGAGCTCGGTGGCGATGATCTTTCCGCCCAGATCTTCGGCTTTTTCGAAGCTGGAGTCTTCAGGCACTGCGAGCACCCAACGTACTTTTGTACGGCTCTGCTTAGCGTAGGTGAGGCTGGTGACGCTCTGTGACTTCGAGGCCACTCTCGACAACCCAGTCGATGCCGGTGAGGCCGGCATCGAGAACACCGTGGTCGACGTAGCGGGCCATCTCCTGCGCGCGGATGAGCATGCATTCGATCTCGGAGTCGTCGATAGAGGGGAAGTAGGAGCGGCCATTGGCATAGATACGCCAGCCGGCACGCTCGAAGAGCGCGATGGTTGCGTCCTGCAGACTGCCTTTGGGGATGCCGAGCCGAAGCTTATTTGCCATCAGCGCACCCCTTCTTCGGTTTTGGCGGCAAGGGTGATGGGGCGGGTGAAGCAGCTCACCGTGCCTTCGTGGCAGACGAGGCCGTCGCCTTCGACGTGCACGCGAAAGAGCAGCGTGTCCTGGTCGCAGTCGGTAGCGGCGTCGATGACGCGCAGCCGGTTGCCGCTGGTCTCGCCCTTCGTCCAGAGCTTCTGGCGGGTGCGGCTCCAGAAGGTGACGAAGCCTGTCTCCAGCGTTTTGCGATAGCTTTCATCATTGAGAAAGCCGACCATGAGGACTTCTCCGGTTCGGGCGTCCTGCACAATGCCGGGAACGAGGCCGTCCATTTTTGCGAAGTCAATCTGTGCGAAATCAATCTTTGCTTCGGTCATCATCTCTTCCTGTGTTTGGTCTTGCGCCAGAAATGCGAAAAGCCCGCCAGTGCTTTCGCCGGCGGGCTCTTTCAGGATCCTTTTTTCTGTGGCTCTCAGCTCAGGCCACGCAGATCCGCCGGCACGCTCGTCACGCGATGATGGTGATGATGACGATGGTGGACACGAATCTGCATCTAGAGAAAAACCTAACCTGTAGTTGAGATGCTGTCAACCTTTCCGGAGATGGCAGTTCCCAGGGTCTCCGCTACCGCAGCGGCGAGCTGGTTGAGGCTGAAGGGCTTTTCGAGGCAGACCGGAGGCGCAACGCCTGGCGGTGGCGGCAGAATCAAGTCCGCCGCTCCCTGCTGACCTGACATGAAGATGACTTTTGCTTCGTGGCGCTGCTCGCGGATCTGTTCCACCAGCATGTCTCCGGGAAGATCGGGCAGGATGAGGTCGCAGATCACCAGGTCGAGACCGCGGGTGAGGGTTCGCGCCCATTTGAGGGCGACTTCAGCGCTGCCGCAGGCGATGACTTCATATCCACGGGCGGCGAGGAAGTCCTGGATCATCTTGCGTAATTCGTCGGAGTCTTCAACGAGAAGAACGAGCCAGTGTTGCGGGGCAACTTCGGCGCCTTCAGGGAGCGCCGGAATAAAGATGTCGAAACGCGTGCCCTCGCCGGGGGCGCTGGTGAGGCGTATGCCACCACCGCTCTGCTGCACCACGGCAAGGACAGAGGCCAGGCCAAGTCCGGTATTCCTGCTTCTCGATTTGGTTGTGAAGTATGGTTTGAAGGCCTGCAGGCGGGTTTCTTCGCTCATGCCGTGTCCGGTGTCCTGGACTACGACGTGCACATAGGAACCATGAGCGAGTCCGACCTCGGGGTCGTCGGATTTCAGCGACTCGTTGTGCGTGGAGATGATGAGTTTTCCGCCCTTGGGCATGGCGTCGTGCGCATTTACGGCAAGATTCAGCACCAATTCCCGCCATTGCGCGGCGTCGGCAAAGACGGGCCAAAGGTCAATGTTGAAATCCATCCTGAGGTCGACATGTTTGCCGAGCAGAACCCTGAGGGTATCGGCCTGCTCGCTGAGTACGTTGTTCAAATCGAGCCTCTCGCGCCGGGTCACCAGGCTGCCGCCGAGACTTAACCGCTGGCGCGCGAGCTCCTGTGCGCTGCGCACTGTCTTTGCGATGAGGCTTATCTTCTGTTCGGGATCGCCCTCGCCCTCCTGCAGCTGTTCGGCGACGGCGAGAATGACGGTGAGCAGATTGTTGAAGTCATGAGCGACCGATCCCGAGACCTGCCCGGTGAGATCGAGGCGCGGGTCGCGCGTGCCGGTTGCGCGGGGCAGAAGATCGCGGATCATGAAAAATCTGGAGGGGCGATCGTTCCAGAGAAGCGGAAAGGAGCGGACCTCAACGGGAAGAAGCGTCCGGTCGGGAAGAATGTGTTCGGAATAAGTGTCGACAGGCGGCCCGTCGAGCTTCGCGTCGAGTAACCTGGCCACTTCGATTCGCCGCTGCGGCGGCAAAACCTTGTCAGCAACCCCCTGGCTGCGAAGTTCTTCGAGGGTCATCTGGTATTTTGCGAGCGCGGCAGGATTGGCCTCGGTAACGCGCCTGGTCTCACAATCCACCACAAACATGGGCCAGGGTGCGGATTCGATCAGCTGCCTGCACATCTCCGCCGGCCAGGGTGCAGAGTGCTGTACTTCATCCAAACGATCGTTTGGGTCCTGCAATGAGGGGGTATCGTTCATGCCCTAAGATTCTCCGCGATGCACAAACCAGAGAAAAAAACTGCAAATGCCACACGGCAAAAATTGCCCTTCAGCGGGTTCCTGAACTTTCGGGCACGTTCACGCCCATGAAAATCATCTTCTGAGGGCGGCTTGCTCAACTTCGGCAATTAAGATTCCGGCAGGCCGGACAAGGATTCCTTTACAGGATCCAAATTACGCATTATCGAATCCCCGAGCATTGGCGCAGGTGAAACTCAACACAAGGCGGAAGTCCGCGCTGAGCGGAAGCATTCAAAAGTTACTTCTTTCCGTGTACCGCAGCTTTTTTTGTTGTCTTTCTGGCTGCGGATTTTGCGGCTTTCTTTACCGCGGGGCCTTTTGTACTCGCACCTTTTGCGGAAACCTTCCTGGCTGCTGCGGCCTTTACAGAAGCTTTTTTCCTGGCGGCCAGGGTCTTCTCAGTAAGAGCGGCTTTCAACTCGTTAACATCCAGGCTTCGCGCCGACTTTCTCAACCGCTCGATGTCGTAATACTCGCGTCTGTCCTTAAGGAAAATGTGGACTACGAAGTCCACGTAATCCATCAATATCCACTCGCCGAGCTTGCGGCCTTCGACTGAATTGGGATAGGTCGCGAACTTTCGTTTCAGTTCAAGTTCGATGCCTTCGGCGATGGCCTGGGTCTGTCTTTCGTTAATCCCGCTGGTGATCAGGAAGAAGTCGGTAAATCCGGAGTCCATCGGGTCGAGCTCCAGGATTTTTGTGTCCTCCCCTTTTTTGTCTTCGCAGACTGTGGCCGCGTCGAGCACCATATTGCGAGTTTCAGTCGAAGCCATCGGGAAAGGTTCTTTTCTCCTGGAATGCTTATGGTAGCGTGCCCAGCCCTGCAGCGCCAACCAATTATCTTATCCAATCGGAGTAACCCATTTGTTCAGGTTTCAACGCCGTAAAGCCCGTGGGAACGGATATAGTTCGCCACCCCGGGTGAGAGAACGGCGTTGGGATCGGTGTGCGTTTCCATGTGATCGCTGAGAGCTGCGCGCACTTCGGTCGCGGAGACATCCTCGGCCAGGTCGGGCAGGAGATATAGGTGCGATTGCCGACCGGCGGGGTCCGTGAGTTGTGAAAGCAGGCATCCGGGCGAGTCGGACTGTTCACTTACAGCATGAATGCCCGCCGGCAACGCCTTGGTGATCTGGTCGAGATCGAATCCCGGCCGCGCGCCCACGATAAAGTCGCAGGCCATCAGCAATTCCGGTGCGCGATACCACTTGCCGATGGTCAGCCAGGAATCAACTCCC
This sequence comes from uncultured Acidobacteriaceae bacterium, assembly GCA_963725225.1. Classification (GTDB taxonomy): domain Bacteria; phylum Acidobacteriota; class Terriglobia; order Terriglobales; family Acidobacteriaceae; genus Silvibacterium. The sequence goes on from CAVRXY010000006.1 coordinate 193,551, forward strand.
ATAAGGCAGAAAAGGGAGGCATGGTCGTCGAGGGTACGCTTCAGCGCCATGTACGGCGTCGACGGTGTAATTGGGGCGTCCATCCGGGCGGGGAGCGTCCGCACGAGAGACTTCGGTGAGCGGCTCGCCGGCGAAGGCCAGCTCCGCCATGGCCATTCGGTCTTCGAAGCTGGCACTGGTGGCTTCGTGCTTCAGCGGTTGCCGTCCCACGGGCGCTACAAGGATGCGGTCGAGATGCAGTCGATTTATGGCAAGACGGGTGAGGGCGACGTGTCCGCGGTGCGGGGGGTCGAAGCTGCCGCCGAAGAGCGCGATTCTCATGCTTGTTTTGATCCTAGAGCAAACCCCAGGATTGCTATGCTCCTCGTGAGTTTGTGCAGGGTCGCCGCTTCCTCCACCCCACGAACGAAGACCTGTTCATGAGGACCCCGGCCTGATGGTCCGACCCCAGCAACGAAGGCCTGTCGCTGGGAGCCACGGGGTCGCGTCGACTTGAGTATTGTGGTTTCGGGATACTCCATCCTGGCTTTGCTGTCATGCGAATTTGAATTTGGGCGGGAAGCGAGGCGTCTATGCTGAATAGGCATGTTTCAGGTCGCATATATCGGACTGGGCTCGAACCTCGGCTCGCCTGCGGGCGATCCGGCGGAGATCGTGAGCGCGGCGGTCGAATCGCTGGCAACGCTGGGGGTTATCGTGGCGCGATCGTCGCTGTACAGGACTGAGCCGGTCGGCTATGCAGGGCAGCCAGCGTTTGTGAATGCTGTGGTCGCGCTGCGCACGGATATGGATCCCGGAGAAGCTGCTGAATTGCCTGCTGGTGATTGAGCGATCTTTCGGACGGGACCGGGCGGCGAGCGTTCCGAAAGGTCCGCGCACACTTGATCTGGATTTGTTGTTGATGGGCGATTTGATTCTTGAGTCGCCGTCGCTGGTGGTGCCTCATCCCGAGCTTCCGCACAGGCGCTTTGTGCTGGCTCCGCTGGCGGAGATTGCTCCGGATGCAGTACATCCGGTTTTTCTGCGGACGGTGCGCGAGATGCTGGCCGAATTGCCGGACGAAGGGGCAAACAGCCGGAGTGCCGTGCAGGTGCTGCGCCCGGCGAATCCGCGGCAGTACCAGGCTTGAAAAATCAGGCCTGAAGAGAACGCCCGTTTAAGATGAGGGTACGCCCGATGCCTTTTCATTTATTGCGTTCCCTGCTGGTATCTCTGCTTGCAGCGCTGCTGCTGGCGACTTCGGGTCGCGCGCAGAGCACCGCTGAGCCGGGCGCGATTCAGGGCAAGGTGGTGGATGCGCGCGGCGCTCCGTTGGCGCAATCGACGATTCTCGATGCTTCGGGGAAGAAGCTGGCGACGACGGATGCTGATGGTTCCTTTGAGATTCCGGCAGGGACGGACGAGGTAGAGGTCAGCAATCCGCATTATGCGCCGGTAAAAGTGGCGATTTCGGGGAAGGGCCCGCTGACGGTGATGCTGGAGCGGCCGCTGGAGACGGTGATGGTGTCGGCTTACCGCTCGCCGCTGGCCTCGGCGGACAGCCCGGCAAGCACGCGGATGCTTTCCCCGGAGGAACTGCGCGAGTCGGCGTCTCCGGCGCTGGATGGGAAGCTGCGGCAGGTGCCGGGGTTTGAGCTCTTCCGCAGGTCGAGTTCGCTGGTAGCCAATCCCACCACGGAGGGAGTGTCGCTGCGCGGGCTGGGGTCGACGGCGGCCAGCCGATCGCTGGTGGTGCTGGATGATGTTCCGCTGAACGATCCCTACGGCGGCTGGATTCACTGGGAGGAGCTGCCGCCGCTGGCGATTCACTCCGTGGAGGTGGTGCGCGGCGGGGCGTCGGATTTATATGGATCGAGCGCGATCGGCGGGGTGGTCGACGTGGTACCGGTGCGCGCGAAATCAACGGGCCTGCAGCTCCTTACGAACTATGGCAGCCTGGCCACGACGGATAGCGCAGCACAGGGCACGCTGAAGCGGGGTCCGTGGTCGGGGCTGGCCAGCGGAGGTGTCGTCGCAACGGATGGGTACATTCTTGTTGCGCCCCAATATCGCGGGCCGATTGACCAGCCCAACAATGTGCATGCGCAGACCGGACTCGCGGAGATCGGCCGTCAATTCGGGCAGTCCGGGGCGAACCAGGTGTTTCTGCGCGGCAACGTGCTGAACGAAGACCGGCACAACGGCACGCCCTTTCAGGTGAACAGTACGCGTCTGTGGCGGTACATCTCGGGCGCGGATGTCTCCGATTTTGTTTTTCGCTTTTTCGGCGACAACGAGCACTATCGCCAAACGTTCTCGACGATTGCACCCGGCCGTGCTTCCGAGACTCCGACGCGCTCCGCATTCGACCCTGCGACCGAGCTTGGAGCGGCGCTGCGCTGGCACCATGCTTTTGGCGATCACCTGCTGGCGCTTGCCGGCGCGGACACTCATGACGTGCGCGCATCGGATGACGAGACACTTTTCACCGCGGCCGGCGGCATCCTCAATACATCGGCTCGGCAGCGGCAGACAGGTGCCTACGGCGAGGTTCTTTACACCCCGAACCAGTGGACGCTAAGCGGGTCGGCGCGCGTGGATCACTTTTCGAATTTCGATGCCGTGCAGTACACGAAGACGACGCGCATGGAACTGCCGTCCTTCAGCGAAACGCCGTTCGATCCACGGATCGGGATCACGCGGCGCATCAACTCCAACTTTGCGTTGAATGCATCGGCGATTTCGCGCGTACCGGGCGCCGACGCAGAATGAGCTTTACCGCACAGGACAGGTAGGCCAGCAGACAACGCTTCCCAATAACAATCTGCGCTCGGAGCGGGCGACGGGATGGGAGACGGGCTTCCAGACGGATATGCCGAAGATCGGATCGACGCTGCGCGTGAGCTACTTCTGGACGCAGGTCAATCGCCCGATTACCGCGCTCACGCTGGCCACAACGCCGACGCAGACTCTTCTGAAGCGCGAGAACCTCGGGCAAATCGAGAGCCGGGGTATTTCTCTGGACTTTGCGACTCAGCCGGCACGATGGATCGGCCTGGTGGGCGGCTATCAATATGCCAACGCCACGGTTACGAAATATGCGCAACAGCCGCAGCTGGTGGGCAACTGGATTCCGCAGGTCGCACGCAACATGGGGACGGCGCAGCTTCGGCTGAGTCATCCCAAGCTCGGAGTGTTGAGCCTGCAGGCGCGCGCCAGCGGGAAGCAGTATGACGACGACGCCAACCAATACGTCCTGGCCAGCTATTTCCGTCTCGATGTCTACGGTTCCCGGAATATCGGACGGCATCTGGATGTTTACGCGTCGGGCGAGAACCTCTTCGATCGCGCGATCCAGGTGGGCAGGACTCCCGTCCTGACGCTGGGCACGCCGCGCATTGGGCGGATTGGCATGCACTTAACCTGGGGCGAATAAGGTAAGGCAACTAGGCCCTTTGGGCGATAGCTCTCGACTTAGTGGAGGTGCGATACTCCCGCGGACGTTAGTCGACGCCGCGAGAAGCGCGATCAAATTGCGGCGCGTCGGCGGAAACCAGTGTCCTGGAGGTGTCGCATGACCCGCATTCTGCGTCAGGGCTATCTCATATTTATTCTTTCCGGACTCCTCGCAGGAGCTGCTGCCGCTCAAGTCATAACCGCCATTTCACCGTCCAGCACGGCTGCGGGTTCTGCAGGCTTCGTTCTGACGGTGGGCGGCTCGGGGTTTGACGCGGGCGCTGTCGTTGAGTTTGACGGCCAGGAGCTTGAAACCGTTCCCTCCTCGACTTCGCAACTGAGGGCGCTGGTCCTTGCCTCCGATATTGCGACTGGCGGGACGGCTTCAGTCACAGTTGTCAACGGCGATGGGTCCGTCTCCAACACGGTCTCCTTCAGCGTAACGGGAAAGTCCGGACCTCCGCCTCCACCTCCTCCGATCCCCGGAGTGATTACGGTTAAGATCAGTGCTCCGTCTCAGCACCTGACTTTGTGTTCTCCCGTAACGTTGTCGGCGTCCGGTGCGACAACCAGTAAGGGCGCGAGCATAACCCGCTGGGTGGTGTTGGATCAGAACGGCAACCAACTTTATAGCCTCAATGGCGTGGGCGTGGATTCGATTACTCCCGCGCTCAGTCTTGCCGCGGGCGCCTACACTCTCGCTGTCGAGGCCCATGACTCTGCCGGTGTCACCGGCAGCGCAAAGATCAGCTTCACTATCACTGCCTCTACGGCGGTATGCGGCCCGAAGTCGCCTCCACCTCCGACCGGCCCGGTTGTTTCGATCCGCGGCTGTGGATACAAGCAGGTGGGATATACCTATGAGGCGGTTAGTTTCACCATTCCCAAAGCTATTACGCTGCCCTTCGACGCCAAGCTTTACTATGGCCCGGGATGCATTTCTACCGAGCAGGCCGACGAATTCGGCTTCGGACAAAAGCTTTCCTTCGACGCCGACTCATACATATTCTGGTTCGGCGATTTCCCTGATAATCCTGACACTTCCGCCGTCTGGACGATAGGGACCAAAAGCTCCGGTTGCATCAACTACACTTCGGTTCCGTCCTGTTAAAGGTGTCCCGTTGGGACGAACGGTTTTGATCAGATAGGCCGAATAGCAACAAGGCATCCAGGCTTCGCGACCTCCCGCGAAGGTCGTCGTGACCACGCGCTTTCCCATTCTCTGCCTGCAGTATTGCGTCCATCGATCAAGGTTCAGCTCCAACCAGGTCGCCTCGCAAGGGTGACGCCCAACTGGCGAAAACTTCGCCGTCCGGCTGCCTTTTGCCACATATTGTCCGGGAGGAGTAACTTGGTTTCCGCCTAGAAATATCCCAGCCAAGGAGTGCCCAATGGCCACTATCGCTCTCGATTCCCGTCTCGATAAAAACACCTCGAACTTTATTGCCTCCGAACACCGCATGCTTATCGACGGCAAGTTCGTCAAAGCTGCTTCGGGCAAGACCCTTCCTGTCTACAACCCGGCAACCGGCGAAGTGATGGCCCACGTTCCGGAGGCTGAATCCGCCGATGTCGACCGCGCGGTTCGTGCCGCGCGGAAGGCCTTTGATGAGGGTCCGTGGCAGAGGAAAATTACCGCGTCGCAGAGAGGCCGGCTGTTGTGGAAACTGGCGGATCTGCTGGAGTCGCATCTCGAGGAGTTCGCCGAGCTTGAGTCGATGGATAACGGCAAGCCGCTGTCGGTAGCGCGCGCGGCGGATGTGCCGCTGGCGGTCGATCTCTTCCGCTACATGGCGGGGTGGACGACGAAGATCATGGGGCAGACCTTCCCGATCTCCTTTCCTGGCGAATATCTGACTTACACTCTTCGCGAGCCGATTGGGGTGGTCGGGCAGATTATTCCGTGGAATTTCCCGTTGCTGATGGCGGCATGGAAGCTGGGTCCAGCGCTGGCGGCTGGGAATACGGTTGTCCTGAAGCTTGCCGAGCAGACGCCGTTGTCGGGATTGCGGCTGGCGGAGCTGATCCAGGAGGCGGGTTTCCCCGATGGTGTGGTCAATGTGTTGACCGGGTACGGTGAAGGCGCCGGCGCTCCGCTGGCGGCGCACGATCTGGTCGACAAGATCGCGTTCACCGGGTCGACGGAAGTGGGCAAGCTGATCGTGGGCGCGGCGAGGGGCAATCTGAAGAAGGTGACGCTCGAGCTGGGCGGCAAGTCGCCGGCCATTGTCTTTCCCGACGCTGATCTCGATAAGGCGATTGCGGGAACGGCGTCGGCGATCTTTTTCAATCACGGGCAGTGCTGCTGCGCGGGTTCGCGGCTGTTTGCGCATCAGGACATTTATGACCGTGTGGTCGAAGGTGTGTCGGATATCGCGTCGAAGATTCGCGTGGGCTCGGGTCTCGATCCAGAGACACAGATGGGTCCGCTGGTTTCAGAGGAGCAGTACCAGCGCGTGTCGAGCTTCATCGATTCGGGTCTGAACGAGGGTGCGAAGGCGACGGTCGGCGGCCGGCCGGATGCGAAGAAGGGATACTTTGTTCGTCCCACGGTGCTGACGGATACCAAGCCGGAGATGAAGGTGATCCGCGAAGAGATTTTTGGCCCGGTGGTGTGCGCGATGCCGTTCAACGACGAAGATATCGATCGCATTGCCCGCGAGGCCAACGAGTCGATCTACGGTCTGGCGGCGAGCATCTGGACGCAGAACATCTCGGTCGCGAACAAGATGGCGAAGCGGATCAAGTCGGGGACGGTGTGGATCAATTGCCACAACGTGTTCGACGCAGCGCTGCCCTTCGGCGGGTACAAGCAGTCGGGATGGGGCCGCGAGATGGGCGGCGATGTTTTCAATAGCTATACGGAAGTGAAGGCGGTGACGACGGCGCTGTAAACCGCGCGGGCGGGGAGCTGATTGCCCGGTCATCCAACCCCGGAAGGAGTGGTAGCATCGGACCGACTGGCCCGTCAGTACAGGGTCAGACGACATACGAGCCCACTCCCCACGGAGAGATCGACCGCGTGAAACGTCTTAGCAGCAGTCCTCGTTCTGATATTCGCTGTATCCGCGATTGCGCAAAACTACCCGCCGCCCCCGCCGCGTCCTGGACCACCCCCAAACGATCCCTGGGTATATGGGCCCGGACCGCAGACGTGGAACCCGTCGTGGAATAACCGCCCGAATCCGCGCCGCGGGGCATGTGTTTACACCGGCCGCAACTTCAGCGGAAACCACTTCTGCGTCCGCGCGGGTGACAGCCTGCCTCGTCTGCCCGGCAACTTCGGCGACAATGTGTCCGCGATACAGGTTTTTGGCGGAGCCCGGGTGCAGATCTTCAATGACCGGAATTTCTCGAACGGAAACACCTGGATCAATCGGAGTGTCCCAGATCTGCGCACGGTTCCGTTCCGCAACGGTCACACCTGGAACAACCGCATCTCGTCGATCATCGTGAGATAGGGATCGTGAGGTTGGCGGCCTTTCAGGTTGTAACCGTGGGCAGCTCCAGCTGCTCCGAACTCTGCTCGTCAACGCAGGGCCGGAAACAGGCGCGGCAGCGCGCCTCATAAATGCCGGCCGCGCCGACGAGGACCAGCGACTGGTTGGAACTCAGGCGCTGCGTGTGGACGGCCGGGGATCCGCACTGCATGCAGACGGCAGATAACTTGACGACCTCGTCGGAGATGGCGAGCAGGTCGGGGATGGGCGGAAATGGCTTGCCGGCGAAGGTGGTGTCGAGGCCGGCGAGGATGACCCGCTTGCCGAGATGCGTCAGCTCGAGCGAGAGCGGCACGAGGGAGGGATCGAAGAACTGCGCCTCGTCGACGCCGACGACTTCGATCTGGTCGATCTGCGGGAAGAGGACTGCCTTGAGCGCTTCGACGTTGGCGACGGTGATGGCGTCGATGGTCTGCGAGCTGTGTGAAGAGATGGCGGTGCGGTGGTAACGCACGTCGAGGTCGGGCTTGAAGCAGAGCACACGGAGTTTTGCGATCTGCGCGCGTTTCAGGCGGCGGATAAGCTCTTCGGATTTGCCGGAAAACATGGGGCCGGTAATGACTTCAATGCGGCCGGGATGAGTTTGGGGCGCGTTTACTGGATTCATGGGTAACTCTTGCGAGTTTATGACGTCGGACTGAGGAATTTCGAGGGGCGGGATCGGACTGGTGGAGCCCGCTAGAATCACCAGAGTGTCTCTCGAATTCAGAATCCTGAAAACCAATGGAACGGCGCGGCGGGCGACGATGACGCTGCCGCATGCGGTGGTCGAGACGCCGGTTTTTATGCCGGTCGGGACGGCGGGGTCGGTGAAGGCGGTGCCGCAGCATCTGCTTGAAGAACTGGATGCGCGGATCATTCTCGGCAATACCTATCATTTATATCTGCGGCCCGGGCACGAGCTGATCCGGCGGATGGGCGGGCTGCACCGCTTCATGAGCTGGCCGCGGGCGATCCTGACGGATTCGGGCGGGTTTCAGGTCTTCAGCCTGAACGAGCTGCGCAAGGTGACCGAGGACGGCGTGGAGTTCCGGTCGCACCTCGACGGATCGTCGCACTTCTTTTCTCCCGAGCACTCGATGGATGTGCAGATTGCACTCGGGTCGGATATCGCGATGGCCTTCGACGAATGCACGGAGTATCCGGCGGACTATGCGCGGGCGCGGCGGTCGCTCGATCTGACGCTGCGCTGGGCGGCGCGCAGCAAGGAGCATTTCGAGCGGCATAAGCAGGAGCGGCCGTGGGGACAGGGATCAGGGATCAGGGATCAGGGAACAGAAGGGCAGGGAACAGGGAACAGGGAACAGGGATAGAGAATTTGCGGGGAAGACGCCGAGCCTGTTCGGGATTGTGCAGGGCGGCATGTATAAGGACCTGCGGCGGGAGTCGGCGGAGCGGCTGGTGGAGATGGATTTTCCCGGTTATGCCATTGGCGGGCTGAGCGTGGGGGAGCCGCGCGAGCTGACGCGTGAGGTGATAGCCGAGACGCTGCCCCTGCTGCCCGCCGATAAGCCACGGTATGTGATGGGAGTGGGGTATCCCGATGAGATTGTCGAGTACGCGGCGATGGGCGTGGACATGATGGATTGCGTGCTGCCGACGCGGGCGGCGCGGCACGGGCTGCTTTTCACCTCGGAGGGGCGGCTGAATATCAAGAACAAGAGGTTTGCCGAGGACCAGGGTCCTGCCGATCCGGAGTGCGGCTGCCTCGTGTGCCGGCGGTACAGCCGGGCATATCTGCGGCATCTGATGGCGGCGCAGGAGCCTCTGTCAGCGGTGCTGAACACGCTGCACAATCTGGCGTTTTATCTGGAGACGATGCGGAAGGTCAGGGAGGGGATTGAGGGCGTCGGCGGAGGCGGAATAATCCGCTGATTGCGGTGCGCGCAGCTCGTTCCTGTCTTGACACCGCTTTATCCGGTACGCGATGCTTGTTATCAGTCACTCCTCGGGCATCCGGCAACGTGTGCGCACCCGTCGGGAACGGGGTGTGGTGCAAGCTACGGCATTTTCGGAGTTACTTTGCCCCGTGGTAAGGTGTGCTAGGTCGCCGCTCCCTGATGGTCGCGTCGACTTTCGATCTGTGGTTTCGGGGTATGGCAACTCCGAAAATGCGATGGTCCGGCCGGTAGCCGGAGAGATGGTTAGCAGCAAGGAAGCAGCAGGCGCTGTTCGAAGCCTTTTCGGCAAAAGGTTTTCCTCTTAGCCGGGGGCCTTTCCTGAAATTGTGAATGTAAGTCGCGCTGAGCAGGCATCTTGCTGCTTCGCCGAAAAAGGATTGTGTGTTGACGTTAATGACTTTTCTGGCCGCAGCGATTCCTTCCAGCCTGGTCTCGTTCCTTCCCTTCATCCTTATCATTGTCGTCTTTTATCTCCTGCTGATCCGGCCCAATCAGAAGAAGCAGCAGCATTGGCAGCAGATGCTGACGAATCTGAAGACCGGGGACAAGGTGACGACGACCGGCGGTATCCGCGGGACGATTATCTCGGTCAAGGACGATGCATTTCAGCTGCGGATTCCGCCTGACAATATCAAGCTCGAAGTGGTCAAAAGCGCGATCGCTTCCGTTACCACTGAAGAGGAAGCAAAGTAGCTCCCGCAGTAGAAGAACCTCATGCGTAAGAATCTCACCACGAAAACCATTGCGATCTTCGCCGTCCTGATCTTCTTTGTTATTGGGATCATTGGCATTCCCCACGGATTCAGCGGCACTGCCGTCAAGGACTCGATCCTGGACCGCATTCACCTGGGGCTGGACCTCAAGGGCGGGACCCACCTCATCCTGCAGGTGATGGTGGATGAGGCAGTCGGCATCGCCACCGACAGCGACGCTGCGCATATCCAGCAGGATCTGCAGCAGAACGGCGTCACGGTGGGATCGGTGACGAAGCCCGATCCGAACCATCCGGAGACGATTCAGATTGCGGGCGTGCCGGCCGACCGCGGCAGCGATGTGCGCAGCGTGCTCGAGTCCAAGTACGGAGCGCAGTACGACATCAGCTCGGGCGCAAACAATACCTGGACGCTGACGATGAAGCCGACAGCGGTCGCGGAAATCAAGAAGCGCGCCCTGGAACAGGCGATCGAGGTCATCCGGACGCGCGTCGATTCACTGGGCGTGAGCGAACCGGTGATCCAGGAGTACAACCTGGGCAGCGACCAGATTCTGGTCGAGCTGCCGGGTGTGGATGATCCCGCGCGCGTGAAGGATGTGATTCAGTCGACGGCGCGGCTGGAGATTCACGCCGTCCTGGGTGGTCCTTATACGAGCGAGCAGGATGCGCTGCAGCAGCTTGGCGGCACGGTGCCGCTTGACTCGGAGATCGTGGCGACTGCTCCCGGAGTGTCGCGCACGGGCGGCGTGCAGTACTACCAGATCAAGCGCACGGCGGAGATCGGCGGAACAGACCTGCGCAGCGCTCGCGTCGGGCAGAACACGAATACAAATGAGCCTGAGGTCGATTTCTTCCTGACGACCGCAGCCGGCGATCGCTTTGCCGAATTTACCGGCGCGAACAAGGGCAAGGACCTGGCGGTGGTGCTGGACAACAAGATTCGCGAAGTGGCGGTGATCCGCGACCAGATTCGCGACCAGGGCAACATCGGCGGCGGGATGACGGCGCAGCAGGCGAATGACCTGTCGATGCTGTTGAATACCGGTTCGCTGCCGGCCTCGCTGCATTATCTGCAGGAGAGCACGGTGGGCCCGTCGCTGGGTGCGGATTCGATCCACCAGGGCGTGATGGCGTCGATCGTAGGCATGCTGGCGGTGATGGCGTTCATGCTCATCTACTACCGCGGAGCGGGCATCAATGCTGACCTGGCGCTCTTCCTGAACCTGGTCATTCTGCTGGGATTCATGGGCTATACCGGATCGACGCTGACTCTGCCGGGCATCGCGGGCGTGATCCTGACCATCGGTATGGGCGTCGACTCGAACGTGCTGATCTTCGAGCGCATCCGTGAAGAGCTGCGCGCGGGACGGACTCCGGGGGTGGCCGTCGATCAGGGCTTTGCGCACGCATGGACAACGATCATCGATACTCACGTGACGACGATCGTTTCGGCGGCGATCCTGTTTATCTTCGGTACGGGGCCGGTGCGTGGATTTGCCGTGACGCTGACGTTCGGACTTCTGGCCAACCTGTTTACCGCGGTTTTTGTTTCGCGCGTGATCTTTGACTCGAACCTGAACCGCAAGCAGCGCGGCGAGGCGCTTTCTATTTAGGACTGGCGTGAACTGCAGGTCCGCTTCGCAGCGGTGCGCCAATGCATCGGTAAGCGCTCGGTCGGGATGACAAGCAATTAAGGACTGATTTTCGTGGAACTGTTTCGTCAAGCAAATATCGACTGGCTGGGGAAGAAGTGGTACTTCCTCGGATTTTCGCTCATCTTCAGCGTCTCCGGTGTGCTGTCGATGTTGTTCTGGCACCATATCCCGCTGGACGTGGATTTTCGCGGCGGCACGGTGGTGCGGGTCAAGTTTGACCAGCAGCCTAACATTGACCGTATCCGTTCGGCTGCCGACAAGGCAGGGCTGAAGGATGCGCGTATCCAGCAATACGGACTGGCGGCGAATAACGAAGTTATCGTCACGCTGGCGCAGAGCCAAACCAGCGAGGCGGCTCTCGATCAGGGTCGCGCGGCCATTGTCGGGACGCTGACGGCGAACTACTCGGCCACGGGCGCGGCCAGCCAGGGCAAGCTCGATCTGGACAACACAGGGCGCTCGTCTCTGGCGGCGTGGCTGGCGGAGAAGGACCCGGAGCATCTCGGTCAGAGCGACGCGGCAACCCAGCACTATACCCAGCAGGCGAACGCTATCCTGGACTACCGTGATAGCCACAGCGGCCTGATCAGCTCGATCGACAGCCTTTCGGGAGTGGCGACTCCGGCCGTCGTCAACGAGCTGAAGCAGGGTGCTTATCTCTCGGGCTTTGCCGTTCGCAATGTGGAGATTGTGGGGCCGCAGGTGGGCGCGCAACTGCGTAAGCAGGCGCTGCTGGCGACCCTTTATTCGCTGGCCGGCATGCTGGTTTATCTCTGGTTCCGCTTTGAGCTGATCTACGGCGTGGCGGCGGTGGTGGCGGTTTTCCACGACACGATCATTACGGTCGGCGCATTTTCACTCTTCAATAAAGAGATCTCGCTGACGGTGATCGCCGCGATTCTCACCCTGGTCGGCTACTCGATGAACGACACGATCGTGGTCTTCGACCGCATTCGCGAGAACCTGCGCCTTTCGCGCCGGGAGCCGCTGTCGGTGCTAGTCAATCGCAGCATCAACCAGACGCTGAGCCGGACGGTTCTTACGTCGGGGCTTACGTTCCTCACGGTGCTGTCGTTGTATATCTTTGGCGGTGAGGTGCTGCGTAGCTTCTCCTTCGCGCTGGTGATCGGCATTTTGATCGGCACTTACTCGTCGATCGCGGTAGCGGCGCCGATGCTGGTGGCTTATCAGGACTGGCGGGCGAAGCGCGGCAAGGCAGCGGTTTTGCCGGCAGCAAAGCGGGCTCGCGCCTAAAGCCGCCATGCTCTTCCCCCGTCCACGGACTTTGTGATAGAACGAAGCACTCACCTTTTCTCCCCGGCCGGGATGCAACAAAGAAAAATGAAGTCGAAGAGGCCCAAATCGGGAACAAAGTACTACCGTTCCGGTGTCTAAAGGTGATAACGACGTTTCGTACATCCGAGGTTGGCCATGTTTGAAGATGCTCTTATGGAGTCCGGCGGTAAGATCAAGACCAAGAGCAAGTACTTTACCTGGGTAGGAATCGTGATCAACGGGTCGATCATCGCGGCCCTGGTTTTGATTCCGCTGATCTACCCCGAAGCCCTTGCCGAAGGCGGCCATGACCACGCTGCTGGTTGCGCCACCTCCGCCCCCACCTCCACCGCCTCCGCCACCACCGGCCCCGGTTCATATTCAGAAGGTAGTTTCGGAGATGCTGAATAATCAGCTCACTGCTCCGACGAAGATTCCCAAAGACATCAAGATTGTGAAGGATGATGCGCCTCCGCAGCCGGCGATGGCTGGCGTTGCGGGCATGGAGGGCTCCGGCTGGTGCGGAGCGGCGTCATGGGCAGGCATTCTGGGCGGCATGGGCACAGGCCCCGCGCCAGTTGTTAAGGCTGCGGCTCCCAAGAAGATTGCCGTTTCAGCCGGCGTGATCGCCGGCAACAAACTGGGCGGCATGACCCCGCAGTATCCGGCGATTGCCAAAGCGGCCCGCATTCAGGGAACGGTTGTTCTTCAGGCAACCATTTCCAAGTCGGGCACAATCGAAAATCTCCACGTCCTTAGTGGTCCGCCGATGCTTCAGCAGGCCGCGATGGAAGCAGTGAAGACCTGGCGTTACAGACCCTATCTGCTCAATGGCGAGCCGGTGGAGGTAGAAACACAGGTCAATGTCATCTTCACCCTCGGCGGTGGTTGATACCCGGGTCCAGGCTTCTCCCGGCAGCGTCGGGAGGGCCCGCCTGCAGCCACTCATGTTTTAATCAATTTCCAGCATTTACTCCTTAGGAGGAAAGATTCAGTGATTCTCGCTCATCTCAATCAAGTTGTGTTTCACCCAGCGGCCCTGGGTATGTTTCAGCAGGATCAGTCGGTTGGATTCAGCCCGGTCGATCTCTGGAACAACATGGGCTGGTTGGCCCGCGGCGTCGTCTTCGTGCTCTTCATCATGTCGATCTGGTCGCTGGCCGTGATTATTGACCGCTACCTGTATTTCAATGCAGCCCGCAAGCAGTCGCGCGAGTTTGCTCCCCGCGTCGCCGGCGCCCTTAAGGAGGGCAAGCTGGACGAGGCGATCAAGGTTGCCGATCGCAACAAGAAGTCGCATCTGGCTGAAGTGGTGACGGCCGGCCTGCAGGAGTTTCGCAACTTCGGCAGCGGCGGTGCGATCACGGCCGAGCAGATCGAGTCTTCCAAGCGCGCACTCGAGCGCTCTGAAGCCATCGTTCATGCCAAGCTGAAGCGCGGCCTCGGTGGTCTGGCAACGATCGGCTCGACGGCTCCGTTCGTCGGACTGTTCGGAACGGTCGCCGGTATCCTCAAGGCCTTCCAGGAAATCGCTACGCAGAAGACGCCCGGTATCGGCGCGGTGGCCAGCGGTATTTCTGAAGCTCTGGTGACCACGGCGTTCGGACTGCTCGTGGCTATCCCGGCGGTTATGACCTTCAACTACTTCACCAATAAAGTTGAGGCCTTCGACGTCGAGATGGATAACTCCTCGAGCGAGCTGATCGATTACTTCATCAAGCAGAGCAAGCGGTAACTTGCCTGAATAGCGAGAAATCACGCAACGGGAGCGGGACGGGCTGGCCCGGCTTCACTCCCGTTGCAGAATCTTCGCCATGCAGTTGAAGGAAGGTCGATCCACGGAGTAGCGAATGGCAATCGTAAAAAGAGACGAAGGCAAAAAAGTAAACTCGAACATTAACGTCACGCCCATGGTGGACGTCATGCTGGTGCTGCTGATCATCTTCATGGTCATCACGCCCATGCTCGAGAACAAGGTGAACGTGACGCTGGCCCAGACCGAAAACGCCGTCGCCATGGAAGACGCCAGCAAGGAAGACGCGGTAACCATCGCCATCACACGCGACAGCAGGGTCTTTCTGGGGCAGGATCAGGTGACAATCGCCGACCTGGGGCCGAAGGTAGCCGATCTGCTGCAGAACAAGACCAGCAAAATGGTCTTTTTCCGTTCCGATGCCCGCGCGCATTATGGCACGGTCATGGATGCGATTGATGCGGTGCGAACGACTGGAGTGGATGAAGTCGGTCTGCTGACCGAGAACCGCCAGCCGAACAAGCCACCGACGGGCGGCGAGTAAAAAGAGATTCAGAAACGAGGAATTGACCTATGGCAATGGGAAGTGGCGCGGACCGGGCGGACTTAACTCGGACATCAACGTAACCCCCCTCATCGACGTGCTTCTGGTGCTGTTGATCATCTTCATGGTCATCGTTCCAGTCACGCCGAAGGGACTGGACGCGCTGGTGCCCCAGCCGCCGAAGAATCCCAACCAGCAGCAGCCTAACGATCGCACCATTGTTGTGCAGATCGAGGGTCAGGCCAACGGCATCCCGACCTACAAGATCAACCAGGACGACGTCGCGAAGAACCAGCTTCGGCAGCGCCTCGATGAAATTTTTGCGCCGCGCGCCGAAAAAGTGATGTTCATCAAGGGCGATCCCAATCTCAACTTCTCCAGTGTGGCGGAGGTCATCGACATCGGCCATGCGGTGGGCGTTGACCATATTGGGTTGATCACTCCGAAGATTGAAGCGGGTCAATAGAGACCCGCTTTGCTGTCTTCTGCCAGCCCGGCCTGCAGCTTTCCCGCTCAAAGGGTCCCACCCGCCCTCTGGATTTTCCTTGAAACTCTTGCCTAATGGCGTAAAGGAATTACAATCACTGCGCGAGGGTTTTTGCCCTGCCGCGCTCTTGAAGCATCCCAGTCACCAGGCAGTCATGGTGATTCGAAGGAGACGAGATACAGAATGAACCGAAATGTACGTTTTCCGGTGATGGCCGTCGCAACGCTCTCGTTGCTTGTCCTTGTGACCGGATGCCAGCGCCTCAAAGCCCGCGATCAGCTGAACAAGGGCGTGCAGGCATACAAGAGCGCGAAGTATGAGGAAGCCATCAACCATTTCCAGCAGGCCGTGAATTACGACCCCTCGCTTCCCATGGCGCACCTGTATCTCGCGACGGCATACGCTCAGCAGGTTGTTCCCGATCTGACCACCCCAGAGAATCTGAAGAACGCCAACCTGGCGATGCAGGGTTTTGAGGCAGTGCTGGCCAAGGATCCGAAGGACATCAACAGCCTGAAGAACATGGCGAGTCTCTATTTCAACATCGACAAGTACGACGAGGCCAAGCAGTGGCAGATGAAAGTGCTGGCTGTCGATCCGCAGGATGCCGAGGCCGCTTACACTATCGGCAGCATCGACTGGCGCCTGGCGTACCGAAATGCCGTTGAGGCACTCAAGGGCGTGGGGATGCAGGATGACGGTGCGGGCAACGTAAAGATGCCGAAGAAGGTCTGCCAGGAGCTGGTGGAGAAGAATACGCCGCTGGTAAATGAAGGCCTTGAGTACCTTCACAAGGCGGTTGATATTCGTCCCTCGTATGACGATGCAATGGCATATCTGCAGCTGATGTATCGCCGCAAGGCCGATCTTGAATGCGGCAACGAAGATGCACGCAAGGCGGATATGGCGCAGGTGGATCAGTGGCGCGAGAAGGCCATGGCAACCCGCAAGGCAAACGAGGAAAAGAAGAACGAAAAGGCAAACGGCGTGGTCATGTAATGCCCGGCCACGTTAGTCATGAGAGCCCCCGGTACGCCGGGGGCTTTCGCGTATCTGCGATCGGTCTCAGCCTATAGAATGACTTCTTGCAACCGAGTCCCCCATTGATGTCCTTCAGCAAGATTCTTATCGCCAATCGTGGCGAGATAGCTCTGCGTATCGAGCGCGCCTGCCGCGAACTTGGTATTGCAACGGTCGCTGTTTACTCTGAGGCGGACCGGGCGGCGCTGCACGTTCTGGAGGCGGATGAGGCCTTTCTGCTCGGGCCGGCGCCCGCGACGGAATCGTATTTGCGCGGCGATCTGATCCTTGACATCGCACGGCGCACGGGTGCCGATGCGATTCATCCCGGCTACGGATTCCTTTCCGAGAATGCCGATTTTGCCGAAGCGTGCGAGGGTGCCGGCATCAAGTTCATTGGGCCGACTGCCTCGGCTATGCGCGCCCTGGGTTCGAAGACCAGGGCAAGGCAGGCAGCGGATGCGGCGGGGATGCCGCGTACTCCCGGCTCCACGCGGGCATTGGATTCTCTTGCCGAAGCGTACTCTGTCGCGGATGAGATCCGGTATCCGGTGATGCTGAAGGCAGCGGCCGGCGGAGGAGGCAAAGGTATGCGCGCCGTCGGCCGTCCCGAGGATCTGAAGGCGGCCTTCGAGTCGGCGCAAAGCGAGGCGCTCCGCTCCTTCGGGTCCGACGAGGTTTACCTGGAGAAGCTGATTGAGCGTCCGCGGCACATCGAGATCCAGGTGCTGGCCGATGAACACGGCAACTGCATCTACCTCGGGGAACGCGAATGCTCGGTGCAGCGGCGGCATCAGAAGGTGATCGAGGAAGCCCCGTCGCCGGTGGTCGGTCCGGATCTGCGCCGCAGGATGGGCGAGGCCGCGGTCCGGCTGGCGCAATCGCAGGGGTATACCAACGCCGGAACGGTCGAGTTCCTGGTCGATGACGAGCAAAATTTTTACTTCCTCGAGATGAATACGCGGCTGCAGGTAGAGCACCCGGTCACCGAGCTGGTGACGGGGCTCGATCTTGTGCACCTCCAGATCCGGATAGCGCAGGGCGAGCCGCTGCCGGTGTCGCAGCAGGACATCGAGCTTCGCGGCCACGCCATCGAGTGCCGCGTGTATGCCGAGGATCCGGACAACGGATTCTTTCCCTCCCCGGGGCGGATTACGCGGCTGCTGCAGCCGGGAGGGCCGGGCATTCGCGAGGACTCCGGCATCTACGAGGGCTGGGTCGTGCCCATGGACTACGATCCCATGCTCTCGAAGCTGATCGCCTACGCGCCCACGCGTGAGCTGGCGATTGCGCGGCTGCTGCGCGCGCTCGACGAGTACGTGATCGGCGGCATCCGCACGAACCTCGGCTTCTTCCGCCGTATCCTCAGCGACGAGGGTTTCCGCTCAGGGCGCATCGACACGGGCTATCTCGACCGCCTGCTGGCAGAGCCGGCCCGCGCGGACAGCGGCGAGACCGAGACCAGCGATGAGACGGTTGCGGCGATTGCGGCGGCTCTCTTCGAGGCGATGAGGCCGGCGCCGGCCGCGGCGGTTCAGCAGGCGGCGAGTGCCTGGAAGTCGGCGGCGCGCAAAGAGGGGCTGCGCCGATGAAGCTGGAGGTCGAGATTCAGGGGCGGTTGCGAACGATCGAGCTTGAGCCGGAAGCATCTCCGGGACAGTACCGAGTGATCCTCGATGGTGAGGCGTTCGAAGTTGAAGCGCGCCTGCTGCGGCCGGGAGTTTTGTCTCTGGTGGTCGCCGGGCGATCGTACCGGGCGGTGCGCGAGGATGATGCGCCGGCGGGCAACGGTGGCGAGGTAGCGGTTCTTGTTGCCGGCGGGCGCTTTCCTTATCGCGTCGAAGATTCGCGCTCGCTCAAAGCGCGGCGGGCGCACTCGGGCGGCCATGACGGGCCGAAGGTGATCAAGGCGTCGATGCCCGGCCGGGTGGTGCGTGTCCTTGCCAGCCGCGGCGATGAGGTCGAGGCTCACCAGGGCGTGGTGGTTATCGAAGCGATGAAGATGCAGAACGAGCTGAAGTCGCCGAAGGCGGGTACGGTCGTCGAGATTCGGGTCGCTCCCGGCGATACCG
>CAVRXY010000007.1:0-351906 GCA_963725225.1 uncultured Acidobacteriaceae bacterium
CTGGCCACTGGAGACAAGCGCGAAGTCTTCAACGGAGAATGCGGAGCCGAGTCCGGAACCATCCCCGTCTCCGCCATCGCGCCCGCCATGCTGGTCAGCGAAATCGAAACCCAGCGCCAGCAGCAGGGAACCGGGCGCCCGCCGATTCTTCCTCCGCCCACCGCCGTCAACAACTCCGGGGAGGGCCGCTGATGCACGCGCTAAATGTTTTTGTCATCCTGAGCGGAGTCCGGCGCGTTAGCGGCGGACGCAGTCGAAGGACCTGCTTTTCTCATTCAACGCACGACTCTGGGTGCCCCATCCTGAGCGAAGCGGAGGGGTGCAGGCACTGGCTCGCGGTTGTCGTTCTGGCGATGGCCTTCACCCCCATCCTCCACGCGCAGCAGCCATCGACCTCTCCCGCCGACGCCAAGAAAGACCCCATCCTCAGCGCCATGCTCGCCGAACTCGACCGCAGCAAGCAGCATCTGCAGCTTGATGGATTCGAAAAGCCCTACTTCATCGAGTACCGCCTCGATGACGAAATCGAATACGAAGCAACGCCGCCTGGGGAGCGGTAGTAAGCGATCACGAAGCCCATCGTCGCATCGTGCGTGTCACCGTGCGCGTCGGCGACTACAAGATCGACAACTCCGGCGAACGCGCCGACGCCTCTCTCCAGGTCGCCGCGACTGACAACGATCCCATGGCCATTCGTTACGCCCTCTGGGGCGCGACGGACAGCGCCTACAAGACCGCCCTCAACAACCTCACTGCCAAGCAGGCCGCGCTCAAATCGGTCGAGACGCCTCCGCAGTCCGACGACTTCTCGCGCGAGAAGCCCGTCGTCTCCATCGCCCCGCTCGCCCAGCCCAATATCGACCGCGCCGCCTGGAAGCAGCGCGTCGTCGCCGCCACCGGCCTCTACCGCACCGCCGACTCGGTAAAAGGCTTCGCGCCGGAAATCGAAACCAGCGAAGGCAGCCTCGAGTCGCACCTGCGCACCCGCTACCTGGTCAACACCGAAGGCACACTCGTGCGCAAGAGCATGGTCGAGTACCACGCCCAGGTCCTGGCCCAGACGCAGGCCCCCGATGGCATGCGTCTCGAGCGCGCTTACAGCGTCTCG
The DNA here is from genome assembly GCA_963725225.1 of uncultured Acidobacteriaceae bacterium. Taxonomy (GTDB): domain Bacteria; phylum Acidobacteriota; class Terriglobia; order Terriglobales; family Acidobacteriaceae; genus Silvibacterium. The sequence continues at coordinate 1,109 of CAVRXY010000007.1, forward strand.
GGAGTCGCCGCCGCCGATCTCGGCTCACAGGAAAAGTTCGACAACGGAGTCCTCCACATGCTCGCCGCCCTGCATGATCTGCGCGGCGCTCCGCTCATGGCCGACGAGTACCACGGCCCCGTCCTCTTCGCCGGCAACGCCACGGCACGCATCTTCGACGACCTCTTCGCCCGCGCCGTCGTCGCGCGACGGCCGGAGATCGGATCCACCTCGCGCACCGTCGGTCCCTTCGCTTCCAGCTATCAGACGCGTGTGCTGCCCGGCTTTCTTAAGGTCGTCGATGATCCCGGCATCACCTCGTTCGACGGCAAGCCCGTCCTCGGTGCCTATCAGATCGACGACGAAGGCGTCCCCGCGCAAAGCGTCACCGTCGTTGACGCCGGCAAGCTCACGGGCTATCTCACCGGACGCGAGCCCGTCCGCGACTTTCCCTCATCCAACGGGCACGGCCGCGCCGCCACCGCGCAGGCCTCAGCGCCCCGCATCGGTGTGCTGAAAGTCGAAGCCTCCGGTGCCATCTCCGACGACGGCCTGACGCAAAAGCTGCTCGCCATGGGCAAAGACCAGGGCCTTGCCTCGGTCTATCGCGTCGACACCATCACCGGATCGTCGCGCCCGCGCACCGTCTATCGCATCAAGGTTGCCGACGGATCACGCGAGCTGGTGCGCGGCGTCGAGCTCGAGGACGTCAACCTGCACCTCCTCCGCTCCGGCATCCTGGCCGCAGGCACAGATCCCTACGTATTCAACACCTTCGGAGAAATCCCCTCGACCATCATCGCCCCGCCGCTGCTCTTCGATGACGTAACCCTCAAGAGAACCGAGCAGCGCAACGACAAGCTCCCCTACTACCCACCACCCGATTAATCGAGTAATAAGGAGCTAGTAATAAGAAGCTGGAGTTCCAGTAATTTTGTTGATGAGTTTTATTGATTGCCGCACGGCACTGTACGCTGCTTCACGCATCGCAGTTTGTGCCCTGTGCCCTGTGCCCTGTGCCCTGTGCCCTGTGCCCTGTGCCCTGTGCCCTGTGCCCTGTGCCCTGTGCCCTGTGCCCTGTGCCCTGTGCCCTGTGCCCTGTGCCCTGTGCCCTGTGCCCTGTGCCCTGTGCCCTGTGCCCTGTGCCCTGTGCCCTGGTGCCCTGTGCCCTGTGCCCTGTGCCCTGTGCCCTGTGCCCTGTGCCCTGTGCCCTGTGCCCTGTGCCCTGTGCCCTGTGCCCTGTGCCTCACTGCTTCTGACGCGCATCCGCATCGTGCATCCGGCTGGCCTCAAAGCTCACAATCTTCCACTGCCCCAGCCTCTTGTTGTAGACACGGGTGTAGCGATAATTTCCGCTGATGTCGCTCTGCCCATTCGTCCCCTCAAGCGCGGCCCGCGAAGTCACCACCGCCGTATCCCCGTAGACCCGCACCTTCAGGTCATTCAGGTCCAGCGACTTGATCTGCACCGTCCCGGCCTTGCGTTGCGCCAGCGCCTGGGCTTTTGTCTCCACCGTTCCGTTGGCGCTGATGCCGATATAGTCATCCGCCAGCAGGTGATCCATCTCCGTCACATTGTTTGTGACAATCGCCTGCCGCCACTGCTCCTCAAGAGCCTCGATCTGCTTGTGGATCGCGTGGTTATCTCGCTTCGGAAGCCCGAATGCCGGATGCGTCATCACCACGCACAGTGCCAGGACGAACAGAAGCGACACGCCGGCCTGTTGCACCGCCCCCTGGACATAAGCGCTTCTGTTCATGTTCGTACCGGGATGGTAGTCCGCATCCGCGCGGCGAGTCAAAAGGAATGACCGAAGCCGCAATATTCGCAGGCGAACGTCGCAATTCCGCCCTTCGGCTGCTCTCCCCCTCATCGAATCAACGCCCTGAAGGTCATTGCCACAGTCATTCAAAGTTCGATGCCCGGCTCTTGATTCGCCGTTGCGCCACACCTTGCACCCGGCACCCGGCCCTTATGAATTGCTGTTAACAATCGGCCCCTGAGACTTGGACGACCCACTACTTCAAACACTACTCCAGCGCGTGCAGATTCTCCATTGAGCGCTCCAGCATCCGCTGATACAGCCCGCCCACGGCATACTTCTTGAAGTGTGGCGACGCGCGATGCGCATCCGCCGCCGCCGCATCCTTATATTGCTCGTAGATCAGGATCGTATCCGCATCCCCGTCCACAATATGCGGAATATACGTCACGCACCCCGGCTCCTTCCGCGAAGCCTCCGTCAGCGCCCGCAGCGCCTCTCGAATCTCATCGCGGTCCTCCGCCTTGAACTTGAGCCGTACCGTAAAACTGATCATCCGTCACGAACCTTCCCCCGACAGGATAGCAACAGCCGCTGTTCCCGCCACTCTACTTTAGGGTCAGTGCCTTTGAGCTTTCTTTGCGTCTTCGCAGCCCGCGTCTTCGCAGCCAAGGACCGCAGCCCTGTGCCCTGTGCCCTGAGCCCTGTTCCCCGAGCCCTGTGCCCTGAGCCCTTACCCTTCCATCTCCTTCAGCGCCTTCCCAAACTCCGGCAACGCCATCGTCTGCTCCCGGTCCGGACCCGTCGACACCATCCCGATCTTCGCCCCCGACTCCTTCTCCAGAAAGCCGAGATACTCCCGCGCCGCCTTGGGCAGCTTCTCCCACTCGACGATGCCCTCAGTCGGATCCGTCCAGCCCTTCAGCTTCGTGTAAACCGGCTTGATCGACTCCAGCCCCCTCACATCCGCCGGCATGGTGTCTGTTTTTCGCCCGTCAATCTCGTACCCCACGCACACCGGAATCTCCGCCATCCCATCCAGCACGTCCAGCTTCGTGACGACTAACCACTCGGTCCCGTTGATCATGTTCGAATAGCGCAGCAGCGGTAGGTCCATCCACCCGCAACGCCTGGGACGACCCGTCACAGCCCCGAACTCATTGCCCCTCGCCCTTAGCAACTCGCCGGCTTCATCGAACGACTCCGTCGGGAACGGACCCTCGCCCACGCGCGTCACGTAGGCCTTGGTCACGCCAATCACCGTCCCGATCGCCGTCGGACCCACGCCCGTGCCCGTCACCGCTCCGCCCGCCGTCGCCGACGACGAAGTCACAAACGGATACGTCCCGTGATCGATATCCAGCATCGTGCCCTGCGCGCCCTCAAACATCACGCTCCTGCCCGCCCGAATCGCCCCATTCAGAAGCGCCGCCGTATCCGTCACAAACGGTGCCACCTGCTCCGCCGCCCGCGCATACTCCTCATACATCTGCGCCGGATCGAGCGGCGCAGTCCCGAACAGCGCATGCGCAATCGCATTCTTCTCATGGCACGCATTCTGAATATGCGTCTTCAGCAGATTCCTGTTCAGCAGATCAACCACGCGCAGCCCGTTGCGCGCCATCTTGTCCTCATACGCCGGACCGATCCCCCGGCTCGTCGTCCCGATCTTCTGCCGCCCCGGAGCGCTCTCCGCCGCCAGCTCAATCATCCGGTGATAAGGCAGAATCACCTGCGCCCGGTTCGACACAAAGACCTGCTCATCGACGGCGACGCCCAGGTCTCTCAGCTTGCCGACCTCCTTCAGAAACGCCATCGGATCGAGCACCACCCCGTTGCCGATCACCGCCTGGCAATCCGGCCGCAGAATGCCGCACGGAATCAGCTGCAGAATAAACTTCTGCCCCTTGATGATGACCGTGTGCCCGGCATTGTGCCCGCCCGCATACCGCGCCACCACCGCAAACCGCTCCGACAGGACATCAACGATCTTGCCCTTGCCCTCATCGCCCCACTGGGCGCCAACCACCACTGCTGTCTTTGCTCGCATTTTTTTCAAGGTTCTAAAACAAAAAGCTTTTGTGTTTCTAGACTCTATTTTGTCATCCTGAGCGAAGCACGCCGTGGCGTGCGAACCCGAAGGACCCGCTTCTTGAAAAACATAAGGAGCCCTGTTCTTTTTACCAGATTTGAAAAAGAGCGGACTGTGGCGCGCTCGACTCCGGTTTTGGGCTGGGTGGGATATCAGACGGGTAATCACCCGGCAGCTACAGACAGAAGCTTGTCGCCACTCACGGCGAGTGCTACAGTGCTGACGCGGAATCTCTCGCTCGAAATCGGCGATCTTTTCAACCTGAGACATGTGTTGAAGCGACGCTCTGCACGATATCACCCCAGTCCTGCTGGAATTCGTTCGCTAACGGAGGTCCTATATGTGCGCACGCACCCGCATTCACAGCTGCTCGTCCCGGCATTTATCTCTGCGTTGCAAGACAGCCGCGCTTTGTGTCGGTGCCGCTCTCGCCTTCGGCATGGTGGCCCATGTCTCGGCCTCTGCCCAGGGTTTGCAATTCATCCCCCTCGCCACTCCCTGTCGTATCGCCGACACGCAGTTCGGCAGCGGGCAGTTTGGCCCTCCGGAGCTGAGTGCCGGCAGTACACGCAAGTTCAATATTCCGCAGAGCGCCTGCGGCATTCCCTCGACGGCTGCGGCCTATTCGCTCAACGTGACTGTAGTCCCGAATGCCGGGCTCGGCTTTCTCACCATCTGGCCCACCGGTGAAACCCAGCCCCTGGTTTCCACCCTCAACTCCTATGACGGACGCGTCAAGGCCAATGCTGCCATCGTTCCCGCCGGCACCAACGGAGGAGTTAGCGTCTTTGTGGACAGCGCGACACAGTTGATCCTCGACATCAACGGCTACTTCGTGCCCCAGGGGACCGCTGGGGGGCTGGCCTTCACCACTGTCCCTCGATGCCGCATCCTCGACACGCGCACCGCGAACGGTCCGCTGGGCGGACCGTTCATCGCTGCACGCACCAGCCGGGCCTTCCCCATCCCCTCCAGCAGCTGCAACATTCCTTCGACAGCGGTGGCCTATTCACTCAATGTCACTGCCCTCCCGCACGCGCCGTTGGGTTATCTGACCGCTTGGCCCACAGGGCAGACCCAGCCCTTGGTCTCGACGCTCAACGCCTACACGGGAACGGTCACTGCGAATGCCGCCGTCGTGAAAGCGGGCTCAAATGGCGAGGTCTCGGTCTTCGTCACCGACGATTCGGATATCCTCCTGGACATCAACGGCTACTTTGCACCTGCTGGATCCATCACCGGCCCCACCTATTTCTACCCGGTCACGCCCTGCCGCGCCGTCGATACGCGCACGTTCTTCCCACCGCAGGAGCCCTTCCCCGGCCAATACCTCTTTGGCGTCGAGGCCAGCCCGTGCGCGCCGCCGTCAACAGCTAGTGCCTATGTCCTCAACGCCACACTCATACCCAAGGGATCCTTCGGCTATCTCGAGCTCTACCCGATAACTACTTTGGGCAAACCGGATACCTCTACCCTCAACGCCTATGACGGAGCGATCACCTCCAATATGTCCATCGTCGAAACCGACAACGGAGCCATCTATGGCTACGGCGACGGTTCGGGAGATCTCATCCTCGACCTCTTCGGCTACTTCGCCCCGTAAGTCTGCGATAAGTCGCAGATTCAACTGACAAGCTGTCCCTAAAATCCTTGGTTTAATTTCGCGAAACTCGGGAGCTCGCTCCGTGTTGACATGCACATTCGGTCCGTCTAACGGCCCCAGCAGAACCAATCCCCCTTTTCAGAAGGACCTCCCATCTTCTCTGGTGAGGTGTCACAATGACAATCGTTGTCAGTGTCTTCCCAGGACCTATTCTCGTACCGCACTGTATCTTGTCACCGCCTTAGCATCGGGGCCATGCATCCCACGTAGTGCTTCCGGGCAGAGATATGACGTCCTGCTCAAATTTCTCGCCTCGAATTCAACCTACCCCAGCCGGCGTGGGCCGGCATCGACTCTGATTCGCGACTCTGCCCGCAATCTTTATGGCACCGCATACTAGGGCGGCACACGCAGGCGGCGCGTTGTTCGAGGTTGATAGCGCAAGTAAAGAGACCGTGCAGTAAAGCTTATGCGAGAGTAGCGGGTGCGGAACTGGCTGATCTCTGTGTTCTGCGTGATATCTAGTGGATAACCTGCCGCGCCCGTGAACGTAAGCCCGTCGAGATCGAACGATGGAAGCAAAATGTATACGCGATACACCTTCCGCCTTGTTGATGGTCGACCGTCCTGTGTTCCGGATTGCGCTGTTCTTGGTTGCGAGCTAAAATGTCGATGCTGATTTCCCCTGCCTTGGGCCCCGGGCCATCTGTCTAGCTCCCCTTTTCATTAGCGCGATGTTCAGTCATACATCGCGTCGCAGTTATTTGACTTCTCCAATCAACGGAGCTCTCTATGCACACGTGTCTTCGTTTTGCAGCATTGCCTTTGGTCTTGTCGCTGGCCTGCCTCACACTCGCCTTAGGACAAAAGAATTCCACCTCCGGCGCACCGGCTCAGAACTATGGCAAGTTGCCGCTTAGTTTCGAAGCCAATCAGGGCCAGACTGATCCGGAGGTGCGGTTCACCTCCCGCGGCAGCGGTTATTCGCTATTTCTGACCGACTCGGCCGCTGTTCTCGCCTTAACCAGGAGCGACCTGCCGGAGCCCGAAACACAACCGGAGCGCTCAGTCGGCAGAAAGCCGCTGGCCGTCTTCAAAACTGAAGAAACGGACGTTGTGCGGATGGAATTGACCGGGGCGAACCGTGACCCGCAGATCGTCGGGGCCGACCAACTGCCTGGTACGGCAAACTACTTTATCGGCAACGATCCGACCCGATGGCACAGAAGCGTACCGACTTACGGCAAGGTGAAGTACACGGGTGTCTACCCAGGAGTGGACCTTGTTTACTACGGCAACCAGCGCCGACTTGAATATGACTTCGTTGTTGCACCGGGGGCCGACGTTCAGCCTATCCGGCTTCACTTTGCGGGCGCTAGCAGATTAAAGCTTAATAGCGACGGGGACCTGATCGTTTCGGCAAAAAACGGCCAGATCGTCTTCAACAAACCTATCGTCTACCAGGAGGACGCCGGCCGCCGGCGCCCGGTCCAGGGCCGGTTCACACTGTTGGCAAAAAACACCATCCGCTTCTCTCTCGGGAACTATGACCGAACCAGGGCACTCGTCATCGACCCCACGCTGGCCTATTCAACCTATCTGGAAGGCACCGGATCGCCCGCGGAAATTGGGGGCCAGGGCGCGACGATTGCCGTCGATGGCGCTGGAAACGCATACATCGCTGGATTCACATCCGTGCTCGATTTCCCGGTCACCAGCGGAGCCTTGCAAACCAGTCTCGGCGGGAGCCAGATCACTCGAAACTCGACGTACGCATTTGTCACCAAGCTCGACCCCACAGGCTCCAAGCTGATTTACTCCACCTATCTTTCCGGAAGCGGAAACCTGGACTACTATGGAGATTCCATCTCCAGCATCTTCGTCGACACTGCTGGAGACGCCTATGTGGCTGGCAGAGCGTTCTCCCCGGATTTCCCCACGACAAGCAACGCCTATCAGACAGCCAATAGGGCCGACCGGGTCAACACTTCCAACGGCTTTTTAACCAAGCTCAATCCGTCAGGTACGGCGTTGCTGTATTCGACGTATTTGGGCGGAAGCACAAACGGCGGCGACGCATGTGTTCAGGTCGTTGTGAATGCCGCCGGTAACGCATATGTTACCGGCATCGCGTCGTCCCTGGACTTCCCCGTCACCGAGGGCGCCGTTCAGCCTAACATCAAGTACTACTACCCGAAAGCTTTCGCCACGGAGTTCAGTACGGATGGCTCATCGCTGGTCTATTCCGCCCTCGTTGGCGGCTCCGGCAGGGAAAGCGCGAACGCAATCGCCCTTGATTCCAAAGGCAACGCATATATCACCGGACAGACAACCTCTACAGATTTTCCTGTTACTACCAACACATTCCAGTCGATCAACTATGCCTATGTCGCGCGAACTCAAGCGACTGGATTCATCGCCAAGCTTAATTCGACGGGAACGGAACTGGTCTATGCAACCTACCTGGGGGGCACAGGAGGATATGGACAATATCTGGGCGACCTGGATATCTACACGGCAGACGCTCCCACCAGCCTGGCTGTGGATTCGGCTGGCGATGCATATATCGCAGGGGTGACGGTGTCCCAGGATTTTCCCACCCAAAACGCATTTCAAACCGTCAACGAAACCTATTCCTCCGGTGCGGGCCCTGCTCTGTACAGCAACGGATTCTTAACCAAACTAGACCCGACCGGGAAATATCTTATCTTCTCGACCTATCTGGGCAGCAGCAGTGGAGAAATCATGAGCCCCCCCACTATATCTAACGGTAATCTACCTATCATATCCAGTGGATCGCGGAGCATGGTACTGGATGCCGATGGAAACGCTTATCTCACTGGAGCTACATATGGCGTCGATTTCCCCGTTACATCGACTGCCATCCAGAGCGTCAACAACACGACAAGAACAAATTCCTCCCGTCCCTATGCATATTCGTCGAATGCGTTTGTTACGGAAATAAGCTCAAGTGGAGCACTGGCGTACTCTACTTATCTCGGCGGCAGTGGGCCATACTACTATCGATACCCAAGTGATTACGGTGCCAGCATTGCCCTGGATTCAAAGGGCAATGCCTATGTGACCGGAGTCGCGGTATCTTACGATTTCCCGACTACCACCGGCGCATATCTGACAAACAAAACCACACAGTATGCCGCCTTCGTCGCCAAACTCAACTTAGGCGCTTCTTCTACGGGCTCTCTTACTACGCTCACTTCCAGTAACAATCCACAGAGTGTCGGCACCAACGTGACTTTTACTTCCTTCGTGGAATCGACTTCGGGGTCAGGGATTCCCACGGGTACAGTGACCTTCAGCGTCGATGGGAGAAGCGGTACAGCGGTTACTCTTGACTCCACAGGCCACGCCAGTTACACGCTGGACACGCTCACCGACGGCCCTCATATAATTTCAGCCAGCTACTCCGGAGATAAGACTTACTCCTCAAGCGGCAACAAGCTGACCGAGATCATCGCCGGAGCGCCGGCTAGCATAATGCTGGTTTCCGGAGGCGGCCAGACCGGAACCCAAAACGCTTTGCTCCCGAGCCCTGTAGTCGTGATTGTCAAAGACGCGAGCGGAAATCCAGTTCCGAATGTCAACATATCTTTCGGCGGGAGCGGTCTGAGTTACCTCGCCATCGGGTCGTCGGGTTATGCTACGACCGGCTACAATGGCCAGGTGTCTGTGGGGGTGATCCCTTACACGACCGGCAGTCTTACTGGAACTGCAACGGCGCCTGGGGTAAACACGCCGGCGTTCTTCTCCGTCACCAGTAATTCCCGTTCAGCCACCCCCCTGCCGACCTTCTCTCCCGCTGCGGGAACTTACTCTGCTACGCAGACGGTCAAGATTATCGATAGCGATCCGACCGCGGCCATCTACTACACGATTAATGGCGGGGCACCGAGTACATCTTCGACGCAATACACCCACGAGATCACCGTCTCTTCCTCGGAAACTATTAAGGCCATCGCCTTCGCTAATGGGCAAACCAGCGGAGTGGCTACTGGTGTCTACACGATCACACCCCCCGGCTTTCAATTTATCCCTGTCACGCCCTGCCGGATCGCCGATACTCGCAACCCGACTGGCGCCTTTGGTGGCCCGGAGATGACCGCCGGACAGAGCCGTGAATTCGACATCCCGCAAAGCGCCTGCCACATTCCCTCTACGGCCGTCGCGTACTCACTCAATGTCACAGTGGTGCCTCCCGGCCCGCTCGGTTACCTGACCCTGTGGCCCAGCGGCCAAACGCAACCCCTGGTCTCCACGCTCAATTCCTACGACGGTCGCGTCAAGGCCAATGCCGCCATCATCCCTGCGGGCAACAACGGTGGGGTCAGCGTCTACGTTAGCAACGCAACCCAGGTCATCCTTGACATCGACGGCTACTTTGTTCCCGCAGGGACAGCCTCCGCCCTGGCCTTCTATCCACTAACCCCCTGCCGCATCGCCGACACCCGCAACGCCAACGGTGCGCTCGGCGGACCGTTCATCTCTGGAAACACCGGCCGCTCTTTCCCGGTCCGGTCCAGTGCCTGCGGCATTCCGTCTACCGCGCAGGCCTATTCGCTGAACGTCACTGCTGTCCCACACACTACCCTCGGCTACCTGACCGCTTGGCCCACGGGAGAGGCCCAACCCCTGGTCTCCACCCTGAACTCCTACACCGGGACCGTTACCGCCAACGCGGCCGTCGTGCCGGCCGGCAGCAGCGGGGCCGTCTCCGTCTTCGTCACGAATGACTCGGATGTGATCCTGGATATCGATGGCTATTTCGCGCCCCCGGCAACCGGCGGCTTATCGCTCCATACGGTCGCGCCCTGCCGGGTCATCGATACGCGTGACCTCATGCCGCCTTTCCCGGGCACGCTTCTGGTTAGTGTGGAAGCGAGCGACTGCGCCCCACCCCCAACCGCAGCCGCCTATGTACTGAACGCGACAGTGGTACCTAGCGGACCATTCGGCTACCTCACCCTGTGGCCGGCAGGGGAAAGCCAGCCTACTGCCTCCACCCTCAATGCCTATGACGCAACCATCACCTCAAACATGGCCATCGTCCCCACCAATAACGGAGTTATCGACACCTATTCCCCAGGGCCGGGAAACGTCATACTCGATCTCTCCAGCTACTTCGCTCCATAAGTAGCCGTGAGCGACTTCCTCGAACGCTTTGGCCGACAATTTCCCCGAAACCGCTACAATAGAAATAGAGACAAAAAGGCCAGAAATAGAGACAAAAAGGCCCGGCCGCCAATCGCAGCCGGGCCTTTCCGTATCCGGACGAAATTTGCGCCCGCAACCTTCTCAGAATCAGATCTTTGCCGATAAAGATCCTGTTTTCAAATCTTTACCGAGTAGAGAACCGCAAACAGCGCAGAATCAACAACTTTCAGGATCATGGCCCAAACTGCCGGGGGGGAGGGTCCCCCCGAATAGCGACACTATAGCCCGCGCAACCTCGCCATCAGGTGCTCAGGATGAATGGGCTTGGGCAGCAACTCGAATCGATGGCCGTCGGCATGTGCCTTGTGCAAAAGTTCCGCAGTCGCCGCCTGCCCCGAGAACAGAAAGATCGACGTCTCCGGAAACTCCCCGCGCAGCTTGATCCCGAGGTCGATCCCCGACATCCTCGGCATCAGCACATCGCTCAGGACCACGTCCGGCTGCATCGTCCGCGCCGCCTCCATCGCCTCCTCACCGCTGTACACGCCCGTCGCCTCGAAGTCGTGCTCGTTCAAAATCGCCGTCAGCGTATCGGCAATCAGCCGTTCATCGTCGACAATCAGCACTCTCAGCCTGCCGTCCGAGTTCCTTCTGCCCGGCACGCGAGACTCAGCAGCAAAGGGCGGTACCGACGAATCTCCCAAGGCGAAAACAATCTGTTCCAAGACAGGAACCCTCCTGAAATAGCTACCCATTTACATCAACCCGCCCGACGCTCCGTTAGTTTTGTTCTCCGCCTCGGAAACGGACTTCAGGGGAAGAAATATCCTAAACCTCGTGCCCCGATCTGGCGGCTGCGTGCTGCTGCTCACATTCACCGTTCCGCCCCAGGACTCCACAAACTGCTGCACCACCCACAGCCCCAGTCCGGTACCCGCATTGGGCTTGGTAGTAAAGAACGGCTCAAACAGCCGGGGCAGGTGCTGAACCGGAATTCCCACCCCGGTATCCTGAATCGTAACCATCACACCTTTACCGGGCGTCTCTACTGCCTCGCGCACCGAGATCCTGAGCGTCCCGCCCTCCCGCATGGCATCGATCGCATTCGAGATCAGATTCGAAAACACCTGGTGCAACTCCCCGCGCAGCGCATGGACGGCGGGAACCACCGCGAAATCCCGTGTCACCTCCACCCCCGCGCTCCTGATCCGGCTGTGGTAGACGGTGAGCACTTCCTCGATAAGAGCCGGCAGGTCGATATCGGCTGGTACCGAGCTTTCCCGGTAGAAGCCCAGTGTATGCCGTGCAATGTGAGAGACCCGCGTAAGCTCCCGCTCCGCCGTGGCGAGATACTCTCGAATCGTGCCAATCTCGGCCCTCGAAATCCGTGCCAGATAAATCAGGTTCAGCACCGACTCCAGCGGGTTGTTGATCTCGTGCGCGATCGTGGCCGCCAGCCGTCCCGTTGCCGCCAGCTTTTCCGAGAGCAGCAGCTTCTCCTGCTGTACCCGCTTGTCCGTCACATCCAGCGCGAAGATCGACAGCCCATCCGGCGACGGGTAGGCATTCGCATGAAACCATCGATCCAGGGGCTGGTAGTGATCTTCAAGCCGCGTTACCCGGCCGCTCTCCATTGCCTCCCGATACACCCGCCCAAACTTCGACTCGGCCAGCCCCGGAAACACCTCCCACAGATCCCGACCGATCAGATCGGCAGCGTCAAACTCGCTGAGCGCGGCGATCTGCTCATTCGCGTAAGTAATCCGCCACTCGCGATCCACTGCCACAAATGCTTCCGAGATGCGCGCCAGCATTGACCGGTACTGCTCCTCGGCGGCTTCTGCCTTGGTGCGCAGCTCGTGCTCTCTCGCCGTCAGCTCCAGCCTCAACCGGTGCATGGAAATATGCGAGCCCACCCGCGCCATCACCTCGCGAGCGGTAAAGGGCTTCACCAGGTAATCATCAGCGCCCGCCTCCAGACCCTCCGACTCAGCCTCCTCACCTGCTCTTGCCGATAGCATGATCACCGGAATCGCCGCCGTCGCACTCTCCGCCCGCAAAGCCCTCAGCAGTCCGAAGCCGTCCATACGCGGCATCATCACATCCGTCAGCACCAGGTCGGGAGGATTCGCGCGCGCCGCCGCCAGCGCCTCCTCTCCATCTGCAACTGCGGTCACATCATACTTGCGGGCCAGCAGCCGCTGCACGTACTCGCGCATATCGCGGTTATCGTCCGCCAGAAGCACCCGAGCTCGTTTCGCGCCGGCGGGCTCACGCTCCTGCTCAAGAAATCCGGCTAGATCTTCGTTGGCCAGATCCGTCGTCAGCGATTCCTCATTCGCCGTGCCGCCGCTCAGCCATCGCAGTGCCTCCTGTACGAACGGCGCTGCCCCCAGCGTATTCTCAGCAGCCTGCCCGTCACCCCTGAGAACCTGGTTGAGCGGCAGATGGCCCGACCCGAACGGAATCCTCACCGTAAAGGTCGTGCCCTCGCCCGACACGCTCTGCGCCGCCACCGTTCCGCCGTGCAGCCGTACCAGTTCATCCACCAGCGCCAGCCCGATACCGGTTCCCTCATGCGTCCGCCCCACCGCCCCTTCAATCCGATGAAAGCGTTCGAAGATGCGAGGCAGCTCTGCCTCCGGAATCCCGATCCCCGTATCCCGCACCGCCAGCTCCGCATACCCATCCACGGCGCGCAGCGTCATTTCCACCGATCCCTCGAGCGTGAACTTGAATGCATTCGAGAGAAGATTCAGCACGATCTTCTCCCACATATCCAGGTCGATGTACACCGGCTCCGGCAGCGGCTTGCAATCGATCTTGTATTTCAGCCCCGCCCGCTCCATCGCCGAGCGAAAGACACTCCCCAGCTCCGCGGTTCTGCCGCAAAGCTCCACTGGCCGATACAGCGCCTTGATCCTTCCCGCCTCAATGCGCGAAAAATCCAGAAGGGTATTCACCAGCCTCAGCAGTCGCAGCCCGTTGCGATGCACTGTTTCGATCTGCTGCAGCTGGCCCGCTGGGATCGCCGGATCGCGGTCATTGAGAATATCCTCGAGCGGTCCCAGCATCAGCGTCAGCGGGGTTCGGAACTCGTGGCTGATATTGCTGAAGAAGATCGTCTTCGCCCGGTCGAGTTCCGCCAGCGCCTCCGCCCTGCGCCGCTCCTGCTCATAGGCCTCGGCGTTGGCAATGCTCGCCGACACCTGCCCTCCCAGCAGCTTCAGAAACCCGCTGTAGCTGTCATCCGGCAGCCGGTACGGATTCAAACCCACCACCACCACTCCCGGTCGCCCCATCGCTCCCGAAGCTGGTAGTGGCACCACCGCCGCAGTATGCGGAGATTCATCCCACGCCCCGCTGGGCAGTCCCGGAAAAAGATCTCCCAGCTCATGCACCAGCTGTATTTCGTGACTCCGCATCGCCTGCTCAATCGGCCACAGTTGCTTCCCACCGAGCTCGATCGTCTGCGGAGCACATGTATGCCCGTTCGGCAGCCGCACCACGCCCGCCAGCTCCATAGCCTCGCGCGCATCGTCCAGCATGTACATCAGCGCGAAGCAGATGTCCCGCGGATTTTCCATCAGGCTGAGCGCGCTCAACCGGCACGCCTCCCGCCAGGTCCTCGCGTCGGCCGTCCGCGAGGCCAGCTCCCGCAGCAGCGCGACCTGGCGCTCGCCGATAATCCGCTGGGTGTTGTCGGCATTGGCGCAGATAATCCCGCCTGTGCCCCCGTGATCGTTGGGCACCGGGCTGTAGGAAAAGGTGTAGTAGGTCTCCTCGCGGTACCCATGCCGCTCCATGACCAGCAGCAGGGAATCGTCATACGTCCCTTCATTCGCGCGCATCGCCGATTCGACGCGCGGAGCAATCTGATCCCAGATTTCCCGCCAGACCCCCTTGGCCGGCTGTCCCAGCGCGCGCGGATGTTTCCCGCCCACAATGCTCTTGTAGGCATCGTTATACAGGTTGACCAGTTGATCGCCCCACCAGACAAACATCGGCTGCCGGGAAGTCAGAATAATGCGTACGCAGGTCCTTAGACTTTGCGGCCACTGCTCGACCGAGCCAAGCGAAGTCCGCCCCCAGTCGACTTGGGCCATGAGTTCGCCAAGCTCGCCGCCTCCACTAAACAGCGCATCCGGCATCTTTGGATGTCTATCCCTTCCCGAAAGGCCTTCCGGCCTTGTTAACGATGCCTTCGCAGGCTCGAACTTCCAGCTACATTTCCTAAGTATTCAGATGCGCCCTAAGAGCTCGGAAGGGAACTCACCAACCTGGCATTCAGTCAGCAAAACATTAAAGGAGGCCGTCCGCGCGTGCGGCCTCGGTCAGAGGATGCCGAACCTCCGTTTCTCGGTTGCTTCACACCCGTCGCGTGCGGGTTTACGAACTGTCCTTCTCCCCACGCCTCTGCCCGCTTCCCCTGTTTGACGCGGCCCTTGCCCCGAGAAATATCTTGACTCGACGGAAGCCTGTGGTATCGTCTGCAATCGATCGAAATCGCCGCAACCGCCGCCGTTCTTCTGCCCGCGCTCTTTTCAACGGCCGGTGACGCTCATTTGTAACATCCGGCAAGTCAACCGCACTACAAGCTAGTCGTTTCTTGGAGACGGGATGCCCGCACAGATCAATCATTTTTTTGTGCTGATGATGGAGAACCGCAGCTTCGATCACATGCTCGGTTTCATGAAGGCCCCCGGCTACGACATCGAAGGCCTCGACCCCGCCGCACTCCCATACAACGAGGGCTCCGCGGAAAACAAAATCTACGCGTCAAACAACGCGCAATACACGGGTGATCTCGCCGCCGACCCCAACCATCATTTTCCCGATGTGACCCAGCAGCTCTACGGAGCCCTCCAGCCCGCCCCTGGCCAGCAGCCCGACATGTCCGGCTTCGTCCTCAACTACGAAGTCAAAAGCGGGAGCGCCGCCTCAGGTGCTCACATCATGAAGTGCTTCAATCCCGAAGCCATCCCCATACTCACCACTCTGGCCCGCGAATATGCCGTCTGCGATCACTGGTTTTCATCTATTCCCGGGCCGACGCTGCCCAACCGACTCTACGCCCACTGCGGAACCTCGCGCGGACGCCTCGACATGGCGCCCGAATACTACCAGGGTTTCTACACCGTCTACGAAGAGCTCGCCAGGCACGACGTCCCGTCCTGCATCTTCTGGTCTGACTGGTCTACCACTCTCACCTTCTCCGGCCTGCTCGCGCACCAGAATCTCTTCTACGTCGAGTACGACAATTTCAGCGCCATCTGCAAAGGACCCGCCAACCAGGTCCCCGCCTACTGCTTCATTGAGCCCAGATACAGCGCCGCCGATGCACCCACAGGTGGCGTACTGCCGCAGAGCGATCAGCACCCCGACGCCGATGTGCGCGACGGCGAGACCCTCATCCGCAACGTCTACAACGCTATCCGTGAGAACGATGAGCTCTGGCACTCCAGCATTCTCGTCATCGTCTACGACGAGCACGGAGGCATCTACGACCACGTCCCGCCCGTGCCTCTCCCATCGCCAGATGGCCTGTCCTCCGTCGATCCTCCATTCGATTTCAAGCTGAGCGGAGTCCGTGTTCCCGCAGTCGTGATCTCTCCCTACATAAAGCCGGGCACCATCTCGAAAACCGTCTTCGATCACACCTCGCTGATCGCCACGGCTCTCAAACTCTTCACCGACACGTGGCCGACAGATGCCCTCTACGATCGCGCTCAGGCCGCAAACACCATCGACACCTTGCTCGACATGACCATGGCTCCGCGTGATGACTGGCCGGCCTTCGACGTCCCCGCCGTCGCACCCCGCATCCAGGCCGCCGCTGCTGTCCAGGCGCCGCTCTCTGACCTGCAGCGCGAGGCGTTGCAGCACGCCACCAGCCTGAACGCCTCTTTACCTGCTTCAAGTCGCGTGCCCGTCCCCGCCAATCTCAATCAGGCCGCGCAAGCCGGAGCCTTCACCCAGGCTGTTGCCAGGGCCGCGCTCGCAGCACACCAGGACCTGAAGTCACACCAGGGCTCGAAATCATGACACGCCCAGCCCATCTCCTCTTTGCCCTGCTGCTTCTCCCGATCCTTACCACCGCCGCCGGCCGCGCCGAAGACTGGACCACCACCAAATCCGCTTGCCGCGACGGCTTCCATCCCTCCCAGCCGGCGCCCGGAACCACTCCCGCGCCCGCCCAAAGACTCCACAACTTTGAAGAGTGCGCCGTCGACCTCCTCACCCTCGACCCCGTCGGCCCGACTGTGGGCAACATCGGCACCGGCAGCGGCTTCGGCGGAGGCGTCCGCGTCACCTACTCTCCCAACGCCAACCAGATCCTCACCCTCAAAGGTCTCTACTCCACCAACAACTCCTACGTCACCAGCGGACAATACCGCTTCGTCTTTCGCCCCATCCGCCCCATCGAAATCGGTGGCAGCAACGGCCACCCCGGCCAGATCGACGACACCCACGCCAACCTCGACTTCAATCTCCTCCGCTTCGACCTTGCCGTGCAGGACTTCTACGGCATCGGCCCCAACTCCACCCTCGCCGGCCACGCCGTCTACCGCCAGCAGGAAACCTCGTTCGGTGTCAACGGCTATATGCCCATCCCCGGCGTGAGCGGACGCGCCGGCATCATCGGCGTCCTCGGCGAGCTCAAATATCTGAGTCCGGTCACCAAGGGCGTCACTGGAGACGCCTTCCCCTCCGTCAACGCCGCCTACGGCGACGCCGGAGCACCCGGCTCGACTACCCAGGCTAACTTCGTCGAGGCCGGAGCCGGTCTCAGCATCCGCACCCCAACCACCCGGCCCCTCATCTGGGAGCAGCACGAAGCCCAGGTCATGTACCGCCACTACTTCGATCAGGGATCCCGCCAGTATTCCTTCGACCGCCTCGACGCCTGGGGAGACGTCGCCTTTACCATCCTCAAGCATCCCGCCACCACCACCGGCCGCTGGGCCCACGTCGACTACAATCGCCCCGCGTGGAAGGACGCTCTCTGCATGCAGACCCCAACCGGTGCTTGCCAGATCGGTACTTTCACCCTCACCGGACGCGTCGACACCTCCTACACCGCCAACGTGAGCCAGGTGCCCTTCTACCTGCAGCCCACCCTCGGCGGAGCCGACTTCGACGGCAACGACACCCTCCGAGGGCTCGTCGACTATCGCTTGCGCGCTCCCAACCGGCTGCTCGTGCAGGTCGACTTCGACAAGCCCATCGCTCAGATCGGCGTCAAAGGCCACCCGCTCGGCCAGTACGGACTCTACAGCTTCTTCGACGCCGGCAACGTCTCGCTCACTCCCGGCACACTCACCTCAAATGGAATGCGCACCGACGTCGGCGTCGGCTTCTCCATCGCCGTGCAAAACAAGATCGTCATGCGCGTCTACATCGGCTTCGGGGCCGGCGAAGGAAGCCATCCCAACGCTAAAATGGCCAACGCCCTCTGATCGCCTTGCCCCTCTCAATCCCGACTAGGTCATCTGAAGCGACCATCGCCGCGTGATCCGTCTCCTGACTTCAATTCCGGTATTCTTTCTGTTTCGTAATGACCAGGATTTACTCTGATCTAGGTCTGTCCGGCCTCGCACCGGGCAGTCAGTTCCGCCGGCAGTCGGCTCTAAAGACCCACACTATGATTTGTTCTCGCAATCTCCTCCGCTGCGCGTTCGCTTTCTGCGTCTCCCTCATCGCTGCTTGCCCGCTGACGTACGGCTTCCAGGCTTCCGGCCCCCTCGACCCGGAAACCACCTCGTCTGCCGATGCTGCTCTGCCTGACGCACCGGCGCCCGAGGACGTCACCCTCAAAAATTTGCCACTCGCCATCCTCAAGGATCAGATCCCCATCTGGACCAGCCCCATACGCACCCGTCCCCATGATCTGATCTGGCTGCTGCCGCTTGGCGCGGCGACCGGCATCACCCTCTCGACCGACACCGACACCATGCGCGAGGTCTCGCACGACCCCGGCTTCAACAAGAACAACGTCAACGTCTCGAACTATGTGCTGGGTGGAGAACTGGCGATTCCCGCGGTCATGTACGGAGTCAGCCTCCTCAATGGCAACGACCATGCCCACGAAACCGGCATCCTCTCTGGAGAGGCTTTGGCCGATGCCATCGTCGTCGAGGAAGTCGCCAAGGTCGCTTTCCGCCGTGAGCGCCCTCTCTACAACAATGCTGCGGGAGACTTCTTCGTCTCCAATCTGGGAACCAAGGGCGGCTTTCCTTCCTCGCACAGCACGCTCGCCTGGGCCGCGGCCGCCGTCATCGCCGGCGAATACCCCTCCATCTGGGTCGATGCCAGCATCTACACGGCGGCAACCGCGGTGAGCTTAACCCGCGTCCTCGGCCAGCAGCATTTTCCCACCGACGTGCTCGTCGGCGGAGCCGCCGGATGGCTCATCGGACACTACGTCTTCAAGAAACACAGCCAGGTTCGAACCGGATACGGGCTCCACGCAATCCTCGCAAACGTCGCCCCCTAAGCTTTCAGCTTGCTGACCCGGTCAGCTTGCCGCTGTCCGTTTACTGGCCTTCCGAGGCTTTCTCGCCCGAGCCTGGCTCGCCGACTGAATGGCATGCGCGCTCACGATCGCCCTTATCAATCCCGGAAAGCGCTCCTCGAGCTCCGTACAGCGTGAGGTGTTGCGTACTTCCACGCCGTGCCGCTCGCCGCGGATCAGTCCGGCTTCTCTCAGCGCCTTGAAGTGCTGGGAGAGCGTCGATTTCGGAATCGCCTTGTGGTTCACCGTCAGGAAGGCTGAGCAGTTATGCGAACACTCCTGCGCCACGATGTCGGCATAGATTGCCACCCGCACCGGGTCAGACAATGCGTGCAGAATCCCCTCTACCGTAATGTCCTCGATCGACGGGTGGAAAAGGGGCCGCATGGCAATAAGATTACCCATCATTAAAAATTGGTTCAATAGTTCATAAATTCGGAACTAATGAATCTTCCACAGCGCCCTCCCCATCTACTCTCCAGAATTCAGTGAGGCGGCCGGCACGGCGCCCCTCAAAAGATTTTGGAAACAGGAAGAAGGGATACAGATATGAGCAAGCTCGCAGGTAAAGTCGCAGTCGTCACTGGCGCATCCAAGGGTATCGGAGCCGCCATCGCCAAATCACTCGCCGCCGAAGGCGCCTCCGTCGTCGTCAATTACGCCTCCAGCAAGGCCGGAGCGGATGCCGTCGTCAAATCCATCACCGCCGCAGGAGGCAAAGCCGTCGCGGTTGGCGGAGATGTCTCCAAGGCCGCCGAAGCTCAGGGCATCATCGACGCCGCCATCAAGAACTACGGCCGCCTCGACGTCCTCGTCAACAATTCCGGCGTCTACGAGTTCTCCCCCATCGAAGCCGTCACCGAAGAGCACTTCCACAAGATCTTCAACATCAATGTCCTGGGTCTCCTGTTCACGACTCAGGCCGCTGTCAAGCACCTTGGTGAAGGCGGCAGCATCATCAACATCGGCTCGGTCGTCACCAGCGTCACGCCCCCAGCCAGCTCGGTTTACACCGGAACCAAGGGAGCCGTCGATGCCATCACCGGCGTGCTCGCCAATGAGCTGGGCCCGCGCAAAATCCGCGTGAATGCCCTTAACCCCGGCATGGTCGAAACCGAAGGCGTACAGACCGCAGGCTTCCTCGGCACCGATTTCGAAAAGGGAATCGTGGCGCAAACACCTCTCGGCCGCCTCGGTCAAGTCGACGACATCGCCACCGTCGCCACCTTCCTCGCCTCCGATGATTCCAAGTGGATCACCGGCGAGCTCGTTCGCGCCGGCGGCGGCCTCCGCTAATCTTTCCTCCACATGGCCCGCTGTTTAAGTACCCTGGCAGCGGGCCATTGCCTTCAACCCAAGTCCACGCACCGAGGAGAAGTTATGGGAAAGCTAGAAGGAAAAGTAGCCGTCATCACCGCAGCAACCTCCGGCATGGCGCTGGCCACCGCCAAGCTCTTCGTTGAAGAGGGGGCCTACGTCTTCATCACCGGGCGTCGTCAGGACAAGCTCGATGAAGCCGTCAAACTCATCGGCCGCAACGTCACCGGAGTGCAGGGCGACGCCGGCAACCTCGCCGACCTCGACCGCCTCTATGAAACCGTCAAGCGCGAGAAGGGCAAGATCGACATCCTCTTCGCCAGCGCCGGCCGCGGCGAACTCCTCAAGCTCGAAGACGTCACCGAGGAGCACTTCGACCAGATTTTCGATCTTAACGTTCGCGGCACGCTCTTCACCGTCCAGAAGGCCCTGCCTCTCTTCAACAACAACGGCTCTATCTTCCTGAACGGATCGATCGCCAGCATGAAGGGCTTCCCCGAGTTCGGCGTCTACAGCGCAAGCAAGGCTGCCGTCCGCTCCTTCGCACGCACCTGGCTGCTCGAACTCAAGGACCGCGGAATCCGCGTGAACGTTCTCAGCCCCGGCACCATCGACACGCCCATCCTCGACCCTCTCGGCGAAGAAGCGAAAAAGAACTTCAAGTCCCTGATCCCGCGCGGCGAAATGGGCCGTCCGGAAGAGATCGCAACCGTCGCGCTCTTCCTCGCCTCCAGCGACTCCAGCTTCGTCAACGGCATCGAGCTCTTCGTCGACGGCGGCACCGCCCAGGTCTAAGCATCGGGTCTGTTGGATCAGGTCTGACCGAATCATCCCCGCAGGCGCATCGTCTCCAGACAATCACGTTCAGACGATCACCGGGCCGGCTTACTTCGCCGGCCCAAATCCCGCCGATCCGAACCCTGGATACGGCTCCAGCGGAACGAACGCTGTCACCTCAAGCAGACCGGCCCGGTAGAGCGGAAAGGTCTCGATCGCCGCCCGCACTTCTCCGATCGAGGCCGCTTCCCACAAAATGGCCGCCCCCGGACTATCGGCCCTCTTCCATACCTGGCGCAGCAGGCCGCTGGCATACAGCTCGCGGACCCTCTCCGCTTCACCAGCAATCAATTCGGGCGTAAAGGCTTCCGGTGGAAACTTATCCACCAGACGGCGGCTGATCGATAGAACCTGCATGGCCCCAGTTTACAGAGCCCCAGTTTACAGAGGCAGTTTACCGAGATCGTGAACTGAGGCCGGTTACTCGGCTCGGTTGCTGAGGTCGTTTACCGACCGCCTTCACGACGGCAGCCGCCGCCCATTCAAGCCAGGGCCTGCCCCACGCCGCACGGAGCAAAAGTTAGCTGCGCGGACGCAAACAGTTTTCACAAATCCATATTCTTTGCGAAGCAGAAATATGAATGTTCGTAGAGCCTCGGGAAGAGTTTGTTGTTAATCCGCTCAAAATCTCTCTTTGTATCGCTTCTAGGCTTTGGTCAATAAATTGCACCCGCGCTTGACGCAGTTCCCTTCACCGTACCTCCACCTCTTTGCAAGCTAACTCTGCCCAACCTTCAAGGAGATTGATGTCAATGAGAGTGTATCGCTCGTACTCTGTACTCGCTCTCTTAGTTGCGGTCCTGGCCCTCGTGACGGCCCGGGATTCGCACGCTCAAAGTCAGGACACAGCGTCGGTGACCGGTGCGGTCACCGATATCAGCGGAGCCGTCGTAGCTGGAGCAAATATCGAGTTGACAAACCCAGCTACCGGACAGGTCTTCAAGGCAGTAACCAACGCCAGCGGTTCCTACACCATCGCCAACGTTCCTCCGGGGCCCGGTTACAAGGAGACCGTCTCCCGAGATGGCTTCCAGACAACGGTGCTGACCGACCTCTATCTCAACGTCGACGCGACGCGCACGCAGAACGTCAAGCTCAACGTCGGTGCGGTCTCTCAGACTGTTGCCGTGTCGGCTGCAACTGAAACTGAGACTCTCGATACCACCGACGCTTCGCTGGGCAACAATTTCGAGGTGCAGTACCTGAATGCCCTGCCGATTGCCCTGCGCGATTCTCCGACCGCTCTTCTTACCCAGCAGCCGGGCATGACCCTGGATGGCTCGGCCACCGGTTCGCGCACAGATCAGAACCGCATCACGCTGATGGCCTCGACGTGAGCGATATGGCCACCGGTGCAACTCTCAATAATCAAACGAACGGCAACCAGATTATTCACACCATCATCGGCAACGCCCCGGTGGACTCGGTGCAGGAGTTCCGCGGTACGACCGCCGGCCAGCTTGCCAGCAATGGCGGCGGCGGCGGTGGCCAGTTCGATATGGTCACCAAGTCCGGCACCAACCAGTTTCACGGCAATATCAACGAATATCACCGCGACACCGATCTCGAGGCCAACGAGTGGTTCAACAACTTCACCGGAGTGCCGCGCTCGCCCCTGATCCGCAACCAGTTTGGCGGCAACATCGGCGGCCCCATCTGGCGGGACAAAATCTTCTTCTTCTTTGACTACAACGGCCGCCGTGACACGCTGGCACGCCAGGCGGTGCGCACCGTTCCCACCGATAGCTTCCTCAGAAGCAATACCATCAACTACTACACCAATATTGCGGCCGGGACGGTCAACTCGATCAACGCGGGGCAGGTGGCAGGCTACGATCCGCAGGGCATTGGCTTCAGCCAGCCGATGGTCCAGCTCCTCGGCGGCCGTTATCCTTCGCCCAACGATTTCACCGGAGACAAGGGCGACCTGCTGAACACTGCGGGCTACCGGTTCAATGCTCCCACTCCCTGGAATGAAAACAATTACGTCGGCAGAGTCGACCTCAACCTCTGGCAAAATCACCACTTCTTTGGCCGCGTAACCTATAACCGCACGAATGCAGTCAATAACCCGGTGCAATTCCCGGGCGATCCGGAGACCTCTCCCTACCTCGACGATAGCCATGCCTGGGTTGTCGGCTGGGATTGGACGATCGGCAAAAACAAGGTGAACAGCCTCATCTGGGGTGACACGGTCGCCAAGCTCGGCTTCCCGGTTATTTATAACCCCCAGGGCGTGAATCTTTACTCCTGGGACGGCGACCCTACCGGCGGTTCCTTTCTCGACGCCCTTTATACTTCCCCGGCCGGAGCCCAGGCGCGCTACTTTCCCATTCCCGTGGTGCGCGACGACTTCCACTGGGACAAGGGCCGTCACAACTTCGCCTTCGGCGGCACCTTCAAGTACCCCAGCCCGCAATACAGCATTTACTCCGACTTTAACGGTCCAAACGTAGGATTGGGCGGCGGCATTACCGGTCTGACCGACGGAGATCCGAGCTGGAAGTTCCGTCCCGACGATCTGGACCGCGACCAGACCAGCCTCACCATCTACGACTCCGCTCTGGTCTTCGGCCTGGGTCGCTTTGCCTCTGCCGGCGCCACCTACAACTACGATGCCTCGGGCAATGTGTTGGCGCAGGGCACCGGGCTGCAAACCCACTATCACTATTACGAAACCGAGGTTTATTTCCTCGACACCTGGAAGCTCACGCCGTCGTTCACCTTTACCTACGGCCTACGCTACCAGAACTACACCGTTCCCTATGAAGTCCACGGCATCCAGTCCGTGCAAAGCGAGGCCTTCTGGAATTACATGGACGCTCGCATCGCGCAGAGCGCGGCCGGCGTGGGTGGTGCCGACTCGCTCCCGGGCGGCAGCTCGACCACGGTGCCGTACATTAGCTACAACCTGGGCGGCAAGGCAAACCATGGGCCTGCCTATTTCAGCCCCAGCAACCTGAACTTTGCTCCGCGCGTGGCCTTTGCGTGGACACCCACCAGCGACCGCAAGCTGGTCATCAATGGTGGCGGCGGCATCGTCTACGACCAGAGCATCGTCAACGCGATTCTCGGGGAGCAATCGCGGTATTCCTATCTCTTCCAGAGCGGCGGGACGAAGAACTATGGCCTCCCTGGTGACGCGGTCCATTCGGCAGCGTATTATCCCCTGCTCGAGAATCCACGTTTCACGGCGTTGAATTCTCCGCCCCCGTTACCCTCGGCTCCGGCTATCTCCCAGCCCTACACCCCCTTCGTCGGTCCTCAAGACCCGAATTGCGGAGGCGTATCCGGACCCTGCGGCCTGTCCAATGGCGGGGCGTTCAACGTCTCTGTCGACCGCTATCTGCCCACGCCGTACAACATCGTCTTTAACCTCGGCATGCAGCAGGAGCTGAAGGATGGCTTCCTCCTCAGGCTTGGCTACGTGGGCCGACTGGGTCGCCGCCTGCTGGCTCAGGCCGACGCCGAGCAGCTCATCGACTTCCCCGATAAGACCTCGGGACAGAATCTGAGCCAGGCCATTGCCAACCTGACCACTTGGCTGCGCCAGAATCCGAACGCCGATCCCACTACCGCTCCACCACAGCCATGGTTTGAACACGTGCTGAGTCAGGCAGTGGCCGGCCAGTCCAATACTGGATATGTTGCCAGCCAATGCGCTCCCTACCCGGCTCGCGGCGACGTTGCCGATTCGGTGCAATGCATGTCCTTCTACGGCCTGCTGCCCGCCAATGTCGGCATGGCCGGCCAGCTTTCGGAGAACACCTTCTTCACCGATATGGGCTTCTCCGCCTATAACGGTTTCCTGGTGACGCTGCATAAAAACCCCACCCACGGCCTGCAGTTCGATGTGAACTACACGTGGTCG
The DNA here is from genome assembly GCA_963725225.1 of uncultured Acidobacteriaceae bacterium. Taxonomy (GTDB): domain Bacteria; phylum Acidobacteriota; class Terriglobia; order Terriglobales; family Acidobacteriaceae; genus Silvibacterium. The sequence continues at coordinate 26,257 of CAVRXY010000007.1, forward strand.
CACTCGATCGACAATGTCTCGCTGGTCGCCAACTCATACGCCTACGGCGGCTATGGATTCATCTGCGACGTTCTTCGTCCGCGCCTGTGCCGCGGCAACTCGGACTTCGACGTGACCAACTACCTGACCGGAAACTTCCTCTATGAGTTGCCGTTCGGCCGTGGCCGCGACTTCGGAGCCACATACCGCGGTGGGCCGACGAGCTCGCTGGCGGATGGCAATTGAGCGGTTTGCCCGTATGGCACACCGGCACTCCCTTCATGGCCAACTCGGTCGCCTTCCTCATGAGCTACTCGAACGAAGACCCAGCGATTCTGATCGGCAGCAAGGGCCCCCTGAGCACCCATGTGAACGTACAGAACGGCCAGGTCGTTGCCTTCAAAAATCCGGAGCAGGCCTTCAACCAGTACCGGGCTCCCGTGGGATTTGAGATCGGCTCACGCAATAATCTCCGTGGTCCCGGTTACTTCGACCTCGATCTCGGAGTCGGCAAGAACTTCCCCATCTACGCGGAACGGGTCAACCTGAAGTTCCGCGTCGACGCCTTCAACGTTCTGAACCATCCCAACTTCCAGGCCCCAGTCTTTCAAAACAATATGAGCCTGGTCTCTTCGCCAAGCCAGTTCGGCGTCATTCCCGGCACTGTGATTCCCACTGGCAGCGATCAGGCCGCCCGTGTGCTGCAAGGCGCACTGCGGCTGGAATTCTAACTTGCTTGAGCGGGGACCTTTCCGGTCTCGCTCAAACCAACCAAAAGCCCCTCCGGAAGCGTCTGGTCCGGAGGGGCTTTCTGCTTTCAGGCTATCCAGGCAGATCGACAGAGCCCGTGTCCTCTATCAGACCAGTAGCAAACCCATCGATGCTGAATGCATTCTTCTCCCGCCAGTACTGTTCCAGGCCGTCCGCGCCTTTGTTCTCCGTCCAGCGCAGCAGAGTGTCTCGCTCTCCAACGTAATCGAACAAGGGAACATTGAACCCGCACGACGTCTGCACCAGATCGATCTCAAGAACAACCATCTGGCGTGCCCCGGCGATCTCCCGTCCCTCAAAGTGCGATTCGACGAATGATGCGTACTCCGCCGATCCCCGCCGGACGACGCGACCCCGGCCGTACAGCCGGAGAATCATCGGAGGGCCTTCAAACGAGCAGAACATGAGTGTGAGGCGGCTGTTCGACCGCAGGTGGGCTGCAGTTTCATTGCCGCTGCCTGTCAGGTCGACGTACGCAACCGTGTTGGCATCCAGGACTCGTAGAGATTTTCCATCTCTTGGAGAAACGTTCACGCGCCCTTCGGCAGCGGCCGAGGCATTGAAAAAAATCTTCTGCCGCTCGACGAAGGCGACGTGAGTCGACTCGAGGTGGCGAAATTGCTTTCCCAAATGAACTCCTCCGACGAGATTTCCGTTCCAGCCGTGCAATCTTCAGAGAGAGTTCATTTTACAGTGGTGCGTCACTGCACCGTCATGCTCACCGTCGCGGTGTTATTGGCCAGATTCGGATCAGGCGTATCCTCAGTGGTCGTCGCACTTTCGGTAATGACTGTCCCGGTCGGAGCGGTCACCTTCACAGTCAATCGCACCGTCCACGTAGTGTTAGGCGCCATACTGCTGTTTTCGTTACAGACGATCTCTCCGGTTCCGTGGTATGGCGGACGAGTGCACGTACCCAGTCCGGGCGTGCCGGAGATGCGAATGTACTCGATGACAGTTCCCGCCGGCACCTCCGTGTTCAGCACCTCAAAATCAGCGTCGTCTGGACCCAGGTTCCACACCGGGAAGGCATACGTGAGCAGGTCGCCCTGATGGACCGTCGTCAAAGTGGGGATCACCCTGAGGAAGAGATCGGCGTCCAGCGAAGACGAGCCCTGATGAAGTGTGCCCGATACGTTCAGACTGCCCGCGTTGTCGCCATATAACCCAGGGAGGCCGCTGAAAGCGCCCAAGGAGCCCCCGTCGGCAAAGCCCAGCCACAGCTCGGTTGCATTTGCCGGGACAATAAACAGCTGCCGCGTCCCCGAGTTGTTGTTTGTGCCGGTCAGGCCATCGCCGATGAAGAAAACCTGATTGAGCTGCGGTGAAAAAGTCGTTGGCTCAGTGAATCCACTGAAGCTATAGTCGGCAGGAGGTGATCCGCTCGGGTGACCGTTGGTAAATACTCCGACGAGTGCGAACTGGGGACCCTCATATCCGGAAATGCTTCCCAGAGAAAAAAGATCCGACATGGGGTAGCCGATGCCATCAGGTCCCGCGTACGCGACGGAGCCATCGTTACCCACGACTCCCGTTGCTGAGAACTCGAAAAACTGCCCTGACGCCGCAGAAAAGCTCATCGCCTTTACCGCAGGCACTCCCCCGAAGTCGGCCAGCACCGCGGCCGAGAGCACATTATCAGGGTCGAAAATCACGGAGAAGGCTGACACCGATTTTGGCCCGAAACTCTGTACCGGTTGAGCGTACGCAGACGTGTTGGCTGCAGCCAGCATCAGCCACAGCGGCGCGATTCCAAGCATCAAGCTCACAATGCCGAGAGAAGTAGAGTGCTTACAGTTGGTAACGGAGATCGAGAATTTCATGGCGCAGCCTCCAGGGAAGTCTTGTAACGGCGGGGAGCGGAGGCGTCACGTGTGAGCGAAAGAGGCGTTGGGTTCCGGCCTCTCTAGGCGAGCAATGCGGATGTCTGCGTTCCAGATTCGGGACGCCCAACGCTGATCAATCTACTCTTTGCCGGGCATTGCGCAGTGACGCGCATCACACCCGCTGGATGTGGTTCGCAATTCACAGGGACAAGAGACTGCGGGCTCCGCTTAAGCCGCGGAGCCCGACAAGGGGCATAGCCCGCTGACTCGGCTTACTCCACTGCGACGTTCACCCTCGACGTCGCGTCCGACGGCTTCGGATCCGGTGTGACTTGCATCACCGTTCCCGTCTCGGTGATGACGCTGCCCGCCGGAGCCGTCACCTTTACCGTCAACCGCAGCGTCCACGTCGTGTTCGGAGCCATGGCGCTGTTTTCATCGCAGACGATCTCTCCCGTTCCCTGGTAGGGCGGATGCGTGCAGGTGCCTAACCCGGGCGTTCCCGAGATGCGTATATAGTCGAACGTCGTTCCTTCCGGCACCTGCGTCTTCAGCGACTCAAGATAGGCAACGTTTGGACCGCGATTCCACACCGGGAAAGTAAAGGTGAGCAGATTGCCCTGCTTGACCGGCGCCGGAGAGGCGTACAGCCGCAATAACAGATCGGCAGACTGATTGGCGAATGCCGTGTTCAGTTCCGCCACGAATGCTTCCGACGCGCCCGTGCCGTTCAGCTTGATGTCACCGAACGATGCCGTCCCCACATATCCTCCTGTCACAAAGAACGAGCCCGCGGCATCGACAGCCAATGCGGGAGTGGTGGTAGCCGCCTGTCCCGTCCAAATGCCCGCGTCTGCGGTTGCTTCCCAAAGCAGATTCTTGCCTGAGTATTCGTCCAAAAAGAGCTGTGGCTGATCATTTCCCTCAACCAGTCCGGTAACGTAAAGATTGTCCCGCGAGTCATAGGCAACGCCCGTCGCATTCTCATTCCCCGATGCGCCGCGCCGCAGCGCTCGTATTAGAACCCCGGCGGGATTGTAAGTGGCGATGACTTCATCGATGTTGTAAGGGTTGGTGAATATACCGCCGCCCAGGCTGATGTTTGTTCCCGGGGGCTGGGAAGACACAATCGTCTCGGCCTCACTCGGTGAACCATAGTTGATGTTCCCGATAAAGCCCACCAGCGTAATCTCTCCGCTCGAGCCTATCGTGACCGCGCCTGGTTCGGCCTTGTATCCGCCGATGTCATTCATCCACTTGAAATCGCCATTTTTGTCGTACTTCACCAGGAAGGTATCGCTGGGACCGAAACCGTTCACATTTATGAGTGGGCCGTCGGCGGTGTCAAAGTAGGCACAACAACCTTGGAACCAGCCAAAGGCATACGCGTTGTTCTCCCCGTCGACCGCGACCCCAAGGGGAAACAAAGCGCCGCAACAAGCCGCGCCCGTTTGCACCCACTGGAAATTGCCGTTGGTATCATACTTGGCCAACATCATGAAGGCCAGGCCAAGCTGGTTAGCGCCGATAACTACATGATTGGTTCCATCTGCGGACGAGAGCGTTGCGGTAACCTGGGAGGCCTGAGCAGCGATATAAACGGTCTGGGCTGCGGCATCCACTGCCACCCCGTATCCGGCGATTCCGTAGTTCAACGAAATGCCTGTCTGGACCCAAAGGAGAGTGCCGGAAGAAGTGTATTTGGCCAGGAATGTCCCTCCGTTTCCCGCGCCTGGATCTACGGTTATTTTCTTGTCCTTCGGGTTTGCTGAATAGAAGGTTGCGACACCAGAGAAACTTCCAGTCACGTATACGTTCCCATCTGTGTCCAGGTCGACACCGCGAGCTGCATCGTCACCGGTACCGCCCGCCTGCGCTACCCACTGGAGCGCTCCGGAGGAACTGTACTTCGCAACGAAGATATCGAGCCCGCCGGCTGAGGTAAGCTTGGTGCCTCCAAAGTCTGCGGTTGAGCTGAATTGCCCAACGACGTACAGATTCTGGTCAGGCCCTACCTTGGTGGCATTGGAGATGTTATTGCCAGTTCCTGAGGAGCCGAAGGCCTGCACCCAGGACGGAGGAGAAGCCTGAGCGTGCGCAGGCGTGTTTACTGCGGCCAGCAGTATCAGCCACAGCGGCGCGATTGCAAGCAGCAAGCTCGAAATCCCGAAGGAACGAGTGTGCTTCCTGTTAACGACACAGATCGAGAATTTCATCGCGCAGCCCTCGAGGGAAGTCTTCACATCGGCAGGGAGCGGAGGCGTCGCGGAGGAAGATGGAGGCGTTGGGTTAAGGCCTCCTGAGAAAGCAGCGAAGCGGACGTCGGCGTTCCGGGTTCGGTACGCCCAACGCTGATCAATTTACCCTTTCCTGCGCGTTACGCAGTGATGCGGGTCACACCTGATCGATGCTGTTGGCAATCCGCAGGGACAGAAAGAGGGCGGGCTCCGATTCCGCAGAGCCCGTCAAGAGCATAGTTCTTTGTGCGGCCTTCTCCTTACTGCACCTTGATGCTCACTGTCGCCGTGTTATTGGCTAGATTCGGATCAGGCGTGTCCGCAAGGGTGGCTGCACTCTCGGTGATAACAGTCCCCACAGGCGCCGTCATCTTGACCGTCAGACGCACCGTCCACGTAGTGTTCGAAGCCATACTGCTGTTTTCGTGGCAGACGATCTCTCCAGTTCCCTCGTAGGGTGGAGTTGTGCACGTCCCCAGCCCCGGCGTACCTGAGATGCGGATGTAGTCGAAGGTTGTTCCCGCCGGCACCTGAGTGTTCAGCACTTCGTGAACAGCGTTGTCTGGACCAAGGTTCCATACCGGGAAGGCGTAAGTGATCAAATCGCCCTGCTGGACCGTCGTCGGAGTGGGTTGTATCCGCAGGAACAGATCGGCAGTGGCACCCCCCAGCGCGAAGGCGTAAATCTGGCTTCCTGAACCGATATACACTGTCCCGTCCACCACTGCGGGCGAGGAAAACGCTATTTGGCTTCCCGTGTTAAAGCTCCACAACTTAACGCCGGTGCTGGAGTTCAACGCATAAACGTTGCCGTCGACGGAGCCGAAATAAACCACGCCGTCGGCAAGCGCGGGCGAAGACGGAATCAGAGCCGTAAAGCTCCACAGAGGAGCGCCGGTGCTGGAGTTTAGCGCGTATACGTCGCTATGGTTTAAATAGCTGCCATTTTCGAAGCCGATATAGACCACGCCGTTCGCCACTGCGGGCGAGGACTGTACGGCAAAGGCGCCGTTAGCAAAGTGCCACAGCTGGGCGCCGTTGCTGGCGTCCAGCGCATACATTGCGCCGTCGACACTACCGATATAAACCACACCATTGGCCACTACAGGCGAGGAATCAACGTTGAACGATGTCATGTAGCTCCACAACTTGGCGCCCGTGTTGGCGTTCAGCGCATATACATTGAAATCGTCGGACCCGAGATAAACCACGCCATTCACCACTGCAGGAGGGGCAAACGAGCCATACGGAATAGGGAGACTCCACAGCATCGTGCCAGTGCTGGCGCTCAGGGCACTAGAACCGAAATAAGCTACCCCATCCACTACTGTGGCTCCAGACCGCACCCCATTGCCGGTGTTATTACTCCACAGCTTGGCGCCAGTGCTCGCGTTCAATGCATATAAGTTGCCGTCATCCGAGCCGAAATAAACCACCCCATTCACCACTGCGGGCGAGGAATACACAGCGCCCCCCGTGGAATATTTCCAGATCAGGGCGCCGTTGCTGGCATTCAGCGCATACAGATTGCCATCTCCTGAGCCGATATAAGTCACCCCGTTGGCCACTGCGGGCGAGGAGTATATCCGGCCTCCCGTCGTATAGCTCCACTTCAATCCGAGAGCTCCGACATTGCTCACGTTCAGCACCGTCTCGTACGGATTCCAGCGCTGCATGTTGTCTCTGAGGAACTGGGTCCAGTCCGCGGGCGAGGAGGCGGTGCTGGCGCTCGTGCTAGGGGAGACAGCGCCATCGGACGCTTGAGCGTGCGCAGACGTGTTAGTTGCGGCCAGCATCAGCCACAGCGGCGCGATTGCAAGCAGCAAGCTCACAATCCCGAAGGAAGCAGTGTGCTTCCTGTTAACGACACAGATCGAGAATTTCATGGCGCAGCCCTCGAGGGAAGTCTTCACATCGGCAGGGAGCGGAGGCGTCGCGGAGTAACGGAGGCGTTGGGTTCCGGCCTCCTGAGAAACCAGCAAAGCGGACGTCGGCGTTCCGGGTTCGGTACGCCCAACGTGGAACAATCTATGCTTTCCGGCGGGCGCTACGCTGTGATGCGCCTCACATCAGAAATATCTGTTGCCAAACTCCAACGCCGACCGAGAAAGCTTGCGCCATATAACGCATGCAAGCGTCCGGATTTGCCGGTTCACGTGATCAGCCAACCCGGATCAATATTGCTAAAATAGCTGTACGCCCGTCTCCAAATGCACCTCGATCCGCATGTTCTGGGAACTTCCGCCTTCGTCTCCGTATTGGGCCTTATAGGCGTAATCGTTTGGCGAGTCCGTGAGGCAAGGACTGCGGTAACAGTCCGCAAGATTCTCATCCCGCCGCTCGGCATGAGCACCGGGTTCTGCATGTTTCTGGTCCCGGCGTTTCGCGTGCCGTTTCTCTGGGCTGCGGTCGCGTTCCTGATTGGTGCTTTTCTGCTTTCCTGGCCGCTTCTCATTACTTCGCGACTTGCGATCAGAGGCGACGAAATTGTCATGCACCGCTCGAAAGCCTTTTTCATCGTGATCATCGCCCTGGCGGCAATACGCTACTTCGCTCGGGACTATTTCGATTCCATCATGTCCATCCAGCAGACAGCGGGCCTGTTCTTCATATTGGCCTTCGGCATCATCCTCCGGTGGCGGCTGCAAATGTTCTCTCAATATCGCGCCATCGTCTCCGCCCGCTGAGGCCCCATCCCCGAGCTTGGCTTGCGTGGTGCCGTTCCTGATTCCTGATCCCTGAGCCTTAATCCCTAATCCCTGCCTATTTGTGGCCGACAATTTTCCCAAACCAGCTAGAATGGAAATAGTGACCAGAAAGCCCGCCAACCCGGCGGGCTTTCTGCTTTATGGAAGGACGACGTCAGCCTTACGTGTCGAATTCCCGAAATAGGAAGAGCTAACTCATCATCCACTCGGTAACTCGTCTGTTTTCAGATGTTTAGTGTTAAGTCATTTGTTATGAATCAGTAGCAATCCACAATTCGTTAAGTCCAATGGAATGAATCGGTAGCAAATCACAGGGAGGGGGTGGGGGGAGGGGGGTATAGTAGTGGGGACGAAGGAACCGCACCATGAACCCCATCGAAACCGCCGCCCCTGAATCCCCCACCATGACCACCGAAGAGGTGGTGAGCTGGACGAAAAAGCTGAACTACGGAACCTGGAAGTACCAGCGCTCCTGGAACCCGATGCACGTCGTCGATGCCGAGGGCTGCTACTTTACTGACGCCAAGGGCAATCGCTACCTTGACTTCTCCTCGCAGCTGATGTGCTCGAATCTCGGCCACAAGAACCAGGCCGTCATCGAGGCCATCGCCGAGCAGGCCCGCAAGCTGCCCTACATCATGCCCGGCTACGCTACTGACACCCGGGTGGAGCTCAGCCGCCTCCTCCTCGAAGTCCTCCCCGAGGGCCTCAATAAATTCTTCTTCACCACCTCGGGCACCGAAGCGAACGAAGCCGCCTTCAAGATCGCCCGCATGTACACCCGCAAGACCAAGATCCTCGCCCGCTACCGCTCCTATCACGGGTCAACAATGGCCTCGATCGCCGCGACGGGAGATCCGCGCCGCTGGCCGCTCGAGTCCGTCGGCGGCAAAGGCCAGGGCTTCGTCTTCGCCCCCGAAGTCAACTGCTACAAGTGCCCCATCAAACACACCTATCCGGGCTGCGGAATCGCTTGCGCCGACTACCTCGAGCACATGATCGCCAACGAGAGTGACGTTGCGGCGGTCATCGTCGAGCCGGTCGTCGGCACCAACGGAGTCCTCGTCCCACCGAAGGAGTACATGCCGAAGCTGCGCGAGATATGCGACCGTCACGGTGTCCTGCTCATCGCCGACGAAGTCATGTCCGGCTGGGGACGCACCGGCGAGTGGTTCGCCATGGACAACTGGGGCGTCAAGCCCGACATCCTCGTCACCGCCAAGGGCATCACCTCCGCCTACGTCCCGCTCGGCCTCTGCGCCACCACCAGCAAGATCGCCGAGTACTTTGAGGACCACTTCTTCGCCCACGGACACACCTACGAAGCCCACCCCATGACCCTGGCCCCGGCCGTCGCCGCCATCCACGAGATGCAGCGCCTCGACCTGGTCGCCCGCGCCCGCGAGATGGGCAAGTATCTCGGAGAGAAGCTCCACGCGCTGAAGCCCAGGCACCCGTCCATCGGGGAAGTCCGCGGACTGGGCCTCTTCTGGGCCGTGGAACTGGTACGCGACCAGCAGGCGAAGACCCCCTTCAACACCATGCAGGACAAGGTGGATGGCAAGCCGGCCGTAGTCGAGCAGGTCGCTGCCGACATGCTCAAGCGGGGGGTGTCCCTCCAGGCCTGGATCAGCCACTTTGTCGTGGCCCCACCCCTGATCATCACCAGGGAGGAGATAGACATGGGGGTGGCCGCCCTCGACCAGTCTTTAGCGATAGCCGACAAGGCGATATGATGGGAAATCAGGGCCGCTTGTAGATCGCGCCGCCTTTCATCACGAAAGAAACATGCTGGGTGACGCTGATGTCCTCGAGTGGATTTCCGGGTACGGCAATGACGTCAGCATAGTATCCAGCCTTGAGCTCGCCGATCTGTCCGTCCCAGCCAAGCAGCTTGGCGCCGTTGATTAGATCTGCCTTCAGGACGGCGGCGGCTGGCATTCCCAGCTTGTTCATCAGCACTAGTTCCCGGGCCTGGGTGCCGTGCGGAAACGGTCCCACATCCGAACCCACCGCAAACGGAATCCCCGCCGCCATCTGCTTCTTGAACGCCGCCGCGTGATAGTCGAACATCGCGCGCTCTCTCGCCGCTACCTCAGGATTTGCTGCGTGATCGGCAAAGTACTCGAAGATGGTGAATGTCGGCACCGCCGGAATCTGCTTCTCGCGCATGATGCGCATTGTCTCCGAACTCAACTGCGCCGCGTGATCGATCGACGCCACGCCCGCCTGCGCCGCGTAGAGTGTGCCCGGCTCGCCCATGGCGTGTACCGCCACCTTTTTGCCCACCCGTGCCGCCTCATCGACAGCAGCCTTCAGCTGCGCCGTGGTGTATTGATACGGAGTCGAGAAAACTCCATTTCGGATGGAGTCCTTACCTGTCTCGTACATCTTGACGAAGTCCGATCCCTCCTTGAGCTGCTCACGAATCGCCTCGACTATTTGTTCGGAGTCGTTGGCGTAGGTCGCGTTCGAGAGCACATGCTGCGCCGGGTTGAAGTCGTTCGCATCCTCGTGCCCACCCAGAATGTCGATCGCATTGCCGCTGATCCTTAGCCGTGGTCCTGGGATTGAACCATCATCGATCGCGTTCCGAACCGCCGTGTCGGCCGAGCCTGCACCCTCTGTTCCCATGTCGCGCTCGGCCGTGAAACCCGCCATCAGATCATCCCGAGCAGCAAGCGTTGCGGTGATCGTGCGCTGTGGAACCGACTCTTGAACTGTCTGCAGATCCTCGGCTCCCGGATGCAGAAACAAATGCACGTGAGCGTCGATCAAACCGGGCATCAACGTTGCTTCACCCAGATCGATTACCTGAGCGCCTGCCGGGCGATCAACATGCGACCCCGCCGCAACGATACGTTCGCCTCGGATCAAAACCTCACCGGGGACGACAATCTCTCCTGCGGCAACATCCAACATATGCGCCGCATGCAAGACAATTGTGCGATCATTCGCGCTCGCTGCCTGACTCGCGGCGGAATGTGAGTCCTGTGCCGTCACAAGAACTGTGGCCATGAACACGAGAATTGCTGTGCGCCTCATTGAGTATCGCCTTAAGGGAAGAAGTTACGAACACTGCGATCTTAAGGCGCGCGCACTTTACACGCGAGAGCAATCTTGAAAGATAGGGATCAATGCGGAAGCTGAGTCACATCACCAGTGCGACCCGCTCGAGTTCGCTCTGCATGCATTCATAAGAGCATCCTGCGCCCTCAAGACGCAGCACAGCATCGCGGGCTTGATCGGCACTGACTCCGTAGCCGCGACCGGCAAGAAATGTCGACAGCACTTCGGCCGCCTGCCAGAGGTCGATTCCGGACTGCATGAGTGCATTGCGTAGACCTGCAAGTTCAGTCACCGCGAATTTCTCGACTCTGCTGTCTTCCGTCATCGTTTCATCTCCTGCCGCGGCCCAACTCACCGGGCTTGTCTGCTTAGACACCAAACCGACACCGAGTGTTGCTGCCATCCCTGCAATTCATCCACAATCCCGATCGCATTTTGTTTCCAGTATCAAATCAGCAGACCTATCAAAGGCCACCTGCCACTATCAAGATTGAGTACGCAGGTCAGGCACATATGGTTTCCATCGGCCCGCAATTTGTTTTCGCGAGATCAGGATCGTACCACTTCAGTGCACCCACACTCAACAGCCCGCTTTCGAGCTGTTATGCGGGTGTAGGCCCGGTGATCGACTGTTCCGGCCGGAGAACGGGGATACCATCCACCACCGGGTATCGGCGTCCGCATACGTTGCACAGCACGGTGTCGGATGCGAGGTTGAGTGATCCCTGGCACGCCGGGCATACGATCAGCTCCAGCACTTCCCGGATTCGCTCGATCGACTGCATTGATACAGTGTAGCGGGGGTTGAATTCCACTTTCAGGAACCATCATGCTGCGTGCCGGACTGACCGGTGGCTTAGGAAGCGGAAAGACGACTGTCGCGAGCATGTTCCGCTCGTTGGGCGCTCACGTGATCGAAGCCGATGCCGTCGGACGCGAGCTCATGTCACCGGGACAGACCATTTACCGCGAGATCGTCGAGCACTTTGGGGCTGAGGTTGTCCGAACCGACGGAACGTTAAACCGCGCCATGCTGGCCGATCTCGCATTTCGGCAGAACCGGCTTCAGGAACTCAACCGCATCGTTCATCCGGCTGTCATTGCTGCTCAGCGGGAATGGGCGGAACGCGTATTCGCCGAAGATCCGAATGCCGTTGTCATCGTCGAGTCGGCAGTCATCTTCGAGGCCGATGCGCAGGGCACAGCGCCAGGCTGGCGCGAGCGCTTTGACCGTCTCATCCTCGTGACTGCGCCGGATGAGCTGAAGATCGCGCGCTACCTGGCTCGCATGACCGGCAGCGGGGTGCCTGCAAAGGACCTGGAAGTTGATGCGCGAGCGCGGCTCGCAGCCCAGATTCCCGACCGCGAGAAGATTCCACTCTGCGACTACGTCATTCGAAACGACGGACCTCTCGCCGAGACGCAGAAGCAGGTCGAGCGCATCTTCTCGGAACTCGCGGCGGCCGCTCGGGTTTGAAATCTTCAGAACCGATAAAATCAGATATGGCCCGGTCTGTGCCGAAGCACGGCGGGTTTAGAGAGTTTCAGTCATGATCGTTCGCAGACTCGTCCTCGTCCTCGTCATTGTTGGCGCGTTCTGGTACCTCACTTCGCGGCATGCCGGGCCCCTTCGTGAGATCACGCTCGCCGGCAGGGACTCGTCGCCCCTGACGCTCACCGAGGCTCACGCGGCGCCCGAGTTCGATGCTGAGGAGAGCAACAACATCTCCGTCTACAAGAAGGCGCTGCCGTCAGTGGTCAACATTACGTCGTCGACCGTCGGACTCAACTTCTTCTATGGGCTGGTGCCGCAGCAGGGGCAGGGTTCCGGGTTCATCCTCGACAAGCAGGGACACATTCTCACCAACTATCACGTTGTTGCCGACGCACAGAAGATCGAGGTGACTACCTATGACAAGCGCCGCGCGAAGGCGCGGGTGATCGGGCGCGATCCGAGCCATGACCTGGCGCTGCTGCAGATTGACCTGCCGAATCTCGCTCCGGCAGTGCTCGCCGACTCGAAAAATCTCGTCGTCGGGCAGAAGGTGTACGCCATCGGGAATCCTTTCGGGCTGCAGGGGACGATGACCACCGGCATCATCAGCGCGATTCGCTCCATCCACGGCCCCCAGGGCGCAACCATCGACAAGGCTATCCAGACCGACGCCGCGATCAACCCCGGCAACTCGGGCGGACCGCTGCTCAACTCGCGGGGCGAGGTGATCGGCATCAACTCGCTCATCGCGACAGGCAATGAGGGCGTTGAGCAGAACGCAGGAATCGGCTTCGCCATTCCCATCAACACGGCCAAGGTGGTGCTCGGCGACTTCCAGAAGTACGGCCGGGTACGGAGGCCGTCGCTGGGCATCGTGTCGCTGCCCATCGACCCCAATCTCGCCGGTCAGATCGGCCTGCCGGTCGACTCCGGTGTGCTCATCCAGCGGACGCTGCCCAACGGCGCGGCGGAGCGGGCGGGCCTGCGCGGAGGGAATGAGACGGCTTACCTCGGCAATATGCAGATCTACCTCGGCGGCGACCTGATCGTTGGCATCGACGACCAGGAGGTGACCGATACTCAGGACATCTCGGACATCATGAACCGGCACCAGACGGGCGACACGGTGACGGTGACTTTCTATCGCGGCCGGCGCAAGATGACAGCGCGCGTAACGCTGGGTGAGGCGCGGGACCAGGCGGCGTGACCACTCCCCCCTCCCCCTCTATGGTTTGTAACTGGTTGATTTTAAACCAGCGCATCGTAAAGTATTCATTTCAGGAGCTTTGAGTGTAAAGATCTCATTCTGGATGGTTTACCTCGGCTTACCCTTATGGCAAACATAAAAGCCCGACTGGCATCCAGCCGGGCTTTTGATTTGTCACCTAATTCCAGTTTAGCGGTTTTGTGGAAATACTCGGCCAGAAAAGTGAGCGTTCGAATGTGCGCGACGATTGAGCCAGCCCGATCGATTCAGCCACGATGACTCGCCGAGAGGACGAGATTTATTGCTTGGACTTCCAGGAGTGGGTGAACTCTTTTCGGGTGTGGTCGATTCCTCTGACATTGAAGGTCCGGGTCTGCTTCGTATAGATGACCTGCTGGATTCCGCCGTGGATCGAATTGACGTTGTTGTAGTGACCGATGCCCGTCCCGGCGTATTCCCGGCTCATGCGGATGTAGCTGTGCCATTCGGGGTGGCCTTTGGCGTTAAAGCCCGACGCCTCGAGCAGGCCGTCGCCGGGTTGCCAGGTGACTTCGACTGTCCCGCCGGTCGGCTCATGGGTTCCGTCATCGCAGATGCGGTGTTGGGCATACTGGCCGGCCAGAGAAGCGTAATCGCGGGTGAGCGCCCGCAGCTCGGCCTGCTTTCTCAGCCTGGCGCCAATCTTCCAGTCGGCGACCGCTCCCAGAGCTGCCCCCAAAACGAATCCGATTTCGAGATTCCACCAATGGATTGCCATTCGCGCTCCTACGTGGCAATGACGAAGCTCTTCGTAGGAACATACGGAGGTTTCTGCGTTTTAGTTCCCCAACTAATAAGTAAAAAGGCCGAGGTTCATGATTTGGCGCATGTACGGTATGAGCGGAGCCTCCGTCTAACGGCTAACCCGTCTTCGAGGAATTCATGCACGGCATTGTTTCCGACCTGAAGCTGATCTTCCGGCAACTGCGCAAATCCCCGGGGTTCACCGCGACCGCGGTGCTCATGCTGGCCTTCGGGATCGGTGCCACGACCGCCATCTTCTCCATTGTCGATGGAGTACTGCTGCGGCCGTTACCGTTTCCCAACGCGGACCGCCTGGTTACGCTCGGTGATCAGGTCAGCGGCACGGACTGGGGCCAGCACGACTCCGGACCCGTCACCGGTCCTGAAGTCGTCGTTTACCCGCGTGACACCCGCTCATTCGAAGCACTTGGCGGGTATGGGTATAGCGGGTTCGAACTCTCCGGCCTCGGCCAACCCGCCCAGATTGTCGCTGCGCGCATGACGTCATCGGTCTTCTCCGCGCTCGGTGTTGCGCCGTTCATGGGCCGCGTCTTCACCGATCAGGAGGATCGGCAGAAGCAGCAGGTCGCGGTCCTCAGCTACGCCACTTGGAAGAGCCGCTTCAATGGCAGCGCGAGCATCCTGGGCACAAAGATTCTGCTCGATCGCAAACCGTATCTCATCATTGGCGTGATGCCGCGCAATTTCGAGTTCCCACTCTTTCCCGGCCGGCTCAACCGGAGCGAACTCTGGGTTCCAATGAGCCTTTCCCCGCAGGAGCTTTCCCCCGAGGCCAACGCCAGCTGGTACCTGAATCTGGTTGGTCGCCTGAAGCCCGGGATTACTCCGGCGCAGGCCCAGAGCGATGCGGAACGGGTGGCGCAGCAGATCATGCGCAACTATCCGCCTGACGAAGCAAACTTTCGCATCAAGCCCGTGGTTTACCCGCTGCAGCAAATTACCACGCTACAAACTCGTCCGCTTCTGCGGATGCTCTTTTTCGCCGTTGCGGTCGTGCTGCTCATCGCCTGCGCTAATCTTGCGGGACTTCTGCTGGTCCGTGCCATTCGCCGTCAGCGGGAGACCGCTGTGCGGCTCGCCCTCGGGGCGTCCACACTTACCGTGCTCCGGCAAATGATTCTCGAGAGCCTGGCCATCAGCGTAAGCGGCGGCATTATCGGCATCGGACTCGCCGCACTCGCCCTTGCCATCGGGAAGAATCTTCTGCCGGAAACCATGCCGCTGATCAACGAGATCTCGCTGAACTGGACGGTCGCCGGGTTTGCGTTTCTGCTTGCATTGCTCACCGGGTTCTTCTGTGGCTTAGCTCCAGGCTTCGCTGCTCTCCGCACCAACGTCAATGCCTCGATGAAGGAAGGCGGGCGTAGCGGCTCAGCTGGCGGCAGCCACGCGCGGCTGCGCTCCACGTTTGTGGTCGTGGAAATCGCCGTGGCTCTCATCCTGCTGACCGCTTCCGGCCTGTTGCTGCGCAGCTTCAGCAACATGAATACTGTCGATCTTGGGTTTCATCCTGACCACGTGACTACCGCTGCATATTCGCTGCCGCAGAAACAATACTCCACGCAAGCGCAGATCGACACATTCAACAACACGCTGCTGCAGCGGCTCCGCCAACTGCCGGGCGTGCAGGCGGTTGGTCTCACCAGCACCATTCCCACCACGGGAGACGGCATTGAGGCATTTGTCGTCGACGGTTATGTCGATCCCCGCGGTCCCGACCAGACCGCTGCTTCGCCTTCCCAGGTCATCGGCGACTACTTTAAGGCCATCGGCACCCCGCTGATTCGTGGCCGTTACTTCACCGAGTCCGACAACGCCAATAATCAGCTCGTCATCATTGTGAACCACGAATTCGCCGAGCACTATTGGCCGCATCAGGATCCGATCGGAAAGCGCATGCGCGTCGGCACCGTGAAGTCGGGAACCTCATGGATGACGGTTGTGGGAGAAGTGGCCGATGCAAAGCTCACCTCGCCGGACGCCGACGCGTCCGAGCAGTTCTATCAGCCCGTCGCACAGCTGGAAAAAGATGCCGGCACTACGGCCCAGCCTACCGATTTGAATGGCAATAGCGGCTACATCGTTCTGCGTTCCGCTCTGCCTCCCGAGCAAATGGAGAACGCTCTCCGCGCAACTGTCCGTTCCATCGATGCGCAACTGCCGCTCACCCAGGTACAAACCATGGAGCAGGTCGTCTCCCAGAGTGAAGCACCACGCCGCTTCAACACCATCATCATCTCCAGTTTTGCTCTGGCTGCGGTATTGCTGGCCGTGCTTGGCATCTACAGCGTCATTGCTTTTTCCGTCGCCTCACGCGTCCAGGAGATGGCCATCCGCATGGCCCTCGGCTCGCAGCGTTCGCACATCATGCGCCTCATCCTGATCTCGGGCCTCAAGCTCGCCGCTATTGGTTGCGTACTCGGTCTCGCAGGAGCGGCGGTGGCATCGAGCGTCCTGCGATCCTTCCTCTTTCATGTGAGCCCGTTCGATCCGGTGGTGATGATGCTGACAGCGATCGCCGTATTCGTGCTGGCTCTCGCAGCCTCAGCCATGCCCGCGCGCCGTGCCGCATCCGTCGATCCCATTCAGGCTTTGCGCGGGGAATAGACTGCGCAATGTCCGCAGGATCAAGCGCCATACTGGTCGTCGCTTACCTGCTCCAGCCAGTCGACGACCTTGCCGTTGAGCTTTTCCTGAATAGCGATATGGCTCATGGCCGTGGTGGGCGCCGCACCGTGCCAGTGCTTTTCTCCGGGTGAAAACCAGACGACGTCCCCAGGCCGGATCTCCTCGACTGGCCCGCCCCAACGCTGCGCGCGGCCGCAGCCGGATGTGACGATGAGTGTCTGACCGAGCGGATGCGTGTGCCATGCGGTGCGTGCACCCGGCTCGAAGGTGACGCTGGCGCCTTGCACAAATGCGGGATCGGGCGCCTGAAACAGCGGATCGATTCGTACGGTGCCGGTGAACCAATCTGACGGACCTTTGGCGGAAGCCTGGGTGCCGGCTCTCTTGATTTCCATGTGATCTAACTCCTTACTCGATGTCTTTTGCAGACCGGTCAGTAATGTTCCCACGTGACCGACCAGTGTTCGTCTGGACGAGTCGATTTGATTATCAGGCGTCCGTCGGAAAACTGGTACGCGCGGGGCAGATCCTGACCGACGAGTCCGTGCGTGATCGATCCCTGCACGTGATGCGTGACCGTGTGCGCCGCTTCATCGACGTCGTAGCTGCCGAAGGAAGCTTCATATCCGTTAAGCACGTAATCATTGGATACGCGGGACTGTGACTCGGGGAGCATGAGCTGCACTGACATGTGGCCGTCGCTTGTGTAGATCAGCATCCCCTTCCTGTCGGTAATGCGATGCATTTTCCCATCCGCGTCTGGATCCTCCATAGAGACGAGATGCCACGCGCCGATCAGCCTCTCCTTGTCGGAACCAGGGGCTGGACGTTTGCCGGCTGGAGATTGCGCGTGCGCAAGTCCACTGAGCGCAACGACAAATGCCAGGGTCCAATAAAGCAGAGCTTTCATCTTTGGCTCCTCTGGGACTCCTCTGGTCGCCACTGAAGGTCAGGGCCATTGGCGTTTGCGCTCGGTGCCGCTCACAGGCCGGTCATCTTTTCGATGTGCTCCGGATAGCGATCGCCTTCGACCTTGAGCTTCGAAGCAGCTTCGTCAATCTGGCGGAGATCGTCGGGTGTAAGCTCGATTGCCAACGCGCCGATGTTCTCGTCCAGGCGATGCAGCTTGGTGGTGCCGGGAATCGGCACGATCCACGGCTTCTGCGCCAGCAGCCAGGCGAGCGCAACCTGCGCAGGCGTTGCCTTCTTCTTTTTGCCGATGCTGGTGAGGAGATCGACGACAGCCTGGTTGGCCTTGCGAGCCTCGGGCGTGAAGCGGGGCAGAGTGCTGCGGAAATCGCCGCTTTTAATCTCGGTGTTTTCGTTCATCTTTCCGGTCAGGAATCCTTTGCCCAGCGGGCTATAGGCAACCAAACCGATGCCGAGCTCTTCGAGGGTAGGGATCACTTCCGCTTCGGGCTTCCTCCACCACAGTGAGTATTCGTTTTGCAGGGCGGTTACCGGCTGCACGGCGTGCGCGCGGCGGATCGTTCCGACACCCGCTTCGGAAAGACCGAAGTGCTTGACCTTGCCTGCGTGGATCAAGTCCTTGACTGCTCCGGCTACGTCTTCGATCGGGACGTCCGGGTCGACGCGGTGCTGATAGAAGAGATCGATCACGTCGGTTCGGAGCCGCTTGAGCGAGGCCTCGGCAACCTGCCTGATGCGCTCGGGCCGGCTGTTCAGTCCCTGCCAGCCGGGGCTTCCATCGAGATTGAGATTGAAGCCGAACTTGGTCGCGATCACCACCTGGTCGCGCAGCGGAGCCAGGGCCACACCGACCAGCTCCTCGTTGGTGTGGGGGCCATAGACTTCCGCCGTATCGAAGAACGTGATGCCGCGTTCCACGGCTGTGCGCAGAAGAGAGATCATCTCCTGCCTGTCCGGAAACGGAGGAGCATAGGAAAAGCTCATGCCCATGCACCCGAGCCCGAGGGCCGAAACTTCCAGATTGCTCTTTCCCAATTTGCGCTTCTGCATTGTTTTCACCTCAGATGTCTGTGATCGAACGGCATGGAATGGCCGGCCGTTAACTTCCACAGCTCAAAGATTACGGAAGAGCATGGATCAAGCGGTATCCCGATCCTGCCGATCTATTGCCTATTTCTGTCGGCACATATATTTTTGTGCACGCCGTCTCGGATTCACCGCTGCTGTGGTTTGCGCGTCGACCGGGGATTTTCGGGCCGAGGATTCAGCGGGACTCAGACCAGGACGGGAATATCCGCGACGCCCGCCAGCCCGAAGACGTGCCGATAACGCTCGATCTGGTCGGGTGGCCCGAGCGCTTTCTGGAAATTGTCGGACAGCTTCACGGCGGGTCTTCCGTTCACTTCGGAGAGCTTGCATACGATGCTTATGGGCTCGAAGCCGTCATTATCGAGAATATTGGGCCCCTGGGGATTGCAGTTGCGAAAATCGTTGGTGAGCAGAGTGCCCCAGCCGGCGCTGAAACGGATGCGCCGCTCGGGCGTCCACTTGCGCTCATCGAGAAAATCAGCCGCGGTACGAAAGTCGTCGAGTCGAGCACCGTTGCGCGGGATGCCGGCGAAGTAAGCATGCAGCTGAAGAATCTTGTCCACATCGAGAGCATCCGAGGCGATGAACAGCTTCTGCCGCGGGTCGCGGCCCCGCTCTTCCAGCCATGCGATGTATTCATCGCCGGCGATGAACGGATCCTGGCTGTCGGCGCGCTGCCCGGTCCAGTCCGCTACCCAGTCGGGAGCGTTGCGGAGAAACTGCGTCGTGCCGAAGGTATCGGGGAGCATGATGAGCAATTCACGCTGATAGGTCTGCTGCCATAACTCGAGAAGGCGGTATTGCGACGCTCGCAGCTCGTCATCGTTGTTCGCCATGGCCGCAAGGGCCATCGGCAGCTCGTGCGCGTTCGTGCCGATCGCCTCGAGGTCGTGCTTGTAGGCCAGATACGTGTTCGACGTCCCGGTGAAGCCATCGCCCAGCACGTCGCTCATGGCCTTGACCACATATTCCTGCCAGAGGAAGCTGTGCCTTCGCCGCGTGCCGAAATCGCTCACCCTCAGCCTGGGAATGCCGCGAAGCCGCTCCATCTTTTCCCAGAGCCTGGTTTTCGCGCGCGCATACAGGATGTCCAGCTCGAATTCGGTCAGATGCTTCAAGGCTGCCCGCGTCCGCAATTCGCTGATGGCGGAAAGCGAGTGGATCTCCCACATCGTCGCCTCCGTCCACAGGCCGCGAAACGTGAGCGAGAATTGCCCGTCCTCAACCGACAATTCATAGTCAGAGAGCCGGAAATCGTGTTCGAGCCAGTCGAGGAACTCGGGCTCGAAGATTCCGCGCCTCCCATAGAACGTGTTGCCCGCGAGCCATATGAGCTCTGACTTGTGGAAGCGCAGCTTTTTTATGTGCTCCAGATGTTCGCGAAGCTCACCGAGACGGATCAGGTCGGCGAGACGCACGTTGGTCGAGCGATTCACAAGCGAAAACGACGTCTCCACCGTGGGGAAGTTCTTCCAGATGAACTGCAGCATCAGCAGCTTGTAAAAATCGGTGTCGAGCAGAGACCGCGTGATCGGGTCCAGTTCCCAATTGTGGTTATGTGCGCGTCGTGCGAGGTTAATGATCACGATGCATTCACTTTACCCGAGTCGCAGCGACGAATTTGGCATCATGTGAAGGAGATGAAAATCGCTCCCGAAAGAATCGCTCCGGAGGATGTGCTGGTCGTAGTCGACGTACAGAATGACTTTTGCCCGGGCGGCACGCTGGCTGTCACGCATGGCGACCGGGTGATCGAGCCGATCCACAGGGCCGCGCGGAAATTCAGACACATCGTGCTTACGCAGGACTGGCATCCGAAGGGGCACTTGTCGTTTGCGGCGCGTCATCCGGGGCGTAACGCATTCGAGAGCATCGACACCGCGCACGGACCGCAGATACTCTGGCCGGAGCACTGCGTGCAGGGAACCAGCGGAGCCGATTTTCATCCCTTGCTGCATCTGCCGCAGGCCGAGCTGATCCTGCGCAAAGGACATGGGATCGACATGGACTCCTACTCGGCGTTCTTCGAGAACGATCATGCGACCCCGACGGGTCTCGGCGGGTATCTACGCGAGCGCGGCCTGGAGCGGGTGTTCCTCGCCGGGCTGGCTTATGACTTCTGCGTGGCCTACTCGGCCCTCGATGCGCGACGGCTGGGCCTGCCTGCAGTGGTGATTCGCGAAGCCTGCCAGGCTATCGACATCGACCGGTCAGTGGAGCGGATGGAGCAGGAGTTCCGGCAAGCCGGCGTGACGGTCATCGACCGGGTTGAGGATTGATAGATCGGCTGGCATGACAGGCGCTACTCGCTTCTGAACAAAAAAGCACCGGATTGCTCCGGTGCTCTCGTTAGTGGTTCGCAACTGCTAAGCTGTCGGAGCCTGCAGGATCTGCGCCAGCGCGTGGAGGCGGCTGGCGTCGGCCGGGGTTTTCGCTGACGATGAGGCGGTCTCCACAGATGGCGCCATGGCGTTGAGCTTGGCCACATCCTTCTTTCCGAGATTCGACTTCTGCGCGCGGGCGATCGCCTTGTTCAAGCCTGCGATCTGTTTTGCGGGCAGCCCCTGCGAGCGGCTCAACTGATCGAGGTAGGCCTTGGCGACGATCAGGTGAGACGGCCAGGTGATCTTCGGCTGGTTCTGCACATTGAGCTCGGTGAACTTGATCAGGTTGGCGGCGTCGATTTCGTTCTGGGTCAGGTCTTTTGTTGGCACCAGCTTGAAGACATCGAGACCGCGCGCGATCTCCGACCCGTAGATGTAGCCGTTGTACCAGTAGGCCGACCAGTCTCCGCCGAGGATGAGGTTCTTGGGGTCGATGGGTCCGCGGTCGAAGTAGGCGATCTCATAGGGATGCGCCGCGTCGGTGAAGTCCATGACGGAGATGCCGCCCTGATACCAGGCCTGCACTTCGATGTCGCGGCCGGGGACGGGAACGAGCGATCCGTTATGAGCTACGCAGTTTTCCGTTGGTCCCTGGGCGGCGGGCATCTTGTAGTAGCTGGCGAAGGAGAGCTTGTCGTCCTTGAGGTTGAAGATGGCGTCGGCTCCCCACTTGTTGGGGTCGGTCGGACGGCAGCGCGGCTGCAGGCCTCCGCCCCACTCGTCGGTGAAGACCACCTTGGTTCCGTCGTTCGAGAACGAAGCCGAGTGCCAGTAGGAGTAGTTGGGGTCGTTGACGGCGTCGACGCGCTTGGGATGTACGGGGTCCTTGATGTCGAGCAGAATGCCGTTGCCGGAGCAGGCGCCGGCGGCGAGGCCGATGGCCGAATACACGGTGATGTCGTGGCACTGGTTGGTGTCGGCCGGCTTCTCGGCTTCCTTGCCGTGGCTGCCGCCGTTGTTGAGTCCGTTGATGGCGCCGGTGCGGGGATCGATGAAGACGCGCGGGCTGGAGACGATCTTCGGCCTCCTGCGGCGCGGCGAGCGGGACTTTGATCACGTCGATGCGGAAGAGCGAGGTGTTCGGGTCTTTGTCCGGGGCCTCACCTGAACAGCCGGCCAGTTCTTCCGACTGACGCACGAACGACGTTCCCGAGACATAGATATAGACGTTGTCCTTGTCATTGGGATCGACGACCAGCGTATGGGTGTGCGATCCGCGGCAGGTCTGGACGGCGGCCACCTGCTTCGGGTTCTTGATGTCCGAGATATCGAAGATTCTCACGCCGCGGAAGCGCTCCGGGCTGGCGGCCGGCAGGCGGCGCTCGTGCTCGTGTCCCGGCTCGGGCGGAGGCGGCGGGGGAAAGCCCTGCGTTCCGCAGTCGAGGCGTCCGTTGGGCATTTCGACAGACATGAAGAGGAGGTTGCCGTAGACCGAGACGTCGCCCTGACCACCGGGACATACCAGCGAAGTGACCAGCGAGACCTTGGCCGGGTTGGAGATGTCGTAGAAATTCACGCCGTAGAAATTGCCCTGGAAGAGGTGATCTCCCTGGAAGGCGAAATCGGAGTTGGCGAAGGCCAGTCCGGCGATGACCAGCTGCATGGGCTTGGGGATCTTGTTCACCATGGCGCCGATGCCGAGGGTGCCCAGCGTCTTCTGAACGACCGGATCGTCGGGATCAGTGGCCGAAAGTTGGAAGGTCTGAGGCTTCTTGAGGAAGGTGACGTGCTCGATGCCCATCGCTGTCTCGCCGGCGTCGTAGAAGCCGGGCTTCAGGCTGGCGCGCGGATCGTTCGGGTTCGAGCCGGTCATGCCCGGCGGCAGCGGAGCGGGGGGCTGCGGCGCGAACGGGTCTTCTTCGGCGGGAGCTGCCTTGGCAGCGGGAGCAGCCGGGGCCGCGGAGGTCTGCGCCTGCAAAAGCCGGTAGTGGAACAGATCACGGCCATGGCGAAAGCCACGGCGGCCAGACGAAAATACCCAAACGAAAAGCGAGAGCCCGCGCAGGGTTCATTGTTTCTCCTTCAACATGTTTTGCATAATTCTGATCTCGGCCCTCTGCCCGCTGTCGACATCGGTGGCAAAGTCGAAGAGGTCGGCATCCTGGCCGGCGCCGGGGGAATCGAAGAGCTCCTTCACCATCACCAGCGCACCGCCGTGGTGCTGAATCATGCCGGTGAGGAAGAGGCGGTCGAATTCTGCGCCTTGGGCGTTGCGCAGCGCCTCCATCTGCGCGGGAGTCAGCATCCCGGGCATGAGCATGGAGCCGCCGTTCTTGTTCATATCCGGCATGCCGGGCATGGCCATGGAGGTGGACTGGCCGCGGGCCACCAGCCAGCGCTTCATGAAGTTGATCTCGTCAGACTGCGAGCGGCTGATGCGCGCTCCGATGGCGCGTACATCCTTGTCTTCGGTGTGCGAGGGGATGAGAGCCGTCATCTCGACCGCCTGCTGGTGATGCATGATCATGCCCTGCATGAAATCGATGTCGGCCTGCGAGGCGCCCGGAGGAGTGGGAGTTGTAGAGGCCGGGAGCGTTTTGCTGGGCGTTCCCGGAGCGCCGGGCTGGACGATAGCGGGCGAGTCGGTTGCAGGCGATCCTGTCGCCTGCTGAGCGTGGGCGGCGATGGCCGACAGGCCGCAAAGCAGGGCGGTCAGCGTGATCTCAAGAACGGCTATTTTGGGGGCACAGCAATTGCGGGTGGGGCACAAGGGCCCCGAAAGCTCAGGCATATTCGGTGCTCTCAACCCTATCACGGAGCCCGCGAATTGCAACAGCATGGTTACAGGGCCAGGACGCAACGTCAGTCGGGGCGGGCGGCGGGAATAACAGTCAGGTCGACCAGCGAGACGCCGCGCAACACGAGCACCGGATAAGGCCGTCCTTCGCGCTCGGAGGTGAGCACCTTGTGCAGCTCGTTGATGGCGGCGATGCTTTCGTTGGCGAAGCGGAGGATGATGTCTCCATCGCGCATGCCGGCGCGGGCCGCAGGGCCGTCGGGATCGAGGCTGGTAGCCATCACTCCCGAGGATGCCGCCAGCTTGTATTCGTAGACGACGCGGCGCGGCAGAGGAACATTCTGCGCGGCGATGCCGATCCAGCTGCGGCGTACGCGGCCATGCTGGAGGATCTGGCTGGCAATGTATTTTGCCGTGTCGATGCCGATGGCGAAGCAGAGCCCCTGCGCGCCCATGATGGTGGCGGTGTTGACTCCGATGACGCGGCCGGCTGAATCGACGAGCGGGCCCCCGGAGTTGCCGGGGTTGAGGGCGGCGTCGGTCTGGATGATCTCCTCCATCATGCGGCCCGAGGAACCCTGCATGCTGCGGCCGAGGGCGCTGACCACGCCGGCGGTGACGGTGAACTGGAAGCCGAAGGGATTGCCAACGGCGATGGCCAGCTGGCCGACGCGCAGGTCTCTGGAGTTTCCGAGGGCAGCGGTGGGAGCCAGCAGGTGATCGGTCCGCAGCACGGCGATGTCAGTGTCCGGATCGTCGCCGATGAGCATGGCGTTGGCGGTGACTCCGTCAAGAAAGGTCAGCGTGATGCTTTTCGAGCTGTGCACGACGTGGCTGTTGGTGAGCACCAGCCCGTCGGGAGTGAAGACGAATCCTGACCCTGAGCCGCCGCGTGACTGGCCATTGAGGACGTCGATCTTGACGACCGCCGGGCTGACCCGGTCGACGGCTGCGGTGACGGCGCGCGAATAGGCATCGAGCAGTTCGCCGTCGTGGTGCTGGTAGTCGAGCGGGGCGGACCCGCTGGAATCGAGATCGGGAGAGCTGAGAGTGGTGAAGAAATCGTGCATTGGGGCCCTGCCTGCGTTCTTGAAGTGTTCACTATAGATGCAACACCCCGGCGGCTCGATTCGCGGCGCCTGGACGCAGAGTCAGGTCCAGTGTCACTGCGCATTTGACCCCAAAATACACTGGAACCCACGCCGGAACCGCTCCGTATCCTGACACATAACACGAGGGCCATATGGCACACGACCTGCGGTTTGCGCTGCGCATGATCCTGTCTCATCGCCTGTTTTCTGCCGCCGTGGTGGCGACCGTGGCGCTGGGGATCGGCCTCAACACAATGGTCTTCACGCTGGTCAACGCGGTGCTGTTCAAGGCGGTGCCGGTGCCCGGCGGAGCGCAGCTGGTGTCAATTCGCAGCAGCAACCTTACGCAGCGCGACAACAACACGATGCGCGTGTCGTACCCGGATTTCCGCGACTACCGCGCCCAGAACTCTTCGCTGGCGGCGCTGGAGGCGGCCACCGATGAAGACGGCACACTGAGTGAAACCGGCATCCCTCCGCAGGCATACCGGATGGAGCAGGCGTCCTCGGGATTCTTCGAGATGCTGCACATCCGGCCGGTCCTGGGGCGCGGATTTCTCCCCGGCGATGACAAGCCGGGTGCGGCGCCGGTGGTAGTGATCGGCTACGGCATCTGGCAGGAACGCTATGCCGGCTCGCCGGGAGTGCTGGGCCGCCAGGTGCGCATCAACGAAAAGCCGGCGACCATTGTCGGGGTCATGCCGAAGGGCTTCAAGTTTCCCAGCAACGTGGATATGTGGGAGTCGCTGGTGCCTGCACCAGACATGGAGAAGCGCACGAACCGGCCGCTGGCGCTCTTCGGGATGCTCAAGCCGGGTGTTGGCATTCTCCAGGCGAACGTGGAGATGAGCGGGATTGCGCGCCGTCTGGCGGCGCAGTATCCCGACGACAAAGATGTCGGCGTCACGGTCGAGACCTTCCAGGAGCGCTACAACGGCGGAGGCATCCGGCTGGTTTTCCTGATGATGATGGGCGCTGTAGGCTTCGTGCTGCTGATTGCCTGCGCGAATGTCGCCAACATGATGCTGAGCCGCGCGATGTTGCGGCAGCGCGAGATGTCGATCCGGTCGGCGCTGGGAGCGTCGCGATGGCGAGTGGTTCGGCAACTGCTGATTGAGAGCGTGATGCTGAGCATCTTCGGCGGAGTGCTGGGACTGGCACTGGCGTGGCTGGGAGTCCACTGGTTCGACTTGTCCACGCAGGATGTTGGCAAACCCTACTGGATCGAGTTCACCATGAACTACACGGTGTTCGGTTACTTTGCCGCTCTGTGCATCTTCAGCGGATTACTCTTCGGCATAGCGCCGGCAATGCGCTTCTCACGAGTCGACGTGAACGAGGTTCTGAAGGACGGCGCGCGCAGCGTGGGCAGACATCGCGGAGGGAAGCTGTCGAGCGTGCTGGTGGTCTTCCAATTTGCGCTAACGCTGGTGCTGCTCTCGGGCGCCGGAGTTTTTGTTCACAGCCTATTCGTGGCCCTCGCGGCAAATCAGTCGGTGCCTGCCGACCAGATCACGACGGCGCGAATCGACTTTCCCGATGAACATTACAAGGACGCCGATGCCCGGCAGCGATTCTACGATCAGCTGCTCCCGCGCCTGCAGGGCGCTTCCCGGCGTGACCCATGTGGCCCTGACGTCGAGCCTTCCCGGCCTTGGGGCGGACTCCCGCGAAATCGAGATCGAGCACTCGGCGGTCAGCGACCCGGCCCATCGACCTTCGGTTTCCTTTGTTGTTCAGTCTCCGGGCTATTTCGACGCGATCAATCTGCCCATCCTGCTGGGCCGCGACTTCAACGAACTCGACGGCACGGCGAACCACAAGGCTGCCGTGCTTACACGCCAATGCGCAGAGCACTTCTGGCCCGGCCAATCGGCGATCGGCAAGCGATTCCGTTTGTACGACGACAAGAACAAGCCGGGCGACTGGATCACGGTGGTTGGCGTTTCGGCGAATATCGTTCAGGAGCTGCAGGAGAAGTCGCCCAATCCGCTGATGTTCATTCCCCTGCGGCAGGAAGGCTGGAACGGCATGGCCCTGCTGATACGGTCGAGCAATAATCCCATCGCCGCGGTGCGCGCCACGGTGCAGAGCCTCGACCAGGATCTGCCCCTGCGCGATGTATACACGCTGCCCCAGGCGATTCAACATCAGCAGTGGTATCTCCACCTCTTCAGCAAGATCTTCGCGGGATTCGCCCTGATTGCGCTGCTGATGGCGGCAGTCGGGCATCTACGCGGTGCTGGCGCAGGCGACCAACAGCCGCACGCAGGAGATAGGTGTGCGCATGGCGCTGGGAGCCAACGCTCGTAATATCGTGGCGCTGGTGATGCGGCGTGGACTGTGGCAGATCGCGGCAGGCCTCGGGCTGGGGCTGGCCGCAGGGGTACCGGCGGCGCGGGTGATGGCCAACCTGCCCATCGGAGTCTCTCCGTCTGACCCGCTTATCTTCGTGGTCGTGGCCTCGCTGCTGGCGATCGTCGGCCTGCTGGCCTGCTGGATTCCGGCACACAGAGCCGCAGGGCTGGATCCGGTGAAGGCGATCCGCTACGAGTAGTGGTCTTATTTTTTGGCGGTGGCCGGTTTGTAGCCCGAGGCTCCTGCCTTCTTCATCGCTGCAGTTGCTTCGTCGATGCTGAGCAGCGGCGTGGTCTTGACGCTCTTGCAGGCTCCGCCCGCAGCGGCGGCCATGGCGAAAGCGGCCGCGCTGGTGTTGTCGGGCATCTCGAGAAGGGCAACAATGTCATAGTCGCCGAACGACAGCCACCCGCCGGTAATGTCGCCGCCAAGTTTTTGGATGGTTTTGCGCACGGCGTCAATGCGGTCGTGAGGACGTTTGATCATAGCCGCCCATGCTTCGGCGCTATAGGAAACCTGGAGAAGATAACTGGGCATGGATAGCCCCCTTTCAACCGGATTTCCGCGCTCGGATTCCGGCCGGCGGCGAGTATACACGCAGCCGGTGAAGCGGGACCATGGAATTTTCTGGCGCCAGTCGCGGCGGGACGGGTTCGGGCTAACTCGCGACTCCGGAAATGTAGGCTTCGAGGTGACGGATCGTCTCCTGCTGCTCGTTGATGATCCAGTTCACCAGGTCGCCGATGGAGATCATGCCGACCATTTCGCCGCCTTCGATCACGGGAAGGTGGCGCACGCGGTTCTCGGTGATGATGCGCATGCACTCTTCCACGGTGTGACGCGGCGAGACGGAGATCACGGGGCTGCTCATGATCTCGGCAACCGCGGTTTCTTTCGACGACCGGCCCATCAGGATGATCTTGCGGGCATAGTCGCGCTCGGAGATGATGCCCAGTAATTTGCCGGCCTCCATAACGGGAAGCGCGCCCACCTGCCTTTCCGCCATCATCTCGATGGCCTGGTAGACGGTGGCATCGGGCTGCGTAGACCAGACTGCTCCGGCCTTGCGCCTGAGAACGGCGTTGATTGGAGTGGTCAATTCGCTCATGAGGGGACCTCGGGGAGAGGATGATACTGCCGGGATACGGGAATTAGCAAGGGCTCAGGGCTCAGGGCTCAGGGCTCAGGGCTCAGGGCTCAGGGCTCAGGGCTCAGGGCTCAGGGCTCAGGAAGAGCCTCATGCCGCGGACTGACATCTGTCAACTCCTCAGCGGATCACTTTGAGGGCGGCGCGGAAAAGGAGGTCGAAGTCCTGGCCGAGAGACTTGTCTTTTTCGACGGCGGACTCGATGGCCTTTTGCGCGGCGGGCCGCTGGTAGCCGAGGTTGGTGAGGGCAGAGAGGACGTCTGCTACGGCAGGGGGGGCGGCGGGCCCGGCGGAGACGACTGCGGGCGCGGTGGCCATGTCTTCGAGTTTGTCTTTTAATTCAACAACTAAACGCTCGGCAAGCTTCTTGCCGACTCCAGGGATGTGGGTGAGGGTCGCATGGTCCTGGGCGCGGATGGCGGCGACGGTGCGCTCGGGGTTGAGTCCGCTGAGGATGGTGACGGCCAGCTTGGGGCCGACTCCGGTGACGGTGATGAGGCGCTCGAAGAGGCGCTTCTCATTTCGGTCGAGGAAGCCGTAGAGGGCAAGCAGGTCTTCGCGCACCTGGGTGTGGATGTGGAGGGAGACTTCGGCGCCCTCGGCAGGCAAGGCCGTGAAGGTGGGGATGCTGATGACGACGTCGTAGCCGACGCCTCCGGCTTCGACGATGGCCTGACCGGGTTGTTTCGAGAAGAGGCGTCCGCGCAGGTGGGCGATCATAAAAGCAGGGTACAGGGAACAGGGATCAGGGAACAGTGAACAGTGCGTGGCTTCGAAGTGGCCGGGACTGCTATGGTCGCTGTTGCCGAAAGGTGACGCACACCGGGAGAAGCTTATATGACCACTCCAGATTTAGTCGGGCTCTGGGAAGAGCATTGTCGCGACGAGTTTGAGAAGCGCGACGTGAACGCAACCATGGCGACGATGGTTCCGCAGCCATACGTCAACCATATCCCTACCATGACGGGCGGGGTCGGCTACGAGCAGCTCAAGCGCTTCTATGCCTACCATTTCATCCCCATCAATCCGCCTGATTTTCGCCTTACGCTCATCAGCCGCACAGTAGGCGCGAGCACTCTGGTGGACGAATTCATCGTCAAGTTCACGCATACCACGGAAATCGACTGGATGCTGCCGGGGATTGCGCCGACCGGACGCAAAGTGGAAATTCCAACGGTGGCCATCATCCAATTCGAAGGCGACAAACTGGTGCACGAACACATCTACTGGGACCAGGCCACGGTGCTGGTTCAGATTGGCTTGCTCGATCCACGAGGGCTGCCTATCGCCGGAGTAGAGACAGCTCGCAAGGTGGAAGACAAATCACTGCCGAGCAATGAGCTGATGAAGCGCTGGAGCGAGAGCGAAGGCAAGCCGCTGTAGAGCCTACAACCAGGCAGCAGAATATCTTCTTCATTCCAATTAACAATCGGCGACTATCCTCTTCGCCGATACCGGATCTCGAATTCGTAACCGGCATTTGCCGGAAACAGTCCGGCGACGTGGCGGAGGCGCTCGGCCAGGGCCGGCGCGGCCAGCAGAGGGTATTCGCGCTCGCGCAGCTCGGTGTAGTCGAAGTCGATGGTGAGGGCGAGCATGTAGATGGCGAGGGCGTCTGAAAAGGCGGCGTCGAAGTAGGCGGATTTGGCCTTTTCGTCGACGTGCTCCCGGCTTTGGTCGGGAACGAGTTCGGGCCCGTGGGCGTCGTGAGTGCGGGACTGGGCGCGTTCGCGGGCGCGACGGCGGTGCTCCCAGGCATCCTGGCTGGTTTCGCCGCGGACATCGGCCTTGACCTGTGACCATGCGAGATCGGAGAAGCTGGCCGGTACGCCGACGGCGTCGACGAACTGGTGGCCGACGTTGATGAAGAATTCGAAGGCCAGGGCGAAGCGGTCCTGCATCAGGCGCGTGGAGATAAATGTAAATTCCGAAGACCCGAAGCTGACGTTGCGATGACAGATGGCGCGGTCGCCGAGATCGATGTTGTAGGCCGGGGCGATCGAGGTCTCGTCGTCTTCGCCGATGGCCAGCGGCACGAAGTACCAGGCGCGGCGGGTGAGGGCGGCAGCGATGGTTGCGGGCACGGCCTGCACGATGCGCTCGAGGTCTTCCGGGGAGATCTGGGTCTCTCCGTAGCTGGCATAAAAAATGCCGTTCGCGGCCTGCTGGACGGGCGCTTCCTGCGCTACCTGGGCGGCAGTGAGCAGGGGTGTCTGGGCGGCATCAACCATAAACTTGTATTCTAGCTGAGGCGGCTGCGAAGTCTCGCCCGCGCAGGGGAAGGATATGGCGGTTCGCGCAATGAGTTCGTCGGGAAGGCTTTCGGAACGGAGCGGTTCGGGCCGGCAGCCGGGCAGGGTTTTCGGGATCCCGCTGGGGCAACTTGGCCTGTTTACGAGCCTGCTGATGGCGTTTGCCTTCGGGTTTCTGGTCTTCTTCGCGACGTGTTTCGTGGCGATTTTCGGCCTGCTGTTTTATAACTCGGCCGGGCACCACACCGTAGATATGGCGGACAGCTATCGCTATTTTGCCCTTCCCGCGGGGTTGATGGCTTTAGGGTTTGCGCTGGTGGTGCTGCTGGGGCTGTGGGTGCGGCGCAAAGTTGCCGGGAGATAATTTTTCAGGGGCTGAAGCCCCTCGAAATTTCGGCTGTTTATGGCACGGCTGAAGCCGTGCCCTGATACAAAGCTGGATTTCAGTTGGAGCATAGGTGTGGGCCTGGTCACCATTTCTCGCGATGAACTCAGCCCGCCGGTAGCTGACATCCAGGCCCGGGTCTGGTGCACGCAGCTTGAGGCCGGGGAGATCCTGTATTTTCCCGAGACGCCGGTTCCGATACCTCCCGATGATCTGGCCTTTCTGCTGGGACAGCAGCAGACCGACAGCTCGCTGCACAAGAACATCGCCTATAAACCAAATATCGACAAGCTGAGCGGCGTAGACACAAAGACCGCAGACGCAGCGGCGGTGGCGCGTCTGCAGTCCATTATGCGGGCGTATTCGCAGCATGTAGTCGAGTTTCTGACCGGATTTCTGTCGCCCTATCGGGCGAAGTGGCGGCTGGATTATGCCAGCTTCCGTCCGCAGGAAGAGCAGGGACGCGATCTCGCTTTGCGAAAGCGCAATGATCTTCTGCACACCGACGCGTTTCCGACCCGGCCGACCTACGGGGCAAGGATTCTGCGCTTCTTCAACAATATTCATCCCACGCGAACGCGGGACTGGGTGGTAGGCGATCCCTTTGCGACCGTGGTGAAGGAATTTGCGCCGCAGCAGATCCGTCCCGCGCCGGATAGTGCGATGAGCCGGGCGGCGAAGGGGTTGGGGCGTACTGTGGGGCTGGGCGCGGCGATTCCATCGATCAAGCGCTCGCCGTATGACGACTTCATGATCCGCTTCCACAACTTTCTGAAAGAAAATACGCGCTTCCAGGCCGAGTGCGCGAAGTATCCGTGGCAGTTTCCCGCGGGTTCGAGCTGGATGGTCTATACGGATACGGTTCCGCATGCGGTGCTGGCCGGGCAGTATGCGCTGGAGCAGACATTATTAGTAGAACCCGACGCGCTGGTTGCGCCGGAGACTTCTCCGCTGAAGGTGCTGGAAGGGATCGCGGGGACGTTGCTGGTCTAGCCATTAGCCATTAGCGTTGGACGGTGCGCAGCCGCTCATTGCTGCGTTGCGAATCCCGGCCGATTGGCGCGGATGCGCGCTGAGAAGTCGGGATCGTCATCCGCTGCTTTGGCCGCGGGATTGATGTAGGCGCGCACCTTGAGTTGATCGAAAGGCAGGCCGTCGGTGGCCAGATTTCCCTGGTTGTACTCCATCTGATCCCCTTTGCCGTTCAAGAGCACGGCAAGCTTGAAGGGCTGGGCATCCATCGCCTTCAGGTCGAAGATTTGCGTGGTGCAATTGTCGGTAAGGGCGTTGTACCAGCGCGGGTGATCGTGGAGGTCGTTGGCCAGGCCGATGTAGTCCAGAAACAGCTCGCGCGCGAATGGCAACAGTCGCGGTGGTGTGGTAGAGGTAGAGATCCTCGTCCTTGCGGTAGTTGGTGCGCAGGCGGACGACGTCGCGCTCGGTGCTGATGACGGAGATAAGCGTGAACTGGCGGAAGAATCCTCGGATGGCGGAGTAGCTCTGGCCAACCTGCTTGCGGGCTTCGATAGAGAACGGGACGTGATTGCCGTTGCCAAAGTCGAAGCTGAGGATGGTGTGCGCGATCCAGGGCGAGCCCCAGTAGTCGAGAAATAGATCGAGGCCGCGGATGTCAGTCAGGTTGATCTGCTTTGTCTCCCATTGGCAGGTGTAGTCGAACTCAGCGCGGTAGTCGCAGTTGCGCAGGTTGTGAATGGTGACCAGGTTGCCCCGGACCTCCGCATAGGCGGTGCGCGAGACGTCCGCCTGCCAGTTTTCGTTGTTGGATGGCTTGAGCGAAAGCCACCAGAGCATGACGATCACCGAGCAGGCAAACAAGGCGAGGATGCGTCTCCAGAAGGTTTTGAACAACACGAAGACTGCGACCAGGGCTAGCAGATAGAGGGTGACGCACGGGATTCGAAGCCACGCGATGCGAACGTCGAAGTGCAGCGCGGCGACCGACCAAAGCGCCACAATGAGTAGAATGACGTAGAGGCAAAGATGTCCGCAGATGCGGAAGAATTTACGTAACTGTGATGGTTCCGTATCCGTAGCGTGCATCGGCGATTCAGCAATTCGCGATGCCTGATGCTACTACAGGGAAGAAATGCAAAGAGGATTCAGGTGAGAGGGGGCTTCAGGAGAAGGAATTCCGATCGCCGAGCGAGCGGCCAACATTCGACTATGGCCGTGTTCGAGCTATATTGGTCAGGCAACCAAAACGAGCCCGAAGTCATCGTCATCATTATCCCCCTGACAGTCGTGACCCGGTAATGACTCCGAATCTTCAAAACGGGATGGATCCCTATGAGTTCATCCTGAAGTACATCGACAGTGTTCCGCATCTGGAGGCGCTTATGCTTCTCTGGAACAGCCGCCCTGTCGGGTGGACGCGCGACGAAGTTGCATCCCGTCTTTACGTCCCAAAGGAGAAAGTAGGCGACCTGCTGCGAGACCTGGTGCGCCTGCAATTCATAACTGAATCGCAGGGCTCGCCTCCTAAGTACTCCTACTCCACGGGTTCAAGCGAAAAGGACGAACTGATGCGGCAGGTGGATGAAGCTTATCGCCGCGATCTGGTAAGGATTTCAACAATGATTCATGCCAAGGCGTCTTCTCCAGTGCGCGAATTCGCGCGCGCCTTTCGCTTCAAAAAGGAGCCGGATCGATGATGCCCGCTCTCCATATCCTCACCTGCCTGACGACATTGCTCTGCACCGTTCTGCTGCTACGGGCCTTTGCCAGAGTGCGACGCAGAATGCTGTTGTGGAGCGGCCTGTGCTTCGCCGGGCTTACTCTGTCCAGCCTGTTGGCAATCATCGACCTGCAAGTGCTACCCGAGATCGATCTGTTTTCTTACCGTCTTGCAAGCACGGCCATTTCCATGGCGCTGCTGCTCTACGGCCTGATCTGGGAGAGTCAATGAGCGGAATCGCGCATCCGTTCCCGGATTATTTCCTGCTGGGCTTTATTGCGGCATGTTCCGTGGTTGCCGCTCTGTTCTTTGTGCGCTTCTGGAAAGATACTCACGACGCTTTATTTCTGGCCTTTGCGGCGTTCTTCCTGATCCAGGGAGGCTCATATGTCTTTACCCTGGGGCTTCCGCACCCGAATGAGGGCAGCGTGTTGCTCCGTCTGCTGCGCCTGCTGTCGGTCCTGTGGGTGCTTGGAGCCATCCTGAAGAAGAACACCGACAAGGGATAGTCGGGCAACGGGCAGTCGCCGCTCTTAAGTGGTTCCAAAAGTAATGGGTCAGAAAGTAATGGGTTGAACGGCTCTTTCGCGGGCTTCATCGCTGCCGGAAAGAGGCGATCGTGGTATTCTCCCGTTTCCCGGCCATTTCAAGGAGGCAACCCCAACTAAATGCACACGCGACTAGTCCGTCCACTCACCTGTCTGCTGCTGGCGGCGGCGATTCCGGTCTTTGCGGCCGACAAATCCGACAAGAAAACAAAAGCGCCTGAAGCCGACGTTCCGGCATGGGAGCAACCTCAGCCCGCCGTCGAAAACATCGACTACGGCATGTACGCGCGCATTCGCGAAGAAGGCCTGCAGCACTCGCACATCATGGAGTACGGGTCCGCGCTGGCCGATGCGATCGGACCACGGTTGACCGGCTCTCCGAACCTGGCGAAGGCCAACGCATGGACGCGCGACCAGCTGACCGCGATGGGCTGCGTGAATGCCCACCTGGACGACTGGGGCGAGTTCGGAATGGGCTGGCAGCAGCTCAATACCTGGGTGCGGATGACCTCGCCGGACACGGCTGTGTTCATCGCCCAGGCGACGCCGTGGTCCCCGGCGACAAATGGACCGGTGAGTGGCGATGCGGTGTGGGTGAATATCCAGGACGACAAGGATTTCGACCAGTACCGGGGCAAGCTGGCGGGCAAGATTGTGCTGCTGGGCGAGATGCGCGAGGTGCCTCCCGTCGACAAGGCGCTGTTTGATCGCTACACCGACAAGGAGCTTGAGGAGATGGCGGAGTATCCGGTGAGCGACCGCGCCGGGGCGGACATGCAGGCTCGGCTGCGCGCTTACATGCAGCGCTATAAGATGGTCGACAAGATTGCGCAGTTCCTGGCCGATGAGAAGGCGGCGGCAGTGATTCGGCCCAGCCGCGACGCGAAGAATGGCGGCGGGTCCGGGGGGACGATTTTCGACGACAACGGCGCGGCGCTGGGGCGGACCCCCTACAAGCGTGAATCGGCGGTCAAGGTTCCGGTGGTGGTGATGGCCATCGAGAGCTATGGCCGCGTCTACCGGCTGCTACAGGCGCATGTTCCGGTGACAATTGAGATGGATGTCGAGACGAAGTTCACCGGGGACCATGAGCACGGATACGACACCATCGCCGAGATTCCGGGAACCGATCCCAACCTGAAAGACCAGGTGGTGATGGTGGGCGGCCACCTCGACAGCTGGATCGCCGGCACCGGCGCGACCGACAACGGGGCGGGAACGATCGTGGCCATGGAGGTGATGCGCATCCTGAAGGCGCTCAATGTTCAGCCGCGACGGACAATCCGCATCGCACTGTGGACGGGCGAGGAGCAGGGGCTCTTCGGATCACGCGGATATGTGAAGGAGCACTTCGGCTACGCGGCTCCGTTGACGACACCCGACCAGCAGGCGCTGCCCGAGTTTATGCGCGCCACCGGTCCGCTGGACCTGAAGCCGGAACAGAAGCTGATTTCCGGATACTTCAATGTGGACAACGGCTCGGGCAAGATTCGCGGCATCTATACGCAGGAAAACGCAGCAGTTGTGCCGATCTTTACGCAGTGGATGGCGCCGTTGAAGGATCTCGGCGTGACCACAATCACCATGCGGAATACGGGCGGCACGGACCACCTGTCGTTCGACGCGGTCGGGATTCCGGGCTTCCAGTTCATCCAGGATCCTCTGGATTA
The DNA here is from genome assembly GCA_963725225.1 of uncultured Acidobacteriaceae bacterium. Lineage (GTDB taxonomy): Bacteria > Acidobacteriota > Terriglobia > Terriglobales > Acidobacteriaceae > Silvibacterium. The sequence goes on from CAVRXY010000007.1 coordinate 62,267, forward strand.
TGAGAGCCGTACCCACCACTCCAACCAGGACGTTTACGAGCGGCTGCAGCCGGGCGACCTGAAGCAGGCGGCGGTGGTCGAGGCAATCTTCGTCTACGACGCGGCGATGCGCGATCAGATGCTGCCGCGCAAGCCGTTGCCGCATCCGGAACTGCGCCAGCAGCAGACCAAGCCCCTGCCCGGAGTCTTCCCGGGAGCGGTGGAACCGGCGGCCGACAAGAAGTAGCACGGCAAGACAAGCAGATGCCGGGGCGGGCGGAGGAAACTCCGTCCGCCTTTTTCTTTTGGCAGATGGACCCGAAGGCGCCTCTTCGCCACTGAGCAGATATCCCCTGAATGTTGCAGGTCTTTGGACGAAAATTCCACGCCGGCCGGCATCCTCCCCGCTTAGACTGTCATCAATTATTTTTATCTGGCAGATAAGAATTAGTTGGACACATGCGGGTGAACGGGGTGAGACTCTTCGATGTGAAATTGCGTTGGTGCTGGACTGGAGCTGCAACCAGACTCAACATTGTTTCTTTGCTGCTGGCAGTTCCCGTTCTTATTTCTCCCCGGGTGTCGCAAGCGCAGGGCTCGAACGAGATTGAGACCGCAGTGGTGTTCTACGCCGATCCCGGCGTCGAAAATGCGGTGTGGCCGTCCCTGGTGGATGCCTTCCACAATGAGGTAGTTCGAGAGGCAAGCGATTATCCGCTGCCCACGGATGTGGAGCCGATTCGCGGCAGCAGCGTGGTTGAGGGGCAGGAGTTCGGAAAGATTATCCAGGTGCATCTGATCGGGCGCTGTGATGTCGTGGAGCAGGCGGAGCGCCCAGTGCCGCGAGGGCCCCTGGGATGGGTGCTCGATGTATCCGGTGAGATCCAGCCGTTTGTGTACATCAGCTGTGACCGGGTCGCTCAGTTCCTCAATCCCACAACGTTAGGCATGAACGACGACCAGCGAAGAGAGGCCATGGCGCGGGCCATCTCCCGCATTGCCATCCACGAGTGGATTCACATCGACGCGCAAAGCGCCCGGCATGCGAGCCACGGCATACGTCAGGCGGAGCTCTCCGGTGAGGAACTCACGGGTGGCCCGGCGGGCGGCCGCTGATACCGCGCTCGAAGTGACAACTATCACCTTCGATTGCTGACATCCTCCACTGCCGTGGCCCCATCCAGGCATTCGATACTGCCTTCAGATCGCGAGACGCCTGCCGACTCGCGGGGAGAGGCAGCGATGAATGAGCATGTACAGTACGCGCCCAGGACCTACAGCGTGAAGCCGGCGATCGGCCTGTTCTTCCTGGCCCCCCTGGTGGCCGAGTTTCTGCTGGGGAACCTTCCTATCAAGCTGCTGCCGGCGCTGGTGATGCTGGCGCCGATGTACGGTGGCGGAGCGTTGCTGATTCGCGAGACGGTGCGTCGCTCGGGACGCGGCTGGCCGAGCATTTTTCTGCTGGCCCTGGCCTATGGGATTCTCGAAGAAGCCCTTGCCACGCAATCGCTCTTCAACCCCGACTACCTGGGCATGCATCTGGGACTGCTGAAGCCGGCATATATTCCGGCCCTCGGCATTGGCGGCTGGTGGACGGTATTCGTGTTGAACCTGCATACGGCATGGAGCATCGCCACGCCGATTGCGCTGGTCGAAGGCACGGTTCCCGAGCGATCAACGACGCCGTGGCTGGGCCGCGTGGGACTGGCGGTCACCGGCGTGATATTTGCGATTGGCATCGTAGCCATGACCCTGATGAGCTACCGGCACGATCGCTTTGTGGCGTGGCCATCGCAGTTCGCCTGGGCGGGAGCGGTATGCGTGACCCTGGTCATCGTGGCCTTCAGGATTCCGCGCCGGCTTTCCGCATCGCGGCCCGGCGGGGTGCCGAGCGCGTGGATCGCTGGAGCATTCACACTGGCCGCAGGCTCTTTGCTGCTGCTCATTCACAACAACCGGGGATGGTTGGCAGCGGCGGCCATTCTTACGCTGGATCTGATCGTGGGAGCCGCGGTGTGGTTCTGGTCGCGGCACGCCGCGTGGGATCAGCGCCACGTGGTGGCTTCGGCCAGCGGAGCGGCGTTGGCCTATGCCTGGCACGCATTCTTCCAGACCCCGATCATGGCCAACGGGCTGGTGACGCGCATCGGCAACGCGATCTTCGCGCTCGGGGCGGTGGCGCTGATCTGGGTGGCGGCGAAGCGCACCTCGCGGTCAGTCCGCGCTAGCCGCGAGACGGCGCTGCAGGAAGCGTGAGATTCGCGGCGGAGCCGGAACAAATCCGCGCTATAATCCTCGGCACACGAGGGTTACAGGCATGGACAGATCGCCGGCCCCCCACCCCGATCATTCGATCAGTCAACTACTCGTCGAAGTGAGCCACGGAAACCGGCAGGCCGAGTCCGAGCTGTTGACCCAGGTTTACGGCGAACTGCGACGTCTGGCCCGCAAATACATGCGAGCCGAGCGGGCGAACCATACCCTGCAACCGACGGCTCTGGTCAACGAAGCCTATATGCGGCTGATGAACGAGCCGGGGGTGTCATGGCAGAACCGCGCGCATTTCTTCGCCACGGCGGCGCACCTGATGCATCACATCCTCGTGGATCACGCGCGGGCGCGCAAGGCGGCCAAGCGCGGAGGGATCCAGCACCAGGTGACGCTCGACGAGCGGCTGGTTTCAACAGAGGCCAAATCGGTCGATATACTCGCCCTGCACGAGGCTCTGGAGAAGCTGGCGAAGCTCGATGAGCGGCAGGCCCGCGTGGTGGAGCTGCATTTCTTCGGCGGGCTGACCTTCGCGGAGATCGCTCACGTTCTCGATGCTTCCGACCGGACAGTAAAACGCGACTGGGAGATGGCGCGCGCATGGCTAAAGCTCCAGATGTCGAAAAATCCGTGATCCCGGAGCTTTGGGAAACGCCCGAAGGGTGGGAGCGACTGAAGCCGCTGTTCGGCGGCGCCATGCAGCAGCCGGAAGAACAGCGTGCCAGGTACATCGATGAGGTCTGCGGCGATGACCTCGAACTGCGGGACGCGCTGCTCCGGCTATTGCGCGCCAACCAGGACTCGATCAGCAAGGGTGATGGGCCGATTGTGGATCTTCACAGCCTGTTCTCTGCGGCGAAGTCCGCGTTCACCGAGGGCGAGCTGGTTTCAAACCAATTCAGAATCGTCCGCCTGATCGGCAGCGGCGGCATGGGAGATGTGTACGAGGCGATCGATCTGGAACTAGGCGGCCGCATCGCGCTGAAGACCATCCGTCCGGAGATCGCGAGCAATCCCCGGACGCTGGCCCACTTCAAGAAGGAAGTGGTGCTGGCGCAAAGAATCAGCGGGCCGCATGTCTGCCGCATCCATGCCTTTCACCCGCCGACGGATTCCGCCGGACGGACGGCATTCCTGACGATGGAGTTTCTTGAGGGCGTGACACTCGCGGACAAGATTCGCGAGTCGGGACCGCTGCCCTGGCGCCAGGTGAAGACGATTGCGCTCGAGATCTGCGAGGGGCTGCGGGTGATGCACGAGGCGGGGATCATTCATCGCGACCTGAAGAGCCGGAACGTCATGCTCGCGAACCGCAACGGGACGGTTAGTGCCGTGGTCATGGACTTCGGGCTGGCGCATGAAGTGACGAGCGCCACGTCGGAGACGGCGACCGACGCATCGGCAGAACAAGGTGTGGCCGGCACCATCGACTACATGGCTCCGGAGCAGTTCGCCGGCGATTCACTGACTCCGGCGGCGGATATCTTTGCTCTTGGCGTGGTGATGTACGAGCTGGCGACCGGCCGGCATCCATTCCCGTCGGGCACGATTCTTCAGGCTGCCATCCGCAGAGGCCAGCGCCCGCCGGCTCCGTCATCGATCCAGAAGGGCCTGCCGCACCGCTGCGACGAGATCGTGTGCCGGTGTCTGGAGTTCGATCCGAAGAAGCGATATCGGTCGGTGAATGAGGTGGCCGAGGCGCTTAAAAGCAGTCCGGTTTCTGTTTCCCGACTACGAGAAGAGATTGCACCGATTCCCAGACGACGGCTCCTTGCGTCGGCCATCCTTTCATTTCTGGTGATCGCTGCGGCGATTGGTTACATCGTGTATCGGACGAGCCGTTATGTACCACCGTCTGCCGAGGCCAAACGATGGTATGACCGCGGGCTTTCCGCACTGCGTGAGGGAACGTATCTTCAGGCTGTTAATGCTTTCAAGATGGCGGTCCAACACGACAAAGGATTTCTGCTGGCGCACGCGCGCCTCGCGGAGGCCTGGCAGGAGCTGGATTTTACGGGTCCTGCGCAAACGGAGATGCTTGCAGCTTCAGTGCCTGAGCAGGAGAGTATCTTACCTGACCTTGATAGGAAATACGTTGAGGCGGTTCGCACAACTCTGACTCAGAACTTTTCTGGAGCTGTCGAGCGATACAAGGACATCCTGAATGACCTTCCCGACGAGCAGAGGGCGTACGGCTATGTCGACTTAGGCAGGGCTTATGAAAAGGTCGGCGACCTTAAGGACGCTGTGCAGAGTTACGAACACGCGGCGGGCTTGAGCCCGGAGAATCCGGCTCCCTTTGTGCATCTGGGCATTTTGAAAAGCCGCCAGATGGACATGAAGGGCGGAGAGGCCGCCTTTCAAAGGGCAGATTCGTTGTACGAGGCTGAGAGCAATCTGGAGGGTCGCGCTGAGGTGGCATATCAGCGTGGATACGCGGCAAATGTGCGGGGCGACTCCGAGCAAAGCGAAGACTTATCTGAATATTTCTTTGCGAAATCGCTCGACAGATTCCGAACGTCCAGCTTGAGGTGCGCACTCTCGCACAGATGAGCGATGCCGAAGAGAGCGGGAATGGTGACAAGGCTATCGAGCTAGCGAAAGAGGAAATCCAGGTCGCCCAGGAGAACGAGATTGAATATTGGGCCACCGACGGGCTCAATCGACTCGGAACTGCGTATTTCAGCAAAGAAGATTTCGCCGACGCGGAACGCTCGCACCTTCAGGCCCTGAAGCAAAGCAAGAAGAATGGGCACCCGAAGCTCGAGGCAAATGCCAACTTTGGGTTGGCCAGCATTCGCGATCAGCAAGGAAGATGGGATGAGTCGATTCCTCTCGCTCGCGCGGCGCTTCAATATTACGAGAGCTTCGCTTTTATGAGTCTGGCCGCAGGGGCATCCGAACTGATTATCCGGGGAGAAGAAGGCAAGGGCGATACAACTCAGGCCTTGCAGTCCGCCAATGAGTCGCTCCAGCTTGCTCGGAGGTGGAACGACCCCGCATGGATTGAGATTGCGGAAGAATCGGTCGGAAGGATTCTGCTTGGCCTGGAGAAGTTTCCCGACGCATTGACTCACTTCGAGGAAGCGCTCAAAGCCGGTCGCTCGATTAATCAAAATGTCGCCTACCAGCAGTTTCATTGCGCTGACGCGCTTTGGCGGCTTGGGCGCTACGAGGAAGCGGAGGATATGCTCCGCTCCATTCCCGCGGATGCCGTTTCCAGATCGGATGTCGCATCAGCGATAGCAATTGCCCGAGCCGAGATACTTTTAAGCAAACGACGCTTTCGAGAGGCGCTGAACACATCCGAGCAGGCTCTCGAGAAATTCCCAGATCTTGCGCCGCAAAATAGGGCCGAACTGGCGCGCGTGGAAGCGCTCGCCGAATCTGAGCGAGGACAGGCCAAAAAAGCTCAATCCAAGGCGCAGGAGCTGGATGTGCTGGCTCGCGAGCAATCGAATGAAGAGTTGATTGCCTCGGCGAACCTGGTTCAGGCAATGGTCCATCTGAATTCCCGTCTACCGGATCAGGCCCGAGCTGAAGCAGAAGCGGCAAATCAGTATTTTCATGCAAAGGGAAAAGAAGAATCGGAATGGCTGAGCCTCTACTGCATAGCTTTGGCTTATAAAGACTCGGGAGATACTGGAAGCTCCTCGATGAATGCAAAAAAAGCTCTTGCCTTGCTTGCTGCCCTTGAGCACACTTGGGGTCCCCCCACTTATCGTCTGTATCTGACCAGGCCCGATAATCAAGAAGCCTTTCAGACAATGAAAAGACTAAGTAAGTCTTAGGGAGATGGCATCGGATGGATGGATCACGGAAAACTTCGAGTCTTGTGACTACAGGTCTGCTTGCGTCGATCGTAGTTTTCAGCTGCGGCTGCGAAAAAAAAGAATCCGGCAACAACCGTCAGCAAATACTCGAGCAGATTAGGAGTGGGGTCAACAATTTGGCTGTCCTCGACAAGGACAACCCAGTCGCCCATCAGCAGGATGCCAATGCATTACGCACGATACTCAAAGATGATCGCTTTGGGTTATTGCAGGTCAGACCCGATGTTAGTTCCCCCCTCAAGGTAAGGGGCGGCAGCATCCATGGCGATGCAACCGGGATAACGACAGGTTGGACAGGTTACGCTGGTTGTGGTTCTACCGAAACCAGCATGTATTGTGCAACGTTGCCGCACGTCGGTTTAGAAAATCTGCAGTTTTACGACTTTGCGGATACATTCCAGACTGTTCCTCCCGGAAAAGGCTGGAAGATCATTTTTTATGGCCCGGATCTGCATGGCGTCTCCACTGACGCGGTGGAGCTTTGCAACAACTCGAGCTGTACGCCGACAAATGCGGCAGATGCTCAAGGGAGGGTTTTCATCAAGTTACTTCACCCTGGCACTACTCGCGGTACTTCGACGTGGAGCCCTAGTAGCAGTACAACCGACTTGTACTACCATTTACAGGACAGCCATGGCGGTGGATGTGATTATCTGCATGCAGGAGATAAGGACGGCCCCTGCGATAAGATAATCAAAATAAGTCTCGCCGTGGACAATGGCAACGCTGTGGATCACGCCTGTGATCAACATCATCCTGACCAGTGCGTTGTGGGCGTGGGCAACTAACGCAGGGACTGTAGAAATTTAACGGGCGTCCCTTTTACTACAGTAATGTGGCGCGTACTCCAGCATAGGGGATAACTAAAACCCGGAGACTTTCGTCTCCGGGTCTTTTATTAGCGAACGACTTAGCCCCATCTACTTCGCCGCTACGAACACCTGGCTTACGTTGTGGAACGCGGCCTGCTGCATGCGTGCCTGCTTTTCGGACTTCGTCGGAGGCAGGCTGGCATTAATCGACGCCGAGGCGCAGAGAATCTCGCTCAGGAAGTACTGGTCGCCGTACTTATCGAAGACCAGCGTGCTGTTGCGAGATTCGTGGCTATCGTAGGTGGTCGTGGTCAACATCGCGACGTGCTTGTCGCGGTTCTGAACCTCGATCGTGCCCGTCGATGGCGACCATATCTCATAGGTTCCGGCGGGGAGCAGCTTATCGCCTACGGTGAAGTCGAAGGGCACGGTCGCGCGTACGGCACGACCCTGCGCCATGGCTCCTGTCCCTGGGACGAGGGCCGCGGTGACGAGAGCTGCAAGGCTAAAAAGCGCGATCGATGTAATTCGCTTCATGACAAGTCTCCTTAGTTGAAGGCGATTGGTATTGCCTTCATCTTGTAAAGCGGAGACCGGTTCGAACTTGTGCCAGCGCGTGCGTCAAATTTTCGTCTAATTCGACACACCGAAACCTAACGCCTTGTTGGCTGGAGATAGCTGACGATGACTAGTTCAGGCGCCAGATAGCGAAGTTCAGGTAGCCGGCGAAGGTCACCCAGGCCAGATAGGGAACCATGAGCCACGCGGCGGTGGTGCTCATCTTTTTGAAGGTCAGGAGGATGAGCAGGATGGCGGCCCAGAGCGCGGCCAGGTCGACGAAAGCGGTCAGGATCTGGTGAGTGCCGAAGAATATCCACGTCCAGAGAAGATTCAGTCCAAGCTGCACCAGGAAGAGCCGCAGGCCGCGGCGGCGGCAGGCGCTGGGGCGCGTCTTCCAGACGATCCACGCGGCCACTGCCATGAGCGTGTAAAGGATCGTCCACACCGGACCGAAGACCTGATTCGGCGGATTGAACGGCGGTTTGACCAGCCCCGCGTACCAGGTGGGAATTGCGCGGGCGGCGAAGATGGAACCAACGATGCCGGCTGCGAAACACAGCGCCAGCCAACCGATGAGCGCCAGCGTGGAATGGGGTCTTGGCTCGCTTGCTGTTGCCATCTGGCTCCTCGTCAAATTAGATGCGGAGAGGGTGCGCTCGACGCAATTCTCCTAAGACCATATCCTGAATAGAGTAAACATTCTCAACAAGATTGCAGAAGTTGATTCGACTTTATGAGTAATTCCGATGGTTCGATCCAGGTGAAGCTGCCCGACGGCACGGTGAAGGAATTTGCCGCGGGTGTAACCCCCTTTCAGGTGGCGGAGTCGATTTCGCCGCGCCTCGCAGCGGCGGCGGTGGTGGCGCGCATCAAGCCCGCGCAGGACGCGCACACCACGACCGCCACAACCGAAGAAACTGCCATGTATGCGACAGAGGATCCACATGCGGAGCGGCTGGTGGACCTGAGCGCGCCGATCAAGGAAGACGTCTCGCTGCAACTGCTGACCGAGAAAGATCCCGACGCGCTGCCGGTGGTACGCCATTCAGCCGCACACGTGCTGGCGACGGCGGTGCTGGAGCTCTTTCCGGAAACCAAGCTGGGGCATGGTCCGGCGACAGAGTCGGGTTTCTTTTACGACTTTTACCGGCCGACTCCGTTTACGCCCGAGGATCTGAAGGCGATTGAAGCGAAGATGGCTGAGGTGGTCGCGCGCGATGAGAAGTTCGTTCGCGAGTGGGAGCCGCGCGAGCAGGGGCTGGCGCACTTCAGAGCAGAGAACGACTTCATGAAGGTTCACTTCGTCGAACGCTTCACGCGCGATGGAGAGGCAATCTCGCTCTATCGCAACGGCGCTTTCGTGGATTTCTGCCGCGGACCGCACGTGCCTTCGACGGGACGGGTGAAGGCCTTCAAGGTGATGAGCATGTCGGGCGCCTACTGGCTGGGCGACGAGAAGAATCCTCAGCTGCAGCGCATTTACGGCACGGCGTTTTTCTCCAAGAAAGACCTCGATGATTATCTCGAGCGGATCGAGGAGGCGAAGCGGCGGGACCATCGCGTGCTGGGCAAGCAGCTTGAGCTGTTTACGGTAAGCGAAGACGTAGGGTCGGGTTTGCCATTATGGCTTCCGAAGGGCGCGACCATCCGGAGGATTCTCGAAGAGTACATTCTGGAGCGGGAGCGCGAGGTCGGATATCAGCACGTCTACACGCCGAGCCTGGCGAAGGTGGACCTCTATATTCGGTCGGGACACTGGGCGCACTACCACGAAGACATGTTTCCCCCGATGGACCTCGAGACTGAGCAGATGGTGCTCAGGCCGATGAATTGTCCGCACCACATTCTCGTTTATGAATCGAAACCGCGCAGCTATCGGGAGCTGCCCGTCAAGCTGGCTGAGCTGGGAACGATGTATCGCTATGAGCGATCGGGAGTGTTGAGCGGGCTGAGCCGGGTCCGCTGCATGACGCTCAACGATGCGCACATTTTCTGCGCGCCGGAGCAGATCAAGGAAGAATTCTCGAAGGTGATGCAGCTGGTCGAGCGGGCGTACCGCGACCTGGGCATAACGAATTACAGCTACCGGCTGTCCTTGCGCGACCCGGCGAACAAGGAGAAGTACGTCGACAACGACGAGATGTGGGCGCTCGGCGAACGCGTGCTGCGCGAGGCGCTGGATGGGCTGGGGCTGCCTTACAAGGAGGGTCGCGGGGAAGCGGCGTTTTACGGGCCGAAGCTCGATATTCAGCTGGCCGATGTGATGGGACACGAGGAGACTTACTCGACGATCCAGGTGGACTTTCACCTGCCCAATCAGTTTGACCTGCATTACACGGGAGCCGATGGCAAGCTGCACAGGCCGGTGATGATCCACCGCGCGATCGTCAGCACGATGGAGCGGATGGTCGCCTATCTGATCGAGCACTACGCCGGGGCGTTTCCGCTGTGGCTGGCTCCGGTGCAGGTGGGGCTGGTGCCGATCAGCGAGCGGCACCAGGCATATGCGGAAAAAGTTCAGCAGGAGTTACAAACTGCCGGTTTGCGCGTGGAGCTGGACAGCCGCAACGAGAAGATGAACGCCAAGATCCGCGACCTCACGATGCAGAAGGTTCCTTATGTGCTGGTCATGGGCGACAAGGAAGCCGAGGCGAACGCCGTAAGCGTGCGCACGCGAGGCAAGGGCGACCAGGGTTCGATGCCACTCGCGGATTTTCTGGCAAAGGCGCGGTCGCTGGTGACGGAAAAGTCGACGGAACTGTAAACAAAGCGGTAAATTTTCGATGCTGTCCCAAAATGGAGCGTGGGAGTGCCGAAAGTTTGGGGGATGGGTACCGGCGTGGTATCGCGCTGTGGGGTGCCTGTCGTTATGATCGGCAAAGCAGCGGAGAACTTCAGACCTCGATGGCAGTGGTCGAGAGCGAGGATTTATGACACCAGACCTCATGCGGGAGCCAATACAGGTGAGTCCGCGCTTCCGTTCGGCCATCGAGGCCAGAATCCTGGAACTGGAGCGCGATGCCGCTCGGGACGAACGGGCATTGGCGAAGCTGACGAATCCGGATCACCGCCGGCGGCACCAGATGCTGGTCGACAAACAGCTCGATAAAGCCTTCCGGCTCCGCGAGATGCTGGCCCAGGTCTGCGCCCGTTCGGCAGCCGGGCGACGGCAACGCGTGGCCTGATGGAACCTTTTTGAGGCCGCTTCCGTATGTCGCTGCCATGAAGATGAAGATGACCCTGGCAGCGGCAAGTCTGGCTGCCCTTTCCGTACTGCCGGTCCTGGCGCAGGATGCCGACCACGCCTGGTCAAAGAATTATCCGGTAACCGGAAAGCCGACGCTCAACCTTGAGACCGGCGATGCGGGAGTGCAGATCTCCTCATGCGGAAGCTGCCGCGAAGTCCACGTTCGCGTAGAGACGGTGGGAATCAAGCTCAGCGAGTACCGTCTCGAAGAGAGCCAGACCGGCGATCAGGTCCATTTTCTATTCAAGGAAAAGCCGCAGATCGGCGTCTTCCACGTTAACTGGCACAAGTCGTCAACAAAGGTGACGGTGGAAACGCCGGCGGACCTGACTCTCGAGGCGAGAACTTCCGACGGCGCCCTGGGACTCGCCGGACTCAATGGCGACTTGGGCCTCACGACCAGCGATGGCGATGTCACGGTCGATCATGTGTCCGGCAAGCTGCGCGTGAAATCGAGTGACGGGCACGTGAACATCACCAACTCCACGGGCGCGATTGAGGCGCGGACCAGCGACGGCAGCCTCACCGTGGACGGCAACTTCAATGCGCTGATGCTGCACACCAGCGACGGGCGGCTGGACCTGAGTCTCAGAGAAGGCTCGAAGTTGTCCGAGGCATCGACCATCCAGGCGTCGGACGGGCCGGTGACGGTTCGGGTGCCGCAGGGCTTTGCGGCCGATCTCGACATCCACACCAGCGACGGTCACGTGGACTGCACTCTTCCCATCACCATGGACCACTACGAGAGCAAGGGCGGAGACGGCCACCAACTGCATGGCAAGCTGAACGGCGGCGGAACTCCGCTGACCATTCACACCAGCGACGGAAGCGTGAAGATCGAACAGATCTGAGGGGAGCGAATCTCAGGGCGCGACCAGGCCTCATCCCTGTCTGTGGCTGCTCACACCTTGCCAGCGGATCCGGCCATCTCTGCACGTCCGAATCCTGCCCTCAGAATGCCGGCCGTCGTCATCGCGCAGGTCAGCAGCCAGACAAAGCTGACGATCATCAACCGTCCCACGTGGTGATACAGAATCGAGTCGGTCGCATGCAGCGAGATGACCTCCACCATCCAGCAGCCGATCGACAGCAGCGTTCCTTCAACCGCCAGCGCCGCGCCGGGTAACGACCGAAACCGTCTCCGTGCGGCTGCCATCCCTGCGGCCAAAGCTGCCGCCAGAGTCGCGAGCACGAAGATCTGCGGCCAGTGGCGCTGCTCATACCAGTGATGAGACTCCGCCAGGCTGCGCAGCCAGTCGTAGAGCCTCCATCTCCAGTCGAAGGCGATATCCAGCAGCAACGCCGCCTGGATCAGCCCGAGTACAGCGGCGAGACGGGAGATACGCGGGGTCACGGTCTTGACCGCAGTCACCCCGCAAGCGACGGACGCAAGAAGGTAAGTGGCCATTCCGCCGGCCTTTACTGGGTTGAGCCACTCAGCCGCCGTTCGTATGTCATAAGCCATTCCCTTATAGTAGGTTTACTGAACGAGGGCCCAAAGTGATTCTCCCCCCTTTGCTGGCGTTTCTCGCGTGGATACCCCTGTCGCTTGTCCTGTTCAGGCGATATCCCATTCGTGTTGCCATTCTCATGAACTTTCTTGGCGGCTGGGCATTGCTGCCTATAGCCAGGTTCTCGGGGGACCCTTCGCCATTCTGGATCCTCGGCAACGGACTGCATACCGAGTACTTCCTGACCAAAGCCACCGTCACCGGCCTGAGCGGGCTTCTCGGTGTGCTGCTCTTCGACCGGCAGATCTTCCGCAGCTTCCGGCTTACCTTCTGGGACCTTCCCATGCTGATGTGGTGCATCGTCCCGCTGCTCTCCGGCATTGCCAATCCTGATTTTTTCGGCGAGGCCCTCGTCGGCGAGATTTATCAGCTGCTTGCCTGGGGCGTGCCCTGGGTGCTGGGCCGGCTCTACTTTTCCGACACCGCCTCGCTGCGCCTTGCGGCCAAAGCCTTCGTTATCGCCGGACTGCTCTACATCCCCATCTGCCTCTTCGAGGTCTTCGCCGGCCCGCAGATCTACGCCCATCTCTATGGATACCAGCCTTATCGCTGGGTGAGAACTCAACGCTATCTGGGTTACCGCCCCATCGGCCTGCTCGAAACCGGCACGCAACTCGGCATCTGGATGGCAACCTCGGCGCTGATTGCCGTGTGGCTATGGCTTCGCCGCAGTGTAGACCGCATTCTCGGCATGCCGACCGTGTGGACGGCCGCCATACTGTGCGGTGCGACCCTGCTCTGCCAATCCGGCGGCTCCATCGTTCTGCTGGTCGCGCTGCTTCCCTTTGTCTTCGTCAGCCGCCGTTATTTTCCCCGGGTGATGGCGATTCTGCTGGTAACGGCGATTCTCCTCTTCGCCGGGCTGCGCCTGACCAATGCCGTCTCGGTGCGCACGCTGATGCGGCGCAACCACACGGTTCATGCGGCGACTGAGTTTCTCAAACGAATCCATCGCGGCTCGCTCGCACTGCGCCTGGAGCACGACGAGCGCACCGTCGATCTGGCGCTCGAGCAGCCCATCCTCGGTTCCGGTCAATGGGACTGGTGGCGGAATACCGGACTGCGGCCTTCCGGATTGTGGCTGCTCGCTTTCGGCATGTACGGACTCTTCGGCCTGATTGCGCTTGAGGCTCTTCAGCTGATACCCGTCGTCCGCGTGGTCTGGTTTCCGCTGGCCCGCTCCGACATAGAAGACCTCAACCTTCGCCATGCTTTTGTGGCTGTCATCCTCATGACCGCCATCGACAATCTGCTGAACAATGCGATGATCCTGCCGCTGCTCCTGGTCATGGGAGGCATGAGCACATGGGAGGCCGCCACCAGCGCCGTGCACGTGGACATACAATCTCCCGACGAAGAAGACTTTTATGGGCGAGCTGCTCTCGAGGCAGGCGGCGACCACCGCCTGGCAGAGGCCGCGCACGACGGCGACATCATCGAAAGATCGGTTTCATTCGTGGGTACGGACGAAGCGGCTCCCCGCAAGCGCTAGTCCGCCCGCTGCCTGATCGTCGAAGGAGAGATTTCAGGGGAGAGATTTCAGGCTCCGGCCCGGATCGGGGACGTGCCTCCACACGCGGCTTCGCCCTCGCGAAGCACGCGTTCCAGCATCTTGCCGAACTTGGGCAGGTGAGGCTCGCGGAACATCGATTCGTGATCGCCCGGAGCGAACTCGACGACTACGCCGTCCTTCGCGACCGTGTTCCAGCCCAGTGACGGTTCGGTGCCGGAGATCTGTACCACGTCCGAGGCGCGGAAAAGTACGATCTTGCCGGGATAAGACTGCAGCGCGGCCGGCCGCAGATCGTCCGCTCCGAGACGCTCCATGTGTTCGCGCAGCGACTTCGGAAAGATGAATCCCAGCTTTTGCTGCATCCAGCGAAACGCTGTACGGCGCCACACGGAAGAGGCCTCAACGATGTCGCCCCAGCGGTGCACGGACTGCGCGGAAAGGTAACGCACTCGCTCCGGCCAGTCGAGCTCGCGCATACGGTCGAAGTGAAATCGGGTGAAGCTGCGCAGCCTGGCTTTGAACAAACTCCCGCCCGCTTCGATGCGTGGCTTGTAGCCGGGCCGCTCCGCATCGAACAACGCCACCAGGACTACAATTCGCCCCTGGTCGCGCAGAATCCGCGCCACCTCAACAGTAAGCGAGCCGGCGAGACACCATCCGGCCAGGCTGAGCGGTCCTTGCGGATACGTCCGGCTGATTTCCTGCGCATAAATGGCGGCGCGATGCTCGAGCGAGCCAACAGGCTGGTCGCCGTCCAGCTCGCGGACACCGAAGATCGGCCTGTCTTCCTCGACAGCCTTGTTCAGCGCCTCGTAAATCAAATAGGAGTGAATGACGAACAGGGGCGCGGCCCTGCCTTCCTTGCGGATCGGCACGACAATCGGCAGCGGCTTGTCATTCTGGATGATCTGCGCCAGACCGCGCACCGTCGGCGCATCGAAAAGAAGGCTGATCGGCAATTTCTGCCCAAGCGCGCGGTAAATCCGCGAGAAGAGCCTCGCGGTGAGCAGCGAGTACCCTCCGTAGTCGAAAAAGCTGTCGGTGACACCGATGGAGGGTTCGCCCAGCACCTCTCGAAAGATCTCCAGCAGCCTTGACTCGATCTCATTCTCGGGCGCCACACCCGCTGCAGTCGCCCGGCTCTGGCCGGAGACACTTTCCGGCAAGGGCAGCGAGCGGCGGTCGATTTTGCCGCTCGAGGTAAGCGGCAATGCATCCATTGTGACAATGCGCGCAGGCAGCATGTACTCGGGCAGCAGGCCGCCGGCATACTTTTTGAGATCGTTAGGCTCGACCGAATTTCCGTGCGCAAGCGTGACATACGCGACCAGCCGGGGCTCACCCGGGACATCTTCGCGCAGGATGACCACCGCATTCTCGATTGCGGCATGGCTGCGCAGCGCCGACTCGATCTCCGCCAACTCGATGCGGTATCCGCGCAGTTTCACCTGGTGATCGAGCCTCCCCATGAACTCCAGCTCATGGTGGCTCAAGGCGCGGACGAGGTCGCCGGTACGGAAGACCATCGCGCCCGGATCAAGGGAAAAAATATCGGGCACGAAACGCTCCGCCGTCAATTCCGGCCGTTCAAGATAACCGGGGCTCACGCCAACTCCGCCAATGCAGAGTTCTCCGGGCACGCCCGGAGGTAGAGGCCTCCCGGTCTCATCGGCCACGTAGAAGGTAGTGTTCGCGATAGGCGGGCCCAGCGGCACAATCCCGTCTTCCAGCCGAAGGCGAATCGAGCCGGAGTAGATTGTCGTCTCGGTCGGTCCGTAGCAGTTCCAGAGTTCGCGCCCGAGAGGGAGCAGCCGGTTGGCAAGGTCGCGGGGCAGAGCCTCCCCGCCCGAGATCATCCTGAGATCGTGTTTGCCCGTCCATCCCGAGTTCGCCAGCAGCCGCCAGGTGAACGGAGTGGCCTGGAGATACGTCACGTCATGGCTTTCAAGCAGCCGGGCCAGCTCGAAGGGATCTCCGGCCGCGTAACGATCTGCGACTACCAGCGTGGCACCCGAGCTGAGCGGCATCAGCATATCCAGGGTAGCGATATCGAACGAGATGGTGGTAATCGCCAGCAGGCGATCGCCGGGAGCTACTCCCGGCATCCTCGACCTCGGATCGAAGAGGCTCACCAGCGGCCGGTGCCTGATCTGCACGCCCTTTGGCTTCCCGGTAGAGCCGGACGTATAGATGATGTAGGCCAGGTCGTTGGGAGAAGCAGGCGTAATCTCCGGAGAACCGGCTGGCGGCGACGGCCAGTCTTCATCCATATGAAGAACCGGAGCCGGCATCTCGCCAAGCGACGCCGCTACCTTCGAATCCGACAAAATGGCGACAGGCTTGCACTCTTCAAGCGTCATCGCAATCCGCTGCCGGGGATGCTGCGGATCAAGCGGGACATAACACGAACCGGCTTTAAGGACGGCGAGCAGCGCCACCGGCAACTGCTCGGAGCGCTCCATGCAAATGGCGACCGGCCGGTTGGGGCCGGCGCCCATTGCGGCCAGGTACTTTGCCCGTAGCGTGCTCTGCTCCTCCAGCTGCCGGTAGGACAGGCGCTTGTCGGCGAAGACCACGGCAACAGCGTCGGGGTGGAGCTCCGCCTGCCGGGTAACCAGATCGTGAGCGCGGGCGTGCGCGGGAAAGTCGGTCGCGGTCCGGTTCAGCGCTTTGTAAAAGTCGACAACGGCGTTCTCGTCGAGCAGAGGCAGCGTTCTGATGGGGGCATCGAGCTGAGCCGCTGCCGCCAGAGTCAGGCAGCGCAGAGATTCCAGCCAGCCCCGAAGCGTGCTCTCTTTCCACCGGCCGGAGGCACTCGCGAGAACCATAACCAGTCTGCCCGCCTCGACCTTTGCCGTCAGGCTCAGGTCCACCGCTTTCCACGACGGGGATGGAGCGCCCTCTTCAAGAAACTGGTAGCTTGCTCCCGCAGAAACATGTGCGTCACCCAGCTGTTCGTGTCGGATCGCGGCCAGCGCCTTCCCGAAGGAAACACCCTGCTCCCACAGGATCGTGGACAGTGAAAGAGCGGGAGAGTAGCGAAGAACCGAGACCGCTTCCTGCCAGCTCAGCCGGGACAGCAGAGCGGAGAAGCCAGCCAGCACCAGGTCCTCCGGCCGGGCCGCAGCCACCGCAGCGGCGTGCCGAATCGACTTCCATTCATCCGGCTCAAGAACAAGGGACGCGCGCGCCGGCACTGGCCGCTCCTGCGACGTACGGCGCTCGGCCGGAAGGCGGCGCAGCAGATCTTCAAGGCGCGCCTCGGTATCTGCGTGCCCATCCCCAGGAAGTGGGCAAGCAACGGAACCTTCTGCAAAATGGCCGCTCCCGGTTTGGGAGTCGCGGTCGAGATACATGCCTGTCAGCGCACCATTAAGTTCGTGTTGACTGCGCAAATCAAGGGTTCACGGTCCGCCCGGGGGTCGTGCGGAGAGCAATTTATTGTTCAGCTTATAATAACTCGCATCGCAGGCAGAGGAAGCAAGTGGCGAGGCGATTGGGGGTACTAGTAGCGATTATATATAGTTGCGCACTCGCAACAAGTGCGCAGATAGCTGAACCGCGGCCAAAGTGCCCGATCAGTCTCAATCGACTGGATTTGCGCTATAACCACGCCGGCGGCCAATCCATCCCCCAGCTGAAGCTGGCCTTCACCAACCAAACAGACAAGACCATCAGCAGCATGACGTTTTCGTTGTCGATTCTCGATTCTGGAGGTAACCCGCGGCCTTACAGCGAGAACCTCAGCTACCACCGGGATGTGCCGCCCGGGGATCAGCAGCGCAGCCATACCTGGACTCTGGACTCCACCGCCGTCGATATGCATCACTCCGGGGAGAGCATGACCTTGCTGGCCGTGCAGTTTGCCGATGATAGCTCGTGGAAGGACGACGGATCCCAGGCCTGCACGCTGCTCGTCGACTTTCACGCAAAATAAGAAGGGCCCGTGCTTTCTGCACGGACCCGGGTGGAGTAACCGATCCTCAGCCGATTTCGTCGATGCCGATAAGATCCCGGACGCCGCGACCTCTTTCACCAATGCCATTGCACGCCAGAATCGCGTCGGCCCGCATCTCCGCCAGGACTTCGTCCAGTTGCTGCTGCCACGGTCCGAGCTGAAATCCGAAGGTCTTCAGAAACTTCTGGTTGGAGAGAAGCAAATTCTTCGGTCTCTTGGCAAAGGAAGCGAGCTCGGGCGTCACCGTCGGAGTGACGATTGGCGCCTTTCTTCCCTGGAATGCAGCCGACACTATAGTCACTGCGAATCCATGCCATGAAGTCGCCCCGGAAGCCGCCAGATGGTAAATCCCAGTCGGAAACTGCGCCTTCCGGCAGTTGGCGTACATGCGAACCAGCCGCTCGGTTGCGGCTGCGATAGCTCTCGTCGAGGTTGGCGCGCCTATCTGATCGCTGGCTACATGCAGCTCGTCGCTATGCTCTGCCAGACGCAGGATCGAACGCAGGAAGTTCTCGCCCTGCGCGCCATAGATCCAGCCCAGGCGGAGAATCAGCGAGCGCGCAAAGCTTGCAGCGATCCCTTGCTCGCCGGCAAGCTTTGAAGCTCCGTACACATTGAGGGGCGACGTCGGGTCGGTCTCGGTGTAGGGTGCAGATTTGTTGCCGTCGAAGACCTGGTCGGTCGAGTAGTGAATCAGCAACGCGTCCAGCCGGTGAGCCTCCTCGGCCAGAACCACCGGCGCGATTGCATTCAGCGCAAAACAGGCGTCCCAGTTCCGTTCCGCCGCATCGACATCGCTGAAAGCCGCGGCATTCACGATGACGGCGGGCTTAACTTCGCGAACGAAACGCCGTATCTCCTGTTCATTGGTCAGGTCCAGCTCACGGCTGCCTGTCGAAATAACTTCAGCCGTGCTTCTGCTGATCGTGCGGAACTCTGTGCCCAATTGGCCATTTGAGCCAGTCAACAAAATGCGCATGAAGATCTTGCCCCAGTGGCTCGATAAACTTTCGAGCCAAATGATGATTGATAGTTCGTTGTTTCAAACTGGGGGTTCCCGTACTGCCTTCCAGCGGATTTGGAGACTTCTGAGACGTGCCCGCCCGTTACTGTGCCTTGATTGTTACGAACCGGTGCCGCGCAGAACTACCTCCGCCGTCCGAAGCAGAATCTTCATATCCATCCAGAAATTCCAGTTTTCGACATAAGCAATATCCAGAGCTACATACTGATCGAACGAGGGATCATGGCGCGCCCGCACCTGCCACAGTCCGGTGAGGCCGGGAAGAACGTCGAGCCTGCGGTAATGCTTCAGCTCGTAACGCGCAACCTCGGTCGCCAGCGGCGGACGAGGGCCGACCAGGCTCATATCTCCCCAGAGAACGTTGAAGATCTGCGGCAATTCATCCAGGCTGAACTTGCGCAGGATACGGCCGATGGGAGTCACGCGCGGGTCATTCTTGATCTTGAAGAGGATGCCGTCACGCTCATTCGATGAAGCCAGCGCCGCCTTCATGCGGTCTGCGCCAACCTGCATCGTTCTGAACTTCCACAGCCGGAAGACGCGGCCTTTTTTGCCGATGCGGTCGGAGACATAAAACGCCGGCCCCGGCGACGTCAGCTTGATCGCGATACCGATCACCAGGAAGATGGGCGCGAGAAACGCCAGCAGCATCACCGACAGCGCGATATCGACAACCCGCTTGACCAGCATGGGAAGCGCCTTGTCGTCGCGCCGGTGAATGGCCGTGACCGGGAAGTCTCCCAGGTGAAAGATGGGCGCCTCGGGAACCATGTCTTCGTAAAGGCCGGGTATGGCGAGAACCTCCACGTGCATGTCCGCGGCCATCTCCACCAGTTCAAGCACCTGCGAAGCAGTGCAGCTGCCGGCGATGATGATCTCGTCAATGAAGTGCTGGCGCACCAGGTGACGCAGTTGATAGAAGTTGCCGATCACTTCGTTGTTTTCGGCGTCGTTCGCAGCGTCTCCGGGAAGCTCGACGAATCCCTTGAACACCCGTCCCAGGCTGCGATGTTTGAAGATCTGCCGCCGCACCGCATTGCCCACATGGCCGGCGCCCAGAATAAGGATGTTCTTCGCGCCTACGCCCTTCTCCAGATCGCGATGCTCGGAGTAGCGCCACCATCCGCGCAGCAGGCACATGAATGCGGTGGTGAAGCCAACCATCGAAACCACAACCGCTCTCGGCGTCAGCGTGTCATGCGTCATGTACATCGCGCCGCAGAGCAGCAGGCCGGCATTCACGCAGGCCTGCACCGTCATGCGGAGTTCGTGAAGTTTCGAACCAGACCGCAGCCGGCCGTAGAGCCCGTCGTGCCAGCTGAGAACCAGCAGCACGGTAATGAACCAGACAAGATATCCAAGCTGCACCAGCATCGCCGGCCCAACCGCCACCGCCTGCTGCAGGCTGTTCCAGTGCCCGCCTGCATGGCCCGGATGAAGATGCAACGCCAGATAGAGTGCGGCCGCAACGGCCAGCACATCCAGCGTCATCATGACCGCTGTATTGACCGACGACTGGCTCGCCGATCGTCTTTTAGCGGACGCCAGTCCGCTGATAGCTGCCCGTACATCGGCTTTGGCAGCCTGTTGACCAAAGACAGAAGTAACTCCTAAATTTGCGCCCATTTGATATGGTGTCCCCACCTAATGTTTTCTTGTCGTATGCCGGATAGAACAGATTCGAGAGAGACAATCGGAGGATTGTTCTACGTGCCATCGCAAGGGGGTTCGCGTTGCCCAGGAGGGAGGCAGAAGCGATGTGCGGCATTTCTCGAAGTACACGCCAGCTTTGGGGGCTGACGGGAGAATCAGTCAGATCGAGTTGCGGTGATTTGGACGGGCTTCGCCCATGTCACTCCCAAGGGGGTGCCGATTCAAAAAACGGATGGAAGTGAAACTGACTACGAAACAACCGAAGGCAAATCCCAACAGTAAGTACAGTGAAATCGTGTCAGGGAGCAGCTCCATCGCCAGCTTCTTATCGAACGCCGACGGGGTCTTCTCCATGACTAGCCCAAATTAGCAGGTGGCCTGAGAATCAGCATCCCCAAATGGTAATGGTTATTCGAGTTTAGTAGGAATCACACAAACTGATTACTGCTTTTAGTTACCATCAGGGGATGTATCTGCCGGTCGATAAGTTAAGGTTAGTTAGAGCCGGCACGACGCGGAAGATAGAGAACGTTATTTATGGACCGGAGAGTCCCCGCTGTTTTCGGCCTGGCAATTGAGATTCTTTGCTCGTTTCGATCTGGCTCCTCGTTCCCCGCTCGCCCCGCGCGCACATAACCCCCAGGCGCTTATCTCCGGTCAAGTCGTGAAATTCTGATTTCTTAAGGCGCTCTCCGTATGTCTGGTTTGACGAAGGATCGATCATGAATACCGCAACCATCAGCTCCCGTTACTTCCCCTACAGCTCGCCGGCAAGGGAGACGTTCCAGACTGCGTTCGACCGTAAGCCTTTTCCGTTCTTTCATTCCGTGCATGAGTCGGAACTGTTCAGCTGGCCCGTGCTGACCAGGCTCGCTGGCCGGGCTGAAGCAAAATCGGGCGGGTATTACTTCGAGTCCGGAACCACTGCGCCGGGTGAAAAGTGGCGCGGCGTACCCGAGGGCAAGTCTCTGGCGGATGTTCTCGCACATATCTGCGGAGTCGAATTCGCTCATCATGTTGAAGCGCGTGCAGGAGTACGAAGAGTATCGCGCCTTCCTGAATACCTGCATGGACGAGCTGGGAGCCTTGTGCAACGTGGATCTGAAGCGTTCCTATCGCGATCCCGTCATGACCATCCTCATCACTTCTCCTGGACGCGTTACGCCCTACCACATCGACGGAGAGGCGAATTTCCTGCTCCAGATCCAGGGCTCGAAGACGGTGCACATCTTCAACGGCGACGACAGCGAGGTGCTCACCGATATCGAGCTCGAAAAATTCTGGTCCGGTGAAGACACAAAAGCCCCTAAGTATCGCGAGCATCTCGAAGCGAAGGCATGGCGCTTTGATATAACTCCGGGAACAGGGGTGAGCAATCCCGTCATCTTCCCCCACTGGGTGGAGAACGGCTCCGATGTCTCCGTCTCGCTCAGCATCAACTTCAAGCGTGTCATCGATACGGCTGCCGATGCTCATCGTGTGAACCACGCGCTGCGAAAGATGGGGCTCCATCCCCGCCGTCCGGGCAGTTCGCCGGCACTGGACGGCATCAAGAGCGGCGGCTATCGCGCCGCGCGCAGCCTGAAGCGGCTGGTAAGCCGCTGACCCTTCGGCGCAGCAGCTATCCCACAGGAATGTTATTCCCGGGATAACTACGGTCCGTGTGACAATAAGTTGCGACCTTGCACGGGAATTCCGGCACCCCCGCCGGAGACAGTGCGAACCTCCCACGCTTCATCTTTGAATCGCGAGTCATTCACAACTCATGACCCAATCGGTTGAACAAGCCCCGGCCGCAACGCCAGCACGGGAGAAAAAGGTCCTCCAGGCCGCCTCAGCGAAGACGCCGAACCGTCGCGCGCAGTTGCGCAATGTGCTGCCGGAGATCTGGTCGATCATCAGGCCGCGGCGATGGCTGCTTCTCTTCGGCCTGGTCCTGCTGCTGATCAATCGCGCCTCGGGACTGGTCCTTCCTCTTTCGACAAAGTTCCTGATCGACAAGGTCATGCTCGAGCGTCACGGCTACTACCTGCTGCCTCTGGTGGGCGGCGTGCTGGTTGCCACCGCTATTCAGGCAATCACCGCGTTTGCGCTGGCCCAGTCGCTCTCCAAGGCCGCATGGGAGTTGATCACCGATCTGCGTATTCAGATCCAGGCGCACATCGGACGCTTGCCCATCGCCTTCTATGACGCCAATCGCACCGGCGTTCTGGTTTCGCGCATCATGTCCGACGTCGAGGGCGTACGCAATCTGATGGGCACCGGCCTGATGGAGTTCCTCGGCGGTTCGTTGACCGCGATCATGTCATTCATCGTGCTCATGCGCATCAGCCCGCGCATGACCATCATTGCCGCCTTGATCATGGTGGCATTCACCCTCGCGCTGCGTAAGGTCTTCGCCACCATCCGACCTATCTACCGCGAGCGCGCCAAGATCTATGGCGATGTCACCGGGCGCCTCACCGAGTCGCTGGGCGGCGTGCGCGTCGTCAAGGGCTACCGCGCCGAAGGCCGCGAGGCCGCTGTGTTTGCCGTCGGAGTGCGCAGCCTGCTCTCCAACATCATGAAGTCGATCACTGCTATCTCCTTCATGAGCATGTCTTCAACGGTAGTGGTCGGTATTGTCGGCGCCCTGGTCATGTTCATCGGGACGCGCGAATATCTCGGAGCCAAGCTAACCATCGGCCAATACGGCGAATACGCCATCTTCCTCGCTTACCTGATCGCGCCCGCCTTCCAGGTTGTCTCCGTGGGAACGCAGCTCACCGAAGCCATCGCCGGCCTCGACCGTACGCGTGAACTCCTGGCCGAAGCTGAAGAGGACGACGATCCGCACCGCACCTATCGCATTCCCGACGGCCAGTTCATCGGCGATGTCCGCTTCGATGATGTCCACTTCGCCTATCACGCTGACAAGCCGGTGCTGCGCGGCATCTCGTTCGTGGCTCCTCCCGGCACGGTCACCGCACTGGTGGGACCGTCGGGCTCGGGCAAGTCGACCATCATCAGCCTCATCACTGCATTTCACAATCCTGACGCCGGCAGGATTCTTCTTGACGGCGCGGATCTCACCACCGTCGAGCTGGGCAGCTTCCGCAGCCATCTCGGCGTGGTCCTGCAGGAGTCGTTTCTCTTCGACGGCAACATCCGCGACAACGTGGCATTCTCTCGGCCCGACGCGACCGAGGAACAGATTCTCGAAGCCGCCCGGATCGCCCGCGTGGACGAGTTCGCAATCCGCTTCCCCGAAGGCTACGACACGATTGTGGGCGAGCGCGGCGTGAAGCTCTCCGGCGGCCAGCGCCAGCGCATCTCCATCGCCCGCGCCATTCTTGCCGATCCCCGCATCCTCATCCTCGACGAAGCGACTTCGAGCCTCGACTCCGAATCCGAAGCTCTGATCCAGGAGGGCCTGGCCTACCTGATGCGCGGCCGCACCACCTTTGTCATCGCCCATCGCCTCTCCACCATTCGCCGTGCCAACCAGATCCTGGTCATCGATGGCGGACTTGTACAGGAGCGCGGCACGCACGCCGAGCTGCTCGAAGCCCGCGGGCAGTACTACGACCTCTACACCCGCCAGTACGCCTTCGAAAGCAATCTCTTCCTCGCACCCGGTGAGGGCGATATCCAGCCGGACGAGGAGCGCGAAGCTGTCAGCGGGCTGCGAACGCCCAGCCTGTCACAGGCGCTGCGCGGACGGCTGAACTAAATCAGGGGCCGCAATGCGGCCCGTCCTCTGCTTCCGGCGTTCTGCTGAAGAACAGAAGTCCTGACTAGCTTGACTTGCGCTGAAAGTAGAAGCCGCGGAAGTTCGGCACAAAGCACTCAGGATGAAAGTAGACGTGCATACTCCGCGGCAGTGACCACTGGTCGACCATGCTGTATCCCAGGTCTTCCATATCGTGCACAAACTGCGAAGTGTTGATGACCTTGTGAGCTACGAAAGAATGGCTTGACGACTGCACCGTGTAGTAGCGCTCGCCTTCATACATGGGAACGCGGTTTACCAGCACGTGGCGTGGCTTCGACGAGAGCCCGGCGAGGATCTCCGGCAGATCGGGCTCAATGTATTGCAGCGCCCCATTCGTCAGATAGATTGAGCAGCCATCAGCAGCGCTGCGATCCGTCGTGAAGGAGAGATTCTTCTCGTTACGCCTGGCCGCAAACTCCCGCGCGGGAGACAGAAACGACTCGACGTCGCAAACCAGCCACTGAAGCCCCTCAGGATAAGGCACATACTCCTGGTACTTGTAGAAGCACTGGCCGAAGCCGCCGCCGAGATCGAATACTTTGCTTCCCGGCTCCATCGCCTGGGAGAACCACAGCAACACCGGATAGTCCTGCTGATTGAAGAGGAACTGCTTCCCGATAAAGAAGTCGGGCACCGCTTCAAGGTTGAAACCCTCCGGCCGGCCCTTGGGAATAGCGCGTTCGGCCTCGGCGAAAGTCCGGAACACGCCGCGATAACGCGGAGCCTTCGCCTGCGAGTTGAAGTAACGGTAAGTGTAAGCGTCTCGGGCAAACGCAACAGCTCGTTCCAACATCCGTTTCATACGGAATTCACCTGGTCATCACTCTGGGGATGATTCAAAGAGACAGGTACGGCACACTTGTAGTTTTCGCGGCCGCATAAGTTGTGATGCTGACGTCTAATTGCCTTATTTCGAAGGCTGCAACAATTTTTTGCTGTTCAGCCCTACCTGAACTACCAGCCTCTTAGCGTTGTCGAGCAATGCCGACTTACCCGGAGGCGTCGGGTCGATACCCATCCTGCGCAGATAGTAGTTGGCCTGGAAGACATACTTGCGGCGCCAGTCCTTGTATTGATAGCTGATGCTCAGTGAGATCGATACATTGTTACCGTTCTTGAGCCAGTGTGGTGAGTTCACCGGGATGTGCACTCCGGTTCCGGGCCGCATCACGAAGACGTGCGCGCGATCCTGATACTGAGGCTTATAGACGCCGGCATTGTTGTCCTTCGACCAGAAGGTTTCCAGTTCCGCCTCGGGCAACACATCGCGGTCGTTACGGTCAAAGACGCTGATCTCCTTGTCGCCACGCACCTGCATCAGGAAATTGCACTCGCGATCGATGTGGTACGAAGTCACGCGATGCGGCGAGGTGAGAAAGATGATCGCCTCCTGGCTCTTCTTGTCCTGATCGATCTGGCGTCCGCTTAAGCGCTGCACTTCGTCGAGGCACTGCACCAGCAGATCGTTGTAGTCGGGATCTTTCTGCACCCGCTTCATCAGGATCCACGCGCCTGCGTTGTCGACGCGGTCGAATGTCTCTTCGAGCGTTTGCTTGCGCTCGGGAACCGAGTCCCAGCGCTGCCCGATGCCGATGTCTCCGGCGTCGAAGTAGACGCCCGGCCGTGTAACCGGATTTTCAATAAGCTGCCGCAGCCGGGAAATTTGAAAGAGGGGATGATCCGCCGTGAAGCAGTGCGAGAACTCGAAAGGCTTCTCGTCGAAATTCTCCCGAAAACCCGGATTTCCGGCTTCGAAGATCGAAGCTACCGGTCGAGCATCGGTAATGGGTGCGGTCTGCATGCCATCCTCCTTCCGATTACGATAACGCGCGCCCGCGTATTTACGTATGACACAAAGGTAGGGTTTACAGAATTCCGGGGCATAATAGCATTTACCGTAGCAGTTGGAACTCTAAAGTATTCCAAAGCCCTTTCGGGCGGGCTCGAAACCTCTCTCGGTCGCTCAGCTTTGACTTCTTAAAACCGAAGGGTCACAGGAAAACATGACTTCGATCTACCAATGTAGCCATACGGCAATCCCTCGCTGCCTATGACGATGAATACAGAGCTGTCTCCCGGGCCAGGCGAAGAGCTGGACGAGACTTCCAGGTTCCGCTCGCTTGAATCGAAGGCAGTCCGAGGCACGTACTTTGTAACGATTTCTTACGGCCTGGCGCTGGCGCTTCGACTCGTCAGCAACGTCGTGCTCAGCCATATGTTCGCGCCGGAACTCTTCGGCGTACTTACGCTGGTGACGACCATCATCACCGGCCTGTATCTCTTCTCGCACATCGGGCTGCAGGACAGCATCATCCAGGACCCGCGCGGCGACGAGCCGGTCTTCCTGAACACAGCGTGGACTGTCCAGGTACTTCGCGGTGCCGGACTTTTCCTGATCACCGTGCCGCTGGCGTGGCCGCTCGCGCATTTCTACCACGAGTCGCGCCTGTTATGGGTGCTGCCTGCGATCGGCTTGAGTGTTGCGATCGCATCGTTGACCTCGCCCAGCCTGCTCACTCTCTCCCGTCACATGGGAGTCGGCAGAATTTCCGCGCTCGAACTGCTGCAACAGTTCCTGCAGTTTGCCATCACGCTGCTGTGGGCCTGGTTTCAGCCTTCTCTGATGGCCCTGGTCGCCGGCAAAGTCATATCCGAGATTGTGCGCACGGTGGTCAGCTACTGGATGCTGCCCGAGATCCGTCCGCGCTTCACCTGGGACAAAGAGTCGCTGCGCGCGCTCATCAAGTTCGGCCGCTGGATTCTTATCGGCACTGCGCTTACTTTCCTGGCTGGCCAGTCCGACCGGCTGATCCTCGCCAAGCTCATCTCCTTCCGCATGCTGGGCATCTATGGCATCGCCTTTGCGATCTCCGACATCCCGCGACAGATCATCCTGCAATTCTGCGGACGCGTCGGCTTTCCTTTCATCGCCAAGTTTGCCAGCCGTCCCCGCAAAGAATACCGGGACATCATCGTCAAGTACCGCATGCCGGTTCTCGCTATCGGCGGCGTGCTGCTGATCATCGTCATCTGTACCGGGGACTTCTTCATTCGCGCGGTGTACGACCCGCGCTACCATGACGCCGCCTGGATGATCGGCATTCTGACGCTCGGCCTATGGCATACGCTGCTCTATAGCACGACGAATCCCGCCATCCTCTCGCTGCAGAAGGCGCACTATAACGCCCTTGGTTATCTCGTCTATTGCATTTCGCTCTACCTGGCTCTGCCCATCGGATTTCACTTCCTGGGAATGACAGGAGCGGTGCTGGCCGTAGCCGTGGCCGATCTGCCCGTCTACTTTGTGACTGCTTACAGCGCTTACCGCGAAGGGATAGGTCTGTTCGCGCAGGATGCGTGGCTTTCACTCGCCTTCTTTGTCTGCCTGGCCGCGGCTCTGGCGCTGCGTTCTACATTGGGCTTCGGATCGCCGTTTGCGCACATTCACTGGTAGTCGCAGGAAGTTGCTTCGGATCGGTTACTACGCAAGAACTTAAGTGTTATTGCTCGCCGTATAGCTCCTCCTTACACTTGAGGTGAGTTCGGACATCCTCAACCCCCGCGCCCGGTTCGCGCCCAACCATAAGGAAAACCCATGAAGGAACTGCTCAGCGAAGAATTTGCCTCCAAGCTGGAGCGGCTGGCGAAAGAAAATGCCGAGAAGTACAGGGACGGCAAGCCATTTCCGCATATCTACTTCGACGATTTCCTGCCCGTCGAGGCTGCCGAAGCCGCATTGCGCGACTTTCCCGAGCCAAAGGAATTGAAGTGGCAGCAGTTTGATAACCCCAACGAGAAGAAGCTCGCCTTTGACAGCGTAGAGCGCTTGCCCACCGGCCCGCGCGAAGCTCTTTTCTTTCTCAATAGCCGGCCCATGATCCAGTTCCTTGAAGTACTCACCGGCATCAAGGGCGTCATTCCTGACCCCTACTACGTTGGCGGAGGACTCCACCAGATCAAACCCGGCGGCAAGCTGGGCGTGCACGCGGACTTCAACCACCACGCCAAACTCAATCTAGAACGCCGCATTAACGTCCTTGTTTATCTCAACAAGGACTGGAAAGAGGAGTACGGCGGTCACTTCGAGCTATGGGATAAGGAGATGACGCACGCCGAGCAGAAGATCCTGCCTCTCTTTAACCGCTGCGCGATCTTCAGCACTACTTCTACCTCATTCCACGGTCATCCCACACCGCTCTCCTGCCCGCCCGATCGCACCCGCAAGTCGATTGCGACCTACTACTATTCGAATGGTCGGCCCGAGGAAGAACAAAACGCGTCTCACTCCACGCTCTTCCAGCCACTGCCCGGAGAGGAAAATGGAGTGAAGGAATCATCCTTCAAAAAGTTTGTGCACGCGGTCACGCCTCCTATCGTGGCCGATGCCGTCAGGAGTCTCCGCAGATAACGCGGAACTATCACGAATTGCGCGCCGCATGTCTTTGGCATGCGGCTCTTTTTTTGTTCGCAATGAGTGATCGTCAACCCATTTCCCATTTTCGCGTTGACACTGTTGCGCTGTAAGCGGAGAATCCTATAGTTTCCGTCTAGTTCAAACCTTCCCCCCGCGGAAACGCTACTAGGGCGCGACCTCTCAAGGAGTCTGCTGGTTCCCCCCGGTCTTTCACGACGGCCGTGAAGTGTCCTTCGAGGCGTGATCGACCGTTTTCAGTTATGCCGGGAAACCGTAATAGGAGATTGCGTCAATGCTTCGAGTATTCTTTCTGCGCTGTGCGGCTTTGATCGCATGTGCTGCTGTAGCCTCCCCAGTTCTGTTGGGCCAGAACAATACAAATTCCGTCAAGCTCTTCGGTCCCACAAACGTGCGCCTCTCGCTGACCACGGCGGGAAATCCCCCGAACCAGGTCATCTTCAATAGCTCGACTGTGCAGCTCAGCTGCAGCGCCTCTCCCATTCAGGCATCGGTTTCCTCGACCGCCGACAATACCGGCAATGTCATCACCGACAATTACATCAACCTGACGGTGACCGCCGGCGACTCTACCACCGGCCCGGTAAACCTCTGCCAGGGTGGAGTGCTCTACGCCGGCTATTACAGCTGCTTCACTCCCTATCTCGAACAGCTGGGAGGAGAAGGGCTCCTGACGGGGATGGATCCCGACAACTACACGACGCTTGGCGGCATTCCCCCGATTGACGTCAGCAGCTACCTGCAGCCTGGCGCCAACCAGGCAAAGTTTGACCTCGTCGACACCGGGGGCTATCTGTCGAACTCCACGCTTTACCTCAACACGAACTGCACTCAGACCGGCGTCACCGGGCCTGCGGAGATCACCGGCAACCCCATCTCATCCACCAACCCCACGCCCCAGCAGCTGACCCAGAGCTTCCCCTTCGACAGCACCAACAACCAGTTGCTCAACTTTACCTACGACCTCTCTAAGGCGGAAAGCGCGGGAGGCCTCACCATCACCGACCAGACCATCCCCAATGTCGCCGACACGCCCATCGATCCGGCGACCTGGATACCTGTCTGGGTGCCCGGGACTTCCTTCGCCACTTCGAACTGCCTGTCGCACACCGGCGAGCTTTTGCCCAATAGCTCCCCGGCCTGCAAACTCTTCACCCTGCAATGCAACGTCGGCACGAATCCCAGCCAGGCCGGCGGGCAGTGCCCCATCTCGACTCAGCAGAACGAAGTCTTCCAGGAGGTCTTTGACGGCCCGGCTTTCACGCTGCCGGACATCGTCATTCCCAATGGACCCACCTTCCATCAGGGGGTCGGCTTCCTCATGGCTAACGAAGGCTGGACAGGCGGACAGTGCAAATTCGACCCGACCACCGATTTCGCCAGCACCCTCTGCCCGCAGAATCTGCTCGTCGCCTTCAGCGGACCGGGCGCTTACACCAGCACCAGCCACGGCACGCATCCGAACTCCAGCTTCGCCACTGTGGCCCCCGTTCCCGAAGATCTGACCACAGTGACCGTCTCCGGCCAGCAGCCCGGCGGATGGATCAACTCCGATACGGCGAGCGTCACCTTCTCCAGCCAGCCGCCGACTTTTGCCGGTATCCAGACGCCGCCGCCGGGAGCCGAGAACTTCCTGCCGGCGCCGATTGCCAGCATCACCTATGGCATTTCGACCGCGTCGAATCCGCCGATGCCTGGAAATCCCGTACCCGGCGACACGACACTCACCAATACCATCGCCTGCCCGACCTCCAGCTCGCCCACCGAGCCTCAGGCCACGGTCTTCACGCCGCCCCAGCAGAGTATTCCGATCACCGGCGGCGACGGGATGTACCTGATCCACTACTTCGCCCGCGACTGCGCCAGCACCGAAGAGCTCAAATTCACGCAGGACATGACCGGAAGCTGGTCTACCTCCTTCTATACCGTGCCCGTCAACGTGGATACGCAAGCGCCGGTCGTTGCCACTGGACCGCTGCTCTCCCCGCCGCCTTCCACCAACTATGGAATTGCCGATTCCTATTACCTTAACCAGCCGAATGTCACCGCCAAGTACAGCTGCACCGATTCGCTCTCCGGAGTGGTCAGCTGCGGTGCTCAGACCTTCCCGCCGGGAACCCTGAACACCGGAATCATCACCACTCCGCTCGACACCTCCAGCACCGGAGTCAAGACCTTCACCGTCAATGTTAAGGATGCCGCCGGGAACGTCGGTAGTCCCGTCTCGGTCTCGTATCAGGTCGTCGCCGCGCCGGCCGTCGACCTGGCTGTGGCCAAGCTGGCTCCTCTCGCGGCGAGCCATAACAGTTCGTTCGCGTATAACATCTCCGCCGCGAACTTCGGCAAGAACTCCGCCAGCAACGTGGTTGTCACCGACCCGCTGCCGGCTGGAGTCACCTTCTCCGGAGTCAAGGCACAGCTTTTCTACTGCGGACTTAAAGGTTGCGGGTACACAACACAGGGATCAATGTGCTCCTACTCTGGCAACACCGTCACCTGCACGCTGAACTCTCTCGATGTAACCGGCTTCCTCAACGTCGCGGTCTACAACATCACAATCACCGTCAAGGCTACCGGTGCAGCAGGTTCCACCGTCAGCAACACTGCCACCGTCACCAGCTCGGCTCCCGATTCCCACCCGGGGGACAACCACTCCACGGCGGTCACCAAAATCACCAAATAGCAACAAGCCGGCTGCCCGGACGCAAAGTTCCGGGTAGCCGCTCCTTCCGGCAGCCTGTATTAGGCTGTCTCAGATGAAACTCACCATCGCCTCCATCGCCGGCCGGGCGCGTAGCGAGCACTTCGACGCGCTGGTTGCGGAGTATGTCAGTCGCACCTCCGCTTACACTCCGGCTGAGACCGCAGTCTTTCGGACAAGTCAGGCCTTCTTCGAATCGCTCGAGAAACAGCGCTCGCGCACTGCCTCGGCTCTTGTCCTCCTCGACTCGCGCGGCAAAAAATTCTCATCCGAAGAACTGGCCAGCTGGATCGGCCGACAGCGCGATGAAGGCCGTCAGCGAATTATCTTCGCCGTCGGTCCCGCCGACGGCTGGTCGAGACGAGGAGCGCGCACAGGCGGCTCTTCTCCTGTCCCTTGGCCCCATGACCCTTCCGCACGAACTGGCCCGGGTGGTCCTGAGCGAGCAGGTCTACCGGGCATTTACAATCCTTGCTGGGCACCCGTACCACACGGGGCACTGAGAACTGGCCGTCCGGAACAGCGGATTTAGGATCGGCGGAGAAGAGAAGTGGATTCGACAGAGTCGCGGCGAGGGCTGATCCTGATCAACACCGGACCAGGCAAGGGCAAGAGCACCGCCGCCATGGGCACTGCCCTGCGCGCGGTCGGTAACGGCATGCGCGTGCTCATGCTGCAGTTCCTCAAAGGCTCATGGCACTATGGCGAACTCGACGCCGTCCAGGCCTTCGACGGCAACTTCGTCATGAAGCAGATGGGCCGCGGCTTCGTGAAGATTGGCGGAGCGGAGACCGATCCCGAAGACATACGGCTGGTCGAGGAAGCCTGGGAGGAAGCGCGCCAGGCGATCCTCTCCGGCGAATGGGACATGGTGGTGCTCGACGAGATCAACTACGCCATCGGCTATGGAATGCTCGACCCGGCCAGGGTTGTCGAAACCCTCAAAGCGCGCCCCGAGATGGTGCACGTCATTCTCACCGGCCGCAATGCGCATCCTTCTCTGGTGGAGATTGCCGACACCGTGACCGAGATGCGCGAGGTAAAGCACGCATACCAGAAGGGAATTCTCGCCCAGCGCGGGATCGAGTATTAGCACAACAGGGCAGCAGGGAAGGCAGGCCTAACAGATGTCGTGGTTTCGGCGGGAAGACAATAAGATTGAGGACACCGGGGCAAAGACGGTGCGCACCGAAGGACTCTGGATCAAGTGTGATGCTTGCGAGGCGGTGATCTTCCGCCCCGACCTCGAGGCCAACCTCATGGTCTGCCCCAAGTGCGGCCACCATTTCCGGATTGGCGCGCGCGCCCGCATCGATATGCTGCTTGAACCGGGCTACGAACTGGTCGACCTGAACCTTAAATCCACTGATCCGCTGGACTTTACCGACCTGAGACCCTATCGCAGCCGGCTCTCCAAAGCGCAGGCCGAGACCGGTCTGAACGACGCCATCATCAATGCGCTCGGCCTTCTTGGCACACGTCGCGTGGTGCTGAGCGTGATGGAGTACAGCTTCATCGGCGGAAGCATGGGCGCGGTGGTCGGCGAAACCATCGCGCGGGCCGTTGACCGCGCGCACGACACCCGGCAGCCGCTGATCATCGTGGCCGCCTCAGGCGGTGCGCGCATGATGGAAGGCATCGTGAGCCTGATGCAGCTGGCCAAAATTTCCGCTGCCCTGGCTCGCCTCGATGACGCCCGGGTGCCGTTCATCTCCGTGCTCACCGATCCGACCACCGGTGGCGTCACCGCCAGCTTTGCCATGCTGGGCGACCTCAACATCGCCGAACCCGACGCGCTGATCGGTTTCGCCGGCCCCCGGGTGATCGAGCAGACCATCCGCCAGAAGCTGCCGGAAGGCTTCCAGCGGTCGGAGTTTCTCCTGCAGCACGGCTTCCTCGACGCAGTCGTCGAGCGCAAGGATCTGAAGAGCTATCTGAGCCGCGCCCTCGACTTCATGCAGGTACAGTAGAAGCCCGCGCCAGTACTCGCGCATCCGGTTCATTGCGTCCGATTCCTCTAAAATTGATCTATGTCCTACGCCTCGGCCATTGATGGCTTGTTTTCGCTCGCCGGTGAGCTGCATACAGCACCCGGACAGCCGAGACGCAAGTTCGAGCTGAGCGAGATGCGGGTGCTGGCCGAAGCGCTCGGCAATCCGCAACTCAAATTTCCTTCTGTGCTGGTGGCCGGCACAAATGGCAAGGGCTCGACCTCGGCCACGCTGGCATCGATCCTCACGACCGCAGGCTACCGCGCGGGACTCTACACGTCGCCGCACCTCTCGCGAGTGAATGAGCGGGTGCGCATCGGAGGCGTCGAGATCTCCGACGACGATTTCGCGAGCTACTACTTCCGCGTCGACGATTGTGCGCGCCGTCTTGTAGGCACCGGAGCCCTGCGCGGACACCCCAGCTTTTTTGAGACGATGACCGCCCTCGCCTTCCTGGCCTTCGCCGAGCAGCAGGTGGACATCGCCATCCTCGAGGTGGGCATGGGCGGCCGCCTGGATGCAACGAATATCGTCGAGCCGCTCATCTCCGTCATCACCGACATTTCGCTCGACCATACAGAGTGGTTAGGTACAACTATCTCCGCAATCGCCCGGGAAAAATCCGGGATTCTGCGCCGCGATGGCGTCCTGGTCACGCTGCCGCAGCATCCCGAGGCCAACCAGACAATCGGCGAAGTAGCGACAGAACTGAACGCACGCGGCGTCAATGCGGCCGCATATGTTCCGACGCGTGATGAAGCAGAAAAGGGAAGTGGCTACTCGCTGGCCGTACTCGGCGAACAGATCGAAGTGAACTCGCCTCTGATGGGCGCGCATCAGCAAAGAAATATCGCTCTGGCGATTGCTGCCGCCATTGAATTACGTAACAATAACAGTTACAATATATCGCCGACGCAAATTGCCGAAGGAATTCGTCAGACGCGGTGGCCGGGAAGGATGGAGCGGATCTCAGCGCCCGGCCGTGCCCCCAAACGTGCGGATGTGCTGCTCGACGTGGCTCACAACCCTGCGGGCGCCTGGGCTCTCCGGTCCGCCTTGTCGCATCTGGAACCCGAACCGCGCGGCATGACTGCCGTCTTCGGCTGCCTGGCCGACAAGCCGATCGCTGAGATAGCGCAGATCCTGTTCCCGCTTTTCGAATCCGTGATTTTGACGGAAGTCGACTCTCCGCGCCGGGCAACGCTGGCGCAGATGACGGAAGCAGCGAAACTAACCGGGGTTACAGTCCGGACCGCTGAGAGCGTGCACGACGCCCTTGAACAAGCCTGGGCCTCAACTCCGGCGGACGGCCTGGTCGTAGTCACCGGGTCGGTCTACCTGGTCGGCGCGGCGCGGTCGCAGTCTGATGGAGGCGGCAGGGTGACGAACCGCACGCTGGGACCCCGGCCAGAACCGCTGCCCTGGACGGAACGCTTGGTCAGCTTCTGCTTCCGCGCGCCGCTCTTCTTTCTCTGCACCGGGCTGTTTGGCAGCCTGTCGTTGATCGCATCCTTGTGGGACAAGGACGGCAAGGCCCAGCACGCCATTGCCCGGGCCTGGGGCCGGAATATAGCTCGCATCAGCGGTGCGCGCGTGACCCTGCTCGGAGCCGACCGGCTTGACGGGCGCGTCGCGGTTTATGTAGCGAACCATCTTTCCTATATGGATACGCCCGTCATCTTTTCGGCGCTCCGTTTTCAATTCCGGATTGTGGCGCGCCATGACCTCTTCAAGCTCCCCTTCGTCGGCTGGCATCTCCAGCGATCAGGACAGGTGCCGGTTAACGTAACTAACCCGCGCGCCTCCATCTCGAGCCTTGGCGGAGCCGTGAAGACGCTGCGGGCCGGTATGCCGCTGTTCATCTTTCCGGAGGGCGGCCGCTCCGCGACCGGTCACCTGGAAAACTTCATGAACGGGCCTGCCTTTATGGCGATCCGGGCAGGATTGCCGATCGTTCCCATGGCTCTCATCGGCACCTATGAGCTTTTGCCCATGCACTCTCTCGAGTTTCACCCGGTTCCGGTGACCCTTGCCGTCGGCGAGCCCATCGAGACCGCCGGCTACGGGATGAAGCAGATCGGGGAACTGACGGCGCGGATAAGCGACGAAATTTGCCGCCTGTATTACCGTCATTCTTATCTTCAGCAACCTGAGAAGCCCGAACTTGAAGCAATCACGGTAGCTGCCGCGGAGGAGGACCTCAAATGAAGAGGCCACGGATCGCCATACCGGAGCCGACATCGAACGACCTTGAATATAACCAGCGCTCCTGGCCGCAATACGCCGAGGCTATCGAGGCGGTGGGCGGCGAAGCCGTGAAGATTCCGGTCGCGGCGTCTCCCGCCGAAGTTGCGAATCTGGCCAGCTCCTGTGAAGGCGTGCTTCTCCCCGGCAGCGGTGCCGATGTGAATCCGGAGAAGTACGGCCACATTCGGATACCGGAATGTGCTCCGGCGGATCCTGCGAGAGAAGCAGTGGACGAGCTCCTGATGCAGGATGCGGCCAATCTTCACAAACCGCTCCTGGGTATCTGCTACGGAACTCAATCCTGGAACGTCTGGCGCGGAGGCACCTTGATCCAGGATCTGAAGACTCCCAGTCGATCACAAACCCGGACGGCAAGTCCGGGAGGCGCATCGGGTATCCGTCGCCCGAGGCTCGCGTATTGCGAAGATCACCGGGCAGACAGAACTGACCGTTAACAGCAGCCATCATCAGGCGCTCGATCAGCCCGGCGACGGATTATCCGTCGTTGCCCGGAGCGTCGAGGACAGCGTGATCGAGGCAGTCGAGGGAACCGGTGACCAGTTCGTGATCGGCGTGCAGTGGCATCCCGAGAGAACCTTCGACTCAAGCCCCGCCTCCCGGGCGCTTTTCACCGCATTTGTGGACGCTGCAGCCAAATGGCACCCTCGCGAGATCCGGGAATCGGTAGCCAAATAACTACCCGGAACATCGACTCGGCAATTACGGCTGCCGGGCTGGCGGCCCTGTCCGCAGAAGCCAGCGATCGGCTGCTCGCCTACCTTCATCTGCTCCTTCGCTGGAACTCCCGGCTCAACCTGACGGCTGTCAGGGAACCGTCAGAGATCATTCGCCGGCATCTTGTTGAATCTATTCAGTGTGCGCAGTCGCTTCCCCCGGCAGCGACGCTGCTGGATTTCGGCTCCGGTGCCGGTCTGCCCGGAATACCTATCGCCATCGTGCGACCCGACATTCGCGTAACTCTGGGCGAATCCCAGGGAAAGAAGGCCGCTTTCCTCCGCGAAGCAGTGCGCGTATTGTCTTTGCCCTCGGAAGTTTATGACGGCCGGATTGAGAATATGCCGCCCAGTCGTGTTTTCGACGTAGTGACACTGCGCGCTGTAGACAAGATGGCCGAGGCCTTCTCGGGCCGCCATCGAAAGGGTCGCTCCCGGCGGTTGGCTCGTCGTGTTTGCCACATCGACGACGGAACCGCTCTTACAGCAATTGCCGGAAATCGCATGGAGCCGGCGCCTGCCAATTTCAGGTCTCGAAGATGGTCTGCTGCTCCTCGGCCAAAAGCAAGATGTTTCACGTGGAACATCCTATAAGTAACTGGCTATAATTTGTTCGCACGTCCTCCTTCACACATCCTCATCTGTTCCACGTGGAACACAAAGATTTCCACTCCAGCCTCAAAACCAGCAACATCTCTCTAACAATTCGCGGATGCGCGTATCCCTATTTGATCCTTTGGGTTATACCCAACTCCCGCGCGGTCGCACAAAAGTCTTCCACAGATACGGACTCGTTCTGCACAGTCGATCTCCGTTGCACCAGAGGCCTGCAGCCCGATAGTCTTTTTCTTCATGGGCAGGGTGTTAGCGGTCGTCAATCAGAAGGGCGGAGTCGGGAAATCGACCACCGCAATCAACCTGTCAGCGGCCTTCGCCCTCGAAGGCCTGAAGACCCTCCTGATCGACTGCGACCCCCAGGCAAATTCCACCGGCGGCTATGGGCTCTCCCGGGACGAGGACCGGAAATCGACCTATAACATCCTGATCGGCGAAAACACCCTCGCCGAGGCAATTCTGCCCACTGAAATCGACACACTCTCGATCGTCCCCTCGAGCAAAAACCTCATCGGAGCCAATGTCGAGCTGATCCAGCACGAGCGCCGCGCCTACAAGCTCCGCGAAGCCCTCGAGCCCGAGCGCGAAAAGTACGACTACATCATCCTCGACTGTCCGCCTGCCCTCGATCTGCTTACCCTGAACGCTCTGGTCGCTGCCGACCGCCTCCTGGTCCCCATGCAGGCCGAATATTTTGCCCTGGAAGGGATCAGCGAGCTGATCCACACCCTGGAAAGAGTCCGCAGCGCCTTCAATCCCACGCTGGAGATCGAAGGCGTCCTCCTGACCATGTACGACGACCGCACCAACCTGGCGCAGCAGGTCCGCGAGAACCTGCGAGGCTTCTTCAAAGAAAAGCTCCTCACCACAGCCATCCCCAGAAACGT
The DNA here is from genome assembly GCA_963725225.1 of uncultured Acidobacteriaceae bacterium. Taxonomy (GTDB): domain Bacteria; phylum Acidobacteriota; class Terriglobia; order Terriglobales; family Acidobacteriaceae; genus Silvibacterium. Next base: position 99,987 of record CAVRXY010000007.1, read on the forward strand.
GCGGCTCGCCGAAGCCCCCAGTTACGGCAAGCCGGTACAGCTTTACGATCCCCGTTCGCGTGGTGCCGAAAGCTATCGCGACCTTGCAACAGAATTATTAAGCCGGAACGAGATCGAAAGCCCCCGCGCCCGGGAGAGGAAGGCTGCTGCCGCCGTCCACAGCAAACCCACCGTGCGCTTCTGGCCATACGCATAACCGATCCGATTCCCCCCAAAGACGCAAACCAGACGTAACCCAAAGGATTCGAAACATGAACACTGCAGAGCTTCCAAGACGGAAAGCATTGGGCAAGGGACTCGAGTCTTTGCTGCCAAGCGTCAAGGCCAGCGTCGATACCACCCCGCCCCGTCAATCCGACGGAACACCCCGCGAGATTCCCGTCTCCGAGATCGATCGCAACCCGTACCAGACCCGTACGCGCTTCGACGAATCCCTCCTCTCCGAACTCGCGGCCTCGATCAAAGCCACAGGAGTCGTACAGCCCGTCCTCGTCCGGCCGCTGCCCAACGGGCGCTTCCAGCTCATCGCCGGCGAACGCCGCTGGCTGGCGTCGCAGATGGCCGGCCAAGGAGACCATCCCCGCCATCCTTCGCCATGTCTCCGACGAGCAGGCGATGGAGATGACCATCGTCGAAAATCTCCAGCGCACCGACCTCAACCCCATGGAGCAGGCCCGCGCCTTTGACCGCCTGAGCCGGGAATTCAAGCTCACGCAGGAGCAGATGGCCCAGCGCACGGGTAAAGACCGCGCTTCGGTAGCCAATTTTCTGCGCCTCCTCCGTCTTCCTGTTGAAGTACAGGGTAAGGTCGAAGCCGGAGAGCTGACCTTTGGTCACGCCCGCGCGCTCCTGGCTCTGGAAAACCCGGACACGATCCTCAAGGCCGCCCAGAAAGTCACCGCGCTCTCGATGTCTGTCCGGCAGACAGAGAGCTACGTCCAGGGCATTCTCCATCCGGAAAAGAATCATAGCGAAGAAAAGGTGAAGGAGCCGCTCGATCCGAATGTCCGCGAGGCCCGGGACCTCCTGCAGCGCGCTCTCGGCCTCAAAGTCACCATCGAGGACAAGAACGGCCGTGGCCGCGTCATCATCGAGTACTCCAAGCTCGAAGACTTCGACGCCCTGATGGAGCGGCTGGGCGACTGAACTGGGCCAGGTATATCGCCTCGCGAATCCTCATGGACGATCTCTCCAGCTCCCCACAGAAGCCAGCAACGCAGCCACCGAGAACCTCGACAGCCTCACGCCGCTCGAGTTCGCCCGGGCGATGCATCAGGCGGACGCCGACGCCGTCGCCGCCGTCGAGCGCGAGTTGCCCCGGATCGCCGAGGCCATTGAAGCCATCGCGACACGCCTCGAACACGGCGGCCGCCTCTTTTACCTGGGAGCAGGTACCTCCGGCCGCCTCGGCGTCCTCGATGCATCCGAATGCCCCCCAACCTACAGCACGCCGCCCGAGATGGTGCAGGGCCTCATTGCCGGCGGAGATGTCGCTCTGCGCCGATCCGTCGAGCGTGCCGAGGACGACGAATCTCAGGGCCGCCGCGATCTCCAGCAGCACGGCTTCTCTGGCAAAGACGTTCTGGTAGGAATCGCCGCCAGCGGACGCACACCCTACGTCCTCGGCGGCATCCGCTACGCACGCGAGCTGGGCGCTCTCACCATCGGCCTCAGTTGCGTACCGGAATCCGCAGTTGCCCAGGCCGCCGAACTTGCCGTCACCCCCGCCACGGGACCTGAAGTAGTCACCGGATCGACGCGCATGAAGGCCGGCACCGCAACCAAGCTCGTCCTCAACATGCTCTCGACAGGCGCGATGGTTCGCCTCGGTTACGTCTACGGAAACCTGATGGTCAACGTGCAGCCGACCAACGTAAAACTGCGCGACCGCGCAGCGCGCATCATCGCCACCATCACCGGGCTGAGCCATTCCGATGCCGCCGCCCTGCTCGAACGTGCCGGATCGGTGAAGACCGCGGTCGTCATGCACAAACTGAATCTCGACAAAGGCCAAGCAGAGCAGCGGCTCCAGGCCGCGCGCGGACGCCTTCGCGCCGCCCTTGAGTCCCCGCCATTACGCTGACGCAAAACTGCTACACTTGCCGCAATTTACTCTTCCCCATTAGCTCGATTCCAACGATCCTGAACGAGGCCACCGATGCACGTCTCTCACCGTACATTCATTACGTCACTGTCACTGTTACTTATTGCCGTGCTCCCGGCTGCGGCGCAAAACGCCACGCCATCGCCAGCCCCATCCCGAACACTCATTCGCGCCGGACACATCGTCGATGTCCACACCGGCAACGAGCCGGCGGACCAGACCATCGTCGTCACCGGGGATCGCATCACCTCGATTGCGCCGACTTCGTCGACACCAAAGCAACCGGGAGACACCGAGATCGATCTTCGCTCGCTCACCGTCCTCCCCGGCCTCATCGACGTGCACACACACCTCACCATGGACAACAACTTCGATCCCTACCATGAGCTCTCGACCAGCGTCGCCATGAGCGCACTCATCGGAGCGCGCAACGCGAAGGTCACGCTCGAAGCCGGATTCACCACCGTCCGCAATGTCGGGGCCGCAGGCTACGCCGACGTAGACCTGCGTGACGCCATCAACGAAGGGCTGATCGAAGGCCCGCACATGCAGGTCAGCGGGCCTCTCATCGGCATCACCGGCGGACACTGCGACGACAATCTGCTTCCATATGACTATCACCAGACCGCCGACGGCGTTGCGGATGGCGTTGAGGCCGTGCAGCACAAGGTCCGCGAGGTAATCAAGTACGGCGCCGACCTCGTCAAGATCTGCGCCACCGGCGGCGTGCTCTCCAAGGGAGACGACCCGCAGGCAGCCCAGTACACCCTCGAAGAGATGAAGGCCATCGTCGCCGACGCGCACCGCCTGGGCCGCAAGGTCGCCGCCCACGCCCACGGCTCGCAGGGAATCCTGTGGGCGACCGAAGCCGGCGTCGACTCCATCGAGCACGGCTCCTATATGAACGACGAGGACATCGCCGCCATGAAACAGCACGGCACCTACTTCGTTCCCACCGCATATCTTGTCGACTGGATGCAGCAGAACGGCCACCTGCCGCCCTTCTACGCGCAGAAGATGAAGGATGTGAGCGTCGTCGAAAAAGCCAACGCCAGGAAGGCCATTGCCGCAGGCGTCAAGGTTGCGCTTGGCACCGATGCGGCCGTGTATCCGCACGGACTGAACGCCCATGAGCTTGACGTCTACGTGAACCAGTTCGGCATGAGCCCTCTCGCCGCATTACAGACCGGAACACTCAACGCCGCCGACCTGATGGGATGGACCGACAAGACCGGTTCGCTCGAAGCCGGCAAGTGGGCCGACATCATTGCCGTCTCCGGAGATCCCCTCAAAGACGTGCGCATTCTGCAGCACGTAACCTTCGTCATGAAATCCGGCGTCGTCTACAAAAACGAGAGCATGAAGGAGTGAAGGCAACCCGCTTTGAGTTTCGCTATCGCCTGACTATCGGCTTCTTCATTTACCTGCTCGGCTTCTGGGCTCCGTGGATCCATTACGGGCCGTTTGCCGGGCGTGCCACATCCACGTGGCTCGAGCTCTGCGGATTACTGGCGAGCACGCATGTGCTGTCGTTACAATACGCAACTTTGGTAGTTACATTACTGGCGATTCTCTTCGCCGCTGTAGGCGCGGCGTTTCGCGTATGGGGTACAGCCTATCTCGGCGCAGGAATCGTAACCTCCGGCGCCATGCACGCACACAGTGTCGTCGCCGCCGGACCCTACCGGCATGTGAGGAACCCACTCTACTTCGGCAGCTTTGTCTTCGCTCTGGCGATATCAATTCTCATGCCGCCGTCAGGCGCGATCTTTTTCGTCGCCGCAATCTTCCTGCAAATGCTGCGTCTCATCCTTGGAGAAGAAGCCTACCTCGTTGCGCAGCAGGGAGAGCCTTATCTGGCTTACAAAGCACGCGTGCCGCGGCTCTTTCCCAGTCCTGTCCCTCGCGTCCCGGCATCCCCGGCGCAGCCGCGATGGCTCGAGGCTGTCCTCACCGAGACTTACCCGGTGAGTATGACGCTCTGCTTCGTTGTGCTCGCCTGGCGCTACAACGCCCTGTTGCTCACCCAGGCCGTCATCATCTGTTTCGGGCTCTCGCTGGTCGTGCGTGCTTTCGCCGTCAAGCGGCCCCAAGCTACTTGACACCCCAGGCTACCTGACACTACAGACAACCTGATCTCCGACGCAGCCCCAAGGACAGCGCAAAGAAAAAGGGGAGACGAGCCTCAGGCCGTCTCCCTCTCCCTATTAGAGTTAGCCGCTGTTTTTATGTATGGCGGCGGCTGCCGAGAATCTGGTTACTTCTTCGGCGGTGCGATCGCGTCCTTCGCGGCCTTGGCCACGCGGAACTTCACCACGGTCTTTGCCTTGATCTTGATCTGCTCGCCGGTCTGGGGATTGCGGCCCATCCGCGCCTTCCGCTCTGCCTTCACCAGGCGGCCGAGGCCAGGAATGATGAATACGCCGTTCTTCTTGGTTTCCTTGACGGCGGTTTCTGCGAGCAGGTCCAGAAATGCCGCGGCCTGCTTGTTGGTCAACTCAAGCTTCTCGGCCATAAGCCGGACAAGAGCTGTTTTGGTGAGTGCTGTTGCCATGTGTATTCCTCCTGATTTCTTTTTCAGTCAACGGATGCGGCTGCCGCGCGCCCCGATTGTCTGCTGCCGGTTCTCCCGTCTACGTCACTCGCTTTTCGACTACTGCTGAAAAGCCTGTATTCATGCGGGTCCGGGAGAACCCACCGCCGTTAACCTTGCGGCTTTTCGCGGCCTTTGTCAACTGCAAAAGCCGGGTTTCCACAGGATTTTTACGGTTTTCCTAGGGTTTTTCCTGTTTTTAGTGGAATTCATGCGATTTCTGGAGTCCGCCAGTCTTTCGTTACTCAGAGAAACCCTTGTCCAGAGCGGTTGTTGCGCCATGTCTGAAGAGAAGAGATACCGCCGAATATAGGCGCGCATCGGCTGACTAGTAAAGACCAAAGAGCGGCTTTTTCCGCTTTTCCATGCCCTTCAGCAGCGGCTCGTTGAGGAAATCCACCAGCGGCTGCGCCAGCCTGAAATACCCGCCGATCGTCTCCGCCAGCCTGGGCTGAAGCGCCGGGTCCGCCGGCAGTGTGACGATCACTCCCCACTGCCGCCCCTTGATCCACTCAGCCGCAGGATGCTCGGCCGGAAATCCCTTGGGAGGCCGGGTCAGCGCCGCAGTATCGTGCGGCTTCATCCTGGCGGGCAGCTTCTTCGCCCCCAGCTTTTCAGATTCGATCAGCTTTTTGAATTGCTCGTGATGCGCAAGCAGGTGCTGCCGTATGGCCAGCAGCTGCTCCTTGGGTGGCATGAACACTCCCGCGGCAATCACCACCTCTGTCGGGCTGACGTGAAAGTAATACCCGCTGCCCGAGGTCTTCTCCATCCCCACACGCGACCACCATGCGGCGACATGTGTCTTGTACGGAGTCTTGTCGGCGGAGAATCGTGTGTCGCGATAGATGCGCATCATCGACTTCTGCGCCGGCCGCACATGCCCGGAGCGTAGTCCGTCATGCCCTCGTGTGATCTTCTCGATCAGCGCCAGCATCGGCGCCTTCAGCTCGCGCTCGTAAATCTCGCGCCGCGCTTCAAACCACTCCCGCCGGTTGTTCCGCTTAAGCTGGCGCAGAAAATCCATGGCCTGCTTGTTGAAGTACGGAACGACTGGCTGAACTGATTTCGCAGGGCTAGACTTTTTCGCAGGAGCCGATTTCTTCGCAGATCGCGTGGGCATGAACACATTTTAGAGCTGAGTCTTCAATAAAGATTTCGGCGGTGCTCTTTGTGTTCTCTCTGGAGAATTTTCCCGCAAACCCTTTGCGATCTCCGCGTCTTTGCGGTGAATCGCTTTAGCGCCTTTGTGTCCTCTATGGTGAAAGCACTGGTAACCCTGAGGACTGACAACTGGAGACTGGGTTCACTGCTTGAACTCCACCACCGTCGCGCCCGCACCGCCCTCGTTCTGCCCCGGCTCCGTCACTCCCGCCACCTGCGGATGCCGCCGCAGATATTCGCGCAGCGTCCGTCGCAGCACGCCCATCCCCGTGCCGTGAATGATGCGCACCTGCGGCAGTCCGGCAAGAAACGCGCGATCGAGAAACTTCTCCACCTCATCCTGAGCCTCATCCGCCGTCCGTCCGATCACGTTGATCTCCCACCCGACGCTCTCGTCGGGCTCGGCCATCGATACCGACACGCCGCGCCGGCTCCGCGCTGCCTGCAGCGGAGTCTCAGCCGCCGCCGTCCGCACCACCTCGGCAATCTCATCGCGCGCTACGCGCATTTTCATCGCCCCGACAGCGACCTCGAAGGTCTTGTCGTCGATCTGCCGCTCCACGCGCGCCGTCTTGCCCAGCGTCTTCAGCTTCACCATATCTCCCGCGGCGATATGGCGAACAACATGCGGCTGGGCGTGCGCATCGCCCTTGTCCGCGCCGGTGTGGTGCGCTACCACTGAGGCGTTAAATCCTTCGGCAAACTCCCGCCGCAGCCGCGAAATCCTGCGCTCTGCCTCTTTGGACAATTTCTGCTGCGCGGCTCGGTCGTCGATGGCGCGCACCGTCTCGCGTGCCTGGTATTCGAAATCCTTCAGCAGCGACTCGAGCTTCTGTTCCATCTCGCGAACCTTCGCCCGCTGCTCCTTCATCCCCTCCGCCTCCAGCCGCGCACGCTCCCGCTTCACTTCGCTCTCCAGCTGCGCCAGTCGCTCCCGCTCCGCTGTAGCCGCGCGAAGCTGCTCATGCAGGCTGTCGATAAAGCGCCCAATATCCTGGGTCTGCGTGCTCAACCGCGAACGCGCCGCGTCGATCATGCTGCGATCGAGACCCAGCCGCGCCGCGATGTTGATGCCCGCCGACGCACCCGGGACACCCTGCCGCAGCTCGTACGTCGGCGCCAGCGTCTGCTCGTCGAAGCCCACAGCCGCGTTGATCACTCCCGGCGTGTTCGCTGCATAAACCTTCAGCGAAGTATGGTGGGTCGAGATGATCGACCACGCCCGTGCCCGCAAAAAATGCTCGGCAATCGCTACCGCGAGCGCCGCGCCTTCTTCCGGATCGGTCGCCGACCCCAGCTCGTCGAGCAGGACAAGAGAGGACGCATCTGCGGACGCAGCGATGCGATTCAGATTGACGATATGCGCCGAAAACGTCGACAGATTCTGCTCGATCGACTGCGCATCGCCGATATCCGCCAGCATGGCGTCGAATACCGGCAGCACCGCCTCTTCTGCCGGAACTGGAACCCCGCTCTGCGCCATGATCGCCAGCAGTCCTGCCGTTTTCAGCGCGACGGTTTTCCCGCCGGTGTTCGGCCCGCTGATGATCAGCTGCCGCGCATCAGAGGTCAGCGCCAGACTCGTCGGCACAATTCTGGGTGCCCCATCCTTTGCCCCTTCCTTTGGGGCAAAGGGTGGGATACCTCGTAACCGTTTCTCCAGCAGCGGATGCCGCGCGTCCTTCAGCATCAGCTCGGGATTTTCGGTCTCCGCAAATCGCGGCTCGGCGCAATCGAACTCCAGCGCGAAGCGCGCCCGCGCCTGCAGCGTGTCGACTTCGGCAAGCACCTCCGCACCCTTCAGAATCACCGGAGCATACTGCGCGATCTGCCGCGTCATGGCCGCAAAGATACGATGAATCTCCGCCTGCTCGTCTTCCAGCAGCCGCACCAGATCGTTGTTCAGCTCGATCGTCTCCAGCGGCTCGACGTACACCGTCTGCCCGCTCGAGCTCGCCCCGTGCACCACCCCCTGCACGCGCCGCTTCCACTCCGCCTTCACCGGAATCACAAAACGCTCCCCGCGAATGGTGATCAGGTCGTCCTGCGTGCTCCCGCCCTCGGAGAAGCGCCGCAGCGCCGACCGCAGGCTTTCTTCAATTGCTCGCTGCTGCCGCTCCATCTCCCGGCGAATCCGCCGCAGCTCCGGAGAAGCATCGTCGGCCAGTGACCCATCGGGAAGAATCCGCGAACGCAGCGACTCGATCAGCGGCTTCAGGGGCAGGGTGAGCAGCTCTCCGGAAAGTTCCCGCAACCGCGTCAATCCGTCTGCTAAATCACTCGGCGGCGCGCTCATCAGCCCCGACCAGGCTGAAATGTCCTCCCCCAGCGCCACCACCTTGCGGATCTCCTCCGCCTCGAGCGCCGCGCCCTCAATGCGCGACTTGGCCAGCGCCTCCGACGGATCGAAAAGCGACCCCAGCGACGGCCGTACTCCGGCGGCAAGCAACTTGCGCATCTCGCCGGCCAGCGCATGCTCGCTCTGAATCCAGTCCAGATCCCTCGACGGCACCAACCCCAGCAGCCACTGCTTTCCGGTCGCCGATTGCGCATAGCCCACAAGCAGATCAAGAAAGCGGCCCCATTCCAGCGCGGAAGGGCTAAAATCGCTCACTGCACTGGGAATGGGCCGCGCCAATGTCATAAGCTCATCCTAACGGGAGCAGGCCGACTCCCGGAACAAGTGCGGGCAGCGCTGCGTAACTTACTGCAGGTCTTTCGCAGCAAAGGAGGGACCAACAAATGTTCTGTAGTGGATGTGGACAACCCGTCGATCCCAATCAGCAGTTCTGCCTCAAGTGCGGCAGAGCGGTTCCGCAAGTCGCTCCCGTAGTGGCGCCCACCCCCTGGTTCTACACGCGCGTTCACCGTCATATTCAGTCGCTTTCCATTCTCTGGATCGCCTACGGCGTCTGGACCATCCTGGGATGGCTTCTCGCCATGTCCTTCTTCGCCGGCATGTTCGGCGGCTATTTCGGACACTGGCATCACGGCCCCTTCGGCGAGTTCCCCTTCGCCAACCTGCCGTGGTTCGCCCCGCTCATCACGGTCATCGTCCTCGGGCGCGCGATTCTATGCTTCGCCACCGGCATAGCGCTCCACCGCCGAACATCCTGGGCTCGCATTCTGGCCATCGTTGCCGGATTTCTTGACGCTCATCAAGCCCATCACCGGAACCGCGCTTGCTATCTATACGCTCTGGGTGCTCCTGCCTTCGCCTTCCGCACAGGAGTACGACCAGATGGCCACACTTTGAGTAAGTAAAATAAACGCATGGAATACCCCATTACCCGGTTGCGGCGACTCCGCCGCACCGAGGCCATGCGCAACCTGGTCCGCGAAACCCACCTCGAACCCGGCGCGCTCATCTATCCGCTCTTCCTCTGCCCCGGCGAAGGCGTCCGCAAAGAAATCGGCTCCATGCCCGGAGTCTTCAATCTCTCCGTCGACGAAGCTCTGAGGGAAGCCGAAGCAGCCGCCTCGCTCGGCATCGGAGGCCTGTTGCTCTTCGGCCTTCCCGAGTCAAAAGACGAACAGGCCAGCGGTGCGTGGGACGACAACGGCATCGTGCAGCGTGGCCTGCGCGCGCTCAAGCAGTCAGCGGCTGCGAAAAAACTCGTCCTCATCGCCGATGTCTGCCTCTGCGAATACACCTCGCACGGCCACTGCGGCGTTGTCAAAGAGAAGGAGGGCGTCTCGGATGTAGACAACGACTCCAGCCTCAGCCTGCTCTCGAAGACCGCCGTGTCTCTTGCGAAGGCCGGAGCCGACATCGTCGCCCCCAGCGACATGATGGACGGCCGCGTCGCCGCCATCCGCGACCACCTCGACGACGAGGGCTTCGACCAGACCCCCATCCTCTCCTACGCTTCCAAGTTCGCCTCGGCCTTCTACGGACCCTTCCGCGAAGCCGCCGACTCCGCCCCGCAGTTCGGCGACCGCCGCAGCTACCAGATGGACGGAGCCAACCTGCGCGAGGCCATGCGCGAAATCGACCTCGACCTCGGCGAAGGCGCAGACATGATCCTGATGAAGCCGGCCATGCCTTACCTCGACGTCATCCGCGCCGCCCGCGAGCGCTTCGACGTGCCCATCGGCGCCTACCAGGTCTCGGGCGAATACTCCATGCTGCAGGCCGCCTTCGCCAACGGCTGGCTCGACCGCGAGCGCGCCATGATGGAGTCGCTCATCTCCATCCGCCGCGCCGGCGCAGGATTCATCGTGACCTATTTCGCAAAGGATGCGGCGATGGTGTTGGGATAAGCCCAATGAATTTACACGAGAACGACTGGACAATATACCGGAGAGCCAGAAACGTTCTTCTGATCCTCCTCGTGAGTTCGATTCCGGCTGCTTTGCTGATCGGAACATTGTCGTCATGGCTGTTCAAGACTTCGATCCCAGCCTTAATAGTTCTCGCTGCAGGCTGGGTGCTGTTCGTAATCAAGGCAATTCGCTTTCAAATGTTCCCCTGTCCCCGCTGCGGCAAGTGGTTTTCAGGAACAAGGTGGTACAACTGGAGCTTTCTCGCCCGAAAATGCCAGCATTGCGGCCTGCATAAGTTCAGCCTTGAATAGCCGGCTTGCTCCTTCAGCCAAATGGCGCAATAATATAGCCAGGTGGCCAGCATGTCGATCGCGGAAATCGCCGAAGTTCTCGGCGGCAGCAAGATCTTTAAGCGTACGGTGAAAAACTCTGACGATCTGGCAACATCCATTCGCGCCGGACTTCCCGCAACTATCATCAATGTGCTGGCCGACAGGCTCACCATGCACAGATCCGATGTGGCCAGGCGGCTCGGCATCCCGCAGCGCACGTTGACCCGGCGGCTCTCGCAACATGCCCGCCTCACCACAGACGAATCCGATCGCGCCGCGCGCATGGCAAGAATCATTGCCCTGGCCGTCGAAATCCTCGGCTCGAATGAGAAAGCCTCGTCCTGGCTGCGCACCCCCAATCGCGCCCTCGGAGGCAACGCGCCCATCGATGAGATCGGCACCGATCCCGGCTACCGCTCTGTCGAAGAGGTGCTCTACGCCATCGCCTATGGAATGTACAGCTAGTGCAGGTCTGGAGGCTCTGCGGCAGCAAGTATTCGTCCGCCGCCTTTTCCGGACTGGGCGGAATGTACGCCGCTCGAAGGTGGAATCAGAAAGGCAATCTCATCGTTTACACCGCCACCTCGCGCGCGCTGGCCGCAATCGAATATTTCGTGAATCTGGAACCGAACCAGGCCCCCAACGACCTGATCATGCTCGAAGCCCTCGTGCCCGACGATCAGGTCGAACAACTTGATCTCGCCACACTGCCACGCAACTGGTACGAGATCGACAATCCCGGGTGCCAGGCCATCGGTACCGAATGGCTGAAGAGCAAACGGTCTTTAGCTCTCAAAGTACCCTCTGTGCCGGTCCGCGGAGACTGGAATGTCCTTCTCAATCCTGCTCATCCCGATTTCCCTGCCATCAGTATTACGTCGCGTGAATCATTCTTCTACGACGAGCGCATGTTTCAGCCCCGCGAGAAGCGCTGACTCGCTCACGAATCTTTCCCTCCCCTCGCGCATCTTCCATATCGGATCCCTTGCGTACAATAGAGTGTTTGGGTCGAACCCGGATCGCCCGGGCCCGATCCCTCACGCCATCGCCAACCTGAACGGAGCTTTCCCTTGGCAGAGACCATCTACGACGTAGCCGTCATCGGCGGAGGACCCGCCGGATACACCGCAGCCATCCGCGCCGGCCAGTACGGCCTCAAGGTTGCCCTCATCGAAAAGGACAGCCGCCTCGGCGGCACCTGCCTGCTCGTGGGCTGCATCCCCACCAAGGCGCTGCTCTTCAACGCCGAGATCTACGACCACTTCAAGCACGCCAAGGAATACGGCCTCGACGGACTCGGCGAAGCCACCGTCAACTGGAAGGCCATCATCGACCGCAAGAACGGCATCGTCGCCAAGCACGTCAAGGGACTCGAGTTCCTGATGCGCAAGAACAAGGTCACCGTCGTTCCGGGATTTGGCCGCCTCACCGGCCCGGCCAAAGACGGCGTCCACTCCGTCGAAGTCGTGCCTGCCGACAACCCCAAGGGCAAGCCGTCGCATCGTCAAGGCGAAGAACATCATCCTCGCCACCGGCTCCGATGCCCGCCTGCTGCCCGGCGTTAAGGCCAGCGACAAGGTCCTGACCAACACCGAAATCCTCTCCCTCGACCGCATTCCTAAGTCGTTGCTCATCATTGGAGCGGGCGCCGTCGGCGTCGAGTTCGGCTCCATCTTCCGCAGCTTCGGCTCGGAAATCTCCATCCTCGAATACCTCCCGCGCCTCGTCCCCGTCGAAGACGAAGACATCAGCAAGGAGCTGGCCCGCTCCTTCCGCAAGCGCGGCATCGAGAGCGCTACTGGCGCGAAAGTCGAGAAGGTCGAAGAAACCAAGGACGGAGTGAAGGTCACCTATACCGGCTCCGACGGCAAGCAGGCCACCAAGGAAGCCGAGAAGGTCCTCGTCGCCGTGGGCCGCGGCCCGCGCACCGAAGGCATCGGCCTCGAAAAGACAAAGATCGCCCCCGAGCGCGGCTTCATCAAGGTCAACGAATACATGCAGACCGACGAGCCCGGCATCTACGCCATCGGAGACATCGTCGCCGGCATGCCCCAGCTCGCGCACTCCGGCTCGATGGCCGGCCTGGTCGCCACCGCGAAGATCGCCGGCAAGTACGCGCGCCCGGTGCGCCGCGACCGCATCCCCGGCTGCACCTACACCGAGCCGCAGATCGGCAGCGTCGGCCTCACCGAAGCCCGCGCCAAAGAGCTGGGACACACCGTCAAGGTGGGCAAGTTCCCCTTTGTCGGTAACTCCAAGGCCACCATCGTCGATTCGCACGACGGCTTCGTGAAGGTCGTCGCCGACGCCAAATATGGAGAGATCCTCGGCGTCCACATCATCGGCCCGCAGGCGACGGAGCTCATCGCCGAAGCCGTCACCGCCATGGAGCTCGAAGGCACCGTCGAAGACCTGATGTGGACCATCCACGCCCACCCGACCCTGTCCGAAGCGATGCTCGACGGCTTCAGCAGCGTGGAAGGCATGGCGATCAACGTCTGAGGAATCAGTATAGACCCGGGTCCGGATCTTTCGGACCTGGGCTATGATTCAGCTATGCACAACGAATTTACGGCCGTGATCGAGAAAGACGGCGACTGGTTCGTGGCCTGGTCTCCCGAGATTCCGGGCGCAAACGGCCAGGGGCGCACCATTGAGGAATGCCGCGAAAATCTCGCCGCCGCAATTGAGTTGATCCTTGAAGATCGACGGGAAGACGGGCTCCGGGGAATTCCGAACGACGCCATTCGCGAAGTAGTCACTCTCCATTGAAACGCGAATCTCTCTTACGCCACCTGCGATTAAACGGCTGTTATTTGAAGCGGGAGGGCGGCTCTCATTCGCTCTGGACAAATCCGAAGACCGGCCAGATGGAAGCTGTGCCTCGTCACACGGAAATTGCCGAGTTGCTCGCGCGCAAGATCTGCCGAGGCCTATCGATTCCTGAGATTGGCCGCCAATGATCCTCAACCTCATCCATCTCGGCCGCGTCGACTACGCCACCGGACTCGACATCCAGAAGCAGCTCATTGAAGCTCGACACGAGAACCGCATCGGCAACACGCTGGTGCTGCTCGAGCACCCGCCCGTCCTCACCCTGGGACGCAACTCCTCGCGCGCCAACATCCTCGCCAGCGATGAATTCCTCGCCTACCGCGGCGTCGAGATCCACGAGATCAACCGCGGCGGAGACGTCACCTACCACGGACCCGGCCAGCTCGTCGGCTATCCCATCCTCGATCTGAGAAGTTTCACGCTGAACGGCAAGCGCGTCGGCGCCGTCGACTACGTCCGCCTGCTCGAAGAATCGCTGATCCGCGCCCTGGGAGACTTCGCCGTCCCCGCCCAGCGCATTGCCGGACGCACCGGCGTCTGGACCATCCCCGGCGGGACTGTCCCTGAAAAGAAGATCGCCGCCATCGGCGTGCACATCTCGCGCGGCATCACCTCGCACGGCTTCGCGCTTAACGTCACCACTGACCTGCGCGACTTCGACCTCATCGTGCCCTGCGGCATCACCGACCGCTCCGTCACCAGCCTCGAGCTCGAAGCCGCCGGCTCAACGCCGCCAACAATGGAAAACGCCATCAACGCCATCGCCCGCCACTTCGGACGCGTCTTCGAGCACCAGGTCCTCTGGCTCGACCCCGACCAGCTCGCCATGAATCCTGCCCTGCACGCCGCCGAAAAGTAGGACGACCTACTCCTCGCGCAGCGCCTCCATCGGCTCAATCGACGACGCTCTTCGCGCCGGAAGAAGCGCCGCAATCAGCCCCGCGCCCACCAGCGCCGCGGTCAGCAGCAGAATCCGCCCGGCGTCTTTATCAAGGTCAAGCGCCACCACCGAGCCGATATACTTCCGCGCCGCCGCCGTCAGCAGCAGTCCGATCGCCACGCCGCCGCCCAGCATCCAGCACACCCGCCGATAGATATCGCCAAGGATGCGCACGCGCGGCGCGCCCAGCGCCATGCGCACGCCGATCTCCCGCGTCGACAGCTCGACTTCGTGGCTGATCAATCCGTACAGTCCGACGATGGCCAGCAGAACGGCCAGCGCCGCAAAAGTTCCGAAGAGCCAGTTCTCCAGCCGCTCGAAAATCAGCGTGTCGGCGATCACCGCGCGCATCGACTCCGGCGTCCGGAAAGGCAGCGTCGCATCGACATCGTGAAAGGCGCGCCGCAGGCTGGGAATGATGTACGCCGGGTCGCCGCTGGTGCGGATCACCATCTGCATGCTGCCCAGAAAATTCATGCTGTCGGCCAGCTTCACCTGCGACGCCGGATAGTCCATCTCCGCCAGCGGCGAGTCGTAAATGTTCTGCCGGATATTTTTCACCACTCCCACAATCGTCTCGTGATCGTGCCCGTCCAGCTGCATCCCGATCGGATCGCGCCCCTCGGGAATGAACTTCTTCACAAACGCCTCGTTCACCACAATCACCGGATGCGAGGTCGGCGTATCCAGGCTCGGATCGAGCAGCCGCCCGCGCACCAGCCGGTCCTGAAATACCTGGTAGTAACCCGGCGAAACCATGCGAAACTCCGCCAGCTGCTCCACATTCGGCGGCGGAGTCGGCGTTCCCGTCACGTGAATATCCGAGTTCCATCCGTAGCTCTGTATCGGCAGCAGTTGGATCATACCCGCTGCCTGCACGCCGGGAATCGCCTGAATCTTCTCGATCAGCGGCTGGTAGAAATTCGCCATCACGTCGCGCCCGTCATACCGCCCCGGAGACAGATCCACCTCCGCAGTCAAAATCCGGTCCGGCGAGAATCCCAGCTCGGTGTCGCGCAGCCCGGCCAGCATATGCAGCAGCAGTCCCGACACCACCAGCAGACTCAGCGCCAGCGCCACCTGCGTTACCACGAATGCCGCCCGCAGCCGGTGCTGTCCGCGCGTGACACCTGTGCTTCCTCCCGAGCGCAGCGCCTTGTTGGGATCGGCCCCCGACAGCCGCAGCGCCGGCGCCAGTGCCGCAAGAAGTGTCACCACTACAGTTACGAATAGCGCCGCCAGCAGCACCGGCGCATTCAGTTCCACCTCTGCGCCGCGCGCCAGCGCCGAAATCAGTAACAGGCGGATCACGCGCAGCAGCCCGAATGCCAGCACCACTCCGCCCACCGCCCCGAAGGCCGCATAGACCAGGCCCTCAGTCAGAATCTGCCGGACGATTCTCGACCGATTCGCTCCCACCGCCGCGCGCAACGCCATCTCGCGCTCGCGCTTCACGCCGCGCGCCAGCAGCAGCCCGGCCACGTTGACGCAGCCGATCGCCAGCAGCGCCAGCACCGCGCCCAGCAGCAGCCGCAGCGAGCTGGTCGTCTTGCCCAGCACGTAGGTGCCGATGTCCACCAGCTTCATCGTGCGCCCCTGCGAAAATGTATACGTCCGGCCAAGGTCGCTGAGCACCTTGCTCATGTCCGCCTGCGCCTGGTTCACCGTTACACCCGGCTTCAGCCGTCCCACCGTCGGCAGCCAGTGATTGCCGCGCGCTTCCCGCAATGCCTTCGCGGCGTGCAGCGGCCGGTATACCGCGTCCACCCGGCTGATGGGAAAGCGAAAGCCCGCCGGCATCACCCCGATGATCGTGTGCGGACGCCCCTCCAGCTTCACCTTCTCGCCGATCACATCTCTCCGCCCGCCAAAGTACTGCCGCCACACCTCGTAGCTCAGCACCAGGACGTCGTTCTTCCCTTCCTGGTCCTCTCCCGGCGCAAACGTCCGCCCGAGAATCGGCGTCACTCCGAATACATCGAAGAAGTTGTCCGTGCCCTCGGTCGCGTGCAGCGCGACCGGTCCCTGCGGCCCTTCAAAGTTCACCGTGCTGAAGGCGCTGTACCCAGCCAGCACAGCCAGCGAGTGGTTCATCCGCCGCCAGTCGAGATATTCGGGATACGACGCCGGCTGCGTGTATCCCTGCGGCGACCGCGGCTGAATGGCGACGATGCTGTCGGCGTCGCGGTACGGCAGCGGCCGGATCAGCATCGCGTAAAGCACGCTGAAAATCGCCGCCGTGATGCCGATGCTCAGCGCCAGCGTTGCGATCACTGTCCCGGCGAATCCCGGCGAATTGCGCAGTTGCCTTAGCGCATAGCGAAGGTCCTGCAGGAAGGAATTCATGGGCGGACTCCTCCCGAGGCAGTCTGCAAGCGGCGTTCCAGCCCGTCTCGGTACGTAAATTGCTTAGAATGTGCAGCTAACCAGAGACTCAGAGGCTTGCGAGCATCGCGATTTGCCCGTTTCTAAAATCTCACTGTCCATTTTCGAGCACCGGAGAGGCAGCCCGCTCAAACTGATGCCCAGCTATTCCTCGTGGATCGCCGCCTTCACGCTCGCGGCGACCTCGCTCGGAATCGTGTCCATCCCGTGATCTTTCCGCGCGTGCTCCGCCGCCTGGCTCATGATCTCGTCCTCGCTGTTGCCGCGTGCGACGAAATCGCAATCCATACCCACATCCCGGCACTTCAGAACCTTGGTCATGACGTACTCCTTGCCGGCTGAGATGCTACCACCGTCCAATATCTAGACGGAAGCCGCAATTGCCTTTTGCGCCTCAATACCGGTAGACCCGCGCCTCCCACCCCTTCAGGTGCAGCGTGGACGCATTTGCTTCCGTGCTGCCCAGGTTAGTCATCAACAGTTCCGTTGGGGTGAGCCCGCCCGGAATCGCATACTCCATCGCCTTGGCGGAAAAATTCAGCACCACCAGGTACCGCTCCGCCCCCAGCGTCCGCGTGTATGCAAAGATGGACGGATTCGCCGGGTCGAGGTCCTCATACGTCCCGTATACCAGCGCCGGCGTCTTGTGCCGCAGCGCAATCATCGCGCGCGTGTAGAGATACACCGAGTGCGGGTCCTGCACCTCTTCCGCCGCATTGATCTCCTTGTAATTGGGATTCACCGCCAGCCACGGCTTCCCCGTCGTAAACCCGCCACTCGCCGACGCATCCCACTGCATCGGAGTCCGCGCAGTTATCCCGGCTCATGTGCCGCAGATTCGCAAGATAATCCGCCTCGCTCACCTTGCCCGTCAGCACATCCGCCTTGTAGCCGTTCTTCGCTTCGATATCGTTGTAGTCCCCGATGCCCTTGAAGGGATAATTCGTCATCCCCAGCTCGTCGCCCTGGTAGATGAACGGCGTCCCCCGCAGCGTCAGCAGCATGGTCTCCAGCAGCTTCGCCGAAGCCACCCGATACTCAGGAGAATCGTCACCGAAGCTCGACACCAGCCGCGGATTGTCATGGTTCGAGAGAAACACCGTATCCCAGCAGTGTGCATCCAGCTCCGTCGCATGCTTCGCATAGATCGCCTTCAGTTGCGGAAGCGTCCAGCTCTTCCACAAGCGGCCATCGCGGTTCACCCGCACCGCGTCAAAGTTGAAAATCATGTTCAGCTCATGCCGGTCGTCGCCCACCATCAAAGGCGTCTCTTCGAGCGAAATCCCCAGCGCCTCGCCCACCGTCATCACGTCATAGTGCGACATCACGTTGCGGTTCATCTCCTGCAGATACTCATGCATGTGCGGCCCGTTGGCATACGCCGCAGGCACATTCTTCAGCTGCTCGGGAGTCAGATCCGGCAGCCCCGCCGGCTTCGAGATCAGCGGAATCACATCCATCCGGAACCCATCCACGCCCTTGTCCAGCCAGAACTTCATCAGGTCGTAGACCTCGGCGCGCACCTTGGGATTGTCCCAGTTCAGATCCGGCTGCTTCACCGCGAAGTAGTGCAGGTAATACTGCTTGGTCGCCGGATCGTACTGCCACGCCGACCCCGAAAAGAACGAAGGATAGTTGTTCGGCGGCTGGCTCCCATCCGGCCCCTTGCCGTCGCGCCAGAAGTAGTAATCGCGATAGGGATTGTCCTTCGACTTCCGCGACTCCACAAACCAGCGGTGCTCATCCGAGGTGTGATTCACCACCAGGTCGATGATCAGCCGCATGTGCCGCTGCTTGATCCCCGCCAGCAGCGCGTCGAAGTCGGCCATCGTGCCGAACTCCTTCATCACTTTCCGATAATCGCGAATGTCATACCCGTTATCCGCATTCGGCGAGTCATAGTGCGGGCTCAGCCAGATCACATCCACGCCCAGCTCCTTCAGGTAATCCAGCTTCGACGTGATCCCCGGCAGGTCGCCGATCCCGTCTCCATTCGAATCCTTGAACGACCGCGGATACACCTGGTAGACCACTGCTTCCTTCCACCACATCGGCGTATAACCATTGATCGTCTTCGCTTCCGGCTTGGCCGCATCGTCCGCGAATGAGCTTCCCACGAATGGCAGGGCGATCACGGCGAGCATCAAGGCAAGTCTCCTCAAGGCAAACTCCTTCTTCTATCCAACATCGAACAAGTCTATTCATGAGTATCTGGAACAGGACAGCCCATTTGCAAAGCAGCAGGACCGCCGATAGCATCGGCGTGATCGCACCTATCCCACAGGAAAGGCAATTCCCCCGAAAAATGACCAGCCTCGCCGAGCCACGCTACGAAAAGCGCGACAGCTTCCTTATCGCAGGCTTGACCCAGCGTTTCACCCCCGACACCATGAGCAACATCGCCGACATCTGGCAGCGATTCGCCCCGCACATCGGCAAGGTCCCCGGACAGGCAGGCAAAGTAACCTGGGGAGTGATTTCCAACTTCACCAACGTCGAAGCCTTCGATTACATGGCGGCCGTCGAGATCTCACCCTACGCCGGTCTGCCGCCCAACCTCGACGTCATCAGTATTCCCGCCCTCACCTACGCGGTCTTTGCTCACACCGGCCATGTGTCCGGATTGAAGGAGACGATAGACGCCATCTGGCGTGATTGGCAGCCCAACTTTCCCAACGCTATCAAATCGCCTCGGCCCTGGAATCCCCAGTCTCCTTGAGCGTTACAGCGAAAGCTTCAGGCACAAGACCGGTGAAGGAGAAGTCGAAGTCTGGGTGCCGATTCAGCTTTGATCCCTACTCGTACCGCAGCGCCACCATCGGATCCACGCGCATCGCCCTGCGCGCCGGGAAATAGCACGCCGCCAGCGTCACCAGCGTCAGCAGAGCCGCCACGCCGGCAAAGGTCACGGGATCGGTTGCGCTCACCCCGAACAGCAGCCCGCTCATCAGGCGCGTGAGGCTCAGCGCGCCCACCACGCCCGCAGCAATGCCGATCAGCGCCAGCCCCATTCCCTGCTGCATCACCAGCGAGAGGATCGTTCCCCGCTGCGCGCCCAGCGCCATGCGGATCGCGATGTCGCTCGTCCCCTGCGTCACCAGGAACGACATCACCCCGTAAATCCCAATCGCCGCCAGAATCATCGCAAACGCGGCGAACGCACCGAGCATCATCATCGCAAACCGCTGCCGCGCGACCGAATCATGAACCCGTTGCTGCATCGTCGCAATGTCAAACACCGGCACATCCGCATCGATGCGCATGCACCTGTTCGACAATCGAGTTTGCCAGTGACGCCGGGTCGCCGGTCGTACGCGCGGTCACAAACATCTGGCCGTTTTGCCACATCGCATAGGGAAAATACGTAACCATTCTTGTGTCAATATCCAGTCCGTACTGCTTCACCACTCCCACCACGCCCACAATCGTCAGCCATGGCTCTTTGTCTCCCTGCCGAATGCGCTTGCCAACCGCATCTCCCGCCGGCCAGAAGCGCTGCGCCATCTTCTGATCGATCAGCACCACCGGCTGCGATTTGTCCGTATCCGCTGCAGTAAAGAACCGGCCCGCGATCAGCGGAATCTCCATCGTTCGGAAGTAATCCGGTGTCGCCGACCGTTTGTCCACCTGCAGCTCCGGCGCATCCTTCGGCGGCACGTATCCCTCGATCTGCATGCCTCCCCATCCAATCGACGGCGTCATCGGAAGCACCGAAACCGCGCCATAGCCTGTCACTCCGGGCAGGCTCCGCACCTTGTTTCCAAGCTCGTCGTAGAACTGAAGCCTTAGCGCGTGGTCCTTGTACTTCGGGCCGTAGGCCGCCACCTCCATCGAAATCACGCCCTGCGGATTGAATCCCGGCGGCACATTCACCAGGCGCACAAAGCTGCGGATCAGCAACCCTGCGCCTGCCAGCAGCGTGAGCGAAATCGCCAGCTCGGCAATCACCAGCGCGCCGCGCAGTTTGTCGCGCCTCACCCGCAGACCCCCGCTCGACGAGCTTCTTCCCCCGGCCTTCAAGGCCGTATTCAGATCCACGCGTGAAGCCCTGATCGCCGGCGCCAAACCAAACACAATTCCGGTGAGAATCGAAATCCCGAAGGTGAACGCGAGCACCCGGAAATCCATCCCCAGTTCGTCCAGCCGCGGAATATTTCCCGGATGGATCTGCCGCACCACCTCGAGGCTCAACGCTGAAACCATAAGTCCCGCCGCGCCGCCCAGCAGGCTCAGCAGAACGCTCTCCGTCAGCATCTGCATCACCAGCCGCCCTCGTCCTGCGCCCAATGCCGTGCGCATGGCGATTTCCTTCTGCCGCCCCGTCGCCCGCGCCAGCAGCAGGTTGGCCACGTTGGTGCACGCGATCAGCAGCACCAGCGCCACCGCGCCCAGCAGAATCAGCACCGCCGTGCGCACATTGCCCACCACCTGCTCGGTCAGCGGAACCACGCTGATCGTAAACGTCCGGTCGCGGTGCTTCTCCTCGCGCAGCCGCGCCGCGATGATGCTGATATCCGCCTGCGCCTGCTGCATCGTCACGCCGGGCTTCAGCCGCGCCAGGATGTTGTAGTTCTCTCCGCCGTAATCCAGCTCCTCTTTCGCGTCCATCGGCATGGGCAGAAAAATCTCCGGCTTGTCGATGCCGCCCACCGTGGGAATCACTTCATGATTCAGCCTGAAGCTGGCCGGGCAGCACGCCCACCACCGTGCGCGGCTTCCCGTCGAGCGTGATCTTCTGCCCGAGGATCTTTTCGTCGCCTCCGAAGACCTGCTTCCACAGCCCGTAGGTCAGCACGACGGTATCGGTCTTTCCAGGCCGGTCCTCGTCCGCTGTAAAGATGCGGCCCAGCATCGGCTTCGCACCCAGCATGGGCAGCAGGCTTGATGACGCCTCAATCCCGTCCACCTTGATCGCCTTCGAAAGCCCGCTCAGGATGTACTCGTCGCCGATCGCGATCGCCGTGTCTTCGAATACATGGTTCTGCGTCTTGATGTCGTGATATTGCCCGCGCGATGGCCAGTCCTGCGGAATCCCGATGCCCGGCGAGCGCAGCCACAGGATCGCCAGCCGGTCCGGATGAGGATACGGCAGCGGCTTGAGCAGCAGCGTGCTGGTTACGCTGAAGAGCGCCGTGTTCGCGCCGATCCCAATGGCCAGCGAAAGCACGACCACCAGCGTCAGCCCCGGATTCTTCATCAGCATCCGCGCGGCGTAGCGCAGGTCTTGCATGAGCGTCTGCATCGCAGCCCCCTTGTCTCTGAACTCACGGGCGTCCGGATTCCGATCTCAGCTCTTTCTGTAGCGGCTCCGCCTATTGCATCGATATCCGATAAACATTCACCGAATAAGGCCGCAACTGCACCGAGATCGTTCCGGACTTCATATCAACGCTCGACGCCTCCGGAGAAACCGCCTTCGGATGCTCGAAGCTGTTCTCGGCGCTTAAATCTGCACTTTCAAGCGTGGTCACCTTCGCCGTGCCCGACACATCGCGGCCTCCGAGCCGGATCTCAGCCGGCCGTGTCGAGGCCGTATTGTTGATGGCCTTAACGATCAGCTCATGGCTGCGTTCATCGAGCGATCCGCTCGTGTACAAGCCGTCTGTAGCCTGCGGCGTCACCGGAACAACGCGCGTCCCCACATTGCTCGCATAGAGCGCTTGCACATAATAGTCCGGAGTTCCGTACGAGCGCAGGTTGTCGAACCAGATTGCGTCCGGGGTCCACTGCCATGCGTCCACGTGGGCCAGCAGCGGCGCATACGATGCCATCTGCACCACATCGCCGTTGCGTTCCAGTCCTGTCATGAACGCCGCCTCGGAGATTGCCGCCTTCCAGTTGTTGCGATTGTCCGACTTCGCCACGCCCGAAGTCTGCGCGGCATACTCGCCTGCGAATATCTTCGGCCCCGATCGGTCGTAGCGATCGTAGCGGCCGGTGTTTGAGAGGAACCACTCCGGAGCCATGTAGTAATGCTCATCCACGATGTCCGGTTTGAGCTGCCGCCAGTTCGCCCACATGCTGTCGAACGGCTCTCCCGCTGGCGACGGACCAGCGGCCACGACCAGCTTGATCTCCGGATGCTTCGCCTTCAGTGCAGCCGCAAATACCTTGTAGCGCTCCACGTATCGCGGACCCCACTGCTCGTTCCCTACTCCGATCATCTCCAGGTGGAACGGCGCGGGATGCCCCATCTGCGTGCGCAGCTTGCCCCACGGCGACGTCACCGGGCCGTTCGCGAAGTCGATCAGGTCGAGCGCATCCTGGATGTATTCGTTGAGCTGATCCATCGGCGCCGTTTCACTCGAATTGAACTGGCACGCCATGCCGCAATTCAGAATCGGCAGCGGCCTCGCGCCGATATCCTCCGCCAGCTGGAAATACTCATAGAAGCCAAGCCCGAACGACTGAAAATAATCCGGCGCAGGCCGTTGATCGAACTCCACGATTCCAGCGATTGATGATGGTCTTCCGTTCCGCAATGTCTCCCACCGTTGTCTTCCAGCGATACCGCGTCACCAGCTCGCGGCCTTCCACAATACATCCTCCCGGGAAGCGGATGAACCCCGGATGCATGTCGTAAAGCAGCTGGACGAGATCCTTGCGCAGGCCGTTCGGACGGCCCTTCCACGTATCGACAGGAAACAGCGACACCATGTCGAGATCGACCGAACCCTTCTCATCGACAAAAATGTTCAACCGCGCATGCTCGTCCGTTGCTGTCGTGCGAATGACGGTCTCATACCGTTTCCAGCCTCCGTCGAATCCCTCCAGCTTTCCGCTTCCAATCTCGTGGCCGTTCGCGTCTGTGATGGTGGCGCGGATCGCCTTCGGCCCGCTGCTCCGCACATAGGCCGAGAAGCGATACTCCGCTCCGCTTTCCACTCCCATCCCGCGAAATCCTGCGTTGTAGAAGCCGTAGCCCGGCTCATAAACTCGGGCCCGCAGATAGTGAGGATTGCTCGCGTTCAGCGGATTCTCAGTACGGACATCCAGTTCGCCCTTAGGCCCGGCCAGCCCGCTCGCATTGATCACCATGATCTCGTGCCATCCCATCAGCGGCGAGTTGAATTCAAACGACCGGTTCTTCACCAGCTCCGGATACAGCCCCCCATCGGCGCCGAAGTTGATGTCCTCGAAGAAAATGCCAAACATCTGCGGAGAGATCGCCGCTCCAGGATGAGCAACATCGACATTGATGACGGTGGGATTCTGCTGCGCCCGGGCGATAAGCCCGAAAAGAACAAGCGCGACAAACAGGAAGACAAACCGCATTCTGGTAAGCATAGTCGCGCACCATTGTAGTGCGGCCCAGCTTTCAACGGCCTGTTCAGAGGTGATTTCCGGAAACGCGCCGACGTTTCTATCTTCAAGCACTCGGTACGAGCTTGCACGCGCCAGGGCCCTTATCCCTGCCAGAACTGGCGCCTCACCCAAAGATTTATCCAGAACGAGGCCCTGTGCGCGTTTCGCTGCTAGCTACGATTTTTTGTTCAGGTCGTCGTCTTTCGAGTACTTCGTACCTTTGGCCGTGATCTCCAACGCGAGTCCCTTGTCGGTCAGCTGATACATCCAGATACCATCCGCAACTGCCGCCGCGCCCTCCATGGATCCGCCCTTCTCAGGTGAAGACTTGGCCGCCGCCGAGGCCTGTCCGCCGAATTGCCAGCCGGAATTCACAAAGTTGTCAAATGCCTGCTGGTTGTCGAATACAAACACGCACCGAAACTTCTTAACTCCGAAGCCAAGCCCAGCCTAGTCCTCGAACATCTTCATGAAGGTTTCGGCCTTGGACGAGTTGACGACGGCGATGCCCTCACCCCTGCCGGAACCGCCGAAAAGGATCTTGACGCCTGTCTTGCTGAAAACGGCGTAGCCGTAAGCCTTTTGAACAGCTGCCTGGGCAGGCGGATCTGCCTGATAAAGGCGCGCAAGCGTCTCTTGAGCCATCTGGCGAATCTCCGCCCGCTCTTTCTCTGCCTTTTGTGCATCATCATCGGCGGCGAAGAATCCGACTGCGATCAGGCAAACCAGCGACGCGATCAGGTATCGTTTGACTTTCATGAGTTACCCCCTTGATTTTCCTTATGAAACCGCTAGCAAGGCGTTCGCGAAGCTCGGGGAATGAGAGCGCAGGTTGGGGACACGATCGCCAGAGGCACAGTACTCATTGGGCGGCCCGCAGCGCAACTGTCAGTTTTAACAGTAGCGGGCGCATTCGCCGTCGCCGCACAATGCGCCGTTGAAGTTCCCCACCCGTAAGTTTTGCGCTAAGATAAAGCCAGTGAGCGTTACGATGGATGCGAATTTTGGGGAAATCCAATACCCCATGAAAGGAAGTCGAGATGCCTGCTATTTCGCGCATCGAGCCCTCTCGGAGCAGTGGACCTCCTTCATCCTGCGTCGCCGCCTCTATCTTTCTGTTTCTCCGGTTAGCGGTAAGAAATCTGAAACCGGAGCCCGGCCAACCCGGCCGCCCAGGCTGCTGCGTCCTCACCGGCGTCTGAGACGCCCTCAGCGCCAACCGAGCCAGTGCCTTCCTTCTCAACCGCAAACAAAGTGGGCCTCTACGAAAATCTGGCACAGGGCCAGAGCCACTATCAGCATCTCATCGATGAATCCAACTACTACAACACGGCCCAGCAGCATTGCAGCGCCAGATCCGGACACGCCGCGTTAGTCAGCGGCTTGCAAGCTCCGCTGATGTTCAAGCAGCCCAGGCTCAGGCCGCTGAATCCGCCCCGCAGCAAAAAGGCGATCGAGCCAAAAGTGCCGCTAAGAGCGCAATCGGCGATGCGTTAATCGGTGGAATCGCCGGAGATACGAGAACAAGTGCTACTGTAAGCGCGGGTGTACGCACGGTGCACGGCGGCAGAAAATAGCGAAAGGCCAACGCCGCGGCTAAAGACAAGGCCTCGGCGAACGCAGGAGCGCAGGTGTAACAAGACTACCAGAACCAGAAACCGCCTACGACAAGCAGATGAGCAACTTCAAGCGCGCGTGCTCTGCCTTCATGGAAGCGAAAGGCAATTCAGGCAAATAGATACCGCCTACTGTTGCTCGAGAGACCTCGTAAACCCGCGCCGGCGACTGAAAAACCAAGCGATCCCATACCGGCTTCTCGCGCGGCAACATAAGCTGCACTTTCGTAGCTCGACTTCTTCAATCCGCTCAATGGAGGATAACCGGATGATCGTTTCCCGCAAGTCCACTCTTTCGATTGCCGAAAACGTCATTGCAATATGCCTTTTCACCCTGCCTGCCGTCGCGTCGGCCCAGGAAACCACAACACCATCCGTGCAAACCAAAGCTGGCCGTTGTGATTTTGACCGTCGGCAACGCCCAGGTCGTCAACGTCTCTGGAGATAAAGCCGTGCTGAAGATGCCCGACGACTCCTTTCGCATCTTTGAAATCGCTACCGGAACTCCCTTTTACATCGACGACAAACAGGCTTCGCCATGCGACCTCAAGCCCGGCATGACCATCGCGCACGGCAAGCTCCACGTACGTATGCATCCCGACGTCACCACCGTGACCGAGGTCACCGGCACCATTCTGGCCAAGAGCGACCGGAATCTGACTCTGCGCTTCGATGAAGGAACCTCAAAGATCTACCGGGCGCCTTACGATGCGACGTTCAACGTCAACGGACAGGAAACGCCCTACGACAATATCACCAAGGGAATGAAGATCGAAGTTACAGCCGTCAAAACCCAAGGCCTCACAAGCCACACCAGCAGGACCGCTGCGGTCGCGCAGACGCCTCCGCAGTCCGGAACTCTGGTGATCATAAGGTAGCTTCGGAAATAGACGCAGATCGTCGGATAGCAGGCTAGATGGAGCGTGATCCTCAGTTCCGATCGGCTCACAGATAGAGTCCTGAAACCGCGGGGCGGCCATATACCCGTCACTTCGGCCACGGATTTCTTGGCCGACCAATTCCTTCAACCCGCTATAATAGAAATAGAGAGCAAAGAAGCCCGGTGCCATTACGGTCCGGGTCTTTTTGTTTGCAATGCCTCCGAAGAGCGGCAAGAGACGCACCGGAGCAAAATAACTCCATTATTTTCTATGAAATACCCGTAAATCATTTGTTATCAAACGGTCACAGCCACCAGTCAACTTATCCCTTCAGAATCAATATCGACAATCACCGAGGGGAGGGGGTTACCACAGGGTCGACTCCCGAAGGCAACCAGAATCCGCCCGTCTTCCTCCGATCTATGTAGGCACGAGAGCTCCCACGAACGGCTCCGCGCCCGATGCGAAACCCGCTTCAGGCTTCCCATCAGACGAATAAGAGCCAGTCGCTCCTCACCGCCTCGCCAATCCGCTCGCAGGCAGAAAGTCCGACGGCCAAAGGTGGATATATGCAGAGTCTGCGCCAGTTGCCCAATCTTCTGATGCGCAATCTTTTCGCGATTGCGTTGCTTTGTATGTTGCCCTGCGTGTCCTTTTCGCAGGTGTCGGTCGGAATAGCCATTAACGTCGCCCCGCCGGAGCTGCCCGTCTACGAGCAGCCCATCTGTCCGGGAGCCAATTACATGTGGACCCCCGGTTACTGGGCCTGGGACCCCGCTTCCGGCGGCTACTACTGGGTTCCCGGAACCTGGGTCATGGCCCCCGCCGTCGGCCTGCTCTGGACCCCCGGTTACTGGGGATGGGGTAACGGCGGCTACGTCTGGAACGCCGGCTACTGGGGCCCGCAGGTCGGCTTCTACGGCGGTGTTGACTATGGCTACGGATACAACGGGAGTGGCTTCTACGGAGGCCGCTGGAATGGCGGCTACTTCAGCTACAACACCGCTGTCATGCATGTGAACCGGACCGTAATTCACAATACGTACGTCGATCGCACTCACGTCCGCAACGTAAACGTGCCCCGCGTGAGCTACAACGGCGGACACGGCGGCATCGAAGCCCGACCCACTGCGGCGCAGGAAGCCGCAGCCCACGCGAGACGCTTCGGCCCGCGACCGGATCAGGAGCAGCAGAGAACCTTCGCCCGTCAGGAAAGGGCCAACTTCGCCTCTGAAAACCACGGCCATCCTACTTACGCCGCGACCGCTCGCCCCGTAAGAGCGACTGCTGACTTCAAGCATGCGGTCCCGGCAAGCGGTGCGAGGCCAGTGAACGTGAACGAAAGCCGGCCCGTGAACGGACACCCTGCCCCCAACGCACGCCCGGCGAACGAAACCCGCCCCACAAACCACCCTGAGGCCAGGCCCGATTCCAAACCAGCGACCAACCGGCCGACGACCGAGACACACGCCGCGGCACACCCGGAGACACGACCAACGACAAGCCGACCCGCTGCCGAGTCCCGTCCGGAGTCAAAGCCGGCAACAAAGCCAACCCCGGAATCGCGACCGGCGCATGAGGCGCGACCCGCGACCACCCGTCCGGCGAACGAGGCTCGCCCCGCCGAGCATCCTGCCCCGACACCCCACACGGCTGAGAATCGTCCTGCTCCAAAACCGCAGCCAGCCGTGAAACCGGCCCCGGCTCCAACCCGCGAAGCGGCTCGCCCTGCAACACCTCCACGACCCGCTCCAGAGGCACGGCCTGAATCTCGTCCCGCTACTGTGAAGGCCAGACCCGAAACGCAGCCTCGGCCCGAAGCGCGGCCCGAAAGCAGACCTGCTCCCACGCACGAGGCAGCCAGACCACAGCCGGAGTCGAGACCCGAGTCCCGGCCCGCTCAGTCAGAGCGGCGTCCGGAACCCGCAGCGAAACCTGCACCGGAATCACGGCCGAACACGGCGGCCCATCCTGCTCAGCAGCAGCACGAAAATGCGCACCCGAGCAATGAGAAGCCGCATCCAAGCCAGCAATAACCGGCCAGAAATAACGGCGAAATTTCTGGTCCGTACCGAGCCCGGAGCTCTCCACTCCGGGCTCATCTATTTCGGGCTCATCTATTTGCGTCTGAAAGACTCGAAGAGGCCCTTGATGGCCTCTGCACAGCTGCGCATGGAGTATCGCCGGCGAAAGACTTCGCTGCTGCGAGAAATCATCGCGCTGCGCTCGGCTTCAGGAAGAGCGAGCCAGCGCAAAATCAGCCCCTCAGTTCCCGCCAGTGTGTCGGGGGCCACCAGGCCAACACCCTCCTGCTCGATCTCCGGCCAGATATTCACCTGGTTCGAGATCAGCACGGGACGTCCGCACGCCAGCGACTCAGCCACCACCACTCCGAAGTTCTCCTGGTGCGAGGGAAGGATGAAGGCGTCGCAGCTGCGCACTGCACCCCACTTGGCATCGCCTGTAAGCAGACCCGGCCAGTGGACCCGGCTCGCAATCCCAAGCTCCTCGGCCTGCTTCTGTAGCTTCGCCTGCAAGCCGACCTGGTCGGGACCGGCGACCACCAGGTCCACTTCCGGATACTTTGACGCCACGCGCGCGAATGCCTCAATCAGCAGGTCGCATCCCTTCTTCTCGTGAATGCGGGAGAGAAAGAGCAGGTAGCGGCGTCCACGCAGTTCAGGAAACCTGCCGAACCACGCCTCGGCCTGCGTCTCGACGTTTGCCGGCGGCTCGCCTGTTCCGTAAGGCACGACGAAGCTCTTCCAGTGGTTTGGCCAGAAGCTTTGCGGCGCGAGATCGCGTTCGAGTGTGCTCGTAAACATCACCCTTTCCGCGTTGTGCAACACCCAATACTGCGCCGGCCAGTAGACATACTTCTTCACGTGCTTGGCCGGATACTGGCGCTTGAACCAGGGATCGAGCATGCCGTGGGTGAATACCACATACGGCACTCGCCCTCGAGCCGCTATCGCCGCGGCCAGACCGTGATAGGTCCAGATGCCGTTGATGACTACACCGTCGAACCGCCCCACATTCAACTTCAGCCAATCCAGCAGCTCGCCGGAATAGGCATAGGTGCTGTTCTTTGAGCCTGTGGCATGCACGGGCACGGAGAAATTCCCCAGGTACGGCGCGGACGGATCGTCCTGAGTAGCGATCTCCACCTCGACGCCCGCTTCGCCGTATGCCCTGGTCAGATGGCGCAAGGCTTCCGGCGGGCCTCCGGTAGAGGGCGACAGCGATTGAATTACATGCAGGATCTTCACTTGGGGGGAGTGGCCGTCCGGTTCTTGTCGTTGGGAATCCTTCTTTAAGACTAGCAAACGCAGAATTACGGAAATGGCGGCCGAACCTGGCAGAGCTGACCGTGATGATTACGCAGCAAATGGTGTCAATGGGAAAAACGAACGCAAGGCATTCGCTCTCCCGCAGCGAAAATACGGCGCGAAGCGCGTGTCGCCCACGCGCAGTAGTCAGATGCGCATGGGCATGATGATGTAACGGTACTTGTACTCCTCGTCGGCATCTTCAGGACGCACCTGACCCGCCGACTGCGCGTCTTTGAACTCAAGCCGCACTTCGCCGGAGTTGCCGATCGCCTTGAGGAAGTCGATCAGGTACGACGAGTTGAACCCGACAACCAGTGGATCGAAGCTGTATGGCGTCTCGATGGTGTCTTCCGATTCACCCGAGTCCGTTGACGACGAGGAAATCTTCATCTCGTTCTGCTCCAGCCGAAGCTTGACCGCGCCCGAACGCTCATCGGCAAACTGCGCCACACGCTGGATCGAGCCCATCAGATCCTCGCTGCGCACAACGACGAACTTGTTGTTGTCGCGCGGCATGACGGCCTCGTAGTTCGGAAACTGCCCGGTGAGCTTGCGGCTGGTAAGCACGCGATGACCGATGCGGAAGAACAGCGTGTTGTCGTCATCGGCAAACTCAATGGTCTCAGAGTCCGTGTTCGCCAGCAGCGATTGCAATTCTGCCAGCGCCTTGCGCGGAATCAGGGTCTTCCGCTCGCCGCTGACATTGGACAGCGTCTCTCCGCTCTTCTCGATATGCGCCAGGCGATGGCCATCGGTGGCAACCATGGCCAGAGACTCCGCCTTCAGTATCAGCAGCGCCCCATTGAGCGTGTAGCGCGATTCCTCGTTCGAGATGGCAAAGATCGTCTTCGCGATGCAGTTCTGAAGCGACGCCGCAGCGATGCTGGTCACGCTGGTCTGCGGAAACTCCGGCACCTGCGGGAAGTTCGCACGCGCCATGCCCACCATCTTGGTGTTGGAGCGGCCGCAGCGGATCTGGATCCAGTGGTTGTCCATCAGCTTGATGGAGATCTCTCCGTCAGGCAGCAGCTTGATGTAATCGTAGAGCTTGCGGGCCGGAATGGTGCAGGAGCCGCCCTTCTTCACCTTCGCTGCGCACGATGTCTTGATGCTCTGATCAAGGTCGGTCGCGGTGATGACGACCTTATCCCCTTCGGCCTCGATGAGGAAGTTAGACAGGATGGGGATCGTGGTCTTGCGTTCCACAACTCCCTGCGTCGCAGTGAGCTCACGTAGCAGGTCTTGACGGCTGATGCTGATTTCCATGACGGATCCCTGACTCGAGGGTGAAGCTGTGCCCGCTCCGGATTTCTCGTGCTCAACGCTGATGCTTGCCATGCCCACCCCCAAATGCGATTGTGCCCACTGTACACCAGCCGCCCGTAAAACTTCGACGCGGCCGCCCGACACTCTTTTCGATGGCTACATTCTAGTAATAAAAGTGCAGTTTGCGCTCTCTGGAAAACAGGACTTTTATCAGGGAAAGCCCGGAAGGACGAAAGCCGGTTCACCGCTGGAGATTCAGGATGAGGCGCGACTACTACGAAAAGCAGATTAAATAGATGTCTACCCCGTAGCAGTAGTCGTTCGCGCTGGAAAAGTGGAAAGTTGAGGGGAAACCGCCGCCAGAGCGCTCGATAGCAGCACCCACGTTTTAGAAAACCCGTCCCCCAGAATCGCAAAAGCAGGAAGATCGGATCAAAACCTCGGGAAACGGGAGCCGTTCTCCTCATTCTTCACAGCGCGCTTCCCGGCCCGTGTGGAAACCACCCCGCACGGAGTGGAAAGCGCGGTCCAAGGCAGTCCAATCGCGGGTGCGGAGAATACCCGCCTTCCACAGATGACGGCTTATCCAAAACTTCCACAGTGCATCCCCTCGATGTGGAGATCTGGAGACCGACACTCGGGGAAGTAAAACGTTTGACTGGCTTATTTCACGGTGATAGCTTCGCCTTCCAGGGGCGAGCGGAGGGAAATATGGACCGCCGTAATTTTGTTCGCACATCCATTGGTGCAGCGACCGGAGCTTTACTTGGTGCACGGAGAATTGCCGTGGCGGAAGGCCTGTCCACTCAGCAGGCGCCCGGTGCAGTGCCTGAATCTCAAATCAAGGCGGCCCATTTTCCTGAAGGCTTCCTGTGGGGAACTGCCACCGCCGCCTATCAGGTGGAAGGCGCATGGAAGGAGGACGGCAAGGGCGAGTCCATCTGGGACAGGTTTACGCACACGCCCGGCAAGGTAAAGGGCGGAACGACGGGCGATGTCGCCTGCGACCAGTACCATCTCTACGCGCAGGACATGGTGCTGGCTAAACGCCTCAACCAGAAGAGCTACCGGTTCTCGATCTCATGGCCTCGCATTCAGCCCTCGGGAACCGGTGCGCCGAACATGAAGGGCATCGACCACTACAGCCGGTTCGTGGATGTCATGCTCGAGAACGGCCTCCGTCCCTTCTGCACGATCTATCACTGGGACCTGCCCCAGGCTCTGGAAGATCGGGGAGGCTGGCCCAATCGCGACCTGGCCGGCTACTACGCTGACTACGCCGGAATTCTGGCCAAACATCTCGGCGATCGGATCACCGTCTGGGCTCCCTTCAACATGCCCTGGTCGTTCACCTACATGGGCTACGGCGTGGGAGCCTTTCCGCCTTGCCGCTCGAACTTCGGAGACTTTCTCAAAGCGGCCCACACCGTGACTCTTGCCCAGGCCGAGGCGCTTCGTTCGATCAAGGCGGCATCCTCGAAGGCCACCGTCGGTAGCGCCTACGGCATGTGTCCCGCATATCCGGCAACCGACTCCGATGCCGACCGCGCCGCCGCTGCACGATATCACGCCATGAACAACGTGTTCTTTCTCGAGGCGGCGATGAAGGGCCGCTATCCCAAGGCGTTCGTGGGCGAGCCGCCATACGAGCAGATGGGCGTCAAGCCGGGCGACGAAAAGCTGATGCACGCGCCGCTCGACTGGGTGGGGTTTCACTACTACACGCGCCGCATCGTTTCGGACGCAAGCCACACGCAGGCATTTGCAGGCGGAGGTTTCAGCGGCACAGAAATCGAAGCTGACCCATCCACTGGACGCGACCCGTATACGCGCTTCCGTGCCGTCATGCCAACCGAGGGTCCCCTCACCGAATCCGGACTGGAAGTCTGGCCGCGCGGCATCTACGACCTGGTGATGCAAATCTCACGGGAGTACAACCACCCCACCATCGAGATCACCGAGAGCGGCTCCGGCTATCTTGACGCACCGTACGAGAAAGAGAATGGCCGAGTGCCCGACCCGAGGCGAATCGAATTCTTCCGGCAGGAGCTGGCCGAACTCGCGCGAGCCATCGCAGATGGCGCTAAAGTTCGTTCCTTCCATGCCTGGAGCCTGCTCGACAATTTCGAGTGGGCCAATGGTCAGACGGAACGCTATGGGCTGATCTACGTCGATTACCGCGATCAGAAGCGCACCATCAAGGACTCGGGGTTGTGGTACGGCCGCGTCGCTGCATCCAACCGCCTGGACGTTAGCAGTCCGGAGGTTTAGCGAGTCCTACGTTTGGCGAGTCCTATGCTTCCCCGTTGCTGCTGTCGTCGCTGCTGCCCACCGTCAGCCGTGCCGCGCAGGGTCTCGCGAATCATCGCAATGTTTGCGGGCAGCGGCTCGAACAGCACGATCTCAAGGTCTGGCGCAACTGACTTAAGGAGCCAGGAATAAAAGCCGATATTTGCGCCAACGTCCCAAAAAGACCGCAGTCCGAGGCGCTGCACACAGGCTATTGCGAGCAACTCATCGATCGGTTCCGCGAGCCGGTGGCGGCAAAAGCCAGGCTGAGGACCGGCGACCGCGAACTTGAATGTGACACGGGGAAAGATACAGATGGCGAATCGAGAGCGGACGCGGCGGCAGCGATGAGCGAAAAAAACGGAGGAAGGGGAAGAGAAGGGAAAGAGGAAGGAGGGAGATAAAAAGGGAGGAAAGGGAAGAAAGAGTCCCGGAGCTGTGGCTGAGAGTCACTCCACCGTTGGTGGTTTCAGCGTGAATGGTAGGTCCGCCACCACCGAGATCGGTGGCAAGGTGGTGCTTGATCTCGCCTTGAACGGTCACCGGGAAGTTGACCTCGATGCCGCCGTTGACGGTCCCCGTCTCCAGATGCGCCGAATAGTTCTCCGGGATATTGAGCGTGATTCCGCCGTTGGTGGTCTCGGCCTCAAGGCCCTTGCCGACCCAGCGATTACCCGAGAGCGAAATATCCAGCCCGCCGTTCACTGTGCTGCCGCGAACGTTGCCTGCCAGGTCCACGAGGTCAACTCCGCCGTTGGTAGTGTCGAACTTCAAGTCCCCGTTCAGATGCTCGAGGCTGATGCCGCCGTTCATGGTTTTCAGTTCAGCGAAAATCAGCCGCGGGGCATGGATGACGTAGTTGATGCCGTAGCCCTGATGTCCCCAGTGAAAATTCGGGCCCTTGTCGTGGATCGTGCCGCCCGCAGTCTCAATCTGAATCTCACGCAGAATATCCGCCGCCTCGGAGGAACTATTCGCCCAGGCCTCGATACGCGCTTCGATGTGCACGTCCTGCCGGTCTTCGCCCACCACATGAATGCCGCCATTCATGCTGGAGACGTTGAGGCTTCCTGGCTTGGCGATGGTGATCGAGCGAACCTCGCAGACGTGCTCCTGGTGGCCTCCCCAGCCCCAGTTGGTGTGGTTCTTATCCGCACCTGAGCAATCGCTGATCGCCCATCCATCGGCGTTGGCAATCGCCTTGCCGTCGTGTTGATCAGCGGATCTGGCATGTGGCCGAAAACTATTGAAGAAGCCGCGCAAGCTGTGGGTCCCGCCGCCATGCCATGGCTGGGAGCCGATGCCGACGACGATGAGCAGGACGGCTGCAAAGATTGCGAATCTGCGCATGGGATGACCCTCTGAAGAACGGTACGGCGGCTGTGTCATGGGAGTTCCTCGCAACTTCAGCCATTAGCAGATGCACGCGGCGAGCCAAACGTTTGGACGGATAACGACCTGCGAATCAATCGTTTAACAAATTTTTACACTAGGCCAGGTGTCCAGCGATGACATGAGCTGTTCGCGAGCGGACAGTGGTGCCGCTGGCTCAGAGAGCGGTCTTCGACGGCGACGCGGTGCTGGAGGACGATGCCCTGGACGTTGCTGCCGTCCTCGTGATCGTAGCCGTACTGGTCGTCGCCTTGTTGGTAAAGGACTTCAGCAGCAGGCCTGCCCGGGACGGGAGGCAGACACACCAGGATGTCTTCGGGCTTGCCTTCCACGGCTGGGAGCCGGCGATGACTACCGCGAGCAGGACGGTTGCGAAAATTGCGAAGCGCCTCATGGGATGACCCTCTGAGGGACGATACGGAGGCTGTGTCATGGGAGTTCCCCAAAACTTCAGCTATTTGCAGAGCACGCCGTGGGCCGAAAACCGCGCCGCACAACTGTTCTTGAATCCGATGGATCGGCTCCGTCGTCAGGAAAAGCAGTGTCCAGTTCAGGCGTGACCTGTTCGCAAATGGACAACCGCCACACAATCAACGCTTCTTCTCCCAGAACTCCTCGTGGCGGTCATCGTGATAGTGAATTCCCTTTACCTCGCCATCGGCATCCTTCTCGAAGGTCAGCCGGGTGGG
This sequence comes from uncultured Acidobacteriaceae bacterium, assembly GCA_963725225.1. GTDB lineage: Bacteria > Acidobacteriota > Terriglobia > Terriglobales > Acidobacteriaceae > Silvibacterium. The sequence goes on from CAVRXY010000007.1 coordinate 135,376, forward strand.
GCTGCCGGTGGGATAGAAGAAGGTCGTTGCGCTCTCTGGAAGCAGCTCGATCGTGTCGCCGACCCGATTCTTGGCGAAGAGGCGGTCACCTTGCCGGAACACGGTCTCGACGATCGTTCCCGCGTCCTCGTAGTCGCCGACATAATCTTCGTAAATCTCCGGGTTGACCTTCGCCGGAACGGGATGCAGCGGCACAATGACCTCTTCCGCAGCCGGCAGCAGCTTTGCGTCCGTGCTCAGCCGGTGCGCCAGCAGCCACCTCGGCAGTTCAGGATTGGCGTACGCCTTATCCCACGCGTTGTGGCGCCAGCCGGCATACTCCCAGTAGCGCACATTGCCGCCCTCGGCCTTGAGTGCCTCGTACATGAGGTCGGCCTGCTTCGCGCTGACCACCTTATCGTCCGCCCCGTGAAAGATCCACACCGGCGTCCGTCCGATCGCCCGCGCATATTCGCTGGGCAGGGTCGCGCTCTCCCGCCAGCGGTCAGGCTTGTAAGACCAGAAAACCCCTCCGCTCACCGGAACAATCGCCGCGAAGCGGTGCGGATTGTAGCGCGCAATCTCATACACGCCGTACCCGCCGAGCGAGAGGCCGGTGAGATAAGTGCGGTCGCGGTCTCCGTGAAACTCCTTCGTGTCCTGGTCGAGTGCCGCCATCGCCATCTGCATCATGTCGGGATCGGTCCAGTGGTGGTGGCTGAAGGGCACCTGGGGCATCACCACGACGAAGGGCCATCGGTCCGGATGCAGGCGGATAGCCTGCGGCAGCCCGATCTGTGTCTCATCCATGCCCTCAACGCCGCGCTCACCCGAGCCATGCAGAAACAGGATGACGGGCCACAGCGAGTGCTCATTCCATTCTTCCGGCAGATATACCTGGTACCTGTAGGTCACTCCGTTGACGGTCACATTGCGATTGAGAAAGCCAGTGTCAATGTGGTGACGCGGAAAAGCGCGCCGCCGCCGGCGATGCGGTGAGCAGTACAGCGGCAGCGATAAGCCATCCTGCATAGCGGGACCCAATCATTGCCGCCCAGAATATCGTGAACGGCCGGTGAAACGTCTGCCGAATTCCGCCGTGCCGCTCGAAGATCACGCTCCGCCCACACAATATGCATGCTTGTCCGCCGGGCCGCCTCCGGAGCATACTGTTTGGACCGCAAACAATCGCATGGTCCAGAGGCACTCTCGATGAATCTCTCCCGCCGCGGCTTCAGCCGTCTCGCCGGTATGACCGCTCTCTCTTCCGCTCTGCCCGTAGCCGATTGGCTCGAAGCGCAGACCAGGAAGCCGATTGGCTGGTGCGTAATCGCCCTTGGCCGCATCTCCATGGATCACTTCATGCCCGGCATGAAAATGTCGCAGACCGGCAAGATCGTTGCCCTGGTAAGTGGTCACCGCGACAAGGCGGAAAAACAGGCGGCCATCTACGGTGTGCCGTCCAGCGCAATCTACAGTTACGAGAACATGGACGAGATTCGCGACAACCAGGAGATCGACGCCGTCTACATCGCGCTCCCCAACAGCATGCACGCCGAGTACACCATTCGCGCCGCGAAAGCCGGAAAGCATGTGCTCTGCGAGAAGCCCATGGCCACCAGCGTTGCCGACGCAAAATCGATGATCGACGCCTGCAAAGCGGCGAACAAAAAGCTGATGATCGCCTATCGCTGCCAATTCGATCCGGAACATCTAAAAGCGATAGAGCTGATCCGCAGCGGCCAGCTCGGCCAGGTGCAGGCCATCGAGAGCGCATTCGGCTTCAACATTGCAGCCGGAGAGTGGAGACTCGACCGCAAGCTGGCCGGCGGCGGTCCGCTGATGGACGTGGGCGTCTACTGCCTCAACGCCTCGCGCTACCTGACCGGTGAAGAGCCGCACGACATCAAGGCCTTTTCGTCCGTGATTGATCACGATGGCCGCTTCGATACCGTCGAGGAGAACGTCTCTTGGACCATGAAATTCCCCTCCGGCATCGTCGCCGCCTGTAACACCACCTACGGCGGGAACATGATGGGTTTCTTCTGCGTGCACGGCGCCAAAGGTCAGATCGAGATGGCACCCGCTTTTAACTACGACGGCATGCACCTGACCGGACAGATTGGACGCGACCAGAAAATCGACGAGGTCTCGCCCATTCGCGATCCCCTGGAATTCACGCGCCAGGCCGATCACTTCGCCGACTGCATCTGGAACAACAAAACTCCGAAGACTCCGGGCGAAGAAGGCCTGCGCGACCTGGAGCTGATGTCACAGATCTACCAGGCCGCGGGCTTGCCGGGACTGTAGCCTTATCCAGCAAGCGGTGTCTTGCAATGCAATACAATGTAGACATGGCCCGACATCAACAGAGTGTCAGCATCAGTTTTCGCACGGGAAAAACCGAGCTGCGAAAGCTGGATACGCTTGCCCGGCGACAGAAAAGAGACCGCACGCAGCTCATCGAAGAGGCAATCGAACAATACATTGCCCTCCACAAGCTATACCTCGAGCAGATCGATGAGGGACTTAGAGCGGCTGATCGGGGCGACTTCGCGCCAGAGGAAGAAGTCCGCGCCGAATTCGCACGCTGGCGAAAGAAGTGAAGGTTGTTTGGACACGGCCGGCCCTGCGCCAGCTTGGTGAGGCCCGAGAGTACATTGCTATCGATAATCCGGAAGCCGCTTCGCGCCAGATCGATCTCATCGAGAAGAGCGTCAGTCAACTCGCGATCTTCCCCATGATAGGACGGACCGGAATGCGCGCAGGCACACGCGAATTTCCGGTTCCCGGGACCCCTTACATTCTGGTCTATCGTATTGCCAAATCCAGCCTGCAGATCCTGACGGTCTTACACGGGGCGCGCAACTGGAAGCCTGAACGCTGACACACGCGCCGGAATCTGCGTCAACGGCGCGTCCGCCGTGCGGCCAGCACCTCAGCCGTTCAGCGTTTCCTGCAGCTTGTTGATGGTGCTGTTCAGGCTCTTGTCCGTGCGGCGTTGCTCGTCGATTTTGCCGATTGAGTGCATCACCGTCGTGTGGTGCTTGCCGCCGAACTGCCGCCCGATCTCCGGCAGCGACGCCTCGGTCATCTGCTTGGCGAGATACATCGCGATCTGCCTCGGCACCACTACCGCGCGCGAGTTGTTCTTCTGCTTGAGCTCGGCAATGCGCATGCCGAACTGGTCTGCCACGGCCCGCTGAATGGCCTCGATGGTGATCTTGCGCACCTGGGTGTCAATAAATTGCTTCAGGCACTGTTGGGCAGTGGGCAGCGTGATCTCCACGCCGTTCAGGCTCGACCACGCGAACAGCCGCGTGAGCGCGCCTTCCAGCTCGCGCACATTCGTCCGCACATTCGACGCGATGAAGAGCGCGACATCCGTCGGAATCGTGACGTGCTCGTTCTCCGCTTTCTTCTGGAGAATCGCAACCTTCGTCTCCAGGTCCGGCGGCTGGATGTCGGCGATCAGTCCCCACTCAAATCGTGAGCGCAGACGATCTTCGATTTCGGGCAATTCCTTTGGCGGCCGGTCCGAGGCGATGACGATCTGCTTCATGTTCTCGTGCAGCGCGTTGAACGTGTGGAAGAACTCTTCCTGGGTCCGCTCCTTCTGCGAGAGAAACTGGATGTCGTCGATCAGCAGCAGATCCACCGTTCGGAACTTGTCGCGAAATCCGGTCATCTTGTCGTAGCGGACCGAATTGATCATCTCGTTGGTGAACTTCTCAGCCGAGATGTAGCTGATGGACGCTGAGGGCTGGCGCAATTTCACCTCATGCCCGATGGCATGCATCAGGTGGGTCTTGCCCATGCCTACGCCGCCGTAGAGGAACAGCGGGTTGTAAGCCTTCGAGGGACGCTCGGCCACGGCTTCCGCGGCGGCTCGCGCAAACTGATTGCCGGAGCCGATAACAAACGCATCGAAGGTGTAACGCGGATTGAGCTGCGCGGCAGTCGACCAGTCGAAGCGGGCCTGCTGCGGAGCCGGCGGCGCAGGACGCGATCCCGGATTGCGCTGGTGGTTGGCTGGCGCGTTTGGAGCATGCGTCGAAGCCGGCGCGAATCCGCCATCTTCGCGAACCCGCGGCAGCGTCGGATCTTCTTCAGGCGTGATGAACGTCACATCGTCGAACTCAAGCTTGAGCGTGTCGATCGCCTCCTGGATCAGGTCGGTGTACCGCTCCGCAATGTGCTGAAACTCCGGCGTCGGGATGCGCACAAAGAGCATGCGCTCCTTTGCGTGGCTGAAGCGCGTGGGCTTGAACCAGGTGTCGAAAGACTGGCGGTTGACCTTCTTCTCTAATGCGCCCAGGATCCGCACCCAAGGGTTGAGCACGGCGGCGGGGGTGGTTACAAAAGACATCGCGATTCCTTGCTTGATCGCTCGCGGGCAAAGTCGAAGCCGGGCAAAAGTGAAATGCCCAAATTACGCTTGGCCCGAGGAAGGGAAGCGCTGGGGCATTTCTCGCTGGCCGGGAGGTGCATCGGATCGATGTGGCTCCGCTGCTTCGGTCGATCGACTGACGCCCGCGAGGCGTCAGGAAATTCTCTTCTAATCGATGCCGATACTAGCACAATCAGCTGGCCTCGACGATGTGGTTTTGCGTCATTTTTCTCGAAAGTAATGAGGTTGCACCAGACATTGTGAAATTGCTGTCGTCATGCACCTTTTTTGCCGCAGAGGGGTTGATACGATATACTTAATCTTTGTCCGGATGTGGCATTTTTCTTAAGTGTGTCTGCCGGACAGCATCTTCCTTAGAAAAAGTTCAGGAGCGCAGTTCCATGCCGAAGCGCACATTTCAACCCAACCGCCGTCACCGCTCGAAGGTTCACGGCTTTCGCACCCGCATGAAGACCAAGAGCGGAGCCGCCGTGCTTTCGCGCCGCCGCGCCAAGGGCCGCAAGCGCGTATCCGTCAGCGCCGGCTACCGCGACTAGGCCATTCCCTCCTTATTGATCTTCGCATCGACGAGTTTGTTTCCCATGCTGTTCCCTGCGTGGTGCGACGGCAGCGAGGCGAGTTCTGCTGCCGCGCAGTCACCTGCGCGCACACGGCGTGCGCAGCACCAGTGCGGGCTCAGGAGGACAGTCGCCGCCGGTTTCGTGGACAATGAGAATATGCCCGAAGGGTCGATCGATCTTCGCACCGCTCGTCTGCGCAAGCACGCAGACTATCAGCGTGTGTACCGGGAGAGCCGCAAGCATTTTTCGCCGTCGATGAGTTATTTCTTTCGGATGAGATCAGCGGGCGATACCGCGCCGCCGGGTCCGCGCGTTGGCCTCACCGCCGGCCGTGTGCTCGGCAAGGCCGTCGAGCGCAATCGCATCAAGCGCCGCATGCGCGAGGCCGTGCGTCTCAATATCAGCTGCCTGCCGCAGACCGTCGATGTCGTCCTGCATCCCCGCAAATCCGTCCTCGATATGGAATTCGCAAAACTTCAGAGCGAGGTGGCGCGTATCTTCTCCGCGGTGACTTCTCAGCTCGGGCCAAAATCCGGTGGGAAGAAGGCCAGTGAGAAGAACGAAGGTGAACGGCAGTGAGCCTGCGTGACCGCACCATCTCGGTCTTGCTCGGCGCCTACAAGTGGGCGCTCTCGCCGGTTCTTCACGCCATGCCGGGAGTCGCCGGGGCATGCCGCTTTCAGCCCACATGCTCGGAATACGCCGCCATCGCCATCAGTGAATATGGCGTCATGCGCGGCACATGGATGGCGCTCCGCCGGCTGCTGCGCTGTCACCCTTTTCATCGCGGGGGCTTCGATCCGGTGCCCGCGAACTCCTTGCGGCACGCAGACGCAACCCGCTCGTGCAACCACCATCCGCTCGCGCAGCGCCAGTTACCATGAAGAGAGCCGCACTCCACCCAGCCAGGAATAGAACAACAACGCAATCGATAGGAACGCAGTTTTGGCAGAGATAAGAAATCCGAATCAACAAGGCGGCGGCGGCGGTGGTCAGGACTCGCGCACGATACTGATCTTTTCAGCCGTTTTTCTGGTGCTGTTTGTCGGCCTGCAATACTTCAAAACGAAAAACCAGCCGCCTACGCCTGCCGGCCACTCGCAGACAGCCGCTACAACCACGACCACGACGCCTCCCAGCGAACCGTCGAATACCGCCAGCACGCCTCCTGCGCCCGCCGCGGCTGTACCCGCTTCGGCAAACACCGTAGCCGCCTCGGCCGAAAGCACGACCGTCGTCGAAAACGAGCTCTACCGCATTACCTTCACCAATCAGGGCGCGCAGGTAAAGTCGTGGATCCTCAAGAAGTACAAGGACGACGATGGCAAGCCGCTCGACCTTGTGAACCACGCAACCGCACCCAAATTCGGTTACCCGCTCTCGCTCTACGCCTACGATCAGGGGTTGCGCGCCCGGCTGGCCAGTGCTCTTTATGTGCCCTCGGCGACAGGAACCGTCGAGGCCCCCGGATCGATCAGCTTCGATTATTCCTCCGGCGGCCTTGTCGTTCATAAGACCTTTCATTTCGATTCGACGTATGTCGTCCGTGCCGAAGTCTCCGTTACTCAGAATGGAGCGCCGGTGACCGCGCTGCTCGCGTGGCCTTCGGGCTTCGGCGATCAAAGCACCTTGCCGCAGTATGCGGGAGGCACAATCGACATCTCGCAGAACGGCAAAGACGATCAGATTGCCTATAAGAAGGTCGTGGGCGGGGAAACGCTTCACGGTCCCTTCGACTGGGCCGGCGTCGGCGATCTTTATTTCGCCGCCATCTTTCTTCCCGACGATCCTTCGAGCGCTACCCTGGTAACCCTGCACAACAGCATCCCGGTGCCGCGCAATCTCAAGAAGCCCGACTCCGGCCAGACCGATCAGGCCTCGGTTCTCGGCGCTGCCATGGGCGACACCGACGGATCCACCCGCCTCCGCATCTTCGTCGGCCCGAAATCGCTCGACGTCCTCGGATCGGTGCACGCCGTCACCGGACCGAGCCTCGAGAAGGTCGTCAGCTTCGGCTGGTGGGGAGTTGTTGCCAAGCCTCTCTTCATCATCCTCCGCTTCCTCTACGAACACATCGTGCCCAACTGGGGATGGTGCATCCTCCTGCTCACCGTCATCCTCAATGTGGCCATGCTGCCCACGCGCTTCCAGATGATGAAGTCGTCGCTGAAAATGCAGCGCATCCAGCCGCAGATGGACGTCATCAAGGCCAAGTACGCCAAGTACAAGGCCACCGACCCGCGCAAGCAGGAAATGCAGCGCGAGATCATGGACCTGCAGAAGCGCGAGGGAGTCAACATGTTTGGCGGCTGCCTGCCCATGCTTATCCAGTGGCCGCTGCTCTTCGGCTTCTATCGCATGCTGGGCAACGTCATCGAGCTGCGCCAGGCGCACTGGCTCTGGCTGCCCGACCTCTCCGCTCCCGATCCGTGGCACATTCTGCCCATCTCCGTCGTCCTGTCCATGTTCCTCACGCAGTACTTCACTCCGTCGCCCGGCATGGACCCCGCACAGCAGAAGATGATGGCCTTCACCATGCCCGCGGTCTTCGGGTTCATGATGTGGAACTACGGCTCCGGCCTCTCGCTCTACTGGGCCTGCAGTAACTTCTTCGGCGTTGCCACACAACTGGTCATCAACCGCAGCAAGATGGGCCGCGAGATGCGCGAGATTGCCGCCAAACGCGCGGCTAAGCGCAGTGGTAAAGTGATTAACGCGCGAAGATAGTAAGTTGCTCTAACTACAACCTGGCGTCTGGATTTCCAGGCGCCTGTTCACTTAGTCGTTATCGCTGACGAATTAGACCGGGAGTGAGATACTAAAAAGCGATGCCCATCGAGGATTACTCAGCAGCCGCCCAACGCATCGCTTCCCTTCTTAAAACCCTCACCGCTCCCGGCAGGCTTCGCCTCAAGTACCGGATCACCGCAGGCGCAGGCGCGGCCGATCCCGATCAACTCGAAGCGCGCGAAATCTATGTGGAACTGGCCGGCCCGGACGCGGGGCTGCTGACCCAGCGCGGCGGCGAACTGCTGCGCGCTCTCGAGCACGTTGCCGCGAAAATAATTCGGCTCGAAAACGAAGAGCACGACAAGGTTTCCTTCGACGCAAACAACTTCAAGGCCATGCGCGCCCGGGAACTGAAACTCGCCGCCGAGACGGCTGCCGAAAAAGTCCGGCGCACCGGTCAGCCTTTCAGCTTTGCCCCGATGAGTTCGCGCGAGCGTCGCATGCTGCATCTTGCTTTCCGCGCGTATGACGACCTCGCCACCTCCTCCACCGGCGAGGGCCTCAACCGTTTCGTCGTGGCGCATCCCAAAGGCTATGACACGAGCAAGATCGCCGCTCCACCCAGGCGTCCTTTCGCCGGCGGCGGCCGGGGCCGCCGCTAAGTTCGTAGAATATTTGCGAACGCACTCTGTCCCCTTGCCTGAGCGCGCAATAGCCCGTCTAGCCCTTGCAGTCTGAGCCCTGAGCCCTGAGCCCTGAGCCCTGAGCCCTGAGCCCTGAGCCCTGAGCCCTGAGCCCTGAGCCCTGAGCCCTGAGCCCTGTGAAATGCAGCCCCATCCCCAACTCGCCGAGCAGGAATCGGTCGCCAACGAGACCATCGCTGCCATCTCCACCCCGCCCGGCCGCGGAGGCATCGGCATCGTACGCCTCTCCGGACCGCACGCGCTCGAAATTGCAAACGCGCTGCTCACGCTGCGCAATCCCCTCGCCCACGCCCGCGCCCTCTTCGCCGAAATCCACGATCCCGAAACGCAACACAAGCTCGACGAGGCGATCGTCACCTGGTTCGCGCGCCCCAACTCCTATACCGGCGAGGACCTTGTTGAAATCGCCGCCCACGGATCACCGGTCATCCTCGAATTGCTGATGCGCCTCGCCCTGCAGCGCGGCGCGCGCCTCGCGCGTCCCGGCGAATTCACCGAACGCGCATTTCTGTCCGGCCGTATCGACCTCACGCAGGCCGAAGCCGTGCGCGACCTGATCGAATCGCAGACTCTCTATCAGGCGCGCATCGCCGCCGAGCAGATGGGTGGCGCGCTCTCCCGCCGCATCCAGCCCGCAAAGCAGACGCTCGTTGAGCTGATCTCGCTGCTCGAAGCCGGCATCGACTTCGCCGAAGATGATGTCGAAGTGACGCCGGATGTTGAAATCGTAACTCGCATCGATACAATTTCCGCCGACCTCGAAAAGCTCGCCCGCTCCTTCGAGCATGGACGCCTCGTGCATTCCGGCCTGACTCTCGCCATCGTCGGACGGCCCAACGTCGGCAAATCGTCGCTCTTCAATCGCCTCGTCGAACGCGAGCGCGCCATCGTCACGGCCACGCCCGGAACCACGCGCGACCTCGTCACCGAGCGCGTCTCCCTGGGAGGCATTCCCGTCGAACTCGTCGACACCGCCGGCCTGCGCGAGGCCACCGAAGAGGCCGAATCGATCGGTATCCAGAAATCCCGCGAAGCGCTCGCCGACGCCGACCTGGTACTGGTCGTCCTCGAAGCAGGAATTCCGATGCGCGAGGACGAGGCAGACCTGATCCAGTCTCTCTCCGGACGCCGCGCCCTCATCGCCCGCAACAAGAGCGATCTCAACTCTGAGGACTCAGCCCTGGTGAGCGTTGCAGAAGAAGAGAGCCCGGCAGATGGACTGTCCTCCGTCTTCACCTCCGCACTCACCGGCCAGGGGATCGCCGAGCTGCGCAGCACCTTGCTCGACATGGTTCGAAGCCCGGCCTCCGAAGCGGAAAGCGGCATGCTTACAAATCTCCGCCATCACGAAGCCATCACCGCAGCTCTCGCATCGCTCCAGGCCGCGAAGGCCGCCGTCGCCGCCAGAATCCCGCACGAGATGCTGCTCCTTGATCTCTACGCGTCGCTGCGGCAACTGGACAGCCTCACCGGCGAAACCACCGCCGACGACATCCTCAACCGCATCTTCTCCACCTTCTGCATCGGAAAATAGAGCGGCTGGCCAGCCTCCCATACGAGACGAATGTGCAACCTCACCCCGCCCGTTGCCCTCTAACAGCCTACTGTCCTTTTTGCATCTCCGCTGGCGCGGACCTGTTTCACACTGGGTTTGAACGATGACTCGACGGATTCCTACTGCGACATACCGGCTGCAGCTTCACAAGGAGTTTACCTTCGACGATGCTGCGGCCATCGCCGAATACCTCAGCGAACTCGGTATCTCGCACGTCTACTGCTCGCCGTATCTGCAGGCCGCACCCGGCAGCATGCACGGCTATGACGTTGTCGATCCCCAGCGCGTGAACGAGGAGCTCGGCGGTGCGGCAGCGCACGAGCGTTTTGGCAACCGGCTCGCGGAGCTCGGCCTGGGCCAGGTCCTCGACATCGTGCCCAACCACATGTCGCTGGGCAAGGAAAATCGTTACTGGTGGGACGTGCTTGAGAACGGCCCTCTGAGCCGCTATGCCTCATATTTCGACATCGACTGGCGTCCGCAGGAAGAGCGGCTGCGGGATAAGGTTCTGGTGCCTGTCCTCGCCGACCAGTACGGCCGTGTCCTGCAGGATGGAAATATCAAGATCACACGCAACGGCATCCGCTTCCAGGTCGAAGCCGCGGGCCAGACGTTTCCCGTCGCGCCTGTATCGCTTCCCGCCATCCTCCAACGCGCAGCCGACTACGCAAGATCGGACACCTTGAATTTTCTCGCTGCATCCTTCGGTCGTCTGCCGTCTCCTGAATATGTCGATCGCAGAACCATCCTTGCGCGTGATCGCGACAAGCTGGTGCTCCTTGGGCTGCTTGAGCGCCTGTGTGCTGAGGAACCAAACGTGTCCGAGATGATCGACCGGTCAATAACCGACCTGAACGCAAATCTCGACGCCCTCGACGACTTCCTCAACCAGCAGAACTATCGCCTGGCCTACTGGAAAGCTGCCGATCAGCAACTCGGCTACCGCCGATTCTTCGACGTGAACACGCTCATCGGCTTACGCGTCGAGCGCGAGCATGTCTTCGAGGAAACCCACGCGCTGATTCTCGATTGGCTGCAACGCGGAGTGCTCGACGGAGTCCGCGTCGACCATCCCGACGGCCTGCGCGATCCCCTGGAATACTTCCGCCGTCTACGCGAACGCGCGCCCGACGCGTGGATCGTCGGCGAGAAGATTCTCGAGCCGGGAGAATTCCTCCGCGAGGACTGGCCCATCGAAGGCACCAGCGGCTACGACTTTCTCAACACCGTCAACGGCGTGCTCGTTCACCGCGAAGGCGTCGCGGAGCTGCGCAGCATTTATGTCGACTTCACAGCGGAGCCCGGCGATTTTGGCGCTGTCGCGCACGACAAGAAGATCGCCGTCACCCAGGAGGCGCTTGGCAGCGACGTCAACCGCCTCACGTCCATATTCGTTGAGATCTGCGAGGCGAACCGCAACCAGCGCGACTACACCCGCGCGGAAATACGCCGCGCCATTCGCGAGATGGCCGCCTGCTTCCGCATCTACCGCACCTATGTCGTTCCGGCGCGCAACGAGATCACCGAGGAAGACAGAGCCTGCATCGCCGAAGCCGCCGAATGCGCTAAGCAACACCGCCAGGATATCGACGGTGGCCTCTTCGACTTTCTCCGCGATGTACTCACCATGGTCGTCGCCGGAAAGAAGGAAAGCGAGTTCCTTCTTCTCTTCCAGCAATTCACCGGACCCGTGATGGCCAAGGGCGTGGAAGACACTGCCTTCTACTGTTTCAACCGCCTCATCGGTCTGAACGAAGTCGGCAGCGACCCCGGCCGCGACGGAATCTCCGTCCCCGACTTTCATTCTTATTGCGAAAAAATGCAGGCTACGCGCCCCCTGACCATGACCACTCTCTCCACCCACGACACCAAGCGAAGCGATGACGTACGCGCTCGCCTCGCGGTTCTCTCTGAATTGCCCGGACGCTTCCGCTCCGCGATCCAGCGCTGGTCCCGCATCAACGGCGAATTTCGCATCAAGTCCGCATCAGGCGTCGAATATCCCGATCGCAACACCGAGTATTTCTACTATCAGACCCTCATCGGCGCATGGCCACTTCCTCTCGAGCGGGCTCAGGCCTACATGCTCAAGGCGGTGCGCGAGGCGAAGCAGCACACGTCATGGGTTGCGAACAACAAAGAATTCGAAGACGCCCTGAACAGCTTCATTGAAAAAACGCTCGCGCATGAGCCCTTCATCCAGAAGCTTGAGGAGTTCGTTGCCCGCATCGCAGAGGCCGGCCGGGTCAACTCGCTTGCCCAGACCCTGCTCAAGTGCGTCGCGCCCGGTGTTCCCGATCTCTACCAGGGAGGAGAGCTCTGGGATCTCAGCCTGGTCGATCCCGATAACCGCCGCCCGGTCGATTACGCCCTGCGCCGCCAGCTCCTCGAAGAGTTACAGCAGCTCTCCGGCGACGACGTTGCCGCCCAGATCATGCGCCGCGCCGACGAGGGTCTTCCCAAGATGTGGATCATCCATCACGCTCTTCGTCTTCGCCGCGAGCATCCGGAGTGGTTCGGAGCTGACGCCGGCTACCTTCCGCTGACGGCAGAAGGATCGAAGGCCGACCACGTCATCGCATGCATGCGCGGCGATTCGGTCATCGCCGTTGTTCCTCGACTTATCATCAGGCTCGACGACGCCTGGAGAAGGACGCGCCTCACTCTGCCCGAAGGCCGCTGGATGAATCGTTTGACGCGGGAAGTTCTGACCGGCGGCAGTCTCGAAGTCGAAAACCTGCTCCGCCATTTTCCAGTTGCGCTGCTTACCCGGGAGACAGACACCAATGCATGAGTTCACCCTCTGGGCTCCGGGAGCGAAGAAGGTTTCCGTGAAAGTCGGCGATGCAACATATCCCATGACGGGGCCGGATCCCCGTGGATGGTGGAAGGTCGCTGTCGACGAAGCCGGACCAGGCACCGACTACGCATTCGTTCTCGACGACGATCCAACTCCCTATCCTGATCCGCGCAGCCTCTGGCAACCCGAGGGAGTCCACGGCCCCTCGCGCGTCTACAACCAGGCGGCTTTCTCCTGGAACGACGCTGATTTCCAGCCTCCTCCGCTCTCCTCGGCCATCATCTACGAGCTCCACGTCGGGACCTTCACTCCCGAGGGCACCTTCGACGCCGCAATCGCTCGCCTCGACTATCTCGTCGAACTTGGCATCACTCACGTCGAGCTCATGCCGGTTGCTGAATTCCCCGGCGAGCACGGATGGGGCTACGATGGCGTTGCGCTTTTTGCCGTGAGCCACGCCTACGGCGGTCCGGATGGGCTCAAGCGCTTGCGTCAACGCCGCCCATCAGCGCGGCCTGGCAGTGCTGCTCGACGTGGTCTACAACCATTTCGGACCCGTCGGCAATTACACCGGCAAGTTCGGTCCCTACGTCACCAGCAAGCACCGCACGCCCTGGGGCGACGCCGTCAACTTCGAAGGCCCGGGCAGCGATCAGGTGCGCCGCTTCTTCTGCGACAACGCTCTGATGTGGATGCGCGACTACCACATCGATGGCCTGCGCCTCGACGCCATCACCGAGATTGTCGACCGCTCCGCCATCCACTTCCTCGAGCAGCTCTCCACCGAAACCGAAGCTCTCTCCGCCGATCTCGGCCGCTCACTGGTTCTCATCGCCGAGAGCGACCTGAACGATCCGCGTGTCGTCACTCCGCGCGAGGCTCATGGTTACGGCCTCGACGCGCAATGGAGCGACGACTTCCACCACGCTCTCTTCACCGTCCTCCACTCCGAGCCGGGCAAAGGCTACTACCAGGACTTCGGCACCCTCGAGCAGCTGGCCAAATCTCTCACCCGCGTCTTCGTCTACGACGGTGCATACTCCCCCTATCGCAGGCGCCACCACGGCCGTCCGGTTGAGGGGCTTTCAGCGCACCGCTTCCTCGGCTACATCCAGAACCACGACCAGGTCGGCAACCGCGCCATCGGCGACCGTGTCGAACACATTGTCGGCATGCAGCGCGCCAAGGTCGCTGCCGCCCTCGTCTTCACCGCGCCCTTTGTCCCGATGCTTTTTCAGGGAGAAGAATTCGCTGCTTCGACGCCCTTCCAGTACTTCGCCGATCACGACGATCCCAAGATGGCGAAGTCTGTTTCCGAAGGCCGCCGCCGCGAATTTGCTGCCTTCGGCTGGGATCCCGCGTCCATTCCCGATCCTGAAAACCCCGAGACCTTCCGGCGCTCAAAGCTCAACTGGGAGGAAATCGGCGACGGCCGCCACGCAGAGATGCTCGAGTGGTATCGAAAGCTCATCCATCTTCGCCGCAACTCGCCGTCACTCAACGACGGCGATCTCCATAACATCACCGTTGCCTTCGACGAAGACGACCGCTGGCTCACCATAGACCGGAAAGGGAGAGCACGGCGCCGTGAGAGTCCTTTGCAACCTCGGCGATCAACCGGTCGAGCTCCCCAATCCCGACTCCCTCCCCGTGGTGCTTGCATCACCGGATGGACTGCAGACAGTAGAAGGCAAAATCTCCCTTCCGCCCGACAGCGTCGCCATTCTTTCGAACGAATCGCACTAAGTTATGCCGAGATGAGTGCTCGGTCCGCGATCCAGTCGAAGTGGCGAACTTTCCAGTTTCTCCCCCTGACAGCGAGCGCTCCAGCAAACTGCGCTCCGAGGTCGAGCGACAAGAATGACCAGCGCTTTGTCTCCTCCGGATCCCATTTGCATTCGAGAAGCGCGGGCGTTTCTTCCCGGTCGAGGCTCACCGCGAAGGAGTCGAGCGGAATGGACAGTCCTCGTCCGTGAGCCTTGAGGAAAGCCTCCTTGCGCGTCCAGCATCGGAAGAAGGCGTTCTGTCGATCGGCTTCCGCCGTTTCCTGCAACGCCGTAATTTCGCTTTGCGAAAAATGCGACCGGGCGATGTCGCTCCAGTCATTCATCGGCCGCACGGCTTCGACGTCGATGCCGACCGGCGAATCAAGACAGAGCGCCAGCAGACTCAGCCCGTTTGTATGGGAGAGATTGAAGCGCAGGGAAGCAGAGTCATTCGCCAGCTCCGGCTTGCCGAACTCATTGAAAGCGAATCCAAGATCGCGAGGCGCAACTCCGGTATAAGCGCCGAGTATCAGCCTCATCCTGCCGTGGTCGACGATGAAGTTGCGGGTGAGATGCGGGAAGCGGAAGCGTGCTGCGCGTTGCTGCTCGTCGCTGCTGAGCAGATCGGAATAACGCGAGAGATCTACGAGAGGCTCCGGCTCAAGCCTCCAGATGTGGACTTCGTTATCTCCGGGGCGGCAGGCGGGATTTTGATCCGCAACGGGAGGATTACCCATGACGATGAAAATCAGGCGTCGGCAGGCTGAGGCTGCTCCAGGCTGCCGCGGAGAATATCGCCTACCACGCTCAGATTCGGCTCGATGAACATGGTCTCATGATTCCCCGGAGCCCACTGAACGTCGACACCCTTGGAAGCCAGTGCGCCCCAGCCGCAGGCCGGCTCGGCTCCTGGAATGTAGATGGCGTCAGTGGCGCGGATGAGCGTAATGCGCCCGGGAAAAGGCTTGCCGCTGTAAGTGCGGATCGATTCGAAGGTTTGCAGGCTCACGTTGTGCATGAAATGCGGGAGCGGCAGCCCGAGAGACTGAAAGAGCCGCTGCGCAAATGCCCAGTGCTTCAGAAAAACCTTGCCGCGCGTGGACGACACCTTCTGCTTGATCGCGTTCCATGCGTATCTTGCGCGTCCACGCGGAGACAGCGGCTGAAGCTTGCCGCGGTGGAACCGCAGCTTCCTGTCCAGGCGGGCCCGCAGCGTCATCTCCGGCATATGCTTCTGCTGGACCGCCAGTTCTGCAGCGTATCCGGGGCGCCAGGAGTCAAACAGCACCACCATCGCCACTTCCTCGCCCGATTCGATGATCTGCCGCGCCGTCTCGACCGCGAGCGGACCGGCGGCGCACCATCCGCCGATATAGTACGGGCCGTGGGGCTGTGCAGAGCGGATCTCCTTCGCATATAGAGCGACACGCTCTTCCATTTCCATCGACTCATTAAGCTCGCGCAGGCCGTAGAAGGGCCGGTCTTCGCCCAGTACCGACGGCAGTCCTCCGTAGAGCAGGTACGAGTGGATGAGGAAGAAGGGCGGCTTCGAGCCTTTGGGCTGCACCGGCACCAGCGGCGAGTAAAGCGTACGGCCGCGAATGATATCCGCCAGCTGCTCAATCGTGGGGGCATTGAAGATGGTGGTAATCGGCAGCGATAGCGAAAGAGAGCGGTTGATATTCGCAAACAGCCGCACGATCATCAGCGAATAGCCGCCAAGAGTGAAGAAGTTCGTGCGGATGCCGATGCCATGCACACCCAGCACCGATTCCCAGATCGAAACCAGGGTAGTCTCAAGCTCGTCGCGCGGCGGAACAAATCCGCTGTCCTCGACCGCAGCCTGCGGCGAAGAGCCCGGGATGGGAAGAACCTCAACGTCCACGGAACCATCGAGCCGTCGCGGGATCGACACGACCGGAACGATCTCGGCTGAGGCAAGATGCTGTGGAGCGACAGACTTGACGTGTGTCCGGATCGCCGCGATGGAAGGATTTTGCCCGTTTCGGCCCGCAACGTAGGCAACCAGCACAGGTGTGCCGTTTACATCGGGCCGAATCGCGGCCCCGGCATCCGCCACCGATGGTTCGCTAAGAAGCAGATCTTCGAGCTCGCACAAACGGAGGCGGTGCCCGTGAAGACTGACCGTGCGATCGAGCTGATCGAGCACTTCGAATCCGCGATCCGGAGAGTAGCTCGCGGCGTACCCTGTACCGAGCCGATCGGAATCGCGATGAACAACCAGTTCGCCGGGGACGGCAAAGGGAGCGGGATTGCCGGACTCATCGAGAATCCGCAACGTATCCCCAGGCAACGGTGCTATCGGCCACTGCCGCGACTGCTGTGAAACGTCGAGGCGCGCCACTCCGGCCGGACCTGCGGTACTGGCCGACGAAAGCAACGACCAGGCGCGGCTGCGGGACTTTGCCAACTTGGCGGCGACGGCCGGAGAGAGTCGGGACCCGCGAGATACGAGATTGATCCTGCGATCGCCAGGCCAGGTGTCCAAAAGATGAGACCATTCGGACGGAGCGCCGAATGCGAAGGAGACCTGCTCCCGGTCGAAGATGAGGTTGAGCTGTTCTGACCTTGCACTCCCGGGATAGACGATGGTTGCACCGGAGAGCAGTGGCAGAAGCAGGTCGGTCCATGCATCAGTTGCGGCGAGCGGTGAAATCTCGCTTGCCGGCGAGACGAAGACGCAGTCGCCCGCCACGATACCAAGCGCGTGGGCAGCGCCGTGCAGACTTCTCAGGGTAGCGGTATGGGAGACAGCCGTAAATTCGTATCTTCCATCGTTACTTATTGCAGCTCCGAGCCACGCTGCGCCGGTCGCGGCAGGCGGATCGCCGACAGGCCGGTCAACCACAACATCCGCTTCCAGTTGCTCGTACGCCGTTACCGAAGAGAACTTTTCGGCGAAGTCGCGTCCGGCCAGGCACAGAGCCGGTTTCAGCTGGCTCCGGATCTCCTGCCATTCCGCGGAACTGACGCTGACGGGCACAGGCAGAACCACGGCGCCTATGCGCAAAGCGGCGATCGCGGCAGCAGCGGAATCAGCGTCCGGCTGCAGGCGCAATGCTACTGTCTGGCCCGCAAGCAGACCCCGCCGTTCCATTGACTGAGCGAAGCTGACGCTGCGATTGCGGAGCCCCTTCCAGCTGATTTGCGATTCACTCAGAATGAGGGCAGGCGCGTTGCCGAGCGCGGCAGCGTGGCGGTCGAAGACCTCGACGAGCGAGGCAAATTCCGCTTCGCTGCTCCCGGAACCCTCCACGCTCGCCGCGTGGCTCCGGCCGCCGCTGCTCAAAGCCGCCTGTTCCTCCTGGGAGAGCATTGGCAAATCGGAGACCCGCAGCCCGTCGTCATCCATCACCGCTTCGAGGATGCGCGTGTATTGATCGAGCAGCCGCAACACGCGCTGGCGCTCGAACAGCATCGTGTTGTACTCGATCTGCAGCCGAGGGCCTTCGTTGCGCTCGACAATGCTGACCAGCATGTCGAAATTAACCCCGCCACTCACCGACGGCCGCGGAACGATGCGCAGCTCGCCCGCAGCCTGCGGCTGCATGAAGGCCTTCTGATAAACGAAATAGACTTGCAGGAACTGCGAGGTTGCGCCCGCCTGGTCGATCTGGAACTCCTCGGTCAGCCGCGAGAATGGCAGGTCCTGGTGTGCATAGGATTTTGCGCTCCAGTCGATAACCCGGCCGAGAAGCTCGCGATAGCTGGGATTGCCGCGCACGTCCCCGAGAATCACCTGTGGATGTGCAAAGCGGCCGACGACGTTTTCCATCCCCGGCTGCGTACGGTTGGCGATCGTTGAGCCGAGCAGGAACTCGCTCTGGCCGGTGTACCGCGAAATGAGCGCTTCGAAAGCCGCCAGCAGCACCTGGTGCATAGTGGCGTCATGCCGCCGGCAATAGGTCTTGAGTCGCGCAGTGAGCTCCGGCGACAACAGCCGGCCCTCGATGTCGCCCGGAGCACTCTTCTGCGCTGTGCGCGGAGAATCGGTCGGCAGGGCGACCGCCGGCATCTCCCGCCGGACGTGTTCCTTCCAGAAGCCCAGCGCTGCCTGTGCGGCCTTGCTTTCCAGCCATTCCTGTTGCCACACCGTGAAATCGGCGAACTGAAACGGTAGCTCCGGCAGCGAAGGCTCGCGGCCTTCAGCCGCAGCCGCATAGAGATCGGCAAAGTCGCGAATGAGAATTCCGTTCGACCAGCCGTCACAGGCAATGTGGTGCACCGTGAAAGCCAGAAAATGCTCTCGATCGGTTACATGAATAAGGTGTACGAAAAATGCCGGTCCGCTGGCCAGATCAAGCTGGATTCGGCTGTGATCGTGGATCAGTTCTTCGGCGCGTTCCGTGCGTTCGGAAACCTCGAGATTGCGCAGGTCGGAAACGGTGAAGCTGTAAGCAGGCTCCTCGGAGATAATCTGCGAGAGACCGCCGTCGATCATGCGGAACGTAGTGCGCAGCGCCTCATGGCGCAGCACCAGCGCGCGCACGCATGCCTCAGCGATGTCATCCCGCACCGGACCCTCAAGGCGGAAGGCCACAGCCATATTCGAGGCCGTCGAGGCGCCCGCAAGCTGATCCAGCAGCCAGTAGCGGCTCTGTTCGAGGCCGGCCGGGAAGACGTAAACCCCGCCGTCCAGGGACGAATCCGACCCCACGGCACCCTCGGCCACGGACGGATCGTCAGAATTCGCGTTTTGCACCGTACTCACAGAATCAGAACGAACCATAGGAAGCCAGTAGATATGCTGCAGGTTACGGAGATCTAGTTGCAATTGATCGTTTGTGTTATTGCAACACCGTACGCGGTCGGCGATGCAGCGAGCGGGGCACCGGCTGGATCGTCGCTCCGATCAATTCGGCGGTCTTGTCGTGCCGGTTCTCCTGAACCTGGGCGCAGATCGCCGCGATCGTCTTGTATTGAAAGATATCCCGGGCAGATATTTTGATACCCGCCTGGTTGGCGATGGTGTTGATGCGGAAGATCATCAACGAATCGCCGCCTAGCTCGAAGATACTATCTTCCACGCTAACTTCTTTAAGATTTAGAACATCGCTCCATATCTTTGCAAGCTTTTCTTCCACCGGATTGCGCGGATAGACAATCGCCCGTTCGCGCATCAGTTGCTCCGGCTGGGGCGCGGGCAGAGCGCGGCGGTCCACCTTGCCGTTCACCGTCCGTGGAAAGCTCTCAACCACCATGATCGCTGCCGGCTGCATATATTCGGGCAGCTGGGTCTTCAGGTAGGCGCGAAGCTCGGCGATCAGGCCGCTGGCGTCCCCGCCACGTGCGGAAATCACGTAAGCCGCAAGCCGCTTGTCTCCCGGGGCGTCATGCTCGGTGACCCAGTCGGTACGCACACAGGCTACGGCCGCCTTTACCAGCGGAGAGCGCTCCAGCGCGTATTCGATTTCCGCAAGCTCGATGCGGTAACCGCGAACCTTGACCTGGGTATCCGCGCGGCCCAGGAATTCGACCGTGCCATCGGTGCGGTAGCGGGCCAGATCGCCGGTGCGGTAGAGCCGCTCGGTAAGGCCGGGCGCGAAGGTGTGGCTCAGGAACTTCTCCGCAGTCAGCTCGGGGGCATTCATGTAGCCAAGCGAAACGCCGTCTCCGGCCGCAAACAGCTCGCCGGTCACTCCCACAGGCACCGGCTGCATTGCCGCATCGACGATATAAATGCGGGTGTTTGATATCGGGCGGCCGATCGGCACCGTTCCCGAGGTCAGGCTGTCGAGAGTGATGGTGTGGCAGCAGGTGAAGGTCGTGTTCTCCGTCGGCCCATAACCATTGATCAGCCGCAGATGCGGCAGTTCTTCGAGCACCCGCCGCACGTGCGTAACGGAGAGTACATCGCCCCCGGCCAGAAGCTGGCGGAGAGGACGCAGACTCTCGAGATGATTGGTGACCATCAGATGGAAGAGCGCTGCGGTAAGCCACATCGTGGTGATGTTGTTCTTCAGAACAATCGTGCCGATGTCTTCCGGTGTCACCCGTCCGGCAGGAGCAAGAACCAGGCGGCCGCCGTTCAGCAGCGCGCCCCAAATCTCGAAGGTGGCAGCGTCGAACGAGAGTGGAGCGAGCTGCAGGAACACCTCGTCGGCAGAGAAGCTGGCGAAGGAGTTGTTCTTAACCAGCCTGGTGACGGCCCGATGCGGCACCAGAACGCCCTTGGGATTCCCAGTCGAGCCGGAGGTGTACATCACGTATGCTAGGTCTTCGGATCCGCCGTTGTGACCGAGATTAGCGCCCGATTCGAGCGCAATGGCCGGCCAGTCGGCGTCGAGAGAAATAACGTTGGTGGCCAGCTCCGGCAGCTTGGCGGCGATGGCGCGGTCGGTCAGCAGTGCCTGCGCCTGTGAGTCTTCAATCAGAAAGGTGAGGCGCGACGCCGGATAGCTGGCGTCCACCGGCACATACGCGGCACCGACCTTCAGAATCGCCAGCAGGCCGGCGATGACTTCGAGCGAGCGATCGAGGCACAGCGCAACCCGCGCACCCGGCTTGATTCCGCCGCTGTCGAGGAAGCGCGCCAGCTGGTTTGCCTTCTCGTTCAGCTCAGAGTACGTCAGCGACTGATCGCCCGCGGTGAGAGCGATCGCGTCAGGTGTGCGGCGCGCCTGCTCTTCGAAAATGCGGTGGATAGAACTCGTCCGCGGATAGTCTGTCGCCGTCTTGTTCCAGTCGATAAGCAGCAGCTGCTTCTGAGCGGCGGTAAGCACTGATACCTGGCCGGAGGCCTGGGCAGCATCGTCGACAAAGGCCTGCAGGATCGCCTGCAGGTGCCCGCACCAGCGCTCGATGGTTGCTTCATCGAAGAGTCCGGTGTTGTAGTCGCAGTCCAGCCACAACTCGTTTCCGCGATCGACGAAGTTGAAGAACAGGTCCATGTTGACGTGGGTCTTCGGGTTGCCTGCAAGGTCGACGTCGAGGCCGTCGAATTTCAGGCCCGCGCCCACGGTCTCCACGTTGAACTGCACCTCAACCAGCGGCAGCCGCGAGGAGTCGCGCTGGATCTTCAATTTACGCAGCAGCGTTCCGTAGGTGTAGTTCTGGTGATCCTGCGCGTCGAGCAGCTTCTTGCGCGCCTGCTTGAAGGAGTCGGCCAACGACTGGGCCGCATCGAAACGGCTGCGGATGGGAAGGAAGTTGACGCAGTGGCCGACAAGCGTGCCGCCATTCTCAAGCAGCGACTGCCCAGCCATGGGAATCCCGATGACGACATCGTCCTGCTGCGAAAGCCGATGGATCAGTTGAGAGAAGCCGCCGAGCAGCGTGGCGAACAGCGTGCTGCCCTGCTTCGCGCCGGCCTTTTTCACCGCCTTCAGAAATTCCGCCGGAAAGATAAAGCGCCGGGTCGCGCCGTGTGTTGCCGCGCATCGCGGGACGCGGCCGGTCGGTGGGCAGCTGCAATACCGAGGGCGTGGTCTTGAACTCATTCAGCCAGTAGGCTTCGACTTCGCTGTTTTCCTCCGATTGGTGGCGCGCGTTCTCGTCCGCCAGCATACTGGCTGAAGGTGAGAGGCGCGGGCAGTGAGGCTGCCTTGCCCGACACGGCGGCGTTGTAGAGCTCGCCAAGCTCGGAATAGAGGACGTTCGTCGACCATCCGTCAAAGATGATGTGATGGGCGCTGAAGACCAGCACGTGCTCGGCAGGAGCCAGGCGAACCAGGCGCATGCGGAACAGCGGCCCGTGCTGCAGATCGAAGGGCGTGGACGCCTGCTCGGCAATAAGCTCCTTGAGACTGGCATCGCGTGCTTCGGGCGAAAGCGCACTCAGGTCTTCACGCTCCAGCGGCAGCGGAATCTCCGCCGAGATGTGCACCGTCTCACCGTCTTCCCGCACGACCGCGCGCAGCGCTTCATGCCGGGCAACCAGTTGCTCCAGGCTGCGGACTAACGCCGCTTCATTCAGTTCGCCCTTGAGGCGCAGCGAGGTGCCTTCATTGAAAGAGCAATTGGCCTCGTCGCCGAGCTGCGTGCCGAAGAGGATTTCGCGCTGCGGCTCGGTGATATGGATATCGCGCTCGACAGGCGTTGGCGCAGCAGCCGGCACGCTCGCGGCAGCAGCCGTCTTTTCCTGAGCAGCCGCCACGTCGACAGCAGCCGGCGTGTCGCCCAGACCCATCGCTTGACCAATCGCGTGACCGGCCTGCATCTGGCGCAGGCTGGAGCGGAATGCCTCGCGGACAAACTCAAGATCGGCATCGGTGTGGGCCGTGGTCAGGAAGCATGGGAAGCCTTCCTGAATGTGGATGCCCTTCTCGCGCAGGTGATAGTAGAGCAGGCGCGCGAGCTTTGGCTCAGTGGGCGCGCTCATGTAGAACCACGACGAAAAGGTCTCGATCGTCGTGTGATACGAGAAGTCGCGGAACATGGAGTTCAGATCGGCGACCAGCGACGCGGTTTTGGCGGCAAGATCGGTCTGCAGCGATGCTCCCGACTCTTTGATGTGTTCGAGACTGGCGCGAACCGCAGCCAGAGCCAGCGGATGGCGCATGAAAGTTCCCGCATAGAAGGTAACGCCGACCTGCGGGAACGAGTCGTCGCCATACTGCCAGGCGCCGCCGTCAAGTGCGTCCATATATGCCGGGCTGCCCGCCAGCACGCCGACCGGCAAGCCGCCGGCAACCACCTTTCCATAGGTAGCAAGATCGGCGCGAATGCCGTAAAGCTCCTGCATGCCTCCCGAATGAGTGCGGAAGCCCGTAACGACCTCATCAAAGATCAGGCACGACCCGCTCTGTTCGGTAATCTTGCGCACCTCGCGCAGAAATTCCACCGGCCGCAGCTCAGGATGACGGCTCTGGACAGGCTCAACCAGCACCGCCGCAATTTCGTCCGAACGCTGGCGAATAATCTCCAGGCTCTCCGGCGTGCCGTAGTCAAGTACCAGAATATTGGCCACGCTCTCCCGAGGAATGCCCGGCGCCACCGGCATCGACCGCTGCTTTCCGACGGCCTTCACCAGCACTTCGTCGAAGCTGCCGTGATAGTCGCCGGTAAAGAGCACCACCAGGTTGCGTCCGGTAACCGTGCGCGCCAGGCGCATCGCGCCCATCACCGCTTCAGAACCGGTGTTGCAGAAGGTTACGCGCTGCATGCCGGTCAACTCGCTGACCAGCTCGGCGCAGATGCCGGACAGCTCCGTCTGCGGTCCGATCGCAAAGCCAAGATCGAGCTGATTGCGGACCGCTTCAACAATGAAGTCCGGCGAATGGCCGTAAAGGATCGCGCCGTAGCCGTTGAGAATGTCGATGTAGCGGTTGCCATCGTTGTCCCAGAGATAGGCGCCCGACGCCTTATTGACGACCAGCGGATAGACCAGTTCCTTTGTCTGCGCATTGAAACCGGAGACGACGCGCCCATCGGCAAAAACGCCGCGATGCTCCTGGGTAAATTTCTTGGATCCGGAAGTGCGGGTCGTGTAGCTCTGGATAAGGCCCTTGAGATAAGTCTCCTGTTCCGGATTCAACCCACCCGTCTCGCCGCGCTGCAGTGGCTTGAAGGGCGTAAAGGCGGGCTTCGCAGGCTTCGGCTCGCTTGCCGCGGCCATGCTCAGGGCCGCAACAGGTGCAGGTTGTGCAGCAGTTGGAGCGGGCAGAGTCGCTTTTGTATCTGCTGCAGTTACTGATTGCGCGATCACCGGCACATTTGTAACCGTCACAGGAGCAGAATCCGCCGCGACCGGCGCATGGCCCTGCAGAAATGCCATCTGCTGCTGGAAAAGGCTGGTAAGCGCCTGCAACTGACCGGCAAAAAGCGCTTCGTAGGAGCCCGCGGGAGCCGAAGCCGGAGCAGGTGCAAACGCCATCGGTGCTGAAACAGCGGCAGCCATCTGAACGGGAGACGCCGGAGCCTGCACCGGAACCGGTGCCGCCACGGGAGCAGCGCGAAGTTCGGGCGCGACGTTTGAGTCCAGGTGCCCGGCCAGTGATCCAAGCGTGGGGTAGCTCTCCATGATCTGCCGGAACGTCAGCTTGACCCGGAATTTGCTCTGAATCCCCTGCGTGAGCTGGGTGAGGAAGAGCGAGTCAAAGCCAAGTTCGAGGAATGAGGCGTCAGGCTCAGCGTCGCTCAGTTCAGTGCCGGAGAGATCGGTAATCAGAGCCTTGAGCTCAGTCAGCATGGTGTCGTTTGGGGCGGCAGAAGCAGGTGTAGCCATGATTGGAACCTCAGCAGGTGGCACAGATGCCTGAATTTGATCGAACGAGGGTAACGGTGTTGTTGCCGCCGCGGCCAACGGTGGCTGCGCGGGTTTCGAAGCCGGTGCGTCCACCCAGTGTCTGTGGCGCTCAAAGGGATACGTAGGCAGCAGAACTCGTTTGCGGCGGTAGCCGGCGTGAAAGGCATTCCAGTCGGGATTCGCGCCGGCCGCCCACAGGGAGCCAAGCGCGTTGAGCACAGCCTTGTCGTCAGGCGTGTTATCGCGAGCCGATCCGAGCGAGGAAAGCGCGGCAGGCGCTCCCGCTCCCGGTCCGGCGATTTGGCGAATCAGCGGCACCAGCGTCTCCGCCGGGCCGACCTCAAGCATGATGCGCTCAGGTGTCTTGAGAATCTCGCGAACCGCATCCGCAAAGCGCACCGTGCGGCGAAGCTGACTCGTCCAGTATTCCGGCTTCGAGACTTCGTCCAGCGTGATCCATTTGCCGGTCAGCGTCGAGACGTAGGGAATAGAAGGCTCGGCGAATTCAATGGTTCGCACAACTTCGGCAAACGGCGCCAGCGCCGGTTCCACCATACGGCTGTGAAAGGCGTGCGAAGTCGCCAGCCGGCGGCTCACGATCTTTTCGCTATCCAGCTTCTGAATGATGCTGTCGATGGCTGCATCCGGACCGGAGACAACGCAAAGCTGCGGACTGTTGACAGCAGCGAGGTCGAGGTCGGGCCGATCTGCAATCAGCTGCGCGACCGTGGCTTCGTCTTTGCGTACAGCCAGCATCGAGCCTCGAGGCAGATCCTGCATCAGGCGGCAGCGGGCGCCGATGAGCCGCAGGGCGTCTTCGAGCGAGAAAACTCCGGCCAGGCATGCGGCAACGTACTCGCCAACGCTGTGCCCGACCATGGCGACAGGCCGGATACCCCACGACATCCACAGCTGGGCAAGCGCGTATTCAAAGGCGAAGATCGCCGGCTGCGCGTAGAGCGTCTGGTTCAGCAGTGTCTGCGCTTCGGGCCCAGGCTCAGTCGGATAGATCACATCGACCAGCTGCACCCCGAGAGCTGCTTCGAGCAATTCGCTGCAGCGATCGAGCGCCTCGCGGAAGACCGGCTCTGAATCATAGAGCCGGCGCCCCATGCCGATCGACTGCACCCCCTGACCGGGAAAGCAAAAAACAACCGAGGGATTCTCGAAGGGCTTGTCCTGCTTCAGAATGGTTGCGCCTTCGCCGGCATTGAGAGCGTCAGTTGCCTCCTGAGCCGACGCGACAACCAGCGCGCGCCGCAGATGATGACGGCTGCGCCCGGTCTGCAGCGTCCACGCTGCATCCGCAAAGTTGAGATCTGCGTCCTTCGAAAAGTGGCCGGCAAGCGATTGTGTGAGGTTGCCGAGCGCCGCAGGCGTCTTCGCCGACCAGACGAGAAGCTGGTGTTCACGCCCCGCATCCGAAGCCGGAAGCTGTGGCGGCTCTTCGACCACCAGATGCGCATTGGTGCCGCCAACCCCGAACGCGCTCACACCGGCGCGCAGAGGAGATCCGTTAGCTTCCCACGGCTCGAGCTTGCGGCTGAAGTAGAACGGGCTGTTTGCCAGCTCAAGATGCGGGTTCGGCTCCTCGAAATGAAGCAGCCCGGGAATTGCGCGATTCTGGATTTGCAGGACGGTCTTGATCAGTCCGACGCCCCCGGCAGCGACGTCGAGATGTCCGACATTTGCCTTCGCCGTCCCCAGCGAGCAGAAACCCGTCTCAGGGGTCGATGCCCGAAAAGCCTTGTTCAGTCCTGCGACTTCAATCGGATCGCCCAGCGGCGTGCCTGTGCCATGGGCTTCAAGATAGGTGATCGAATCGGCGGTCACGCCGGCCATCTTCTGCGCGCTCTGGATCACCTGCGCCTGGCCGTCGACACTGGGCGCCGTGTAGCCGACCTTGACCGAGCCGTCGTTGTTGATCGCAAAGCCGCGAATCACCGCCAGCACCTGGTCGCCGTCTGCGACAGCATCTTCCAGGCGCTTGAGCAACACAACAGCCGAGCCCGACCCGAAGACGGTTCCGCTCGCAGCGCGGTCGAAAGGGCGGCAACGTCCGTCCAGCGAGGCCAGGCCGCCTTCCTGCGGAACATATCCGCGATGCTGCGGGAAGGTGATGGAGACGGCTCCCGCCAGGGCCATGTCGCAGCCGCCGGTCAGCAGGCTCTGAGCAGCCTGTGAAATCGCGACCAGCGACGTCGAGCAGGCGGTCTGCACCGTCATGCTCGGCCCGCGCAGGTTGAGCTTGTAGGAAACGCGCGTAGGCAGAAAGTCCTTGTCGTTGCCCAGCATGGTCACGTAGTTGCCGACCTGGTAGGACCCGGTGAAATCCTCAAGAAACTCGCGGCCGGTGGCGAGGTTGCGCATGAAGTAGGTGTTCATGCTGCAGCCGGCGAAGACGCCTACCGATTGGGTTGTGTGCGCGGGATCGTAGCCGGCGCGCTCCAGCACCTCCCATGCGCATTCGAGGAACACGCGGTGCTGCGGATCCATGTGCGCAGCCTCTTTCGGATAGATCCCGAAGAAGGCGGCATCGAACTTGTCCGCGTCGTTCAGTATCGGTCGCGCGGCTACGTAGTTCTCGGAGCGGCTGGCGGTCTCGCGCTCGAAGCCGTCGAGCTGCTCGCGATCGAAGAAGGTGATCGACTCTACGCCGTTGGCGAGATTCGCCCAGAACTCTTCGACGCTGTTGGCTCCGGGAAAACGGCCGGTCATGCCAATGATGGCGATTGCCGACGAGGGAATCGAACCGGTAGATGCCTTCGCTGAAGCGATCGCTCGGGTCGGAGTGCTGCTCTCCGGCGTAGTTGCCGCCTTGCCCAGAACCAGCGAAGTCATGGCGCGCAGTGTCGGATGTTCGAAGATCGCGGCGATGGACAGTTCGTCCTGATTCTCACGGCGGAGCATCTCGTTGATTCGCGAGACGAGGACCGTGGCCAGCAGTGATGTGCCGCCGCTCTCGAAGAAGTTATCGTCGATGCCGACGCGGGGCAGGCCGAGGACCTGCTGCCAGATTGCGCTTAGCGCTTCGGAAAAATTCTGCTCTTTCTTCTCAGGGACATGCGTCTTCGCCGCGTTCGACACGGGATGGTTGCCGCCTTCCGGGATTTGGTTGTTCCTTGGCATGCATGACCGGGATTCGATTTGAGCTGCGTTTACGCTTCTCGGGCGGCCGCGACCTCTTCAGCCTCGACGACATCTTCGGAAGCAACAAAGGGGACAAACGGAGAAACATCGGCGCGCTGGTATTTCGGCTGCCACCGCAGATTCATCTTGTTGACGCGTGTTTCAAACTCGGTCAGGTCCTGCTTCAGACTCTTCTCGGCGCGCAGCAGGCCGACCTTATTGATGATGACGGCGACACCGCCCACGTTGAGCCTTTCGAGCAGACGGGCCGAACGCTTCAACTCCGCTTTCTTGGTTTTGGCCGACTCGCCGACCAGAATGGTGACGTCGGCAAACCGGGCAAGGTACTCGGTTTCGGCAGAGGTGAGGATCGGAGCCGCGTCAATCAGTACGATGTCGTATTCGTTGGTGAGTTCCTGAAACGCCTTGGCCATGAAGCTGGTCGCCAGCGGAGTCACCTTCGAATTCAGAGGCTGGGTGACCACGGTCGACTGGATTTCCGTGCCGGGCCCACGCTGCGCAGCCTGCTCGCCATTGGTCTCAGAGACTCGCGATGCGTCCGCCAGGTTGACCGTGGCATAAGCGACCGGATTGGTATTGCCGGAAGAATCGATGGTCAGCGTCTTGCGGCCCAGCTTGGCGAGCGTGCTGCCAATGTGGCCCACGATGGTCGTGGTGCCTGCGCCGGCCGTTACTCCTGTGACTACGAATGTTCTCACCCCAGCCGAGTGGGCTGCGTGATCGATGCCCGCGGCGAGACGTAATGCGCATTCGTCGTAGACAAGCTGCGTCACTTCGCGATCGTCAAGCAGCACACCGATCGGAGAGAAGCCCATCACGGCTTCGACATCTGCCCCGGTGTAGAGATGCGGATCCAGCAGGTCGAACAGTACTGCCGCCGCGATTCCCATCAGAATGGACATGGGAAACAGCATCAGCAGATACTTGTGGGTCTTGCTGGGCTCGGGACCAAGCGGCGGCCGCGCCGGCTGGAACAGATGCACCGATCCCGGCGAGGAGCTTTCGAGCTCCAGATTGCCGATGCGCTCGTCAATCGCGCTATAGCGCGTCTGCAGGCGCTCGACGTCGGCCTTGATCTCATCGGAGCGCTGGAATTTCGGAGTAGCGGTCGTGGCGGCAGTCGTCTGCTGTTGCAGATCGTGCAGCAGCCTGGACTCCACGGTGGCTGCGCGATTCACCTCTGCGTGAAGCTTCTCTTCGAGACGTGCCGCTGCCTTGGCGCGCAGGCTGGTCTGCATCTTTTGCAGCGCAGCTTCGGTGTCGGCGAGTTGCTCTTCAGTCTGCTTTCGCAGCGGATTGTTGGGAGTCAGGCCGGCGAGTGTTCCAAGCAATTCGCTCCGCTTCTGGCCGAGCGATGTTTTCAGAGCGGTGAGCTGAGGATCGCCGGCAACGATTTCGTCGGCAGCCGCACTCAACGCGGAGTTGGGAGCTGACGGATCGCCGTTCTCAATCGAGCTGAGCTGCGCCTCCGCCTGAATGCGCTGCGAATGCGCCGTATTCAGGTCGCTGCGCATCTTCTCGAGCTGGCTGTCAAAGGGATCGGAGCCGCCGCCCACGATGGCCACACCCAGGGATTTGGCGATGGTGGCCTGCTCCTGAAGAAGCGAATCGAGCTCGGACTGAATGCGCGCGCGCTCCTGGCGCAGGGTATCCAGGCGCTCATCGCGTCCGTAGAACTCCTCGTCCTTCGCCTTCTCGATGTAGGTGTTGGTTACCGCATTTACGATTTCGGCGAGACGCGCGGGGCGCGGACCTTGCAGACGTGATGCCTACCTGGTAAGTATTGCCGATACGAGCGATATCCAGAGATCCCTGCAGCCGTCCCACAGCGGATTCTTCAGCTCTCACCCGGGAATTGCCACATGCCCGGCGGCAGCTTCTTGATCGCGTCCGCGATTACGTCATACCGCGTGACCGTGTGCATCTCTTCCTGAATGTAGGTTTCGTACTGGTACTGCTGTTCGCGGTCGTCCGTGAGCGTCTTGGGGAAGTTGGGCGAAACGTAAATGATGCTGGTCGCCGAGAATGTCGGGTGATGGCGCAGCAGGACTGCCAGGCCCAGCCCACAGGTCACGATGGCAATCAGGCTCGCCGTGATCGCATGGATCTTCAGGCTCCTGAGCACATTGATCCGTATTGCACTTGCCGGTGCCGACGGACGAGGTGCTGGCGGAGGCGGCGGAGCTGCCTGTGGTTCGAGATGCCGTGGGGTGATGTACATGAATTCGCGTCCTTGGGGTCCCGTACTGCAAGTAAATCCAAATCTCTGATACTCGCCGCATCCGGCGGCGAGGAAACTTACTGCCTGAGCAACGGCCTAGGGAAGACCGGCCAGGGTGCCCAGCGTCAGCAAACTTGTTATCGGGCTGATCTTTTGCATGAAATAAGCCACCTTGTTGAAACCGCTCCTCGGAACGACGACGACATCGCCCGGCTGCAGCCTGACCTCGGCCACGCCAGTTGGAGTCATCAACTGCTTCCAGGGAACAACCCGGGAGGTGTTGGCTGACTTCTCGATGATCTGGATATTGGGCGACGTTCCCGCCATATCGCCAAGGCCGCCGGCCTGGGCCAGCACCGAGGGCAGCGTCGATTCCGGGGTGAGCGGGATCGCGCCGGGATTTCTGACTTCGCCGAGCACGGTGACGAACTGATCGGCCTGCGAAGGGATAAAGACAATGTCGTTGCGCCGCAGCCGGATATCAGCCATGGCGCTGCCGCTTCTCAGCAGCGTGCGCAGATCGACTTCGAGTACCTGATCGTTGCCGCGATAAATCATGACGCGATCGGGCAGGCCGTCCTTGTTGGATGGAGTGGACTGCAGGCCTCCGCGCGAAACCGCGTCGAGCAGGGTCGGGGTGTTGTCGAAGTAGAAGACGCCCGGGTGCTGCACGTTGCCGAGCACCGTAACGCGGTTCGAGCCGTACTTATCGATATTTACCGTGACGGTCAGGTTTGTGTAATCCGATGAGAGAGCGTCGACGATCGCCTTGGCCGCACCTGCGCGAGTAAGATTGCCAACCATCATCGGACCGGCGATGGGCAGTGTGATGCGTCCGTCGGGGCCGATAATATATTTCCGCGACAGCTCCGGCCGGCCGGGAAAATCAAGGCTGATCTCGTCGCCTGCACCCAGCCGATACTCTTCATCCGCCGCGGGCTCGAAGCTCTGCAGCTTCTTTTCCGGGCTCAGCTTCAGCTGTGGCGTGGCGGGCTGATCAGGAGAGGAAGCGGAGGCGGACGCAGGTGCGCGGCGCTGCCGTTGTTCCCTGTTGAGCAAGCAATGACAGCGCACCCAGACTCATGACCAGTCCGATACAGGTTGTCCGAGTTGACCGAAGTGCGAATCTCATAATGGCAGACCTTTCGTAACAATCGAGCCCAGGAACGAATCGTGTTTCCTCAGGCCGGTGCCAGTGTTCCTAATCATGCAATCAGCCTGAAAATTAGGAAATACTCCTAAAGTTGGAGTCCCGATTCGTGCGAACCCAGGCCGCATTTCCCGCCGATCCACGAAGAACAGAGGGCAGCAGGCGAAGCTTCCAGACGATGTAAATCGGCGCCATCGCCAGGATAGCCAAGTGTCTTCATAAAGTCCGGTCCGCTGGCCGCCGCAGCCAGCACATGAAGCACGATCACCAGCAGCGAAGCCAGAGCGTATATGCGAACCCCCGTCACCGGTATGCAGAGGGCCAGCAACAGGGCGAAAACTCCGTAGGCCATGGGCAAGCCGGCAACGTCGAGCAGTGGCTCGGCCATGCGCAGCTTCCCGCGCACAACCTGCTTCAGCAGAGGCCAGGTCCAGGTCCGGGCAGCGTGGAACCTTCCCCCTTCCCACCGCGAGCGCTGCACATTTTCCCCCTGCTTCGAGGCCGGGAGACTTGCCAAAACCCGTGCAGTCTCAAGGTATTGCACCCGCTTGCGGGCAAGAACCAGATGGAGGTGGTACTCCAGATCTTCAACCACGGAGAAGGCTCCGTAAGGCACCTCGCTCAGCAGACTGCGGGTGAGCGCAAAGCCGTTGCCGAAGATGCCTGCCGAAAGGCCAAGCCGCTCGCGCCCGCGCGGGCGGATCACGTTGAAAGCCCGGAAGGCCACAGCCGCCAGGCGGCCGCTAATCTTCTCGGTCGGGCTCTCCATCTCGTACCGGCACTGCACCGCCTGCGCGCCATTGGCGAGCGCACCTTTTACCTCCGCGACCAGGTTCTTGGAAACAACCGAGTCCGCGTCGATCACCATGACCGCCTGCGCCTCTCCATTGAGTGCATGCTCAAAGCCGTGGCTCAACGCAAAGCCTTTGCCGCGTGCGTCGGGATCGTTAAAGACCAGCACTTCGGCCCCGGCCCGGCGCGCTGCCTCCGCCGTCCCATCGGTGCAGTTGTGCGCGACCACCAAAACCCGCGTGCGCGAGCTGTGCCCGGCAGATTCGAGCACGCTGGTGACGCACCGGGAGATAAGAATCTCTTCGTTGTGTGCCGGAATCACGATCGCCAGCGGATACTCCTCGCCGGACTTCTCTTCGCGTCGGCTGCGTGCCGGCAGCCAGGAGGCCGCGGTCACCAGCGGCCAGCTCCAGGACCAGCGGAAGAGTCACTGCCACCAGCACCAGGCCAAGAGAGATATAGAGGAGGTGTGTCATAAGCAAAATGCGCCTTTCTTTCGGCGACGAATCATTGCCGGTCCTAAAAGATTGACCGTGCAAATTGTGAGTCAGCGTCCGCGGGGAAGCAATCCCGCTTTTGTGTCGCTGGTCTCGCTAAACGGAGACCTTGAAGCCGTATCGCGATGCACGGGTGAAGCCGGAGCCGAAGCCGAGATGCATGCTCTGGCTGCCGACTGCCATCGTCTGGCAAATGCTCTGCATCACCTCCACGCGCATCTGCACCGGTGAGGCTGTTTTCCACCGCAGCTCCGGGATCGCCGAAGTCTGCAACCCGCGTTCGCTCTTCGCGATCCTGTACAGCGCATCGTTCACGCTTGAGGTTGTCTTGAAGTAGCTGTCCAGCCTGGAGCTGCGCAGCAGCCGGATAAGATGCGGACGCATCTCGGCCAGCCACAGCTGCAGGTTGAGCCTCTGCATCGATGTCATCAGCTGCACCAGCGAGCCCAGCGTGTTCGGCCCGAAGTAGCCGCTCTGCGCCATGTCCAGCACCACGTGCATCCCGGACTCACTGGCATTGCGGGCGTGTGTCTCAAATTCGGTCAGCAGGCGCCCGGTCAGGTTGCCCTTGATCGAGATCACCACCGTGTTGCCGACCAGTGTCGGAGTGACTCTCGACGGTCCTGAAGTCCTCGGCTGCGAAGCCGTCGCCGCCATCTGCTGCGGCAGGTAGCGCCCCAGCGTGAGAGCGTCGCTGATGTAGCGGCCCACCAGCCGCCGCGGCTCCTGGGCAGCGCGGTAGAACCACTCCATGCCCGTCTTCTGCATCCAGCGCGGTGCGCGGTTCAGCTTGCCGGCGATCATGTCCAGCGAGCCGCCAATGCCGATCGACACCGGCACCTTGAGACGGTCACGGTGCATGGAAAGCCATTTCTCCTGCTTGGGATTGCCGAAGGCGACCAGCAGAATGTCCGGACGGGCGCGCTCAATGCGCTCCAGAATCTCCTCGTGGTTCATCTTTTCGAGCGGCCGCACGGGCGGAGAATAGCGGCCGGCAATGCGCAGTCCGGGATAACGCTGCTCGAGAATCTCGGCCGCGCGTTGCGAGCTCTTTTCGCTCGCTCCCAGGAAATAAATGCTGTAGCCGCGCCGCGCCGAGAGTTCTGCAAGGCGGGGAACCAGGTCGATGCCGCAGACGCGCTCCTTGAGAGGAGTTCCCATCAGCCGCGCCGACCACAGGATGGGCATGCCGTCAGGAACCACCAGCGAGCAGGAGCAGAGAATATTCCGCAGTTCCTCGTCGCGGATGGCGTGCATCAGGAAATCGACGTTGGCCGTCGCCACCTGGTGGCAGCCGCCGTCTTCGATCTTCTCCTCGATGATCTTCACAGCCTCGTCCATGGTGACGTTGTTGAACGGCACACCAAGAACAGCGACAGAATCGGGGCTTAAGCAAGGCATAAATCTGAAACCTCAGCACTGCAAAATCGGTCAAAAACCGTGAAACCTGGGGGAGCCTGCGGGTCTTCTGAAAACCAGAGCCTTTGGTGCTCGAAACAAAACGGCGTTACACGTGAAACAACTTGTTCGAGGCCCCTGCAAGCGCCTCGATCTCCTGTTGAGCGGCATGCGCGGGCATTTCGATCAGCTCGCACGCGCCTGACTCCTGTTGCAGATAGCGATCGCCGAATGCGGCTTCTTGCGCATCAATCGGCGCGACATCTTCGCGGGCGACTTCGACGGCGATGGCCTGGCCTACCGAGGCCACACACACCACCAGCCGCAGCGCATTGGCGGTCCGCACCAGGCGCCCTTCCAGACCCGAAAGAGGTCCGCGCTCGATGCGAAGCAGCGTCCCGTTTGCCAGGTAGGGATGGCGGGTGCACGGCGCGCCGCTCTTGAGCGACCGCCGCAGCGATTCGATCTCGCCGTCCGGAACCGCTTCGACCTCGCCCTGATGACCGAGCAGCCGCACCACCCCGGTCGTCTCCAGCACGCGCACGCGATTGCGCTGCGTCGGCTCAAAGCGGGCGAAGAGGTAGCCTCCGAACGCCGGGACCTCGACGGCCTTCTTACGGTCCTTCCAGTCGTGAACTTCGCGCAGCAGCGGTAAGTAGTTCTCGAGCCCCTTCGCGGTGAGATCACTCGCGACACGTTGCTCGTGGCGGTACCGCGTTTGAATCGCGAACCACCGAGGCTGGGTTGTGATCGAACTTTCCATCGTGTCTCTTCGGTCGTAGGCTTCGCCCATATCAACCTCAAACGGCTGGTGTCGAAGCTCCATTAACGGGGGAAAACGGTTATGCCCGGTGCAGGCAGAAACAAATCAGCAAATCGAAAGCGTTCAAACTTTGGCCGGGGTCTTCAGTTCAGCCGACAGATTCTCGTCGTTGATCTGCATCCGGTAGAAGAGCCACTCGGGATCGCTCTGCAGAATGGTCGCGATCTGCTCGCGGATGTCTCCGCTGGGCTGGCGAAATCCATTGATGATTCTGCTCAGATGGGCTTCATCGATGCCCAGCATGCGCGCCAGGCGGTTCTGTCGAATCCCGCTGGTGTAGATTCGCAACTTAAGGTTCGGATAAATTTCTCGACTGAGACTCACTGTCTTCTTACCCTTCGCGTTTCTGAAGATCTGTGGTTACTCATGGGCCATGCCACAGCAACTACTTGACCTGCGAAGGTGCAATCGGCCTGCCAAAGCGAGAGCGGGCCGTTTAGTCAATATTTTGTTGATCTGTAAAGGGGAGAAGAGCCGCTTCGTCTGATCCGAATAACTTTCTAAAAATCCGAAACAGTCGGAACAGTAGAAAAGAGTGGGAAGCCGGAGCCGCGAATCGAAGCCATTTGCGTGGTTCCGACGGTAACTTTTTAGTGCGTTACTTCTACTGCCGCTTTCTCGCTTTCAGGTAATTCAAATTGGTAATTCACACAAAAGTGGTTTTGCTCCGCCACTTTGCAGACGCTATGATCCGCTTACCAAGTTGAGTTGTCGTGTCACGACAGCCGTAACTAACGTCGATTGATTTTTTTGTTTCCTCGACATTCCGAACTCTGCGTGGGGTACGTATGTCCGGCCTTGTTCTCCTGATTGGCGAAAATCCACAGGCTCATGACGCTCTGATCCAGAGCCTCAAGTCGGATGGGCTCAGTGTGCTTCCGGTCCGGACCTTGCCCGAAGCGCTCCTGCATCTGCGCAATCCCGCCCTGGTGGTCGCGGCGGTGGTCTCGAATGTAGGTATGCGCCGTCAGCAGGATCTGGACGCCGTCCTCGAGATTTGTTCCTCGCGGCCGCACCTGCCGCTGATTCTGGCGGTCAACGAGCTCTACGACCTGCACAGCGAGTTCCGCACCTCGATCCGCGGCCTGCATATCCTCAAGACCCCGCTCGAACACCCGAACTCCTACTACACGATTCACGATGTCATCGAGTCCGCGCGCACAACCGACACCCCAATCGATAGCAGCTCACCGGGAGAGCTTCCCACTCCCGTCGTGCAGCGATATTCGGAGACCTTCCTCTCCCGCGTCGGAATGGCCGATGTGCCGGTGCTCCTGCACGGAGAGACCGGCGTCGGAAAAGAAGTGATGGCGCGCCGTCTATGCGCCTACTCCTCGCGGGAGAACAAGCCATTTCTCAAGCTGAACTGCGCGGCTCTGCCCTCGGAGCTGATCGAGAGCGAATTATTCGGCTATGAAAAGGGCGCATTCACCGGGGCCACCATCGACAAGCCGGGCAAGTTCGAGCTCGCCCAGGGCGGCACCATCCTTCTCGACGAAATCGGCGACATGGATATTCGCCTTCAGGCCAAGCTTCTCCAGGTCCTGCAGGATGGCGAAGTGCAGCCTCTCGGCAGCCGCCGCATCGTCAAGGTAGATGTCCGGGTGATGGCGGCAACCCACCGCGACCTGCGCCGGGGCATTGAAGAGGGCACCTTCCGCGAAGATCTGTATTACCGGCTCAATGTCATCAATATTGTGATTCCGCCTCTGCGCGAGCGCCCGCAGGAAATCATTCCGCTGGCCGAGACTTTGCTGCGCAGGCATCTTCCCCCGGGAATGACGGCCCCGATTATCACCACGGAGCTGCAGGAGGCGATGCTCAGCTACAGCTGGCCGGGCAACGTGCGCGAAGTAGAAAATGTGATGCGTCGCTATCTGGTGTATCAGGATGCCGACGTGCTTGCTCGCGAGATCGTGCAGCTCGGTTCCACCTGCGCTCCCCAGTCCGAGAAGCCCCAGTTCCAGACCGAGAGATCCCACGAAACCAGCCGCGTGAACGGGAGCAGTAACGGCAACGGAAACAACGGCAATGTCGTAACCATGGACCATCTGGAGCAGAGTTCGCGCCAGGCGGAAACCAAGCTCCTTCTTGATGCTCTCGGCGCAACCCGCTGGAACCGGCGTCAGGCAGCGGCGCAGTTGAAGATTGACTATAAAGCCTTCCTATACAAGCTGCAGAAATACGGCATTGTCGAGAAGGCTAAGCGCGGTGAAGTCGGCGCCTGACATTTTTCCCCAGATCGGCGTTGCACCCGGGCCCCAGAAGTGTCGATGCAGCGAATGCGCGTTTCACCGCGCGTGCGATTCGCCTTCCGTTAGGAGCTGGTCGTGTTTGAGAATCTCCGCGAGGATTGGCGCACCTATGACCGCCAGTGGTCCCGTCAGGGACTGTGGATCATGGTTGCCTACCGCTTCGGACGCTGGCGCTACACCATCCGCCAGCGCTGGATGCGGCTGCCCTTCTCGTTTCTCTACAAACTGCTCAAGCCCGTCTCGGAGATCCTCACCGGCATCGAGCTGCCCTGCGAAGCCACCCTCGGCCGCCGCTTCCGCATCGATCATTTCGGCGGCATCGTGATCAGCGGAGACGCGGTCTTCGGCGACGACTGCGTGATTCGCAATGGCGTCACCGTCGGACTGCGCCACACCGGAGTGCGCGGAGCACCGGTGCTCGGCAATCGCGTCGACGTGGGCGCGGGCGCCAAGATCCTCGGCCCCATCCACATCGGCGACGACGTCGCCATCGGAGCCAACGCCGTTGTCCTCACCGACGTCCCCGCGAACCATATCGCCGTCGGCATCCCCGCCCGCATCCTGCCCCGCAAGGACAAGCAGCCCGCTCCCGAATTTTCCTCGCACGATGATCTGCTCGAGATACGCGCATGAACATGACGACCGCCCCGTCAATCTCCGTAGTCGTCATCGGACGCAACGAAGGCCAGCGTCTCGCGCGCTGCCTTGAATCCGTCCGCCGCACGCCCGGCCTGAAGAACGCGGAACTCATTTACGTCGATTCCAACTCCAAAGACGGCAGCCCCGAACTCGCCGCAAGCTATGGCGCGCAGGTGATCGTTCTCAACGCGCAGCGAACTACCGCAGCACTCGGGCGCAACGCCGGATGGCGCGCGGCAAAAGGCGAGTTCATTCTCTTTCTCGATGGCGACACCATCCTGCATCCGGATTTCGCCAACGCCGCGCTTGCTCCCATGCTCGAGGACCCCTCCATCGTCGCCGTCTGGGGCCATCGCCGCGAGATTCATCCTGAAGCATCCATCTACAACCGCATCCTCGATCTCGACTGGGTCTACGCGCCGGGCATCGCCGAGTTCTGCGGAGGCGATGTCCTCATGCGCCGCAGCGCCCTCGAAGAAGCAGGCGGCTACGACGCCGAGCTGATCGCCGGCGAAGAGCCCGAGCTCTGCCGCCGCATGCGCGCCCGCGGCCATCGCATCCTCCACATCGACCATCCGATGACCGGGCACGACCTGCAGATCACGCGCTTCGGCCAGTACTGGAAGCACGCCGCCCGCGCCGGTCACGCCTTTGCCGAAATCTCCGCGCGCTTTCGCGCGAGCGACGACAAATTCTGGGACGCCGAGCGCAAGCGCAACCTCATCCGCGGCGGCTTCTGGATGAGCAGCCTTGCCGTCGCCCTGATCGTCAGCCTGCTGGCGTTCACCGTGATACCGTTGCTGATCTGGCTCGCCCTGCTGCTGGTCATGTCAGCCCGCTCCGCGTGGAAGTCGCGCTGGAAGTCGAAGCATCTCCCCGCACTGCTGCTCTACGGAATTCATTCTCATCTCCAGCAAATCCCCATCTGCGTCGGACAAATTACATACTCACTCGATCAGAAGCGTGGCAACCGGCGCACGCTGATCGAATACAAGGAACCCGCAAAGTAGTCGCCGGCCAAATTCACCAAGGAACCAGAAACCCATGCATGTCGTCACGATGCCACCACCCACCACCCGTCTCTCCGCCAGGGACACTCCGTCCCGCGCGCTGAATTCGCGGCTGCCCGCGATTCTCGCCCTCGCGTCTGTCCTCGTCGCGACCCTCCTCATCTTCTGGAGCTACGCCAGGCTGAGTCAGACCTGGGACGAATCGGCGCACATCGGCACCGGCATGGAGTGGCTGTCCCGTGGCGTCTACACCCTCGACCCCATCGATCCTCCGCTGCCCCGCGTCTCCACCGCCGTCGGGCCCTACCTGCTCGGCATCCGCTCCTTCGGCAACCGCAATCCCTGGGACGAAGGCAACCTGATCCTTGACGCGCAGGGCAACGCGCACCTGCACAAAGTCCTCACCGCCGCACGCCTCGGCATCCTTCCGTATTTCCTCATCGCCGCATTTCTCACCTGGCGCATCACCCGCCGCTGGCTCGGACCATGGCCGGCAGCCGTTGCTGTCTTCCTCTTCTCCACCTGCCCGCCGGTGCTCGCCCACGCGTCCCTGGCCACTACCGACATGTCCTTCGTCGCGATGTTCCTGTTCGCGATCGACATGATATGGCTCGCATTCCAGGACCCGAAGCCTCTGCGCTGCGCCCTTGCCGGCCTCGGCTTCGGACTCGCCTGCATCGCCAAGCTGTCAGCGTTTCCTTATCTCGCGCTCTGCGGCTTCGCCTTCCTCGTTTACATGCTCTGGAAGAAGAAGCGCCTCCCGCGCGTTCCCGCCTGGGCCGCATTCGCTGTCGCAGCCATCATTACCATCTGGGCGGGATATCACTTCTCCGTCGGCTCACTGGCAACCGACAACATCAAATCGCAGCACACCGTCGAGCAGGCACTGACCAGGTTAGGACCAGCGCGCGGCCCCGTCGCCGTCGTCATCAATCATCTCCCTGCCTATCAGTATTTCCAGGGCTTGCGCATCGCCCAGCGCATGAAGCAGTTCCCGCCTCCGGGCTACCTCTTCGGAGAGGTCTACTACGGCGGTCGCTGGTACTTCTTCCTGCTCATGCTCCTGCTGAAGACCCCGATCGCATTCACCCTGCTTGTCATTCCGGGATTCATCCTCGCCATCCGCCGCCTGATCAGGCTGCACGACGGCTTCGCGCTCGTTCCGCTCGCCGGAATCGTCTTCCCCATCCTCGTCGCCACCATGTCGCACATCAATCTCGGCGTGCGCCATGTCTTGGTCGTCTATCCGTTCTTCGCCATGCTGGCCGCGCTCACCGGCCTCACCTTATATAGGAGCTTCCATCGCTCCCACAAAATCGCCACCACCGCCGTCGCTCTGCTGCTCGGCTGGCAGCTTGGTCTCCTGCCTGCGCGTCGCTCCCGATTTCCTCACCTACTTCATCGAGCCCGTCGCCGCCCGTGGCGGCTACATCGCCATCGACAGCGACTACGACTGGGGACAGGATCTCTTCCGCCTCCGCGACGAGCTGCACGCCCTCAACGCCTCGCAGGTATGGGTCGCCTACAGCGGCAGCGCCGACCTCAACTCCTACGATCTGCCCGGATGGAAGAAGCTCGAGCCCGGCCAGCAGGTCACCGGCTGGGTTGCCATCAGCGAGACCATGGTGCGCGCGCATCCCGACCAGTATGGATGGCTGGCGCAGTACCAGCCCATCTCCACTGCCGGCAAGACCTTCCGCATCTACCGTGTCGAATAGGCGCGTCGAGTAGTCGCATGAACTATTCGCAATATCCTGAGTGACGCCTGCCCATCCGGGCAGGCCGCTCACCCGAGCCTCTCACCTGCGAAGTTGGCTATACTTTTCGCATACAGGGGCTCTCCCATTCACGACATCTCACTGACATCTGTACTTGAGACCGCCGGACTCGACATCGGCCCCGTGCCCACGCACGCGCCCGGGCCCTCCGGCTTTCTGCCCCTCACGCCGGAGATGCTGCTCACCCAGCCCTCAGGCAATCTTTTCGGATTGAGCCAGAACGCCGGCATGGGCTGGGACCCGGCGCGTCTCTCCGGGCCCGAAATCCTCATCCTCAGCACCCACGGCGGCCTTCGCGCCGAAGACGGCAGCCCCATTGCTTTGGGATTTCACACCGGCCACTGGGAAGTCGGCCTGCTCGTCGCCGAAGCCGCCCGCGAGCTGAAAGATCTGAACGCCATACCCTTCGCCGGAGCCTGCACCGACCCGTGCGATGGCCGCACCCAGGGCACGCTGGGCATGATGGATTCGCTCCCCTTCCGCAACGACGCAGCCGTCGTCCTCCGCCGCCTCATGCGCTCGCTGCCCACGCGCTCCGGCGTGCTGGGAATCGCCACCTGCGACAAGGGACTGCCGGCGATGATGATGGCCCTCGCCTCCGCAGGTGATCTGCCCACCGTCCTCGTCCCCGGCGGCGTCACCCTGCTGCCCGAGAGCGGAGAAGACGCAGCCAAAGCCCAGACCATCGGTGCACGATTCGCACAGAAGCAGATCACCCTCGAATACGCCGCGGAAGTCGGCTGCCGCGCCTGCGCCTCGCCCGGCGGAGGCTGCCAGTTCATGGGAACCGCCGCCACCTCCCAGGTCGTCGCCGAAGCTCTCGGCCTCGCCCTCCCTCACTCCGCGCTCGCTCCATCCGGACAGCCCATCTGGCTCGACGCCGCCCGCCGTTCCGCGCGCGCTATGCTGCGCCTTCGCCAGCTTCGGCCTCGGCACCTCAGACATCCTCACCTCCGCCTCGGTTCAGAACGCCATGGTCGTCCACGCCGCCATCGGCGGATCGACGAATCTCCTGCTGCATCTCCCCGCCATCGCCCACGCCGCCGGTCTGCCGCGTCCCACCGTCGCCGACTGGACCGACGTGAACCGCCAGGTCCCGCGTCTGGTCGACGCGCTGCCCAACGGCCCGCGAGAATTTCGCCACCGTCCAGGTCTTCCTCGCCGGAGGAACGCCCGAGGTCATGCTGCACCTGCGCCGCGCCGGCCTGCTCGATACCAGCGTCACCACCGTCACCGGCGAAACCCTCGACGCCTGCCTCGACTGGTGGGAGCAAAGCCCGCGCCGCCGGCAGCTTCGAAAACACCTGCACGATCAGGACGGAATCGACCCCGACGACATCATCATGTCGCCCGACCGCGCCCGGCTGCGCGGCCTCACTTCGACCGTCTGCTTTCCCGTCGGCAATCTCGCGCCTGAAGGCTCGGTCATCAAGAGCACATCCATCGATCCCACCCTCGTCGACGAAGACGGCCAATACCGGCACCTCGGCCCGGCCCGGGTTTTCATCACCGAAGAAGCCGCCATCCTCGCCATCAAGCAAGGCCGCATCTCCGCCGGAGACGTCATCGTCCTCATCTGCTGCGGCCCCGCCGGAGCCGGCATGGAAGAGATCTACCAGATCACCTCTGCGCTCAAGGCGCTTCCTTTCTGCCGTCACGTCGCCGTCCTCACCGACGCGCGCTTCAGCGGCGTTTCCACCGGAGCCTGCATCGGCCACATCTCCCCCGAAGCCCTCGCCGGAGGCGCAATCGGGAAGATCGAAGAAGGCGACCAGATCGAAATCGTCATCGACCGCGTCAATCTCCACGGCTCCGTCCATCTTGTCGGAAGTGATGGCGAGACCTTCAGCCCGGAAGAAGGCGCCCGCCGCCTCTCTCAGCGCTCCCCGCGTCCCGATCTGCGCCCCCATCCCTCTCTCCCTGCCGACACGCGCTTGTGGGCGGCGCTCGTTCAGGCCAGCGGAGGCGTCTGGGGCGGCTGCGTCTACGATGTCGACGCCATCACCTCTCTGCTGGAAAAGGGCCGAGCCGCCAACCATCGAAAGCCCTGCGACCAATACGCCACTCCCGCCGTCGAAAGAGATGCGATGATTCTTTACCGAACCCAAACACGGCTTACTGGTCGAGGAGAGTGAGAACTATTACTCCGTCGAGGAAACTTCGCTCGACGCTCT
Source organism: uncultured Acidobacteriaceae bacterium (assembly GCA_963725225.1). Lineage (GTDB taxonomy): Bacteria > Acidobacteriota > Terriglobia > Terriglobales > Acidobacteriaceae > Silvibacterium. The sequence continues at coordinate 177,975 of CAVRXY010000007.1, forward strand.
CATCTGCGCTCGACGACCTCTATCTGCACCTTTCCTCCATCGTCTCCAGCAGAGCGCCGGTCGAGCTGCCCGAATCTCCAGCATTCGAAGCCCCCATTGAGAACCAGGAAGTCTGGGCCGCCGGAGTCACCTACTATCGCAGCCGTGCCGCGCGTATTGAGGAATCGAAAGACGCAGGCGGCGGCGACTTCTACGACCGCGTTTATTCTGCCGACCGGCCGGAGCTCTTCTTCAAAGCCGTCGCCCACAAAGTCGCCGGGCCGGACAGCGAAGTCAGGATTCGCCGCGACGCCAAGTGGTCCGTCCCCGAGCCCGAGCTGGCGCTGCTTGTGAATCCCCTCGGCCGCATCATCGGCTACACCATCGGAAACGACATGAGCTCGCGCGACATCGAGGGCGCCAACCCCCTCTACCTTCCGCAGGCCAAGGTCTACGACCGCAGTTGCGCGCTCGGTCCCGGCATCCTCATCCAGCCGCATCCCATGCCGGTCACCACCGAGATCCGCATGGAAATCCTGCGCGCCGGAGTCGTCGAATACTCGGCGTCAACGGCGCTGACTGAAATGAAGCGCGACCCCGCCGTGCTCGTCGAATATCTCTTCCGCGACCAGAGCTTTCCCCGCGGATGTTTTCTGCTTACCGGCACCGGCATCGTTCCGCCCGACTCGTTCGCGCTGCGCAGCGGCGACGAAATCCACATCAGCATCGACGGCATCGGGACCCTAATGAATCAGGTTGCCTGACCTCACAACGGCGGCTGCGGCGGCTTCACCGGAGCATCGACCGCAGTGCCCGCCACCTTTGCCGGACGCCGATACACTCCGCCTCCCTGTGTCACGTAAAGCACCGACCGGTCCTTGCCTCCAAAAACTATCGCGGACACAGCACCCGGCACCGGCGGATTCAGAATCTCTGCCAGCCGCCCGTTCGCCTCACACACCTGCACTCCCAGCGGTGTAGCGAAATAAACCTGCCCGATCGAATCCTCCGTCACTCCGCGAACCCCGCTCGTCCATCCGGTCTCCGGCATCTCCAGCCGGAAGAATGGCTCGCCGTTGATCAGCGAACCATCCGTCGCAATCTGAAACGACCAGCTGAACCTGCCGAACTCATCGGTGACAATCAGCATCGCCTGATCCGGTGAGAGCGCCAGCCCGGAAGGCATCGCGATCTCTCCGCCCTGGTAAACAGTGCGAACCCGGCCGACCGCGTCGACCATCCCAACCGTCCTTTGAACCGAATCCGTGAAATAAACGGTCGACCTCACGGTAACCGCGATGTCGTCCGCGTCTACGTCGTCCGCGATCGTCTTTTCATCGCCGCCCGGGCCATAGGAAACAATGCGCCGCGTGGCGCTCTGGACGGCGTACAACCGCCCGTCCGCCCCAAACCGTATCGCCGCTGCTCCGTTGCTCTGTCCCTTGAAGACGAGTACCGTCCCGTAGTCTCCCGACTTGTAGATACGGTTCTCTGCCGGAACCGAAAAAAACACGTTGCCCTGGCTGTCGACGGCCATCCCGCCAATCTGGTCGTAGCTTCCGCTCAATTTCTTCCATGGCTCCTCAGGCGAGATCGTCGAATAAACCTTGCCCCGCGGATCCCATCCCGGCTGATTCATCGCCCCCGGCAACCGTGCGGGTACCGGCTTGGGATAATCGCGCCACAGCCAGCGAAGCGCGTCCGGCAGGATCGCCGCGCCCTGCTGCATGTTGTGGCCTTCCGTACCCATCACCAGCTTGGCGTCGTACCCGGCATACTCCAGCGCTTCGAACATCACCTGGTTGTTGATCGGCCAGCTTCCCGCGTAGAAGGTGCCATAAGGTTCTCCGGGAACAATGTGATCCGCCGTCCCATCCTGCATGAAGACGCGCAGCGGCTTCGGCTCTGTCTTGCGCACGATGGCCGGCAGCGAATCCGCTCCCTTCATCGCGACATAGGTGCCGATGAAGCTGAGCACGCGATGAAACTGATCGGGCCGGTTCCACGCCGCCATGAATGCGCCCACCGCGCCCGTGCTCACGCCGGCCAGGCCGCGGTCGTCCGGATTTTTTGACAGATTGTATTTGGCGCTCACCGCCGGAATCAGTTCTTCGACCAGAAAGCGCGCGTAGCGGTCGCTCAGCGAATCGTATTCAAAGACCCGCTCGTACCGGTTCTGTGCATTCGTTGAAATCGCAGGCAGCACTCCCGGATCGATGAAGATTCCGATCATCGGCGGCAGCTCATGCGCCGCAATCAGGTTGTCGAACACCACCGGCGCATTGACATTGCTCTTCAGAAAGCCGCTGCCATCGAGAAAAATCATGAACGGCGTCGGCTTCGCGGCATCGTACTGCGCCGGCACGTACACCGAATAATCGTGCGGAGTTCCCGGATAGAACTTCCCCGGCGGCAGGATGTATTTCGTTACCGTGCCATGAGGCACTCCGGCCTTTGGCTGCGAATCCGGGCCCAGCGTATATGTCTGTGCGTGCAACGACAGTGCCGCAACCAGCGCGGCGAGGGGGAGTAGTCTCATAAAGCCTCGGTGTCCTGTACACCGGTCCGGCTCAGTCAGTGTACGGCTTGGGCCTTATCCCTGTGATGCGCGCCGCGCCCCCGATGGCGAAGACGCAGAGCAGAGGATCGCACGGAAACCGGAAGCGTGGCTTGGCGATAGTCGCCGCCGAGCTCAGGATCACCAGCCCCAGCGCAGCGAGAGTCAGCCAGGTGAGCGCATGCCTCCGGTAAACCACCAGCCCGATCACTCCGAAGATCATTACCGGCAGCAGAGACCATGCGGCAATCTGCGCCAGCCTTCCCGAATGCAGCCCTTCAGTCTTTGGCTTGCCCTCTGAATCGAAGACCGCGATCGCCCGCAGCACGACCAGTTCCGTGTAGCGCGCGCGATGCGCTTGAATCCACGCCTTCGCCTCCTTGGCTTCTTCGTGATCGAGATAGACTTCGCCCTTTGTCCAGTCTGGAGTCAGCTCCACCCAGTTCCCCGACCGCGGAGTGGCCTGGTCGTTCGCGCCAAGCTGCAGATTGTAACCGCCATTGGTCGCTATTGCGAAATCGTGCAGCACAATCTCGTTGCGGATCATCCACGCCAGCGCCGGAGCCATGCCGACAACCAGCACCAGAAGCGGCAATCTTGAACCGCCGCTTCCACGCAATCACCATTGCCGCAAGAAACGCGAGCGGCGCGAAAGTGGTTGTCGCCGATCCCGCGATCCCCAACGCGATCCCCGCCCATATCGCCAGTCCCATGCGATCGCGCTCGATCGCCTGCCAGCAGAGCCACACGCCCGCGGTAAGTGCAACCGTCGTCAGGACAGTCGGGTACAGCGTCGTGCTCGCATAGGCCAGCGCCGGATGAAACGCGGCCAGCGTCGCTCCCAGGTTGGCCAGCAGCGGACTCAGTCCCAGTGCCCGACCCACGCGCGCGCACACAAAGGGCAGCACGGCAAGCAGCAGCGCCTCGGCGATCTCCACGATCAACGGATGATGGCCGAAGATCGCATAGATGATTCCGACAAAGACAAGCTGGCCGGGCGCACGATACGCCGTGTAATAGGTGAAGTTCTTGAAGCCCAGGCCCTGAGAGACGGCCAGGCCTATGTTGTCGTAATCCAGCTCGTCGTAAAAGCGGTCATGGTGCCGCGTTCCGGAAATCAGCGCCAGCCGCAACAGCGTTCCCGCAATCGCCAGCAGCCATAGCCAGCCATCGCTTCGCAGATAGTTGAGGAGGGATCGATTGAGGGAAGATCGATTCTGTTCTTTCAAGGCACGCTCTCTGCACAAAAGTTGGTAGGAAATCTAAACGGCTGGCAACAACTCGCTGTAAATTTCGAGAATCCGGTCGATCTTCTTATCCCAGTCGAATTGCTGCTCCACGCGCAGCCGTCCGCTTGCGCCCAGCCGGTCGCGCAACTCAGGGCTCGTCCACCAGTTTAGTCATCGCCGCCGCAAAGCCCTGCACAAGCGCCTCACGGCTCGATGGCTCGATGAGAAAACCGCACGAGCTGTCGAGATAATCCGCCGGGCCGCCCCACCTGGTCGCAATCACCGGAACCCTGCTGGCCATCGCCTCCAGCACCACCGCGCCCCCGCACTCGTAGATGCTCGGCAGCACCAGCGCCTGCGATGCATGCAGATGCGGCGCGCATTCCGCCTGGGGAAGAAATCCGGTGAAGGTCACCCGGTCGGCGACGCCCAGCCTCTCCGCCGCCTGTCGCCACGGCGCGCGCATCGGTCCGTCGCCGATGATCACAAGCTCGGCGTCCGGTACGAGGCGTAGCGCCTCGATCACGATGTCCAGCGCCTTCCAGTCGACCAGCCGGCCCATAAAGACAAAGCGAGCTCTGCCCGATTTCTTCTCAATCTCTTTCGCGTCCGAAGACCACGTCTTCAGATGAACTCCATTCTCGACCAGCTCGATCACCCGCCCTTGCACACCCGCGGGAAGCGCCAGCCGCGTGCGATCATTCGCCACCAGCAGCACATCCGCGCGTTTCTTGCCCGGCAGCAGCGAGTTGAAGAAATCCGAAAGCCTGCGTCCAAAGCCGATCGCGATCCGGCTGAACCGCGACTCCGCATGCCGGAACGCCGCCGGATACTCCATGCCGCCGTTCATCGGCCCGATCACCACCGGCACGCCCAGCCCGGTCATCAGCGAAGGAAAACGCGGCGAGACCGGAATAGGCTGATGCACAAGATCGACACCCTCCTGCGCGATCAGCTCCAGCACAATCCTGCGCGCCAGGTGCTGCGTTGCCAGTTGGCTCAGCAATCCAAGCGTCGCCTCGCCGATACGCCGGGGAAGAAAGCCGCTCAGCCGAAACAGCAGTTTGTGAAACCACGCATCGGGAATGAAGCGCAGGCGCTCCCGCTCACCAGGAAGCGCCGCTTCGAGTTCGCCGCGCGTGCGTGTGTGAACCACCAGCCACGCTTCGATGCCGCGCGCGCGCAGTCCCGCGAAATAGTGGAGAGGCAGAACGGCCTCTCCGCCGAATTTGTATGAGGCATGTTCGGCAACAATGCAAATGCGCATCTTCAAGTGGGCAGAACACGGTTTTTACAGCGCAGGGCCGGGGAAGCAGACAATGCTGTTTGAGCGATTCTGGATACCTTAGGCTCGCACAAGCCGCGGCCGCGCAGCCATCCCTCGAAGGTCGTAACTGATTGATTGCGAATCGCTCTGCGGCAAAACAAGTCGAGGAATGGTTTGACGCAAAACCGCTGCTCAAAGTCGACACGGTCGCCCCGGATTGATAAAGGGCATGTAAAAAAATGGCGCAGGATTTTCGAAAATGCCTTAGCATCGGTGCGTACTTTACCGGCCGTCACGATGCCGGGGCAAGAGCCGATCAAGTCTGAGCCGCAGTCGCTTCATCGAACTAGAAATAGATACTGCACGCCTGTTTTTTTCACTATTATCTGTGGCCCATCCTCCACGGCCCTGTCTTTAGGAGAGTTCCATGCTGCGGAACTACCTCATGCCGGGATTTGCGCTCGTCCTGCTGGCCGTTTTTGCGGCACCGCGTCCGACACCGTCGGTGGCGCCGGAATCCGGCAGGAGTGCTGGTGCGGTGCCGGTGCCGCCCCTCGCAAGCCCAGCCCAGGCTGCAGCCGAGCTCCGCACAGAGCAAGCAGCCACAGCTTCCGGGCAGTGAGCAGCTCTTCAGTCCAAGTGACGTCTGCGCTGTCGCCATGCACGAGATGCATGAAAAGCTCGGCGAATTCGGGCTGAATCCTGAGCAGTGCAGCCGGCGCCGGGAAAGAGGCCGCCGCCGAGGCCATGATCGCCCTGGTGCCCGATCCGGTCCACACCCACCTGGCTCTGCTCTTCGATCGCTATATTGACGTGATACAGCAGGCGCTGCAGGACAGCACGTCGGAGAATGCTCCCGGCTGGATCTACGCCAGCCAGTGGCTGCCCTGGGATCCGGTTCCTTACCAGGCCTCTCAGGATCCAATAGCCCGTACGAACATCCACGCGTTCGACGCCGACCGGGAGTGCGCTCCGGGTTTCCTCATCTTTCGCAGGAATCGCTTTCAGAGCAGCAGCGTCGGCGATAAGTTTCTGGTTTTGTTCCTGGTGGGAGAATCCCCCACGAGCGGTATTCTCCACCAGGATCAGTTCATCAACGCCATGCGCGGCTGGCGCCAGATGGAACAGAGAGATGAGGATCAGCCCGGCAGGACGCTGCGCATCCTCGGCCCCGCCTTCTCGGCTTCTCTCACCACGCTCGATAGTCTTCTACTGGCGCAGAAGTGTGGCGCGAAAGATGCCGATCCCAGCGCTTGCTTCGACCACGCACAGGTCATCAGCGCTTCCGTTTCGACAAGTCGCAAGATCATCCACGATTCGGGAAACTTTCCTGGACTGCACGACGCGAACTTCATCTCCATGAATGAGAGCGCCGAAACCATCCGGCAGATGCTGCTCAATTACCTGTCGACCGAAGAGCGCATTCCCGCCGACAAGGTCGCGTTTGTATCGGAGGATGAAACCCCTTTCGGCAACCTGTTGTCGTCAACCGTGCACGGTGCGTCCGTCAAGACGAAGGCCGAAAGCGCCCGTTCCTTGCTCTTTCACTATCCACGGGAGATTTCGCAGCTTCGCAATGCTTACGAGAAGAACTCCATCTTCAGCCGGCAATCTGCGACACAGAACCCCGGAACTCAGAATTCAACGGATCTGCAGCTCAGCCTCGAAGACCGCCACGAAGAAGAGGACAGCGTTCCGTCATTTTCGGACACGCAAAACCCCATTTCGGAAGAATCTGTTCTCTCTGCCATCACACGCGCCATGGACCGCCAGCACGTGCGCGTGGCGGTGATCAACGGCACCAACGTTCTCGACGTGATTTTCGTCGCCCGCTATTTCAGCCGCAACCTGCCCGATGTTCGCGTGATCCTGCTGAATGCCGACCTGCTCTTCCAGCGCTCTCCCGACGTGAGCGACTTCCGTGGAATGCTGATGGCCGACACCTATCCCCTCATCCCGGATAACGTGCAGTGGAGCGGGCGCTTCCTGCACGTGCCCGGCGAAGGCAGAGACCATCCCAGTCCTTTCGGCACCGATCTTCCCGATCGAATCTTCTCCTCGCACGAGACACCTGGCGTCTACAACGCAATCCGCCTGCTCGAGATGGTCCCTCTCGAGATCAAACCGGATGGCATGGCCCCGACGCGAAATGGCTCCCGTGATTATCTCTGGTTGCCGGAGTACACTGACCCGTTTCGCGGCGGAAACCATCCGCCTCTCTGGCTGAACTCTATCGGCCGCGGCGGTTTCTGGCCGGTCGCGCTGCTCGATCACTATCCGCGCTCCGGACCGGAGAACGAACAGTGGCCGCAGATTACATCGCTTCCTCGTGTTCTGGCGGGCAACACCCGTGAGATCCGGGCCGATGGCTCGATTCCGCCCGGCATGTTCGACGAGTGGTCTTTCGTGGGATTTGACTTTGGCCCGATCAGGATTTATCGACCTGTGGCTCAGCAACTCGTGGTAGCGCGGCTTACACTGACCTGCCTGCTAGCGTTATTTGTACTCTTCGGCATTATCTTCTGCGTCTTCGCCCGTCTTGAACGCTCCCCGCAATATGTCTTCGCTATCCCCAACACGAATAGCGAACGGCGCGCGTGGATCGTACTGGTGATCATTCTCTGCCATTCGTGGATCGCGCGCCTCCTGATCCTCGATCTGCCGGTGTGGAAGTTTTTCCGGGATCCGATCAATTGCGGACTCGTGTTCCTTCAGGTCATCCTCTTCTTGTTCGCGGCATGGCTCATCCGGAGGGCGCTCTGGACCCGGCGGAGAAGGATGTTTGCTTATGTTCTGATCGGCCTGGCGGCCTTTGGGCAGTACGCTTTCAAATGGTTGCAGCCGCGTGATTTCGCAACCCGTATTTTCTACCTGTACCGGAGCGAGCATCTTTTCAACGGGGTGTGTCCGGTGCTGCCGTTTATCTTTCTATTCGTTGCGGTCATCTGCCTGGTCTCGCGGCATCTTCACTCGCTGCTTATCTTCTCGCCGTCTATAAAGCCGCGCGTTCCCAGCTATAAAGACGCTAATTCTCCTGAACTGCTCCATTTCATCAGCAGCGATAACGTCAAAGACATGCTCCTGGCCTGCTATTCTCCCTGGCGCATGCTGTATTCCAAGCGGGACCAGCTCAGAAGCAAGAGAACACACGATTCCTCCGCAAATTCGTCGATGCTGCTCTCGGTTCTTTTCGTCCTCACCCTGTTGATGCTCTTCCTTTCCACCTATCTGCTTTTCCCCCGCGGCTTCGAGACATTCGAAACACGGGCTTATTCGATCTGTCTCAGCATCTTCAGTTTTGGCATCGTTCTCTTTCTTCTGCACGAGATAGCCTGGGTCGTACTTATGTGGATTTGTCTGCACAGGGGCCTGCTCCGGCCTTTAGAACGCACAAATCTCCGCGCCTGCTTCAGTCGCGTCTCCGGTTTTTCGTGGCAGCGGCTCTGGTTCAGCATCGATCTGTCGCCGGCGGCGCTTTTCAACCCGCTGTCACGGGCGTGCGAATCGATGCTGCGCATCCAGAGAGACCCGTATAGTTCGGCCGAGGTGAAACAGGACGCTGAAGAGGCCTGCCAAAAATACGACGGGATGCTCAAGATAGAGAGCCAGAGCGAGCGGATCGCCGCCTTTTCCGATTATCAGGATTCGTTGTGCAAGTGCGCTACGCGCGTGATTCGTGACATTCTCTCCGTCGCCAGCCGCCACAAGGAGCCGCTGGCTACGAGCCTGGACGTCCCTGCAAACGAGATCACCGAGGTACTGAAAACCTCAGCCGAGGCAGACTCGCTTGAAGCGAACGCCGAGGAGTTTGTGGGCTTGGTGTACATCTACGCCATCCAGCATGTGCTGATGGATATTCGCAGCCACATCCTGGCTTTCACCTTCGGCTACCTTTTCCTGCTTCTGGCGCTCAATGCCTATCCTGTGGCGCCCCATCACTCAATCATGATCATGCTGGTCCTCATCTTTGCCGGCTTCGTCATTGCCGTGGTTATCATCTTTTCGCAGATGCACAAGGACTCTATCCTCAGCCGTACCACCTCGACCGAGCCGGGAAAGCTTGACATTGGCTTCTACGAGAAGCTGATATCGGTGCTCGGTGTGCCGATCATTGGACTGCTGGCGTCACAGTTCCCCGAGATCAGCAACTTCCTCTTCTCCTGGCTGGAGCCCAGCCTGCAGACCCTGAAGTAGTAAGCCGGACACGGCAAATAAAAAAGGGCAGACCAATAGCCTGCCCTTCCTGAAGTAGTAGCGTCTTTCTGAGCCCTGAGCCCTGAGCCCTGAGCCCTGAGCCCTGAGCCCTGAGCCCTGAGCCCTGAGCCCTGAGCCCTGAGCCCTGAGCCCTGAGCCCTGAGCCCTGAGCCCTGAGCCCTGAGCCCTGAGCCCTGAGCCCTGAGCCCTGAGCCCTGAGCCCTGAGCCCTGAGCCCGAGCCCTGAGCCCTGAGTTACTCCGCCTTCTCGTCGCCCTTGACCGTCACCGCGACATGCGCCGTCACTTCGCGGTGCAGCTTCACCGGAATGTGGAACTCGCCGATCTGCTTGAGCGGCTCTTCCAGATGCACCTTGCGGCGGTCGATGTTGAAGCCCTTGGCTTCAAGCTCGTGAGCAATATCGGCGGATGTAACCGACCCGAACAGCTGATCGTGCTCGCCCACCTTGCGCTCGAAGACGAGCGATACATTGTTGAGCTGGCCCACCAGCGCCTCGGCTTCGGACTTCTCCTTCGCCGAGCGGCGCACCGCCGATGCCTTCATCTGGTCGATGACCGCCTTATTGGCGGCCGTGGCTTCCATGGCCAGCTTTTTCGGCAGCAGGAAATTGCGGCCATAGCCGTCGGCCACCTTCACCACGTCGCCGCGGTGGCCGAGGTTGTTGATGTCTTCTTTCAGAATGACTTCCATGCGAATCTCCAATTGAGGACGCGGAGCACAGCAGGGACTGCGCCTGCGATGATCTCTTGCGCCTTGCTATTGCACAGCCGAAGCCGTGCCCTGATATAACCCTTCTGAGCCCTGAGCCCTGAGCCCTGAGCCCTGAGCCCTGAGCCCTGAGCCCTGAGCCCTGAGCTAGAACCTCGCCGCAAACGGCAGCAGAGCGATGTTGCGCGCCTGCTTGATCGCGCGGGTCAGGCGACGCTGGTGCGTGGTGCAGACACCGGTCAGGCGGCGGGGCACAATCTTGCCGCGCTCGGCCACGAAGCCCTGCAGCAGGCGCACGTCGCGGTACGGAATCGCATCGATCTTCTCCGTGCAGAACTTGCAGACCTTCTTGCGCCGGAAGAACTTGCGCCCGCCCGGGCCGCCAGGGCCGCCGGGACGAGGACCACCGGTCCGAGGACCGGATGAGGATGGCGCTCCACCTTCGGGAGCGCGATGAGATGTTGTTTCTTCAGCCATTGTGTTTCCTATCCTTCGAAAATTTTGCCCATCGTTCTATTGGAGCGCCCGTTCATCGCGGAGGCTCGGTTGTCTGAAACCGGAAATCCTAAGCATTCACCGGCGCGGTCTCGGCCGGCTCAGCAGCCGCCACGGGAGCCTCCACCGGGGCTTCGACAGCCGCCGGAGTCTCCGCCACCGGGGCCGCGGCGACCGGCTGGGCGCTCAGCTTCTTGCGCGTGGCGCGGATCGCCCTGACCTTGTCGAGGCGCTTCTGCTCCTCATCCATGCGCACGGTGATGAACTTGATCACCGGCTCGGAGACGCGCATACGCCGCTCCAGCTCATGCACCAGCTTGCCGTCAGCGTCGATGGTAAGCAGCACGTAGTTGCCGTCGTTGAATTTGCGCACCGTGTAGGCCAGCTTGCGCCGGCCAAGCTTCTCGGTCGAGCGGAGCGTGCCGCCGCCGTTAACGATGGTCTGCTCAAAGCCGGCGATCAGCTTGTCCAGGTCTGCGTCCTCCACATCGGGACGGACGATAAACATCACTTCGTAGAAACGATCCATGTTCTGCTTCTCTTTTCTTTGGCCGCGGTGAATTTGTCACCGTGACCGGAACTTATTTCCTGCGGCAGTCTTCCTGCCGTTCGTTACTCCGCCGGGCCGTTTTGCTCGCGCCCGTTTTCCCGGCGATTGAATTCGTTCATCGCGGCCGTGATTCCCTTCGCCGCAACCGCCTCTACTGCCTGCGCCACCCGATCCAGAACCTCATCGAGTGTCGCCAGATCTTTCTTCCGGAGCGGTGTCAGCAGGTAATCCTTGCCGCGCCGGAATGCCTCTTCGGGTTCACCGTTGGAACCCACTCCGATCCGGATGCGCGCCCACTCGTCGGAGCGCAATGCTCCCGAAATGGACCGGGCTCCGTTGTGCCCCGCCGCGCTGCCGCGTTCTCTCACGCGCACCACGCCCAGGGGCAAATCCAGTTCGTCGTACAAAACCAGCAGGTCGCGAGCCGTGTCGATCTCAAACTCGGCCGCGAGTGCCGCGACGGAAAGACCGCTCAGGTTCATGAAGGTCTCCGGCTTGGCCAGGATCACTTCACGTCCCGCGATCTGAATCTTTGCCGTCAGCGCGCGACAGCGGCGGTTCGCCACGGCCGCGCGATTCTGATCGGCGATACGGTCAATTGCGAGAAAACCCGCGTTGTGCGGCGTGAACTGGTATTCGATGCCCGGATTCCCAAGCCCGACCACCAGCAGCACACCGCGCGACGACGAATCATTTCCGGATTCTGTCGCAGTCGCCAAGACTTACTTCTTCGCGCCCTTCTCAGCCGGCGCCTCGGCTGTCATCCGTCTTACCCTTCTTGACAACCTCCGGCTCCGCCGGCGTGATCGCGGCAGCCACTTCTTCAGCAGCCGGCGCAACCTCTTCCTTGATCGAGACCACGTGCGCAACCGTCGCGCTCTCGTCAGTCAGGAACTTCAGCTTGTCGGAGTGCGGCAGGTCCGATACGCGCAGCACATCGCCAATCGACATGTTCGTCACATCGAGATCGATGTGGCTCGGAATATCGCCCGGCAGGCACTCAATCTCCACTTCGCGCAGCACCAGGTCGAGAATGCCGCCCTGGACCTTCACGCCTACCGCCGTACCGGTAAGCTGAATCGGAACCTCAACCTTCATCGCCTTATCCAGCGCAATGCGCTTCAGGTCGATGTGCATCAGCGTGCCCTTGATCGGCTCATACTGCCAGTCGACGATCATGGCCTTGGTTTTTGCGGTCGACCCGGTAATCTCGAGATCGAAAATCGAGTTGTGGCCGGAGTCCGAATGCAGGATCTTCTGGATCTGCTTGGGATCGACCTCGATGGCCACCGCCGGCTCCGCCGCACCGTAAACCACGGCGGGAATCTTGCCCTTCACGCGCACGCGGCGGGCCGCATTCTTGTTGAACTTGCCCTCGCGGGGCGTTGCTGCAACTACTTCCTGACTGATCATTGTCCTCTTCCTTCGGGCACGGTGAGAGCAGGGATCAGGGATTAGCCATCAGCCATTAAGATCTGAGCTAATCCAGTCTTTCGCTCAATCCTGCTTCTCGCTCCGCTCCCTTTGCCGAACCTATTCGGTCCGACGGTTAACTGGCGGCTCACAGCCGCGGTTTCAATGACTAATGGCTAATCCCTAATCGCTAATGGCTGCTTCTAGTTAAAGAGCGAGCTCACGCTCGTCTCCATGTGAATGCTCTCGATGGTCGCGGCCAGCAGCCCCGCCACCGAACGCACTTTGATCTTCGCCAGCTTCTGCGCCGCCTCGGTCAGCGGGATCGAGTCGCTCACCACCAGCTCTTCGAGCCGGGAGTTGGCGATACGCTCGATCGCCGGGCCCGAAAGCACCGCGTGCGAAGCGCATGCATAAACCTTGGTCGCGCCCTTTTCCAGCAGCGCGTCGACCGTCTTCACCAGCGTGCCTGCCGTATCGACAATGTCATCGATGATCAGGCACGTCTGGCCCTGCACATCGCCGATCACATGCATCACTTCGGTCACGTTGATATCCGTTCTCCGCTTGTCCACAATGGCCAGCGGAGCCCCCATCTTCGTCGCAAAGAAGCGCGCGCGCTCCACGCCTCCCGCATCCGGCGAAACCACGGTCAGGTTCGGCAGGTTCAGCTCCCGGAAGTAGCTCACCATCACCGGGCTGGCAAACATATGATCTACCGGAATATTGAAAAATCCTTGAATCTGCGCCGCATGCAGGTCCATAAACAGCGCCCGGTTCGCTCCCGCCGTAGTCAGCAGATCGGCGATCAGCTTCGACGAAATCGCCACTCGGGGCCGGTCCTTGCGGTCCTGCCGGGCATACCCGTAGTACGGAACGACAACTGTGATGCGGCCCGCCGATGCCCGCTTCAGCGCATCGATCATGATCAGCAGCTCCACCAGGTGCTGGTCCACCGGATTGCAGGTGGGCTGGACGATGAACACATCCGTTCCGCGGACATTTTCCAGCAGCTGAAAATAAACCTCGCCGTCGGCGAAACGCTGCATCTTGGTCTCGCCCAGCGTGATCCCGATGTGCTTGCAGATCTCCGCCGCCAGCGGACGATTCGCCGACCCGGAAAAAATCTTGAAGCGCTTGTCTTCGCTGTGCGACCGCGACCGCTTCTTTTCCGCCGGAGCCTTCTCCGCTGGAGCCTTCGTCTCCGCCGGAGCATGAGACCGTGGTCCGCTGCCGTTTTGCTCTGCACCTGTCGTGGAGCTCACTGGCTCCGCGACTGCCGATTCCATCACTGTTTCGTTTTTCACAAGATTCTCCCAAGCTGGTTGGCTCTGGTTGTCCTGCATTCGTGTCGTCTGGCGGGCCTGCTGCCAGGGCTTCGTTCCGCCGGAGAGGTTTACCTCCGGCGCTCAAACTCATTTCTGGCTGGGCGACTAGGATTCGAACCTAGACAAAGTGCTCCAAAGGCACTTGACCTACCGTTAGTCGATCGCCCAGTACTAAAACTTCAAACTGCCGCCACTCGACTTCGGGACCCAGCGCAGACGCTTTTGGCTGCCTTGGCAGAAAGTCACTAAGCCCGTGAATCGATCATCCGAGTGAGCGGTCAACAATCTTGACCTGCTGTCTGTCCGAGCCTGTTTCAGTTCCTGACCCCTGTTCCCTTAAGCGACCTACCGTTAGTCGATCGCCCAGTACTAAAACTTCAAACTGCTGCCACTCAGGCTTTGTATCAGGGCACGGCTTCAGCCGTGCCGTAGATCGCCTTCAAATAAACGGGGCTTTAGCCCCTGCTACAAATAACGTCAAACCACGCCCGTGAACCTGGATGCCCCATCCTGAGTGAAGCGAAGGGTGGGAAACAACAATCTTGACCTGCTGTGCCCTGAGCCCTGTTCCCTGAGCCCTGCTTCCTAATCCCTAATCCCTGCCAGCATCGAACGCCAATACCTCTCGCGGGGCATGGTCTCCGTCATCACCGACCGGATTCCCATCGCGTCCAGCCGTGCCACCGCTGCCCGCGCTGCTTCCTGCGTCCCGTAAAGCCCAAACAGGGCCGATCCGGAACCGGAAAGCGACGCATAAAGAGCCGCACGCTCCGGCTCTTCCGAGGCCGCAAGTACGCGCTTGATTTCACCGAGGAGGGGATTCTGAGGAAAGACGACTTCTTCGAAGTCGTTTTCAATCCCGGTTCGGACAAGCGCGAGAAGCGGATTCTTTGCCCCAGCTGTAAAGTTGGCTGAAGGCCCCGAAATCGCAGCCAGGTCTTCTAAGAAGACACCGGAGGAGTGCGGCTCACAAAGTGCTGCAGAGAGAGCCCGACTCAACTCATTAAGTCTATCGGACACCGCAGCTTCGGTCAATGCGCCCGACGATGATCTTCCGGGCTCCGGATCACCTGCAAGCGTGCCCGATCCCGGGCGTACTCCTGGCAGGGAGGCGACGATCTTGGTCTGCGAATCCCTGTTCCCTAATCCCTGATCCCTGTTTCTTTGCATCCCAGTCGCGAAAGGCCTGCGGCGTCGACACCCCGACATCCGGCAGCGCCACCACGCAAGCCGTAACCGGCAGATCCGGCATGGGATACACCTCCTCGCCGCGACCCACGCCCAGCACCGCCCCGCCAATCAGAAACAGCGGCACATCCGACCCCACCTGCCGCCGCAATCCTCAGCCTCTCCGGCCCGGACAACGGCGCAATCCCCGCCGCTCCCAGCTCCCGCTCCAGCCCGATCAGCGCCGCCACCGCATTCGCCGATCCCGCCCCCAGCCCGCCCTGCACCGGCAGCCGCTTATCTATATTTATGGAAACCTGGGCATGGACACGAACCTCGGCCCCGCCCCGCTTCGCCGATTCCAGCGCCAGCTTCGACCGCCTTGAACGCCGTATTCCGCTCGTCAACAGGAACGCGGTCGTCGTTACTGGTCAGCGTGATCGAGGTCTCCGCAGCCGGACGCGCCTCCACCGTCACCAGGTCATGCGCCGCAATCGTCTGGTAGAGCGTGGTCAGCGAATGAAACCCGTCCGTCCGCACCGGACCGATGGCCAGCCCAAGATTGATCTTCGCGAAGGATCGTACCGTCGTCGACATTCCTCGTCGATTGTAGCCAGAACCGGTCCTGCTTGCTCTCACACCCCGCCCCAGCCACCCGGCGACCCCGCTCCCGCGCATCCTACCCACTGAAAGCCTCGTACGATCCGGTACGTTTCCCCCAATTCGCCCGGTATTTTGTCTGCCTCTGAACGGAATGAGCACCGGGTCTCCCCCATGATGGATCGATCAACCCTGCAGTCCTGACGAGGAAATCCTATGTATCACCACGTAAAGCAACTCATGTACGACGTCAAAGTAGCCCAACCCGACGTCCGCTTCGGCCGCATGCTGCTCGAGCAGTTCGGCGGCGCGAACGGTGAGCTGGCCGCCGCCATGCAATACACCGTGCAGGGCTGGTCCTGCGACGACCCGAGCGCCGGGACCTGCTCCTGGACATCGGAACCGAGGAGATCAGCCACCTCGAAATCGTCGGCGCCCTGATCCGCATGCATCTCCAGCCCATGAAAAAGGCCCTGGAGGACGCGGAGCAGGATCCGCTCGTCGCCGTGGCCGGCGGCGGCGGCCTGAATCTCTACAACTCGATGGGCAGCCCCTGGACCGCCGACTACCTGAAGGTCTCCGGCGAACTGGACGTCGACCTGCGCAACAACATCGCCGCCGAGGCGCGCGCCAAAATCACCTACGAGCGCCTCATGCACCTGACCGACGACCAGGGATCCAAAGACGCCCTGCAGTTCCTCATGACCCGCGAAATCACCCACATGAAGGCGTTCTCCGCGGCTCTCGAGAGCCTTGGGAAGGATCCGTTCTCCATCGGCAAACTGCCTCCGACGCCCGGACTGGTCGACGAGTACTACAACGACTCGACCGGCGAATGGCGCAGAAGGCGGCCGCGAAGCCGTACCCCAATGGCTCAAGAAGAACGGGCTGCACGTCGTCGATTCGCCATTCTCGTTCAACGGCGAGCGATTCCGGCCTGAGCGTCGATGGCGACGAGAACCGGCCAGGCCGGACCCGCCACCGGCAACCGGTCGCGTGCCCGCAAGACCGCCTGATCAAAGCAAGTCCCAAAAGCAAAACTGGACGTCCCCGGATCCTCCTCCGGAACCCGGGACGTCCAATTTCCTGCGCCCTGATCCCTGAATCCCTGACCCCTGAGCCCTGACCCCTGGAACCAACGCCCTCCCATCTGCGTATTCTTCACCAACGGGGCGCAGGGCGGAACCGTGCGCGACGGTGTCCGCCGGTCACAAACCGGCAATTTGGCTGCTTGAGCTGCCGCCAAAATGCCATAAACTTGTTACCTGCCCCCCTGTTCCCGGAAGACGACCGCCAATGGAACTTAAAGAAGCCTTCAGAATCGCGCTCCAGTCCCTCTGGGCCAACAAGCTGCGCTCCGTCCTCACCCTCATCGGCGTGGTCATCGGAGTCTCCTCGGTCATCGCCGTCATCACTCTCACCAACGGCGTCAACCAGTACGTCGCCACCAAGGTCTACGGATACGGCGCCGATGTCTTCACCCTCTCCAAGCAGTCGCCCGTCATCTTCAGCTACGAGCAATGGCAGAAATTCCAGAAGCGCAAGAACCTCAAAATCGAGGACTATTACGCCATCCGGGATAACTGCAAGAGCTGCCAGTCGGTCGGGGCTCTGCTCAACACCAGCGGCAAAGTCAGCGCGACCAATCACTCCAGCGACAACACCGACATTCGCGGCTGGAGCGCGAACATGCCCGCCATCTCCAACCTCAACATCGTTCTCGGCCGCAGCTTCATTCCCGCCGACGACCAGTACGCGACGCGCGTGGCCATTGTCGGCTACGACATCGTCGACAAGCTGCTGCCCAACGTCGATCCCATCGGCCAGGAAATCCGCGTCGACGGCGAGCCCTACACCGTCATCGGCGTCGGCGAGCGCCAGGGCGAAACCCTCGGCGTCAGCCAGGACAACTACGTCGCCGTTCCCATCACCTCCTACCAGCACACCTACGGAACCAACGACAGCGTCGTCATTTATGTGAAAGCCGGCTCAGTCGGCCCCGCGCTCGACCGCGCTTCCGACGAAGCCCGCGTGATCCTCCGCTCGCGCCGCCACGACGCTCCGGGTGCGGAAGACAGCTTCGAGCTCTCCACCAATGAAACCTTCGTCGGCCTCTGGAAGAGCATCAGCTCCACCTTCCTGTTCGTCGTCATCGGCATCGCCTGCATCTCGCTGGTCGTCGGCGGCATCGTCATCATGAACATCATGCTGGTCTCGGTCACCGAGCGCACCCGCGAGATCGGCGTCCGCAAGGCCCTCGGCGCGCGCTATCAGGACATTCTGCTGCAGTTCCTCATCGAAGCCGGCTCCATGTCGCTGCTCGGCGGAGTCATCGGCATCCTCGCCGGCGCCGGCGTCGCCAAGCTGGTCACGCTCATCATCGGCTTCCCGTCCGACATTGCCTTGTGGTCGGTGCTGGTCGCAATTTTCGTATCCGCCGGCATCGGCATCTTTTTCGGTGTTTACCCGGCCCGCCAGGCCGCGATGCTCGATCCCATCGTCGCCTTGCGCTCTGAGCTATAGGAGGTCCGTAATGAAATTCGGCAACTCCGGCGAATCCATCAAGATGGCTCTCGAAACCGTGCGCGCCAACAAGCTGCGCTCCGGACTCACCATCCTCGGCATCGTCATCGGCGTGACCACCGTCATCACCATCTCGTCGATCATCAGCGGCCTCAACAACAACGTCCAGACCTGGGTCAACTCCCTCGGCTCAAACGTCCTCTGGATCTTTCACATGCCCGTCATCGGCGTGCGGCCTACGGCCGAAATGCTGGCCCGCAAGCGCATGACGCTTGACGACGCTATCGCCATGCGCAGCCTGCCTCACGTTCTCGCTGCCGACGCCTCGCTTCGCCACGTAAACAAGATCTTCCAGGTCGGCGTCATCGGCGTGAAGTACGGCAGCAAGAAGGCCCAGGGCA
Source organism: uncultured Acidobacteriaceae bacterium (assembly GCA_963725225.1). Classification (GTDB taxonomy): domain Bacteria; phylum Acidobacteriota; class Terriglobia; order Terriglobales; family Acidobacteriaceae; genus Silvibacterium. The sequence continues at coordinate 196,406 of CAVRXY010000007.1, forward strand.
CCATGGAAGAAGGCACGACGACTGAGGTCCAGAAAATCTATGACCTGAATCTCATCGAAGGCCGCCTCTTCACCGAGGACGAAGACCAGCGCCGCGCCAACGTGGTCATCCTCGGCCACGACACCGCCGAGAAGCTCTTCGGCAACGAAAGCGCCATCAACAAAGAGGTCAATATCGAGGGCGATCTCTTCACCGTCATCGGCGTCTTCGACAAGCGCAAGCAGGTCTTCGGCGGTGGCGACAATCCCGAGGACAACAAGGCCGCCTTCCCCCTCCACACCTTCCTCAAGCTCCATCCCGAAGAGAAGGACTACTGGCTCAGCGTCAAGTACGACGACCCGCGCAACCGCAGCCTCGTCGAAGACGAGATCCGCGAGCTGCTCCGCCGCCGCCGTAAGGTTGCAGCCTGGCAGAAGGACAACTTCGAGATCTTCGCCCCCGATACCATCGCCCGCCTCTGGAACCAGCTCACCGGCGGCCTCGCCATCTTCATGGTCGCCGTCTCGAGCGTCGGCCTCATGGTCGGCGGCGTCGGTGTCATGAACATCATGCTCGTCTCGGTCACCGAGCGAACCCGCGAAATCGGTGTCCGCAAGGCCATCGGCGCGACGAAACAGAACATCCTCGTGCAGTTCACCATGGAGGCGACCACCCTCTGTGCCATCGGAGGCCTCATCGGCATTGTCGTCGGCGCAATCCTGACCCTGCTCATACGCCTCATCATCGCCGCGCTGCCGGCCACCATGTCCCCGACCTGGGCGATCATCGGATTCACCGTCTCCTGCGCCATCGGTCTGGTCTTCGGCATCTACCCGGCCTGGAAAGCCGCCAACCTCGACCCCATCGAAGCCCTGCGCTACGAATGAGGCAAGGCACAGGGTTCAGGGCACAGGGAACAGGCGCAGGGCTCAAGAATTCCCGCTAGGCGCCGAGCTTGGTGATGATTGCTCTGAGCATCTTGCCCACTTCATGAGATAACTCTTCCGTTGCGTGAAGCTTGGATACGGCTGCGAAGCCGAGTTCGCCGGCGATTGTCAGTTGCGTTTGAATCTCAAGATTCGAGCCGCGCGCCATGGCAAGAAACTGCTTGTACTCGCGACTCGACGCCCGTCCATATCCCTCTGCAATATTGCTGGCAACCGAGACACCAGCCCGCCGAAGCTGGCTCGTTAGACCGTAAATCTCTTCCTTCGGAAAATCGGCCTGTCAGTCTGTAAATCGCAGTACTGAGCTGAATGGCCCGCTGCCAAACGATCAAATCGCGGAATGAATTGACCCAATTCTTTCCACCCGTTGGAATTATTTCGATGTCTCGGTCCCTCAACTCTAGCTGTCAGTGTTTCCCTCTTCGTCGGAATAAATCGCATCGACCCCAAGGACCCCATTACGGTCGTACTGTTCCCTGTTCCCTGTGCCCTGGCCTCCCTGAGCTCGAGCCCTTGCATCAAACCCACCAGCCGCATTAGCGTCATTCTGAGCCCTGAGCCCTGAGCCCTGAGCCCTGAGCCCTGAGCCCTGAGCCCTGAGCCCTGAGCCCTGAGCCCTGAGCCCTGAGCCCTGAGCCCTGAGCCCTGAGCCCTGAGCCCTGAGCCCTGAGCCCTGAGCCCTGACCCTGCCCTGAGCCCTGAGCCCTGAGCCCTGAGCCCTGAGCCCTGAGCCCTGAGCCCTGAAGTAAGGAGTCCGATGCCTGCCCCCGAACGCTACGTCTGCATTCACGGCCACTTTTACCAGCCCCCGCGGGAAAACCCCTGGCTTGAAGCAGTCGAGATACAAGCCTCCGCCGCGCCCTACCACGACTGGAATGAGCGCATCACCGCGGAATGCTATGCGCCCAACGGCGCCGCCCGCGTCGTCAACGGGAAGAACAAGATCATCCGCATCCTCAATAATTACGGCCGCATCAGCTTCAACTTCGGCCCTACGCTGCTCTCCTGGCTCAAGGACAACGCCCACCGCGTTTACCAGATGATCCTCGACGCCGATGCTCACAGCCAGCGGCGCTTTGCAGGCCATGGCTCGGCAATGGCTCAGGTCTACAACCACATCATCATGCCGCTGGCTTCCACCCGCGACAAGATCACCCAGATCGTCTGGGGCATCGCCGACTTTGAATCGCGCTTCGGACGAAAACCCGAAGGCATGTGGCTGTCGGAAACCGCCGTCGATCTCGAAACCCTCGACATCCTGGCCGCGCACGGCATCCGCTTCGTCGTGCTCGCCCCGCATCAGTGTGCTCGCGTGCGCAAGCTCCCCGCCGCCCAAAGCCGCCAAAGGTGCAAAGGGCCGGGCCAAACAGGCGGCCAAGGACGCCGCAACCCAGGCCCCGCCTGACGCCGCGCAGTCCACCGCTCCCGCGCCCGACGGAACATCAGCCGCCACCCCGCCTGCTGCCGACCCACCCGCCGAGATCCCCTGGAAGGAAACCCCCTCAGCCGATGTCGATACCACCCAGCCCTACCTCGTGAAGCTCAAGGAAGGCCGCTCCATCGCCGCCTTCTTCTACGACGGACCCCGCTCGCGGGCCATCGCCTTTGAAGGCCTGCTCAATGACGGCGAGACCTTTGCCCGCCGGCTCCTTGGCGGCTTCTCAGAGAAGAGCGACCACACGCAGCTCGTGCATGTGGCGACCGACGGCGAAAGCTACGGCCATCATCACCGCTACGGCGAGATGGCTCTCGCCTGGGCGCTCAAATGGCTTGAAAACGAAGGCCAGGTCAAGCTCACCAACTACGGCGAGTTCCTGGAGAAATTTCCGCCCGCTTACGAGGCACAGATCTTCGAGGACACCTCATGGAGCTGCGCGCACGGCGTCGAGCGATGGCGTTCCGACTGCGGCTGCAATGGCGGCAGGCAGGGATGGAATCAGCAGTGGAGACGGCCCCTGCGCGAGTCGCTCGACTGGCTCCGCGATACCGTAGCTCCACTGGTAAGCAAGCGCTCCGCCGGGCTTTTCAAAGACCTGGACGCGGCCCGCAACGCCTACATCTCGGTAGTGCTCGATCGCAGCCCGGAAAGCGTCGATGCATTCCTGGCCATCCATGCTTCGCACGATCTCGATCCTGATGAGCGGGTCGCGGCCCTCCAGTTGATGGAGCTCGAACGCCACGCCCAGCTCATGTACACCAGTTGCGGATGGTTCTTCGACGAGATCTCCGGCATCGAAACGGTACAGATCATCGCCTACGCCTCCCGCGTCCTGCAACTCGCGCGAACCCTCTTCGGCCAGGACGCCGCCAACCTCGAGGCCGAGTTTGAAGCCCGGCTGGGGACCGCGCCAAGCAACATCCCGGAGCTGCAGGAACGGAGCCGGGGTATACGACACCTATGTCAAGGGCATGCAGGTGGACCTCGAGCAGGTCGGAGCGCATTACGCCATCAGCTCGGTCTTCACCAGCTATCCCGACCAGACCGACCTCTTCTGCTTCACCGTCCGCCGCCTCGAATACGGAGTCGAAAATTCCGGCCGGGGCCGTCTCGCCATCGGCAAGGCCCACATCCAGTCAAAGATCACCGACAAGCAGGAAACCGTGGTCTTCGCCGTGGTCCACTTCGGCGACCAGAACATCTCCGCCGCGGTCAAGAGTCACAAGCCCGAAGAAGAAGGCCTGCTACGAGGAATTCGCCCGGTCGGCGCGCGCCGCCGTCATCCGCGCCGATTTCCCCGAGGTCATTCGCGGCTTCGACCGCTACTTCGGAGCGACGACCTACTCCATCCAGTCGCTCTTCCGCGACGAGCAGCAGCGCATCATGGAGCTCATCCTCAAGCCCCGCCTGCAGCGAGTCGAGGCCAGCCTCGCGTCCATCTACGAGGATCAGGCCTCGCTGCTGCACTTCCTCGGCAAGACCGGCCTGCAGCGTCCGCGCCGCGCTCACCCTCGCCGCCACCTTCGCCATCAACGCCGGCATGCGCCGGGCGCTCGACAGCAATCCCATCGATGCCATTCAGATGCGTGTCTATCTCGGTCTCGCCGAAACCGATCACGTGGAGCTCGACAAGCCGCAGCTCAGCTACATCGCCGACCAGCAGATGAAGCAGGCCATGGTGCGCCTGCAGGAAGAAGTAGTGTCAACCGGCGAACAGCAGACCCCGCTCCTCGAGAATGCGTTGTTCGTAGCGCGAACCATCTCCGAGCTTCCCTTTGATCTCAACCTGTGGCAGGCGCAGAACCTCTGGTACGACATCTACCTGAGGCTGTACCCGGCCATCAAAGCCAGAACCACAACCAATGGAGCGAAGGCCGCGAAGGCTCGCAGCCCAAACCGGAGCCCGATACCGAGTCGGCGCGCGCCGATGAATGGGTGGCAAAATTCAAAGAAATCGGGCAGTTGATGGGCATTTCCGTCGATGAACTCGTAATCGAGGAAGAAACGCCTATACTCGAAGCCGCACCGCAGTCCTGATGAACTGGCAAATGATCACCCAGAGAACGCACGTTGCATGAAACAGATTGAAATCACCCCGGAAATCATTCAGCTTACCCGCCTTGGATTGGTCAACTGCTTTCTGGTCCGGGAAGACGACGGGCTGACGCTGGTCGACACCATGATCCCCGCCTCCGCGGATAAGATCCTTCATGCAGCGCATTCCTTGAACCGTCCGCTGCGCCGCATTCTCCTCACCCATGCGCACATGGATCACGTGGGATCGCTGGACGCGCTCGCCCTCCGGCTTATCGGCATAGAAGTCGCTGTCGGCCGCCGGGAATCGCGCCTGCTTACCCGCGACTTTCGTACCGAACCCGATGAGCCCGCGGTAAAGGTCAGGGGAAGCTTCTCCAAAGTCGAAACCGTTCCGACTGTCCTTCTCACCGACGGCGAAATCTACGGATCGCTTCAAGTGATCGCCACGCCCGGCCACACGCCCGGCCATATCGCATTTCTCGATACGCGCTCCGGCACGGTCATCGCCGGCGACGCGCTGACTGCCGTCGGCGGTCTGCGCGTCTCAGGCGATGGTCCTCTGATTTTCCCGTTCGCGAACTTTGCCACCTGGCACAAGCCCACCGCCATCGAGAGCGCCCGCAAACTCGCCTCACTCCAGCCGAAGAAGATCGTCGTCGGTCACGGCAAGCCGGTCATGGAAAACGCGACCCAGCTCCTGAACGAAGCCATCCGCCACGCCGAATAGCAAGGCGTCCAACTCCTGAGCCCTGAGCCCTGAGCCCTGAGCCCTGAGCCCTGAGCCCTGAGCCCTGAGCCCTGAGCCCTGAGCCCTGAGCCCTGAGCCCTGAGCCCTGAGCCCTGCTTCTCAGCTTCGCCACCGCAACACCACCGGCCCGCTCATCGGATGCTTTGCCGGCTCGCCCGTCTTCAGCGAGTCCAGCCGCGCCTGCTTGAGCGCGAAGTACCACTTCGCCGGACGGTCCGCATCGTCAATCAGCATCAGCGACGGATCGTACTTCAGACCCTCGGCCTGCTGGATCATCGTCTCCTGGTCCTGGCGCACAAATCGCCTGCCGAAGAACATCGCAATCGTCTTCACCAGTGGAACGGCATAGAACACGTTCCACGCCGCGCACACATCGATGCGGCACGCATTTGCAACCGTAGGAGTTACAGTTGTCAGGCTCGCGAACCACTTGTCGCCGCAGCGGATCGTCTCATAGCGCCGGTTGGGCAGAACAAAGTCGATCGTCGTCGTAATCGGCTCTCCGTATACGCCCAGCAGCTTGTACGGCGCGCTGTTCCCCGAGGGCGCATGCGCCGACATGCGGAACCCCTCCGGAATCGGCTCGAAGTGCTTTTCTTTTTCGTGGATGCTCGCCCGCTTGCGCCACCACCACGCCTGGTGCACGAACGGCCCGTGCGCCGGATCCATCAGCCCGATAATGCCGTGATCCACATTGCAGGGCAGGTCGGCCGTCAGATGCGCCGTCCGAAATCGCGGCCCGAACTTCGGCACCTCTGGCACCGGAGGCAGCTCCCGCTTCCCGCTCGGCTGCGCGCGCCCGTCCCGTGCCCGGCTCCGGAATATAGACCCACGCGTAGCCGTCCCGCTCTTCGCAGGGAAACGCCGTGGCATAAATCTTGTGCGGATCGAGCGTGTCGCTCGCCGTCAGCGACGGAATCTGCGTGCACTGCCCGCTGGCCGGCTCAAACGCCCATCCGTGATATTTGCACGTCAGCTCGCGCCCGTCGAACCACCCGCAGGAGAGCGGAATGCCGCGATGCGGGCAGCTGTCGCGCATGGCGAACAGCCGGCCGTCCTGCTTGCGCCCCAGCACCAGCGGAATCCCCATCAGCATCGCCGTGCGCAGCTCTTTCCCGCGCAGCGCCTCGCTGCGCATCGCCGGATACCAGTCGTTGTAGAGCAGCGTGGTCGCTGGAGCCTGCAAAGCGGTGGACATGGATATGGGCTGAGCCTTCCTTACTATATCGCCGCGAACGACTCAGGGCTCAGGGCACAGGGCTCACAACAGCAGGGAACAGGGCACAGGGAACAGGGCTCAGAAGACAGAACCCCTCAATCAGCGATGGGCGATAACTAACAACGATGTCATCCTGAGCGCAGTCGAAGGACCTGCTGTTTTTCGACAACAAGCAAAACACTCAACGATGTCATCCTGAGCGAGGCGGAAGCGAAGCGAAAGGCAGTCGAAGGACCTGCTTCTCCCCTAACCAGCCACCCACCGCTTCTGGAATGGCGGAACGTCCAACTCTGAGCCCTGAGCCCTGAGCCCTGAGCCCTGAGCCCTGAGCCCTGAGCCCTGAGCCCTGAGCCCTGAGCCCTGAGCCCTGAGCCCTACTCCCTGTTCCCTCGTTTCTCTATAATCGCCCAATGCCCCGCCACCACGAGAGACTGGACGCGAGACCGGAGACGCGACCGTGAACAGTCTGCGCACCGCCAAGCGTTTCGTCTTTCCCCTGCTCGGCCTGTGGGTGCTGCTGTATGCTTCATTCTCCCTGATCAAGCCTCCGCTGATCGACGGTCCTGACGCCGTCAACGCCGAAGCGGCGCGCGAGATGGCGGTTACCGGCGACTGGGTCATCCCGCATATCAACGGCGTTCGCTCGCCGCAGACCCCGCCCCTGCTCATCTGGGCCACCGCCGCCTGCTTCCGCATCTTCGGAGTATCCGACCACAGCGCCCGGATCCCGCTCGCCCTCGCCGTTCTGGCCCTGTTCGCCCTTACCCTCACGTTAGGCTCGCGCCTCTTTCTCACCCCGGTCGCGGGGTTTTACGCCGCTCTTATCCTCGTCACCTCATGCGGCATCTTTCTCTTCGGTCATCTGCTTTTCCCGGTCGTTCTGCTGACCCTCTGGCTCACGCTGGCCGTCTATTTCTTCTGGCGCTCGCTGCGCGTGCACTCCTGGCAGACCTCCGCCGGCTTCGGAGCCGCCTGCGCTCTCGGCTTTCTCTCGATAGGACTCGCCGGCGTTGTCCTGCCCATCGGCATCGTCCTGTTGTTTCTCTTCTACACAAACAACCTGAAGCATCTCGCGCGCTGGCGTCCGGCCGTCGGCATCGGTGTCTTCGTGTTGATCCTCATCCCCTGGATGGTAGCCGCCTTTCGCGCTACCCCGGCCGAGCGCTTCCTCGCTCCGGCACACGTGGTCGCGAAGGTGCCCTTCCCGGCCTTCTGGGTGTTTGTCCTCATATGGATCACGCCCTGGTTTCTCTTTGCCCTCGCCGCCCTGGGCCGGCTTTCCACACGCTTCTTCACCCGCCGCGCTGAGCTCGACCACACCGATCAGGCGATCCTTCTCCTCGTCCTCTGGGCGGCGCTGGTCGTCGTCCTCTACACCTTCTCCACCCGTCAGGAATTCCTCAGCCTCCCCGCTCTGCCCGCTCTGAGCCTTCTGGCTGCGGGATGGCTCGCCGCCGACGAGCACGCTCCGTCACAACTCGCCCGCATCTTCGCCTGGATCCTCTTCGTCGCCGGCGTGCTCAAAGCAGCCCTCTTCGTGGTTCTGGCCTTCCGCGCGCCCATCCCCGCGCAGGGCACGGACATTGCCACGCTGCTGCACCTCCATCCCGGGCAGCACCGGCTCTTCTTCGGCTACCTCTTCGACCTCACCGCCGCTTCGATGGGCGCATTCCGCATCCCGCTGCTCATCGCCGCCGCTGCGCTCCTCGTCGGAGTCACCGCCAATCTCTTCTTCCGCCTCAAGGGCAAGGCGCGTATGGCGAACTGCTTCCTGGCAGGAATGATGGTCTTCGTTCTCATCGCCGCGCACCTCGCGCTTAACACCTTCTCGCCCGTCGTTTCCTCCGCCGTCCTCGCCGAGGCCATCAAGCCTGAAGTCGACCCCGGCGATGTCGTCGTCATCAACGGTGCCTACCAGGACGCTTCTGCGCTTGCCCTTCTACCTCGAGCGCCAGGTCAAGCTCCTCGACCGGCGTCCCGACATCCTCGCCCCCTGGTCCTTCGCGCCCGACGCGCCATCGATCTTCCTTAACGATGCCGATCTCGCTACGCTCTGGCAGAGTCAGACGCGGGTCTTTCTCTGGACGCCGCAGACCAGCATTCCCACCTTGCCCGGAACGGCGTACATCATCGCCCGCGACGGCGGCCGCGAGATCATCAGCAACCAGCCCAACAACGGCGGAGCCGCGTTTTAACGCAGGGCGCAGGGAACAGGGCAGCAGGGCACAGAGCACAGGGCTCCTCAATCAGCCGTCGGCGATAACTAACAACGAGATGTCATCCTGAGCGAGAGGGCGCCGCGGCGACAGGCGCAGTCGAAGGACCTGCTTCTCCCGTCAGCCAGAAATATCAACGGATGTCATCCTGAGCGAAGGTCGACCGCAGGCGAGCCGCGAGTCGAAGGACCTGGCTTCTGAGCCCCGAGCCCTGAGCCCTGAGCCACTAGCCTCTGAACCCTGAGCCCTGAGCCCTGAGCCCTGAGCCCTGAGCCCTGAGCCCTGAGCCCTGAGCCCTGAGCCCTGAGCCCTGAGCCCTGAGCCCTGAGCCCTGAGCCCTGAGCCCTGAGCCCTATTCCCCGATCCCTGTCTTCTTCAGAACGCCGTTCTCCAGCGTGAACGTCTGTCCCCGCCAGGTGACGGTATTGCCGGCGAAGCTCCACGCCCACACCCCCAGCGCTGCCAGGTCGCGCACCGGCAGCAGCCACAGGTCGCGCAGCACCTGCCGGTCGCCCAGTATACCCACCCCTACCGCCAGCGCTACCGTCACCCGCGCCAGGCAGGCCATGCTCAGCAGCGCCAGGCTCTCCAGCGCGAACCCCGAGGCAACCGCGTTCAGGATCGCCCACGGCAATCCAAAGGTAAAAATCAGTCCCAGGTAGCCCGCCTTGCGCGAGTCGCGAATACCCCGTGCCCAGCGCAGCTGATGTGCAAGGTATCCGGACAGGTCGTAGGCCGGCACCGAAGTATCGACAACCTCGCGGCTCAGCGCGACCGCAAACCCGGCCTGCGCAATCCGATGCCCCAGCTCATAGTCGTCGGCCAGCGAGTCCACCAGCGGCGCAAATCCCCCGATCGCGTCGAGAGCAGTCCTGGACACGGCCAGCGTAGACCCCAGCCCGAAGCGAATCTCCCCATCGAGCTTCAGCGCCACCAGCACACCCGGAAAGAAATCCGTCGAAATCCCCAGCGCCTCCAGCTTCGATCCAAGCGTGGTTCGGACCGACCGTGAATCCGGGTGCCCCGGGTCCCGATTCTGGGACCTGGGACTTGTCCGCCCCCGATACGCCGCTGTCACCAGCCCTACAGGCTTGCTCTTCCCTGAGCCCTGAGCCCTGAGCCCTGAGCCCTGTGTCGAAAACTCCCCCATCACCCGCGCCAGGTAACGCGGCCCCACCCGGATATCGCTGTCGTTGACGATCAGGTAGTCGAATCGCGCCTCGCGGGCCAGCTGCACCACGTTGCCCATCTTCCCATTCGGCCCCAGCTTCTCCGGACACTCGACCAGCCGGATGCTGCGCTCAGGAAACTCCGCCATCAGCCGCTCTATCGCTTCAATTACGGCGGCCTCGGCCGGGTCGCTCAGCGACGAAACCCCGAACAGCAGCTCGTATTCGCCCCGCATATTCCTGCCGGCAGTGGCTGGCAAAGGCCTCATACATGCCCGGATCCAGCCCCTTCACCGGCTTCAGAATGCTCACCGATGGAGGAGCGGGCTTTTCGCGGTTTTCTTCTGCGCCCTGAGCCCTGAGCCCTGAGTCCTGAGCCCGCACAAACGACCGCCCGCTCCACAGCACGGCGATGTAGTAGAAGATTCCGGCAAAGGTAAGAATCGTGGTTACCGACTCGACAATCGTGGGAAACATGCAGACTTCAGTTTAGCGAGTCAGCATCCATCGCAAAGCATTCACGCTCCTCCGCCTGGCCTCATGTCACCGACTGTTCAATTTGAATCGTCACCTCGCGGGGCGCAGAATCATCAAAGGGATAGCCAAAAACCAGCTGGAGGTACGCCCATGCAAACCCTGCGCGAAGTCATCGAGCAGTCGCAACAACGGGGAGTGGCGATCGGCCACTTCAACATCTCCGACCTCATTCTCCTGAAAGCCGTCGTCGCCGCCGCCCGTGAGCTCGACGTCCCCGTCATCGTCGGAGCCTCCCAGGGCGAGCGCGACTTCATGGGCGTCCGCGAGATCGCCGCCGTGGTTCGCAGCCTGCGCGAAGAGTCCGGCGTCCCCATCTTTCTCAACGCCGACCACACCCACTCCCTCGCCAAGGCCGAAGAGGCCGCCCGCGCCGGATTCGATTCCATCGTCTTCGACCTCTCCGCGCTGCCCATCGACGAGAACGTCCGCCAGACCAAAGAAGCCGTCGCCGCGCTCAAGGCCATCAATCCCGCCATCCTCATCGAAGGAGAAATCGGCGACATCGGCACCGGCTCTGAAATCCACGAGACCGCCATCGACACCTCCAAGGGCCTGACCACCCCCGAAGAAGCCCGCAAGTTCGTCGCCGCCACCGGCATCGACATCCTCGCCCCCGCCGTCGGCAACATGCACGGCATGTCCGCCAGCATGGTTCACGGAGAAGCCCGCAAACACCTCGACATCCAGCGCATCGCCGACATCAAGAAGGCCACCGGCGTCCCCATCACCCTGCACGGCGGCTCGGGCACCGACGACGAAGACTTCCGCCGCGCCATCGCCGCCGGCATCAACATCGTCCACATCAACACCGAGCTGCGCGTCGCCTGGAGACAGAGCCTCGAAGCCAGCCTCGCCCAACACCCCAACGAAGTCGTGCCCTACAAGATCCTTCCCCCCGTCATCGACGCCGTGAAGGAAGTCGCCCTCTCCCGCCTGAAACTCTTCAACAGCGTCGCCGTGACCGCATAACGCTTCGCCAAATGACATCAGACGGTGCCCCACTCAAGCCTTCCTTTGGCTTGAGTGGGAGATGCGGAAAGCGACAAATTTAACCGTTGTCATCCCGAGCGAAGTTCGGCGTGCGCCGAACGCAGTCGAAGAGCCTGTCCTGAGCGGAGTCGAAGGATCTGCTTTTCACCCGACCAGCCTCGCCACCGGACTCCACACCATCGCCGCCCACGAGCGACGCCACCTCCGGCAAGCATGGAACGTGCGCCGCCTCGCCGAGGATCAAAGTCAACCCTGACTAATCTGAAGTCGGAGGCTGCTCAGCCTTAATCGTCCGCGGCTGGTCGTCAGACGACGTGATCCGTGCGAGGGCGTCGCAAATGTGCTGAGCTTGACGGAACAACAGAGTGGACTCATCGTGCGATGTGGCTACGGTGCGAAAACAGTACAGGCAAATCGAATCTATCGTCCCGTCCAGATTGACCCGATGTGCAAACTCCCCCCCGCCTTTGCCTCCGTTGCCCATGATCCGGTTCTCTGTTCGATTTCTCCTATAGCCTCAAGCCGCGCCGCGATTGCATCTCTAAAAATGTGATTGCGACTCACGTTTATTGCTGCGATGGGTACCGGGAGCCATTTGCTTGCAGGATGGCCATTCGAAGGTGACTCGATTTGCCCCGTTGTCTTCAGAGAATCGCCGCCTTCAGACAACAACTGCCCAAACAATCACGCAATCAGACGTTTAAGATATGTTTCGCCTCCACGTGGATGTCGGGCCGCAATGAGCCATCAGCTGCTCGCGCAAATCGGCAATCATTTCGTCGGCCAGGTGCAGGTAGTGTTGACATTGGTTAGCGTCAGCACCGCTGCGGATACCTAAGTAAACAATGTTGGCTAGCTTTTCAACTGGGAGTATCAAGTCCTCAGAGAACATTTTGAGGGCGTCTCGTGAAGACGGCGCGGCATCATAGTCTCTACCCATTTGTCCTGTGATGCGCCTTAGCGCAATCGCGCGGGGTGGCCCGCCGTTTTTTCTTAACCTGCTCCAAAATTGGCCGCAAGGTTAGGGATGCGCATTCAACCCTTTGGCTTGAGTGGGAGAGTTGAAGCGACAATCTAGGCCGATGTCATCCCGAGCGGAGCCGAAGAGCTTGTCCTCAGCGTAGCCAAAGCAAACCAGCTTTCCTCGCGCAAATTCCTTAAGGATGTCATCCTGAGCGAGCCGGGAGCGCAGCGACAGGCGAGTCGAAGGACCTGCTTTTCATTTGATCAGCCACCTCCGCCACCTCTGGCAGGCTTGGAGCGTGTGCCGCCTAGCCGAATCTCAAGGGGTAACCTGATCAAAGCTGATCTCGCGGAGAGCGGATTCACGTGGCCGCGGTAATCATCTCGTGCATGCGCTGTTCTTCCTAAATAACGCGCAAACGTTAGCTTTGAGGGGCTTCCGGGTTGGGAACATCGCTTAGCGAACACTTCTTGTTCCGACGAAGATATTCAAAATGGGCCGATTTTCTCTTGCTCGCGTGAGGTTTTACTGGCTTACCACATTCAATGCAGCGGAGTCCTAAATCGCCATATGGGACTTTCAGATGGAGTTGGTCAACGAAGTCCCTCGGGGCATTAGCAACATCAAATTCCGATCAGGCACGTCGTTGGCCGAGGGTGCCCCATCCTTCGCGCAGCGAAAGGGTGGGGAAAGCAATTATCTCAACCAGGAATCTCAAGCCTCGCAGCGCGAGGCTCGGTAGAAGCCCCCGGCTTTAGTCGGGGGATAAAAGATCGACCCGAAGGGCCGAACCTCACTGCCGTAGGCTTGAGCGTAGCCAAAGGCGCAGCGAATCGGAATGCTAATGGCTAATGGCTAATCCCTAATCCCCAATGGCTAATGGCTGTCTTTTCTGGCCGACAATTTAACCCAACCTGATAAACTTGAATTAGAGCTAAATTCAACGAAGGCGCAGCCACTCAGCTGCGCCTTTTGCTTTTCCGGGTCGCAAGCCATTTATTATCAAATCTTTGTATCCAACCCACGCATTTTCAGATCTTTACCGCCAAAGCACCGCCAAGCCACACAGAATCAGATCTTTGCAAAATCACCCCGGGGAGGGCCAACCATGGTCAACCAGTGCCGCCACATCCGCACCAGCGGAATCCAATGTGGCATGGCCGCGATGCGCAGCCGGAACTTCTGCTTCTACCACCAGAACTGTCAGCCGCGTCCCCAACGAACCGCGGTCCGCACCCGCCCACACACCCAGGCACCGATCCAGACCTACGACTACGGAGCCATCCCCGTCGCCGAGCTGGCCTCAGCACCGCAGATCCAGCCGCCCGTCCAACTCCTCTTTCCCGAGGATCGCGCATCCATCCAGATCAACCTCTACCGCATCGCCGTCGCCCAGGCCGAGAACCGCATCGACACCCGCACCGCCAACTCCATGACCTGGAACCAGCAGGTCTCGATGGCCAATCTCTCCCGCCAGCCCCTCATCGACGCCGCGCCCGCATCCGCCCGCTCCGCATCCTCAAGCCGCGATGACGACGACTCCGATTCACGCGACAACTCCGGGTGCGCCAGATCCGGATTTTCGGACCTGGGTTCACGCCCCATCTCCCGCGTCATCCTCACGCCCGACGGAGACGAAATCGCCCTGCCCGTCGAGATCCTCGAACCCAACGAAGCCGAGCCCATCCACCACCGCCTCTGCCCCTGCCTGCTCTGCGCCGAGAAGTACCGCAACCAGCCCCCCGAAGAACACCACCCCGCCTGCCAGTGCGGCCTCTGCGAAGAACAGGACTCAGGGTGCAGGGAACAGGGCTCACAACGGCAGGGCTCAGGGCTCAGGGAACAGGGATCAGAAAGCGCTGACCTACGCACGCCAACTCACAACGATGTCATCCTGAGCGAAGCACGCGTAGCGTGCGCAGTCGAAGGACCTGCTTCTACTGAACCAGCCACAATCCAGGGAAGCGATAACGCCAGCACCACCACCCTGTTCCCTGAGCCCTGTGCCCTGAGCCCTGCGATCAAGGTTGAAAGCCAGAGCCCTGACCCAGCGGCCTCCAGCCTTGCGCAGCAAGGCCCGGTAGAAGAGCGGGGCTTTAGCCCCGCGTATCAAGCCGGTCCGCAGGACCGTACCGCGCTGCCGCAGGCCGGAGCGCAGCCGACAGGCGGAGCGACTCTACACCCTACACCCTATTCCCTACACCCTAACCGCATCGCCCGCGCCTCCGCACTACTCTCCGGATCCACCAACCGAGACCCTCTCAACCGCCCCTGGTCCATCGCCGAATACACCTTCGGAGACGCCGTCCGCCGCCACGAAGCCCAATACGCCGCCCGCGCCGCCGCCGCTCTCGCCGTCGGCATCGAGCCACCGCCCTACCAGCCCTACATCACCGGACTCATCCACCCCGGCACTCCCGAACACGAAGAAGACCAGCAGATGCAGCAGCACTCCAGCGAATACTGGGCCGCCCACTTCCGCAAACTCATCGCCGAACGCCCCGACATCCAGCAAGCCCTCGACGAAGACGAACAAGCCGGCGAGCCAGGCCCGCCGGCCGAAAACTGACCACCGTTCATCTCCTGGAGGTCTGCTTCAATGCGACGACGCAACCTCTTCCCGCTCGCATTCGCGCACCGGGAAGGGCTCTCCGTCGAGGATGCGGTCGAAGCGGCCATCGGGATTCATGTTGCGCCATCCCTGGCTCATGATCTGGTAGGCGAACATGCTGGGCTCGAAGCCGGTGTGGCTGAGATGGAGCAGCGTACCGCCTGAGGCGGTGGGGGAAAGCGTCCAGCTGCAGATAGTGTCAAGCTGGCTGTTCTTCGAGCCGCCCTTCCAGGAATAGGCGAAGCGGGTGTAGGGGCTGCACTCCAGCACCTCGCAATCGACAACGCCGTCCCAGTCCCCCATGGGCTTGGTGCGGAAGTTGAACTTGTGGCCGACGACCGGAGCGATGTCGTTGGGCATAAGCCACATGGCCAGAAGGCCGGGATCGGTGAGCAGCCGCCAGACTTCCTGCGGTGGATGTTCGAGGGGATAGTCGACTTCGATGGATTCAGTGCCGCGGGGCATCGGGATTCTCCTTTACGGATGGTGAGACGGATTTGTCGAGAACGGATTTGAGGTTCTCCAGCTTTTCGGGCCAGAAACTCTGGTAGTGGCGCAGCCAGTCAATCACCGGCTTGAGGCCTTCGGGGCGCGCGCGGTAGTATGCGTGGCGGCCGTTGCGCCGCGAGCTCACCAGGCGCACCGAGCGCAGGGCGGCGAGATGTTGCGAGATGGCCGGCTGGGTGACCTCGAATTTATCCACCAGCTCCGAGACAGAGTGTTCCTGCCGGGCCAGAAGCTCGAAGATGGCGAGCCGGGTGGGATCGCCGAGGGTGCGGAAGAGAGCGGGTCGTATAAGCATCGGCTTATGGGTAATGTATAAGCCAATGCTTATGGGTTGTCAAGCAGGATTAGCTATTTGCCTTTCTCTAGAGCCTTGGCGCCATCAAGGTGCTTCTGCAGTACCGGTAAAGCCTGCTCCGCATACGACTTCAGCGCCGGATTCTCGGCGTCGGCCGCTTCCTTCTTGTAAATGGCGATCGCCTTGGTGTGGCCCGCAATCATCTCCTGGATATAACGGTGATCAAATGCGGCGCCCTTCAGCTTCTCGAAAGGGTCGATCATCATCTTGTTTTGTTCCGCGCCAATCGCGTTCGGCATATTGAGATTGGCCTGATGGGCGACGCCGTACAGCTGGTTGAAGTCGTTAGTGTGATCGGTGACCAGCATCTGGCCGTAGTCCTTTACGGGCTGGGAGTCGGACACGGATTGAGCCAGCTGCCCGAGGTTGGCTTCCACCATGTCGGTTTGCGCGGCGAAATCGACAAATTTCTGATCACTCATTCCCGACCCTTTTGCGCCCTTCTCCTGAGCCAGGGCAGGCAGCGAGCAGAGAGCGATGCAGCAGAGCACTGAAAGAACACGTTTCATCTGATTTCCTCCGGATCGAAAGTCGATCTGTCGGAGTTAGATGCGATCTACAAGGCATGAATCGACCAGTGCGCTTCCACTTTGCTGTCGTTTGCGCCTGCTCTAACGACTGACCAGCAGAATCCCTTGCCTAATCCGGAGGCGGCGAGGCTTTGCCGGCGAGGTCGCAGGCGCGCCAGAGATACCAGCTGGCCACCGACCGCCAGGGGCGCCAGCGTTCGCCCCGGCGGAGCATCTCCGGGGCCTTGGCGAGCATGGTCGCGTCGAACGGCTTCGACTTGGGCAGGCGCTTGAAGGTGAGGGCAAAGCCTTTACGGACTCCGTAATCAGTCACAGGCAAAACATCGGGCCGGCCGAGCCGGAAGATCAGCAGCATCTCGACGGTCCAGGGGCCGATGCCGCGCACCTGGGTGAGGCGCTCGATGATCTCATCGTCCGAGAGCCGGCGGATCTGAGCGAGCGTGGGCACGGTTCCGTCGAGGGTCTTGGCGGCAAGGTCGCGCAGGGCGAGGGTCTTGCTGGCGGAGAGTCCGCAGCCGCGAAGGCGGTCGTCGGGCGCGGCGATGAGGTGTTCGGGACTGGGGTGCAGCTCCCCGAAGAACGTCAGCAGCCGCTTGAGGATGGCGGCCGCAGCTTTGCCGTGCAGTTGCTGATAAATGATCGACTCGAGCAGGGCTTCGAAGGGCGAGTGCTGGCTCTTGAGGCGGAGCGTGTAGGGGCCAGCCCGCTCGATAAGGCGACCCATGACGGGGTCGGCGGCAGTGAGCTCACGGATGGCGAGCGCTGAGTCGTAGCGGGGTGCAAGGCGGCCGTTCATTAGAACAGGGTATAGGTGGTAGGGTGCAGGGGCTAGAGGGATTGAGGTCAGGGAAGGTCCGCGAGGCGGAGTTCAGAGTTCAGCAAGATCCAGGGGCTAATTCTCGCTGAGCTTGCGGGTTTCAATGTGCAGCGCCTGGATGGTCTGTCGGAGGTAACCGGCGATGGCGGCGAGCTCCTTCTTGCTGTAGCCAGCGGCGATGGCGTTCATGGCGCGTCCCAGGGAGTTGAAGATAGGGTCGGTCCGGCGCTTGGTTTCTGCGAGACGGAGCGGGTGGAGGATGACGCTGCGGCGGTCGTCGGGATTGGGCTGGCGGCGGACGCAGCCCGCGCGCTCGAGGCGGTCGACGATGCCGGTGATGGCGCCGGTGGTGAATCCGGACAACTCGGCGAGACGGCTGGCGGTGAGCGATCCGTGCTCGCCGAGGAGGACGTAGCAGCGCCACTCGCTGGCGCTCATGCCGAGACGGGCGGCAACGGCTTCTTGAAAGAAGACCATGGCGGTGCTGAGTTCTTTTCCCAGGTTTTCGGGGCCGGGGTTTTCCGGCTGCTTGCCGTTTGGCGCGACTTTGGCCAAGCGAGTTCCTGCCGTTGTTTTTGTCCTTGTCATATTTGTCTTAGAAGTAAGATACTTATATGCGAGATAGTTTAACAGAGCGGGGTGTGAAGTTGAAACGGCATCGCGGCATTGCATCGTTCCTCATGCTTTTGGTCATTCTTCTGCTCGCGGGCGTAAAGACTGTTGCAGCTTCCGACGGAGGCAAGGCACAAGCGGTCGAGGTTAAGGGGCCGGGCGTGCGCCCGCAGATCTTCTTCGCGTGCTGCGACCAGGGTATGAGCGATGTGGAGTCGTGGGTGTCGGATCCCGCGGTGATCTCGCAGCTGCAGCAACTGCAGGCGGGCCTGGCGGTTGAGATCAGCGACTTCAGCGCGGAGCGGGCGCAGGCGGTGAAGAAACTGAACGAGGAAGGGATTCCGCTGACGGCGTGGCTGGTAATGTCGCGCGCGCAAGGGCACTACCTGAATGGCTTCAACGCGCCGGAGGCGGAAGAGCGCTTTACGCAGTTTCAGCAATGGACACAGCAGAACGGGCTCAAGTGGGGCGCGGTGGGGCTGGATATCGAGCCGAACTTCGACCATTTGAAAGAAGTGGGGAAGCACAAAGGAAGATTTCTCTGGCTGATGATTACGCGCTTTTTTGATTACGGCCAGGTGGAGCGGGGGCGCGCGGCGTATCGAGCACTGATCGGGCGAATGCAGGCGGAGGGTTACACGGTTCAGACCTACCAGATGCCGTTTCTGGCCGAGGAGCGCGCGACGCACTCGACACTGCTCGAACGATTGTTCGGGATTGTGGATGTGCGCGGGAATGACGAAGTGCTGATGGCGTACAGCAGCTTCAATCATGCGGCAGGCGGCGGCGGGATTCCTCTTATATACGGTCCGCAGACCCAGACGCTGGCGGTGGGCACGACACTCGACGATAAGGCAGCGGGTTTGACGGCGCTTTCGTGGGATGAGTTCTCACGCGACCTGATTGTCGCTGCGCATTTTTCGCATGTAGTTGGTGTGTACAGCCTGGAGGGCTGCATACGGCATGGCTATCTGCCGCGCATGCTTTCGATTAACTGGTCAGAGACGGTGACGATTCCCGCCGAGCAGGTGACGGAGGCGCAGAAGTTCGACGAGCATCTGCGTCATGCGATCTGGCTTTTCTCGCGGCTTCCTTACATCGTTATGGTGCTGGCGCTGCTCATCGCATGGCTGCTGGTGTGGCTGGTGCAGAGGAAGAGGCGGCGCAGGCGTTCAGCGCTCAGCGTTCACAGTTAGAAAGACAGCTTATGTGTTCCGCTCATCACTCGCGAAAGATAGCCCATCAGCTGGATGCTGTGAGAATGACGATGGTTGTTGGCCTGCCGGCTCGCGCCGCCCTGCAGATTGATCTCTAATTAGGAGTTCTTATCGAAGAAATGCGACTGAAATGGTCGTTTACTTCTGTGCGAAATTTCTGAGCGATTTTTTCTGCCGTGCTTCTGCGGCTCTTGATTCTGTTACCCTTCCGCCTGCTATATTTAGTCTTCGACTAAAAGTGGAATTCGGGCGGTACCTATCCCGGAACATGCTGCGCGCGATGCCGCGTGGTAACCCTCCAACCGATACGCATCAATGAGGACGCAAGGACGCATTCATGGCGCAGATTTTTGACCGCAGCTCGAACGCGCTGGCGCGGGCTAGCCTGGTCTTGACGGGGTTGATTGTCATTGCCCTGGGAGTGACGCTCGATCAACTGCAACGGTCTCCATGGGTAACGCGGCAAGGGCAGCGGGCGGATCAGCCGGTTCCGTTCAGCCACAAGCACCACGTGGAGGGCCTGGGGTTGCAGTGCCAGTACTGTCACACCTCGGTTGAGAAGTCGAGCTATGCGGGGATTCCACCGACCAGAACCTGCATGAATTGCCACGCGCAGATCTGGACGAATGCCAATTTACTCGAACCCGTTCGGCAGAGCTGGGCGACGGGCCAGTCGATTGTGTGGACCAAGGTCCACGACCTTCCCGATTTTGTTTACTTCAGCCATGAGATTCACGTAAACAAGGGGCTGGGCTGCTCGAGCTGCCATGGCCGGGTGGACGAGATGCCCATCATGTATCAGCAGAACACGCTGCAGATGGAGTGGTGCCTGAACTGCCACCGTAATCCGGAGAAGAATCTGCGGCCGACGAGCGAGATTTACAACATGGCGTGGAAGGGCGCGTCGGAGATGAATCCGGTATGGTGCGCGGCCACGGATACGAAGACGGGCACGCCGACGGCGCAGTCGGTGAGTTGCACGACAACGAATCCGATCGCCGGGCGCGGGTAGCTCGGAGCAGGCTTCGCTGCATCTGATTCCGGTCGCAAATGCGCTGGTTCCAATGCGGACGCGCCGACTGGGACGCTGGGGGCGCAACCGGTGAGCTATACGAAGTTCACCAGCCAGGAGGCGCTGGGCGACTTTCTGGCGCAGCACTACAAGATCCGCTCGCCGCGGGAGCTTTCAAGCTGCGAGGTATGCCACCGATGAAAAATCGCGAGCTTGAGACGGGCTTAGTGAGCATTCAGGAAGACATGCAAAAGGACAAGGTAAGCGGGAAGCTGACGCTGGCCGAGGTGCGGGCGAAGCTGGCAGGGCAAACGGGAAAGAGGTACTGGCGGTCGATCGATGAGCTGGCCGGAACTCCGGAGTTCGAGGCGGCGGTGCGTGAGGAGTTTCCCGAGCAGGCCTCGGAATGGATCGATCCGGTGTCGCGGCGCTCGTTTTTGAAGGTGATGGGCGCGTCGATGGCGCTGGCCGGACTGGCCGGATGCACGAAGCAGCCCGATGAGCCCATCTATCCTTATGTGAAGGCGCCGGAAGATTTGATTCTGGGCAAGCCGGTTTACTTTGCGACGGCTTTCCCATTCCCCACCGGTGCCGTGCCGCTTTTAGTCAAGAGCGATGCCTACCGGCCCGTGAAGGTCGATGGGAATCCTGAGCACCCTTACAATCAGGGCGGATCGGATCCGATTACGCAGGGGACGCTGCTCGACCTGTACGATCCCGACCGGTCGCAGCGGGTGATGCATCGCGGCGAACAGAGCAACTGGCCGGTATTTCTGGGGAATTTCCGCGGGATGCTGGCGGACAAGAAGTCGTCGGGCGGGCAGGGATTGTATGTGCTGAGCGCGACGGTGACTTCGCCGACGCTGGCGGCGCAGTGGAAGAAGGCGCAGGCGGCGTATCCGCAGGCGAAGTTTATTCAGTACGACCCGGTGAACCGCGACTCAGCTTACGCTGCATCGAAGGCGGCGTTTGGCGATTACGCCGACGCGCAGTACAAGCTGGATGTGGCCGACGTGATCGTGTCACTGGATGCGGATTTTCTTTCCGGCGCAGCGTATCCAGGCTTCCACCGTCTGGCGAAGGATTACGCGAAGCGGCGCAAGCTCGAAGGGGCGAAGTCGGGCGACTTCAGCATGAACCGGCTGTATTCGGTCGAGAGCATGACGACGACGACCGGAATGAAGGCCGATCATCGGCTGGCGCTCAGGGCGAGCGACATTCCGGCGTTTGCGGCGGCGCTGGCTGCGGCGGTGGGCGCGGGCGGAGAAGCTCCGAGCGGCTACAGCTGGTCGAGCGATGCGCAGGCCTTCCTGAAATTTGCGGCTGCCGATCTGAAGGCCAGCGGCGGCAAGTGCGTGGTGATTCCCGGCGAGCAGCAACCGGCCTCAGTGCATCTGGCGGCGATTGCGATCAACCAGGCACTGGGCAACGTCGGCAAGACGGTGGTGTACACGGAGACGGTCAATCCGCTGCCGTCGATCCAGGGCGACGATCTGAAGGCGCTGGTCGCGGACCTGAATGCCGGCAAGGTGGACTGGCTGGTGATCCTGAACGCGAACCCTGTGTACGCGGCTCCGGCGGATCTCGAGTTCGAAGACGCGTTCAACAAGGCGAAGACGACGGTTCATCTTGGCTCGCATTACGACGAGACCGGGCGGATTTCCAACTGGCACGTCAATTCGGCGCACTACCTGGAATCGTGGTCGGATGTGCGGGCGTATGACGGCACAGTGTCGGTGATCCAGCCGATGATCGATCCGCTTTACAACGGGCACACAGCGCACGAGATTCTGCAGTCGTTCCTCGACAACCCCGATCTTTCGGCTTACGCAGCCGTGCGGGAGACGTGGAAGGACAAGACAGCCGGCACGGCTACCGACGCCGACTTCGGCTGGCGCAAGGTGCTGCACGACGGCTGGATTGCGGATACCGCGTTCACGCCGAAAAGCGGCGGTGGCAAGGCTTCGGATGTCCGTAATGCGGCCCGCGGCGCAGGTTTCGGCCGACACGCTCGAAGTGGTCTTCCGGCCTGATCCGAATGTTTACGACGGGCGCTATGCGAACGTGGGCTGGCTGCAGGAAGTTCCGCGGCCGGTGACGAACATTTCGTGGGACAACGCGGCGCTGATGAGCTACGCCACGCTCGAGAAGCTGCACCTGGCCGAGCAGGACGTGATCGAGATCACGCTGAACGGCAAGAAGGTGCTGGCGCCGGCGATGGCGGTTCCGGGACATGCCGATGGCAGCATCACGCTGCACCTGGGCCAGGGCCGCAGCATAGGCCGGGTGGCGGGCGGCGTAGGCTTCGACGCTTATCAGATCCGGCCATCCGATTCTCCTTTGTTCGCGACCGGCGCCACGGTGAGGAAGACCGGGGACACATGGGGATTTGCGGTCACGAAGAGCCACTACCAGGATCATCGGGCGGTGTGCCGTCGGCGGCGATGGCAGCGGGACGCATTCGCTGGAAGGCAACGAGGCGATGGACCGCGGCATTATCCGCTGGGCGACGCTCGAGGAGTTCAAGAAGGAACCGGAGTTTGCGCATACCGGCGAAGGCAAGGATGTGCCGGAGCCGACGGAGAGCATGTTCCCGTCGTATCGCTACGACCACAACGCGTGGGGCATGTCGATCGACATGAACTCCTGCGTGGGCTGCAACGCATGCATTGTGAGCTGCTATGCGGAGAACAATATTCCGGTGGTAGGCAAGCAGCAGGTGAGGATCGGGCGCATGATGCAGTGGCTGCGCATCGATACCTACTATGAGGGCGATCTGGCCGCGCCGCGGGCGCACTTCCAGCCGATGGCCTGCCAGCACTGCGAGAATGCCCCGTGCGAGCAGGTTTGCCCGGTGGGCGCGACGGTGCATACGCCGGAAGGCCTGAACATGATGATCTATAACCGCTGCGTGGGCACCCGCTACTGCTCGAACAACTGCCCGTATAAGGTGCGGCGGTTTAACTTCCTGCTCTACTCCGATTACGAAACCGAGAGCCTGAAGCTGATGCGCAACCCGGATGTGTCGGTGCGCAGCCGCGGCGTGATGGAGAAGTGCAGCTACTGCGTGCAGCGCATCAGTGCGGCGAAGATCCAGGCCGACAAGGAGAATCGCCTGATCCGTGATGGCGAGATCGTCACCGCCTGCCAGCAGGCGTGCCCGACGGATGCGATCGTCTTCGGCAACATCAACGATGGCAACAGCCGGGTGGCAAAGCTGAAGGCTCAGGAACGCAGCTACGGCGTGCTGGCGGATATCAATACCCGTCCGCGCACGACCTACGTGGCCGAGGTGTTGAACATCAACGATGAGCTTTCTCAGGCGCTTGGGGAATTTGCGCCGGAGGCGAGCTAAGTGGGTTCGAGGCTGAGAGGTTAAGCGATGGCAACAAAAGAACCGCAGGTGAATGACCCGATGCTCGACCCGGTCACCGGGGAATTTCGGGTTATCGCGCCCGGGCATACCTTCAAATCGGTCACCGAAGAGATTTCGCGCATCGTGCTCACGCCGCACACGCCGCTGGGCTGGTTTGGCGGCTTTGTGCTGGCGGGCGGGTTCGTGATGATGCTGCTGGTCGCCGTGACCTGGCTGTTCCTGAAGGGCGTCGGTATCTGGGCCATTACGATTCCGGTGGCCTGGGGCTTCGCGATTATCAACTTCGTGTGGTGGATCGGTATCGGCCACGCGGGCACGTTGATCTCAGCGATTCTGCTGCTCTTCAAGCAGGGCTGGCGGAACTCGATCAACCGCTTCGCCGAAGCGATGACGATTTTCGCGGTGGTCTGCGCCGGCATGTTCCCGCTGATCCACGTGGGCCGTCCGTGGCTGGGGTACTGGTTGTTTCCCTATCCCAACTCGATGAATGTGTGGCCGCAGTTCCGGTCGCCGCTGCTGTGGGACGTCTTCGCGGTTTCGACGTACGCGACCATCTCGGTGGTCTTCTGGTACATCGGCATGATTCCCGACCTGGGCACGCTGCGCGATCGCGCGCAGTCGAAGTTTGCCCAGTTCTTTTACGGCTGGCTGGCGCTGGGGTGGCGCGGGTCGGTGCGGCACTGGGTGCGCTACGAGACGGCTTCGCTGCTGCTGGCCGGCCTGGCAACGCCTCTGGTGCTCTCGGTTCACACCGTTATCAGCTTCGATTTCGCTGTGGCGCTCCTGCCGGGATGGCACACGACGATCTTCCCGCCATACTTTGTCGCCGGCGCTATCTATTCAGGATTCGCCATGGTGATTACGCTGGCGATTCCGATCCGCAAGTTCTATCACCTGGAAGACCTGGTGACGCTGCGCCATATCGACAACATGGGCAAGGTGATGCTGGCGACGGGGCTGATTGTGGCCTACGGCTACTCGACCGAAGTCTTCATGTCCTACTGCTACTCGGCGAGCCACTGGGAATACTTCATGATGTGGAACCGGATGTTCGGTCCGATGGGGTGGTCCTACTGGGTGCTGGTCACCTGCAACATCGCCCTGCCGCAACTGCTGTGGTCGAGAAGGCTGCGCCGGAGCGTTCCGTTCATGTTCCTCATGTCGCTGATCATCAACACCGGCATGTGGTTTGAGCGCTTCGTCATCGTCGTAACCAGCCTGACGCGCGATTACCTGCCGTCCTCGTGGGGAACCTACCGGGCGACCAAGTGGGACTATGCAACGTTTGCGGGCACGCTGGGACTGTTCACGTTTCTCTTCTTCCTGTTTGTGCGCTTCCTGCCCATGATTCCCATGTCGGAAATTCGCATGATGCTGCCCGGTGCGAAGGTGCGGCCCGAGGCTGAACCTCAATTGGAGGCAGGTGACTGATGCCTGTACGTGAAGGAACCTACGGCCTGCTGGCCGAATTCGAAACACCGACACAGCTGGTGCGGGCTGCGGAGAACGCCTATGCCGCGGGTTATCGCCGCATGGACTGCTACACGCCATATCCGGTGGAAGAGGCGGCGGAAGCGATCGGATTCCACAAGAACGAGGTTTCGCTGGTGTGCCTGATCGGCGGCCTGCTGGGCGTGGCGGCCATGTTCGGTCTGGAGACATGGATCTCGTTGTGGGCGTATCCGCTGAACATCGCCGGCCGTCCTTATTACTCGTGGCCGGCGTTCGTGGTGCCGGCGTATGAGTGGACGATTCTGTACGCCGGGCTTTCGGCGGCGTTCGGCATGCTGGCGCTGAACGGATTGCCGCAGGTGTATCACCCCTTGTTCAACGCGCCGAATTTTCGCAGCGGCGCGACCAGCGACAAGTTTTTCCTGTGTCTCGAATCGGCCGATCCGAAGTTTGAGGCAGCGGAGACGCGGACGTTTCTTGAGCGCCTGGCGCCGCTTTCAGTGGTGGAGGTGGAGTATTAATCCCATGAAGACAAGCTGGGCAGGCTCCGCCCGGGCGCTGGCGGTAACGGCTGCAGGCGCGGCGCTGCTGTTCGCTGCCGGTTGCCGGCAGGATATGCAGGACCAGCCGAAGATGATTCCGCAACGCGAGTCGCAGTTCTTCGCCGACGGGCGCTCGGCGCGGCCGCAGGTGCTGAACACGGTTGCCCGCAATCAGTTGCACCAGGACGAGTACTTCTACACCGGCCTGGTAAACGGCAAGGAGCAGGATGAGCTGCCGTTTCCGGCGACCATGCAGGTGCTGGAGCGCGGGCAGGAGCGGTTCAATGTCTACTGCACGCCCTGCCATTCGCGGGTGGGCAATGGCCTGGGCATGATCGTCGATCGCGGCTACAAGCCGGCGGGCAATTTTCACGATCCGAAGAGGCTGGCAGAACCGCTGAGCCATTACTTCTGGGTAATGAGCAACGGCTACGGCGCGATGCCCGACTATTCTGCGCAGCTTCCGCCACAGGATCGCTGGGCGGTGGCGGCGTATATCCGCGCCCTGCAGCTGAGTCAGAACGCGAAGCCGGCGGATGTTCCCTCGGGGACGCAGATCGGGAACCTGCCGGATATTGCGCAGCAGGAAGGTCTGCCGGCGAGCTTTGCAGGCCCATGGCCGTTGGCAGCAGACACCTACGTGCAGGCCAACCCGGAGACGGAGATCGTGGCGGGAGCTCCGGCTAAGCCCGCGAATGCTCCGAACGCGACGGTTCAGAGCCCGAAGAATTCAGGAAATACCAACACGAGCGGCAGTCAAGGCGCGAAGCCGCCGGCGTCGAAATAAGGAAACGCATGGCACACGGATATCACACGAAGACGATGCCCACGGAGCTGAATGCGCCGGCATTTGTCGATGTCTGGCGCACCCGGGCGCTGATCACAGGGGTGGTCGCACTGGTCATCGGGGTCATCCTCGGTTTTTTGAGCGGCGATGGCTTCAACCACTTTCTGCGCGCGTGGCTGCACGGCTACATGATGTGCTTCAACTTCTGCTTCGGCGGACTGGTGCTGCTCATGGTGCAGTACCTGTCGGGCGGCAAGTGGGGCCTGATCATCCGCCGGCCGCTGGAAGCGATGACGCGGACCTGGCCGCTGGTCTTCCTGATGTTCCTGCCGGTGGGGATCTTCGGTGCGTCCTTCGGCAAGCTGTACATCTGGGCGAAATATCCCGACTGGATGACGGCTCTGAAGGACGGGCTGATCACGCACGAGCAGGCGCATGCGATCCACTACAAGCACGCCATTCTGAACGTAACTTCGTTCTGGGTGTATTCGCTGGTGGTGTACGCGATCCTCGCGCTGTATGTCACGCTGCTGAACAAGTGGTCGCTCAAGCGGGACGCGGATCGCGAGCCCAATGTGCCCTACTGGCGGGTTAAGTTTGAGAACCTGAGCGGCTTCGGGACGCTGCTCTACGCCCTCCTGCTGTTCGGCGCGGTCATCTACTGGGTGATGTCGCTCGACCCGACCTGGTATTCGACCGTGTACGGATTCCAGTTCCTGGTGGCGCAGGGATACGGCGTGCTCGCGCTCTCGATCCTGACGCTGATCGGGCTTTCGAAGGCCGAGCCGATCAAGACGCTGTTCCGGAACACCGAGCAGCACGACATGGGCAAGCTATGCTTCGCCTTCACCATGTTGAACATGTACCTGGCCTTTGCGGCGTTCCTGATCGTCTGGTCGGGCAACTCGCCGGAAGAGATTCCGTGGTACCTGGATCGCATTCGTGGCAACTGGGGCGTGGTGGCCACGCTGGATGTGATCTTCCACTGGCTGATTCCCTTCACCCTGCTGCTGTCTTCTTCGCTTGAAGCGGATCAAGGGCCGGCTGGCGTTGGTGTGCTGCATCATGATCTTCGCGCGCGCCTGGGACCTGTGGTGGCTGATCGAGCCGAATTTCAAGGACGCCGCGCGCAATCTACACTGGAGTGTGGGGATTCTCGAATACATACCGGTGCCGACGGCGCTGGTGGCCTTCTGGCTGGCGTACTTCTTCACCCAGCTCAAGCAGCGGCCGCTGATCGCGACCAACGATCCGCACCTTGAGGAGATTCTGGAGCCTGAACATGCACACGCCTAACGAGCACGAGTCTCACGACAAGCGCGCCTCCGTGCAGGAGGGCTACGAAGTCACAGACGTCAGCGTACAGGGGATCATGGTCTTCCTGGTGGGCCTGTTCGTCTCGGTGGGCGTCTTCTTCGTCCTCTGCTTCGGCCTGGGCAAGGTGATCAACTACGGCCTGGCGAAGCGGGACGGGCCCGACAACAAGATGGAATGCGAATCCGGTCGCAGGCAGCCGGCAAGCTGAAAAACATGGAATCGAACCCGGCGCAAGCGCAGCAGGAGCTGAAGCAGCTGACGCAGACCTTCCCGACTCCGCGGCTGCAGACCGATGACGGCAACCAGGACCTGGTGTATCTGCATGAGCGTGAGGATCTGTTGCTTGCGCATTACAGTTGGGTCGATGCGTCGCACACCAAGGTGCGGATCCCCATCGAGCGGGCCATGGAGCTGATCGCGCAGCGTGGACTGCCGGTCGCGGAAAAGCCGGCGCAGCAGGAACCGCTGATGGCCGGAGATTCGGTGCCCGTGGTGCAGGCTCCGCTGACAGACGGTTTTGCACGCACGGGATTTGAGCAGGCTGAGATGTCTCCCACGAAAGCGGCCGGAGAGCAGGCTTCGACGAAGGCGGATAACAAGTAAGTACTGGGGATCAGGATTAGGAATGCCGAGAATCGAGACAGCACGGAGATGGAAAGCAAGCATGACGGCCGGATTGGCTGCGCTTGCACTCGTCTGTCTGGCGGCTCCGCTGTCTCGTGGGCAGGTTTCGAGTTACGGCGACAAGCAGATGGGCGAGGTAAGCGACCATCCGCCGGCCATCCTCGACAAGGTCACGATTACGCAAAAACTGAACACCAGGATTCCGCTGGATGGTGAGTTTCGCGACGAGACCGGGAAGACAGTCCGGCTGGGAGATTACTTCGGCAAGCGCCCGGTCATCATGTCGCTGGTGTACTACCAGTGCAAGATTCTTTGCCCTGAGGAGATAGACGGTCTGGTCAGCTCGCTCATGATGGTGAAGTTCAAGCCAGGCAAGGATTTCAATGTGGTCTTCGTCAGCATTGACCCGAGCGAGACGCCGGAGATAGCGGCGAAGGAAAAGGCGCTGTACCTGAAGCGTTACGGGCATCCGGAGACGGCTGCGGGATGGCACTTTCTGACCGCACCGAAGGCCGGAGACCAACAGTCGATCAACCAACTGGCGCAGGCGGTAGGCTTCGGATATGTCAAGGTCGCGGGACCGGATGGAGTGTTTAACCAGTATGCGCACGCCAGCGCAATCGAGCTTCTGACCGCCGACGGCAAGCTTTCGCAGTATTACCTGGGGGTCGATTTCGCGCCGAATGATCTGCGGCTGGGGCTGGTGGAGGCATCGGCGGGCAAAATTGGATCTCCGGTGGATGCGATTCTGACTTACTGCTACCGCTACGATCCAAAGTTGAACCGGCACAGCCTGGTGATCGCGCGGGTGGTACAGCTGGGCGGCCTGATTACGGTATTCGGCCTGGGCGGATACATGACTGTCATGTTCCGGCGTGATCTCGATCGAGACAGGAAAAACGCAAACGGATAAAGGGAACGATGCATTTTATAAGTCCAGTACTTTGGCAATTTCTCGTTAATTGGCTCACGCACTTCGCGCTGTTTCCGCCCGAAGCGTCGGGGATTGCTCCGCAGGCGGACGCGCTGTATTTCTTCCTGATCCTGATCTCGCTGGTAGGCCTGGCGGTGGTGGCGGCGCTGGTGACCGGCTTCTCGGTGCTTTACCGCAAGGAGCGCAATCCCGAGGCGACCCAGATCGAGGGCTCGACCCTGCTCGAGGCAACGTGGACGATTATTCCGCTGGCGCTGTTCATGATCTGCTTCGTGTGGGGCGCGCTGCTGTACTTCCGGATCTATAACCCACCCACCAACGCGATGAATATCTACGTCGTCGGCAAGCAGTGGATGTGGAAGGCGGAGCATCCGGGCGGCCAGCACGAAATCGACTCGCTGCACGTGCCGACGGGCAGACCCATACAGCTCACGCTGATTTCGCAGGATGTCTTTCACAGCTTCTCGATTCCGGCCTTTCGCGTGAAGCGCGAGGTTATTCCTGGCAGGTACACAACGGTGTGGTTTACGCCGACCGTGCCCGGAACCTATCACCTCTTCTGTACGCAGTATTGCGGTACGCTCCATTCGCAGATGATCGGGTGGGTGACGGTGATGAAGCCGGACGATTACAAGGCCTGGACGGAGGGCTCGACCAGCGGCATGTCGCTGGCGCAGAACGGCGAACGGCTCTTCGCCAGCATGGGCTGCAATGCTTGCCACTCCGGTGACGCCTCGGCGCGCGGTCCGAATCTGGCAGCGGCCTATATGACGAAGGTGCAGCTGACCAGCGGATCGTATGCGACGGTGGACGATGCCTTCCTGCGCGATTCGATTTTGAATCCGACCATGCACACAACGGCTGGTTATGCGCCGATCATGCCGACATACCAGGGGCAGATCAGCGAAGAAGGATTAATCGACCTGGTGGAATACATCAAACAACTCAACTCTAACTATCGGATTCAGCAGACGCTGAATACGAGCCAGGTGCAAAGCCAGGTACAGACCTCGAGTCCGGACCGGCGCAGCACACGGCGGCAACAGCGCCGGGGATGGTAAAGCCATGAGCACAATTGTCAGTCTGCCCGACCAGACGACGGCAACCCTGCCGAAGCGGTCCTATTTGAACGAGGAATACGGCCTGAAGAGCTGGCTGCTGACCGGAGATCACAAGCGGATCGCGATCCTGTACCTGATCTCGATTACGATCTTCTTCTTCATCGGCGGCTTCTTCGCTGGAATGATCCGTCTGGAGCTGCTGACTCCGCCGAGCGATTTGATGGCGGCAGACACCTACAACAAGATGTTCACCATGCACGGCATCATCATGGTGTTCCTGTTCCTGGTGCCGTCGGTGCCGGCGACCATCGGGAATTTCCTGATTCCGATCATGGTGGGCGCGAAGGACCTGGCGTTCCCAAAGATCAACCTGCTGAGCTGGTATCTGTATGTTGCAGGCGGCATCCTGGTGCTGACCGCGCTGACGCTGGGCGGCGTGGATACGGGCTGGACCTTCACCACCCCGCTGAGCACGCACTACCTGAATACGCACGTGATCACCGCCGGCCTGGCAATCTTTGTCGCTGGCTTCAGCTCGATCTTTACCGGGCTGAACTTTATCGTCACCATTCACCGCATGCGCGCGCCGGGCATGACCTGGTTCCGGCTGCCGCTGTTCGTGTGGTCGCACTATGCGGCGTCGGTGCTGATGGTGCTGGGAACCCCGGTGCTGGCCATCACGCTCGTGCTGGTAATTCTGGAGCGCACGATCGGTATCGGAGTCTTCGATCCGACCAAGGGCGGCGACCCGCTGCTCTTCCAACACTTGTTCTGGTTCTACTCGCACCCCGCTGTGTACATCATGATTCTGCCCGGGATGGGCGTCATCTCCGAGGTGATCAGCACCTTCTCGCGCAAGCGCGTTTTCGGATACACGGCGGTCGCGTTCTCGTCCGTGGCCATCGCCGTCTTCGGATTCTTCGTCTGGGCGCACCACATGTTCATCATGGGTGTGTCGAACTACTCGGCGCTGGTCTTCTCCCTGCTGACCATGCTCGTCGCGGTGCCCTCGGCGATCAAGATCTTCAACTGGGCGGCGACGCTCTACAAGGGCTCGATCACCTTCGAGACGCCGATGCTCTATGCCTTCGGTTTCATGGGGCTGTTCACCATCGGCGGCCTGACGGGCGTCTTCCTCGGCACGATGGGCATGGACATCCACCTGACCGAAACCTATTTCATCGTGGCGCACTTCCACTTCGTGATGGTGGGCGGGATGCTGATGGCGTTCCTCTCCGGGGTGCACTTCTGGTGGCCGAAGATGACGGGGCGGATGTATCCGGAGGGCCTGTCGAAGCTGGCGGCGGTAACCACATTCATCGGCTTTAACCTGACGTTCTTCCCGCAGTTCATTCTGGGCTACCTGGGTATGCCGCGCCGCTATGCCGCCTACCCGCCGGAGTTCCAGGTGTTGAATGTGCTGTCGACGGCGGGCGCGACGGTGCTGGGCGTGGGCTACGTGCTGCCGATACTGTACCTGGTGTGGTCGCTCAAGTACGGCAAGATCGCCGGCGCGAATCCGTGGCAGGCAACCGGGCTGGAGTGGCAGATTCAGTCGCCTCCACTGACAGAGAATTTTGTTGAGACGCCGGTGGTCGACTGGGAAGCCTACGACTACGAATGGCTGGCAAACAAGACCAAACACGAGGTGCAGACCGTTGGATAGCCAGGCGATCGCAACCCACCCGGAAGAGGCGCACGCGGAGCACGAGCACTCTCCGTACCTGCGCCACCACTTCGCCAACCTGCAGCAGCAGAGGGAAACGTCTACCTTCGGCATGTGGCTCTTCCTGCTGACGGAAATCATGTTCTTCGGCGGCCTGTTCACCGCCTACCTGATTTACCGCAATTGGTACTACCCGGCGTTCGTCGCTGGCAGCCACCAGCTGCGGATCTGGGCAGGCACGCTGAATACCGCGGTGCTGATCTGCTCGAGCTTCACGATGGCCATGGGCGTCCACGCGGCGGAAACACGGAAGCGCAAAGAACTGATCGGCTGGCTCCTGAGCACGATCATCCTGGGCTCGGTGTTCCTGGGCATCAAGGCTTATGAGTGGCACGACGAGTGGGTGCATCAGCACGTGCCGGGGCTGAACTTCAGCATTTCCGAATTTGTGCACGTCGATCCCCGTTATCCCGAGGACAAGCCGCTGGCTCCCGATATGGCGGAGAAGACGCAGGTCTACTTCTCGCTGTACTTCGCGATGACCGGCATGCACGCGCTGCACATGGTCGTCGGCGTTTCGATCCTGCTCATCCTGCTGGCGCGCGCGTGGGCCGGGGCCTATACGCAGGGGCACATGACGACAGTAGAGAACTTCGGCTTATATTGGCACTTCGTCGATATTGTGTGGATCTTCCTGTTCCCGCTGCTGTATCTGATCAGCCGGCACCAGTGACCGCGAAAGAAATTGAGGCTTAATTTATGTCGCAATTGACGCAGAAAGAAATACTCGACACCGAGCCTACGCACCATGAAGGGCACGTTGTTGGTCCGAAGACCTACGGCATCATCTTCGGATCACTGTTGATCTTCACCGCGCTCACCGTCTTCGCGTCGTATCTTGAATTGGGCGTCTTCAACGCCGTCGTAGCGCTGGGCATTGCCTGCATCAAGGCGGTGCTGGTGATCCTGTTCTTCATGCACGTGAAGTACAGCTCGCGACTGACCAAGTTGACGGTGGCTGCGGGCTTTTTCACGTTCTTCGTGCTGATCACCATGTCCATGACCGACTACATCAGCCGCGCCTGGGGCATGTGGTAGGAGACTTGCCGTCCAGGCAGAAGCGCCTTCGGCGCCGATTAATTCATGATTTGCAAGGCGCTCCGCTTTTGGGGCGTCCTTCTTTTTAGGAGCAAGAGCAGAGCCGGGCTGGCGCGGTATACTCAGTTCGGCGTATCGGACGCCTCCGTGTCCGCGGGCAGGGCTGAGCCCATCGACGAGTGTGACGCTGACAACGTGACGACAATCTTCTTTTGAGCCCGGGACGCGGACAGCGGGCAGTGTTCGAAAGGAGATGGTCGTGCCTGATCGTCGTTTCACCTCTGATTCTGCTTCCGTAGCTCCGCGTCGCCTTCCGGAGCAGCCCAATCTCGAACAGCTACGCAAGCAAGCCAGGGAACTGCTTCGCAGCTATCGCTCCGGTAAGCCGTCTGCGGTGGCCGAGGTCGACCGCTTCGATCTGCATGCGGACAAAGATCACTTTGCGCTCAACGATGCTCAACGTGTGATTGCGCGGGCCTACGGCTTTGCAAGCTGGGCGAAACTGAAGGCATTTGTCGATGGAGCAAACATTGCCCGGTTCATGGAGGCGGCGAAGAGCGGGGACCTGGCGCAGGTCCGGTCGATGCTCGCGAGCCGGCCGGAGCTGGTTGGTAAGGATACGTCGGAGAGCAACGAGCACCGTGCCATTCACTATGCGGTGCAACGGCGCGATGTCGCGATGGTGCTGGTGCTGATGGAAGCCGGAGCGGACGCCCGCAAGGGGATCTTTCCGCATCGCGATGCCACGACGGCGATGGCTCTGGCCGAAGAGAGAGATTACGCCGATGTGGTCGCGGTGATCGAGGAAGAGGAGCGGCATCGCCGCGAGGAGATGAGTTGCCTAAATGTGACCGTCTCTCCGGCCCAGGATCAGATCAGCAGCGCCATCGCGCGCGGTGACAGCGGGAAGGTGGTGCGTCTATTGGAGGCTGATCTCTCTCTGCTTCATGCGTGCGATCGGGACGGGAGAGACGCCGCTGCATCTCGCCGCGCGACGAAACGACGCGGCACTGGTGGCGTGGCTCCTAGCGCGGCGGGCTGGTGTTCGCAAGAAGGATCCAACGGGGCTGACGCCGCTCGATCATGCCGCTCTCGCAGTAGATCCGCGCAACGATGCTCGCCGGACGATTTCCAGCGGTTGCAAAGCTGTTGCTGGAGCGTGGCGCGGAGCTCACGGTTCGCGGGGCGAGTGGCGCTAGGTGACGAGGCCCGCGTGCGGGAGTTGATCGCCGCCGAGCCCGGACTACTGCGCGCGATCAGCAGCGACGGCGGGCTGGTAACATTAGCGGTGAAGCATCGACAGATGGGGATGGTTCGCCTGCTGCTCGATCTTGGCGCGGATGTGAATGAGCGGATCTTCCTGGAGGAGTTGGAAGAGCCGACGGAAAGCTGGGGTATGCCGCTTTGGCATTCGGCGCTGGCGGGCGACTTCTCCATGACGAAATTGCTGCTCGACCGAGGTGCCGATCCGAACGCCAATGTTTATGCCTCGGGATGGCCGCTGCGCAACGCATGGGAGCACGAGGACGAATCGGTGAAGAAGCTGCTGATCGAGCGTGGTGCCCGGGTGCATCCGTACATGGTGGCGGAGATGCACGATGTGGAGGCGGCGCGGAAGATCTTAGCGGAGAATCCGGACGAAGAGGCGGTTCGCGAACTGCTGTGG
This sequence comes from uncultured Acidobacteriaceae bacterium, assembly GCA_963725225.1. GTDB lineage: Bacteria > Acidobacteriota > Terriglobia > Terriglobales > Acidobacteriaceae > Silvibacterium. The sequence goes on from CAVRXY010000007.1 coordinate 230,834, forward strand.
TCGGCCGCCGATCATGGATGTCCGGAGATTGTCGCACTGGCCCTTCCGCATCTCGGCTGGGCGTTGAACGATCCTGCGCTGGAACTGGATTCTCATTCAGCCGATCCGCGGTGCGGGCGGGGATTCGCCGCGCGAATGACGGCCACTTTAAAAGCATGAAAGCGCTGCTTGAACACGGCATCGATCCAAACATCTCGCGCTACGGCCAGACGCCGCTGCATTTTGCGGCAGCGCGGCGCAGTCCTCTTTGCGGAAACGACCGGGCGCGCTTCGCGTGCGATGCTGATCGATCACGGCGCGCGGCTGAATCTGCGGGATGACCTGCTGAAGTCGACGCCGCTCGGGTGGGCGTGTGGTTGGGGACGCAAGGAACTGGTCGAGGAACTGCTGCGCCGAGGCGCGCCGGTGCATGAAGCCGAGGCGGAGCCGTGGGCGACGCCGCTCGCGTGGGCGAGAAAGATGGGTCACGGCGAGATTCTGGCGCTGCTGGAGAGTAATTGATGGACAAATCAGGTGAGGGCTCTGAGACAGCTCAACAAGCCACCTTTTGCCATCTCTCCAGCATTGCTGGACAGCAACTCCATTTCTGGTCACACTGATTCCTTCAAGTGCTGTGCAGCCATGATGCTCCGCCAGTTTCCTGGATCCTGGGCATCGTCGCTGTGCAGCACGAACCAGCAGCCCCAGGGCGGGAAGTAGAAGCCGCAAGCAAGGGACGTGACCGATGACGGTTGCCGCAGCCGACCAACCTCTCTATCAGATCGTCAGCCCCGCTGTGTCATCCGGCGACCATCAACGATGTTTTACGGACGATGCAGAGCATCGATGATCTGCTGCCCGGCACGGACGGCCTCAAGTGGTTCAACCGCCTTTACATGATGGTTACGCAGGAGGTCGATCAGCGGACTCCGGCGGAATGGCAGGATCCAGACTGGCTTACGCGTCTTGACGTCGTCTTCGCCGGCTTTTATTTCCGGGCCATTGCCGGCTTCCTCGACGGCTCCCCGTCCACGCCCATCGCGTGGGATGCGCTCCTTGAGGCGCGGTATCGGACGGGAGTCGACCGCATCCAGTTCGCCGTGGCGGGCATGAACGCACATATCAACCACGATCTGGCGCTCGCCCTGCTCGAGACCGATGCCGAGCTCAGCCTTGTCCCCGGCCTGAACAGTCCTGAGCACGCCGACTACGAGACGGTCAACAGCCTGCTCGAGGCGATCATGCCGTCCGCGCTGCAGGTGCTGGCGACGGGCATTCTCGGAGAGCTGGCCGAGGACACCGGCAAGATCGGCCGCATCCTTGCCTTCTGGAACATCGTCCAGGCAAGGGATCTGGCCTGGGCATTCGCCGATCACCTCCGCGGTTTGTCGGGCGTCCCGCGACAGATCGCGCTGGACAGCCAGGACCAGATGACCGGGGTTCTGGGCAGGGCCATCCTGGCGATTGCCTGAGAGGGTCGGGGTCCCGCTTCCAGCTGGCCGCGGGATTTGCTCGCGGTTCGTGCGACACAGACGTGGCACACGGATGGCTCCGGATGATCCTTCAGGGACTGACGGCGTAAAAGTCGATTTTCCCGCGATCGAGAAATGGCCGGATCTCGTCTTGATGAACGCAAAGCCAATTGCCAGTGTGGGGCAGCCAGCGTCCACCAGACGTCTACCATGAGCATCAGAGATTTAAGGCATGGCTGCTGACATCGAGACTGTTCCGGACTTTCTCAAAAATCTGGCTGACAATCCGCGCATCACGGTGCGGCGCAAGGGCTCGCCGCTCACCGAGGGCAAATGCATCGTCTACTGGATGCAGCGGGCGGAACGGGGCATCGATAATCCGGCGGTGGATCTGGCGATCGAGATTGGGAACGAAATGGATTTGCCGGTGGTCGTCTTCTTCTCGGCGATTTCGAATTTCCCACACGCGAATCTGCGGCACTACGCCTTTCTGAATCAGGGGCTCACGGATATCGAAGAAGACCTGGCGGAGCGCAATGTCTCGTTCGTAGTCCGGCGGCCTCCGACCAATTCTCTCGAAAAACTGCTGGCCGAAGTGGGCGCGGCGATGCTGATCGGAGATGAGAATCCCTGCCGCGAGCCGGAGCGGTGGCGAAGAGTGCTGGCCAAGCGTCTGGAACTCCCCTTCTGGACGGTGGATGCCGATGTGGTGGTTCCGTCGGCGCTGTTTCCCAAGCACCAGTACATGCTGCACATCATGCGCCCCAGGCTCCTCGCCGAGTTGCCGAAATATCTGGTGCCGATGCCGAGAACGAAGGCGAAGAAGACGTGGGAGCGGCCGCGCGGATTTGAGAGCTTCAATGTGACAGAGCGATGTGACCGCGGGATGGAGGGACTTCGATCGCTCGGTGAAGCCGGTCGACAACTTCACCGGTGGGACGCATGCGGCGCTGAAACGGCTGAAGCACTTTGTCGCGCACGGGCTGGCGGATTATGCGAAGCAGCGCAATCACCCGGAAGCAGACGGGACGAGCCAGATGTCTCCGTGGCTGCATTTCGGCCACATCAGCCCAGTGACGATTGCACTGGCATGCGAGGAAGCGGTGCGCGAGCGCAAGGCGACGGCGGCGGCGCGCGACGCATACTTCAACGAGCTGATCGGCTGGCGGGAGATTTCGGTGAACTTCGTGAAGTATGTTCCGAACTACGACTCGATCGAAGGCGCACCGGAGTGGGCGCAGGCGACGCTGCGCGAGCACGCCGGTGACAAGCGGGATCCGATGTATACGCTGGAGCAGATGGAGCGGGCCGAGACCTACGACGAGCTGTGGAATGCGGCGCAGATGCAGATGGTCAAGACGGGATGGATGCACAACTACCTGCGCATGTACTGGGCGAAGAAGATTCTGGAGTGGGCTCCAAACCCCGCGCTCGCGTGGGAGTGGGCGGTCATCCTGAACGACAAGTACGAGCTCGACGGCCGCGATCCCAACGGCTACCAGGGAATCGCGTGGGCGATGGGCGGGGTACATGACCGTCCGTGGTTCGACCGGCCGATCTTCGGGACGGTGCGGTACATGTCGGGCGCGTCGACGGGCAAGAAGTTCGATTCGAAACGGTATATCGAGCAGGTGACGGGCAGCTGAACGGGTCGTTCACTGGGACAGGAAGATTCAGGTGTAATGTTCTTGCGGCTTACGCGTGTTTAGGTTGAACGCCCATTATGGCGTCTTGAGGAGAAGAACTATGAAATGCCAGAACTGCCCCTGCGGCGACACCTGCACCTGTCCAATTTGCCTCTGCACAGGCCGCAAGTAACAACACAGGGGGATGTCACCATCCCCCATTCACCAGATGGCGGCTTCCTCCTTCAATACGCTTCTCGAACACCGGAACCAGTTCCTCGGGTTTGTGCAGCGCCGCGTTCAGGATGCCGCGACTGCAGAGGACATCCTGCAGGCGGCCTACATACGTGCCCTTCAGCACGAAGGTGAACTGCAAGACCGGGAATCGGTGGTGGGCTGGTTTTATCGAGTGCTGCGCAATGCAGTCATTGATCTCTATCGCCGCCGCGCTTCGGAAAGCAAAGCTCTCGAAGAGTGGGGACGGGAAATGGAGGGCCAGGTTGTCCCGAGCCACGAGATCCAGAATGAGATCTGCGCCTGCCTCTCGCACGTCATGGACACAATCAATCCCGCTTATGCCGAAGTGCTGCGCTCGGTGGACCTCGGCGACCAGCGGTTGCAGGAATTTGCCGAAGAGCACAACATCTCGGCTTCCAACGCGGCAGTGCGCGTCCACCGCGCCCGCGCCGCGTTTCGCAAGCACCTGGTTCGAACCTGCGGAGCCTGCGCCGAGCACGGCTGCATCGATTGCACCTGCCGCAAGCGATGAACTGACCCGACCCACACTACGCCGCGCGCTTGCGAGCCCGTGTGTTGGCGGCTTTCTTGGCGGCCTTCTGCAATCCTGATTTGCCTTTGGTTCTGACCGCCTTGGCCGCGGCATTATGGCGCTCTTTGCCGGTTCGGGAGCGCGAGGCTGTCTTCGCCTGGCGGGAGAGTGCCTGGTGTGACGCGGTGGAATGGGGCTCGCGCTTGAGCACCTCCTCACGCGCGCGCGATGCACGTGGCGATGGCTCCTGATTCTCACCAGACTGGCCCTTCTTGTAGTCGCGCTCCGCACTGACCCTCGTGCTCTCTTTGGTCTTGCCTTTGGCCGGAGGAGGCACTGGAATGCCGGCTCGACGCGCCTTGCTCAGGCCAATCGCAATCGCCTGCTGAGGCGAGCGGACGCCATGCTTTCCCTCGCGGACATGCTCAATCTCTTCGTGAATAAACTCTCCCGCCGCTGTCTTGGGCGACTTGCCTTCGCGCAAATCCTCTTTCGCTCGCTCTACCGTCGCTTTCTCTGGCATTTTGTTGTCCTCCTCGTGGTTGGATGACGCCATCGCGCCCGCTGGATTTCTGAAGACAACAACTCTGTGTCGAGTCATCTCTTTCTCACGTTAAAAATTTACAAACGAAAGTAATCTAGGTGGCTTCGCGCCCGAGTTCCATAATGGGCCAACTCTTCCAGTCTGGAACTGATCCGGAATTTTTGCTGCGGCTCGCCCTCATGCGTCGGTGCGCGTCGTGTGCAATGAGCCTGGGCTCGTTCCATGACGGGCAAGGGATGGCGCGCCGTGAACCGGTATCGACTGAAGCTCGGGCTTTGTGCGTGGATGGCGCTGTGGACGGCGGCTGCCGCAAGCAACGCGCAAGCCTGGAAGGCGGAGCCGGGCGTTGCGGCTCCGGTCACGCGTGCCATGAAGGAGAAGCAGCGATCGGCGAGGTTCCTCGCCCGGCGCGGCATTGGGCAGACGCCGGTCTCTCCAAATCGAACCAGCAGCCGATATGGGCCCAGCCGCTATGGCCGCAGCGCGGCGGAAATGCTGGCCGAGGCGCGCGCCGAGCATCACGCGCTCGCCGCAGCGCAGGGTGGTTCAGGCAACACCAACCTGACAGCGCCGTGGCAGCCAGTGGGTCCGGCGCAGGTGACAACGACCGCCTACGGAGCACTGACCGGACGGGTGAGCAGCCTTGCCGTTGATCCGTCCGACCCCAGCGGCAATACCGTATATGTGGGAACAACAGGCGGAGGCGTTTGGAGATCGGCGAACGCGGCCGGCAATCCGGCTTCGGTCACCTTCACTCCTTTGACCGACACACTGGGCGCGTACGCCGCAACCAGCATCGTGTCCTTGAGCATTGGCGCGGTGAGCGTGCAACCGGGCGGAACCGGCGTGGTGCTGGCCGGGACCGGCGATCCCAACGACGCGACGGATTCCTATTACGGCGCCGGTCTCTTGCGCTCGTCCGACGGCGGCGTAACCTGGAGCCTGATCACGCAGTCGTCCGATGTGCTGGCCGGGGGCAAGCAGGACTTCACGTTCAGCGGCAATGGGTTTGCGGGGTTCGCCTGGAGCACGGCGAATCCGAATGTTGTGGTTGCGGCGGTCTCACAGGCGGCGGAAGGCGTGGAGGTCAATGCCGGGGCGTCGCTGTCGATGATGGGGATCTATTACTCCCAGGACGCCGGCCAGACGTGGTACATGGCGACCATCGCCGATGCGGGGAATACGGTCCAGTCGAACCAGACCGTCTTTTTGACGCGCGGCAATGCTGTGACCTCGGTGGTGTGGAACCCGGTGCGGCAGATGTTTTTTGCGGCGGTGCGTTTCCACGGCTACTACCAGTCGCCGGACGGCATCAACTGGACGCCGCATGGCGAATCAGCCGGGCAGCGGGCTGACGACGGCGTATTGCCCGAGCAACGCGGGATCGACCGGGTCGCCGGCTTGTCCCATATTTCGCGGCGCGCTGGCCGTGCAGCCGGTTACCGGCGATACGTTTGCGCTGACCACCGACCTGAACAACCTGGACCAGGGGCTGTGGCAGGATGTGTGCGCGTTGAACGGGAGCACGTGTTCGTCGGCTACCGTGACCTTCTCCAGTCAGATCGCCGATGCGGCGCTCGAGGCAGGGAACGGCGACACCACCATTCCGCAGGCGGACTACGACCTGTACCTGGCGGCGGTTTCGTCCGGGCAGGACACCTTGCTCTTCGCCGGCACAGAGGACATCTACAAGTGCAGCCTGGCGAACAATTGTGCCTGGCGTAACACCACGCACGCGACCACCTGCGCTTCGGCGCAGGTGGCGTGGGCGCAGCATGCCATCGATTCGACGTTCGGCGCGGCGGGCCTGATCTATTTCGGCAATGACGGCGGCCTCTGGCGAACGACGGACGCGGTGAACCAGCAGCAGAGCGAATGCTCGGCGGATGATGCGACCCACTATCAGAATCTGAATGGCGGGCTGGGATCGCTGGCCGAGGTCGAGAATATCGCTGACGACGCCAGCAACGCGCAGAACATGATGGTGTCGCTGGGTGCGCTGGGAACAGCAGCAGCGACGTCCGGCGTCGGGCAGGCCTGGCCGCAGGTACTCGACGGTGAGGGGAACTACGCGGCCATCGATCCGGCGACGGCGACCAACTGGTATGCGACTTCGGAATTCGGTGTGGGGGTCAACCGGTGCACAGAGGGTTCGGGCTGCGATATTGCCGGCTTCGGGCAACCGGTGATCGCGAGCACGCAAGTGGCGGGAGATCAGCAGGAGATTCCCGCGCCGTGGATTCTCGATCCCCAGGACGCCGCGAACGTGATTGTAGGCACCTGCCGGGTATGGCGAGGTCCGGCGACGGGCGGCTCCGCGTGGAGTACGAGCAATCTGTTGAGCGGGATGCTGGACACCGATCAGGAGCCTTATTGCGACGGGAATGCAGAGATCCGCTCACTGGCCGCTTCCGGGAGTGCGACCGACGCGCCGGGAACGGCGGAACAGATTTACGCCGGCATGGCGGGGCTGCTGGACGGCGGAGCAACGGTTCCGGGACATATCTTCACCGCATCGGTGACGAGCGGGTCGGGCAGCTCGACGACCTGGACGGATCTCTTCCATAGCCCGGTGGCCGACGGTAGTCCGTCGAATGGCCGTTCAAACCCAAGTGGCTATGACCAGTTCAATCCCGGCGGCTTCGACATTTCGAGCATCTATCGTCGATCCCCACGACCCGACCGGGCAGACGGTCTACGCCACGGTGCAGGGCTTCAGCGGGAACGGACTGAACGTGGCCAGAGCTGTATGGATCGACGGACGGCGGGGCGATCTGGTCGAACCTGACTAACAACCTTCCGAACGCGCCGGCCAACAGCATCGTCGTGGATCCCAATGATGCGAATACGGTCTACGTCGCAACGGATACGGGCGTGTACGTCACGCGGAATATCAGCTCATGCGCCGTTACTTCGACGCCCTGCTGGAGCGTCTTTGGGACCTCTCTACCCAACGCGCCCGTGGTTCAGCTTGCGGCTCTCAATGAAGGCTCGACCTCGGTGCTGCGCGCGGCTACCTATGGGCGCGGCGTTTGGGAGATCGGGCTGGTGACAGCGGGAACCGCCCGAACGACGGCCAAAGCGGCCCCCACATCTCTGACGTTTCCCAGCCAGCAGGTGGGCGCGCTCAGCGCGACGCAGGCGGTGGCGATTATCAACACGGGAACGATCACACTCAACGCAACCCAGGTAAGCATCACTGGCGATTTTGCCGAGACGGATAACTGTGCGAATCCGGTATTGCCGGGCGATGCCTGCACGGTTAACGTGACCTTCACTCCGTCCCAGACCGGTCAGAGGAGCGGCGTACTGACCGTCTATGGAAACATTTCCGGAGGAAGCGCGGCGGGACAGGTCACGGTTTCGCTGAGCGGGACCGGAGCGCCGGGCGCGGCAATCGTGCTCTCGCCCCAGACGCTGAGCTTTCCCGAGACGCTGCTGGGCAAAACAGCGACCGCGCAGGACGTTATCATCTCGAATACCGGCGGAGTGACGGCCAGCCTGACCAGCGAATCGGTGACCGGAGATTTCTCCATCACCGCGAATACGTGCGGCGCGTCCCTGGCGCCCAACACCGGCTGCACGCTGAGCGTTGCTTACTCGCCTACGGTTTCGGGCAACGAAACGGGCTCGCTCAAGATCGTCGACAGCGCGGGAACCCAGACGTTGCAGCTTACCGGCATGGGCGAAGCGCCGGCGACCGATGGACTGGCGCCCCTGAGCCTGACCTTTGCGCCGCAGGCGATCGGACTGTCCGGCGCCACACAACAGGTGACCTCACCAACAACGGAGACCAGGAACTCGACCAGGTCGCAATCCAGCTGCACGGGGACTTCAGTGCGGTAAACCGCTGCGGGACGTCGCTCGCCGGGCACTCGACATGTGCCATCGTGGTGAGTTTCGTGCCGACACAGGTTGGCGCGGAGTCGGGAACGCTGACGGTAAGCGATATACAGCGCAGCCAGACGGTGACGCTGGCGGGCACGGGCCTGCCTCCGCCGCGTCTTTCGCCAGCGCCGGTATCGGTCGATTTCGGAACCTACACCGTGGGCCAGACGAGCACCGTGCAAACGGTGACGCTGACCAATAGCGGGGGCGTTCCGCTGAGCAATGTCACCACCAACATGAGCGGAGACTTTGCGATCGCTCCCGGCCTCAACAACTGTCCTCCAACGCTGGCGGTCGGGGCACAGTGCCAAATCGGCATGGTGTTCTCACCCACCGACTCGGGCTCCCGCAGCGGCTCGCTCACAGTCACGGCTACGGAACTGAGTAAACCGCTGCTGGTCCCCCTTACCGGCACCGGAGTGCCCGCCTCGGGAGTCTCGGCAACGCCTGCATCTATCGATTTCGGATCCTATGCCCTGGGCCAGACAAGCACAGTACAAAAGGTGACGCTGACGAATAACGGAGGCGTTCTGCTGAGCAGTCTCAATGCCACCGTGACCGGAGACTTCTCCATCTCCGCAGCAGGCAGCACCTGTGGGTCCACACTGGCCGTGAAGGCCCAGTGCCAGGTCGGCGTGGTCTTCAGCCCCAGCCAGGGCGGCCAGCGCACCGGCACGTTCACCCTGACCGCGGCCGAGCTTGCCAAGCCGTTGCAGGTCGCGCTTTCCGGCACGGGTCTGGCCTCTCCTGCAATCTCGGCGACGCCCGGCTCGATCAGTTTCGGCAACTACAACGTCGGCCAGACCAGCCCGGTTCAGACAGTGACGCTGACCAACAGCGGCGGTGTCTCGCTGACCAACGTAAATGCGGGTGTAACCGGCGACTTCGCAATTCCTTCCGGCGCCAGCACGTGCGGACAGACGCTGGCCATCGGCGCACAGTGCCAGGTCGGTGTTGTCTTCGCCCCCACGCAGTCCGGCTCACGCGCCGGATTGCTATCGGTGAGTGCCACTGAGCTGAACTCTCCGACGTTGGTCGCACTCTCGGGCGGCGGCGAGGACTTTTCCATCACCGTCAGCGGGTCGAATACGGCAACCATCACTGACGGACAGAGGGCAACGTTTATGCTTTCGATCCTGCCATTGAATGGCTCAACAGGGACGGTTACGCTGTCCTGCACGGGTGCGCCGCAGAACTCGACATGCTCGATGAATCCCACGTCGGTAACGCTGACCGGGCAGAATTCTGCGACGGCAACCGTGACGATTGTGACCGGGCAGGCGGCGTCCAGCGCATCGATCGAGAGAGGCGCTCCGAATCTCAAACAAATAGCCCTGGCATTGGCCGTCGTAGTGCCGATGGGATTTCTGGCTGGCAAGCGGCGCCGGTGGAGAGGGTGGATGCTTCTCGGTGTGCTAACGCTCTTTGTGCCCGGCTGCAACCTCAAAGTGACACCGGGAGGCCAAACATCGCCGACCAACCCGACCGGACCAACGGGACCGACAAATCCGACACCATCAGGAGCCTACACCCTGACCGTGACCGGCACCGAACCGGGGCTCAGTCACGCGGTTACGCTGTCCCTGACCGTAGAGTGATCGTGTAAAGGACAGATCTTGCTGACCACAAAGAGGTATCTGACCCAGCGTGCGCTTCCGCTAGCATAACTTCCAGCAGGATGATCCGAAGGCTGGTCTGGAGCAGGCAGGTCTATCAGCCTTCCAGCGGCGATTTCGCCAATGCTGTGCCGGGGCGAAACCGTTCTCGTCGCGTACGTGAAATCAGCATCAGGCGGCGCGCCCGCCAAGCCTGTGAAAAGATGTGTTTAGAACCGGGGAACGCTCCTGCGGTGACCCTTGGAGAGAGAATGGAAGCGGCATGAACGACACGGTATTGGTGACGGGCGGCGCGGGATTTATCGGCTCGAACTTCGTCCTGAACTGGATTGCGAAGACCAAGTCCACGGTGGTGAACCTGGACCTGCTGACCTATGCCGGAAATCGCGGCAATCTGCGGTCGATTGAAGAGAGTCCGCGGCATATTTTTGTGCGCGGCGATATCGGCGACGGTGCGCTGGTGGCATCGCTGCTGCGCGAGCACAAGCCGCGCGCGATTCTGCATTTCGCCGCCGAGAGCCATGTCGACCGTTCGATCGAAGGGCCCGGTGCCTTTATCCAGACGAACGTGGTGGGGACATTCTCCCTGCTCGAACAGGCGCGAGCTTACTGGAACGAACTGCCCCGGGAAGACAAGTCGGCGTTCCGGTTTCTGCACGTCTCGACAGATGAGGTTTACGGGACGCTGGGGACGGACGATCCTGCGTTCACAGAAGAAACTCCATACGCGCCGAACAGCCCTTATGCAGCGTCGAAGGCGTCTTCGGACCACCTGGTGCGGGCTTATTTTCACACCTACGGGCTGCCCGTCCTGACAACAAATTGCTCGAACAACTATGGGCCGTATCAGTTTCCTGAGAAGCTGATTCCACTGATGATTCTGAACGCGCTCGAGGGCAAGCCCCTGCCCGTATATGGCGACGGCCTCAATGTGCGCGACTGGCTGTTTGTGGGCGACCACTGCGCGGCGATCCGCGAGGTGCTGGAGCGCGGCCGTCTGGGTGAGACGTACAACGTGGGTGGCACCAGTGAACGAACGAGTGGCGAGCGGAAGAACATCGACGTGGTGACCACGATCTGCGACATCCTGGACGAACTCCGTCCCGACGCGAAGCTCGGCAGCCGCCGCGGACTGATTACCTATGTGAAAGACCGGCCGGGCCACGATCGGCGTTACGCGATCAACGCCGAAAAGATTACGCGCGAGCTGGGCTGGCGTCCGGAAAAGCAGTTCGAGAGCGGCATCCGTGAGACGGTGGAGTGGTTCCTGGCCAACATGGACTGGGTGAACGACGTGCGGTCGGGCCACTACAAAGAGTGGATCGACCTGAACTACTCCGATCGACTCTCGACCGAAGCGGTTTCAGGACGGGCTCGATGAAGGGAATCATTCTCGCCGGCGGCTCCGGCACGCGGCTCTATCCGGTCACGCACGTGGTCTCAAAGCAGCTGCTGCCGGTATACGACAAGCCGATGATCTATTACCCGCTCAGCACTCTGATGCTGGCGGGGATTCGCGACATCCTCATCATCTCGACGCCGCAGGATACGCAGCGCTTCGCCGATCTGCTCGGCGATGGTCGGCGTTGGGGCATTTCGCTGAGCTATGCAGTACAGCCGAGCCCGGATGGGCTGGCGCAGGCATTCATCATCGGCAAGGACTTTGTCGGCAGCGATTCCAGCGCGCTGGTTCTGGGCGACAACATCTTCTACGGGCATTCGCTTACCGGGCAACTGCAGCGGGCGGCGAAGAAGACCACGGGCGCAACCGTCTTCGCATACCAGGTGCAGGACCCGGAACGGTACGGCGTGGTCGAGTTCGATACAAACGGACGTGCGATCAGTTTGGAAGAGAAAGCCGGCGGCTCCGAAGTCGCGCTACGCGGTGACGGGACTCTATTTCTACGACAACGAAGTTGTGGGGATTGCGTCTTCGCTCAAGCCTTCGCCACGCGGTGAGCTTGAGATCACCGACGTGAACCGCGCATACCTGGAGCGCGGCCAGCTCGACGTGGAGATTATGAGCCGGGGCATGGCATGGCTGGATACCGGCACGCATGAGTCGCTCTTTGAGGCGGGAATGTTCATACATACCATTGAGCGCCGGCAGGGGTTGAAGATCGCTTGTCCCGAAGAGATTGCGTACAGATATGGTTACATTTCCAGCGAGCAGCTTGAGGCGCTGGCGGCTCCGGTGCGCAAGAGCGGGTACGGGCAATACCTGATTTCGCTGCTCAGCGAGCCGGGTTTTCCGGGGGCGGTCTAGCCGCATGCAGATAACAGAAACCGCATTGCCAGGGGTGCTGCTGTTTACGCCGCCGGTTTTTTCCGATTCGCGCGGAGCCTTCTTCGAAACCTACAACGAGCGCGAAATGCGCGAGGCCGGGCTTCCGACGGAGTGGCGGCAGGACAATTTTTCTATCTCGGCAAAAAACGTCATTCGCGGCATCCACTACCAGATCATTCAGCCACAGGGAAAGCTGGTGCGCGTGGCCTACGGATCGGTGATCGACGTTGCCATCGATCTGCGCCGCAGCTCGCCTGATTTCGGAAAGCACGTCGCGATTGAACTCTCCGGCGAGAACGGACTTGCTCTGTGGATTCCTCCGGGCTTCGGTCACGGGTTTGCGGTGCTGAGCGACAAGGCCGGCTTCTCCTACAAGGTGACGGACTACTATTCGCCCGCCGGCGAGCGGACCGTGCTGTGGAATGATCCCGCGCTGGGCATTGCGTGGCCGATTGCGCCGGAAGAGGCGATTGTTTCGGCGAAAGACCAGCAGGGCAGGCTCCTCAAAGACGCCGAGGTCTTTTTGTGACGGCCAGCGGGGCCGTGACGGCGAATCGCGTTCTGATACTGGGAGCGCAGGGGCAGCTGGGAATCGAACTGCAGAAGGCTTTCACGGGTGCTGGCGAAGTGGTGGCGTTGGGGCGCGAGCGGTGCGACTTGGCCAATCCCGACTCGATTCGCAAGGCGATGGCCGAGGTTAGTCCCACGATCATCCTCAATGCGGCCGCGTACACAGCGGTTGACCGGGCGGAGTCCGAGCCGGAGCTGGCCATGCGCGTGAACGGCGAAGCTCCAGGAGTGCTGGCTGAAGAGGCGCGCAAGATCGATGCCCTGCTGGTGCACTATTCGACCGATTACGTCTTTGATGGGTCGAAGCGAGGGGACGGATCGAAGCAAGAGCCATGGGTCGAGGACGATCCAGTAAATCCGCTGAACGAATATGGGCGAAGCAAGCTCGCGGGTGAGCGCAGCATCGCCGAAGCTGGCGGACGCTATCTGATTTTTCGCACAAGCTGGGTGTACAGCCCCCACGGAAACAATTTTCTGAAGACGATGCTTCGGCTGGGCCGAGAGCGCGAACAGCTTCGTGTGGTCAACGACCAGATCGGTGCTCCCACGACGGCGGTTGCGCTGGCGCGAGCGACGCGAGCGGTGATCGATGCGGGCGTAGAGGATCGCGACACGGGGATCTACCACATGACCTGCGCCGGCCAGACAAGCTGGTGCGGCTTTGCGCAGGAAATCTTTCGCCATGCGCGTGCTCCGGAGGGTAGGAAATGGCCTGAGGTTATGGGCATCCCGGATACGGAGTATCCCACGCCGGCCCAGCGGCCGAAGAACTCAGTGCTGTCGAATGCGAAGCTGAAGGCGCGGTTTGGAGTGGCGCTGCCGCAGTGGCAAGATGCGCTAGGCGAGATCCTGACCCAGATGGGCGTGGACTAAATGCCACGTCGGGCGACATATAATGTTGCTTTATGGCCGAAAACGAAAGAGTTGCCGCTGAAGATGTCCGTCGCGTGGCGGAGCTGGCGAACCTGGAGCTGACCGAGGACGAGAGTGTCCGCATGCAGCGCGACCTGAACGCCATTCTCGATTACGTGGCTCAATTGAATGAGCTCGACACGTCGGCCGTGGCGCCGATGGCGCAGGTGTCGGACGTGCTGCGAAAGGGTGGCGAAGACACAACCGCAGCCTTGCGCGAGGATCGCGTAACGCCTTGCCTTGATCGACAACGGGTGATGGCGGCTGCTCCCGAGACGGACGGGGTCTTCTTCAAAGTTCCCAAGGTTATTGAGCGCTGAGCCCCGGCCACACCAAAAGCTAAATCCCAGGTCCGAAAATCCTGGGGCACCCGACGGGATCATTCCATGACGACGAAAATTTCAGAGGTAAAGCTGCCTTCCATCGACGAGCTCGTGAAAGGCGTCGCGAACGGCACGACGACGGCCGTAGAAGCGGCGGGAATGTGCTTCAGCCGCATTGACGAAGAAGACGCGACGATCCACGCCTACCTCTCGCTCGATCGCGAGGGCGCGCTCAAGCGTGCGGCGGAGATCGACGCGAAGGCCGCTGCGGGCGAGGCCGTGCCCGTGCTTGCGGGCGTGCCGATGGGCGTCAAGGACGTGCTGGTGATCGACGGGCAGCCGGCGACCGCGGGCTCGAAGATTCTCGAGGGCTACTGGCCTCCGTACACGGCGACGGCGGTGCAGCGCCTGATCGACGCGGGCGCGGTGCTGCTCGGCAAACTGAACTGCGATGAGTTTGCGATGGGCTCGTCGAACGAAAATTCGGCCTATGGGCCGGTCCGGAATCCGCACGACACGGAGCGTGTGCCGGGCGGCTCGAGCGGCGGCTCGGCGGCGGCAGTGGCGGCGGGCATGGCGGTGGCAACGCTGGGCACCGACACTGGCGGCTCGATCCGGCAGCCTGCGTCGTTCTGCGGGGTGGTGGGCGTGCTGCCGACGTACGGACGTGTCTCGCGTTACGGCCTGATTGCGTTTGCGTCGTCGCTTGATCGTGTCGGTCCGTTTGCGGCGACGGCGCGCGACGCGGCGAAGGTGCTCGGCGTGATTGCCGGACACGATCCGATGGATGCAACGTCGTCGACCGAGCCGGTTCCGGACTACCTCGCTGAGATCGACAAGGGTGTTCGCGGCCTGCGGCTGGGCGTTCCGCCGGAGTATTTCGGCGAGGGTCTCGATCCCGAAGTGCGCGAGGCAGGTCGAAACCACAATCGCACGGCTGAAAGAAGCCGGCGCGGAGATCGTTCCGGTTTCGTTGCCCCACACGCGCTACGCCGTTCCAACCTATTACGTGATTGCGACCGCCGAGGCAAGTGCCAACCTGGCGCGCTTCGACGGCGTGCGCTACGGATATCGCGCGCCGAATACACCCACGCTTTCCGGGATGTATCACTGCTCGCGCGAGGGCGGCTTTGGCGCAGAGGTGAAGCGGCGCATCCTTCTCGGGACGTACGTGCTGAGTGCCGGCTACTATGACGCGTATTACAAGAAAGCGCAGCAGGTACGGCGGCTTCTGACCGAGGATTTTCTCAAGGCCTTCGACGATGTCGACGCCATCCTCACGCCGACCGCGCCGACTCCGGCGTTTAAGCTGGGTGAGAAGACCGACGATCCAATGGCCATGTATCTCGCCGATATCTACACGGTGACGGCGAACCTGGCGGGTATCTGCGGCGCTTCGGTGCCGTGCGGCGAAGCGCGCTCCGGTCTGCCGATCGGAATACAGATTCTCGGCAAGCACTTCACGGAGTCGACGGTATTCCGGGTGGGGCAGGCGGTGGAGAGGCTTTCTTAGAGAGACAGTGCTCAGATTTCTCAAGTCCCAGACTTGAGACCTTGGGTCCGGATCCAATTGGCGCTATTAACAGTTACGTATTTATGGGCATTCGCATCTTGGCCCGGTGATTGCCACTTCTTCGGTTACAGATTCGACGGAGCTGCCGAGAGGCTGATAATAACGCGCCCCTGGATCAGCACAGGCGTGGCACAGAATCTGGCCGTCGCGTTCGATGAAGCGCTCGTAGCTGATGCCCTCGCCGCACGCGGCGCAGTTGATGCGTTCGCCTTTGTAGCCGGGAAATTCCTTCGGTTCGATCTGAACTGAGACCCATTCTTCCGAAAAGAGGTCGCTGTCAGGCAGCTCGCGGTAGGCTTTCATCTGCTGCTGGTTCTTGTTTTCGATTTCGGGATAGAGCTCGCGGGCACGCGCCTTCGATGATTCGAGGGCGGCGATGCGCAGGGCGCGTCCCGACTCGAGGTCGACGAAGGTGGCTGCCATCTTCCCCCAGTCGCGGAACTTGAGAGCCCGCTTGCCCAGTCGGCATCCGGTGACGACGCCAATAGCGTCCGTCGCGCAGCGGTCGATCTCGACATAGGTGACGAGGCGCTTGCGGTCCTTGCCGCGCGGCTCATCAATGCTCAGGCGTCTGCAGCCAAGCGTGGCCATGCGCACACCGAGAATCTGGCCGGCGCAAAGGTGTCCGTGAGCGATCTCAGCCAGCTTGAGCAGGTCGTCGAAGGATTCCATTGCATAAGTGTAGATGCCTGAGGCCTCGCTGTCGTGGCAAGCGATCGGCTGATGGCCGAGGCCGTCAGTTGCTCGGCTCGCCCGGGTCCCCGCCGTCGCCGTCCTCAACCAGCACGGCGGATAGACCGACGAGGTCGAAGCTGACCTGCTGGCCTCCGACGGGCTGGAAGGCAATGCGGAGGGGCTCGCGCTGCCAGGCCGCCGGGGTGCAGGCGGGGGAAGGATGGTCGATGGGGTTCCATTCGTGGAGCTTCTTACTGAGCAGGGGGCGTCGGGCGGCGATCTGCGCGACGACGGCGTAGAGCTGGCGGCCTGTGGAGTTGAGCCCGCAGTAGGCCGCATAGTCGCGGAACCACACGACTTCGGAGACGGCGGGGTCGTAGTCAGGCAGGCGCAGGGCGATAACCTTGCCGCTGATGCGGTCGATGAGCAGCCAGGGGCCGCGCTGCCAAACCCAGCGTGCGGCCCCCGCGTGGCCACCTGCATCCGTGGGGAGGGCATCATTCAGTCGGATGGCGCGGCGGACAACGAAGCTTCGGTCGGTGATGTCGTGGGCGTCGCCGGTGGTCCACTCCTTCACCTTGCCGTCGACGATGAGCGAGCGAATGCGCAACTCGGTCTCGTCGGCGCGGGCTCCGGCGGGGTCTCCGCTAGCGGAGTATGCGACTTTGCGGCCGGTTCCGAGAGAGACGACATGGGGCTTGGCTCCGGCGGTCGTGGGCAAGCGGCGCGGTGAACGCAAGAGCGAGAGCGATGGCTGACCGGAGCATCGGTGATCCAGCATAGGGGCTCAGGGAGGATTGGAACAGGTCACGGAGGTAACAGTGGACTCATGACACATAGCGATCAGCGGTCAGAGCCAGGTTCCGAAGTCCGGCTCTGAGCATCTAAGAAGTCCCTGAATGTAGACAATCTACATCCTACAGAGTAGAGTGTCTACATCTATGGGAAATCTTGGGAAGAAGCCGGGGGAAAAGAGTAACTACCAGAACCGGATCGAGCTGCTGCAGGGCACGCTCGACATGCTGATTCTGCAGACGCTGCAGTGGGGTCCGCAGCACGGGTATGGAATCAGCCAGGCGATCCGCACCCGCTCGGGTGAGGTTTTGCAAGTCGAGACGGGATCGCTCTATCCCGCGCTGCACCGGCTGGAGCGGCAAGGCTGGGTGCGCTCCGAGTGGAAGCTGACGGACAGCAACCAGCGCGCGAAGTACTACCGCATTACGGCGACGGGAAAGAAGCAGCTGGCCTCCGACCACGAGCGCTGGCAGCAGATGGTCGAGGCGATCGGCGCGATCATGACCGGCGAACTGGAGCGGAGTAAGCCGTGAGCTGGTGGCGGCATTATGCCGCAGCCACGTCTCGAGGCGCGTCACTTTTGCCTGCGCGCCAGCCATTCTTCGCGGGTGATTTCCCAAATTTCTGAAGGCAGGCCGCCGGAGACGTAATTGCGATCTTCGACGGCGACCATGCGCATGCCCTGTTTTTCGGAAATGCGGCGCGAGCCTGCGTTATCGACGGCCTTGGGCACGCGGAGTAGCGGCATTTCGAGGACGCTGAACCAGAAATCGGTGACGCAGTCGCTCGCTTCGAGCATGAGTCCCCGGCGCTGGTAAGCCGGATCGAGCCAGAAGCCGCGATTGCTCTCTCCACGCGTGAGGCCGATGCTGCCGATGATGCGGTCGGGATCAGACTTAAGCCGGACGGTCCAGTGCCAGGCGTCGCCGCGTTCCATGGCGGGGATGGCGATGTCTCGGTAGAAGGTGAGCGCACCGTTCGGCGGGTAGGGCCACGGGACTTGATCGGTCAGGTAACGGACGATCTCCCATTGAGGAAAGATCGCCTGCACCTGCGGTGCGTCGTGGAGCGAAATGGGACGAAGGATGAGGCGTTCGGTGTGGAGGGTGGGTGTCATCGATGCGTGACGCTGCGAGTATCTACCTGCCCGCGTTCGCTCGCTCCTCGACGGCCTGGTTGTAGTGCTGGCGGGCGCGCGGCAGCGGGTGCAGTTTGTAGAGGATGAGTTGGTCGCGGTCCGGGTCATCGAAGGCGTGGAACGTGGCGACCCGTTCAAGCGTGTACTGCGTGCGCAGGTCTTCGAGAGTCCCGGGATCGACCTCGTTCCAGGCCGCATACCACCCAGGCCGGTAGTTGTGAATGCGCATGGCGAGGTCCCACGTGCCGAAATCGTCGCAAATGGCGGGCAGATGGGTGATGAGGGTGATGTTATCCCCGCTGACAGAGAGCAGCAGGCGGTTTCCGTTGGGATGGTGGTCGATGTAACTCGTGAGACGGCGCGCTGCGGTCATCCAGGTGTAATCGGGATGGCGGGTCCAGTCGAGAATCTCGCGCAGGTTGGCGGCGCTCACGACAGTAGCGACACCCACCGCGGTCCAGGCCAGCGAGCGGGCGAGCGCCAAAGTTCGGAATCCTTCTGAGCCGTTCCGGGCGCCGTTGACCAGAGCCTCGATGGCCAGCGCAATGACGAAAACGACTGGGTAGACGAGAACCTGGTAGTAGCGTGGCTGCATGTTGTTGTGCCAGCCGATGAAGAAGATGTATCCCGCGCAGGCCAGCAGCGAGGCGACCACGAGCGGGTCGCGCCAGAGGCTGCGGGCGAAAAATACCGAGAGAAACAGCAACGCCAGAGCGAGCAGGCAGAGCCAGGGGTCGATCCAGAGCGTGCCGTGCAGCGCGTACCAGAAGGCAGTGAGGTATCCGCGCAGACCCTCAGGCTGGTTCCAGACATTGGCGGCGAAGAGATAGTGATAGTCGTAGGCGTAACGGGGGCGGACGAAGAGCAGGTAATACGCGGTGAAGGGAATGAGCCCGGACAAAACCACGACCGCCAGCGGCCGGATACTGGTTCGTAATTTGTAACCGTATGCGTGCCAAATAAGAATCAGCGTCGAAGGCACCAGAAAAATTGCCGTCGTTTTAGTGAGGATAGTCAGGCAGAGCAGCAATCCGATGGCGATGTGAGCGAAGGTGCGACTCCTCTCGCTCATGCCGGGCAGCAGCAGCGAGAGTAACCACGACGCGAGCAGAAACAGGGTGAGAGGCTGCTCGAGAATCGCCAGGCGGCTGAAGGCGTAGAGAAATGCGTTGGTGACCAGCAGCGTGACGGCAAACAGTGCGGTGACGCGCGAGGCACGCGTGCGCACGACCGCGTAAGCAAGCGCCAGGTTCACCGCGAAGATGACCAGGACAAGCAGGCGCGCCGCCACCAGGCTGACTCCGGTGAAGTGGAAGAGGGCGAGTTCAAGCGCCGGCAGGATCGGGAGCGCGACGGAGGGGTTGAAGTCTCCGTGCACATACCAGGAGCCGAGAACATAGTGCTCGATGGCCGCTTTGCCGTACCACCCTTCGTCGGTGTACTTCGAGTAGTCCATCCAGGGGGAGTTGTTGGGGAAGTCGGCTCGGAGATGCATCGCGTGCAGTGCGAAGAGCGCAGCGATCCCTGCCAGCCACAGGCCGTAGAGTGAGCGGCGGATTGGGCGCGGTAGAGTCATCGCGTCTTCAAGTCCTTTGCAGGTGCACTGATTGAGGCAGAAAACCGGCTGTACCTTAATTCGGAACCGGAAAGTGATCCAGAAGTTGTGCGGGCGACAGGGCCGCTGCCGCAGAATCACATATTTGGGTGAGTATAAATGCCGCTTCCGCCGTGGCAAGCAATTTCTGACCCGGCGGGATCAGTTGCCCGCGGGCACCCGCATGAAGAGATCGATCTTCATCGCCTTGTAGCGGAGATCGCGCCCGTCGTATCGTTTGCCTTCCTGCGGATCGAAGAATTCCATGTGGCCCGAGCGGGAGATGGTCACATTGAGAAAGTGCTGGTCCGACCTGGAGCCGATAAGCGCTTCACCGACAAGCTCGCGGGCGATCCGGCTGTTAAAGCTGTCAAGCGAACCGGGCGTCCTGCCGGCTTCGAGGGCACTCTCATAGCGAAGATTGGAAACGCGCTCGAATACTTGCGTGTGATCGACAAGGCTGTAGTTTGCGACGAATTGGGTCAGTAGTCCGGTGGTGCCGACGCTCCAGTTCAGGCCGCAGTCCGAGGCCACGCTGGTGATGGTGTAGCGCGAGCCATCGATATTCGACGCGGTGAGCACTCCGTGGCTGGTGCGGACCTTAAGGTCGCTGTGGGCGTCGGGGAAGAATAGCGTTCGCGGAATGGGATCGGTCGGCTCGTCGGTGGGCAGGCGAAGCCGTTTGAGGGTCTGGATGTAGAGCTGGTCGGCGTCGAGCGGAAAGTCCCTGCTGGATCGAGCAGGCCACGGGAGATGGCGCAGTAGCCGCAGTTGGTGCGGAGTCCGCTGGGGTTGTGCAGCGACGGCTCGAGATCGCCTTTCTTGTTGCTGACCATGTCCCGATTAGCTCCGCGATCGACGATAAGCTGCCGCCGAAAGCCGATCAAGCCTGAAATCCCGCAGCCGTCCTACTCGTAAGCCAGTGCTTCGATAGGGTCTTTACGGGCGGCTTTCCATGCCGGGTAGAGCGCTCCAAGAATTGAGCCGGTGAAGGCGATCGCGGCCCCACGGATCCGCCAGTCGGCGGTAATGGGAAAAGGCAGCGTGGGGAAGCGGTAGCCGAGGATCATCTTCAAGGCTTCCGCGACCAGGATGCCGACGACGATGCCGGCGATGGTAACAATGGCGGTTTCGCGCAGCACCACGTTGACGATGTAAGCGCGGGATGCGCCCAGCGACTTCAGGATGCCGATCTCGCGCGTGCGCTCGAGCACGGCTGTGTACATCGACTGGAAGATGACCAGGAAGCCGACGATAACGGCGATAGTGATCACTGCGCGCAGGGCAATGTTGAAGCCCGGCAGGTGCTCGGGGGTCATCAGCGAGGTGAATTCCTGAATGGTCTGGACGGTGTACTGGCCAAGCCCGGGCGTAGCCAGGATTTCCTGACGGATGAGCTGCTGGTTTTTGAGATTGTCGCTCCTGATGTAGAACAGCGACGCATTGTCGGGCGTGCCCATAAGGTTGCCGAGCGTGCGGATAGGCAGGAAGAGGCGGCCTCCCTTGCCGTGCTCGACGATGCCCGAGATGCGGAAGGGGTGATTGAGCACCTGGATGGTTGCTCCCACCTTGCGGCCGGGAGCGTTGCGGGCATAAAGGTCGTCGACGATCACGTCATTGGGACCGTTGAAGGGCCCGCCCGCGACGAAGACGAAGGGACGCAGCGCGTTGAAGCTCGCATAGTCGATGCCCCAGATGGTTTCAACTCCGCCGACCATGTTGAAGTCGGTGATCGCGGGCGCAGCAACCTCGACGTGGGGCAGTTTGCGCAGCACTTCGGCAACTTTCGCCGGCACGGGCGCGCCGCCGACGGAGCTGATAAAGCTGGCGTTGGGCGGCCGGACGATGATATCGGCGCCGATGCCTCCGGTCTGGCGGCTGGCATTGGTAACCTGCCCAATCATGATGGCCACGATCGAGAGGATCATGACGACCTCGATGGCCACTGCCAGGATGCTGATGAAGGTGCGCACCGGACGGTGCAGAATGTTGCCGAAGACGAGCTTATTCATGAATTGGTCAGATGCCCGGGTTTGCGCCCGGTGCTGACGGACGGGATTCCGGGATGGGGTTGAAAGCCCAGTTTACCAAAATGGGGTCTCCAGGACGGCCTCCGGGTGCGGCTCGGTTGCATCGAATGGAGCTCTGGGATTCACCCCGGAGCAAGAATTTACCGTGGAATCGACAGCCCGGCTGAGGGCCCGATCTGCTTTATTTCGGGCCGAATCACGACCCGGCACCTCAAGTTTGCACGCCCATACGTCGATAGTTTGGAGAGCGCAGCTATTGCGGAAGAGGGCCGAAAAGTCTTTAAAATAGCGAAAAATATGGATTTTTCTTTTGACCTGTGAGCGCGACCGGTTTTATGTTTACCTTAAATCCCTAGATTTCCTGCGAGTTAGCTGAAATTGATCTGAGGTTGGCGGTATGGGCGAATTTGGCAAAGAGTTGCGAACAGAACGTGAGAGCCGTGGCATCGGGCTGGACACGATCAGCGACTCGACCAAGATCAGCGGCCGGTACCTGGCAGCGCTCGAGCAAGACCATTTCGAACAACTGCCGGGCGGAGTATTCAACAAGGGAATCGTGCGCAGCTATGCGCGGATCGTTGGCCTGGATGAAGACGTCTGGGTAAGCCGCTACATGGAGGCTTACCAGCAGAGCGGCCAGGTCAAGTTCGACGACGCCGACTGGATGGCCTTTGCCGAAAACGTCGGCAAGAGCCGCGAGAAAGAAGGACATCGGCCCGATCTGCGGCTGCGTTGGGCAGGTGTGGCCATGCTGCTTCTGCTGCTGGTGGGGCTGGGATGGTTCGTCTGGCGGTACGTCAGCGACCGGGTAGCGGCTTCCAATTCCGGGCACTCCATCTCGGAGCCCGCGGACGCTGCGACGCTCGTTCCGGCGGCTGCCGACACAAAACGCTGAGCTGGTCCTGTTTCTTCGTTTCTCCGAGGCCGCAACTCATGCCACTCTCCACTTCAACACGGGAACCTTTCTCTGGAGTCACAAGACCGAATGGCGACTAGACAAACCGCTCGCCTTCCGATAGACTGCTAAGTATGAGAATCCGCGTTAATTAACGTACGTCTACCGGTGATCGCGGTTGCCCGACCAAACGAACCATCAGCGCATCTCGGCCACCGCGGCCATAGTTGGAACCGCGTCTATCGGTGTCCTTCTAGCAGCTTCTGGGCTGCTCCAGCCGCTAGTCGTAAGTTATTTTCCAGGTGCGGCGAAATACCTTCCGTTTTTTTTTTGAATTGATAACCAGGATCGGCGATGCTCTTGTTGTTGCCGCTGTCCTCGCGCTTGTGCTAGACCAAGCAATAAAGCAGAAGCTAGTAAAAGAAGTCGTGGAATCCGCATCCCCCGATCTCATCGGTCGTCATCTCCCCCGTCCAATCCACAAGAAGCTGATCGAGTATCTAAATCGCGAATTCGTACGCACGAGTTGGGAGTGGGAGTGCAAATTTCGTGCAACGGACAATCCGGATTTCCTCGAAATTCGCTCGATAATGAAAGGTAGTTTGCGGAACTGTGGTTCAAAAGAAAGTGACTTTCCTTTTTTTGCGGCAGTAGACCCATCACCATATCGAACGTCGGAGATCACCCGAGTCCGACTCGTGGGGCGAGACGGACAAGATGGCTTTGACGAGACGCCAACGAAGGACAAGTTGAAGACCCTCTCAGACGGCTCTATATGCTTTGAAAAAGAAATCTCACTTAAGAGCGGAGAGGCTTACGAGACTCACATCGAGACGATTGAATATCGTCCCTCGAACTCATTTTTCATACCACTATTCATCGGAACGCCGTCGGAGGGTGCTACTGTTAGGGCTTATTTCGATACAACGGCATTTGACATTAATCTTCAGATCCCGGCAATTGAGGATACCGACCTTAAGCAGGAATTGCTCTCTTTCGGGGATGGGGTAAGTTGGAAGATAGATCATGCGCTACTGCCGGGACAATGCCTCTTCCTTTACTGGAAGGCGAAGGCTCTTGCGACTTCCGCAAAGACAATGGAGACGCCTGAGGCGGATTCTGTTGCTCCCGTGCCGATTCCCCTTGAGGTCGAGTCTGCCAAATTTAACATGGGCGAGAGGAACGCGGATAACTAGGAATCAAATCAGGCGGGGCTTAGAGGTGTTTTCGGAAGTCAGCGGCGAGTATAGCCGGGTAAGTCACGGATGTTATGGCTGCATTCTGCCGTCGCGATCCTCCAAAGAATTTTGCGAGATCGACGAGGTCTACCTGAAGGTGAGTCAAGACCTCAACCCATCACCGTCCCCGTTCGCTGCGTCAATTCCCTGCTGGCAGCGCAGTTTTCCCCTCTGAGATCTTAGCTTTGCCCGGGCATACCCCGGTTTAGTACCATAGCTAGAGTTGTTTCGATTCTAGTTTCGCCGCCGCTTTCCGTTCGGCCAGGTAACCTTCGCAGCGAGCGAAGCCCTTTGCGGCAGTTGATCTTAAGATCCATCGATGGAGGAACCTGCTTTGCCCGTACGCGATAAATTCCTGTTCACATCCGAGTCGGTGACCGAAGGCCATCCCGATAAGATTGCCGACCAGATCTCCGACGCCATTCTCGATGCCTGCCTGGAGCAGGACTCCTATAGCCGCGTGGCCTGCGAGACGCTGACCGCGACCGGCCTCGTCGTCATCGCCGGTGAGATCACAACCCGCGCTTACGTCGACTTCCAGACGCTGGTGCGCGGCGTAGTGGCCTCGATCGGCTACGACAACGCGCTTTATGGCTTCGACTCGAACACCTGCGCGGTGATCTCGTCGATCAACAAGCAGTCGGGCGACATCGCCATGGGCGTCGACACCGGCGGCGCTGGCGATCAGGGCATGATGTTCGGCTACGCCACCAACGAGACCGAAGAGCTGATGCCGGCTCCCATCTCCTTCGCGCACAAGCTGGCGCGGCGGCTCACTGAGGTTCGCAAGAACGGCAAGCTGTCCTACCTGCGCCCTGACGGCAAGAGCCAGGTGACGGTGGAGTACGACGAGCAGGGCAAGCCGGTCCGTATCGACGCTGTGGTCATTTCGACGCAGCACGCCGAGACGATTGCCACCGAAGAGCTGCGCGCCGACATCCTGAAGCACGTGATCCAGGCGGTCCTGCCCGAGAAGCTGCTCGATGAGAACACCAAGTACCACATCAATCCCACCGGCCGGTTTGTGATTGGCGGCCCCATGGGCGACACCGGACTGACCGGGCGCAAGATCATCGTCGATACCTACGGCGGCATGGGCCGGCACGGCGGCGGCGCTTTCAGCGGCAAGGACCCGACAAAGGTGGACCGCTCAGCGGCCTACATGGCGCGCTACATCGCGAAGAACATCGTGGCTGCCGGCCTGGCCGACCGCTGCGAAGTCCAGCTGGCCTACGCCATCGGCGTGGCCGAGCCGGTAAGCGTGCGGGTCGATACCTTCGGTACCGGCAAGGTTCCTGAAAGCAAGCTGCAGGAGCTGGTGCGGGCCAACTTCCACCTGACCCCGAAGGGGATTATCGAGAGCCTCGACCTGCGCCGTCCCATCTACCGTAAGACGGCGGCTTACGGCCACTTCGGCCGTTCCGACAATGGCTTCCCTTGGGAAGCTACCGACAAGGCCGCGGCCCTCAAGGAGCAGGCCGGAGTCAAGGCTGCCAAGTAGCACTTATTAATTCGCAAGAGCTAGGGCGGACCACGGTCTGCCCTTTTGCTTTGTTCGGCCCGCCTGCCGACCTGCCGCGCCGCTCACTCGCTTCTCTGCGTTAAACTCCCGCCATGGACCATCTCTGGACGCCTTGGCGCTACGCATATGTGACCGACACCGACCCGAAAATGCGCAGGGGCGTTCCCGTCGAGCTGGCGGAGTGGACCGGCGACCTGGGCTGCGTCTTCTGCAACATGATTGCGGCGGCGGACTACGCAATTGACCACGGCATGAGCGTCGATGCTGCCGAGCAGGCGGTGGGAATTGTGTTGCGCGCGAAGCAGGCGTTCGTCTGTCTGAACCGCTACCCCTACAACTCAGGCCACATCATGGTGGTTCCCTACGAGCATCAGCCTTCGCTTGCGGCGCTCGATCCGTCCATCGCGCATGAGCTGATGGATCTGACGCAGCAGGCGGAAAAAGCACTGAACCGCGTATACGGTCCAGAAGGGTTCAACATGGGACTGAACCTGGGCAAGGCGGCGGGAGCGGGTGTCACCGGCCATCTTCATCTGCATGCTCTGCCGCGCTGGCTCGGGGATACGAACTTCATGACCGCGGTGAGTGAGACACGGGTGCTGCCGGAGGACCTCTCGGTGACCTGGCAGCGGCTGCGCGAGGCCTTTCAGGCCGTGTAAATCCTTCCAGAATGACGGGTGGAACCGCCGAAGGTCGCGACCCACTCTGGCGAGCCAATTCTTTGGGCACTGCATCCAACATAAGTCGAATGGCACGAGCCGCAGGAATCCGACGGCCGAGCGGTCTGAGACGTGGAGGAGGAGTCATGGCATCGAAAGAGAAGACGCATTCAGACGCGAGGCCCGATGTTCACAGGAATGCGACCGAGCGGACGGCGAGCCACCATCATCCTCCAGCCAGCGTGCAGCCGGTCGAGGCGGAGGACCCCAAGCAGTCCGGCGGACACCCGCATCTGCAGAAACGCGTGCTGAACGATAACGTCGAAGGTGGCGCAGCCCAGCAGCATCCCGAGAGCCCGGCCGGCCAGCACGCGACCGGCTCGTTTACCGGAAGCGACTCGTCCGACCTGAAGAAGACGCCACCCCGAACGCCCCGAAAGAGCGGCCACCGGTAGTGCGGACAAAGATAGATACGACGGTCAGCCTTTGCTGAGTCCGTTGTTTGCGGCGGCGGTTGTCGAGTCCATATCGCTTCCGCTCGGAGGGCTCAGCTCGAATGGCGCCTCTGATTCGTCGGGCTCGTCAAAAAGCTCCTGCTCCATGGCGAGATCGAGCATGGCGGTCGGCATCGCCTTCGACGGCTTTATGCCCAGGCTCCTGAGCTGCTCAGCGCGGCGGATGACATTGCCCCTTCCTTCAGCGAGCTTCTTATAGGCTTCATCGTAGGCGCCGCGCGCATCATCAAGCTTTCTGCCAACATCGGTGAGGTCTTTGGCGAAGGCCGCAAGCTTGTCGTAGAGCTCGCCACCACGGCGAACGATCTCCTGCACATTCCTCTTCTGCTGCTCCTGCCGCCAGAGATGCGCGACGGTGCGCAGCACGAAGAGCAGTGTGCTGGGGCTGACCAGCAGGATGTTCTTGTCCCAGGCTTCCTGCCAGATCTTGCCGTCGCCGGAAAGAGCGAGCATGAACGCCGGCTCGATGGGGACGAACATCACGACGAAGTCCAGCGAGTTCAGGCTGTAGAGCGACGGATAATCGCGCTGCGAGAGCTCGCGGATGTGCTTGCGGACTGAGGCCAGATGGCGGCCGAGCGCAGCGTCGCGAGCGGCTTCGTCGACCGAGCTACAGTATTCGCTGTAGTCGGTGAGCGAAACCTTGGAGTCGAGCACTAGGTGTCGGCCCTCGGGCAGGTCGACGATGATGTCGAGCCGCGCCCGGCGGCCGTCTTCGCGGAAGATCGTCTCCTGCACGCGATATTCGTAATCCCTGCGCAGGCCCGACGATTCGAGAATGCGCTCTAGGACGACCTCACCCCACTCGCCCTGCGTCTTCGACGAACCGCGAAGCGCGCTGACCAGGTTGGTTGCGTCTTCCGAGAGGCGCTCATTGAGCGAGCGCAGCTGCTCGATCTGCGTCTTTAATTCCGAGCGGCCGGCGACGCCATCTTTTTCCAGGCTCTCGACCTTCTGCTGGAACTCGCCGAATTTTTCCTTGAGCGGCGCGATGAGGTTGCCGAGATTGGCCTGATTCTGCTCGGTGAAGCGGCGCGATTTCTCTTCAAGAATGTCCGAGGCGAGCGACTTGAACTGGTTCGAGAGCTCTTCGCGGGCGGAGGTAAGCAGAGAGAACTTCTCCAGCGCCGCAGTTCGCTCGGAGTCGAGTCTGGTTTGTAGCGCTGCGACTTCTGACTGCAGCTTCGCCGCCAGATCGCGGAGGCGCTCCCGTTCGGCTTCGGAGCGATCGAGCGCCTCGTTGCGCCGGGCGAGGTCAGCGGCCAGCTGTTCGCCGCGCAGGCGGATTTCTGTTTCCGACGTGCGGCTTCCGCGCACGATCCAGAAAATTATCGCGCCCGCGGCGAATCCCACGGCAAGCGCAATGACTGCAAGGAGGAGCATGAGTGAACTATACCGCCGGTAGCTCGGCGTCGTCGTATCCGCAGCTGTGGACGCCGCCGTAAGTTACTAAAAAGAAAGCCACGGGCGGGAGTAACTCAGCGAAGACCCAACCGGCAAATGACCCGGCCAGGCGATACTCCCGAGACGGTGAAACTGCTCCGAAAGGAATGGGGATTTGCCCCGAATTAACGTGGTCTGCGGCCGACGCTAAGCCGCAGGCCTGCGAGACCTCTCAACCTCCAGTTCGACGATAATGCGCAACACCTGGCGCCTTAGTTCACGCAGCGCTGGATCGTCCGGGCAAAGCTCCACCCGACTTTCCAGGCTCGCGAGCGTTGACCGAAGGATCTCGATGATATTGGGGGACTGGTGTTTCAAACAACTAGACCGCTCGGATGCGCGTCTCTGCACCCGGGGATGTCCGGTTGATCACCTGCAAGGCCGGAGAATGCCCACCTTCCGCATAATCCAAAGACCGGCCTGCGCTTTACACGTTATGAGGGCCTCAGTAGACTTGGAATTTCGGAGCAAGGAAAAGCCACGCCTCAACCATCGCAGCGTTGCAGCCGGGTCGGGGCCTTATTTTGTGCCGAAGAGTTTCCGCATCAACAGATATAAGAGCAGCATCCAGTGAGAGGAGATTACGCATGGCAGTGGAAGAGAAGGTAAAGCAGATTATCGTCGAGCAGTTGCAGGTGGATGAGGCTGAGGTGACGCCGGGCGCTTCATTTCAGGAAGACCTGGGTGCCGATTCGCTCGATGTGGTCGAGCTGGTCATGCAGTTTGAGGAAGCATTCGACATCGAGATCCCCGATGAAGACGCCGAGAAGATCAAGACGGTCAAGGACGCGATCGACTACATCGATAAGAACGCGAAGGCAGGCAAGTAACCTTGGATCGTAGGGTAGTAGTTACGGGAATCGGGCTGGTTTGCGCTGTCGGCAACACCGCGCCCGAAACCTGGGAGAATCTGGCGGCGGGCAGGAGCGGTATCGCGCCCATCACCCAATTCGATACGACGGGTTTCTCCGTCACCTTCGCAGCCGAGGTGAAGAACTTCGATCCGCTGCAGTTCATCGACAAGAAGGAATCGCGCAAGATGGCGCGCTTCATTCATCTGGCGCTGGCAGCGACCGATGAGGCGATCAAATCCGCGGCGCTGACGATCGACCCGTCGAACGCCGACCGCTCCGGAGTCTTCATTGGTTCGGGCATCGGCGGATTCGAAGTTATCGAACGCGAGCACTCGAACCTGCTCAACGGCGGTCCGCGTAAGATATCGCCGTTCTTCATTCCGGCGGCCATCGTGAACATGGCGGCCGGGCACGTGAGCATCAGGTACGGCGCCAAGGGACCGATCTCAGCCACGGCAACCGCCTGCACCACCAGCGCGAATGCCATCGGTGATGCTGCCCGGATCATCCAGCACGGCGATGCCGATGTAATGATCGCCGGCGGCTCGGAAGCGGCGGTCACGCCCATGTCCGTCGGCGGCTTCGCGGCCATGCGTGCGCTCTCCACGCGCAACGACGCGCCGGCTTTGGCCAGCCGTCCCTTTGACAAGGATCGCGACGGCTTCGTTGTCGGCGAAGGCGCGGGCATTCTGATCCTCGAGGAGCTCGAGTACGCCAAGGCGCGCGGCGCCAAGATCCTAGCCGAGGTCAAGGGCTACGGCATGAGCGCGGACGCATTTCACATGACCGGCATCGCTCCTGAGGGTGAAGGCGCGCAGCGCAGCATGCGGGCGGCGCTTAAGGATGCAGGTATGAAACCCGAGGAGATCGACTACGTCAACGCGCACGCTACCTCAACTCCGCTGGGCGACGGCAATGAATCGCGAGCCATCGAGATGGTTTTCGGCGAGCACGCGCTGAGCCACAAGCTCAAAGTGAGCTCGACCAAATCGATGACCGGGCATCTGCTCGGCGGCGCGGGCGGACTCGAGGCGGGCATCACCATTCTGGCGCTCCTGAACCAGAAGGCTCCGCCGACGATCAACCTCGAGAATGTCGATCCCGAATGCCGGCTGGATTATGTAGCCAACACCGCGCTGCCGATGAAGATCGATGCGGCGCTGTCGAATTCGTTCGGCTTCGGCGGGATCAACGCATCGCTCATATTCACGCGGTACAAGGGTTAGCGGTCATTCGATCAGGAAAATAGAGAGGCACAGCCACTCGCTGTGCCTCTTTTCACTTCATGACTTCTCTTGATCGACTACGAAGCAGCTGCGATTCCCACACCCACCAGCACAAATATCAGCCACCAGCCGATTACGGCTGCTGCCGCTTTACCGCGTGACACCTTCGCCACAATCGAGATTCCGAGGGTGGTCAGCAACACTGACCAGATTTCGAAGAGGTCGAGGTGCGCGCAGAGAGTCGCAAGCCACTTGGGAGCATCGGTGCTCAGGAAGTAGCCGACGTTGGTTCCGACAGGGTTCTGGATAAGAAATGAATCGGGCGCGAGGCCGGCAAACAGCGCCACGATGGCCAGCAGATACTTAATATTCATCACCAGGTTGGCGTACATGTTGACGGCAAAGACCTGGCCGAACTTCGCGCTTCCGCCGAAGATGAAATTGGCCGTTACCCAAATCAGCAGCGCAAAAATGGCGGTGAAGATGAGAATGATCACCGGATAGCAGTAGGTAATGACCTCCGTGATCTTTACACCAACGGTCTTTTGCGTGGCCTGCTGATCGGCGGGCAGCTTCTCGAATTGCTCTTCGCGCGACGGCTGCTGGTGCATGTTGTTCTCAAAGACCTTGTCCCAGCCCACTTTCTGCTGAACGCCGAAGGAGAAGCCAACGGCAACCAGAAGCATGATGACCAACGGCCCCCAGAAAGTCGCCTTGCGACGAATGTCGATGAAGGTTTTCGACGGCGCCACGAAAGTGTCGACGACGCGCTGCGTTTCAGACAGGGGGGCAGTTAGGTCTGGCGATGCGGCTACTGAATCGGGCATGGGACCTCCGGAAAATTCGGTTGGCGGCTGCGTTCTTTGTTTGGCGGGATTTTATCCTGCCGCGAACGGGTACGGAATGAAAATCCTGCGTGGCTTGCGCGATCATGCCAGGTGCGGAGTGGCGGGCTGCATCGTGCGCCGGATCTCCCGGACAGCCCGCCAGATATAAATGACCAGACCGACGACCAGGCACACCGCCCAGATACCCGCACAGACGAGAATGCAGATATTCAGGATTCCGGTAAGCCCTACCACGTCCTGATTGCCCGGCAGTACGAAGGTCTGCGTGTGCAGCAGGGCATTGACAATCCATGCCGACAGCAGCGTCGTAGCAATGCGGAAAGTGGGCGGAAACCAGGTCAGCTGCGGGCGTATGAGCGTGACCACCGCCTCGAAGATGGAAGCAATGGAAAGCGCCACGATTGGCCAGTAAACCGTATGCCAGATGGGGGCGGCCTTCAGGAAGTACGCAGCCGGCCCGATGATCAGGAACGGATAATTAGGAATCGCCAGCAGCCACAGCAGGCCGAAAATCCCGAAGATGATGCCCGCCGCGGCATTGGTGCGGCGCTTCGTCGTTGTCTCAACCTTCAGCTTGGGAAGCTTGCGTGGATCCCACTCGCTGATGCACGGCGCTTTCACCGACACCCGATCGATGGCGGCAAACACCAGCGTAATGATGCCAAACTGCGTAAAGACGACCGTCCACAGCGTGCCGAGCCCATGCCATTCGCCGGACAAGTGAGCCGCGGTCTCCGTGCGATGGAACAGCAGGATACCGAACCAGACCAGCAGCCACGGAATGACGTAGCAGAGAGCGACGATCTTGAGCACTAAGACGTAGATCGGATACAGTGCCGGGCCGATGAGGCTGCGCTGGGGCAGAAACTGCCCGGCGACCAGGATGGGGCGGCCGCGTTGCTTCAGCAGATCCGACACCTCGGATTCGGTCATCGCGCGGCCAAGGCCCTCCTCGCGGTCTTCGATCTGCGAGTGCAGGTCTTCGGAGAGCTCGGCGAGGATGTCCTGCTTCTGCGCCCGCGGTAGCCAGAAGCCGACGGCCTGCAGGTAGCGGCCGATCAGGTCGGTTGATGGAGGTTGGGTTCGGGATGTGGTCATTGGAGTTGTTCCTTTGGCTCAAGCATTTCTGGCTGGAGCGCAGTTTCCGGGTTCTGGCCGGGATTCGTGTCGGGGGTAGTTTGCGGTGAGGGGACGGGGGCCATGATCCTGTCGATTGCCGCGTGCATGGCTTCGTTCTCGTTCAAAAGCTGGTAAAGCACGACCTCGCCCTGCGCAGACAGCCGGTAGAAGCGCTTGTTGCGCTTGTCCTCTTCGCGCCAGTGGCTGACCAGCAATCCCTGGGTTTCCAGGCGGCGCAGGAGCGGGTACAGCGTGTTCTCATCGATCGCCAGCCCGTGCCCTTCGAGCGCTTTGCGCAGGGCGTATCCGTAATGTTCCGTCCGGAGCTGGGCGAGGACAGCCAGGATCAGGCTGCCGCGGCGAAGCTCGAGACGAAGGTTTTCAAAGATTTCAGTCTCCATGTTCGTCACACACTGTGCAACAAACAGTATGTGAGATACACCGTATGCCGTCCAGGTAAACTTGTCAAGAGAGAATTTCAAGTGGGGTACGCCACTGTACTCGCAGGCATCCAAAGTGGCCCGGCAACGCATCGAAAGCCGTGAACTAGATATGAAGCAATCACCGCCGGCCCTCATTCCGCTCCTTCGCTCAACGCTCGAGAAACTCAAGCGAACTGAAGATCTAAGCCAGGATGACCCTCCGCTGCGCGAGCTCAAACGCCTGATCGTCGTAATGATTGCCGAACTCGAAACCTCCAAAGCGCATAAACCGGCAGCATAGGAGTCGAGGCGCGCCCGTGACCCCATTCAATTGGGCAGCCACGCACCCATGGGGATTGACCTGAGTACGCGTTGTGTGGCGGGGGGAATCCCCGATGCCACTTTCTTTCTCAACCGGGGTTCAGTAATCTCAAGAAGCTCTGCTTCTTTGGCCCAGCGCCCAACCGGCTCGACTGGGGCTACGATTCTCCGCGGTCCAACCTGATGTTTCGGTCCCCATTGGTGTCCCTTTCTGCGCTGGCCTTGGCCGGCACGCTTACGCTGCCTGCCGCCGCTGTTACGCATACGCACGCCAAGCCTCACAAACGCTCACACCATGCTCAGCAGACCGCCTATCACGGCCAGGTCACCGGGCATCATCACGCCACCGCCCATCGCGGGAGCCGCCATCATGCCAGGCTCGCGCCGGAAAATCGCACGGTCGGTGAGACGATTGAGCCTGAGGCATTAATAAACATGCATCTGGCACCGCTTGCCGGGTCGCACGAGTCGCTGGTGCGTCAGAACGAGCGGACCCAGGCCGACGGGCTGACGCGCATCGAAGACGACGCGCAGCTGAACGAGCTGCGTCGCGAGAAGGCGCTGGTGTCAGTGCCGGTGAGTGCATCGCTGCGCGTCAATGAGGGTCTGCCGGTGAACCGCCGCTACTGCCGCCCGTGGACGGCAAAGTTCCTGACCGATCTTGCCCGGGCGCATTCTGCCCGCTTTCATCGGCCATTGCAGGTCAACTCGGCGGTGCGCACCGTCGCCTATCAGCGGCGCCTGATCGAGGTAAACGGCAACGCCGCCCCCGCCGATGGCGACATCGCTTCTCCCCACCTTAGCGGGGCAACCATCGATATCGCGAAGAAGGGCCTGTCGATGTCGGAGGTCGCCTGGATGCGTGGCTACCTCCTGCCGCTGCAGATGGCCGGCAAGCTCGACGTAGAGGAAGAGTTCTACCAGTCCTGCTTCCACATTACGGTGTACAAGTCGTACGCACCCGCTCCTGCCAGGCCGAAGACGCCGGTGCGGCATTCATCGGCTGCGCTCTTCGCCGAACGGGTCCGGTAAAGCATTGCGGCGCGAAACTCTGATGGCCAATAATCTTGGTCATGCGGAATCGGCCGGAGCTCGCCTTGTTCTTTGCGGCTGTCTGCGTGGCGATTGCGCACGCCCAGACGACCCCACCGTCGCCTGAAACCACCGGCAGCGT
This sequence comes from uncultured Acidobacteriaceae bacterium, assembly GCA_963725225.1. GTDB lineage: Bacteria > Acidobacteriota > Terriglobia > Terriglobales > Acidobacteriaceae > Silvibacterium. Next base: position 264,860 of record CAVRXY010000007.1, read on the forward strand.
TTCCGGTCACGTCTTCTGCGCCGATACGAGCGAACCCGCGCGGTTGCAGCCGGCTCCACAGAAGCTGGAAGCCACACCGGAAAAACGTGCCGATCAGGTCGTCCAATCTGGCCCACCCGCCACGCGGACGGGCCTTGACGGCAGCTTTTCTTTTTCCAAGGTCAAGCCCGGAACATACTTTCTCATCGCCGACTATGCAGGCTACGTTTCTCCCCTCGCGAAGTTGTCGCCTAAAAAGATCGCAAGCAAAGAGCCCGCCGACATTGAAAAAGTTGAAAAGGCCCTGGTACAGATCACAGTTGCAGCCAACAAAGACTCGGCCCGCGATCTGGAACTCGAGCGCGGCTCAGCTATCTCCGGCACGATACGGTACGACGATGGCAGTCCTGCGAACGAGATTCAGTCGCCGTCCTGCGCGTGAGCGACGACGGAAAGATTTCGCCGGTCTCATTCAACCTTGGCAGTCAAATGCGCAGCGCGCTCCGTGCGCGCGGCGAAGGACTTGAGACCAACGACCTCGGACATTACCGCATCTCCGGATTACCCGCCGGCAAATACATCGTAGAAGCGACATTGCCAACCGAAATCTCCAGCTACGGAGGCATGTTCGGCGGCCCGGTCGCGGTAGCGTTCAGAATCGAGCAAGCTGCTGCTCTGAGCGTATACACCGGCAATGTCGTCCGGGAAAAAGACGCTAAGCCCGTCGAAGTCGTCGCGGGTGATGCGCGCGCCGGCGTGGACATCACCATTCCATTGCTGGGAATGCATACGGTCAGCGGATCGGTTACGGCGCTGGCCGACGGACATGCTGTCAACTCAGGTACGGTGAGCCTGCTCTTCGCCGACGACAAATCGGAGCTGCGGGGTTCGAACATCCCTGAAGACGGTAGTTTCAATTTCCGTTTCGTACCCGAGGGCGAATACATCCTCCGCATTACCAACCCCGGCGATTTCGTCGAAGAAGTACAGGACACCCAGCAAGGCGGGCTCATGCGCAGCGACTACAGGCAAACGCACAGCTACGCATCGGTCGACCAGCCCATTAGCGTCCATGCCGATGTAACAAACCTGAACATTAGCGTCCCTGACAAGCCGGCCTCAACGGCCCAAAAGCAGTAACTCGCAATTAGCTACTATAGCTGCGTAATGCGGTTTCCTCCCGAACTTACCCACTGGACAACCATCGTGGCGGCGCTGCTCGCGTTTGCGCCGATGGTGGCCTTTGGATTCTGCGGCCCGCTTCTGGAGCGCATTCGCTCGTGGCCGCGTCTGGCTCAGATCATTCTGCCGGTACTGCTTGCAGTTCCGTACGTCCTCGCCGTGCGGCCTCTGGGCTGGTTTCACTGGGAGTGGTTCCGGCTTTACGCTGTGCTGCCGGTTATCGTGGCGTGGCTGCTGTCGACAGTGGCAAAGCGCGATCCGCAGCAGTGTGGGCATTGGCTGGAGTTCGCGGTGTTGATCGCGCTCGGACTCGCCGTCGATCTGCGCTGGTTCGAACCCGCGTGGCCACGCGGCCTCGCGTTCATGAACAAGCTGCTGCTGCTCGATGCCGGGCTATATGGGTTCCAGTGCGTGCGCGGACTGAGCGGCGTCGGCTTCGATCTGAAGTTGCGCGCCAGCGACTGGAAGATCAGCCTGCGCGAGTGGCTCTTCTACACGCCGATTGCCATTGCCTTGGGCCTCGCGCTCGGCTTTCTTCACTGGCACCGGCATATCGACCGCCCGTGGTTGATCCCGCTGGCCTGGCTCTTTACCCTCTTTTTGATCGCTCTGCCCGAGGAGATCTACTTCCGTGGCTGGATGCAGAATCTGCTCGAAAGAAAATTGGGCCGCACGGCTTCCCTGCTCGTAACTGCCGCGATCTTCGGCCTCTCGCACTTCAACAAGCGCGCCGCCTTCTTTAACTGGCGCTACGTGCTGCTGGCCGCCATCGCCGGCATCTTCTACGGACGCGCCTGGCGGGCGGAGCGGCGCATCGGCGCATCCGCCATCACACACACCACCGTCGACACCCTCTGGGGCGTCTTACTCCGTTAATCAGAAAATGTGTAAGTAGAAGTGCGGCCTTCGGAACTGGAGCTGTAGTCTCTATTGGCTATTGGCTATATTGGCTATTGGCTATTGGCTATTGGCTATTGGCTATTGGCTATTGGCTATTGGCTATTGGCTGCTTTACCTGTTCACGCCGCTGGCCAGATAGCCGCCGTCGATGACCAGGATCTCTCCGGTGACGAACGATGCCGCATCGGACGCGAGATAAATCGCGCCGCCGGCAATCTCGTCGAGCTTGCCGAAGCGGTTCATCGGGGTGCGCATCAGCAGCTCGCGTCCGCGATCGGTGTTCGATACCAGCTCGTCATTCAGCGCCGTGGGAAAGATGCCGGGCGCGATAGCGTTTACGGTCACGCCATAGGGAGCAAATTCCACCGCCAGCGATTTCGTCAGTGCGCCGACTGCCGCTTTGCTCGCGCCATATGCCGCCACGTCGCGGAAGGCGACCAGCGTAGCCAGCGAAGCGATATTCACGATGCGGCCGTAGCGCTGCTCGACCATGCTGCGGCCGAAGATCTGACAGCTGCGCAGCGTGCCCGTGAGGTTGGTATCGAGGATCGTCGCCCAGTCTTCTTCGGAGCACTCGAGCGTGGGCACGCGCAACGTCATGCCCGCGCAGTTGAAAAGGATATCGACGCGCTCAAATTGCTCGAGCACTGCGCTGTGCAGCGCTTCGAGCGAACTGCGATCGCGCACATCGGCGGTGATGCGCAGCGACCGCCGCCCCGCGGCCTCAATCTCCGCCGCGACGCTGGCCACTTCTTCCGCGCGGCGCGATGCGGCGATAACATCGGCGCCGGCCGAGGCCAGGCCGAGCGAGATCGCCCGCCCCAGGCCGGAGGTCCCTCCAACCACCACGGCACACTTTCCCGTCAGATCAAAACAGCAGGACAATGCGCTTCTCCCGCTTCGCCGGAATGCATCGGCGAATACTTCACGATACAAACTTAATCTGAAAATGCAAAGCACCAGATTCTAGCATGCCGTTTGCGGCCGGCGGTGCCTGAGATCTCAGGTCATCAAAAAAGTCAGCCCATACCCCTTGACAACCGTGAAAAGAGAGCCCTATCGTTTCGCGGTATCGGAGTTTAGGCTCCCGGCGGCTCAATCTGCCGGCACGGGCAGCCCAGCAAGAGACCACAGTCAATGAAGAGCAAGGCGCAGGACCCGGGCCAAAGTAGGAATAAATAGTACATATCACAAACAAATGCTCATTCACTTTCGCATGTCGATGGAAATGCGGGCCTGCCGGGTCCTTCAAAGCTGCGCTTGTCACCATCATCCGTTTCACGCCTTTGGAGGCCTCATGAAACCGATCGCATCCCTGCTACGGGACTCGCTTCGTAACTACAGACACGCGCGGACCACACTCCTCGCGACCGTCTTCCTGCTTGCCGCACTTGCCGCCCTGCCCTGCGTTGCAGCCGCTCAGGCTCTCTACGGAGCACTGACGGGAACCGTCACCGATAAGACCGGTGCCGTGGTGCCGAACGTGGCCATTACCGTAACCAGCCAGGACACGGGAGCAGTGCGAACCACAACCACCGGCGCGCAGGGCGACTACCTTGTGCCCAGCCTGCTGCCCGGCACCTACACCGTCTCGCTGATGTCGCCAGGCTTCGCGGGCTTCACACAAAAGAACATCACCGTCGAAGTGAACCGGCAGGCACGCATCGACGTCACCCTGCAACCGGGAGGCACCACTCAGACCGTGACGGTGACCGGGGCGACGCCGATGCTGCAGACGGAGACGGCCGAGGTGAACCACGAGATAACCAGCGAGCAGATTTCGCAGCTGCCCGTCACCTCCAGTCAGGGGCGCAACTATCAGAGCCTCTACACGCTGATTCCCGGAGCGGCGGCCGTACAGGAACAGAACTCGACGGCCTCCAATCCGTCCCGGGCCATGTCGCTGAACGTGAATGGCGTCGAGGACATGAGCAATACGACGCGCATCGATGGCGCGGTCAACACCTACGGCTGGCTCCCCTACCTGGTGGCGTATGTTCCTCCGGCCGATGCCATCCAGACGGTGAACATCGTGACCAACTCCTTCAACGCCGAGCAGGGCGTGGCTGGAGGCGCATCGATCAACGTCATCACCAAGAGTGGAACCCGGGACCTCCACGGCAGCCTGTGGGAGTACTACCAGGATGCCGCGATCAGCGCGCGTCCCTACACGGCCACACGGCAGGCTCAGCCCACGGTGCCCAAAAATATTTTCAATGAATACGGCTTCTCCGTCGGCGGCCCGGTCTACATCCCCAAAATCCTGACCGGCCGGGACAAGCTCTTCTTCTTTCAGGATTTCGAGAGAATTACCCGCCGTCAGCTGATCACCGGAACCCAGACCGTGCCGACTACACCGCTTCTGACCGGCGACTTTTCGGCAGTGGCCAGCGGCATCGGCTCGGCCAGCACTATCCTCTACGATCCTCAGCCCGGAGGCACCGGACCATACCTGCCGTTCGGCTCCCGCCCGACATTCCTGTCCGAATACGGATGCAACTGCATCCCGACTGTCGCGTGCAGTCAACAGCCGCTCTCACGATGCTGGCGAACCTCAATCCGATTTCGTCGGGCATAACCAATCCAAATTACGCCAACCAGCTGGCGAACGATTTCCTGGGCAGCGGCACGCTGGCCTACAACCGCAACACCGCCGATACGCGGATCGACTATGTTCCCAGCCAGACCACGACTGTCTTCGGGAAATACAGCATCGAGCCGTTTTCCGTCACCGACCCGCAGGAACTGGGCCCGGCAGGCGGCGGCACATTCGATGGTGGCCAGCCGGGTGCGGCCAGCGGCCGGATCCAGAACGTCGGACTGGGCGCTACCCACGTATTCAGCCCCAGCCTGGTGCTCGATGCCGACTTCGGCTATACGCGCCAGAGAACGGGCGCGCAGTCCACGGTTGACCTTACTGGCCGGCTACTATCGGCCTGGATACGCTGAGGATTCCAGGCACGAACGGAGTGGGCACGAACTACATCGGGCAACCGACCTTCGCATTTGGAACCGTGGCCAATAACGGCTCGAGCACCGGATTCTCCTCACTCGGAAACAGCAACGGCGCAAATCCCTTCCTCTTCCGCGACAACCAGTTCACCGGCGACGTGAACCTGAGCTGGACCAAGGCCACGCACTCGATGAAGTTCGGCTTCACCTACTACCATTTCGACCTGAACCACTTCCAGCCGACCAGTGGCGGCGGCGTGAGCAGCCCGCGCGGCGGCTTCCAGTTCCAGGGCGGTATGACGAGCAATTCGGCCAGCGGAATTACCGTCTACAACACGCTGGCCGACATGCTGCTCGGTCTGCCCAACAACGGAACCGGGATTGCCGTAGCTAAAGAGACGCAGCTGACGAATCCCAATTCCCTGCGCTGGACGGAGCTTGCCGGGTACGCGCAGGATCAGTGGAAGGCGACTCCACAGCTGACCGTCACCTACGGCGTGCGCTACGAGTTCTATCCACCGCCGTATCGCGATCACACCGGCGTCTACCGTCTCGATCCGACCTTGCCGCAGACCGCAAATGTCATCGTGGGCGGCGTGGGCAGCGCTCCCTACAACGCGGGCTATGACATGGGTTGGGGCACGATCTTCCCCCGTCTGGGAATCGCCTACCGTCTCAACGACAAGTGGGTGGTCCGCACCGGAGCGGGAATCACCTCCGACCCGGACAGTCTGCGCTTCCTGCGCGATGCATTCCCGGAAGACCTCGCCCCAACGTACAGCGGTACGGCCAACGGTACGGTCGCGGTTGATCCGACTACGGGCACGCCGCTGACCCTGGCCAACGGCATCCCGCCACCGGTATTTCCTGATTTCTCCACCGGCTACGCCTCGCTCCCCGTGACCGGATCGACCAACACCGCTCCGGCAAATTACCGCCGCGGCTACATCGAGAGCTGGAATCTCTTTGTGCAGGGCGACCTGGGCGCGAGGTTTGTCGCGAACGTCGGCTATGTGGGAACGCGGGCGGTGCGCCAGCTTACCGGCTACACCCTCAATGCGGCGCCGCTGCCCAGCGGTTCAACCACCTGCATGGCGAATGGGCAATACAATCCTTCTTCGCCGTACTTCACGCACCCGCTGGGATCGAACCCCTGCAACTTTGCGGCAAACGAGGTCGTCAACACCGAGCACTGCGCCGGAGCTTCCAGCGCCACCTGCTACAACACCGGCGGCATCACCATGAACGCGCCCGCCTTCTCCGCGAACTACAACGGGCTGCAGGCGCAGTTAACACGCCTGGCGGGACGCTCGTCGCAGTTCGGTCTTGTCTACACCTATTCGAAAGCGATGGACGACGAGGACAACGGGGCCGGGTCAGGCTCAGCCGGGACGGCATTTTCGTACCCGGCGTATTTCCGGAGGAACCGCGCCCCGGCGGGCTACGACCACACCAACAACCTGCAGTTCTGGGGAATTTACACACTGCCTTTCGGAGCCGGCCAGAAGTGGGCCAACCAGGGTATTGCTTCGTGGATCTTCGGCGGATTCCAGCTGAACGGCCAGTTGAGCCACATCAGCGGCGGGCGCTTCTCGGTGAACCCGACGTCGAGCTCCATCAATTCTCCCGGCAATACGTTATATGCCGAGCTGGTGAAGCCCTATCACCAGTTAGGCGGCCACAATCGCACCCCGAACAACACTGCCGTCTCCGGCGGAAAGGCTTGGTTTGATCCAACCTCGTTCGCCAACCCGACGCAGCCGAAATACACCGCCACCATGATGCCGTCGGACATCGCCTCTCCGGTCTTCGCCAACATTACCCGCAACGCCTTCCGCGGACCGGGCCAGACCTACATCAACGCCAGCATCTTCCGCTCGTTCCACGTCTACAAGGAGTCCGCGTTCCAGATTCGCTTCGAGGCGTTCAACGTGCTGAATCATCCGATTCTAAACAATCCGAATTCGACGGTGGGCGGCAGCACGTTCGGCTACATCACGAGTTTCGGCACGACGTCACCGTTGGCGCCGCGTGTGCTGCAGTTTGCCGGCCGCTTCAACTTTTAGAGCCGCATTCCATTGCGGTCGTGTAGCTTCAACGGCCACCTCCAGGAAGCTTCGGAAACACCCGGAGCTTCCTGTCTTTTCTGCAATTTTGTAAAGAGGATCGCTATTGGACGATCTCCATTCCTACCACGACGGGATGTGCTATCCGTCGCTTTGAACGTGTCGATCGGAACGCCGGACCGTGTGGACGATATCCTCGCTCTGAGCGGGATCCCGTTTCCGGCAATGAATTCTGCAATGTAACCCGAGGTGCCGAAGACTTGGCTAAACCGGGACATGCCGCCCCAATCTCTGCGAGAAGGATCACTTCACCCGATCGGCGGCCCCTCAACGGCAGTTTTCTTCACCTCGCGCGGCCTGCCTCTATCGTCCAATTCGACCAGGTTGCTGTCATCTCTGCGGCGCTTTTCTCCTGAGCCTTCAGCGAATTCGGGCAGGTCGTCGTGGGCTGGATCGGTATCGAAGTAAATTGCAAAATGATCGGACTTGAGCCAATCCTGATATTCAGCCTCATCCGGGAGAACGATATCCCTCACGTTTCCTGTCCGTCTATCCAAAGATGACATCGCCTGCGCGTGCCCGCGTACATAAATTCGTCCACACCGATAATGGAGAAATCTCAATGGCCGGATAAAGATGCGGTCCAATGAGCCTCCTGCTCTGCCTTTGCCGGTAGGGCTGTTCAGCACGCATGGCCAGATGAGACGATTGCAATCCGTATTGTCATAAATGTTCGTGTCAGCGAGGATGAGATCTACGTCCTTCTGCGCAGGCGTGCCGCCTGCTCCACCTTTTGGAGGTCGATGAAACTTCAACCCTGAGCCCACCAATGCCTGGAGGTATTCGACTGCACTGATGTTGAGATCTTCGCGACTTTCTGTCGACAAACCGTAGGGCGCGTGAAAAGTAGCAATCCGGACCGACTCACCACCGCCCTTCACTTTCACAATTAGAAAGTTTCGGGCGTAGCGGTCCTCGATCGTGCTGGCGTCTCGAGGATCAGGCTGGATCAGGTGATAACTGCAGGTAATCGTCTGGCTGTAACCGAAAAAGTAGTTGTCCTGGGCGCAGTTTCCTGCGACATGCTGACCAGTCCATGTGATCGGGCTGGGATCCGCGCTGCGCCGTGTTCCGCCTGCCAGATCGAGCGTAGCGGTCGGTTCCTGTATAAGGCAGACCTGCGCACCGATGGAGTTCATCATCTTGCGCAAATTCACGACTTTGCCGTTCGAGTTCCAGCTGACGATTCGCATCTGAAGTCACGCGGAAAACCGCACGCAAATTGTCCCATGCAAAGCCGCGAAGATTCAAACGCCTCAGTCGTGAACCGGGGAGAATATCTTCTGCCAGGATTCTTCATTTCTTCCGCTCAGCAGTCCAGCGACCCATGGCCCGGCCTTCTACCTTCATTCGACCCTTCGCAGAGTCTCCATCGACCCATCCGTCGAACGTCGCTATAACCGCGCCGGGTTGCTCGGGCCACGTTCCGCTGAAGCTGAGCTCCACATAACCATCGCGCCACACTCCGTTGACGGGTTGATCCGGACCCAGCGCGCCCGACCATATACCGACCAGGGTGCTGCCCTCACGGACCAGCTTCATGGTTCCTCCAAACCCTCCTGCATCGGTGGCGCACTTCACCTCCCACGTGCCCGCGATTTCACCTCCATTCTCGATTGGTTCAGGCTTGGCCGGAGTGATTCTCAGATTCGAAAAGTAGGCTTCTTCTCCCGAATAACTCCACAGGGCGACAGCCCCCTGCAGGTCTTCGCCTTTCAGGCCGTCCACAATAAGACTCGGATTTGGGGACCCGTTCAGATACAAGGTGGCGCGGCGGCCATGCACTTCGATCTTCACCTTCGTCCACTCGTCCAGTTGCAGCTCTGCATAGGATTCGTAAATGAAAGGCCAGTTCCTGCGCAGCTTCTCCCAGCCGAACGCGGGCTCCGAGGTATATTGCACCGAATGGTTGCGCATGGCCTGATCGTCCGCTCGCGAGTTTCCCGGCCGCATATAGAACAGCTCGTACTGCGAGCCATCGGGCCGGCCGCGGAACGCAATGCCGGTAAAGCCAGGCATTCTCGTCCCCGGCGGCCGCGTAATCCTGGTCGCAATGTCCACTTCGATCGTCCCGTCGCGAAAGTTGGTCCCGTTGAGGAACGTCAGTCCGGCCGCGTCGCCCTCCGGCTGGGTCAGGCGGATAGCTTTGCGCCCCTTGTACTCGACGGCTTCCGCCTTTACTGCGCGGGTGGCGGCAAGATCCTTCGTGTCGGTGAAGGCAAAGGTTTGCGAACTGGTAACGACCGCTTCGGAGTTGTGAGCCTCCTGAGCGGCGGCCAGGCGTACCGCGGAGATGACCAACAACGCGGCTCCGCAAGCAATGGAGATGCTGATCGATCGCGGCATGCGCCAAACAGTAGAATCGTTGCTTCGCAAGCAGCAAGCATTCTGTGACGAAACGGCAGGAAGCTGGTGCGAACAATGCTCAGGCACGACGGTCGCTGGTGGGCGGCCCAAATTCCCGGACGAATTCGTAACTGTAACTAGTCATCATGGAGTGACCGGCCCCGATGCGCTGACCGTGGGTTAGGCTGTGAGTTCAGCAGGAACCACAGTTCAGAGCCACAAGCGGAAAGGAACCGGTCATGAGGGAGAAGTTACGATTTCTGGGTTTGGATGTCCATGCCGAAACAATTGCTATGGCAATTGCGGAGCCGGATGGAGAGGTGCGAAGCCTTGGAACGATTCTCAATCGTGCGGAATCGATACGTAAGCTGGTCAAGAAGCTGGGACCGGTGGGGCAGTTGCGCGCCTGTTATGAGGCTGGCCCGACGGGTTACGTACTCTACTGGCAGTTAGCGGAGTTGGGCGTAAAGTGCGAGGTGATCGCGCCGACGTTGGTACCGGTGAAGGCCGGCGATAGGGTGAAGACAGACCGACGGGATGCGGAGAAGCTGGCACGTAGTTATCGATCCGGCGATCTCACCGCAGTGTGGGTTCCGGACGAGGGCTCGGAGGCGCTACCGGATCGAGTACGAGCACGCGAGGCTGCCAAACAGGATCAGTTGCGAGCGCGTCACCGGCTGAGCAAATTTTTGCTGCGCTCGGGTCAACGTCCCGCCCCGGGCGTGAAGGCGTGGACGCAGACATACATGGCCTGGATCCGGCAGATTCGCTTTGCTCAGATGGCTCAGGAATCGACGCGGCTGGATTACCTTCACGAAGTCGAGCACATGGGTGAGCGCGTGGTGCGGCTAGAGCAAGCCATCGCGGAGGCTGCCCAGCTAACGTCGCCCGAGTTACAGGAAGTAATCAGGGGCCTACAGGCATTGCGCGGTATCGCGCATATCTCGGCGGTAACGATTGCAGTAGAGTTGGGCCAGTTCTCTCGCTTTGAAGGTGCTCGGCAGCTGATGGGCTACAGCGGCGCAGTGCCCAGTGAGGATTCCAGCGGTGAGCGAACTCAACGCGGGAGCATCACCAAAACCGGCAACGCGCATCTGAGACGAATCGCCGTTGAAGCGGCCTGGAGTTACCGGCTCCGGCCAGGCGTCGGACCTGCGTTGCGCAAGCGACAGCAGGGCGTTCCGGAGGAGATCAAGGAGATTGCTTGGAAGGCCCAACACCGGCTGCACAAGCGCTACTGCAGACTGGCGGCGACACGCAAGGACCAGAGAAAGATCATCACTGCGTTGGGGCGCGAACTGTTGGGCTTCATCTGGGCGATCGGGATCAAGGCGGAAACGGCAGCCAAACAGAGGATAGCGGCCTGACGAAAAGCAAAGAAACGATCCGAAGAATGAAAAAACCAAAACCACCCAACCAATGAACAACGCCACCAAATTCGAGGACAGAGCCAGCAGCAGCCCAAGCACGCACGAAGGAGAAACCTCGAAATCTCTATGCGACAGGCTCAGCCGGACTCGCGACACTAGTCAGAGGCAGCTCCCGACGGATCAAGATTATGCGGTTTCGACCCGCGAATATCAGACTGATCAATCGTCGCTCAAACCTGCCCCGACTGCTGCTGGCCCTCTCCTTGAAAAACGACAAAAGCAACTGCAACGACCAAAACAACCCCACAGATTCGCAGGAGTTGACGGGGTCACTCCATATCAGAGATAACTCAGCCACCAGTCGTGCCGCGTGGCCTTTACCTTTGCGAACCGCCTGCAGAGCGGATAGAGCGACACCACGATGACCATCCACACCACATAAACCACCCACAGGCTGTATCCGAAATTTGCCGGGAAGAGCTTTGCCGGCCCACCCATCGAGGGAAGCGGATTGAACATGAATGAGAAGGCTGCCCGCCCGTAGCGCGCCCACGCCATCAGCACCGCCAGCGCATGGATGGCATAGAAATGCAGGACGAAGTAGAACATCGGCACCCGTCCGAAGACCACCAGCGGATGCGTCGGCTTCAGCGAGCATCCGTCGATGAGAGCGAGAACCACAATCGCCGGTCCCAGGGTCATCAACAGGAAATCGAGCGAGCCCGGATATTTCGTGCAGTTCAGGAACGAGAGCACCGTGAACAGGGCCGACTTCTGCACAGCCCACGGTGCTGGATCTCCGTAGCGATTGATCGCGCGTATGACAAAGAAAGCGAGCGTAGCCAGCAGCCCAATCCTCAACATGATCCGGCGTCGTCGCGCGCTCTCAAGCAGAAAGAGTTGGCCGAAGCAGAAGCCGGCCGCCATCACCGCGATCCAGGGCAGCAGCGTATAGGGGACCAATACCTGCCTGCCTGCGAAGACCACCACGCCCGGCTGGTGAATCAGATTCCAGATCCAGCCCGCCGATCCGAACCGCGATGCAGAGATGCCGTCGAGGCAGTTATGCAGCGCGATGACAGCCACGCTTGCGACTGCCAGCACACGGAAAGGCAGATAGATCAGCGCAGCCATCAGGATCATGCAGGCTCCGAAGATCCAGAGAATGAGCATCAGCACCAGGTACCGCGACGAGAAGTTGAAGTCATAAGCCAGCTGCATCACCGTCAGTTCCAGCACGATGAACCAGAGTCCGCGCGTCCACAGAAACCGCGACAGCTGGCTCCGGCTGCGATTGCCTCTCCGCCACCAGAGAAACGCTCCCAAGCCGGCGGCAAACATGAAGACCGGCAGGCAGAAATGAGTGATCCAGCGGGTAAAAAAGAGCACCGGGGTGGTTTTGCTCAGATCGGTCGGAGAGAACGACGCTGCGCTTGAGTGAAAGAAGTCGCGTACATGGTCCAGAGCCATGAGGACCATGACAGATCCGCGGAGCACATCAATACTCTGGAGGCGAGGGGCGCTCTGCAGGCGAGCAGCCGGATTCTGATGCGATTCCATCGGAGGCAAAGAGGGTGTGCACGCAGGATATCCCCATCAACAGGCGCCACGCAGCACCAAAAAAGAAGCGCGGACCGAAGCCCGCGCCTCATGCGCTGAAAGCGAAACTTCAATATTAGGCTATCTAAGTGCGGCCGTTGTCTGATTTGGGCTGGAGAGACCTGCCGCTTCATTACGCTGGCTGCGACGGGCGTGTTCTTCTGCCGCTGAGATGGGGATATCGACATTCACCGCCGCGACCGGTCCGCGGACTTCTCTGAGAAAGTATTGACCGCCGTATTGGTCGAAGACGAGATGAGCGCGGTTCACAACCGCTGATGGCAGCACCTGCCAGGGTCCGTCGTCGGTGGCGCGCACCAAAGCGTTGAATCCGCGCACATCCGTGTTTTCGATGCGCAGATCATTGGCTGCGGCCGGCGAGGACACCGAGTCGAAGCTGTAATGGCCGGCCGGCAAGATCATCGTCCCCACGGTAAAGTCGTAGGGAACATACGCTCTGACTTCGTGTTTCAACTGTGCCAGTGCGCTTCCGCCGGTGAGCAGAACGCCGAGCGAGAGGAGGGCCGTAACGGGAATTCTCTTCATAACAATTTCTCCTTTTTGTCGTGAGCGTGCGTCGCGTCCTCTCGGAATTTCGTGGTTCAATCTCTTCTTTATCGGATGCGCAAACGCTGAATGCGATTCTTCGCCGCCCGCCCCGTCCAAGTGACGCATTCACTGCCGGTTACCCGATCACGCGTGCGCAACCGATTGATTTCATGAAGGCGAAATCTTCGCGTAGTCGCTCTGATTGGCGATCAGCTCTTACCGGGCCGGAAGCCCTTGCGCGCCCTCTGAACGTGAATATCTTCTGAAGGTTGGTTAGCTCTCGGCGAGCCGGGTCGTGGCCAGATCACTCGCCACTGCCGTTCGCGGTTGCAATTCAAACAGGGCGAGGCCGGTTGGGATCAACAGCAGATAGCAGCCTGCGGAGATCAGCAGGGTCACATTGATGCCCCACGACATGCTGATCATCACACCCAGCACCGAGGCTAATACGCCGGTCGCGCCGTTGACGCCCCAGAACCACGGTGTCGGTTTTTCATCGATCGCCTCGACCAGCCGCAACCCCGTCGGGAACGCAAAGCCCAGCAGAAAGCCCAGCGGCATGATTGCCGCCAGAGAAACGCCGATGCGCACCAGCCGCTCGCGATCTGTAGTGGCCTGGAACACACCCGGGAGAATTCTTTCCATCGCCACCAGGTAGCCAGTGACGATAAGAGCCCACACCATCAGTTTTCCGCGCGTAGCCAGCTTGAGCCGGTCCGATGTCAGACTGCCCAGGCCGGATGCCAGGATCAGGCTGAACAGGCAGACACCCAGCGAGTAGATGGGATGGCCAAGATACACGCTGAAGTACTGCAGCAGCGCAATTTCGCCCAGCATAAATCCCATGCCGATGAGCGAAAAATACAAGCTGCCGCCCACTGCCAGGCGCCGGGGACACTCGCGCGCCGCGCTCTTGAGAGGCACGAGAATCGTCAGGATCACGGCAATGACCGAGAGAAACAGAATCATGATGAGCACGGCGGTCGCGATCATGTTGCCCTCGATGACGCCGGCCTTAATCTGGCCGCTCCTCAACCGTCGCACCACGGTCACCAGGCTTGGGACATCGAAGATCCGCAGCTGGTTGAAAAAGAACGGCCGGGCATCGGTCGGCACGGCGAGGTCGAGGTACGAGGATTCCAGGACGCGGTGCAAAGCAATCGGATCCTCGCTCTCCGTAATCTGGCGCAGCTTGCTGGACTCCGGCGGATGGTCAGGTGCCAGCAGAACATTGAAGCCGCCCTCTCGCACCGCGTCGTTCAGTGCGCGCACCTCTTCCTCGGTGAACGGCGATTTGGACAACACGAGAGTGGCGATATTATTGACCGTCGCGACGTACAGGTAAGGGCGGACATCCTTCACGCCGGCATCCAGCAAGGCAGCGGTTGCCAGGCCGACCATGCGCGCCGTCTCATCGGCATCGCCGGGGCTGTACCAGCGGCTTACTGTGAATATCCCATGGTCGTTGAGGGACTTGAGGAAAGCTCGCCAACCCTCCAGGGTGTAGAGGCCGTTCTCGCTCAGGCTGAACGCGCCTGCTCCAGTCGCCGCCCACGTATCGATCATGCTCATCTGCACCAGATCGAACTTCTCCTTCGTGGCCGCGAACCAGCTGCGCGCATCGTCGACGTGCAGCTTCAGGTTAGGCAGAGTCGTTAGACCGGAGTAGTTCTTATAAAACGGATGCCGCGTGTGCAGATAGATGAAGATCGGATTGAGCTCCACGCCGGTAATGTCCGTCACTCCGAACAGATGGGCCGACAAAATATCGCGGCCGCCGCCAACGCCGATCACCGCGGACTTGTGGAGGCCGGGAAGACGATACGCCAGGTTCACCAGGTCATAGCGCAGGAAGGCAATCGAGCTCGGGCGTGCCATCGTAGTGGAACATGGACGACCCGGCCGCGCCGTCGATCGTAAGCGCCGCCTGGGGAATCAGCACGTCTGCGGGCAGGTTGGGAGACGGGCCCCACAGTTGAGGAGTGGTCAGCATCGGATGCTGCGCTCTGATACGAGAATAGGAGTTCCATTTTTCGAACGTCGTCCGGCCTGCTATCTCGATTCTGTCTTTGACCAGAACGGGGGTGAACCCCATGGGCGACAGTGAATTGAACAGGGCTAATGCCGCCAGTGCGATCACAACCGGCATCGGCCTCCGCCACCATGGCCTGGATTGCAGAATCTCCCGTGCCGTAGCGTCAGCGCTCGCAGCAAAAGCCAACGCCGACAGGCCGGAGATGGCGCCGGCCACAATGACAGCGGTCGGCCCGTCGAGAACATTCAGGATAGCGATCACTGCTACGCATCCCGATGCAGCGCCAAGAAGGTCTACACCGTAAACCTGTCCCCTCGGGAACGGGCTGCGTGTCAGCGCCAGACTGACCACGACGCCGGAAAATACGTAGGGCACAGCCATGGCGGTCAACAACAAGCCCCACGAGACCATGTCGCCAGCGAAAAGACAAGTGAGGTGATCAGGCAAAACTGCACGATCACCGACGCCGGCATGGCCACTGCGGTCATGAGCGCGAAATTGGAGAGCGTGACCGGAAGCGGCGCGGACTGGAATCGCTCGCGCCGTAGATAAACCCAGACGGCGCCCACCGTCATACCCAGCATGGCCACGCTGATCGCAAAGAAGGCCATGTAGTACCAGGCAATCACCGACAAAATGCGCGTCTGCAAAATCTGAAATATCAGCAGGGAAAGCGTGATCAGAAAGACGCCTGCGAGGAAAGGAATCTTCCGCATACCGTTAGAGAGGGCCATAAGCAGCTCCGTGAAGGGGAACAAGGTAGATCGAAGGGGGCAAAAGCGTAACTATCTGGAAACGGGCCTGGCGGGGGGAAAAGCGAAGGGGGATAGCCAAAGCTGCACACTTCAGCTGGCGTCAGCTTATGCGAGAGCGAGCAACGGCGCAAGAATATTTCTTTCTGAAGGAGCACAAATCAGTCCGATGAAGCAGGCCAACCGTAGCTGTCTGGTCAGATAAGACATGCGGCTGCTATGCTTCTCGCTTCATGAAACCCAGGCTGCATCTCGCTTGCGGTTTGCTCTTGGCGGTCGCGCTGGCGGGGGGTCCCGGCCCTTCGCTCAGGAGCCCGATCGCAGCGATCGCGAAGCAGCCCGCGCGCCCCTCTCCTATATGGCTAAAATCCGGAGTCATCTACCAGATATTCGTCCGCGCGTTCTCACCTGCGGGCGATTTGAACGGCGTAACGGCGCGCCTCGACGAACTGCACGCGCTCAACGTGAACATCCTCTGGCTGATGCCCATCCATCCCGACGGCCAGGTAAAGAAGAAGGGCTCGCTCGGCAGTCCCTATGCGGTTCGCGACTACTACGCGATCGATCCCGCACTGGGCACGAAGGAAGATCTCCGCCGATCTGGTGCAGGAAGCGCACAAGCGGCAGATGAAGGTCATCATCGACATCGTCGCCAACCACACTGCATGGGACAGCGTCATGATGGCGCATCCCGACTTCTACAGAAAGGACGCGCAGGGGTCACATCATCTCCCCTTACGACTGGACCGACGTCGCGTGGCTCGACTATTCGAATCCCAAACTCCGCCAGTACATGCTCGACATGCTCGTCTACTGGATCAAGGATTTCGACCTCGACGGATACCGCTGCGATGCAGCAGGCGAGGTTCCCACCGACTTCTGGGAGCAGGCGCGCGTGGCGCTTGAAAAAGTGAAGCCGGACATCATGCTCCTGGCCGAAGCCAACAAGCCGGAACTCCTGAAGAGCGCCTTCGATATCGACTACTCCTGGCCGCTCATGCATACGTTGAACGACGTCATCATGAACGGAGAACCGGCGACCGCGATTCGCGCAACCGTCGAACAGCAGCAGGCGCTCTTCCCCATCGGCGCGCTGCACATGCGCATCAGCGACGATCACGACGAGCTGCGTGCGACCACGCGCTACAGCTATCCCGGCGCGATCGCCGCCTCGGCGCTGATCTTCACGCTCGATGGCGCGCCGCTGGTCTACAACGGCATGGAGGTCGGGGACTCCACCCAGTCGGCCGCTCCCGCGCTCTTCGAGCCGCAGAAAATCTTCTGGGATTCAGCGACTTGGCATCCCGACTATCCGAAGTTCTATGCGGCAATCGCCGGCCTGCGTAGAACCCATCCGGCTCTCGAGCAAGGCGACCTTATCTGGGTGCACAACTCCGACGAACAGCACGTTGTCACCTACCTGCGCCGCTCCAGCACCGAGGAGTTTCTGATCGCGGTCAACCTCTCGAACACGCCATTTCGCGGAAGCGTCGAAGCCGATGCCGGAACCTGGAAGGAGATCGAGCTCCCCCTTTCGAAGCCCGAGCCCACCGCCGTCCCCTTCGTCTCTCTCGACGCATTCGGAGCCCGCATTTTCGAGAAGGCTCAGTAGGAGATTCATGGACACATCACCATCGATACCCGGCATCGAGACAGCGGAAGGCGCGATCCCGTTTGAAAATGTTGCCGCCGCACCCGCAAAGCGCGTCGTGCATTTTCGCAAGCCGCAGCGCAGCTTCTGGCAGATATGGAACATGAGCTTCGGCTTCTTCGGCATCCAGTTCGGCTGGGGCCTGCAGATGGCCAACATGAGCGCCATCTATGAATATCTCGGCGCGCGCGCCGACCAGATCCCCATCCTGTGGCTGGCCGCTCCCCTTACCGGCATGCTCATTCAGCCCATCATCGGCCACGCGAGCGACCGCACCTGGGGCCGGCTCGGCAGGCGGCGTCCGTATTTTCTCGTCGGCGCAATTCTCGCTTCGCTCATGCTTCTCTTCATGCCCAACAGCTCGGCGCTGTGGATGGCCGCCGGCATGCTCTGGATCCTCGACGCCTCCATCAACGTGAGCATGGAGCCCTTCCGCGCCTTCGTCGCCGACATTCTGCCCGAAGGCCAGCGCACCTCCGGCTTCGCCATGCAGAGCATGTTCATCGGCCTCGGCGCCGTCATCGCCTCGGCGCTGCCCTGGCTGCTGACGAACGTCTTTCACATGCAGCAGGTAGCTGGAGATCTCCGCGCCGTTCCCACCACCACGCGCATCTCGTTTTACGTTGGAGCCGCGGCCTTCATCGGCGCGGTGCTCTGGACCATCGTCACCACGCCCGAGTATCCGCCCGAAGACATGGAAGCCTTCAAGGCGCTAAAGGCGCAGAAGACCGGCCTCGCCGCCAACGCGCGCGAGATCATGACGGCGATCGCCGAGATGCCCGACACCATGCGCAAGCTCGGCCCGGTACAGTTCTTCACCTGGCTCGGACTCTTCTGCATGTGGCTGTACTTCCCGGTGGCCGTCGCGCACAACGTCTTCGGCGCAAGTGACCCGAAGTCGCCGCTCTATGCCGAGGGAGTGGACTGGGGCGGCGTCTGCTTCGCCATTTACTCAGCCGTCTGCTTCGCATTTTCCTTCGCCCTTCCATGGATGGCGCGAAAGCTCGGCCGCAAATACACGCACATCCTATGCCTGCTGTGCGGCGCCGCTGGGCCTCATGTCGGTAGTTGTCATCCATAACAAATACATGCTGCTGTTCACCATGCTGGGAGTCGGCATCGCCTGGGCCAGCACGCTGTCCATGCCCTACGCCGTCCTTGCGGCTTCGCTGCCCCCGGATCGCACCGGCGTCTACATGGGCATCTTCAACTTCTTCATCGTTACGCCGGAGATCTGCGCGTCGCTCTTCTTCGGATGGATCATGATCCACCTGCTGAACAACAACCGCATCTACGCGATCATCGCCGGCGGCGTCTTCATGCTGATCGCCGCCGCGCTGATGCAACGCGTGAAGGATCCGCGGACATTCAGCGTGCAGGACGTGTAGAGAAACCCCAGGGTTCGGATTCCAGATCGAAATTGACCTGCGTCGTGGTATCTCCGGCTATGATCCTCGGCATGCCGCGTTCCGCGTCTGCGCTGTTGCCTTTGATCCTGGCGGCAACCCTCGCCTTTCAGGCGCATGCCCAGAAGTGCGGCTCTGACGCGCAAAGCACAATCTCCACCGACCGGCCCCAGATCACCGCGTCCAGCATCGTCGTTCCGTGCGGAAGCCTGCAGTTCGAGAACGGCTTTGCCGTCACCGGCAATGGAGGCCAGCAGACCACCGACTTCCCCGAGACCGCAGTCCGCTTCGGAATCGCGCGCAAGACCGAGTTTCGCTTCAGCGTTCCCAACTACTTCTACAACTTCGACACCGGCTCGGGATTCACCAACGGATTCGGCGACCTGAGCCTGGGCTTCAAACAGCAGCTTGGGCCGACGCCGGGCAAGTTCGACATCTCTCTCATCCCCTCCGTCAGCCTTCCCACCGGAGCGAATCTGATATCGAGTCACGGCTACGATCCGACCGTGCAACTGCCCTGGTCGCGCGGGCTGTCGAACAACTGGACCGTCGCCGGCATGTTCTCCGTGATGTGGCCAACCCAAAATGGGCAACACGA
Organism: uncultured Acidobacteriaceae bacterium; assembly: GCA_963725225.1. Taxonomy (GTDB): domain Bacteria; phylum Acidobacteriota; class Terriglobia; order Terriglobales; family Acidobacteriaceae; genus Silvibacterium. The sequence continues at coordinate 284,305 of CAVRXY010000007.1, forward strand.
CGGGCGACACAATGCGACTGGCCAGGCCAGCATGTACTTCGACCGCCAGCTCACCGCGCCGTGGGACGCCTGGGCCGAATACTCCGGCGCATTTCCGCAGCGCGGAGGCCCGCAGCACCTGATCAACTTCGGCACGTCGTACAAAGTGTCGCCGCACCAGCAGCTGGATTTCCACGCCAGCTTCGGCCTCTCCGCCGCAACGCCGGATTACTCGATCGGCCTCGGCTACTCTTTCCGCCTGCAGGTGATTCACGCCCGGTAAAGGCGCAGTCCCGATAGAACAAACGCAAGCCCCCGGGTGGCGCTTCAAAGATTCGCTCTGAGCGCCTTGCGCCCCGCGTTTTAATTAAGACCAAAGTTGTCGTATATTAAGGCTGGAGTTCGGATTTCACCAGAACCGAGCCATCTGCTCTGCCTTCCGGACGGTTTCCGGCGCAGATCGCAGGGCCCCGAAATCGACACACAGCGCTGGCCGCAATTCCCCGGTCTCAAGGACGGCATCGTGTTGTCGCAGGATCCGTGTTGTTGCAGGATACGATGCCGCCGAAGTACTTTCACGCCTGATTATTGCTCTTCTGTCTGATTGCCGCATGCTCGCTGAGCGCTGCGCAGGAGAAGCACCCGCCCCAGAACGCTGTCAGCACCACGGTATCCGACCAGACAGGCGCACCACTGCTCCATGCCGAGGTCACTCTTCACAGCGCGGCACCGGGAGCCGCACCGCTCACCGCACAGACTGACGACCGCGGCAGTTTCACTCTGCCCGTTGTCCCCGGGCAGCAGTACACGCTGACCATCCACGCGGACGGCTTTCGCACCTACACGGCTGCATTCACCGGCGGACAGGCGATTGCTCCCGTGCGGCTCTCCGTAGCCGGAGTCTCCCGAGCAGATCACCGTAGGAGACCAGGGCGCGGCCGACGCTCAATCCGCAGGAGACGCAGGCCGGATCGCTGCTCGGGCAGCGGCAGGTGGCGAACGTGCCGTTGAACGGGCGCAGCTTTACCGACCTGCTTGCCATCAGTCCGGGCGTGGTGCCGATCAGTTCAGCGCAGCCGAATGCGGTGGTGATGAGCGGCGTGGCCAGCACCCCTCCCTCGGGCGACCTGGATATTGGAGCGCTTTCGGTCAGCGGCCAGCGCGAGACAGCCAATGCATTTCGTGTGAACGGCGCGAATGTGCAGGAAGACGTGAACATGGGCATCGCGGTCGTGCCCACGCTCGATTCGGTCGCCGAGCTGAAGGTGCTGACCGATGGCTTCGATGCAAAATACGGCAACCAGAGCGGCGGCCAGATTCAGGTGACCACTCGCTCAGGCGGCGACCACCTGCACGGCAGCGTCTACAACTACTTCAGAAACACCAATCTCGATGCGCGCAGTTATTTCTCCCTGACGCGAGCTCCCTTCCACCAGAACCAGTTCGGAGGAACGCTGGGCGGTCCAGTGCCGCGCACGCGGCTCAAGTTCTTCGCCGACTACCAGGCAACGCGGCAGACCCAGGGCATCGACACCGGCGTGATTGCCGTGCCCTCGATGGCCAACCGTAGCGGCGATCTCAGCGATAGTCTCGGCTCGCTGACCGGTACCGTAAGCGGCGACTCATGGGCGCAAACCCTCTCGCAACGTCTTGGCTACCCGGTGACAACGGCGAACCGTACAGCCAGGTCTTTCCTGCCGGGATGATCCCGATGAGCGCCTGGTCGGCGCCGGCAAAGGCGCTGCTCCAGTACATTCCCGAGCCGAATCTGGGAACGACCAGCTTTTCCACGTCGAGCTACGCGCAAACCGTCAGAGACGACAAAGGAGCGCTGAGGCTCGATGCCGGCACTCGCCTCGGGCAATTGAGCCTGTATGGATTTGTCGACGACTACTCGCTGTTAAATCCCTATCCGACCAGCCAGGGCGGCGCGACCGTGCCCGGTTTTAATGCGCGCAACGACGGACGAGCGCAGCTCTATGCCGCCAGTCTGGCGACCAGCATCGGCCCGGATTCGGTCAACACGGCGCACGTAAGCTACATGCGCAATGCCGCATCGGTCGGCCAGCCTGTGGGCGGCCAGGGTGTATCGCTGGCATCGCAGGGTTTCGTCACCGGCGAAGGCACATCGGGGATCGTGCCGCAGATGCCCGGGATCGAAGGCGTGGAGAACGTCATCTTCAACGAGTTCACGATGGGCACCACGGTGACCGGGCTCTTCCAGGCCGAAAACATCTTCGATGCAACCGACGATCTGTCGCGCTCGTTCGGCAACCATCTGCTTTCATTAGGCGCGAGCTTTCACGCCGATCAGATCAACACCCATCCCAACGTTTACGACAACGGCAGCTTCTCTTTCACCGGCAGCGAGACGGGGCTCGACTTCGCGGATTTCCTCCTCGGGGTCGATTCGAGTTTCACTCAGGGCGATGGCCGGAACTTCTACAACCGCAATCACTACCTGGGCCTGTATGCGCAGGATAACTGGAAGGCCACACCCTCACTGACCCTGAACTATGGCGCTGCGCTGGGATGTGCTGCCTCCCTGGCACGAGAAGTACAACCAGCTGCTCTCGCTCGATCCCAACGAGCAGTCGGTGGTCTTTCCAATGCCCCGCAAGGCATTTTGTTTCCCGGCGATCCGGGCGTTCCGCGAACCATCTCGCCGACACAGCTACACCAATTTTGCTCCGCGCGTGGCGCTGTCCTGGTCTCCCACGGGCCATGGATTCGGCGCCAGTGGAACGACAGTTCTGCGGGCGGGCTATGGCGTCTACTACAGTGCCTTCGAAGGACTCTCCGCAGGAATCATGAGCGGAAATCCTCCTTACGGATTCACCGACACAACCGCGGCGCCGACGCTCTTTCAGGAGCCCTTCATCGAAGCCGCAACCGGGCAAAGCCTGGGACAGCCGTTTCCCCTGCAGCATGTGCCCTTCGGAGCGTCGCCGTCTCATCCGATCACAGACGTGAACTGGTCGAATTATGAGCCGCTCACCGGCATTCCGGCCTTCGCGAAGAACAATGTCGTGCCCTACGCGGAGAACTACACATTCGCTGTCGAACGGCAGCTGGGATCAGCAACCACGGCTTCGCTGAGTTATGTCGGAACACAGGCTCACCATCTGCTGGTGATACAGGAAGTGAATCCCGGCGATCCGGCGCTGTGCCTGTCTCTGAGCACAGCAGCCGATGTCGCGCCGGGATCGGCGACCTGTGGCCCGTTCAACGAGAGCAGCACTTTCACTCGGCGTCGGGAGTCGTGTACCAGGGAACGCGCGCGCCGTTTTCCGGAGCCTTCGGCAGCGTGAACCTGCAGAAGACCATCGCCAATTCGCACGACAATGCGTTTGAGGCAAGCCTGCAGCACTCCAGCGGCAATCTGTTCGTGCAGCTTTCCTATACGTGGAGCAAATCCATCGACCAGTCGTCCAGTCTGGCCGAAGCGGTGTATCCCGGCGATCCGGGGCTGAGCCGCGCCATTTCGGCATTCGATATGACCCACAATTTCAGCGCGACCTATCGATACGAGCTGCCGCTGACGCGCTTCGCTCCCGACAAGCCGCGGCTGGTGACCGGCTGGCAGATCTCCGGACTGACGCGCTTCGGCACCGGCCTGCCGGTAACGCTGGTAAACAACAACGACACATCGCTGCTGGGAACCGCGCCGAACGGCATCAACAACAACGGCATCGATGAGCCGGAGTTCACGGCGGGAAACCTCCGCATCAATCATCGTCCCGGCAGGAACGCATTCAATACGTCGCTGTTCTCGCTGCCTGCGTTGGGCACGCTGGGCAATGCGCGGCGGCGCTTTTTCTATGGTCCGGGAGTGGATAACACCGACCTTGCGCTCTCCAAGCTGACCGCGCTGCATGAAGCCACTGACGATGGAACTGCGCGCCGAGGCCTTCAACGTCTTCAATCACGGCCAGTTCTTCGGGCCGGCAGGCGGTGAGTGGAAACATATCCAGCGCGAACTTCGGACAGATCCAGACCGCTTCGCCCCCGCGCCTGATGCAGCTTGCCGCGCGCGTTCGCTTCTGAAGACTGATTCTGATCTTGCCGTCCTCTCGTCACTACGGTGACCTGCATCACAGCCCTCGCTCTCCCCTTTCTCTAGCATTGTGCCAATTTCAGTAAGGCCTATAACGCCTCCTTGGAATTGTGTTTGGGAGGTAAGCTTGATGCGGATATTTCGCGATACAGGTCATCTCTTCCGGTTTGCGGGAATCTTCGTCGTTGCCATCCTGATCTTTCTCGGCATTCGCGGCTGGCTGGTGCCGCACTCTTTCGGACAGTATGGGCACTTCCGTGGAGCTGCGATGAGCGAAATCGCCGCGAAGCCAATCCATTTCGCCGGACACCAGACCTGCGAAACATGCCACACAGACATCGCCGACAAAAAAAGCCATGGCAAGCACGCCTCGGTGAGTTGCGAGGCTTGCCACGGACCGCTGGCCAGCCATGCCGACGACCCTTCCATTCAGCCCGCCAAACTGAATACAGCGGTTCTCTGTGTTCAATGCCACGAAGCAAGCGCGGCCAAGCCGAAGAGCTTCCCGCAGGTGGAGTCCGCAAGCCATTCAAATGGCCTTCCCTGCGAAACCTGTCATCAGCCGCACAGTCCCGCCATGGATGCAGGAGGTGCAAAGTGAAGATCACAAGGCGTCAGATGCTGATTCTGCTTCCCGCCGCGGCCGTGGCATGGGAGTCGATTCTCGCCGGAACCCCGGAGTCGTCTCCCAATTACCAGATGACCGAGCACTGGTGGGGAATGCTGATCGATATCCCCAAGTGCATTGGTTGCGGCAACTGCGTCCGCGCCTGTCAGGCCGAAAACGATGTGCCCGATGGATACTTCCGAACCTGGGTCGAACGCTACCATGTCACCGACTGGAACCTCGAAAATCCCGAGGTGATCTCACCTGACGGCGGCATCCATGGATTCCCCGTCGCCAAAGAAGACACAGGAAGTACTTCTTCGTGCCCAAGATGTGCAATCACTGCGCCGACTCGCCCTGCACGCAGGTCTGTCCGGTAGGAGCGACCTTCATCGGTCCGGATGGCGTCGTGCTCATCGACCAGAAATATTGTCTGGGCTGCGCGTACTGCGTTCAGGCCTGCCCATATGGCTGCCGCTACATTCACCCGACAAAGAAAGTCGCCGACAAATGCACGCTCTGCTACCACCGCATCACGAAAGGGCTGACGACCGCGTGCTGTGAGGCGTGCCCAACGGGAGCGCGGCAGCTCGTCGATCTGAAAAATCCCAACGATCCGATTCATGCATTCCTGAAGACGCATCCGGTGCAGGTCTTGAAGCCGCAGATGGCCACCGGCGCGAAGGCTTTCTACAACGAGCTTCGATGGCTCCGTGCGATAGGCGGATCGAAAAGCGGCATAGGCGGTTCGAAAAGAAGGTGCGATAGGACGAGGTGAGCGCTATGCAGGGTGTCAACGGCTTCATGTATCCGAACGAAGTTCAGCTCCAGTGGAGCGTGCTGATCGTTCTCTATCCCTACATCACGGGACTCGTCGCCGGCGCCTTCATTCTTGCCTCGCTGGTGCGCGTCTTCCACGTCGAGGCCGTGCGGCCCACCTATCGACTGGCAATGCTCACCGCTCTCGCCTTTCTTCTCGTCGCGCCTCTGCCTCTGCAGCTGCATCTCGGGCACCCGGAGCGCTCATACGAGATGTATTTCACTCCCCATCGCACCTCAGCGATGGCCATGTTTGGATTCGTCTACCTCTGGTATCTGATGGCGGTTCTGGTTGCTGAAATCTGGCTCGACTACCGGCGCGACATCGTCCTCATGTCGCAGTCCACCACCGGCTGGAAACGATGGCTCTATCGTGCAATGACCCTGGGATCGAACAACATCAGCAGCCGAGCACTTGAGATCGACGACCGGGTGGGCTGGCTGATTACGCTCATCGGAATCCCCTCCGCCTTCCTGCTGCACGGCTATGTAGGATTCATCTTCGGCTCCATCAAAGCCAATCCCTGGTGGTCATCGCCTCTCATGCCCGTGGTCTTCATCTTCTCTGCCATGGTCTCCGGCATTGCCGCCGTGATGCTGCTCTACATGCTGGCCGCGCGGCTGCGCCGCCAGACAATCGACATGCGCTGCGTCGACACCGTAGCGCGCTATCTCTTCTACATGTTCATCGTCGACTTCAGCCTGGAGATGCTGGATCTCGTTCATCGCATCTACGAGGCAGACGAATCCTTCCGCACCCTCGATTTCATGGTCCACACGCGGCTGTATTTTTCGCAGATCATTCTGCAGATCTTTGCCGGTACGCTGGCTCCGATTGCTCTGCTCGGTCTCACCCAGGTGTTGAAGTTGCCTGTCATCGCCCGCAAGAGAATCTATGTGATTTCCGGATGCCTCACCCTGATCGGCATCTTTGCCATGCGCTGGAACGTGGTCATCGGCGGCCAATTATTCTCGAAGAGCTTCCTCGGATACACGACCTACAAGATGAGCCTGATCACCCGCGAGGGATTGCTGATGGCGGTCGCGCTGAGCCTGCTTCCTCTGCTCTTCCTGTGGGTGCTGGTAAAGCTCCTTCCGCCCTGGGATGAGAAGCACGACGGCTCGTCGCCGACGGTTGAACCGGCAACCCGCTTCCCGGCATCGGCCGCAGGTGTCTAATGCAGGTATGGCGGCCGAATCTCCGCAGTACGTCTTGCCCGCGCACATCGAGAAGCTGCGCGCCGAGCTCGATGCGCTTCCCGGCGAGCCCGGCCTCGGCTTCTTCGGGCCCGATTCGCTGACCTGGCGCATCAATCGCGAGTCCGCGATCTTCCTCGGCGCCGGACGCGCGGCTCTGTTGCAGCTGGCTCATCCCTGGGTCGCGGCCTCGCTCGTCCATCATTCGAATCTCATGAACGACGCCATCGGCCGCTTTCACTCCACCTTCCGCGTCATCTACACCATGCTCTTCGGCACGCGCGCCCAGGCGGTCGCCGCGTCCGAGCAGGTGTACCGCCTGCACACCGGCATTCGCGGCGAACTGTCCAGCGCCGTCGGCGCACGCCCGCGCGGCGAGCACTACGAGGCGAATGAGGTCAACGCCCTCTGCTGGGTCTTCGCCACGCTGGTCGAGAGCGCCATCCTGGCCTACGAATTCGTCCTGCCGCCGCTGACTCCGCCCACCGCGAGCAGTATTACGCCGAGAGCAAACGCACCGCCGCGCTCTTCGGCATACCTTCAGCATGCGCTTCCCGCCGACTGGCGTGCGTTCACGCGATACGCCGCCGACATGATGGAGTCGCCTCTGCTCGGCGTCGACGACAACGCGCGCCGGCTCGGCCGCAGCGTGATGTCCGGAGTCGGCACCTGGATTCGCCCGCCGCGCTGGTATCGCGCTCTCACCGCATCCTGGATGCCACCACGTCTGCGCGAAGCTTTCGAGCTTCCATTCGGCGCAGAAGAAGAAAAAGCCGTGCGCAGGGCCGCCCGCCGTCTGCCCGTCCTCTATCCGCGGATTCCCCGCGCCATCCGATTCGTCGGCCCTTACCACGAGGCCGAAGCGCGGCTGCGCGGACGCACTCCCGGACCGCTCACGCGGCGAAGCAATCTTTTCTGGATGGGCCAGCCCCGTTTGCTCTATCCGCAACTCTCACGCTAGGCCCGAAGCGCCATTAAAGCGCCCGGATTATTTGTCGTGCAGCAGGTCCTGGCTCACCTTGTAATCGCCCGGACCCCCGGTCACCGCGATCGGAACCACCGCACCGGCGTGGCGCTTCTTGAAGAATGGCGCCAGCGGCTTCAGCAACAGCGATTTGAAGCCCGTCGTCACGTGCGAAATGTCCGACTCCATCTTCAGGTTGCCCGTCAGGTGCACCGTCCCATTGCGCAGATTGTAGGTTCCGTTCAGATCCGCCGAGGCTCCCGGAATCTCAAACGCCAGCCGTCTGGTCGAGACTACTCCGTCGCGAATCGTCACCTGCCCTTCGACCGACGACACCACGTCTGCCGCCGGATCCGCCTCTGCTTCGCCCGCTTCTCCATTCTTCTGATCTGTCCTCGTCGGCTTCAATCCCTGCGCGCGCTGGCTGAATTCCGTCAGTGTCTGCTCGGTGGCGCGATCGGTCAGCCGCTCGCTTGGCAGAACGAAGCCGCCATCCACGCTGAGCCGCTTGAGAAACCCCGCCTCGCCATTCTGCGGCGCAAGGTGTGCATGCGCCTTGAGCGCAACCGTGCCGGTGATTGGCGGCCGATCTTTCAGAAATGGCCGCAGCAGGTCCTGCGCGCGCCCCTTGGTTACAGTCAGATCGAGTTCCGTAGTCTTTGGGCGTGTTATTGGGTCCAGCGACGGTGCCTGCGGCCTCGACCGTGGTCTTGCCGGTTTTCACCTCGACCCGGTGAAGAACCACGTTGCCGTTGAGAGCATTCACCGTGCACTGCACCAACCCGTTCACTGGCGCGGGCTGGCCGTCTGCGACCGCAAGGTCAGCCGTTGAAGCCGTTGCATAGAGTTCAATCGCCGCCAGCGCGCCGGAGAAGTTGCCCTCAGACGAGAGCGTTCCGTGCAACTCGCCGATCTGGTCCAGTTCCACGCCGTTAAACGTGAACTTGCCCGACACCGGCGTTCCTCCCAGGTTCTTCGGATTAAGCGGCCCGAAGCTCCCCCTCGCCTGGATCCGCCCGGCAGGATGCGCGTTCTGCATATCGACCAAGTAGGAGACAGCCTGCCCCTGCTGCAGATTCCGCATGATCAGCCTCCGGATGGGATAGGTGTAGCGGCCGCCGTTGGTGCGCATGATGTCGAGCACCGCGCCATGAACGATCAGCGTCTCCACCGCCGTCTCCGGACCGGCAAAATCGCCACTGCTGCCCGGCGGAAAGTCCTCGCGGTTCGCCCGGCTGCCCACCGGAGGAATCACCACGTGCAGCCCCTTGATATCCACCAGCTCACCCGCCGGCGAAAGAGCAGCAGATCCAGCCAGCTTCCCTGAACGATCAGGTCCTCGGTCGAGCCCACCGGCGGCAGATCGGGCGCAGAGTTACGGCGCAGCGTAAGCGCTTTGGCCACAAAGCCGGGATGCGGAAAGTAAGTGCGATGATAAGCAGCGACCGTAACCTTGCTGGCCAGCACCTGCTCCAGAAGAGGCTTCACATTGCGATAGCGATACGGCCAGTACTGGTCGACAACGTAGATCCCCGCCACCAGCAACGCGAGCACTGGAAGACCCAGGCCCAGCCCCCACAGGAGCCGTTTACGGTGCCGCCTCACGAAAGAGGGGGCCTCGAAGGTCGTCGATATTTCTGCCACGGGCTGCCCGCCTTCGTCCAAGCGTTATGGTTGGGATGCGGGCTGCCCGCAAGCAGTTAGATGCGGTTCTGCCATTCGCCTCACGGATTTCGCAAGCAGGTGGCCGTTGCCTTCGCCGTCGTCGTTCGCATCCTTAATGCCGAATTTCCGTCAGAGCGCGAGTCGTCGCCTGCACCGCGACCGCGATGACGATCCCGGTCAGGATCAACCCCAGAAAAGCGATCACGATGGCGACAATCTTCGATCTCCTGTCGGTCGGCCGGAGATCGCCGTAACCCACCGTGGTCGCAGTCATGAATGACCAATAAACGGTATCCAGGAATGACCATCCATGCCTCCGCCCCACCGTATGGCCCAGCAGGATGATTGCCCCCATCAGGCTGAACACCAGGGGGAACATAAGCCAAAGGCCCATGGCGAAATCCTTAAGAAATACAATCGTCAGGCCTCGAGGAAACACGGATGACGGCTCCTTAAGTGGCTTCGCAAAAACTAAGGGCGAGTCGGCTTGCGCGGCCTGTCAGCGGCTGGTTCGGCTCTCGCAGGCAGCCTGATTATAGACCTGAGGCCGCGCCGCGGCCGCAGCGCCTTTCAGTCCTGCTCGCCCAGCGTCTGCGCGTATGTCTTGCCGTAGGGATAGAACAGGTCCTTCCGGCCTTCCTGCCACGCGGCCTTCAACTCCGGAGTCGTGATGTCCCAGTCCGGCCGGCACTTCTTCGTCACTGCGCGCAGGTCCTGGCGAAGCTCTTCCAGCGTGGGCCGTCCCAGAAACCAGTACCCGTTGTAGATCTTGTAGACCACCAGCCCGGCTCGAGCACGATGACATGCGGAATCATCGGATTGTTCTTCGGATCGGTGTACTCGGCAATATCCAGATCCTTTTGCACCACGCGCCCGGCATCGGACAGAAACGGCCAATGCGCATCCACGCCCGTGCGGTATTCGTTCGTCTGGGTGATGTTGTCCGTGCTGATGGTGACCAGCCGGCAATACGACACCTCGAGCTCGCGATGCAGCTGGACCAGCCCTTCGGCCTGCCGGCGATCCTTGGGGCAGAAGCCTCCGCGGCTGAGCACCAGCACCATCGGATGCTGGCCCCTGCAGCTCGGAGAGCTTGCGGCGCGTCGCCGTGTGGTCGGTAAGTTCGTAGTCGGGAAAGCTTCGCGCCGGGAACAATATCAGCTCGCATGGAAACAATAACCTCCGCGTTTGAGATGTCGGTCAGTCGCCGCAGGTTGAGGAATATTTGCACAACCTGGAAATCCGGGCGTGGCCGTGCTCTATTGAATCCAATTGAGCCCACAGGAGCATGAACAAGCCCGATTCACCATCTTTTCTTCCCCACCTTAGCCGGCAGCAAATAGACTTCGAACGCGGACAAACAGGAGAAACCCCATGGCCCTGCACAACACCGAAGAGCTCAAAGCGGCCCCCACCAGCCAGATCGAGTCAGACATCCTGAACGACAGGACTGAGACCTACGAGTTCCCCGAGGGCACGCAGGATCCGCAAGCCGTCTATCAGACCATCCACGATCAGCTCGTCCGCGACGGCAACTCCCAGCAGAATCTCGCCACCTTCTGCACCACCTGGATCGAGCCCGAAGTCAAGCAGATCATGGACGAGTCCGCCGACAAGAACATGATCGACAAGGATGAATACCCGCAGACCGCGGCCATTGAAGAGCGCTGCGTCCACATGCTCGCCGATCTCTGGAACTCGCCGGAAGCCGCCAGCACCATCGGCTGCTCCACCACCGGCTCGAGCGAAGCAGCCATGCTCGGCGGGCTGGCCCTCAAATGGAACTGGCGCAAACGCCGGCGCGCCCAGGGCAAGTCAACCGATGCTCCGAACCTCGTCATGGGCCCGGTTCAGGTCTGCTGGCACAAGTTCTGCCGCTACTTCGACGTCGAAATCCGCGAAGTCCCCATGGAAGCCGACCGCCTCCTGCTCACTCCCGAAGAAGTCCTCAAGCGCTGCGATGAAAACACCATCGGCGTCATCGTCACCCTCGGCGTCACATTCACCCTGCAGTTCGAGCCGGTCCATGAGATCAGCCTCGCCCTCGACAAGCTGCAGGCCGAGACCGGCCTCGACATCCCCATCCACGTCGACGGAGCCAGCGGCGCCTTCCTCGCGCCCTTCACCCAGCCCGACCTGCTCTGGGACTTCCGCCTGCCCCGCGTAAAATCCATCAACGCTTCCGGCCACAAATTCGGACTCGCCCCGCTGGGCGTCGGCTGGGCCCTCTGGCGCGAGAAGCACGACCTTCCCCAGGAACTGATCTTCGACGTGAACTACCTCGGCGGCAACATGCCCACCTTCGCGCTCAACTTCTCCCGGCCCGGCGGCGAAATCATCTGCCAGTACTACAACTTCCTGCGCCTCGGCAAAGAGGGATACCGCGAAATCCAGAACGAGTGCTATGCGCTGGGCCGCTATCTCGCCGAAAAGATCGCTGAGTTCGGGCCGTTCAGGATCATCTACGACGGCCACGGCGGAATCCCCGGCCTCTGCTGGGAACTGAAAGACCCCGCATCCTCAAGCTTCACCCTCTATGACTTCGCCGATAAGTTGCGCGAGCGCGGCTGGCTCGTTCCTGCATATTCCATGCCGCCCAACCGCGAAGACCTCGTCATCGAGCGCATCCTCATCCGCCACGGCTTTACGCGAGCCATGGCCGAGGCGCTGCTCCTCGAAATGCAGGGCGTCCTCGACCACTTCGCCCAGCATCCGCCCAGAACCGTCGTTGGCGCTTGCCGGCGCAGAATCGCACGACCACTCCGGCCGATAGTCTAAAAGCCGCCGATTCTCCAGCCATAACCAAGGCTTGCGGGCCGCCATCCGCCCCGCTGGGCGAATGAGTTCGGAGCGCGCCGACTGTGTTCTGATAATCGCACCGAATACCTCGAGGTCTCGATGCGTAGCAAAATCACCCTGCTGGCAATCGTTCTGCTTCATCCTGCGCATCCGCCGCCGCTCAGCATCCGGTCATATTTTTGTGGCCGAACGGCGCTCCCAATGACGCTTCTAGTTCTCCCGTCAACGCTCCGCCCGAAGCGGTGAGAGTCACTCCCGAGGGCGATCACGTTATCTCCAGTGTTCACCGGCCCTCCATCACCGTGTACCTTCCGCCGCCAGCCACGGCAACCGGAGCAGCCGTCCTCGTCATCCCCGGCGGCGGTCATCGCGAGATCTGGATAGATCATGAAGGCTACGCCGTTGCCGACTGGCTAAGCAGCCACGGAGTCGCCGCTTTCGTGCTCAAATACCGGCTCGCGCGCGAGCCCGGCTCTACTTACACCATCGAAGGCACCGAGTTGCAGGATGTTCAGCGCGCTCTCCGTCTCATACGCAGCCGCGCCTCGGAGTGGAGCGTCAACCCTGACCGCATCGGCGTCATCGGCTTCTCCGCCGGAGGAGAACTGGCCGCACTGGCCAGCGATCGCCCAGCCGCGAACCCTGGCCCAGAACCCGCCGCGCCCAATCCGGCGGCCCCCAATCCCGATGCGGACCCCATCGATCGCCAGAGCTCCCGCCCTGCTTTTCAGGCGCTGCTCTATCCGGCCATTCCTCACGACCTGCATCTCTCGAAGCAGACGCCACCGGCCTTTCTCGCCTGCGGCGCCAATGATCGCCAGGACATCTCCGCAGGCCTGCCGCAGCTTTATCTTCAGATGAAGCGCGCCGGCGTGCCCGCCGAGCTGCACATCTTCGCCGGAGTAGGACACGGCTTCGGCATACGCAAAACCAACACCGGAAACGTCAGCACCTGGCCCGACCTCTTTTACGGCTGGCTTCGCGCCAATGGCTTCATCGCCGACGAAATAGCCACACGGAACATGGCCGCAAATTTATGCGTCCCGTCGAAGTCGTCCGCTGCATCGAAAAAGAGCGCAGAATAGGTCGTATTTCCCGGCGAGGCGTGCAGTTACTCGTTTCCGGGCCGCCTTAATGAAAATGGTTTTCCAAGCCCGATTCCAGGTGCAAGGAGAGAAAATGCAAACCACGCCATGCCGCACAGATGTAATCCAGGGAGACGAGCAGTGCAGAGACGGACATTATCGCGCCAAAGCAGAATGTGCGCCAGCAGTCTGCGATCGGCGATCAGACAGCGGCACCAGATCCGGGTGCGCCTGTTTGCCTGCAGGCCCAGAACCCGTTCACTCTTGGCGATCTCAGGGTCGGCTCTGCCTCCGAAGCCGCTGCCGGCATCGAGGCGATCTGGAACACAACGCTTTATGGTATCGGGGAGATGGGTCCGATACGAGCTCCCGAAGCTTTTCTGAAGATTAACCACGTGACCGGCTTTGATTGCCAGAGCTGCGCGTGGCCGAGCCCGGATAAGAAGCGGAAGATCTTCGAGTTTTGCGAGAACGGCGCCAAGGCAGTCTCTGACGAGTCGACGAAAAAGCGTATCACTCCGGAGTTCTTCGCCCAGCATTCCATCGAGGATCTGGCCGCGCAAGTCTGATTACTGGCTTAACTCGCAGGGGCGTCTGACGTCGCCCATGGTGCGGCATGCCAACGCGACCCACTATCAGCCGATCTCGTGGCCGGATGCCTTCAAAATGATCGCGGATGAGCTGAACAGTCTCGATTCGCCCAATCAGGCCTCCTTCTACACCTCGGGCAAGACGACCAATGAGCCTGCCTTTCTTCTGCAGTTGTTTGCGCGCCAGTTCGGCACCAACAACCTTCCCGATTGTTCCAACATGTGCCATGAATCTTCAGGAGTGGCGCTGGTTGAGACGCTCGGCGTAGGCAAGGGTGCCGCGACTCTGGAAGACATGGAGAGTACCGACCTCATCTTTATCTTCGGCAACAATCCGGGCACAAACCATCCGCGCATGCTGACCTCCCTGCAGAAAGCAAAAGACCAGGGGGCGAAGATCATCGCCGTCAATCCTCTCCCCGAAGTCAGCCTGATGCGGGTAACCAACCCCAACCCGCAGGACTACCCGAATCCTCTGGAGCTGCCGGTTGCGCTACTTGGTCACGGGCAGGCGCTTGCCGACCTGTACCTCCCGGTGCGCGTCAATGGCGATGTGGCGGCCATCAAGGGCATCCTGAAGGATCTGTTCGAGCGCGAGCGGGACGGGCGCCCCTCGGCGATTGACCATGAATTTATCGCGTCTTACACCGAGGGCTTCGAAGCGCTGAAGGCAGACGTAGAAGCCGCAAGCTGGGAAGAGATCGAAGAAGAAAGCGGGCTCACGCGAAATCAGATCGGTACCGCCGCCGCGATGTACGCAGCGTCGAAGAAAACCATATGCGCATGGTGCCTCGGCGTCACGCAGCAGCGAAACGGCGTCGACAATGTCCTGATGATCGTGAATCTTCTGCTCGTAGGCGGCAACATCGGCCGCCCGGGAGCAGGCACGGTATGTATCCGCGGGCATTCCAACGTACAGGGTGACCGCACCATGGGCGTGTGGGAGCGTCCGCCCAAGCCTTTCCTGGATGCGCTGCAAAAGGAGTTCAACTTTGAGCCGCCGCAGAAATGGGGATACGACACCGTCGAGACGCTGCACGCCATGTTCGATGGAGACGTCAAGGTATTCTTTGCCATCAGCGGCAACTTCCTCTCGAATGTCCCGGACACGGTCTACAGCGCGCACGCCATGCAGCGCTGCAAGCTCACCGCCCACGTATCGACCAAGCTGAACCGCTCTCACCTCATCACAGGAGAGCGTGCCCTGATCCTGCCCTGTCTGGGCCGCAGCGAAGAAGACATCCAGGCGACCGGCAAGCAGTTCGTCACCTGCGAGGACTCGATGGGCATCATCAATCCTTCTCGAGGCCTGTTTCGGCCTGCCTCACCTCAGCTCATGAGCGACGTGGCGATCCTGTGCAATCTGGCGCATGTCACCCTGGGCTCTCGCACGACCACCAACTGGCTCGGCTTTGCGGCGGATTACAACCTGATCCGCGACGCAATCTCCAGAGTGATTCCGGGATTCGAGAGCTTCAACGCGCGCCTTGCCAGCGAGGGGTTCTTCTATCTGCCCAACGCCGCGAAGCAGCGCGTCTTCAAAACCAGTTCCGGCAAGGCGATCCTGAGCGTTTGCCCGATTCCGAAGCATGACCTCAAGCCCGGCGAGCTGCTTCTGACAACCATCCGCACCCACGATCAGTTCAACTCCACCATCTACGGACTCAATGACCGCTATCGCGGAGTCTTTGATGGCCGCCGCGCCCTGTTTCTAAACCCGCTTGATATGCAGGCAATGAATCTCAAAGCCGGTCAGGTCGTGGACATATACAGCCACTTCGAAGGAGAGGTACGCATGGCGCCCCGCTTCGCCATCGTTCCATACGAGATCGCCCGCCGCAGCGCCGCCGCATACTACCCGGAGACCAATGTTCTGATCCCCATCCGCAGCGTGGCCGCCAAGAGTAATCAGCCCGCCGCCAAGTGCATCCGCATCACGCTCTCTCCGTCAGATTCCTGCGAGCCGCTGCACTTCTCGCGGGAGAATATCGATCACAACATGAATCGAGCCGTGCCGCGAGTTCCCTGAGCGATAATTGCCCGAAGCAGCGTCTGACGCCGCCAGGCGCTGCCTCGAAAGTCCCTTCGTTGTGCCGGGAATAAGGGGGAGCAAAGTTGAAAGCCCTTTTGCTCGTGCTATTGCTAGCACCGAGCCTGCCAGCGCTCGGGCAGAGCGACCCCGATGGCGTCCCTGCTCCCCCGACCAGCCAGTCAGGTCAAAGCAGGCCATTCACTCCCGCGAACAAACACACGGATGAGCTCAAGCAGGAACTCGACGTAGACGCGCTCGCGTTATCGAAAATACCCGCCGACCCGCTCATCCAACCCGATCCGCTGGCCCCGATCACACGCCCCGTCGACAAACTCGCGGATAAGAGTGCCCAATCTCTGCGACTGAAGTTTGGTGCGAGTTATACCTTTCTCAATCAGTACGCGACCATCACACCGGACAGCGTCCGCCACAATCAGTTCAGCGGACGCCTCGACTTCACCGGCGCCTGGGCTGCGTATGAGCATGGCAGCACGGCGGGATCCATCAGTCTGCTGGTTCGCTCCGGAACCAATATCGGCATAAGTCAGCAGTTCAACCTGAGCGATCGCCTCGGCTCAGGACTCTACCTGAATTGCCTGCAGGGCGGCGGACCGCAGGAACCGATCACTTTAAACATCCTCTACTGGCGGCAGGATTTTCTCTACCACCGGCTTTCGTTTTATGTGGGCAAGATCCATCCCAACGAATATGTAACTCTCAGCATGTTCAATAACGACGAGCGCTCGCAATTTTTGAATGGCGCAAACGACGGCAACGATGCCGTCGCCTCGGATGGAACATACGCCGGTGGCGCGGCGGTTGAATTCCAGGCCACTCGGCATCTGTTTGTACACGCTGTCGCCGTGGACACCGAGGGCGCACAGCAGAGAAATATCGAAACACTCGCCGATCGAAAATACGCCGAAGGCGTGGAGCTGGGCTGGTCCTCCGGTACGCTTGGTGAAGAATACCGGCTTTACCGTGGCGGCTTCTGGCGAGACGATACGAAGAACAACGGCAGTGGATATGGCGGCGGCTTTGAATTCGATCATGAGCTGTCCAATGGCTGGACGCCATTTGGAAGATTCGCCTTCGGTACCAGCAAGGGAACGGCCATCAAAGATATCTACGGACTCGGTCTGGCTCGCGTTCGTCCCTTCGGACGCAGAGGAGACATGTTCGGCGCTGCATTCAACTACAGCCAGCCGAATCTTCCGGGTAAGCGCCACGAGAGCGTATTCGAGACGTTTTACCGCCTGCGTCTCACTCAGAGCGTCAGGATCGGCCCGGACCTCGAAGTGTCGATTCACCCCACCTACGCAACCAAGGCCTACACGACAACTCTCCTCGGCGCCCGCATGGAAGTGGTCTTCTGACGCTGGAATGGCCACTCAAGCCGAAATCAGGCCTGAGCAGGCCATTCCGGCACATCTAGTCGAAATCAGAGGCACTGATCTGCCCAGATCAGGCTCACGCGTCGCCAATGGTCATCAATGAACCTGGTATCCAGGTAGTTCTTCAGAAACGCGCACGAGACGTTCACGTGTCGAGCCGTCGCGCCTTCACGCCGTTCCTCCCCGCAATCGGCTGAGTCCCACAGCTTGCGCACCATGGATGCGTCATTGCTGTGCACGGCAATTTGCTTCGCCTCATCGGTCGGCAGGAAGTAGAAGTTCCCCTCCTTGTCGCGTACAAAAAATCCCTGCGGTTCCTGATTCAAATCGAAATTCATGGCGTCTCCTTTTTTGCGCATGCGTGCGCTCTAATCAGGAAAGCGCGACGCGCAGAAAGAAAGGGCCAAAGAATTCGTGGCCTGCATCAGCTCGTTAGCGTTCGCCGCCGGCTCCGCCTCCATTTTATGAAGCGTGCATAGACGGGAGCATCGGCACTGTTAGTGCTTAGTCGTAGAAAAAGGCTGTCCCTTGAGCGAGCGCCTCAAAGGTGGCGTAGGCCATCCAGATGTAGCCGGCGTCGCCCCACTGAGTACCTTCGCTGTTTTGAATGCGGTATGCACCCATGGTGTCGTCGTAACCGATAATCATCATGCAATGGCCGACGTCTTTGCCGGTCTTCGGGCTCTTGGCGATCACACCGTTACCCACATAGGGAACCGGCTCTCCACGATAACTTCTCCAATCGGTATAGAGTCGTGTGCCGTAAGCGAGCGGGCGATTCACCAGGAGGTTTTGCTTGATTGACTCGGCATCGGACGCTTGCACGCAACTGGTCTTTCCCAACTTGAAAGCCGAGTCCATGGGCGGTGCCTTCGTAGGGTCGTGATACTTGTTCACCAGTTCCTGGCAATTCGCGTAATAGGGCGCGCTGGCCATGTTTGCTGTGCCGGTTGCCGAAAGTATCTTGAAATAAGAAGTAAGTGATGAACCTTTGCACGGCGGCGCGGCAATGTCGATGACCTGCATGTAGATGAACGCGGGGCTCGCCTGAAGATCCGTGGTGTTCGGGTTATACCCGCCGGCCCGTGCCGCTGCTGCAGTGGCCAGATCATAAGTAGACGCCCAGGCCGCACAACTTCCCGGGGCTCCGGGATCCTGGACCGTGCCCTGCATGCCCACAGGCGGCAGCATGGTCGCAGGGATCACGTAATGATCGAGCAACGCCGCGAGACCGCGCACCTGCACGCACTCGACACCTTCATCGCCGGTGGGATCGTAGCCGTAGTCCGGAACAGGCAAGTTCGCATCTGACATGAGCAGCCTCCGCAAAAAATAGGCAACCGGAATTTCCAGTTCTCCCGGTCCGGAGTCAATATACGCTTCGATCTCATGACGAGGGACCTTCGTCTTGTTAATTGTTGTCAACATGCCTTCGCAAAATGATCGCGTTCAGGATTTCATGCGTCGATCTCGTGTTTGCGGCCCCAGCATCCTTAACTCAATTGTCCGCAACCCGGGGCTGAACTATACTTGCAGCGTTTCTCCAGCCAGATAAGAACGATCGATCTGAGCCGCGCGCTTGGGAAAAGATGCGGCGAGAAACTCTACCCTTGCTGTTCCCCGTACTGACTCAACGCACCGATCGCAAAGCTCCGACCAGCACTTCTCACAAAGCGCTGTAACGTTCCCGAAGTCTTGTTGTCAGGAGGTCGTATGGGAGATACACCAGTGACTCCAGATCCGCTGAGCGTTCTCGACAGCATAAAGGTCGCTCCGAAACTCAAGTCCCTGCGAGGCAACGTCGCATCCGATAGGCGACCGCCAACCATTCGGGTGAAAAAACTGCAGGAGGTGAAGAACAGCCTTGAGCTGGCCGTTGCGCAGGAGACACAATCGACGTCGCCCACGATTATCGTCTCCGCCAGCCAGATGCACTTCACCATGAACAGCATGACGTGCGACACGTACGGCTCTCTGAATATCAAGCCTGCACCGGGCGGTCTTTTTCAATCTACGGCATCGGGACCCTGGATCGAGATCGAACCGCCCGGAGTAGAGATTATTGCGTCGGCAACTGTACGCACGGTCGCGCCGGAACTCAGCTCGGTGGCAGACGAAGCCGCCAGCGTCTGGGAACTGGGGTTGATCCAGGCGCTCATCGCCAATGACCAGCAAATCGAATATGAAAAGAGCACGATCGAAATTCGCGTGGATCCTTTGCCCTGCCTGGATACCTCAAATGAGCTCTCCAAGCCCTGGTACAACCGCGCCGGCGTCGGTTCGGTCACCAAAAGTGGAAACACAATCGGGCACATACCGCTGATCGACCGGCCCGACATCAAGGTTCCCATCGACTATGCTCCGCGGCAGGCGATTGCCCAGGTGGCGCCCGCACCCGCTTCCAGAATCCAGGGCCTTAAAAATGCTCTGGTCCCACCCATCCCTGCGCAGCCGGCGGAGAAGAACCTGCTGCGAGCGTATCGCTGCAAGGAGACATTCTGCGTTTGGCTCGCCGCCCGCAATAAGGTCTCACCGCACGAGATCGTCTATTTCGGCAATCTGAGTTGGGGAACGGAGTATGCTGTCCATTTCGACAACAAGGGCAAGTTTCTTATGTATACCGGTGGCGTCACACGCAAAACGCCAGCATCGGCGGGTAAGGGTTCAAACGATCCGCCATTGCTCGCCGCCGGGACGGCGCTGGACAACGGTCAGGCGTGGCTGCTTGGGCCCCCGCCGAAGCAGATCAGCAAATTCTGAAAGCTGATTCTGTTGCCGAGGCCTGATGCTTCCGGCCCTGGAGTTTCCCGTTTCGCAGGTTGGAAATGGGCGGCTTATCGAACCGCGTCCGAGCGGTTTAGTTCAAAGCTTCGGCGAGCTGAGGATAGAGGCCGGCATGGCTGCTCTTATAAAGCGCCAGCAGCCGTTCCGTCATCAGGTGGTAGGCCACCGCCGCCTCATGCAGATAGAAGGGGAGATGTATGCTGCCGGCGTGCAGCGACATTCGCAGCCTCACCTGACGCGTGGCGCGTCGTAGCTGCAAAGCATCCCGCCGCATCCGCTCGGCCACAATCACGCCTTCTTCAAAATTCCAGCGCTCCGCGTAGGCAGCCAGCGCGATCAGCACATCCGCATTGTGGCGCATCCGGCGCACGCCCTCGATTCCGCCTACTGCCGCCCATACATCCGTCGGCTCCAGAATGAGCTGGTTGGGCTGGGGATTCAGATAATCGGTAGCGACTTCGGAAACCGGCGCGCGGGGCACCGCCTGCAGACGCCTGAGCAGATCGTTCCAATCGCAACGATGCAGCTTGTTGGTGATGAGATGTTGATAGGAGAGTCCGCCGAGCAGAACCAGAGCAACCGCGCAGAGTAAAAGAACAGGCAGCATAGGCTTCACTCAGGGGTTGGGCGACGGCCGAACCTTGTCAAGATCGTACTGGACGCGATGGTGGAGATCAATGAGATATTTCCGCATTTCCGGCGACAGGGGCAACCTCTCAGGCTCCGGAAGCCAGAAGATGACTGACCAGTAAACCACAGCACCGATCCACACAATGCTCTGTACGTGATCCAGCGCGCTCAGAACCCGCTCGTTGTCGAGCAGACCATGCAGTGCATCCACCGAGAAAGTCACCATCGCCCAGGCCGTCAGTCCCCGTCCCAGGCCCATCACATGGTTTCCCCATCGCAGGCCAAGCCGATTGGCCGACATCATCATAGCCAGGAACAGCTCGCAAACGATGATGCTGGCGAACAGGTTTCCGCGCATTTCCCAGGCATCGAGGGGTGTCGGGGCGGCGGGGTGGATCAGAAAGGCGACGGCTGCGGCCACCAGGGCGCCCAGCGACCCGAAGACCACGAACCGCGTGCGCGCATCGCGCAGCCAGGTGCCCGTGGGCCGAAGGACGATGCGCGCCATTTCCAGTACCACGCCGATCTGCAGCAGGAAGTCAAGAATCGCGGAAAGCCAGTAAACCACCGCGTACAGACGCGATGAACCTTCCCGGTAGATTCCGAAGAGCGCGATGGTCAGCAGCACATCGAAGGTCATCCAGGTCGTGAAGACCGGAAACTCTCGCCAGCGTTTCTTCGATATGAGAACGAAGACCAGGGCTACGTCAGCAGCGAAGCCCGCCGCCCACAGTGCGTTGTCGAGAGTCGTCAGATCCATGCCGCCCTGCGGCTATTATCCACGCTCTCAGTATCCGAGGGCGGTCATTACAGCGCTGACTACGTCGCTGAAGTGTATCGATCCTGCCGGAGGACGTGGATTTGTGCCCGAGACGCCGGCGAAGGCCGATGCGGACATCGAAATAAGGGAAGCGAAGACAACGGCACGAGCGAGGTTTTTCATAAATTCTCCTGAGGCGCAGAGGCGCGCTTTTAAGAGCGTATGCCCGACGAGGGTTTCCGGCCAAAGGAAATTGTGCATGCAAGACCTTGCAAAGTAATCATTTGTTCCCATTTCTGACCGGCAGTCACCCACGCCGGCATTCACTGACGTTTTCCACCCCGTCGAACCGTTTCAGGTGCGGCGTCCTGTATGAGGCCAGCATGATCGCTCTGATTCTTATGGGCACTGCGATGGTGATTCTCAAGGGTCCCGTCATCTATTTGGCTGTGAGGAAGTTTGGTCTGAGAGGCTACTGGTCTCACATACAAGGTTGATTGACCTTAACCCGGTCTGCTCAAACTCAGGGATTCGAAGTCTTTGGCTCGAGGAGCTTTTTGTTGATGCTCGGCCAGTACTGGCGCAGCACATTCCCGGCAAACCTCCACCCCAAGTCGGACGCGTAGCGGGTAAAGGTGCCGCCGACGGTGCGATTTTCGTCGGGGTAGTAGGCATTGGCGAGCCCTTCACCCATCAATGGGCCTATCAGACCGGAATAGTTGACGACCCTCTCTCCGGAGTCGCTGCGGGTGATGAACACCCTGACCGCCGAGTACTCCACAGATTCCTTGAACGACAAATTCTTCTTCACATAGAAGCGCGGATCCTGGTGCAGCGCCGACGCCAATACAAAGGTCCCGAAGATGTTGCCCGACGCTGCACGGGCCATGTCGGCTCCAACCCGCTTCCCATATCCGTCCCAGCCCTGGTGATATCCAGAGGGACGATTGATCGCCTGGCTGAATCCCGCGCCGATCAGCACGCCGCCAACTGTGGAAAACGCAACGCTGTTATTGGCAGCCAGCTTGAATTTGTCCCAGCTGGTCAACGGCCCTTGCGTGGTAGCGAGATCGGGAAACACCAGCGACTTCCGTTGCAAAAGCTTGAAAATCTCGACGCTGCCCTGAACGCTGTCCTGAATCGGATTGGCCGAAGGTTGCGTTGTCACCGGCTGTTGCGGTTGCGACGATTGCTGGGTCTGCGTCGGTTGCTGGGTTTGAGAGGGCGCATCCGGCAGCGAGTCAGCTTTGTACTCCTGTGCCATGACGCCAACCGACAGCAGAAAGCACGAGACACCCGCGAGGATCAAACGAAGCATTATTTATGCGTCTCCGTATAAGCATCTTATCGTCACGCCCGAGGGGTCACTCTCAAGGATAGTCACGGCCCCTCGTTATCTTGGACCGACAATTGTGTCACTGAAAAACGATCCAAGTGAGCCTTTTGAAGTCACGCTGTCGTTCGGACAGGTCAGGCCGCCAGGGTTGGGTTACCCTTTCAGATCGAGAGGAATCACTGTGAAGAAACGTCTGGCAATCGCATTGTTACTGGTCTTCTTCGCTGCGCCCCTGGTGCGCGCTCAGGGACTGCCCGAGGGAATCCTCGAAGGCTACGACGGCGAGTGGAAGCACGTCTCGCAACAACTGGTCGCGCTGGCCGAAGCCACGCCGCCCGAGAAATTCGCCTGGCGTCCCGCGCCCGGCGTCCGCTCCACCAGCGAAGTCTACATGCACATCGCCATCGCGAACTTCTGGCTCCTCAGTCAGACCGGCCCTAAAATGCCCGCCGACTACAAGCCGGGCATGGAGAAGTCCGTGACCTCGAAGGCCGAGGTCATCCAGTGGCTGAAGCGCTCGCTCGATGCGGTCAAACAAGCCCATCTCGCCGCGACGCCAAAGGACCTCGCCCGCAAAGTCCACGTCGAAGACCGCGACGCCACCGTGGATGGGGTTTACCTGCGCATCATCATCCACGACAACGAACACGTGGGACAACTCGTCGCTTACGCCCGCATGACCGGCGTCGTCCCGCCCTGGTCGCAGTAGCTTAGCTTCCTGGTCTAAATCAGCCGCGCGATCGGCGAAAGTGCCGCAGCGATTACTTTCGATCATTAGAAGTTGACTATCGAGAGACCGGCCCGCCGTAATAGCCCGAATCGTCCTTAGAATTGCCGGTAATGAGTGCGCAAGAAAGTCTTTATGTTGAGGATGATGGTCTCGTTTGTCCAGAGGTTGGTCAATGGAGCGAAGAAAAATATCGACTAATATCGCTCTATGACGAGCTCTTTTCCAGCGGCATGAAAAATAAGTGGGATCAAAGGGTTTATATCGATTTGTACGCTGCGGCGGGTCACAGCCATATTAGAGGAACGAGCTTGCGGCTTAAGGGCTCGCCAATTCTGGCCCTAACAACCAATTGTCCGTTTGATCGTTACATATTCTGCGAAGAAGCGCCTGAGCTTCTGGAAGCGTTAAAGAAGCGATGTGAAACAGTAGCGCCGGGTGCCGATATCAGGTATGTAGCCGGTAGTTGCGACGAACATGTGGCTGAGATATCCGCCGCAATCCCGCGGGGTGCTCGCGATAACAAGGTGCTCAGCTTGTGCCTGGTCGACCCGTTCGATTTCGGGATGAAGTTCGAAACAATCCGAAAACTATCAAATGTATTTATGGACTTTGTGGTATTGCTTGCTGTTGGCATGGATGCGGCGAGGAACTATGACACTTATGTCGAGGGCAACAGCACCAAGATCGATGAGGCGCTAGGCAATAGAAAATGGCGGGAGCGTTGGAAGACCAAAACTAGCAAGAGTGAATTCAGAGATTTTCTGGCGATGGAGTTCGCGGCGAGTATGGAATCCCTTGGCTATCTCAAACAAGAGCTATATCAAATGAAAATGGTGCGATCAACGGAGAAAAACTTGCCTCTGTATTACATGGCGCTTTTCTCGAAGCATCAAACCGCGTACAAATTCTGGGACGAAGTGATGAAATACAGCACTCCTCAACATCGTCTTCCGTGGGATTAGGTCTATGTCGTCGCAATCAAAAATCGAATGGACGGATGCAACGTGGAATCCGGTGCGGGGCTGCACAAAAATTAGTCCCGGATGCAAGCATTGCTATGCACAACGCTTTGCGGAGCGTTTTCGGGGAATCAAAGGACATCCATTTGAACAGGGTTTTGACTTGCGTCTTGTACCCGAGAAATTGGCAGAGCCGCTACGTTGGGGAGAACCAAGGATGGTTTTCGTTAATTCGATGAGCGATCTCTTCCACAAGGACGTGCCAGACGCTTTCATTTTCAGCGTGGTTTCAGTAATGCGCTTAGCGCGCTGGCATACCTATCAGGTACTCACGAAACGATCAAATCGTCTTAGGGATATGCTGCGAGGACACCTTCTAGATGCTGCCGAAGAGAAACACATTTGGTGGGGAGTATCGGTTGAAGACCGAAGACATGGAATACCGAGGATAGCTGAACTGCAGGCAAGCCCTGCAGCTGTGAGGTTTCTGTCAATCGAACCACTCTTAGAGGATCTCGGAACCCTCAATCTGGATGGTATTTCCTGGGTGATTGTTGGCGGAGAAAGCGGGCCAGGTGCGAGGCTTATGAAAGAACAGTGGGTGCTATCAATCCGAACACAGTGCGAAAATGCCGGTATTCCATTCTTCTTTAAGCAATGGGGCGGAGTTCGCAAAAAGGATCATGGCCGTGAACTGCTGGGCAGAACCTATGATGGTTTTCCGCAACGGGTCAACCATCCCATATTGTCGGCAAAGGCGCGCATTCGGTATGTCTCAGAGATAGAGTGGGCCGCGATGGGACAACTAGCGCGAACTTAAGAAGGTTGGTCGGATGCCTCATTTCAAAGCCTGCAACTGGATTGACTGGGAAATCCGAATCCGCCATCAAATTGGCCGAGAATTTCGCCCAAACCGCTATACTTGAATTAGGGACAAAAAGACCCGAGCGACTGCCGCTCGGGCTTTTTTGTTTTCTGGTCGGGACTTCCCATTTCGGAAATGGCGAGACAACAAGCTTCCGCTCTAAATCATTTATTTTCTATTAGGTAGGCACAAGTCCCATGTTATCTATGAGTCACGGCAGACCTCGACCCTAAGCCCAATGGAATCAATGAGCATCGAATCTAAGGGGGGAGGGGGTACCCCTACGTCGGGTTCCCAAATCGGGAACGCAGAATCACCGCCCGTGTTCTTCGAGGAACTTCTCCACCTCGAGAGCCGCCATGCAGCCCGATCCCGCCGCGGTAATCGCCTGGCGGTAGCGCCGGTCCTGGACGTCTCCGCAGGCGAAGACCCCGGGGACGCGGGTAAAGACATAGTCGTGCGTTTTGATGTAGCCGTCCTGGTCGAGGTCGATCTGTCCCTTGAACATGCTGGCGTTGGGAATGTGGCCGATACCCAGAAACAACCCGCTGATCGGCAGGACGGACTCGGTGTCGGTGACGGTGTCGCGCAGCCGTCAGGCCGAGGACCTCCTTCTGCTCGACGCCCAGCACCTCCTCAACCGCGGTGTTGGTGCGGAACTGGATGTTCGGATGACCCATCGCCCGCTCCAGCATGATTTTCGAGGCGCGGAACTGCTCGCGGCGATGCAGCAGCGTCACTTTGGTGGCGAAGCGCGTGAGAAAGAGCGCCTCCTCCATCGCTGAGTCGCCGCCGCCGACCACGGCGATCTCCTTGCCGGAGAAGAAGAAGCCGTCGCACGTCGCGCACGAGCTCACGCCGTGTCCGATCAGCGCCTGCTCCGACGGCAGGCCCAGCCAGCGCGCCGAGGCCCCGCTGGCGATGATCAGCGTGCGGGTGTGGATGGTGTCGCTGCCCACCTTGAGCTCGATCGGACGCTTCGACAGGTCGGCCGACGACAGGTGCCCCATGCGGAACTCGGCTCCGAACCTCGCCGCCTGCAGCTTCATGTTCTCGATGAGCTGCGGCCCCTGAATGCCCTCGGGCCAGCCGGGAAAGTTCTCGACCAGCGTCGTGATGGAGAGCTGCCCGCCCGGCTCGTGTCCCTCGATGACCAGGGGCTTGAGGTTGGCGCGCGCCGCGTAGATGGCGGCGGTAAGACCGGCGCAGCCGGTGCCGAGGATGACGGTATCGCGTACGGTGTCTGTCATAGTGGGCAATGCCCTTTCGATTGTACCCGCTGGCATGCGCCCGAATGGCGCAAGGCCCGCAGGGATAAGATGTCCGTATGGCGAATTTGGCTCTTGTTTATGGTCTGCGCCTGCTCCCGGCGGAGGAAGTCGCCGGGGTGGGAGAAGGGTCTATCGAACTCAAAAACGGCAACACCGCGCGGGTGACCCTGCACCTGCTCGAAGGCTCGCGCGAGCAGATCGAGGCGCAGCTCAGGCAGAGCATCGACGCCTTCTTCGACTTCTTTCCCGAGATCTGATCAGGAGGTCTTGGCCAGGGCCTCTTCGGCTGCCGATTCCTTGCGCAGCTCGTCGACGCGTTTGCCAATCGCGTACTTCAGCTTGTCGATCCCCGCGCCGGTCACGGCAGAGATCTCGTAGAACGGCAGCTTCTTCCGCTTCGCCATCGCCTGCAGCTTCTTGAGCTTGTCGGGATTGGCGACATCGGCCTTCGACGCGACGACGATCATCGGCTTCTCATCCAGGCCGTGTCCGAAGCTCCTCAGCTCACCCATGATCACCTTGAAGTCCTCGACCGGATCGGGCCGCCCGCTCGCATCCGATACATCGACCAGATGCACCAGCAGTCGCGTGCGCTCGATGTGGCGCAGGAACTGCACGCCGAGTCCCGCGCCGAGATGCGCCCCCTCGATCAGGCCAGGGATGTCGGCGACAACATAGCTATCTTCGTGCGGCGCCTCGCCGATGGAGACGACGCCCAGGTTCGGCTCGAGGGTAGTGAAAGGGTAGTCGGCGATCTTGGGCTTGGCAGCCGAGACGCGCGAGATCAGCGTGGATTTGCCAACGTTGGGAAAGCCAACCAGGCCGACATCGGCCAGCACCTTCAGCTCCAGGCGGTAGGCCCGCTCCTCACCCGGCCTGCCCAGCTCATGCTCGCGCGGAGCCTGGTGGGTGGAGGTGGCAAAGTGCTGGTTCCCGCGCCCGCCCCGCCCGCCCTTGGCGATCACAATGCGTTCGTCCGGATGGGAGAAGTCGTGGACCAACTCGCCGGTCTCGGCGTCATAGAGCTCGGTTCCCACCGGGACCTTGAGCACCACATCATGGCCTTCGCGCCCGGTGCAGTTCGATCCCATGCCGTGCTCGCCGCGCTCCGCCTTGTGCTCGGGGTTATAGCGGAAGTACATCAGCGTGTTGTGGCGCTGGGTCGACTCCATGATGACGTCGCCGCCGTGTCCGCCGTCTCCGCCGGAGGGGCCGCCTCTGGGAACGAACTTTTCCCTGCGGAAGGCCATGCAACCATTACCTCCGTCACCGGCCTTGACGCGAATTTTTGCCTCATCGATGAACATTTGTCTTTTCTATTTTAACGAATCGATTACTCTGCTCTCACTAATTCCTAAGGATTGAATGAGCACGGCCGCTTCGGGACGGCCCCACGTTCCGCAGTGCGTTGTGCTCGGAAGACCTGCGGAAGCGCGCAGTGGCCCAAGTAGCGGCTGCGCAATTCCCGTGTCGCGGCTCTACGCACTCATCCGCGTCAACGGGAGACTTGTAGTAAACACTGCTGCGGTTCATCTCGGCGGTCTCCCTCAGTATCTGACGGTGAGGCCGCTTTTATCCCGAGACGACATCCTTTCGGGAAGAGTTCAGATTCAGGCGCTTGAAGTCGCAGGGAGAATTCCCATGAGCAACCGCCAGGGCGCGTTCCGCCATTCCTGGATTCCGCTACTGCTTCTGCTGCTCGCACTCGCCTTTCACATCGCTTCTCCTCAGTCAGGCACCGGTGGTTCTATTGCCGGACAAGTCGGTGACGCCGGTGGACGCCTCTTTCCCGCGCTGGTCACGTTGCGCAACACAGCCACGGGCAGCGTGAGCCAGATGCTATGCGACCGCAATGGCAACTTTCGTTTTGCAGAGCTTGCTCCCGGGACCTACGCGATTCGAGTGAGCGCGCCGGGGTTGGCGGCGTGGAAGATGGATCGCGTGGTGGTTGAGGTGGGTCGCGTGACCCTGCTTTCGCCTAAGCTGACCCTTGCCTATGACGATCAGACCGCGCCCGCGAAGGACCACGGCCTGCAAGCCGATCTCTCGCCCGCCGTGAGCAGCAACGTCGATCAGCAAGCCCTCGACAGCCTGCCAAGCAGCACCAGTCAATGGTCGGGACTCGCGGGGCTCTCCGCAGGCACTGCACCGGGCCCAGGCGGTGACGACGCGCTCAGCTTTCGCGGACTCAGCCCGCTGATGAACAGCATCACCATCGACGGCACGGATCATAACCTTGCATTCTCGGGCCGCCAGCGCGGGGGCGGTGGCTATGGATACTCCACGACGCAGTCGGCCATCCACGAATTCCAGGTCAACACCTCTAACTTTTCGGCGGAATACGGCCATGCCGCCGGCGGTGTCATCAACACCGTCACTCGAAGCGGCAGCAATCGTCTGCACGGCGAGGCATCCTTCTACGATCGGAATGCCGCGTGGGGCGCGGCGAATGCCTTTACTACTCTCACAGAGCGCAACTCGCAGGGCGAATACGTGAGTGTGCCTTACAAACCGGCAGATGTTCGCAGGCAGTGGGGCGCGTCGGCCGGAGGTCCGATTCGGCAGAACAAGCTTTTCTGGTTCTTCGCCTACGACCAGCACCAGCGCGACTTTCCCGGTGTGGCTCGCGCGAATCAGCCTGAAGCTTTCTTCGCCGCGCCCTCGGCGCAGACCATTCAGACACTCGCATCCCGGATCGGGCAGACTCCGGCTGAGGCCCTTGCCTCCTGGAACAGCACCCTGACCGAGCTGAACGGACTTCTCGGCAACGTTCCGCGCAGCGCGCGTCAGCTCATCCTGTTTCCCAAGCTGAATTGGCGGCCCAACAACCGGAATCAGTTCGTCTTCCAGTACAGCTACATGCGCCGCACTGGGCTGAACACTGTGGCCACGCAGACTTCGGATACCTACGGCATCGGAAGCTTCGGCACCGGTCATACCAGCTCCGACGCTGCAATCGCCGGATGGGAATACTTCTACACGTCCAATCTGCTGAACAATGCCCGCTACCAGTACAGCCGCATTCTGATATCACAACTGGCGAGCGCGATAACCCCGTTCGAGCAGCAATTCGCCGCGAATTCATTCGGACTGCCGCCGCAGATCGCCGTCAACCGCAGCGCAGGCTTTACCTTCGGCACGCGATCATCTCTCGATAAGACAGCCTATCCTGACGAGACCCGCCAGCAGTTCGTGGACGCCGTCACCTGGATTCATCACAAGCATGCCGTCAAGTTCGGATACGACTACAACTACGTCACTGACCGGGTAAGCGGACTGAATAACCAGGTAGGAGATTACTCCTACTCAAGTGTGCTCAACTTCGTTTCTGACCTGTTTGCGCCCAACCACTGCGATGGAAGCACCACCGGCGCCGGCCTCGATCCCTGCTATTCGTATTACCAACAGGCCATTGGAGAGCCGTCCTGGACCTTTGAAACCGCCGACTACGCGGCATTTGTCGCCGACGACTGGAAGCTTAGCCGGCGCTTCACAATTTCGGCGGGTGTGCGCTACGAGTATGAGGATCTTCCCCGTCAGAACAAGCTTCTTGTCAATCCGGACATTCCCCAGACCGGCATCATGCCTCGCGACCGCAACAACTTCGGCCCGCGGGTAGGTTTTGCGTGGGATCTCTTCGGCACCGGCCACACGATTCTGCACGGCGGTTATGGCATCTACTACGGGCGCATCTCGAATGCGACCATCTACAGCGCTCTGACCACCACCGGATCAGCTCAGGCGCAACGTAGTTATTACTTTCGCCCGCTCGACACCGGTGCACCGCCCTTTCCGTATGTCTTCTCGAGTGGCGCTTATCTCGTCGTCGCGCCCAACGCAATCTATTTCGACAAGCGCTTCCAGAATCCGCAGATCGATCAGACAGAGCTGTCTCTGCAGCAGGAACTGAGCCATCGAACGACCGTGACTCTCACGTACATGGGCTCCTATGCTCGTGAGCTGCCCAACTTCCTCGACACTAATGTCGATCTCAGCGCGCCCGGTGTAGTCAACTACACCATCGAGGACGCGAATCACCTCGGCCCCATCCAGAGCGGCTTTGCCAGCCGCTTTTTTTATCAGCGGCTCAATCCCAGCTACCGCGCGATCACCGACATCACCAGCGAGACCAATGCGAATTACCAGGCCGCGGTGGTCCGCTTCGTGCATCGTCTCTCCGGTGGATTAAGCGTCAACGCCGGTTACACATACTCGCATGCCATCGACGACAATCAGAACGAATCGACCTTTGCCGATAACAACGACGTCTACGACCCCACCGACCTGAGGCTCGAGCACGGCACGTCGAATTTCGACGTGCGTCAGCGTGCTTCAGGCAGCATCGTCGCGCAGACCACCTGGCGTTTCCATGGATTCGCCGGCGCGCTCTTCAACGGTTACTCGCTGGGCACATCGGGCGAATGGCGCACTGGCCTCCCTTACTCCATGCGCACGACCGGAGCAATTCCAGCGCCGTCATGCTCCTACCAGGAGTATCTCGAATACGGAGCGGCCTGCGTGGGCATCAATAGCTCCGGCGTCATTCTGGGGGGAGCAAATTCCGGCGCGCGTATCAGTGGTCTGGGGGCAAGCCTGAATGGATACGGTGGAAACGATATCCTGCCGCAGATCGGGCGCAACAGCTTTCGTTACCCGGGCGTCGTCAACATGGATGTAAGGCTGTCGAAGCGCACTCCCATTACCGACCGCGTCAGCTTCGAACTGCAGGGAGAAGCCTTCAACGTGCTCAACCATCAGAATGTAACTTCGATTGAGACGATAGGTTACCTCATCGACAACGACAGCGCTTACGCGCGTGCCGCCCACCTCACCTATCTCGGCGGCAGCAGCAATTCCGCCTCTTTCGGCAGCGTCACCAACTCCAATAGCACTTCGCTCTATCGGCAGCGGCAGATTCAAGCAGGTTGCAAGTTCGTTTTTTGAGCTGAAAATGCCCTTTCGCAGTGGCGAAAAACCCCTGTGGAAATCCGCCATCTTTCTGAAAAGATTCGACGACGTGGACAAATTCCTCCCGCGGGATGAAAGAAAATTCATCCCAACGCAAAGCAACTGTGCCAATATCGATGCTAGAAAGCCTTTCGCCTGCCCTCCGGGTTACTCAGTGCTGCCCGCAAGGTTCGTACGTTTACAGGGGCTTCTTCAGGCGGGATCAACAGTAATTTTCTGTCTTCACTAAAGGCCCAGCGTTCGTCGACTGGCCATTCATAACAATCGTTTTGTTTTTTTAGGAGATACCAATGTCGCAACGTTTTCGTTTTTATCTGCTTGTCGCAAGCCTTGTCCTATTCTCGTTCATCTCTCATGCACAGACTGCCGTAGACGGTGCAATCGGCGGAACAGTGGCGGATCATGCCGGCGCGGTCGTGCCGGGGGCCACAGTCACTGTTCGCAGCAATCAGACCAATGCCCTACAGACGACAAAGACCGACGAGGCTGGATACTACCGCGTCATTCACCTTCGGCCCGGCACCTATGACGTGACCATCTCAGGGCCTGGGTTCGATACGTTCCACTCGGCGAATACCACCGTCGAGGTGGGCGTGCTGACAACCATGAATGCGCAATTGAATGTGGGCGCAGCCACACAGACCGTACAGGTGACTGATGTAACTCCTCTGCTGAACACGACATCTCCGGAGTTCGCAGGGGTAATCGACCAGCACGCAATCCATAGTTTGCCCGAGAACAATTACCGCTGGTCGGCGTTCGCGCTTCTGACCCCGGGCGTGGTGAACGACAGCAACGGTTACGGCCTGCTGAGCTTCCGCGGGCAGAGTACGCTGTTGAACAACATCACCATCGATGGCACCGATGACAATCAGGCCTATTTCTCTGAGGAACGCGGACGCACCCGTGCTGGCTATTCGACCATCAAGGAAGCGGTTCAGGAGTTTCAGGTTAATACCTCCAATTATTCGGTAGAGTACGGCCGTTCCGCCGGCGGTATCGTCAATTCGATCACCAAGAGTGGCTCGAACACGTTTCACGGCGGCGGGTATTTCCTTGACCGCGACAGCGCGTGGGCTGCGACCAATGCCTCGGTCACACATCCCATCCAGATTTCCAACAATCCCCCAACCTACCGGGTCGTTCCATTCAAGCCGACGGATCTCCGCCGTCAGTACGGTTTGACGATCGGTGGCCCGATCCTCAAGGACAGGCTGTTCTTCTTCTTCGCCGCCGATAAGTTCTATCACGACTTTCCGGCTGCCGCGACCATTACCGGCGCCAGCGCCAATGCAAACTTCTACACTCCGGCTAATCCCGCGCTGCCCGGCGGCAAGACCTGCGGCGTTACCTCCGGCAGCGCTGCGCCTTCTTACCAGGATGCGCAGGTTTGCCAGATCATGAAGGATACGGGGCTGGCCTACGCTCAGGCCTATAACGTCTACACCTCCGGCGTTACCGGACTCACCTCGATTCTCGGTACCGTGCCCCGCACCGGTGACCAGACCATTTACTTCCCGAAGATCGACTGGCAGGTGAACCAGAAGAACCATGTCTCGGTCGAGGCCAACCGCATGCGCTGGACTTCGCCCGCCGGTATCCAGACCAGCCCGGCCGTGGCTTACGGCGTCGCAAGCTTCGGCAACGATTACGTCCGCGACAACTGGATCGTCGGCAAACTCGATACCTTGATCACCAACACGGTCAGCAATGAAGTCCGCTACATGTACGGGCGCGATTTCGAGTACGAGTTCAACCAGACACCAACAACCTACGAAAACAATAACCTTGTTAACACTTCCAACTACACCAACCCGCTGGGGTTACCGCCGAATGTCTACCTGAGCGGCTTCTTCCAGTTCGGAACGCCGCAGTTCCTGAACCGCGCGGCCCTTCCTGATGAGCGTCGCTGGCAGCTTTCCGATACTGTCGACTGGATCCATGGCAATCATGACTTCAAGTTCGGCGAGGATTACGTTCACACTTATGATCTGATCTCCAACCTCTACAACCAGTACGGCGGGTTCACGTACAGCGGCTCGACGCCGATCGGCAATTATCTCTCCGACCTCTATTTGTCCCAGAACCCCACCGCGGGTCATGCATCTGAAAACTACACCTACTTCAACCAGGGCGCGGGAACACCCGGTTTGGACTTCACAACTGGCGATTGGGCCGTTTTCGTTCAGGATCAGTGGAAGGCCTTCCGCCGCCTCAGCCTGACAATGGGCATCCGCTGGGACTACGAGCAGCTCCCCGGCGCGCAGTTGGCCAATCCGCTCCTGCCGCAGACTTCGAAACTCAACACCAGTGCGGCGAACATCTCTCCGCGTGTCGGTTTTGCGTATGATGCCTTCGGCAACGGCACGACCATTCTGCGCGGCGGATATGGAATCTTCTATGCCCGCGCTATCAATTCCACGATCTACCAGGCTCTCGTCGGCACGGGCGCAGCGGGCAGTCAGACCAACCCCAACATCAATCCCGGAACTCCGGTATGCGCACCTACGTTCCCGCAGGTGGTGCCGGCGTCTCTCTATGGAACATGCCTCGGCTCAGCGGGCGGTAACGCTACGGCGTATTACATGGATCCCAATTTCAAGCTGCCGCAGATTCATCAGGCTGACCTGACCGTGGAACAGCAGATTTCGAAGAACGATGTCTTCAGCCTCTCGTGGCTGGGCTCATGGGGACGTCGCCTGCCGGACTTCGTCGACACCAATCTGCCGTCTCCAACCGCCGTCAGCTTCACCGTGAACGATCCCAACCACCAAGGGCCGCTGCCGAACGGTTACACATTCGCGGCGAACGCTTTTTTGGCGACCAGCAATCCAAACAAGCGTCCTAATCCCAACTTCAGCTCCATTACCGACATCTTCAGCGGCATCACCTCGAACTACGAGGCTATGGTTGCGCAGTTCAAGCACCGCTTCTCGAATTACATTTCTGCCGATGCCAACTACACCTGGTCGCATGCTCTCGATTACGGAGAGAACAACACAACAGGAGCGAGCGCAACGGCGCTGCTGGACCCGACGAACATCCGCCTGGATTACGGCAACTCCAACCAGAACGTGCCGAATCGGCTGGTGGTGTACGGGGTCGCGGACTCGCCCTGGCATGTGAAGGGGTGGTTGGGCTATCTCGCGAACGACTTCGAGTTGGCGCCTGACTTTCAGCTGCAGACTGGCCTGCCCTACTCGGTCAACATCAACGGAGCCTCTTCAACCTTGACGGTGACGCCTGGCTCGCCCGTGCAGTCGATCATCAGCACCAGCTCCTTCAACGGCTCGGGTGGCGCGAACCGCGTCCCTGTGTTCATCCGTAATGCGTATCAGCAGCCGAAGACTTATGTAGTCGATCTGCGGGCTTCCAAGCGGGTGGTCGTGCGTGAGCGCTATACCCTGGAATTTTTCGGCGAAGCCTTCAATCTGGCCAACCACCAGAACGTGACGTCGGTGAACGCATCCGCGTACACGGTTTCCAACAGTACGACGAAATCCGGCTCAACGACCATCGGTGAGGGCAATCAACTCCTGCCGTACTCGACGCCGTTCTCACAGGTCACCGCAACCAACAACAGCAACTTCGCCTATAACGTCCGCCAGCTTCAGCTTGGGCTTCGATTCCAATTCTGAACCTCGGCTTCACATCTGACGCGCGGCGGCTTCGGCTGCCGCGTTTTCTTTTGAGCAACCAGCTAAAATAAAAGCTGGATCTTCATGGCCTTTACCGAACAATACGACGTGGTAGTCGTCGGAGCCGGACATGCCGGCTGCGAGGCCGCCATGGCCTCCGCGCGCATGGGCCTGCGCACAGCGCTATTCACGCTGAACCTCGATCTGATTGCGCAGATGTCCTGCAATCCGGCCATCGGCGGCATCGCCAAGGGACATCTTGTCCGCGAGGTCGACGCGCTCGGCGGCATCATGGGCGAAGTGGCCGACGCGGTCGGCATCCAGTTCCGCCTGCTCAACACATCGCGCGGCCCGGCCGTGTGGTCGCCGCGCGCGCAGTGCGACAAGCAGCAGTACCGCGTCAAGATGCGCGAAGTGCTCGAGTCGCAGGCGAATCTCTTCATCAAGCAGGCCGAAGTGGTCGACGTAATCCTCGACGATACTTCGGTCACAGGCATTCGTCTACGCGATGGCCGAACCATCCTTGCCCGCGCCACAGTAATTACTACCGGAACGTTTCTCAACGGACTGATTCACTGCGGAGAGGAGCGCTATCCCGCCGGACGCAGCGGCGAGCCTCCTGCCGTTCTACTTGGTGAGGCTCTCAAGCGTCTGGGCCTGCGCGGATGCCGGCTCAAGACCGGAACGCCGCCGCGCCTCGATGGCCGCACCATCGACTGGAGCCGCTTCGAAGAGCAGCCCGGTGATGCCGATCCCACTCCATTCAGTTTTCGCACGCGCGAACTCCCGCAGCGCCAGGTATCGTGCCACATCGCCTACACAACGCCGGAGACGCTGCGCATCATTCGCGAGAATGTCTCCCGTTCGCCGATGTACACGGGGCAGATTCAGGCCATCGGTCCGCGTTATTGCCCATCCATCGAAGACAAGGTCGTCAAGTTTCCCGACAAGTCGCAGCACCAGTTCTTTCTCGAGCCCGAGGGGCTGAACACGCACGAGGTCTACGTCAACGGCATGTCCACCTCGCTGCCCATGGAAGTGCAGGCGGAGATCGTGCGCTCCATCCCCGGCCTGGAGAACGCCGAGATGCTGCGCCCCGGTTACGCAATCGAGTACGACGCCATCGACCCGACGGAGCTCGACCGCTCGCTGCGCGTGAAGAAGTTCACCGGCCTGTATCTTGCCGGGCAGATCAACGGCACCTCGGGATACGAGGAGGCTGCGTGTCAGGGCATCATGGCGGGCATCAACGCCGCACTCTTCGCACGCGAGTCCACAAATGCTGCTCTCACCGGGAATGCTGAAGCCGTACGCCGTGCGGCCAGCACTTTCACGCTCGACCGGACTGAGGCTTACACCGGCATCCTGATCGACGATCTGATCAGCAAGGGGACCAACGAGCCGTATCGCATGTTCACCTCACGCGCGGAGTTCCGTCTGCACCTGCGCATTGACAACGCTGACCGCCGCCTCACTCCGCACGGCCGCCGCCTGGGATTGATCGGTGACGAAGCGTGGAGCGACTACGAGGCCAAGCAGGCGCGCGCCGTCGCTCTTGAGAAGCTGCTGGCGACACGCAAGGCGAATCCCGAGCGTGTGGCTGAGATCTTTCCTGACGCGGCTCTCGGCAACGTGACCGGACAGACATATGCGCAGATCCTCAAGCGTCCCGAAGTCACCATTGAGGCGCTGTATCCGCTGCTGCACGAGGAACTGGCCGCGCTCGAAGACCAGACACTCTTTGCCGGGTGGCTAAGCCCTGAGCCCGGTGCTCTGAGCCCTGTTCGTTCCGCGCAGCGGAACGAACTCAAGTCGGTGGAGACGGAGATCAAGTACTCCGGCTATCTCGACCAGCAGAAGAAGTCGATCGAAAAGCTGAAGAAGGCCGAAGGCCGCGTAATTCCCGGCTGGTTCGATTACGCCGCTGTCAGCGGTCTCTCCCGCGAAATGAAGGAGAAGCTCACGCGCGTGCGCCCCGCAACAATTGGACAGGCAAGCCGCATCCCCGGCGTCACGCCCGCGGCGCTTTCACTCATAAACGTCTACATCGAGATCCAGGCGAAGCGCGCCGAAGGCCCCCCGCTGGTTGAGTCACACTGATTCTGCTTTTGACCAGCCGGAGCTGAACCGCGTTCAGTTCAGGTGCTCCTCGGCCATCAGCAGGTTGAACTCGGGCTTGGTGCGCAGAACAGCGAACTCCTTATCCGCCATCAGCTTCTTGCGGTCGTCGAAGCCATCGATGAAGGCATTCCGCAGATACTGAATCGCGGCCTCGAAGTTACCCGCGTGCGCATATATCCGGGCAAGCTCATAGTTCAGCCGGGCCTGCTCCTCCACCGGACCCATCTCCGCAATGCGCTCCTGCGTTTCTCGGATGAAGACCTCGGGATCGATAGCGAAGGCGCGCTGGTACGCCGTCAGCCCCTGCTTATACTTGCGGTCTGCGAAATACGCCGTGCCGAGATTGCTGTAGAACGAAGCGCAGTCGGGCTTCAGCCTTAGAGCCTTTTTGTAGTAGCTCTCCGCCTTGTGATAGTCCTTCTCGCCGTAGTAGACCGTGCCCAGGTTGTTCAGCGCTTCCGGATACTTGGGGTTGATGGAGAGAGCCTTCTCGTACTGCAGCTTCGCGAAGTCCAGCGCATACATGTGCTGGTATGCAATTCCCAGCTTGTTCCACAGCACCGGCGAATCGTGCGGACCCCGTTGATACGCCGAGATCGCGGCCAGGTAGCGCTGGTGGATCATCATCAGGTCGCCCTGCGTTTCAGGAGTCAGGCTGGCCATGCCGAAATCCGCCGGCGGCGTGATCGAGCTCACCATCTGTGCCGGCGGGGCTGTTCCGTTTTTGTTGGGAGCGTCCTGGGCGAGATCGAACTCGCTGTAAGACATGCGCGAACCCGGACCGTAGAATGCGCTGTCGCCTGCATTGCCGTGGTCATTGGGGCCTTGACCACTTACTCCGGGAACACATGTACACACCGCGATCAGAGTAAAGAACCAACTGCGCGGCGTGGCCGCCGACTTGAGAAGATTCGTTCGCATACGCGCCTCCTTCACGGAACCGGGCGAACGGTTTGTGGGCACTATCATCCCACTCCCAGGCGGGAAACGCCATAGCCACCCTGAAATTTTCAGTGGCGTGAAAGGTGACCGCTTCCGCTCGTGAGGGACCGATCTGCCCCGCTTGGATGCGCGCCGCCGGTTACGCGACTAGATACGCGTTACCGGCCCGATAATGTTCCAGTGAATCGCAAACCAGCTCAGGATGAGGCAGGCCAGCGCCACCAGGGAAAACTTGATCCTGGTGATGGT
The DNA here is from genome assembly GCA_963725225.1 of uncultured Acidobacteriaceae bacterium. Lineage (GTDB taxonomy): Bacteria > Acidobacteriota > Terriglobia > Terriglobales > Acidobacteriaceae > Silvibacterium. Next base: position 322,746 of record CAVRXY010000007.1, read on the forward strand.
TCTCAAGCCGCTGCGGCTCCAGACGCGGACGCCCGAAATGACGGCGAACAGGCTTAAAAGCAGGGCCAGTCCGGTGACCGCGTTGACCAGATAGAGCCACTTGTCCCAGGCTGGGGTCGGAGGGTTCAGATCGTCGCCCTTGATCGCGAAGAAGATGAAAATAGTCAACAACATACCCACCCATACCCAGGCCGCCAGCTTGGAAACAAAGGGCAGCCAGCGGGTTCCGGGCTGGGGAGCGGGGCGGGGACGTTTGCGCAGAAAGATCCTCTTGCCCATACGCAAAATCGTGGCGATCACCACCAGCGCCAGCACCCCCAGGCTGCTACCGACCGCGGTCAGCACGTACTTTCCGTTCTCGTACCAGCGCACACGCTGGGCCTGAACGCCGGGAAAGTTGTAGGCCAGCCGGACCACCTTTCCGCTGTCGTCCCGGATGGCGAAGAGCCGTGCCTGCCCGTCCACTTCTTCCCATAAGTCCTTGGCGATGGGCTTCCACTTGATGGGGTGGCCGCGCAGGTTCTTGATGTCCTCGACATGCAGGATGCCGTCCTTGTCGACATTGGCGCTGCGCTGCTCGAAGAGATTCCCGACGGCCAATCTTGGTGCTGTCCGACCGGCGCGTGCTCTCGTAGGTGCCTTCGACGCGCGGTCAGCTCACTGCGGGAAAGGCTGACGAACGCCTGCTTCTTATCGCTCGGATAGTAGCGGTCGGAGAACATGTTGATGATCTCGGGCCGCGGCTTATCGCCGCCTCCTGCCGAGTTGTAGGAGACGAAGAGCAGGAGCTTCTCTTTCGGCTCAACAAAGAAGAGGCTGTGAAAGGCGATCAGGTCGCCCTCGTGCCCGATCCAGCGCAGGTCGTTGCGCCAGGTCTGGTAAAAGCCCATGCATTGCGGCGGCAACTGAGGGCTGGCCTGAAACTGCGGAGTCCACATGGCGGCCAGCGTCTCGGGTTTGAGAATGCGCTTGCCCTCGAGCTCGCCTCCATTGAGGAGAGCCTGCCCAAAGCGGCCCATGTCCGCGGCAGTCGAGGACAGGCCGCCCGCGCCGACAGGGTTGAATATCTCGAACCCAACCGGCGGCTTCTCCGTGTCGCCGCGATAACCTTCGGATGGTGTTGCCGGAAATGCCTTCGGCGGCGGCTGGTAGAAGGTGGAGTGGGTCATACCGAGCGGCGCGAAGATGTGGTCCGCGACATACTGCTCGAACGGCTGGCCGCTGACGCGCTGGACGATGTAACTCGCCAGCCCGACGCCGTAGTTCGAGTAGGCGGGGACTTTGCCAGGCGGAAACAGCCGCATGGGCTGATTGGCGATCAGGAAGTCACGCAGCGAAACCTTGAATTTCGGGTCGGTGATGATGATGTCCCGGCTTTCCTCTTCGAAACCGCCGGTGTGGGTCATCAGGTTGCGCAGGGTAATGGGCTGGCCGAAGGCGGGGCGGATCTGGAAGTCGAGATAGCGGTTGACGTCGGTATCGAGGTCGAGCTTGCCCTGCTCCTCGAGTTGCATAACGGAAACCCAGGTGAAGAGCTTGGAGATGGACGCGAGCCGGAAAATCGTCGTCACCGGGTCGACGGGAGTCTTCTTCTTTTCATCGGCGTATCCGTAGCCCTTCTGCAGCAGCACGTTGCCGTCTTTCATCACCAGGACAGACGCGCCCGCGATATCCGAGCGCTCCAGCTGCATCTGGATAATTCCGTCGAAGAAGGGCTGAAGGTCCGCCGGCTCGAGAGCATGCGTCCCCGCCGGGGTTGCGGGTGGAGTCTTCTCTTCAGAATGCGGCTGCGGGGCCGGCGGAGTAACGGGTGCAGCGGTTTGAGGCGCCTGCGCCCAGACTGGCAAAACAAGAAAAAGTCCCAACAGCATAAGCCACTACGCGACCAAGGCGCATGCCACGCTCCGATGCAAGAGATGAAGACCATCGCCAGGCTGGGGATGCGCCCGGCGGGAAAACCCAAAGTCGGATCATTCTATGGCATTTTCGGAAAAGTCTGTGCCCTTTTCAGATCGTGCTCGGTCACCGCTCCCTGTTGGTCGCGTTGACTTTAGGACAGCGGCCTCGGACAACCTATTTCCGAAAATGCTGTCGCAAGTGTGGCAAACCGCTCAGCGCGCAGGCTTCTTCTCGATCTCGGCGATTCTTGCCTTGATGATCTTCTTGATCAACGAAGCCGACAAAGGCTTGTCCGGAGGGAACTGCAGCGTTCCCTTCGAAGTGTGGAAGTGCTTGAGGTCCTCTTTGAACTTGTCGATGACCGCGCCGCTCATCGGGAAGAGGCTGCAATGCTTCTTGAACGCCGCAATCGCCACAATCGAATGCCCACGATACTTGAACGTCGGCATCTGATAGCTGATCGCCTCAGTCGCTTCAGGAACTGCCGCGTGAATCGCCTCCCGCATCTTCAGCAGAGTTCCGCGAGCCGGCTCCGGAACCAGCGCGAGATATTCGTCGACCGTATGTCGGCGGTTTCCAATTCCCTTTCCGCGTTCGATCTAATAATCGCCGCCCTCTCCGCCGTACGCCAGGTTCTCAAACCTGGTGCACTTCGACAGATACGCCAGATGGACCGATCCAGTAGGCCCATTGCGCTGCTTGGCGATGATGATCTCCGCCTTGTTCTCCGTGTCGGGATCGGGCTGTCCGTTTTCGTCGCGGTTGTAGTAGCTTTCGCGGTGGATAAACGCAACCACGTCAGCATCCTGCTCGATTGAGCCCGATTCGCGCAGGTCGGAGAGCATGGGCTTTTTGTCTCCGCCGCGCTGCTCGGAAGCACGCGACAGCTGCGACAGCGCGATGACCGGGATATTCATTTCCTTGGCAAGTGCCTTCAGCCCGCGCGAGATGGCCGAGACTTCCTGCGTGCGGTTCTCATAGCGGCGCTGGCCCACGCCGGGAATGCTGGCCGACATCAGCTGCAGATAGTCGATGACGATCAGGTCGAGGCTGCCCATGGTCTGGCGCAGACGGCGCGCCTTGGCGCGCATTTCCGAGAGCGAGATGCCGGGCGTGTCGTCGATGAAGATATGCGCTTCCACCAGCCGCTCGAGTGCGCTCGACAGCTTGGCATGGTCGTCGCGGCCGAGAAAGCCCTTCTGGATCTTCTGCGAATCGACCAGCGCTTCGGAAGCGAGCATGCGTCGCAGCAGCGACTCCTTGCTCATTTCGAGCGAAAAGACGGCGACAGTTCTGCCGCCGCGCACCGCCGCATTCTGCGCTATGTTGATCGCCCACGCCGTCTTTCCCATCGAGGGGCGTGCGGCGATAATCGTGAGCTCCGACTTCTGCAGTCCGCTGGTCATGCGGTCGAATTCGTCGAAGTGGGTTGCCAGCCCCGTAACCTCGCGGCCTTCCTTATAAAGGTTGTCGATGGTGCCGAACGAATCCCGGACAATCTCCGGAATCCCGGCGAAGCCGCGTGTAATGCCTTTTTCCGTGACCTCCAGCAGGTCGGTCTCGGCAGCGTTCAGGATCTCCAGCGCATCTTCGCTCTGGTCGGCGGCGCGCGTGATCGACATCGAGCAGATGTTGATCAGCTGCCGCAGCAACGACTTGTCCTTGACGATGCGGACGTATTCTTCAATCGACAGCCGCCGCGGCAGTCCCTCGGTCAGCGAAGCAAGATACGCAACTCCGCCGATCGATTCCACTTCCTTGCGTTTGGCCAGCTCCTCGGCGAGCGTGACGATGTCCACGGCGCGGCTCGAATCCATGAGTTCGCCGATCCGCGAGAAGATGCGCTGGTGCGACTCCAGCGCGAAATCGGCGGCGACAAGCTTTTCTGCAGCTTCGTTGTAGGCGTGATTATCTAAGAGGATAGCGCCGAGAATCGATCGCTCGGCGTCAATGGAGGCGGGCAATCCGCGCTCGAAGGCAATATCGGGAGTCGTGGCCATGGGTTTGAGCCTCTAAAGTTTAGGTTGACGCACGCTGTGGATGCCTTTCAAGACCGGGTATCTAATGTGCAAAAAGCCGCCTAAATCCACATTGAAAGCGTCCAAACCTTTATCATGGAAGTGAATCCTGTTTTGCGTATGAAATCCATTTTTGTCTCTCTCGCCGCCTCGGCGGTGCTCTTCGGCAGCCTTGCGGCTGCCCAGCAGACAGCAACGACGCAGCCACCCCAGATCACCGAGTTTCAGAAGCTCGAAGATCAGTGGAGCGATGCGGTCGCCAAGCGCGACCAGTACGGGCTCGAGCTGTTGATGTCGCCGATCCTCGTCAACATCTCATCGACCGGCGAGGTCACCACGCGCAACCAGCAGATTGCCCAGCTCTTCGAGAAGGGCGGCCCGCAGCCGGTGAGCATGGAGCAGCGCGTGATCAACGTCCGCACCTTTGAGGATATGGCGCTGGTCGACGGCACCTACATCATCAAGTGGAAGATCGACGGCCAGATTCGCGAGGAGCGCGGCATCTTCACGCATGTCTACCAGCATGTGCGCACCAGCTGGGTCTGCGTTCACGCTCAGCGTACCGCCGTGGTCGAGAAGGGCGGCGACCAGAAGACGAAGTCAGCCAGCAAAAAGAGTAATGCCGAGCTGCCCTTCCACATTCCTTTGATCTTTGCGGGCAAGCAGTCGACGCAACCTCCGCCGGCGCCTGGCTCGGATCCCGCACCGCAGTAACGATGGGTACTCGACCGATCTGGGCGGAGATCTCCCGCTCACGCCTTCTTGAAAACTACCTTCTGCTCCGCCGCCTCGCTGGCGAGGCGGAACTGCTTGCCGTCATCAAGGCCAACGGCTACGGACACAGCGCGCTCGCCTGCGCGCAAGTCCTTGTCGCTGAGAATCCGCACGCCTGGCTGGGTGTCACCTGTGTTGACGAGGGCACTGCCGTTCGCTCGGTCGCTCCGCAAGCCCGCATCCTCGTGATGGGCAGCGTGTGGCATCGCGAAGCCGAAGCAGCCATCGAACACTGCCTGACGCCCGTCGTCTGGGAGCCGCGGCAGATCGAGTCGCTTTACGTCGCAGCCAGCGCCCGCAAGCTCGCCGCGCATTCCATGCCCGTGCACCTTGAGATCGATACCGGCATGTCGCGTCAGGGCGTGCGCCTCGATGCCCTGCCTGCTCTGCTTGAACTCCTCGCCGCTGCGCCTGCGCTGCGTGTCGAAGCGGTGATGACACACCTGCATACTCCCGAGGCTCTCGACGGACGGGCGAATTCAGAACAGTTGAGGCCGATTCGTAACTGCGCTGGATACAATAACCGAGCACGGCATCCATCCCGAGTGGATTCACGCCGGAAACTCCGCCACAGTTCTGAGCGAAGGCGGCGCAGCGAATCTCGTTCGCATTGCCGCGGGATACAAGGCGAAGGCGATGCTGCGTCCCGGACTTGCTCTTTACGGATACGCGCCGCGCTTTTCGAGCGCCGGCCTCTCGCTCTCCGGATTTTCAAGCGCGGGCTTCAGCGGCACGGAGCCGCTGGCGACGGCGCATCTGCTTCAGCCCGTTCTTTCCTGGAAGACGCGCATTGTCTCGCTCCGAAACATTGAGCGCGGAGAAACCGCTGGATACGGTGCGACCTTTCGCGCGTCGCGTCCCACGCGCCTCGCCTTGCTGCCCGTGGGCTATGCCGACGGTCTCAACCGCCTGCTCTCCAATCGCGGCAGCGTGCTGGTGCGCGGACAGCGCGCTCCCATAGCCGGGCGCATCTCCATGGACCTGACCACCATCGATGTGACCGATATTCCCGGCGTCGAAATCGGAGACGAAGTCGCCCTCATCGGCGAGCAGGGGAACGAGCGCATTACGGCGTGGGATCATGCCGATCTGGTCGACACCATTCCTTATGAAATTCTGTGTAACATTGCGGCGCGCGTACCCCGCGTAATGAAAGATTGAAAAAGACCATGCTCGGCAAACTTTATGCACGTTGGATGTACCGCTGGGAGACCGCCCTCACCACGCGCGACGAGAATCGCATCGTCCGCCCCGTCGAATGGGGCTTCGACTGGCTCGATGACTTCATCGACTCGGCGGGATTGCGGCAGCCGCATCTTCGGCAACAGCGAACGCCGGCCTCACTCAATCCGCACGAATCTGAATCAGCATTGATCGCGCTCAACGACGCCATCGTCGAACGCAGCGAAGCCTTCTATAGCTACGCGCGTCCCACCGACTTCCAGCTGGAGACACGCCATCCTCAGCTCTTTCCCACCAATGTTCGCCCCGAAACCCTGAAGCAGGACGCCGAGCTCAAACGCAAGGCAGCCGAAGGCAAGCTCAAACCCGCGCAGTTCCTGCGTTTCACCTCTCCCATCCGCACCCCGTATCCGGAAAACGATCTGGTGAACGCACGCTGGTATCCCGCGCCGGCAGAAAAGATGCAGGGCAAACCGAAACGCGCGATGATCGTGATGCCGCAGTGGAACGCTGACGCCTTCAGCCACAACGCGCTCTGCGCCCTGTTCAACCGCTTCGGCATCTCCGCGCTGCGCCTGAGCAAGCCCTATCACGACATTCGCCGTCCGGCAGAGCTTGAGCGCTCCGACTACGCGGTCAGCTCCAACATCGGACGCAACATTGCCGCCTGCCGGCAGGCGGTCATCGACATTCGCTGCTGCCTCGACTGGCTGGAAGAGCAGGGCTACGAGCAGTTCGGCATTCTCGGTACCAGCCTTGGCTCCTGCTACGCCTTTATCGCCAGCGCGCACGACGAGCGGCTGCGGGTGAACGCCTTCAATCATGCGTCTACTTCCTTCGGAGACGTCGTCTGGACCGGCCAGAGCACGCGGCACATCCGCCAGGCTTTTGAAGATGCCGGCCTCACGCAATTGCGCCTGCGCGAGCTCTTCGGAGCCACCAGCCCCGTCAACTACATGCGGCGCTTCGCTGCGCATGCCAAAAAAGTTCTGGTGGTTCACGCCGCATACGACCTCACCTTTCTGCCCGAATACTCAATCGAAGTACTGCGCAGCTTTGCCGTGCTGGGCATCGACTACGTTTCGAAAGTTCTGCCCTGCGGCCACTACACCACAGGCGAGACGCCCTATAAGTTCATCGACGGATGGTACCTGGGCTCCTTTGTCTACTCGGCGTTCAAGGGGCTGGCGGCGGATACAACCAGTCGATCCGGTATCGGTGACCGCGAACTGGTAGCGCGCTAGCCGCCTGCCCACCTACAATCGAGTCATGACCGACCGCATGTCTCTTCCTCTCGCGCAGGCCGATCCCGAGATCGCCGCCGCCATCGAACACGAAGTTCTTCGCCAGCACGAGGGACTCGAGATGATCGCCTCGGAGAACTTTGTCAGCCAGGCCGTGCTTGAGGCTGCCGGTTCGGTCTTCACCAACAAATACGCCGAGGGCTATCCCGGGCGTCGCTACTACGGCGGATGCGAATTCGCCGACGTGGTCGAGAACCTCGCCCGCGACCGCGCCAAGCAGATCTTCGGTGCCGAACACGCCAACGTGCAGCCGCACTCCGGCTCGCAGGCCAACGCCGCCGCCTACATGGCGGTCCTCCAGCCCGGAGACACCATCCTCGGCCTCGATCTCGCGCACGGCGGCCACCTCACCCACGGGCACAAGCTCAACTTCTCCGGCAAGCTCTACAAGGTCGTCTCTTACACCGTCCGTAAGGACACGGAAACCATCGACTACGACGAACTCGAGGCCATTGCCCTCCGAGAGAAGCCCAAGGTCATCATCGGCGGCGGCAGCGCCTATCCCCGCACCTTCGATTTTCCTCGCATGCGTGAGATCGCCGACAAGGCGGGCGCGCTGCTTATCGTCGACATGGCGCATTTCGCAGGCCTCGTCGCCGGAGGCGTGCATCCTTCGCCCGTGCCGCACGCGCAGATCGTCACCACCACTACCCACAAGACGCTGCGCGGACCGCGTGCCGGCCTCATCCTTTGCCAGCAGCAGTACGCAGCCGCCGTCGACAAGAGCGTCTTCCCCGGACAGCAGGGCGGGCCGCTCATGCACATCATCGCCGCCAAGGCCGCGGCCTTCAAAGAAGTGCTCGATCCCGGCTTCAGGCTCTACGCCCAGCAGATCGTAGCCAACGCAAAAGTTCTGGCCGAAGCTCTCCAGGCCGAGGGATTCCGCGTCGTCTCCGGCGGCACAGATACGCATCTGATGCTCATCGATGTCTTCGCCAAGGGCATTCTCGGCAGCGAGGCTGAAGCCGCGCTGGGCGAAGCCGCCATCACGGTGAACAAGAACGCCATCCCGTACGACACGAACCCGCCGCTCAAGCCCAGCGGCATCCGCATCGGAACGCCGGCGCTCACCACGCGCGGCATGAAGGAAGCCGAGATGCGCACCATCGCGAAATGGATCGCCCAGGCGCTTGAGCAGCGCAACAATCCGCAGGCTCTCGAGAAAATTCGTGGCCAGGTGCTTGAGCTCGCCGAACAGTTCCCGCTCTATGGATGGTTGCGGCAGCCGACTGCGGTAGCCGCGAAGTAGTCTCGCGGTCATACGTAGTCGAACAGGCTCATGAAGCCGAAATCCATGTGCAGCTGCTGGTGGCAGTGGAACAGCGTCATTCCCGGGTTATCGGCGACGAAGTCTATTTCCGCCTCCTGATACCCACCGAGCATTACCACGTCCTTCATCACGCCTGACGTCGGCTGCCCGGCGATGCGGGTCAGCTCAAAGCTGTGACGATGCAGGTGGATGGGGTGAATATCGTCGCTCGCGTTTTTCATGCGTAGCCGATATCGCTTGCCCTCATGCAGATGAAACGACGGAGCGGCCATCATCTGACTGTCTGGATAGGCAACGCCATTGATCGTCCAGAGATTGAACCCTTGCATCGCCGCATTCTTCTTCTCGAAGAGCATGTCGAACGTCTCGTCCGGCTGCGTCGGCGGTCCGCTTGCGGCTCCGAGGTGAGCATAGTTCCACTTGAACGTCTTCGGCGCAATCCACTGCGCCTTTCCTTTGTATCCTGCATACTCAACCACGATTCCCATGCCGTTGTGCCGGTCGTCATCGGCCAGGTCCCCCATCACCCACACACCTGGATGGTTCATCTCCACGACAGCGGAGATGCGCTCCGCCGTGCCCAGCCATAATCCGGGCACCCGAACCGGCTTGGGCAGCGGATTGCCATCCGTCGCAACGACGGTAAAGCTGTGCCCCGGCAGGTAGAGGCTGCGAATCTCCGTTGCGCTGCCGTTCAGCACATGAAAGAGTACCCGCTCGCTCTGCTTCACGCGGATCGGTTCGCCGTGATGCAGCATCTTGCCGTTAATCGTGAAAGAGCGATAGCCAACCTCATATCCGTGCGGATTTCCCTTCGCGAGCGATGCCTTCATCGCCGTCTCGCCCTTTTCTTTCAGGGCCGGAACCTCCGATCCGCGACAGAAAGTCCATTGCCATGTCCCCGCCCCGGCTGAGAGTCGGCTCGAACTCCTTCATGGTGAGAAAGACCTCGCGATCGTAATTGCCAGGGTTGTCTTTGGGCTCGATATACACCGGACCCACCTGCCCGCTGTATTGTCCCGCAGCCAGATCTGCGCCCGCGCGCACATGCGAGTGGTAGAAGCGAAAGCCCGAAGGCTTGGGAGCGAAGGTGATGCGCCGCGATCCATGCGGAGGAATGAAAGGTGTGCCTTCCTCGGCTGCACCGTCCACGTCTACGGGGATCGCCTGCCCGTGCCAGTGCAACTGCTCCGGCGTGTCCGTCTCGTTGTGAATCTCGACGGCGACAGGTTGACCCTCCTTGAAGCGGAGCAGCGGCCCAGGGAACTGGCCGTTGTAGGTGGTCACGGAAACGATGCGATCAGGAGCGAGTTCTATTGGCTTGACGGCGATGGTCAGCGTGTAGTCGGCTTGCTGGTCGGCAGGTGCGACGGGTCGCGCGTCTTCGGTCATCGACCACAGATTCAGCCTTGAAGAAGGGAGCAGCAGTGCGCCTCCAGCCGCCACGCCTGCGCTGCGCAGAAACCCTCTGCGAGTAGACCTCAACATACCGCCTCCAATCACGCGAGAGCTTGCAAGGCCGCCGCAACCATGATACCGAGATTTACAAATCCGCTCGCTCTGGCACAATCGAACGATGACCCGATGGAAGGTTTCCGCAGCAGCACTTTTCTCGGCCGCATTTCTGTGCGTCGTCTCCGGCTTCGCACAGACTCCCGCGGCTCTTACCACCGACCCCGCCCCCGACGCTGCGAATCCGCCTTCCATGGTCTCGCTTGCGGGAGTTCCCAGCCACGGCGAGAATCTTCTCGGCGTCTTTTATCTCGCCGCCGGAGCCGGTCCGCATCCCACGCTGGTCCTCATGCACGGCTTCCCCGGGTACGAGCAGAATCTCGACCTTGCACAGGCCATCCGCCGCGCCGGATGGAACGTCCTCGCCGTCCACTACCGCGGATCATGGGGCGTGAAGGGTACCTTCTCCTTTGCCCACGCCATCGAAGACGCCGACGCCGAAGTTGCTTTCGTTAAAGATCCGGTGAACATCGCGAAGTATCACATCGATCCGAATAAGATCGTCATTCTCGGCCACAGCATGGGCGGATATATGGTCGCCTCCGCGGCCGCTCACGATCCGAAGGTTGCCGGGGTCGTCATGATCTCGGCATGGAACATCGGCGGCAGCTTTCCGCCGCCGGAAGCCGGTGCTGCCGTCATCGAAAAGGCGAAAAAGGGAATGGCGGCGAGCTTCATCGCCGACAACAATGTTGCCCCGCTTGCCGGATGCACCGCCGAGTCTCTAGTCGCCGAAGCCTATGCTCACCGCACAGAGTGGAACTTCGACACCTTCGCCCCGGCGCTCGCCTCACGCCCGTTCCTGGTCATCACCTCGGACGATCATCTCGGCCCAGCCGACCACGCCTTCGTTGTTGCTCTACAGAAAGCCGGCGATTCACATGTGACGGAGACGCACTTCGCGGCCGATCACCCTTACTCCGGGCAGCGCATCGCCCTGACGACGGCGATCCTGAACTGGCTGGGGAGCTTCTAGAGGGCAGCGAATTCTTTTTTCGCGGCGATCAGCTGCGGCAAATCCGGGTCGGCGTTCTTCCAGAGGTCGAAGAATGCCTGGTAGGCGGCGCGAGCGTGTGCCTTGTCGCCCTGCACGGCGTAGGCCCGTGCCAGCCCAAGCTGCGACTGGGGATATGTCTGGTAAAACAGCGACAACGCAGCTCCACGAAGTTCAACCGCGCGCTTGAAGGCGATGACGGCGTTCGGCCCGTCGTGCAGGTCAAGATACGCCAGTCCACGCATATAGGCGCCCGGCGAAGCGAGATCGTAAGCCTTGGCTTTTTCGAGTTCGCTCAGCGCGTCCTGCGGACGATGGTCGGAGAGCGCCAGAAACGCATTCGATTCCGGAATCGTGAGCCCGTTTATGAGCGTGTCTTCGGGATACTTTCTCGCCAGATCCTTCAGAATGGGTTCCGCCGTCTTTTTATCTCCGCAAATGCTGGCGCTAAAGACCGCCTGCCGCAACGTAGGCTTGGTCTTGTCGATCGAGAGAGCCCGCTTCACTTCGCTCTCCGCCTCCAGGCACATGCCGGCAACTCCTCTTCCCGAGACGAGGAACAACAGCCATGAAGCTTCGGCATCAGGAGCCTTCAGCTCAGCAGCCTGATTTGCAGCACTTTGCCAGGTGGTCTGGGCTGCGCGGTATTGTCCCTGATACTCCTCTACGCTGGCTTTGATGGCAGTTATCAGGAACTCATCCGGTCTGCCCGCCACCCGGGTCTGGATCCGGTCCATGCCCGCGGTGTCTCCCACCAGCGCATCCAAGAGGAAAATCAGTTGGAGCACCTCGGTGCTGTCGCCGATTCCCAGCGCATTGATCTTCTTCACCTGCTCCCGCGCCTCGTCAAAGCGATTCAGGGCCATGAAGTCCGAGAGCATGTTCTCCTGAGCGATGGCGTCATCCGGTTCCATGGCCACCGCCTTCCGGCTATAGGCTAGGGCGTCCTCATAGCGGCCGATCAGCGAATACGCGACAGAGAGATTTACCAGGTTGTCGAATTCATGCGGATAGGTGCGGATCGAAAGCTCCAGCGTGTCGATCACCTTGCCCATATCGCCGGTTACATTCAGATGGTAGTGACCGGTAATGTAGAGACGCTCCCGCTCGCTCACGTTCTTCGAAAGGCTGTAAGCCTTGGTGTAATATTCGAGGGCTCTGCCGGTCTGTCCGGCATTGCTGTACACCACGCCCAGTCGCGCCCAGGCCATGGCAAAATTTGGATCCAGCTCAACCGCCTGTTGATAATGGCCGGCGGCCTGAGGCAGATCGAGACCCTTCTCGTGCTCTACATCCCCCAATGCATAGGCGCGAAAGGCTTCGAGCGACGGAGTCGTCGCCTGGCCCAGCGGCGTGTCGAGTTTCTGGATCGAGCTGAGGGATTCCCCCAGCCGGGCGCGCATCGCCGTCGCCGCCCGATCTAGCGCATCCAGCACATGCTCCACATCCGGAGACTGCGCCTGCTCGCTGGCAATGTCGTCGCCCGTCGCCGTCGCCTGCGCATTCAGCGTAATCACGTAGTCTTTGCCCAGCGAGGCGATCGAGCCCGTGAGGATGGCCTTCACGCCCTCGCGTTCGCCGATCTCGCGCGCAATCGCCGGAGTTAGCGGATCGTCTGACGATTTGCCCAGGTATTTCATGCTTTGACGAAGGTGCTGCTGATTGACGATGTTCAGCATCGGCGACTGTGCCAGCTGAATCGCCAGCGCCTGGTTCAGCGTCGTGTCGAAGACAGGATTGCCAGTGCTGTTGACGAAATCGGCCAGGATGATCGAGTCCTTCTCGCCTATTACGACGGACGCATTCTGCCCGGCGGGCGCGGCAGGAGCACGATGACTGCGCCAGATCCAGAAGCCGCCGGCGACGACGACAATGACAACCGCGGCGATTGCCCCAATCACCAGCCCGTTCTTCCTGGGTGCCTCTGCCGGAGGGGCCGCGGCTGCTGCTACGACCGGACGCATCGGGCCGGCATCCGCGGCCGGGGCAGGTTTCGCATCGCCGATCGCATCCAGATCGGCAAGCAGCTCGTTCGCCGACTGATACCGGTCGGCCTTCTCCTTCGCCAGCAGCTTCGCCAGGATTCGATCAAAGCCCTTGGGCAGCGCGGGGTTCACGCTGCTTGCCGGCGGCGGATCCTTCATCAGCAGCGCGGCGAAAGTTTCGGCAGGGGAGTCACCGGCAAACGGAGACTTGCCGGTAGCCGCCTCATAAAGCACGCAGCCCAGCGAAAACAGGTCCGAGCGGGCATCGACCGGCTGTCCCTTGGCCTGTTCCGGCGACATGTAGGCGATGGTCCCCAGCGTTGATCCCGCGTTGGTAAGGGTCACGTCGTGGGATCCGGCACTGGTTGCAGAGAAGTCGCCGTTCTGCGTTCCGGGCGCCTGAGCAACCATAGGATCCGCATGGCGTTTCGCCAGCCCAAAGTCCAGAATCTTGATGTGCGGAACTCCTCCCGGAGGCTGCACTACGAAGATGTTGGCCGGTTTGATGTCGCGATGGATAATGCCGCGGGAGTGCGCCGCCGCCAGCGCGCTGGCCGCCTGCCGGGCAAAGCTCAACAGCTCGGCCGCGGGCAGGACATCGTGGTCGGCGAGATACTGCTTCAGGGTCTGGCCCTGGAGCAGCTCCATGACCAGGTATGGCCGGCCGTCCTGCTCGCCGATGTCGTGAATCGTGCAGATGTTGGGATGGTTCAGAGCCGAGGCGGCGCGCGCCTCCCGCTGAAAGCGGGCATTTGAAGCCAGCACTGGAGTTCCGCCCGGCGTGGGCGTATGCGGCGTTTCGCCGCTCAGGTAGCTTTCTGAAACCAGCTTGAGCGCGACTTCCCGGTCAAGGCGCGTGTCCAGTGCTCGGTAGACATCTCCCATGCCGCCCGAGCCGATCTTTTCGAGGATTTCGTAGGGACCAAAGCGTGCGCCGACAGCAGGATTCATTACAGTCAAAATCGTTCAGACCCGAAGTGAAGCGAATGTGGGGGGCGAGCTAAGTGTAAATGCGTGTGAGGCTTTACGAAAGAACATTATTCCCGTGTGGCTACACGAAGATAACGTCCTGCACCTGCGCCGCAGGCGCCCCCACCGGACGGTCAGCGCCTAGAACGGTCGGCCACGGAAAAGATACACCAGCTCGATCACCAGGATGATCACCACCGTCAGTTCCAGAAAGAACGCCCGGCTCTGGTTGAACTGGTCCACCATAAAGCGGTAGAGCTCCTCGGCATTGCGCACCTTCTGCGTGACCAGGTCCTTGTAGTCGGGCACCCCCACCTTCTGCGCCGCCAGTTTATAAAGACGCGCCGAAAACATGTCGCTCAGGAACTTGATCGCATTGTCGGCGTGTTCGGTCAGCTCGGCAACGTCGAGCAGCACGGTGTGCAGGCGCGTCGCCGACCGCGCCAGCCGCCAGCGCGCGAAGATCCCCGTGCCTTCGTCGAGCAGCGTGTAGACGCGGTCCAGCTCTTCGGTAAGCAGCAGGTCGTAGTGCCGGAACTCGAGCAGCTGCGAGTTCGCGTATTCGAGCAGTTGAATCGCCGTTTCCGCGCCCGCCGTCGAATCGTAGATGAATGCCGCATTCCATCCGATGACGGCAAGATCGTTCGCGTAGTAGGAGATCCGCGACTGCAGCACCTCGTTGGTTTCGCTCTCGGCCAGGTGTCCGGTGTCGCCGCGCACCACCTGCGCAATGCGAGCGCCGCAGCTGTGAATAAGCTCCGGAACCGAGGGCGATCCTGCGCTGTCGCTCTCAATCTCGCGGATGTGGAAAATCAGGTAGTCCTCGCTCAGCCACTGTTTGTAGGGCTTCACCAGCGCCGGCGCCGCGGCCTCCAGCTTGCGGCGAACCATCTCCGTCGCCTGCGCCGCGAAGTCGACATCCCAGACCCAGCGGCTTGCCAGGCCAATGAGTTTTCCCCATCCGCCGTCGAAGGCCAGTTCGAAGACCACGCTGAGCACGCCGTAGTCGTAGTACTTGATCTCGCCTTGCAGCTGCTCGCCGCTTTCGAGCGTGAGCGTCCCCAGGGATTCGACCACCGGCGGCCTCTGATATCGCACCGAGCCGGGATGCTTGGGCGATGCCGCCTCCACCGTGCCTGCCCTCAGCAGCTCACGCAGACGGTCGAGCCGGATGGCCTCGCACACATCAAACTGCAACAGTACGAGGACGGAGCCGTGCAGCGTGATGTCCGTGACTGGCGCAGCGATGTCGAGCATGCTGCGAGAATATTACTCTGGAGCGCGAGACGACCCGATGGCTAAACGCAGCGCGGGCTTGCTGATGTATCGCCGGCGAGATGGCGGGCCGGAGGTCTTTCTGGTGCATCCCGGCGGCCCTTTCTGGGTGAAGAAGGACCTCGGTGCGTGGTCCATTCCCAAGGGCGAATACAGCGAGGGCGAAGATCCTCTTCAGGCCGCCCGGCGCGAGTTCACCGAGGAGACGGGTCTTGACACGGACTTTGCGGCGGATGGCGACTTCGTCGATTTCGGAACCATAAAGCAGGCTAGCGGCAAGCTGGTATCCGTCTGGGCTGTCGAGGGCGACTGCGATCCGGCAAAGCTCGTGAGTAACAGCTGCATGATTGAATGGCCTCCACGCTCCGGCCGTCAGATCGAGATTCCTGAAGTCGACCGCGCCGCCTGGTTCTCAATCGACGAAGCCCGGCAGCGGATTCTCAAGAGCCAGGGACCCGTAATCGAGCTATTGATCGCACGTCTCGGTCAGCCAGACTGAGCTGACACCAATCTGAGCTAAGAAGCTTGCACCAATCTGGGCTAAGATAAGAGGAGTGCAGGCAGGCCGGACGGCCGCTGCCGGCGAGGCGCAAGCTGAGCCGGGAGAGGAAAGTCCGAACTCCGCAGGGCAGTGTGCCGGATAACGTCCGGGATCGCGGCTTCAAGGCCGCGAGACGGCTAGTGCCACAGAGAACATACCGCCCGCGTCTCGCAAGAGGCGCAGGGTAAGGGTGAAAAGGTGCGGTAAGAGCGCACCGCTCCGGCGGTAACGACGGAGGCAGGGTAAACCCCACACGGAGCAAGACCAAATAGGGAGGAAATTCGCAGCGGGGGCCCCAATCAGCTGCGGATGCGTGCCGGCCCGGCGCGCCAACGCGGGTCACGTGCCAAGCGCAAGCGAGGCATGGCGGAAACCTCCGGGTAGGTTGCTGGAGCGCTGCAGCAATGCATCGCCTAGAGGAATGGCCGTCCTCGACAGAATTCGGCTTACAGGCTGTCTGCCACGTGGCCCCGGTTCCTCGAGAGAGAGCCGGGGCCATCAACTTTTCTCCGTCGCCTGGCCGGCAGACCCGCTCAGCTACCGTAATGGCGCAAACGGCGCAGGCTGCGGGGCGGCTGAGGCTTCCGGTATCGGTTGGGAAAAATGCTGGCTCGATAATCAAGCCAGTTCGATAAAACGATATAGACGATAAACCACAGCGATGCTATGGCCAGCAAAGAGGTCAACACCAGGGACAGAATCGAAAGCGAATTGCGCTGCAAAAGTGTCGCCAGGTGGGGAATGTTCATCCCGTAGTAGCCGGTGATCAATGCCCCAATGCCGAGGATCACGCTCATCATCGCCAGCCGGTTCACGGCATCGGTGTTGCGAAGCGCATACACCCGGTCGATGTAGCCTCCCAGCTTGTCGACCTGGTCTTCGATCTTCTCTTTCGCGGGACCGAGCTGATATGCGTCGCTGAGCATCGTGAAATGTTCCAGCTCCTCATCCTTTGTGGTCGGCTCCAGGTAAAACCAGTAGTTGTTGAAGTAGTGAAAGTTGGCCATCAGCCCGATGGCCAGCTGGATGTGGCGGTAGCGCACCGCCTTGCCGGAAAATACCGGCAGAAGCTGATGGGAGACCAGGGCCGATTCCTTGGCAAATTCCAGCAGGCTGGCCCGGTAGAACAAGGCGATGACGGCAATCACGAGATTTCTGGTTGAGAACATCCGATGAACGCGCGCCATATCCGGCGCTTCCGCAGAGGCAAACACGCAGGTGACGTTGGAGTAAGAAGTCACTCCATACAGCGTTCCCTCGTGCTGCCATCGCCTGTACACATGCTTCTTCATCTGTTCGCGAGTAAATTCGGGCTGGTAGCGATAGCCTGAACCGTCCCGATCGACATATAGGAACCGGCTGAAGGCGATTTCGTAACCTTCCGAGCTTTCGTATCCCGCGGGAAGGTGAGTCCGGTCGAGGCTGACATAGCTGTTTACAATCATGCGCTCGTCCAGGCTGGCCTCGAATTCCTCATGCTCGTAGTTGGCAAAATGAAGCAGGCTTAACAGAATCGTCGAGAGCTGCGGGCGATAGCCCATCGCCCGGCTGGTTTCCCATCGCTCCTCCGCAATCAGGCGTCGCTCCGCGCCTGTCTCCTGCACCAGCGCCAGGCGGTTCGGAATGCGCGCCGTCTGGATCTGCCGCTCGCTGGAGGGATAGATCTTTCGCATCATCTCGTTGATCCACAGAGCCTGTGAGTACGTTATCTTGTTCGCTTCCACGCCGATGGTCAGGATTGCGATTCCATTCGCGAACATGAGCAGCCGCAATTCCGTGATTTCGACTTTGGCGGATTCGCCGCCGCCGTCCTCGGCCTCGTAGAACAGGCGCGAGCCCGCCTGCGGCTGGATAACATAGCGATGCACAAGCGTTTCGTGCTCGGCATTTGAGTTGCCGGAATCAAAAAACGACTCGCGGATGAAGGGATGAAAGAACATCATGTCCTCATAAGCCTGCGAGCGGAAATCGAGACAGGTCTCCGGTTGTCGCTTCCATCCGCCCAACCGGGACGCCGCGGACCCATAATCCGCAACGACATGCCCCGTCACCCAGAGGTCGAGCTGTTCAAACCAGCGTTGCGGCCCTCGCCAGATTTCCGGGTGCTCTTCCATCACCGCGTTCTGGTCGATCGATATCGGAAAAAGAAAATACGTATGCAGGTGCAGCACTTCGGGATTCACACTTGCACCTCCGCGGAAAGAGTACTGCAACGATCGGCAGGAGCAGTGAATACAACGAAAATTTACGAATGGACCGCGGATTCCGCGCGCGGAACCTCCTATCGTGTTCGTGCGTAAACAGAACTAAGCACCAAGCTTTGGCCTTATTCCCAGTGAGCAACCTGTTCTTAGACCTGCTTGGAACCTTCATCGAGATAACCGGCGAACTTCTCCTCGACGTTGCCGGGAAATCGATTCGTTCCCTCGTCAGCTGGAAAGGTCCCTAAAACCCCGCCGGCCTTTCTCCCGCCACGCCGAACGCCTTCTCCAGCGCCAGACCCGCCTGCGCGACCGTCCCTTCATCAAACAACCGCCCGATCAGCGTCACTCCATGCGGCACCCGCCGCGGCGGCGAAAACTTCGGCAGCGGATGCTTCGGGTCGGGAGCCCAGTCACTGCGCGCCTCCGACACCTCGACAAATCCCGCGCGCAGCGTCAGCGAGGGATGCCCGGTGTTGTTGCTGATCACCAGCATCTCGTCGCGCAGCGACGGCACCAGCAGCAGGTCGACGTCGGCGAAGATCCGCGCCATCTCCTGCGCCACCATCCGCCGCATCCGGTCCGCCTGCACAAAATCCACCGCCGACAGAAAGCGCGCCTGCCGGAAGCAGTTCGGCCACGCGTCGGGCACCTGCGCCTTCAACTCGTCCACCTTGTGGCTCAGCGTTAGCTCCTCGAACGCGGCAGCGCCCTCCGCGAACAGAATCAGATTCAGCGAGTCATACGGCCAATCGGGAAGAGAAACCGCAACCGGCACCATGCCGAGCTTCTTCACCGTCTCCAGCGCGGCGCGATCCACATCCGTCGCCGGAGGCTCCTTCATCCACGCCGGAAAATATCCCACCCGCAGTCCCGCGACGCTCGCTCCCGCATCGAAATCCAGCTTCGACGGCACGCTGCCCAGGTCGCCCGGATCAGGTCCGGTAATCGCATTGAGGACGAGCATCGTGTCTTCGACACCGCGCGTCATCGGACCCAGTTTGTCGAGCGACCAGCACAGCGTCATCGCTCCCGTGCGCGGCACGCGACCAAACGTAGGCCGCAGCCCGGTCACCCCACATCTCATGGACGGGCTTACGATGCTGCCGCCCGTCTCGCTCCCAATCGCAAAGCCCACCAGCCCCGCCGCCGTCGCCGCGCCCGGCCCCGCGCTCGACCCCGACGATCCCTCCTCCAGCAGCCACGGATTCATCGTCTGCCCGCCGAACCAGATATCGTTCAGCGCCAGCGCGCCCAGGCTCAGCTTGGCAACCAGCACCGCTCCTGCCGCATTGAGACGTTCGACAACCGCGGCATCTTTCGTGGGCACACGATCCCGGTAAGGCTCCGCGCCCCACGTCGTCCGAATGCCCGCCGTATCCAGAAGGTCCTTCCCGCCCCACGGAATCCCGTGCAGCGGCCCGCGATACCGGCCCGCTGCAATCTCCTTATCCGCCTGCCGCGCCTGTTCAAGTGCATGATCCTTGGTCAGCGTAATCACGCAACGCAGCTTCGGATCGAAGCGCTGCATGCGGCTGATATAAATCTCCGTCAGCCGTTCCGACGTGATCTGCCTGCTCTGAATCCAGCGCGAAAGCTTCGTGACTGTGGCAAATGCGATGTCCTCTTCGTTCCCAGGCAGTGCAGCCGCCCCGGCCGCGCTGCGCACGAACACATTGGCTGCCGGATAGCGGGTCATCCCCGGCAGCATCGGATTCCACAGCGTCGCCGGAGCCACGTCCTCGCCAATTGCCAGCTTCTTCGGTCCCGTCCGCCGCTCATACAGCGGAGCCATCTGCATCCGCCAGTTCTCCGCCGCCTCGGCGCGGTCGTGCGCGGTCATCTCCACCTGCACCAGCTTCTCCGCCTCGGCAAAGGTCCCGGCCGACACCTCCGGCCCCACCGGCGGAGCCGTGCCAAACGCCGGCGGAGCTCCCGGATTGGGCTCCTGCGACGGCGGTGTCTGGGCGTGAGCGGCAACCGCAACGCCGAGCAATCCCAGCGTGCCTTGAGCAAGAAAATCTCTGCGCGATCCTGACATGTCTGTCCTTAGTTCTTCGGTTTTGGGAGAAAACGGGAATGACTGAAAGATAAACGATCGCGCCTGTCTGTTTGGACGCGAATTTCACGGCCGTCAACATAGCATCCGGGAACCATCTCCCCAGCCGTCGCGTAACGAGTCACATATAAGCACCCACCAGGAGACGTCTCCATGGCATCCCGGCTGCGCGATTTGACTTACGCTTTTCGCAGGATTTCGAAGTCACCCGGCATTGCTGTCGCCGCCATCGTCTCCATCGGACTGGGTATCGCCGCCAACGCGACTATCTTCTCCATCGTCAGCACTTTCGTTCTGCGACCGGCGCCGGTTGGTGACCCTCCGACCCTGCTGTCACTGCACATGCAGGCGCGCGGCGAGCGCTGCTGCAACCACTTCACCTGGCCGCTCTACAACGATGTCCGCGACCAGGCGAAGTCCTTCTCTGGAGTCGCGGCTTATTACGAACTGCTCCCCGCTTCGATGTCCGGAGTTGGGAGTGGCGAAGAAAACACCGAACCCGAGCGCGTCTGGGGACAGGCCGCCACCAGCAACTTCTTCGACGTTGCCCAGCTTCGTATGTCGCTCGGCCGCGGCTTTCTCCCATCCGAGGAAAAACAACAGGTCATAGTCCTCGGCTACAGCCTGTGGCAACGTACTTTCGCGGCCGACCCGGCGATTATCGGCAAGACCATCACGCTCTCCGGACGCCCGTTCACCGTCGTCGGCATTGCTCCGCCAGGCTTTCGCGGCGTCGACCAGTTGCTCGCCCCGCAGTTCTGGGTGCCCCTCGGCAACGTAGAGCAACTGGCGACCAATCTTCAGGATCGCAACTCACGGTACTATCACTGGCTTGGAGCCATCGGGCGCGTGAAGCCCGGCGTAACCCAGGCTCAGGTGCGGTCGGAACTGGATACGCTGGCCGCTAATCTCGCCAAGGCCTATCCTGCCAGCGACAAAGACAACAGCCTTCCCTTCGACCAGGCCGGATCCCTCCCCCAGAGTCAAAAAGCAGCTGTGCTCGTCTTCCTCGGAGCGCTCAGCGTCGTCGTTTTGCTTGTGCTCTGCATCGCCGCGGCCAACGTCGCCAACCTGCTCCTCGCCCAGGCCGCAAGCCGCCAGCGTGAAATGGCCGTGCGTCTCGCTCTCGGGGCCACGCGCGGCCAGCTCATGCGCCAGGTGCTCACCGAGACCGTCCTGCTGGCGATCGGCGGCGGCGTCCTCGGAGTCATTCTTGCGCTCTGGGCTACCTCAGCGCTCTCCGCTTTCCACCTTCCTGCGCCCATCCCGCTGGATATCTCTGTGAGCTCTCGACTGGCGCGTGCTGCTCTACGCTTTCGGACTCAGCGTTGCCGCCGGCCTCGCTTTCGGACATTGCCCCGGCATACGCCGCCGCTCGTCCTCTCATCACCGCTGCGCTCAAGGGCGAAGATGCGCTTGCCCGGCCCGGGCCGCCGATGTCACAGTGCGCAACATTCTCGTCGTCGCGCAGATTTCCCTCTCGCTGGTGCTGCTCTGCGTCACCGGACTCTTCCTCCGCAGCCTTGAGCGCGCCGCGGCAATGGACGTGGGCTTTCGTTCAGAGGACCTGCTGATGATCTCTGTCGACCCGCGCGTCCACGGCTACACGCCCGAACGCACGGTGCAGTTTTTCGGTGAATTGCGAGACCGCGCCGCCGCTTTGCCCGGAGTTACATCTGCCGTTCTGACTGACGTCGCGCCGCTTTCCATGGGCAACCGCAGCGATTCCTTTAGCGCCGAAGGCATCAAGCCTTCTGGAACCGAGCCAAGCGTCGACCTCTACATGGTCTCGCCCGGCTACTTCGCGACCATGGGCATCCCTCGCATACTCGGACGCGATTTCGCTAACGAGAGCGCTTCCGCGCCCAAAGTTGCCGTCGTCAACCAGGCATTCGTTCACGATATTTTTCATGACGAGAACCCCATCGGCCGCCGCGTCGAAGGCGCTGGCGTGAGCTATCAGGTGATCGGTGTCGTCGGCAACGCCAAATCGCGCACCATCGGCGAAGACCTCAGGCCCGTCCTCTACCGCTCGCTGACCCAGAGCGTCGCCTCCGATCCTTCATTCCTCGGATATACCTTGATTGTCCGCACCGGTGACGAACCCGGCACGGCATCCGCGGTGCGCAACATCGTTCATTCGCTCGATCCCGCCATGGCCATCTTCAACTCCGAGACCATGCACGAGCACCTTCGCGATGCACTCTTCCTGCCGCGTCTTGCCGGTGCTCTCTTCGGCATCTTCGGCTTCGTCGGACTGGCGTTGGCCTCGGTCGGCCTCTACGGGGTAATGAGTTATTCCGTCAGCCGCCGCACCCGCGAGATCGGCATCCGCATTGCGCTGGGCGCGCAGCTTGCAGCGGTGCAGCGGCTGGTCGTTGGCCAGGGAATGTTGCTCACCGTCGTGGCTCTCGCGCTTGGACTGCCGGCGGCGTGGATGGCGGCGAAATTTTCCTCAAGCTTTCTCTACGGAATCCACCCGCACGACATTGTGACGTTCACGCTTGTGCCCGTACTGCTCGCGGCTGTTGCGCTATTTGCCTGCTGGATTCCCGCACGCCGCGCGGCGCGCGTTGATCCGCAGACGGCGTTGCGGTATGAATGAGGCCGTTAGCCCTTCTTAGCCTCCAGCTTCCACTTCGTCCGCGTATACGCAATGCGGAATCCCGTGCGTTCGGCATTGCGCTGCGACTGGCTGCCGGCTTCCGTCACCATCATCGCCAGATCGCACCCGTGCTCAGCGGCATAGCGCATCCGCGCCTGCAACAGCGCTGATTGCAGCCCGCGCCGGCGCATCTCCGGGACTGTCGACGCTCCGCCGAACAAGGCGACGCCGTCATGGAGACGCAGCACACCAGCCGCACCCGGTTGGCCGTCCGACTCAGCGAGGAAGCACACGCTTTGCTCGCGGGCGGCAACCAGCGCTCCGAACTGTTCCATAAGCGGCTGGAACTCAGGATGATCGTGTGCCCACCCTCGCGCGCTGATGGACGACCAGAGTGCAGCTTCTTCCGGTCCGATCACACGCACGGTGATTGCGCCATCGTTCGCATCTCGCTCCGGCCGCTTCAACTCAATCGCCTGATACAGCACGCTGCTGATCTCCATTGGCCTGTACCCTCGCGCGCACAACAGGTCGAGGGTTGCGATGCCGGCCAGAGGACTCACCTCATGCATCACCGCAGCGCCGCGATCAAAGAAGAAGCCTTCGATCCGGTCCATCGACTCCGCGCTCGGCTCCTCGAACATCCCAAGGCCGAAGGTTTGCGTGACCGGAGAGTCGATTCCGTCAAAGACCGCGTACGCGCCCGCGTATTCCATCCACGCAGACTCGCTCTCCGGATCGAGATGCTTGCGCGCCTCGGCGAAACTCCGGCACGCATGCCCTTCGGCACGCTCCAGCCGCCGCGCGAGATTGCAGATCGGCAAATATCATTGCAATGACTGCGACGTAAACGTCGACGCCGGCAGCTTGTCTTTATTGAAGAGGTTCGCATCTGTCCAGCTTGCCCACCCATAGCGGACAAACCTCGGCTGGCTCACGCCCGCCGCCTGCACCACCACCGTCGAGCCGTCTATCTTCGCCGTCGCCGGAACAAACTTTCCGTCTGCACCTGCGATCTCAAATCCCGCCGGAGCGCCGTCACTCGTCAGCCCGCTCTCCGCGTGATCGAACCACACCCGCATCGCCGAGCCCTCCACCGTCGCCTCGCGAAACAGCGGCCCCGAGTACTCAATTCCCCGCTCGCCGTACACCATCGCGCGCGCCGCCAGCGCCAGCCGCGCTCCTACCGTCTGCTTGTCGGGCGGATGCACATTGTCCTTCGTCCCGATGTCGAGCGTCACCGCCATTGCCGTATTCTCGACCGACAAGGTCCGCCGCTGCGCATCGCGAATCGTGCCCCAGTCTTCCTTGGGCGAAGAGAAGTTCGAGATCTGCACATACAGGAACGGGAAATTCCCCTGCGCCCAATCCCTCCGCCAGTCTGCAATCAGCGCCGGAAATTCCTTCACATACAGCGGCGCGCGCTCAGGATCGCTGTTCGTCTCGCCCTGATACCAGATCACGCCCTTGATCGTGTACCGCGTCTCCGGAGCGATCATGCCGTTGTAGAGCGCCGCCGGCTCCCACGACGCAGGATTCGGATGCCAATGCTGCTCCGGAGGCGGCTGATGTGCTGCCACCGCGGCATCGCGCTCCCGCTTTTCCTTCGCACGCATCGCAGGCTCATCCGCCAGATCGGCTGCAAACAACGCCCGCGACCGGAACAGCGGCATCAGGCCCGCGTCCGACGAGATTCCCATCAGGCTGATCCACGACTCCACCGGAGTTCCGCCCCACGTCGTATCGATCAGCCCCACCGGCACCTTCTCCTTCTCGCTGATCTCCCGCCCGAAGAAGTACGCGACCGCCGAGAAGTCAGCCGCGGTCTGCGGATTGCACTCCGTCCACGTCGCCGACACGTCGTTCATCGGGAACTCCGACGTCGTCTTCTCCAGGCGCAGCAGCCGCACGTTGGGCAGGGTGGCGTGGGCGATCTCATCGGCGCCGTTCTTCAGCACGGCGCTGTTGGGAAAGCCCGACAGCGGCATCTCCATGTTCGACTGCCCCGAGGCCAGCCACACATCGCCGACCAGAATGTCCGAGACGGTCACGCCCGCGCCACCGCTGCTGCCGGTTGCCGTCAGCGTGTACGGCCCGCCCGCTTTCTCCGGCATCAGCCACAGGCTCCACTTGCCGAGGTCGTCTGCCTTCGCCGTGCGTGTCTGATCGTGAAAGTGCACCGTGACCGTCTCACCCGGATCTGCATTGCCCCAGATGTGAATGGGAGCTTCGCGCTGCAGCACGGCATGGTCGCTCAGCAGATGCGGCAAGGTCACCTCGCCACGAGCCGCTCCTGCCAGGATCAACAGCGCCGCCACGCACCAGCCCAGCCTTGGTGAAAATCTCATCGCGATTCGAATCCTTTTCTTCGTAGCTGTTTTCGGAAACGTTTCCACCATATCAGCGACCTCCATCCGAGGTCACCGCGTCGGTCCAATTTACGGACAGTTCCCGGACCCGCTCGTGTTAACTTCCCCCTATGCCCCTCAAGGCCTCCACGCTTCTCAAAGCCCCTTCACTCCTGAAGGAAAGAGCCGTTCTTGTCGCCGCCCTTTGTGTCGTCGCTCCACATTGCTTCAGCCAGACACCGCAAGCTCCGCCGCCTTCAGGCCCGACTGTGCAGGACCGCATCGCCAGCATGATGTCCGCCGGCACCGGCGCATGGACCACCGACCAGCTCGCCAACATGACGCAGGCTGCGCGACGCTGCCCTCACCGATCCCTACGCCCTGAACGAGCTGCGCCACCTGACCGACAACATCGGCCCGCGCCTCTCCGGATCGCCGCAGGCCCAGGCTGCCGTCGACTACGTCGCCGGCGAAATGCGCGCTCTCGGCGCCGAAGTGCAGCTCGAAAAAACCACCGTCCCGCACTGGGTGCGCGGCGCGGAGACCGGCAGCCCTCACCGCATGGCCCGGCGCCACACCCGGCACCACGCAGAAAATCGTCCTCACCGCCCTTGGAGGCAGCGTCGCCACCGCGCCCGACGGCCTCACCGCCGAAGTTGTCGTCGTCAACAATTTTGACGAGGCTCACAATCTGCCGCCCGGAGCCGTCAAAGGCAAGATCCTGCTCTTCAACGAAATCTTCGACAAGCGCCTGGCCGCCCAGGGCAACGGTCTCGCCGCCTACGGACACGCCGTGCTCTACCGTGGCGCCGGTCCCAGCGTTGCTGCGTCCCTTGGCGCATCTGCCGTCCTCGTCCGCTCCGTCGGCGGAGCCGACTTCCGCCTGCCCCACACCGGAGCCACCTTCTACGCTCCCGGCGTCGCAAAAATCCCCGCCGCAGCCGTAACCGCCGAGGACGCCGACCTGCTCGCCAACCTCACGAAGCAGGGTCCGGTGACCATGCATCTCGTCCTCACCCCGCAGACGCTGCCGCCTGCTCCGAGCTACAACGTGATCGCCGACTGGAAAGGCAGCGAGCACCCCGAGCAGATCGTCGTCGTCTCCGGACACCTCGACTCATGGGATCTCGGCACCGGCGCAATCGACGACGGAGCCGGCATCGTCGTCTCGATGGAAGCCATTCAGCTGCTCAAGCAGCTCGGCATCCATCCCAAACGCACCGTGCGCTTCATCGCCTGGATGGACGAGGAGCAGGGCGGCTCGGGCGCGCAGACCTACGCCAGGGAGCACGCTGCTGAACTGCCCAACCACATCGGCGCGCTCGAGTCCGACCTCGGAGCCGATCATCCTGACGGCATCACTTACGCTGGCCCCGAAGCCCTCGGCGACTATCTGCGTCCCGTCGCCCAGGTGCTCGACGCCATCGGCGCCTCCACGCTCACCCACGGTGAAGAGGCCGGTGAAGATGTCGGCTTCCTCACCGGCGTGCCCGGATTCACCCCCACCCAGGACAGCCGCTTCTACTTCAACTATCACCACACAGCCGCTGACACCTTCGACAAGGTGAACCCGCAGCTGCTCGGCGAAAACGCTGCCGTGATGGTCGTTGTCGGCTATGCGCTGGCCGACGCCTCCACGCCCGCGCCGCGCTAGATTTTCGGCATCAGACCAGAAACGCCACTGCAGCCCGGGAATTTCACGCTAGACTACCTCCTACCATGTTCAAAATTCGGACGCGAATGACGACGCGAACCTCCGCCATCGCTGTAATCGCCTGCCTCTGCGCCTTTCCCGCGCTTCGCGCGCAGGATGCCGCGCCCGACGACGCCGGCAAAAACGTAATCGCCACCGCCCGCGAACAACCGGTTCGGACCAAACACGCGATGGTCGTCAGCGTCCATCACCTGGCCACCGATGCCGGAGTCGAGATCCTCAAAGACGGTGGCAACGCCATCGACGCCGCTGTCGCCACCGGATTTGCGCTGGCCGTTGTGTGGCCGTACGCGGGCAACCTCGGCGGTGGTGGCTTCATGCTCGTCCATTTCGCTGGCGGCAAGTCCACCTTCATCGACTACCGCGAGCGCGCCCCGCTGGCCGCGACCGCCAACATGTATCTCGACGCCAAGGGCAATGTCATCCCCAACGCCAGCATCACCGGATACAAGGCCATCGGCGTGCCCGGCTCCGTCGCCGGCATGGTCTACGCGGAGAAGAAGTACGGCAAGCTGACACTTGCCAAGGTGATGGCGCCCGCGATCCGGCTGGCCAGCCAGGGCTTCGTGCTCACCGACGAAGAAGCCGCAGCACTACACGACGAACCCATGAGCATGTTCCCCGAGTCGAAGCGCATCTTCCAGCGCGACGGCAATTTCTACAAAGCCGGAGAATTCTTCAAGCAGCCCGATCTCGCCGCGACCCTCAAGACCATCGCTGCCGATCCCGACGACTTCTACCACGGCCGCATCGCGAAACAGCTCGCCGCGGACATACAGAAGGGCGGCGGCATCATCACCACCGAAGACCTCGCCCGCTACTCCGCCAAAGAACGCGAGCCCGTCACCGGCACCTACAAGGACTACACCATCATCAGCGCGCCGCCGCCGTCCTCCGGAGGCATCGTTCTCATCGAGGCCCTCAACATTCTTGAGGGGTACAACCTGAGCCGCTGGAAGGACCGCACCCCCGACGAGATGCACCTGATCGTCGAAGCCTATCGCCGCGCCTACATGGACCGCACCGACTATATGGGCGATCCCGATTACGTGAAGATCCCCGTCGACCAGCTCATCGACAAGAAGTACGCTGCCGCGTGGCGCACCAGCATTGTCGCGGAGCAGGCCACGCCGTCAAAAGACCTCAAGCGCCCTGCGGGATTCATCCCGCCGCCTCCAACCATGAACGACGTGCGCCACGAGTCGACCCAGACCACGCACTACTCGGTCGTCGACGCAGACGGCAACGCCGTCGCCGTCACCACCACCCTCAACAACGGATTCGGCTCCGGCAGTCACGGCCACCGGCCTCGGCTTCCTGCTCAACGACGAGATGGACGACTTCGCGTCGAAGCTCGGCGTTCCCAACATGTACGGACTCATCCAGGGTCCCGCCAACACCATCGCTCCCGGCAAGCGCCCGCTCTCCGCCATGACGCCGACCATCGTGCTCAAGGATGACAAGGTTCGCTTCGTGCTCGGCTCGCCCGGCGGCGGCCGCATCATCACCACCGTGGCGAATATCTTCCTCAGCGCCGCCGACGAAGGCCTGAATATCCAGGAAGCCGTCGACGCTCCGCGCTTCCACCACCAGTACCTGCCCGACATCCTCTTCATGGAGCCCGGCTTCTCCGACTCCACCGTCGAAGGCCTGCGCGCCTTCGGCTACCAGCTCAAAATCGGCGGCCACTGGAGCGACGGAGAATGCATCGCCGTCGATCCCGCGACCGGCGACCTCGAAGGCGGCCAGGATCACCGGCATCACTTCGGCAAAGCGGCGGGATTTTGAGGGCTGCTCAATAGCGACGGTTTTCCTAATCTTCGATCACATGGCTCTTTGGCAGCATGCTCTGATGAAGAATCCTTCCCACCCAGATACCCGTTCCTTCTTGGCGGTAGAAAATCACGTGGCGTCCGTGTTCCATGCGACGGTACGCAGGCTCGAACCGTGTCACAGGGACGGCCCAACATGGGCGAGTCTGATAGCCGTTTGACACAGTTCCGTAATTCCATGACGTAACGTCGGGCTTGATCTTCTCCCCATTTGCGAAACGTGTATTTAGCGATCGATTTCAGGTCCGCCCGGGCCAACTGCGACAATTCATATTTAGGCAACGTTCACCTTTTTTGCAGCCAATTCCCGGACGTATTCAAGCGATCTCCTCAAAGACATCCCCGTCTGCGA
The DNA here is from genome assembly GCA_963725225.1 of uncultured Acidobacteriaceae bacterium. Lineage (GTDB taxonomy): Bacteria > Acidobacteriota > Terriglobia > Terriglobales > Acidobacteriaceae > Silvibacterium. The sequence continues at coordinate 351,580 of CAVRXY010000007.1, forward strand.
TGCCGCTTTCCTCCCCAGCCTGGAGCGCCGAGCGCAGCGCCTCGAGCTTAGCCTGGTCCTCACGCTCGTCCTCTTCGAGAGCTCGCAGACCGGCGCGAACCACCTCGCTGGCGTTCGCATATCGTCCGCTTTGAAGCTTGGCATCAACAAACTCGTCGAGTTCCGGCGTCAGATTGATGTTTCGCGTAGGCATGGAAAACTCCTACCGTCAGGCTATCTCGGTTGGCAACAATTGGCAACGAACAGATTCGCCTCTCCGAGGAGGACTGCAAATCCTTGTCGAGGTGCAACTTATTCAGCGGCGCGAAGCGCCACACACCTGAACCG
>CAVRXY010000008.1:0-180753 GCA_963725225.1 uncultured Acidobacteriaceae bacterium
TTGAGACGGATCAGTTCTCATGAACGCGCTTCAGTTCATTTTAAAGGGCCGCAGGCAGTCAAGGGGAAAGTGCACAAGGGGGAACGTCTCCTGCCGCGCAGCCCGGTATTTGACGGAAAATCGCCGTGAATTCGAAGATGCCGGGCTCATGGTCCGTAGAAATCTTGTTGGCTCCGGACTACTCAGGCTCTCTCCGCTACGGTGCGCGCCACATCAAGGGCCGTCTCCCCGACCCTGGCACCGAGTCGGTATGCCGTTTCATTCACCGCCGAGATAATGCCCTGTGTCAGCGTTGACTCGCCATCACCGATACACGCCGAATCCGCGGAGACCGTAGCGGCGGCAATCCCATCCGAATCGAGAAGAGGAAGGCAGGCAGCACCCGCGCGATCGGCGCCGAAGCCGGCATCGTTGAAGAAAACAAGGCGTGGCTTGAAGGAACGCGTAAATGGAGCAGCGCTTCTGCCGCCATGACTACCGCTTGCCACGACCAAGCCTGCATCTTCTGGAGTAGCAAATGAGATGGAGCCTATGCAGAGGATGCCGTCAACAAAGGCGCGTTCCTCTACCGGTGCCTCCACGTCTGCGTGGGGCCAGGGGGCAGACTTCAATAGCTCCACTGCTTGTGCGACGGTTTGACCGGTCTCTACGCCACACGTGGCCGCAAGTTTGTTGACGCGACTGATGATCCCCCGGTGGAGCATGTCTGCGGCGTCGCCGGCCCGGGCGCTGTCCGTCGCTACGGCCGCCATAGCCATGCCATGCTGGTCCGCCCAAGGCAGACCACTGACCCCCGCCTCATCCCGACCGATGCCGCAGTCATGATGTATGGCAGCGCGAACGCCAGCTCTGGCCGAGTAATACGCCGCGTAAGCCGTGGCATTCGAACCGCCAACAACGACGGCACCGTTTGCTTCAGGAGGAAGCTTTACAACGCCATCGACTACCAGAACAGGAACGTCCATTGAGAGCACTTCAGACCTCCGAAAAACTGTATGTGCTCACGCGAATCGCACCGAGATAGGTACGTCATCCGCGCCAGCAGTTCGCCGCTACTTTTTCGCCTCGCCGACCTCGATGAGGTGGCCGTCGGGATCGCGCATGTAGCACCGCGTCTCGGCCTCGTGAACCTTGGGTTCGGTGAGGAACTCCGCACCCAGACCCTTCCAACGTTCGTAGCATTCTGCGATGTTTGCGACGCGGATGTTCATGAAGCTGCTGACAGCCTCGCCATCCTTCGGAGCCGCAAGGTAGACGGCCGGCTTGTCGTCGGTCGGCCCGCCGCCCACATTGATGATGACCCATGTGTTCTCGAGCTGGACGATGCACGGCTTGCCGTTCTCGCCGTCCATGACGACTTTCCCGCCGAGGATTCGCGAGTAGAAGTCCAACGACTTCTTGATGTCCGCCGAAACGAGAAAGTGCGTCACGGTAAAGCCGGTGCTGGGAAACATTTCGTAGGTGGTATCTGGCATTTCTCTCCTTGCAAAGTCGCGCGCGTTCGCGCATCATCGCGATTCTATAGCGAACGTTATAGTATGCGAGACATTAGGTGTCAAGTTTATGTAGTGCGTGGTATAGAATAATAAGAAACAGCTATGGGACGTCCACGCGAATTCGACATCGATACGGCCATCAAGACGGCGACCGAACTTTTCTGGCGAAAGGGCTACGAAGGCACATCGCTCAGTGATCTCACCGGTGCTATGGGCATCACGGCGCCGAGTTTCTATTTTGCCTTTGGAAATAAGGAAAAGCTCTTCCGGGGAGTCATCGAGCAGTATTACGAGAATCAGCTAGAACTTCTTGAGAGTGCGCTTCGGGAGCCGACCGTGCGAGGCGTGGCGGAGAGATTTCTCTATGGCTATGCCGACGTTCTCACCGGTTCATCTCACGCGCCTGGCTGTCTGGCTCTCAACAGTTCTCTTCCTTGTGCAGAGGACGACACAGTTCGCGCTTGGCTGGCCAAGCTGCGCGGCGAGTTGACCGTCAGACTTCGCAAACGATTCGCCAAAGCCAGTGGCACCACCGAACTTCCCAAGAATGCTGATCCCGATGCGCTCGCGCGCTATATCGCAGTCACTGCGTGGGGCCTGGCGGTAGAAGCTCAGTCGGGAGCGAAACGTAAAGACCTGTACAGCGCGATCGCCGTGGTTCTGGCGGCGTGGCCTTCAGCAGCTGTTCCAAGACCGGAACAGAGGCCGACTAGCCGTAAGAGCGCGTCCCCGCGCGCTTCGACAGTAGTGGCTTTGAGTGCTCAGCGCGACGCCTCCATTCGATAGAAACGACTCCGATGTTGCGATGGACGCCTCACGTCATTGAGGCGTCCACGTTTTGCAAGCAGGTTTCTCACATGGACAAAACCTGCGGTGGAGTTTGCTAAGACGCTTTGCGCTCGGCTGCAAGAACGACAAAGAGAATGGTGCAAGGCTTGGTGGAACGGTTATGCCAGCTATGGAACGTTCCGTTAGTCACAATCAGGTCCCCCGTCTTGAGCGTGAGTTCGTGTACCTGACCATCTTCGCCAGGGTATCCGGCGTTCACTTCGCCATCCATCACTATGGCAAGATCGATGCTGTCGGTGCGATGCATCCCGTCACCTTCTTTGCCCGGGACCATTCCTGGGGTGCCCATGTCGATTGAGGCGGCACGTTCAAGCGGCGCTGGTCCCTCTGGCGTCTCGGGAGCCAGCGTAAAGAGATCGACCCGAATACCGCCAAGCGGGCCAAACATCCCCAACGGTTTATATTCGCCCAGAACCTGCTCTGGCGTTAGCGGCAAGTTGGGAACTTTGTCGAATCCCCAGATATTGGTAAGGAAGTCGGCTGTCGCTGTGTCGATGGTATCGATTCTGGTGGCTACGCCAGTTTTGCCCTCGGCAGTGATGATTCTCTGGATCTTCATTTTGTTCTCTCCTGATTCGGTTGGAATGCTTGGTTTCGGTTAAACAGCGCTCAATCCGCCATCCACGACCAGATCAATGCCTGTAATAAAGCTGGCCTCGCTCGACGCCAGAAAGAGCGCTGCCGCCGCAATCTCCTCGGGCCGGCCCATCCTGCCAAGCGGCGTCGCCTTGACGAATTGCGCCTTTCCCGCCTCGGTAGCCTCTTTCGAGCCGAACAAGCCGTCGAGGATCGGTGTTTCCGTGGCTCCGGGACTGAGGACATTCGAGCGGATACCTCGATCCTTCAGTTCCATGGTCCAAGTGCGAACGAAAGATCGCAGAGCTGCTTTCGTCCCGCTGTACGCGCTTCGGCCTGGGGTCGCCTTGTCCTTCCCTGCGGAGGTAATGAGGATGATGGAACCACCGTCGTTCATCAATGGCAGCGCCTTCTGGACGGTGAAGAATGCTCCGCGCGCATTCGTATCGAAGGTCCGATCGAAAAACTCAGGTGTCGCAGTTGCGATTGGGCCCATTCCGACGAAACCCGCATTTGCGACAACGACATCGATTTTCCGCCCCTCAGAGGAGACAACCGAATAGAGCCGATCCAAATCCTCTAGCTTTGAAACGTCGCCCTGAACCGCGGTGACGTTCTTGCCGATCTCGGCCACTGCCTTATCCAACTCCGATTGGCGGCGGCTGGTGATGAAGACGTATGCGCCTTCCGACACGAAGCGCTTTGCGATAGCGAGTCCAATTCCGCTACTGCCGCCCGTGATGATGGCGACCTTTCCCTGTAGTGCTGGCATATTGTGCCCTCCTGTGGCATCGACGCAGTTGTGTAGTGATAGCTATACAAAATTGACAACCTCACCGATCATACTATAGTGTTCGTTATAGTACAAGTGGCAGGAAGACGTGCTGCGGTGTGAACAACAAGGAATCGGCTTTACCGCTTCACCAGCGGTCGGCCCCAAAGGAGAACGCGGAATGAGTAAAGAACAAGGCGCTGGCTTCTACCGTTTCAAGATTGGAGAGTTCGAAGTTGCATCCGTCAGCGACGGATTCCTCCAATTCGACAATCCCAAGACCATGATCGCGGCAGGAGCCAGTGAAAAGGAGTTTCAGGCTTTCATGGAGAGTAAGTTTCTTCCCTCCACAACTGCTTACTTCCAGATCAATTCACTGTATGTAGACACCGGAAAACACAAGGTTCTTATCGACAACGGCATGGGGCCGTACCTTGGGCCATCCGGCGGACACCTGCCCGATCATCTACGGAACCTCGGTGTCGCTCCCGAAGAAATTGACACCATCATCATCTCGCACGCACATCTGGATCACGTGTTTGGCACACTGGCTCCCGACGGCTCCCAGGTATTTCCGAACGCCCGCTATGTGATTGGCGAGCAGGAATGGGCCTACTGGATGAAGCCAGACATCAAGCTCGGAAATCTCCTCCCGGATGAGTGGAAGCAAATGATCGTTGAGGGAGCAAAACGTCATCTTGGCGGAATCAAGGAGCGAGTCGAATTCGTGAAGCCGGGCCAGGAGGTCGTGACCGGCATTACCGCCGTGGAAGCGTTCGGCCACACGCCCGGTATGCTCGCCTTCAATATTTCATCGGGGTCGGAGAGCCTCTTCTATTCTGCGGACGCTCTGCATCATTTCGCCCTCAGCGTTGTGCATCCCGAGTGGCATGTCGGATTCGATAACGACCAGGAATTGGGAGCCCGCACAAGGCTACGAGTCCTCAATCAGGTCATTGCTGAAAGATCGTTAGTGTTGGTGCCTCATTTTCCGTTCCCAGGACTCGGCCACATTACCCAACAGGGGCAAGTGCGAAGCTGGGAACCGACAGTTTGGCACTGGTAACAGGCTTCGATCGATCGCGCTGCGTTTTGGTGGGGAGAGAGAAAATCTTTGTCACTCCTGCGCGTCGTGTTTCGGTAAGGCCTGCTTTTCTCGGGACCCGCGAAGTGAAGCTCAGGGCGGTCCTGGAAGCCAAATTGCTAGAGCGTCAACAGCTCTGTTGGCCGGTTCCGGACTTCTTAGCCACGATAAAGTGCCGTTGCTCTTGAGCTTTTCCGACAGCAACAAATCGTGAATGCACGCATTATCAGAGGTCGCCCTGTTTCGGAATGCGCTTTGTGGCCGGCGCAGGTTGCAGGGGCTTTGCCCCCGCACCCCCAGGATTTATCGCTTGGTGCCTCTCCCGATGCTGGGCTCGCTGCAGGAAACGGATGAAAAAGGGAGATGCCGAAGCATCCCCCCTTATCGATCGGTCGAGGCCACTGAGTCGGCGCTCGGGTTGCTTCCCAGCATTGCCTTATCCTCCGCTCAGTCCGGACTCATTCTACTTGGGCGGGAAATACAGAGGCGCATCTTTGCGATGGGTTCTGAAGGGATGACACTTAAACCCTGGGGGAAAGTGGTCCAAGCGAAGAATCAGTTTCCCCCCAAGGAGGTACTCAGCATGCTGAGTAGCAATGTGAAGTATATCGGCTTGGATGTTCACAAGGAAGCTGTTGCCATCGCGGTTCTGAATGGCGCCGGCAAGTTGGTGATGGAATCGATTGTCGAAACCAAAGCCAGCACTCTGCTCGACTTTCTGCAAGGGTTGAGAGGAGAGTTGCACGTGACCTTAGAAGAAGGGACCTGGGCGGCGTGGCTCTACGACGTGCTCAAGCCTCATGTCGCGGAGATCCTGGTATGCAATCCACGTCGCAACGCCTTGTTGAAGGAAGGCAGCAAGAGCGACAAGGTGGACGCACGGAAGCTGGCCGAGCTGTTGCGGAGTGGAATGCTGCGCGCGGTCTACCACGGAGAGAACGGACTGGGGACGCTGCGGGAGTTGGTGCGCAGTTATCTGACCATCAGCAAAGATCAGAGGCGGGTGATGAGTCGTCTCAAGGCGCTGTATCGAAGCTGGGGCATTCCCTGCTCGGGCAAGCAGGTCTATACCCCGCGCAATCGCGAGCAGTGGCTGAGCAAGATTACGCAACCCGGTGTACGCCGCCGGGCTGAGCTGTTGTATCAACAGATGGATGGACTGTCGGTTGTGCGGCACACCGTGCGAGGAGAACTTCTAACCGATAGCCGGAGACATCCGGCTGTAAAGATATTGCGCCAGGTTCCCTTGATTGGTCCGTTGCGAGCCACACTGTTGCTGGCCCTGATGCAGACACCCCACCGATTCCGTAGCAAGCGGCAGTTGTGGACCTACAGCGGCCTGGCGGTGGAGACGCACGACAGCGCGCAGCATCGTTACGTGGATGCCGGCTTGCAAAAACCCAGTCTCCTGGCTGGCGATAAGGGGACTGTTCTTTCCATTAACGAGTTCTTCGCAGACGCGGGGATGGATCGGTACAGGCTTCTGAGAGGATTCCGTTTTGCACGGTCCCACGAAACCGTGGACGATGGAACGCGCCACGTTCATTGTTCCTGCAGAAAAATTGATATCGCCCCATTTCAGAGCGAACAGTTCGCTTTGCCGGATGCCAGTGGATGCCGCGATGAAGACCAGGGTTCTCTCGCGAATCTTTAGCCCTTCTAAAAGGATCCTGATTTCGCCAGCAGTCAGCAATACGGGCGGCGATCGCCGCTTTGCGCTCTGACGAACGAGTCTGATTGGATTGCCATCGAAGAACTCGTACCGACAAGCGTGATTGAACAACACGGACATGACGTTGCGGATCTTGGCGCACGTGCTCCTCGCGATGGGAAGGCTTCGGAGCCAGGATTCAACCTCAATGGTCCTGATATCGCTCAAAAGATGCTCGCTCCATTTCGGAATGATCCATCGTTTCAGGTAAACCTTATAGATTGTCTTGGTTGAATAGCTCCGCCAGGTGTTCGCGAGACACAATTCGCATTGTTCAAAATGACTGCATAGCTGGGCGATGGTGATCGAAACAGATTTGGATTTCGTCACTCGCGCATTCAAGTCTGGTACCAAGAGATTTGCTGCTTTGCGCGCAGTCTCCAAGTCAGGCATCTGTTCAACGGTTCCGATTTGCTGCCGTCGATAGATTTTCTTCCCATCAGGCGTCTTCTCCCGCCAGCGAAATTGCCAAATATCCGGATGCATCTTGCGAGTTCTTCGAACGACGCTACCGTTTTGCATGTTGACCTCCTCCCGCGGCTGCAGGAGGAGATATCTTCTCCGAAGTACAAGTGGGAAGTGAATAGCCACCGAGATCGAGAAGGTTGCTGCTTTGCGGCGGCAGAGTTGTTGTGAGCAAAGAGGGTACCTTCAACGACCCCTTAGTAGCCAGAAGCTGCTAGTGCTTTGAGGCACGGGATCGGCCGGATCGCTTAGTGATTGCGCTCTTCGGCAATCGCGGAACAGCCTGAACGCCTGCCCAAAGCGTTGCCATCGTTTGCTCGACCACGAGAGCCTGGTCAGACAGGTCTGGCACAACCCCTTGGATTACAAAGAGTGTGGCGAGGCCAAAGATCGTAAACCACCAGGTGTGGGCTACCACCATGTCATTCCTGCTTGGCAATCCTTCATCCTTGGCAACATCGAAAAAGAGCTGTACGAAACGTTGGAACAAAGGCCTGCCAATGTCGTCGATATATTGTCCAGCACGGACGCCGTTGCGGTTCTCCGGCCCGAAGAAGACGTTGCGGAACTGCTGTGGATGGGCAATGCAGAATTGAATCAAGCCGCGCGAGGTCGCAAAAAGACGCTCTTTCGATGAAAGATGTTTAGCGGCAATCGCGTCGAAGTTCTGAATCAGCAGCCCGATCGTCTGGCTGCTCAGTTCGGCAAGGATATGCGCTTTGTCTGGGAAATGCTGATAAATCACGGCGTGCGTATAGCCGATCTCTTTAGCGATCGCGCGAAGCGTCACGGCTTCGTAGCCGCGATCGGCAAACATTTTGCTGGCAGCAGCAAGGATTTCGCCCCGCAACCTCTCCTTGCGCTCTACACGGCGACTTGGTGATATGGATGTCACTTCCATAGCTTAGTTCCTTTTGGCGATTTGTGCGACCGATTGTTAATTTATAACCATCGGGTTTAAAACCATCGATTAATTTGCAACCAATGGTTATTATGAGCCTCTAATCGTCAGGTCGCTCATTTAGATGGGCGGCCAAATACGAGGCAAAAGGAGAAAACGAGCATGTATTTAGTCATGGGCATTACTGGAAAAGTCGGGGGAGCCACCGCGCGGCACCTGCTGAATCAAGGCAAACAGGTGCGAGCACTTGTACGCAATCGCGAGAAAGCGGAGAAGTGGGCAGACCAAGGCGTGGAGTTGGTGGATGGAGACTGGAACGATGCGACAGCCATAGCAGCGGCGCTCAAATGTGTTGAGGGCGCGTTTGTTATGTTGCCGGCTGTATGGGCACCCTCGCCTGATTACAGAGAAGCAAAGGGTGTGATTGCGAACTATGTCGAGGCGCTGACCAAGGTAGTGCCTCCGCGGGTGGTAGCGCTCTCGTCGATGGGCGCGAATAGAACAAGCGGGGTGGGGAATGTCACGGCCTTATCACTCTTGGAGCAAGGTCTTGGCAGCCTGCCATCTCCGGTCGCATTTGTGCGCGCTGGCGGCTTTTTCGAAAACTTTCTTTACGGTTTACAAGCCGCCCAGGGCGGAACACTACCGGTCTTCTACAATCCTACAAACCGGAAATCGACAATGGTCGCGTCAGACGACATCGGCGCAGAAGTGGCAATGCTTCTGACCGGGCCGGCGTGGTCAGGGCATCGCGTCATCGAGTTGGGTTCGATGGTAAGCGCAGATGAAGTGGCCGGACAGTTGGGTGAGGTCCTGGCACTCGACGTAAAAGCCTTTGCAGTCCCACGTGCAGGGTGGGCGGAAGCGTTCCAGCAGTTCGGCATCCCGAAGGGCCACACTGGGCCTGCCGAGGAAATGTTTGAAAGCGTAAACGCGGGATGGATGGACCTCGGAATCACGGGTACGGAACACGTAGCGGGTACGACATCCGCACGCGATGTGTTTGCGGCTGCACAGAACGCCGTCAAGGCGTAAGTCCGGGCAAGCAGCTTCAGCGCCCTGGGGGCGGGAACAGCCAGCCGTGGCCACCGCGGCTTCGTGTTCGACCGGCGGCTCCTGCCTTTGCTGCTCAGCCATGGCCGACTTATTGCAGAACGACTTAAACCATTTAACCGGCAAGAAGAGGATCAATCTAAATATGAAAGCTGAACACACAAGGGATAAACCCGCGCGAGCAGGTGGAGCAACTCAAATAGCCGCGGTGGTAATAACCGGCCTTGTAGCCGTCATCTGGGTGTACTTCGGAAGGTTATATCTAATTCACGATCCCAACGAATGGAGGATCGCCAATCAGCAGCTCGGATACCCGCTCTATATCATCCCTCTGATTGGCGTGACTCACATCCTTGGTGGCGCGGGCCTTCTGCTTCCCAATGTGCCTCGATTGACTGAGTGGGTTTATGCGGGTATCGCGATCAATCTTTTACTCGCGTTCTATTCACAAATTAATGGCGGTGGCAGTACCTGGGATAAATTTGATCCGATTCTCGTCATGGCGTTCGTCTTTGCTTCGTATGTATTGAGACGCTGCATGCGCGCAAACAGATGGTCGATATGAAGAACACACTCGGCGGGCAGTTTTTCTTTTTCCAGGCACGTCGCGCCGCCCAACGAGGGTTCCGACGCGCCGCTCATCCGAAGCCCTAAACGTACAAGGCGTCCGCTTCAAAACTCTTCCGTCGTTCCTGCATGACCCTGGCCTTCAAAACCACGTTTGAGATATTCACCAGGGTTGGCCCCGACAACTCGCTTGAACGCCTTACTGAACGCAGCGTCGGACTCGTAACCGACCGACCGAGCAACATCGATGAGCTTTTTGTCACGCTGTTCGAGTAACTGCATCGCCTTCTGCATCCGCCACTCGGTTACATATTCCAGTGGTGTTTGTCCGAGTAGCTCTTTAAAACGTGCTGCGAATGCGGAGCGAGACATGCCCGCCGCTTCGGCCAGGGATTCGACCGTCCAGGGTGTATTCACTCTGTCGTGAATGGCACTCAGGGCAGTGCCCATCTGAGGGTCAAAAACCGCACGAAGCCATCCTTTGTTACGTTCTGGTCCCGACGCGATATGCGCCCGGAGCACTTGGATAAACAGAACCTCGGCCAGTCGAGTCGCGACGACTTCAGATCCCGGCGCCTGTTCTGCCATTTCCGAAGCAAGCGCCTGCACTGTGTTGTGAAGAGCAAGCGTGCGTGCCTCATCGGCCTTCATCAAAATGAAGCGCGGCAATAACTGAGTGATCGGCTTCAGGCTGGCGTGATCAAAACTCAAGGAACCACAGACGATTGTCGTCGGTGCGCCACCACCTCCATATAGAGCGACATTGCCGTTGGCCCTGGCCCCGATCTCGCTGAAACTCCATTTCGGACGTGTCCGGGGGCTGTCGCGCAAAACAATCGAAGTCCCCTTAGCCAGCAAAAAGCAATCACCACCGGTGAGGGGAATCGGCTCCGCAATCCCTTCCACACTCAGCCAGCAGTTGCCGCGCGAAAGCATGGCGAAGTGCGCCAAATCTGTTGGGGAAGTCTTCTTGCCGGAAGGCGAGACATTTTCTTCGGCCTGATTTTCCTGTTTCACGCCCCACGGGGCTGTGGCCTCGAGCCTGTGCAGACCGAAAGCGGTCACGTGCATCGTTCTAAAGATATCTGTTATCGGGTCCAACTTAGCCTCCTCTTTTGGACGAATAGACAAAAACTTAGGACTCCCAAGCAGTTCTCGTCCACCGCCAAAGAACTCTACTCTACTGTACCGAATGCTACACATCTACCGAAGGGAGTAATTATGGGAAAGCTTGAGGGTAAGGTTGCAGTCATCACGGGTGGATCGAGCGGCATGGCGCTGGCGAGCGCCAAGCGGTTCGTTGAAGAAGGCGCCTACGTGTTCATCACAGGTAGGAGGCAGGAGGCGCTCGACGAGGCCGTCAGGCTGATTGGCCGGAACGTGACCGGCGTGCGCGGCAACGCGGCCAATCTCGACGACCTCGACCGCCTGTTCGATACGGTCAAACGGGAAAAGGGCAGGATCGACGTCCTGTTCGCGAGCGCTGGCACGGGTGAAGCCGTCAAACTGGGCGAGATTACCGAGCAGCACTTCGATGCGGCCTTCGGCCTGAATGCGCGCGGAACGCTGTTTGCGGTTCAGAAGGCGTTGCCGCTGTTCAACGATGGTGGATCGATCTTCATGACCGGGTCAGTTGCTTCGGTGAAGGGTTTTCCTGGTTACGGCGTGTATTCGGCGAGCAAGGCGGCATTGCGCTCATTCGCACGCACGTGGCTAAACGAACTGAAGGGCAGGAATATCCGGGTGAACGTGCTGAGCCCGGGGCCGATCGCCACGCCGATGCAGGACCAGGTTCTCACCGAGGAGGCGAAGCGGATGTTCGAATCCCTGATCCCGCGGGGAAAGATGGGTCAACCTGAGGAAATCGCGACGGTCGCGCTGTTTCTTGCTTCAGACGATTCGAGCTTCGTGAATGGGGTGGAGTTGTCTGTCGACGGCGGCTTCTCGGCCATCTGAAATCGGCGGATCTCGGTGAGTGCACTATCGGCAAATCAATCACAGAGTTCGGATCTGGAACAGAAAGTCGACTTGCCGCCAGTCTTCCGGTTTCGTAAGCAAACGTCCAGTGCTCAGACCCGTGGGCGCGGGTAGGTCAAACCGCGATAGCAGAACAGTGCAGCGCAAACGGCGTACACAGAGGAGAACCCAAGAACTTCAAACGGTCCCGTGAAGTCAATCTGATCCATCCGCTCGTAGATCAGTCAGCCCACAGAAAGCGGTTGCCTCGTGGTCTGCGGCCTGGGCCTGTCGCTAACCAACAAAGGAGCGCTCATGCAGGTTCATTCCTCCTTGGCATCGGTTGGAAACATGCACTCCACACGCAGTTCCTGGGCCGTGATGCACTGTGGCGTGCCGACCGTCGTGATCAGCGAGAAATAAGAGAAGCGCTCATCTCCTCGCCGAAAGGTGATGGGCAGTACGGGACTCTGAGGTGCCAACGGGGTCTTCAGTCCCGCGACTCCTGGGTATAGACGAAGCCGCATCATCAGCTCTTGGAGTTTCGCATCCAGTACCTGACCCACCGCTTCGCGCCGGACCCGTTGTGGCAGGCCGCCCGCAACCTTCTCCCACTCCTCAACGAAAGGCCTCATCCCCGTCGGGTCGAACATCAGGTCGAGAAGGTTGCGCGGCTTTGGTCTTTTCTCCAGATCCACAAATGATCCAAAGAATCGCGGCGCGGCTTCATTGGTCCGAATCACATTCCAGTATCGGTCGAGCACCAGTGCCGGATGCGCTCGTGTTGTCGCAGCATCCGGTCGATGGCCCGCGTAACGATCGCCATCTGCTCGGCATCGATGCGTTGCTCGCTGAACTGAGGGGCGAATCCCGACGCGAGCAGTAGAACGTTCCTTTCGCGGAGAGGAATGTTCAATGCATCCGACACTATGGAAAGGAAATCGCGGCTGGGAGTGCTCCGCCCGCTCTCCACAAAGCTCAGGTGGCGCTGCGAGATGCCGGTGTCGAACGAGAGATCGAGCTGGCTTTTGCCGCGCTCCTGTCTCCAATAGCGCAGCAACTCGCCGAGCTGAGGAACTGGGGATACAGATTGCGTAGCCACTTCGATCTCCCTCTCGTCAGAACTGGACGCGGCCGACAGCGTCAAGCCGCAGCCGTAGTCTCCGTTCTCTGTTGTGATCCTTGCCATGCGTGCTGCCGAAAAGGATCTTCCAGCGGCGGATTGGCGATGGTTCCGGTGTAGTTGGTGATCGTCGAGGCCGCCACGATAGCGATAACTTCCAGGACCTGCACTTTCGTGAAGCCGGCAGCGATGAACGAATCAAGTTCCTGCTCGCTCAAGTGCCCGCGTTTTTCAATGAGTCCCTTAGCCAGTGCGGAAAGCGCCGCAAATCGCTTGTCCGTGGGTAGGCGCCGCTCGCGAATTGCGGTTGTCTCTTCAGAACTGATTCCTTGTTGGTGAGCCAGCGCCGTGTGGAACGCCACCGCATAGGTGCTGGAGTTCGTGACTGCGTCTGTCAGCAGGACAATCTGATTTTCCGCTTCGCTGAGCCCCGGGCCATGCACCTGCCCAAACAGGCCAACGAGGGAGTTGATGAGTTTTGGTGAATTTGCAATGACCGCGGGAAGGTTTGGTAAAGCACCAAAAGCCTTCTTGAGCTGTTCGAGCGCCGGCTTCGAACCCTCAGGCGCCGAAGCGATTGTATGAACTGGATAGTTTGGCATGTGATTCTCCTCTGTGATCTGTAGCGTCGCAGGCAATCCTGTACCCTACATGCCTACTATTGGACGGATCGTGAGGCGCAGCAATTACCTCTCAGGTAATTGTTTGATGCGAAGACGTTCTCGCAGAAGTTGCCTTGGCGAGAGGTGAAAGGTGAACAGTCGAGCCGCACGAATCGGCCAACACTTGCCGGCTTCTCGGGCCCAAAAGCTCCTGACTCTTCAAAGCGGAGCGCACAGCTACCTTTACGCCGAAGCAACTAACAACACGAGGCACTGGACAAGCAGGGACACAACGAGCAGGGGAACACGAATGAATAACACCCTATCCCACGACGCCTGGAGATCTCGACCATTGTCGAGTCTTTTTCCGGATTTTGCCGCTTCGGTTTGGATCCGGTTAATTGGTTTTGACAAGAGATTGTAGAGAATGACGAACAGAATCAGCATTAAGAGCGATGCGAGATAGAACCAGCGCTGCTCACTCCTGCTGAACCCGACCAGCAAGAAGTTGGACAAGATCGCCGAGACGCCCCAGATCGGCATGCGCGCGTCGGCGAACAAGTGGAAGAAACCCATGACCTCGGTTCCGGCAGATGGCGAAGCCAATCTGAGAGCGGAACGGCCGATCGTCAAAAAGAACATGTCCGTGCCCAGCACAACTGCTGTGCTTAGAATGCCAACTAGAGATACCGTCCACATCCAATGATTCATTGTCCCTCCTCCTTCTACCATCGCGGCTTAAATGGCATGGATCAACAAAAGGCTGGCGAAGAGCATCACCGCGCAGGTCACGCCATGAACGGAGAACGCCGTGGTCTTTCGCCCTCCAGACACCAAAATGGTGGACATGTCGCCAAAAGGAATGATGGCGAAAACGAGAAGAACTATGCCGACCGTCCGGCTGTCCGTGGTCAGCATCATGGTCAGCAGGGCCAGTCCCGATGCCAGGTCCCGGATTCCTTTCAGACGGAGCCAGGCACGAGTGTCAGCATCGGGTGCCGGCGGCTTGAGACCGAATGATCCTGAGACTCGTTCGGGAGATACAAGGTAGAAACAACCGATCGCCATGATCCCAACAGAGACCAGAACGGCGAGAGAAAGCGGAATAGCGTTGTGCATAGAATATCTCCTTGTTAGAGAATCGTGGAATCCGATGGAACTCGTTATGCAGGTGGAAGAAGCTCCAGTCCGTACGTGGGGGCCGCCGCGCGCGCCCGGTCCATCATCTCTTTAGTGGCAGACGGCGGCACCGCGGAACGATCCGTCGCAGGCTCGAATACTTCCGCGAAAAAGCCCTCAAGGCCCGCGGGAGTGATTAGGACCAGCGCCTTCGCGTCGCAGTCGCCTGCGTTCTTGAATGAATGAGCGATTCCACGGTGAAGAAAAGCAAAATCTCCAGCGGACGCGGTGATAGTATCCCCGCCCACTTGGATCGTCAGCGTGCCTTCGAGCAGACGGAACGCCTCGTCCTCGTGTTGATGGATGTGGGGTGAGGTGCCTCCGCCGGGAGCGACAGAGATCTCTGACATGAAGATCGCGCCGCCGCTCTCCTCGCTGGTGATGAGAAACGTCATCAACTCACCGGGGCCCCAGTATGCTGTGCCAGCTCCTGCGGGAACATGTTTTGCCTGGTTTGACTGGGGCAAGTCCACGGTTGCCTTGGCTTGTGGTGTCATTTCCATATCTCCTTGTTAGAAAATCTAGCAACGCTATATACGATGTGGAGCGTTCTGAAAGGATTCACCGTCCGCCAGAGAAAGTCTAGCGGCGCTATAATTCCTATCAATGGCAACGAATCTGGCAGCGAATCGAATCGCGGAACGAAAACTGCGTGACAGGCAGGCCCGCCGGGCACAAATCATCAGTGCCGCACGGCGAATCGCGGAGCTTGAAGGATGGTCTAACGTAACCGTTCGGCGGCTAGCCGACGAAATTTCGTACAGCCAACCTGTGTTGTACGCTCACTTTGGCAGCCGTGAAGGGATTCTCGCTGCGGTTGCCATCGAAGGATTCCAGGAGATAGGCTTGGCCATGGAGAAGGCACGAAAACGGGTCAGGCGTGGAAGCGCAGTCGAATCGGTCGCGGTCGCATATCTGGAGTTCGCCGTGTCTTCACCTGCACTGTATGAAGTGATGTTTTCGCTCAGCCTGAGCGTTCCATTCGATGATCCGGCTACTCCTCCGGAATTGCGCTTCGCGTTTTCCCAATTCCTGGAGTTGTTTCCGGGGCAGAGATCTAGGTCAGAAGTTCTATCTGAATTGTTTTGGGCGAGCCTCCATGGCATTGCCGAGCTAACAAGAACCAAGCGATTTCCGCCCAGCCGTCAAAAAGAGCGAGTGAAGTCGCTCGTCGAGCTCTTCACTTTCCCAAGATGAAACGGCACAGGTGAAAGCGCGATTACTATAAAAGGCGTGCTATTGTCTTTTCGCGAACCAGGCGAGATGAGTCCTCACAATCGGACAAGAAGTCGTATTGGAGAGTCTTCAGCCGCCCTTATGGGCAATCATCATGTTTGTCGGGGGAACGAATGACGAGGACAGGGAGTCTCATCGCTCAGATCTATTCCGCTTTCAACCAGCGGGACATCGATGGAGCATTGGTTTTTATGAGTGACAGCGTAAGCTGGCCCAAGGCATCGGAAGGTGGGCGTGGGGTCGGCAAGGAGGAGATTCGAGCCTAGGACCGGGTCGCCGTCTTCTCGCTCACGCCCGTCTTCGCAGTCGTTCTGGAGCCTTACCTCCAGGGCGCCGCGCCGCGACAGGGAAAAGCCGCCTTGGTTGGCGCCCTGGCCGCAGTCGCTGGCATCCTTTGCCTCTTTCCTCTCGACATTCCCGGCTCACTCCGCGCAGGAGCTGCGCTATGCGCGCTTCTTGCCGTGGTCGTCAGCATCGCCGCTACAAACTGTCTCGCCGTGAGACTTGCACGCAACCTCGCGGGCCGCGCTACGCTGCCCATGGCCGCGCAGGCTGGCGCGGCCAGCGCCTTCTGCTTTGCCGTCGCCGCTGCCTTCACGCCGCGCGCATCCTGGCGCTGGAGCGCTCTGCCGTCTCAACTTCCCGGGCTGCTCGTAATCAATCTTCCTGCCCTGTTATTGCTCTGTTGGCTGATGCGCCGCCTCGCCGCCTCCCGCATGACGGCCCGCTTTCTCCTCGCGCCGTTGTTCGCCATCCTCGCGGGGATGGCTCTGGAACCCACATCTCCGCCCGTTCGCGCCTGGCTCGGCATGGCGCTCCTGGCGGGCGGTGCAGGTTGGCTCGTCTTCGCCCCTGCGGAAGTTAGTGAAGTGGTGGAATGGAAACTGCTCAACTCGCCCAATACGAATTCTGCCGGGCGGGCCCATCCGCGCAGCCAATGAGCACCAACTCGAGAAACTTGACTGCCGGTCATTTCATTAGACGGCTGCCATATCTTTCGAAAGAGTCTTCGAAGAGCAAGTCGGCTTCGGATCCCAGAACTCCCGGCGGTACTCGGTCGGGCTGACTCCGGAGAAGTCACGGAACACTTGTGCGAAGTGCTGCTGGGTTTTGAAGCCGCAGGCCACTGCCACGTCCAACACTCGCGTGCCTGGAGCACGCAACATTGTCTTGGCCCGCTCTAACTTTTGGCGTAAAACAAACTGATGCGGAGTCTTGCCCGTTGACGTGCGAAACATACGCGCGAAATGAGCTGTGCTCAAGCCTACCGATTGCGCCATCTCATCGAGACTCAGGTCGTCCTCTATTTTCGCGTCGACCAATTCTTGAATCCTTCGAATGCGCGCGGAGCCCAGTCCGCCTCGGGAAAATTGCACGGGACGGCGCATCAATGCATGATCATTGACCAGGGCTACGGCGATCGCCTGTTCGACAGAATCCAGGAACAGCTTCCCGCTCGGATATCCAGCCACCATCTCCGCATGAACGGCCGTAACTAACCCGCGCAGGCGGGGGTCCGCAAACTTGCGATACATGCGCAGTTCTGCCTCTCTGTCAGAGGCGGCCATCAGTGCCACATCGGAAATACTGAGCTGCAAATACGTTGCGTTCATGAGCCCAACCCACTTTCCCTCATGACGGTTGGGCAAGATCATCTCGCCCACAACGTAACGAAACTCCGTCAGCTCGGTTCGACGCACGCCCATCTCAATCGAGCCGGGCCGCAGCACCATTCCGAGAACCTGCTCTGGCCGCACCCAAAGACGCGGCTCTGTGACGGGTTGGGGTGGAACGAGTTCAACTCTCATTCATTTACTCCAGGCCTTAACTCTGTGTGGTCAGCCGCGGAGAAATGGAGCTCCGAAGAGAGCACCCGTCGCTCTCGTGCTCCAAAGTCGCGCAACCAGAACCGTCGCCCCAATGACCAAGAAGTGGAGCGGCCAGATCAAGTCTTATGCCGTTGCAACTTCACACCGCGAAAGCAGGACTTGGATTCTCGGCACCGACCAGCGACGAGAGCGATGCCCGGTCAAAGCCTCTCAACTCCGAAGTCCTTCCGTCGCGAATCTTGTTCGCCCATTGCGGATCGGTGAGCAGCGCGCGCCCGACTGCGACGATGTCGAACTCGCCCCTTGCCATCCGCTCCTCCAGCTGATCAAGCTCAGCGACCTGGGGAGTGGAAACGTCGCCCTTCAGCAGGTCGCTCACGTCGGCACCTTTTAGACCGACCGAGCCGACGGAGATCACCGGAAGGCCGGTGAGTTTTTTAGCCCAGCCAGCCAGATTCAGCGGAGAACCTTCGAACTCCGGCTCCCAGAAGCGCCGCGACGACGCATGGAGAATATCTACACCTGCGTCGACATAGGGTGCGAGAAGCGTCTCCAACTCGTCCGGGGATTCGGCAAGGCGTGCCGCATAATCCTTCAACTTGAACTGGGAGAAGCGCATGATGATCGGGAATTCAGCGCCTACCCGCGCACGGACACCACGAATGATGTCCGCCCCGAATTTCGCGCGATCTTTGATATCCCCGCCATAACGGTCTGTCCGGCGATTGGTTTGAGCCCAGAGGTATTGATCTATCAGATATCCGTGAGCGCCGTGCAGCTCGACGGCATCGAAACCAATCTCTTTAGCGGCGCCTGCAGCAGCAATAAAAGCCTCGATGGTGTTCGCAATATCGTTGTCGGTCATGGCTTGCGCCACACCCTCGATGGCGGACGGCCCTTCGGAGGGTTCGTTTGGATTCGGTCCGGTTCCCGGCGGCCGGGAGGCTCCCTGATGCCAAAGCTGAGGCGCGATCTTGCCACCGGCCTCGTGCACTTCATTTACTACTCGGTCCCAACCCGCGATGGCCGCTGGCGCATGGAAGTTGGGGATATTGGCGTTGTTTGAAGCCGCGAGTCGATTGATGGTCATCCCTTCGGTGATGATCAGGCCCGTGCCGCCTTCGGCGCGCGCGCGATAATACGCGGCGACATTGCGGCCCGGGATGCCGTTCGGGCTCATGCCGCGCGTCATCGGGGCCATGGCGATCCGGTTCTTCAGTTCAAGTGATTTGAGCGTAAACGGCTCGAAAAGAGCTTTGGTCATGCGCAGACCTCAAGAAACTCTTTCATCGCAGCGGCGATTTCCACGACGTGCGTCTCGATTGCAAAATGCCCCGTATCCAGGAGCCGGACCTGCGCGTTCGGGAGATCCTTTCGAAATGCCTCCGCCCCCGCGGGAATGAAGAAGGGGTCGTTTTTGCCCCAGATCGCCAGCAAGGGCGGCTTCGTGTTTCGAAAATACGCCTGAAATTTCGGATAGAGCTCCACGTTTGATGCGTAGTCCAAAAACAAATCAAGCTGAATCTCTTTGTTTCCTGGCCGTTCCATCAGAGCCGCATCCAATGTGTATGACTCTGGCGCAACCCCGTCTGGATTCTCTACGCCATGCGTGTATTGCCAGCGGGTCGCTTCGAGCGTGAGGACGTTTTGCCGGAGCACCTCTCTGTTTTCTGCCGTGGGAGCGGACCAATATTTCCTGATCGGTCCCCACGCATCACCAAGCCCCTCTTCGTAGGCGTTACCGTTCTGCGAAATGATTGCTGTAATGCGTTCCGGGTGGCCCATTGCCAGGCGGAAGCCCGTTGGAGCTCCGTAGTCAAATACATAAATCGCATAGCGGTTGAGACCGAGCGCATCTGTAAAGGCCTCCAGCGTGCGCGCTAGTGCCTCGAACGAATACAGATATTCTCGTTTTTCAGGTACTTCTGTGAATCCGAATCCAGGCAGATCCGGAGCAATCACCCGGTACTGATCGGCCAGACGGGGAATGAGCTCACGGAACATAAACGACGATGTCGGGAATCCGTGAAGCAAAAGCAGCACCGGCGCACTTGGGTCGCCGGCTGCACGATAGAAGACTTCGACTCCGTCTGCTTCGACCTTGTGAACGGATGTCACAGGTACAACGAACTGGGAAAGAACAGGACTCATAAAACTCCTTCTCACGCTGTGTGGTCTGTCTGCTTGTGGGCCGTACTTTATCGGCTTACCTTCCGGCAGCTCTTCGCCGGCCTGGGATGCACTCTTTTATCAGCCGCGAAGAATGGAGGCTCCGAAAGGAGCGCCCGTCATTCCGCCGTCAACCATCAGCTCGACCGCGTTGATGTACGACGAATCGTCGGAGGCAAGAAAAAGTACAGCTCCAGGGAACCTTCTCGTGCTTAACGTGGGGTCGCAGTGAGAGGATGTCATTGTCTTATTCCCCAAATTCTGGGCGATGCTTTTCGACAAACTGTTCAACCGTCATCGGAGGACGACCGCCAATCTCCAGGACATAGTTATTCATCCCACTGAAAATCCCATTTTGGTGGTCGATAGCGATCTCTCTTAAATGTTGGAGAACGAAATCCGAGCCTGCGCCTCCAGCTTTGTCTGCTTCGGCGTACGCTGTAGCAGCGGTATTTCGAGCCGCGCCACGGGGCCGGCTACTTATGATCTCGCCATACTTCTCAATTGAAACCTGCTCGAAGTGAATCTCCTTTCCGAGCACGCTTCCAATGATCTGAGAAAGTTCCCTATGGTTATGTTCCACCGGTCCAACCAGAGGATATGTTTTTCCCGCATGTGCTTTCGGGTTTTCCAAGATTCCGACAATCACTCTGGCTTGATCTTCTGCCGCGATGGGAGCGTGGCGGCCAGTGCCGAATGGCACAATCCAGGCGCCTTGACGGATCATGGCGGCCCCATAGAGCATCCACTCCGAAAAGAGTGTCGGCCTGATGTGGCTGACGGGCACCCCGGACCAGTCAAACACGCGCTCCGATAGCCAGTGTGCCTGTGCTGCATGGCTTTGAGAGTCTCCGCGTGCCGACTTTTGTGACATGTTGACGACGATCTTGACGCCAGCCTCTTTTGCAGCCTGAGCAAATCGAGCGCTCGCATCCACGATGCCTGGTCGAATGGGATAGACGAAATACGCTCCGTAGATTCCACGAAGGGCGGAACGTACCGATTCCATGTCGAGAAGGTCGCCAAAAACAACCTCTGCGCCCAATTTGCTGAGTCGCTCAGATCTTTCATCCTCGCGGTGAGCGAGCGCTCGAACGGTGTGTCCCTTTTCAAGTAGCAGTTCAACCGTTTCACCACCTGTTGCGCCGGTCGGTCCCGTTACGAGAAATTCCTTTTCTGATTTCATTTGATTCTCCCTTTTTCGGTCGTTTGTTGCGATTGATGCTCGGGACAATTCATCAGGCGATTTTTTCGAGATGCGGGCCCAGGGACTCTGTGCGGTCAGCCGCGAAGAACCGGAGCTCCGAAGGGAGCGCCCGTCATTCCGCCGTCAACCATCAGCTCGACCGCGTTGATGTACGACGAATCATCGGAGGCAAGAAAAAGCACAGCCTTGGCCAGATCTTCCGGCTCGCCCCAACGGCCAAGCGGAACCGTGGAAGAAACGAAGCTGGAAAGTTTTGCGGATTCCTCTTGAGTGGCATTGGCGCGCGGCCCGCGCTTCCAGATGGGAGTCTTCGTCGCCCCGGGGGCCACCACGTTCACGCGAATCTTGCGCGGCGCAAGGTCGGCGGCGATGGCCCGCGCCATCGAGACGAGTCCGCCTTTCGTGGCAGCGTAGGCAGCCAGGCCCGGTTGACCGAGATAATTGTGCACCGATCCGTTGAAGATGATGCTGCCGTTGTCGTTCATGAGAGGAGCGGCTGAATTGACAGTAAAGAAAGCGCCGTTGAGGTTGGTGTGGACCACCTTCTCGAAGATGGCTTCGTCGGTCGTGCCAGTCGGCGTTCTGCCGGAAATTCCTGCATTGGCGAAGACGATGTCAAGATTGCCAAAGTCTTTGGCGAGTTCAGCGAAAAGCTTCTTGCGGTCCTCCGCAACCGTAACGTCGACGCGATAGCCGTGCGCTTTCGGACCGAGTTCGGCGACCGCTTCATCCAGTGTCTTTTGATCGCGACCGGTAATTGCGACTTCAGCGCCTTCAGAGACGAAAAGGCGGGCTGTGGCCAGGCCAATACCGCTGTTGCCTCCGGTAATGAGGGCCTTTTTGCCTGCGAGCTTCATGATTCCTCCTCGATGACCGGCCACCAACCAGGATGGTCATCATATATGTGATATGATGGTCGTCATAGATGGAGGATGCAGAAAAAATGCGCTATCCCGCTAAAGAAACCGCCGCCAGGCATGAACGAATCGTGAAGGAGGCCTCTCGCCTCTTCCGGGAACGGGGATTTGAGAACGTCACCGTGGGTGAAGTAATGAAGGCCGCCGGCCTGACGCACGGCGCCTTCTATGCCCATTTCGATTCAAAAGATGAACTACAGGCGGCTGCCGTTGCCTATGGCCTAAAGGTTTCGCATGAGCGCATGCAGCTTAACAACAGCAAGAAGGGCAAAGGATCGTATGCTGACCGCTACCTGAGCCGGCGGCACCGGGATAACCCAGGCGACGGCTGCACCATGGCCGCGCTGGCCCAGGAGGTGGCTCGCTCGACCCCTGAACTCAAAGCCGCGTTCGAGCGCGGATTAGAAGAGATTCTCTCGGAGCAAGGCGGGAACCGAAACGAGGCGATCTTTCAGACAGCCGCTTTGCTCGGCGGTGTTGTGCTGGCTCGCGCAGTGCAGAACGCGAGCCTCTCAGACGAGATTCTCGAGAGTGTTCGCCAGCGAGTCAGTTGACAGCTTTCAATTGGCGCCAGCAGGGCAAAGTTCGGGTCGCCATTTCGATACTTCTGGTGGCTCACATCCGTCTCAATTTGGAAGACCTACGGCAGAAGTATGGCGAGATTGGGGCAGAGGTCAAAAGGGCAGAGGTCGCGGGCACGATAAGGGCACAATAACGGTTACCATGCGTGCCTCAAAGCGCCAAAAGAAGCCATCCATTGCGCTTATTTTCTATAAGTTACCGGTTTCCTGTGCCCTGTCACGGCAGAGGTCGGATGGGTTTAACTCTTCAACCTTTGCAGTAACTGAGCTGATTTGTCCGCTTTAATATTGGGCCTTTGCCGACATTGGCCCTTAACCGCCGCGGTCGGGGACCTTTTAGCGGGCAGGCTGTTACAGTCACATCCGGATGAAGGCGAAACGGGACGCCCTCGAAGCTGTCATTGCTGGACGGAAAGTACTTCCGAAACCGGAGTGACTCCTCGAAACCAGACGCCCATGCGTCGCAATCGAGCTGATCGGACTCCAGATTCTTCAAAATTCGAGTTGGCCCTCACTACGTGCGGAGTCGGTATGGATTTGTACGCCGGCTCCCCTAAGTTTTTTGTGAACAGATTTGTTATTGCGTACATTTCCTTCCGTTACCGAGCCAGCTAGTGATTGACCTCCATCGTTGACGATGGCCACAGGCGCATCATGACGCTGGCATCTGAGGGTAGCAAAGCCTGTCTGTCGAGACGCTCAACAGATTAAATGGGTGGCTACCTGAGTTTTTCTATAGCTTCTTCGCTCGTAACTTTGTCTACAGTGAATCAGGTTCTTTCCTTTCCGGACCAAAGAAAAAGAATTTGATGCAGATCTCCATCGGTCCCAAGATTTGTGAGAGAACCATCGAACTCAATATATTGAACACGCCGATAGGGCATGGCGGCTTCGGCAGAATTGGCCAGATAGTCGGGCCAATTCCATTGTGCAAACCTGACTCAAGCGGTCGCAACTGATTGTCAACTACAAACTCAACGTCGGTTTGAAGAACATCCCTATTCGGACAGCACGGGGTTGCGCTTTCATTGAACAACACCGCACGACGCGGAGACCTGATTCTTGACGAACATCTTGCTACAGTCTGTCCCCTTAGTGAGGGGAAGATCTCACGGATCGACACGTACCTGTCCGATGTCGACATGGTCAACGCATTTTTTATTGAGCTGAACTGATGGGTACGGGCTGATTGAACAATTGACGCGCGCGATTGACCCGCAACCGCCATGAAGGAGCGCTTTTATGATTGAAACTACACCTGCTGGGGTGCCGGGCGGTGGTGTCCGCGGATCTCAAACGAACGCGAGTAACGAACTACAGGCGAAGAGTTTTCTCACAAAGCTCGCGGCTTTTGTCGTAAAGCGGAATATTGCTTTTCTCGTTACCAGCATTGGAATGATCGCGATGTTGCTGTGGGCAGGCAAATTCAAGATGACAGCACCCGGAGCAATCACTATCCTTCCGCTCGTCACTCATAGCCCACTGATCAGCTGGCAGTTCAAGCTCTTTGGACCCTATATTGGATCCGATATGATCGGGGCTACGGAGTGGACAGCGGCATTCCTGCTGATCATTGGCTACTTCAAACCTAAAGCAGGCATTGCGGGCGGGATGATCCTACTCGTCATGTTCTTCACCACAAGCACCATGTTGATCACGACTCCGGATGACACTGTCGTGGTTAATGGCATCCATTACATGAACGACACCGGTTTGTTTCTCTTCAAGGATATTATTTCTTTCGGAGCTTCGTTCTATCTAATCAGATCTTATAGCCGAAGAGCAATTTCGGCTGAGAATCAAAGTTGATGGTCTATGCCGGTGAGCTGGCTTTGTGCTCCTGTCTGATCCACTGGACAGCGACCGAATGTCCCTCACGCCTGACAAAAATCGGAGGGCAAATCGTGAACACCGAAGAGTAGAAACAGATAACCCGTCCCTCCGCTAACCGCCGGCGTGCAAAATCGCGCGCGCCGTTCCCCTGTTTTGAGCAGGGTTTGAGCCTCTATCAATCCGAATGCACGGGCGCCGAAGCGCAAATAGATTTCAGAGAACCACTGCCGACTCATCGAGCCTGGTGCGATGATGAGAATACGGAGATTCGACTTCTCCTGCATCAGCGCCTAAATTATGAGTCCTGCCTCAATCGTTTTCCCGAGGCCTACTTCGTCTGCAAGTATGAAGCGCGGACGGGAATTCGAGAGGACGCTCCGCATTGCGTATAGCTGATGTCCCATCGGTTCGGCCCGAACTCCCATGAGGCTCGGCATCCCAGCAGTTTGCGCATTCCATGTAGACACTACTGGTCTCTATGTGCGCTTGTATGAGCGAAATCTTGACGATGCATACTTCTATAATTTCCAAGCCCGGTCTACCGTGGCCAGAACTCTCAACGCAAACGTCGGCTATGCCCTACGGCGAGCGCAGCGGGCAGTTGCAGAGGCACGCAAAGGCATGCCCGATGTTACGCAGACGCGCGCAGCGCTTGACCAGGTCTCACAATGGCTCAATTCTGCGGCCACAACTAGCGATCGCGCTTTGCGATCACTGGAAGACATACACTACTCCGATGATCAGGTGGGGACTGTTCGGTCTATCACTAACAACACACACGAAGATGGTTGCCACTAAAGACCAGTGCTGGCTACTGGAAAGCAGCTAATCCCTAGCTGCTTGTCAATTCGAGAGCAAGACCCAAAAGATTTCTATAGGGCCCAAGCTGCTAATACCCCATTGTCTGAATCGCCACGGGCTACGATGCTTAAGTGTACATTGATTGCTAAAATTCAGACCGCGCATAGCTTGCCAGAGCTGATCTTCATTACAATTAGCCTTCAGTCGCTTTCGAATCACAATGTGATCACGTAAGGAGCTTCCAATATGGGATCAGATCCGAATAAACACAAATCCTACGACATCGGCGTGTCTCACCAAATCGGAAAGTATAGTGACTCTATCGAGGTCGGAGCTAATCATCGGTGGCTGTTTACTTCAGGCACACCAGGTCTCGAGACAAGCGGCAGGCTGCCTAAAGAGATTGGCGCGCAGGCTGAGATCGCCTGGAGACACATACTCGTTATGCTCGAGAAGGCTAATATGAGCCTGGCAAATGTCGTTAAGGTGACTCAATATCTGACGAGGGCTGGGGACATTCCTGAATATGTCAAAGCCAGAACTCGTTTTCTGGGTGATGGAGAACCCGCCTCGATGCTTTTGGTGATACCGCAACTTGTACGGCCAGAGTTTTTGGTTGAGGTTGAAGTTATCGCTGCAGCAAGCGATGTATAACGCTACGCGTGTTTTGGGACTTCGCTCTCTTCATCCTCGTATTTGACTGAGGGAGCGGTGGAGTTGGCGAATGATGGGTCTGGCTTCGTTAAGATGCGCCATGTCTATCTCGATAGAACCGCGACTAAGGGCGATCCGTAGTCTACCGACTGAGGAAAACAATAGGGCATTTGGAGTCAATTAGGAGAGAGGATATGTCTCAACATGATCGCTCAGAGCATCTATTGCCCCTCATTCTATGAGAGGCACAAAGGAATCTTCTTCTCATGCCTAATTCATTACTTTTCACGCCGCTCACGATGCAGGACGCACCTGCTGCGTCCCGGGACCTGTTGGACCAGGCACGAAGATACTTTGGTTTTATACCCAATCTGCTGGCGTCCATGGCCCATTCGCCCTCCGCCCTGAGAGCCTACTTGAACACCAATCTCTGTTTTCAACACGGAACGTTGACCCCTACTGAGCAGCAAATCGTGTTATTGACAGCGAGCAGGGAAAATAAGTGTAACTATTGTGCGGCATCGCACAGTGCGCTGGCCCGATTTTTTACCGATGTGACGGGTGAAGCAATCGCAGCAATCGAGTTCGGCCAGCAGTTGTCGGACCCCCGTCTCGATGCACTCGTGAATCTCACCAGCGAGCTTGTTCTACGGAGAGGCTATGCGGCACAGCAGGTCGTTGACGCTTTCCTTGAGTCAGGCTATTCCAAGGACAAACTGCTTGAAGTCCTGATTGGCGTTGGGCTCAAGACCGTTAGCAACTATTTTGACCACATCTCTGCGATAGAGATCGATGAAGAGTTCCTGCAGCCAAATGGGTTTTTCTGACGGTGTGATCATATGAGTGGCCATAGGTGTGGGCGCACCACTTGGAGGTCCCTTAGCGAGGAAGGTCAATCTGATGCGAATCCGGTTGGCGTTACCCTGGAACCAATTGGAGCCAGCCTCGTATCGAACGGGGAAGAAATTGGTGAGGATGCTGCAGACATGATTGCGCGAGGAGCGACGGGCTTCACCCCGACCGAAGACATGCGCTTCTACTTTAACTATCACCACGCTGCAGCCGGTACCTCTCGATAACATTGACAGGCGTCACCTTGCTGAGAACGCGGCCGTTGTGGCTGTAACTGCCTATGCGCTCGCCAGTCCAGCAGAAGCCCCACGCGTATCGAATATCGAATAGTCATCCGCTCGCAACGTTATTGACAAAATTCGGTGACATAACGAACCTGTCGTGGTGGATGGAGATCGTGCTGGGCTGTAGGCGGATGATCCTCCATTTCCGTCAGGAATGGGAGTATTGCCCGCCATCCGGAGTTTGTTCCATAGGGCCGGTATCCTTCCGCCTTCCTCGATTTTCGAATGACAACCCAGCAACGGCTGGGCAGGAGGACTCGCGCATGTCACCTGAAGTAAACTACAGGTGTCCGCTTCTTGTCAGGAGCTAAAAGATCAGAATGTGAGCTGGGTTCTCTCGCGTTCAACGTTGGTGGGAGGCTCAGGAAGCGCCGACATTTGCCCAGCGATGGTAAGCCAAGTGCTTGAAGCAGGGTCCGCATGGCAAGGTCTTTCAGCACATCGATGTTTCACGTATGTGGTTTCGTGTTGAGCCTGCTTGTGCCCATTTCAGTTCAAGCACTCGATCCAAACCTGAAGATCTCCCAATACGCACGCACTGCATGGCTCATTCAGGATGGTTATCTAAGAGGCGCGGCACGAGCCATTGCCCAAACATCTGATGGTTATCTCTGGATCGGCACTGAGTCTGGCCTGTTTCGTTTCGACGGTGCGCGTTTCCAACCCTGGACATTTCCTGACGGCGCACATCTGCCGTCGACGGAGATACACTCCTTGTTCGGCGCGCATGACGGAAGTCTTTGGATTGGGACGCGTGAAGGAGTGGCCCATCTTATTGATCAAAAGCTAGTTAACTTTCCGAGCGTTCGTGGTAAAGTCTTCTCGATCCTGGAGGATCCCTCGGGGATAATCTGGTTTTCCTTGGAGAGTGCAGGCACGCAGGGAGAAGGTCCGATTTGCAAAGTGTCAGGCGCGACAGTCCGATGTCTGGATGCATCGGATGGTATCGTACCGATCCAGTGTTGCCCCGGACCTTTGGTCCGCGATCGATTAGGGAACTTGTGGGTCGGGACGGACAAAGCTCTTCTTCGGTGGAAGCCTGGTTCTTCCGCGACATACCCGTTGAATATTGCGGCAACAGACGGGCTAGATGGAGTAAACGCTATTGTTCCTTTGTCGGATGGATCATTCTGGGTGGGACTCGAGTCGACAGGGCAAGGCGGAGGTCTTCAGCAATTCAACATAGGGAGCGTATGGAAGCCATTCACTTCGCCTGGATTCGATGGGACGAGGTTGGACGTTGTAGCTCTACTTCAGGACCGCGACGGCGGACTATGGATAGGAACAGCAAATCGAGGCGTCTACCGCATTTATCACGGTCAGGTTGACCGATTTGGAACTGAGGACGGTCTGCCTGGAAACCTTGTCTCACGATTCTTCGAAGATCACGAAGGAAACATCTGGGTTGCAACAAACAAAGGCGTGGAATGTTTTCATCAGCAGCCAGTAATCTCATTTTCCGAACGGGAAGGCCTAAGCGCTGACAACGTGGTTTCTGTTCTTGCCTCTCGAGATGGCACAGTCTGGCTGTCGAATGGTAATAGTCTGGATTCAATCAAGGATGGTCGTATTTCTTCCATAAGTTCAGCCAATGGTCTACCTGGCCAGGAAACGACATCCTTGTTTGAAGATCATGACGGTCGGTTGTGGGTTGGAGTCGACACAGGTCTCTTTGTGTACCAACACGGGCAATTTCACAAAATCCGTCGAAGGGATGGCGGCCCGACCGGGCTCATTGTGGGAATTACCGAAGATACCCAAAACAACATTTGGGCTGAAGTCAGTGGATCACGCCGCGAACTGATCCGAATTCAAGGCCTGACGGTGGTTGACGCATACTCGCAATCCACAGTTCCTTCTGCCCGTCCTCTTGCTGCAGACTTGCATGGCGGAATCTGGCTGGGCCTTCGAAACGGCGACTTGGCACGGTTTCAAGATGGACATGCTCATGTCTATCCGTTTCCCCACAAGGAGGATTCCGATGTCCGCCAGGTCCTAGTCAATTCGGACGGGTCGGTCTTTGGGACGACAGCATTTGGGCTCGTGGCATGGTCGCATACTAAATCTCAGATATTGACGACCCGTAATGGCCTTCCCTGTGATGGAATCATCGGAGCTGCATGGGACAACCAAGGTGCGCTTTGGTTATACACAGAATGCGGACTCGTAAGAATAGAGAAGGCAGATCTACAAAGGTGGTGGGCCGATTCCCATACGGTCATTGCGCCAACAATCTTTGGCGCGTTCGAAGGCGTTCAGGCCGGAGTTCCTGACTTCAACCCAGCTACTAAATCACTCGACGGACGGTTGTGGTTCGCCAACCAGTTTGGCTTGCAGTCAATCGATCCAAGTCATCTTGTTCGAAACGAACTGCCACCTCCAGTACATCTGGAGAACATTGTTGCGGATCGAAGGAGCTACTACCCTACTGATGGTCTGAGGCTTCCTCCCCTGATACGGGATCTTGAAATCGACTACACCGCATTGAGCTTTGTGAACCCAAGGGCGGTAAGATTCCGCTACATGCTGGAAGGGCGGGATCATGGCTGGCAGGAGACAACGACGCGACGCCAGGCATTCTACACAGATCTCCGACCGGGGGAATATCGGTTCCGAGTAATCGCATGCAATAACGATGGCATCTGGAATGAACAAGGAACTGGGCTCAGTTTTACCGTGGTCCCCGCATGGTTCCAGACAATTTGGTTCCGGCTCTTATGCATCGTCTTCAGCCTGTTGTTTATTTATGCGCTCTATCGGCTCAGGATCATGCAATATATGACCTCAATGAGGTCTCGCTTCGATGAACGCATGGAGGAAAGATCTCGTTTGGCCCGCGAACTCCATGACACGCTGATGCAAACCATACAGGGAAGCAAGTTGGCCGCGGACGATGCGCTCAAGCATCATGACGACGCTGAGCGGGTACAGAGCTCTCTATCCCGCCTTTCGGAGTGGCTGGATCGAGCTGCGCAGGAGGGACGCGCCGCGCTCGAGTCGCTTCGTACGACATCATCCGAGGATGGCGATCTTTTGAATTCGCTTCGGCTTGCGTTCGCAGAGTGCAGTTCCATGCGCAACTTCCACGCCGCCTTCCAGCAGTCGGGAAGAATCAGGGAGCTACATCAGATTGTCAGAGGCGAGGTGCATCGGATTGGCTATGAAGCAGTTCGAAACGCCTGTGTTCATTCGGGAGGGAACCGCATCACTGTAGGGCTTGAATACGGTCCGAATCTCGTTCTTCGCGTACTCGACAATGGCCGCGGCATCGATGAGGATGTCTCCCGTTCAGGCAAGGCAGGGCATTTTGGAATACTAGGGATGCATGAGCGGGCCACCCAAATTGGCGCAAAGCTATCGATCCACAACGCAAGCGAAGGGGGAGCCGAAGTGGTATTGGTCGTTCCCGGAAAGATTATTTTTGCAGACGCTGCCGAGAGGAACATTACAAGGCTCTCCAAGTGGCTGCGGCTCATTCGAATTGGGCAGATAAATCCGTGAGGCAAGTCCGCGTTTAGCGAGCAACCACTGGATGTGCATCTGCAGCCCTGGACCAGAATAGACACAGGCGTCACATAGCAATCGGATTGGCATTCGCAAAGCCGCACATCTGCCGTTGCACTTGTTAGCCGAAATCAAGCGCAGAAGGGCATTACCATGTGAACAATCTGGAGGCCCCATTAAAAGTGATAGGTGCGTTCCAGAATAAAAGGGCAAACTGAAAGGAGTGACCATGTCCGAAAGCCGCCAACGCGATCATCGATCGATGTGAGAATCGCAGTATGGAACTACCTGATCGACTGGTCTGTTACCGAGCCTTACAGAGCAGGGACGTCCGCTTTGACGGGCTAATTTTTGTGGGAGTGAAATCCACTGGCATTTATTGTCGGCCAGTCTGTCCAGCACGCACTGCGAAGCTTGAGAATTGTAATTTCTACGCGTCCGCGGCGGCAGCACAGGATGCAGGTTTTCGGCCGTGTCTCCGATGCCGGCCGGAAACAGCTCCTGACATGGCTTCCTGGCGCGGGACTTCGAATACCGTTTCTCGCGCATTAGCCCTGATTACTGAGGGCGCACTTGATGAAGACAATGCCAGTGTCGAAATCCTGGCAAGTCGTCTTGGCATCGGTGAACGGCACCTGAGGCGACTGTTTCTTCAACATCTGGGAGCTTCTCCAATTTCCGTGGCGCAGACACGACGAGTTCTTTTCGCCAAGCAATTGATTCATGAGACCCGCATGCCGATGAGCGAGATAGCATCAGCAGCCGGCTTTGGCAGTGTTCGCCGATTTAACGAGACGTTCCAGAAGCTCTTTCGCCGTCCTCCCAGTGCTTTGAGGCGCAAGACGTTGACCGCGTCGGCAACCGACGGCGAAGGAGTGACGTTACGCTTACGGTATCGGCCACCATACGATTGGGACTCAATTCTTGCCTTTTTGCGCACCCGCGCAATTCCCGATATGGAGATTGTGGAAGACGGCCGCTACTTTCGAACTGTCGAGGTTGAGGGCTGTCTTGGTTCAATCGAAGTGTTTCATGAACCGAACCGCCATAATATCGCTGTCAGAATCCACTTCCCAAATGTCAAATCGCTGCCGGCAATCGTCGCTCGTGTGCGCCGTCAGTTTGACGTTAGCGCCGACATAGAAGCCATCGATGCTCATCTCTCAAGCGATCCTCTATTAGCGCCATTTGATCGAGCGGCGGCCTGGACTGCGCGCCCCAGGCGGCTGGGATGGTTTTGAACTGGCAGTGCGGGCAGTACTCGGCCAGCAGATCAGTGTAGCCGCCGCGCGCAGATTAGCCGGACAGCTTGTCGCGCTCTATGGTAAACACGTCCCGGCATCCTATATCGCTCATCCTGATCTATCCCGCATATTTCCCACATCACAAGAACTGGTCAGGGCGAGATCAATCGATCTCCCCATGCCACGGGCGCGGTTGGCCACGCTGAAGGCGCTGGCTGAGGCCGCGGTTGCAGACCACAATCTATTTTGTCCCTTGGGAAGCATCGAGGAAACAATTACGCGGCTCAAGGCAATCCGAGGTGTAGGCGATTGGACAGCTCAGTACATTGCATTGCGCGCTGTCCGCGAAATGGATGCGTTCCCTGCGAATGACATCGGGCTGCTTCGTGGTGCGGCTGTCGTGGGTGGTGCCACAGCAGAGATTCCAGCCACGCTCCTTCAACGCGCAGAATCGTGGCGTCCCTGGCGCGCCTATGCCGCACAACATCTTTGGGCGGTTGCTCCTGTAGCGTCACGAGAGATGAAGGAGCGCTCATGAAGGAGATCATTCACCTCGTGGTCGGACGATTGGATACTCCGCTGGGGGAGATGTTGATTGCAACTGACGCCGACAGAAGCCTACGTGCGGTTAAATGGACGAATCATGAAGAGCGCATGCTGTATCTTTTGCGGAGGTACTACGGAACCGATGGTTTCAGGATTGAGTCGGGCGCAATTCCGAGCGAAATCTCGGAGGCAATGCGTTGCTACTTTGCAGGTAATCTTGGTGCACTGAATTCCTTGCCAGTGAAAATGGCAGGAACCGAATTCCAGCGCGCTGTGTGGCAGGCGCTAAGAAATATCCCCTCCGGACGAACTGTCAGCTATGCGGAGCTCGCTATGCAAATTGGCAAGCCGAAAGCCATCCGAGCGGTGGGGCACGCCAATGGTTCTAATCCAGTGAGCCTTGTTGTACCTTGTCACCGCGTCATCGGCTCCGATGGTACGCTGACTGGTTACGGTGGAGGGATCGATCGGAAACGGTGGTTGCTGCAGCATGAGTCTGCTCTATACCAGCAACATCCCGAACAGGCCGCTCTCGCTCTAACGAATGATTAATATGTATTGAAAACAGTTTGGCAGACGGGACCTGCTTATTACACCATCTGCTCGCCTATTTTGCTGCGAACTCGCCGGCTGGCCTGACCTGCTGTTTGAGAATTTCCTCGAGAACGACAGCCTCGTTATGGTGAACGTCTTTTGCGCCGAAGAGCAGAGTCACCGGTCCTTTGTGTAATTCCTGGCGCAGCAATCTCACTTGCTCTGAATTGCGCTGGAGTTCGGCGCAATATCGTCGCTGGAACTCGGTCCATTTTGCTGGGTCGTGACCAAACCACTTCCTGAGTTCGGTACTTGGTGCGATCTCACGCAACCAGAGATCAACTTTTGCTTGGGACTTCGATAGTCCTCTTGGCCAGAGACGGTCAACGAGGACCCGAAGGCCGTCATGGGCGTCAGGTTCCTCGTAGACACGTTTTATTCTGACTTGCATGTCCTCAACTATCCTACTCGTGCCAACTCCATGCCCTTGGCGCTGATGACATCCATAAGGTCGTTCCAGGATTTTAGAAATGCCCCAGCGCCATCACTCTGAAGCTTTGCTCCCAAGGCGTCGACATTAATTCCAGCATCGACGAAACGTTGAATTGTTCCATCGACATTCGACCACTCTATTGTGATTGGGCTAAAATCGCCGTGATCCCCAAATGCCTGGAGTGTTCCTTCGGGCATTGTATTTATGGTGAATGGCGCGGCGAGCTGTTTGATGTAAAACGTATCTGGCAGCTTGGGATCCTTCGTTCCAGTGCTTGCCCATAAAAGGCGCTGGGCGCGTGCGCCGAAGTTAAGCGCCCGCTGCCAGCGTCCCGAATCGAGAAGCTTTTGATATTCGGCATAGACGTGGCGCGCAATCGTTACGCCAAGCTTTCCACGGAGCGATTCCGGAACTTTGTCTGTTACGGCCACATCCCACCGACTGATGAAAACAGAAGCTACCGAGGCTACGACAGGGTTGAGACCCGCTTCAACGCGTCTTTCAACACCGCGGAGATATGCGTAGGCCGCAGCTACGTATTGATCGGCGGAGAAGAGCAAAGTGACGTTAATGGGCACACCCGCAAAGATCGCGTCTTCGATTGCCTGCAGACCTTCTTTCGTGCCAGGGATTTTGATGAATACATTGGGACGAGCCGCGCGCGCAAAGAGCTCTTTTGCCGCACTGAGGGTCTTGGTCGCGTCGTAGGCCAAGGAGGGAGGGACTTCCAGAGAGACCCACCCATCCACACCGTTCGTCTGGTCGTGAATTGCCCGGAATAGATCTGCTGCCTGGGTGATGTCGTCCAGAGCGAGATCCAAGAATAGCGACTCACCGCTCTTACCCTTACGAGAGCCTTCCATGATCGCAGCATCATAGGATGAACTGTTTTTGATCGCATGATCAAAGATAGTAGGGTTCGAGGTTAATCCAGTAATCGATAGATCCGCGATGTAGCGCTTGAGTGTGCCGCTATTCAGCAGATCACGCGTAATGTTGTCGAGCCAGAGGCTCTGACCAAAGCTCCTGAGTTGTGCTGTTGGATTCATGATTTCACCGCCTTTACCGAGCAAGTATCTTCTCTAGGAAATCAGATATTCGGCTTCGAGAGAATTTCAAAAGGCCGATAGGTCGGACAATTTCCTGTTCCACACTCTGTTTAGCCCATCTTCCTGAAGATGTCCCTATATTTTTCTTCAGGCTTGAGGTGGTCGATCCAATTGTCGTTGGCCGTCAGCGTCACAGCTCACGCATCCGGATGTCGACAGTTCGAGAGGTCTCCAGGAGAGATCGAACGCTGATTCAATCACGTGTCAATCCTACTTGATGCTTCCGGGGCCGTTTACAGTCCCAGCCGAGACTGGTTTCGCGTCGCTATAGAAAACTTCAGGGCTGCGACTGTGGTGTTTGAGGATGGCATAGATGCACACAGAGATCAGAATCGGACTGTTCTCGCTGATTCGCGTCAAAAAAACTCAAAAGTCCGTACCGGAGTGGGCGGTTGGAATCGGTGGAGGTATGAGTTTATCCGACTCTATCCGTTCGGTGTGGCGCCGAAACCAGCATGAAAGGGACGTTCATGAGTAACGCACTACGCACGCCGGTAGTTCCGAAATCAGAAAAGGTCGTCAGGATCGAATGGCTCGGAGGGGGCTTCCTTCGCTATGGCCTGACAGTTGCTATTGGCTGGATTGCAGCGATGAAAGCGACAGACTATGAGGCTAAGGGTATCGAACCTCTAATCGCACACAGTCCACTGTTGCATTGGGGATATAGCGTCTGGACGGTGGATCACTTCACCATGATTATTGGCGCAATCGAAATGGCCATCGCGATTCTGATTGCCCTTCGTCGCTGGTTTCCTCTTGCCTCCGCCGTAGGGAGTGCAGGGGCAGTAATCATGTTCCTGACGACCCTATCATTCATCATTTCGACCCCGGGTTGGGAACCAAGTCTCGGAGGATTTCCCGCTCTGTCTGGCGATGTAGGCGAATTCCTAATCAAGGATCTCGTTCTGCTTGGAGCGGCATTATGGACGCTAGCAGATTCCTTGAATGCAGCTTCGAGCCTGCCCAAATTCTTGCGAGACCGGTTCAACAAAGGAGTTTGAGATGTTCTCTTGGATGCATTGCTTGAACGGACCTAAACGGTGTCTGCGAGCATTCACGATTCGGAAGCTAATTACGTTTCTCAAGTTCGCTCAACTGTTGACACTAGAGGATAGAGATTTCCTTAAGGGATTGAGAATATCGCCGAGCTAGCAGAGTAGCACGCGGTGAATCACAACGCGTTTGCTGTCAAACAATAGCGTCACAACCGAAAGAGAGGTTTCTGTGCATTTCAAAGGAAAAGTGGCTATCGTTACGGGTGGAAGTTCCGGGATTGGGAAAGAAGTGGCGAAACGCTTGGCCGCCCATGGAGCGTCGGTAATTCTTAACGGCCGAAATGAAGCAAAGTTATACTCGGTCGCTTCTGAGATATCAGCGGAGCCAGGTCAGGTACGATTCTTTGCCGGAGATATTTCTAAACCGGCAACGGCAGTTGCTCTCGCGACCTTGGCCGAGAAGGAATTTGGTGGTCTCGACATCCTCATAAACAATGCCGGCGTATTCAAGCCGAAGCCTTTCGTCGACCTCAGCGAAGAGGAATATGACTGGTTCCTCAATACGATTCTTAAGGGCAAGTTCTTCATGGCCCAAGCTGCAGCCAAGTCAATGAAGAAGCGCGGTGGTGGCGCAATTGTGCATACTGGCGCTCTATGGGCGCTACAGGCGGTCGGTGCAACGCCTTCCGCAGCTTACTCCGCCGCGAATGCCGGTGTCCACGCACTCGTCCATAATCTTGCTCTGGAGTTGGCCCCTGACAAGATCAGAATTAACGCTGTTGCTCCGGCCGTTGTTGAGACTCCCATATATTCAACATTCTTGTCAAAAGAAGATGTTTCCAAAGTCTTGCCCACATTCAATGCGTTTCATCCGTTAGGGCGGATTGGCCAACCAGCTGATGTGGCAAATGCCGTACTCTTCTTCGCATCGGATGACAGCTCCTGGATTACCGGGACGATCCTGCCTGTAGACGGCGGCGTCATGGCGGGTCGCAATTAGATTCGGGCGGACGAATAGCGGGCCTTGTTCTTCCGTTCGTAGCGGAAAGGGAACTGCGCCACTACTGATAGCAAGGCCCGCGATATCTGCAGAAGCATCGATGTTGCAGCGCCCCAGTATTGATATGACAAGAATCCCGGTCTTCAGGAGGTAAGAAATGCCAGAGTATCGTAAAGATCCAGAAGCCATTTCAAAACTGTCACCGGAACAGTATCGAGTGACACAACGGAGCGGGACCGAACGCTCGTTCGACAACGAATATTGGGACAACAAGGAACCGGGCATTTATGTCGACATAGTGTCTGGCGAACCGCTATTTGCTTCAACCGATAAATTCGATAGCCGTACGGGGTGGCCTAGCTTTACCAAGCCGATTGAAGCTGACAACGTGATCGAGAATCATGATGATAGCCATGGCATGATCCGTGTCGAAGTCCGATCAGCGCACGGGGACAGTCATCTGGGGCACCTCTTCGATGACGGGCCAAGAGAGAAAGGGGGGTTAAGATACTGCATCAATTCCGCCTCTCTGCGCTTTATCCCTCTCGATGAACTCGAAGACGAAGGGTATGGCGAATATCTCAAGTTGTTCACGACAATAGACGGAGGTAAATAGTATGAGCCAGACAACTGAGACCGCGATTCTTGCAGGAGGATGCTTTTGGGGAATGCAGGATCTCATTCGGCATATTACGGGTGTGCTGCGAACCCGCGTTGGTTACACGGGAGGAGAGGTTTCCAACCCTACGTACAGGAACCATGGAAACCATGCAGAGGCAATTGAAGTAGTCTTTGATCCTAACGTTCTTAGCTATCGAGCGCTTCTTGAATTCTTTTTCCAGATTCATGATCCTTCCACTCGTAATCGGCAAGGCAACGACGTTGGCGCTAGCTACCGTTCGGCCATCTTCTATCTGAGCGACGAGCAGAGACGGGTTGCCGAAAAGACGATCGCGGACGTTGAAGCCTCGAGATTGTGGCCCGGCAAAATCGTCACTGAAGTTTCTCAAGCCGGTGAGTTCTGGGAAGCTGAATCGGAGCATCAGGATTATCTGCAGCGATACCCGCACGGGTATACCTGTCACTATGTGCGTCCGGCCTGGAAGATGGCGAGCTAGCCGCGATTACGGACAACGTGCTGCAGGCGAACTTTCCTGCAAGTTGATAAGGCGACTGTGCATTTGGCTAATTCTTTGTTTATCCGTGGATTGGCTGATCCTTCTACCTCGTCGGTCCCAAAAGAGAGGCGAGCGCAGGAGTGATGATTTGCACATAGGAGACCGCTGGAGCATTCTTGATGTGGACCTGTAGATTTCTGCAGGTGTCACCCTGTGGATTTCATGCTGTCGACAACGCTACAGGTTGCTTAGCGTTATAGGAAAAGTTCTTATCAGGTGTTCTCGTACACAGGCTACGGAAGTGGAAACACGTTATGGAGACAGAAAAGCAAATCCGTATCATGACAGTCGAAGATCACCCCGTCTTCCGGGACGGTCTTGAGATCCTCATATCCTCACAACCGGATATGGTGCTCATCGCGCAGGTATCAAATGCCGATGATGCGTTGAACGAATATCGCCGTCTAAGGCCGGATGTGGTGTTGATGGATCAAAGGCTTCCGGGAGCAAGTGGCACTGAAGCTCTGATTGCCATCCGCCATCAATTCTCGAATGCCCGGATCATGATGCTGACCACTTCTCGTGGCGATATGGAAATCCAGCGGGCGTTGCGGGCGGGTGCCGCGGCCTATGTCCTGAAGAGCACGCCGGGAGACGAACTGCTCAAAAGCATTCGCACGGTTTTCAAGGGGCGCAGATATATTCCCCCTGATGTCGCCGGGGCTGTGGCTGAGCATATGGGCCAGGAAGACCTGACTCCCCGCGAGCTTGAAGTCATTGAATTGATCCGGGATGGAAACAAAAATAAACAGATCGCGGATCGATTGGGTATTTCTGAGACGACCGTGAATTTCCATATCAAGAACATCGTCGACAAGCTACAGGCAAACGACCGAACTCATGCCGTCGCACTTGCGTTGCGCAGAGGGCTTCTTGAGGTATGACGAATTCGCTGCGGTCGTGAGACCTCAATGACACGAGAGCACAGGTCCAGAGCAATCCAAGTTGAGATTATCGCTATTGCTTGTCTTCTAATCTCAAGCGGTATATGGACTGCGCAGGCGCTTGAGCCACGGACGAGATTAAATCAGTATGCTCACAAAGCGTGGCAGATCGGAGATGCCGGTCTTCTGGGCACCCCGCAAAGTATCGCCCAAACCCAAGACGGGTATATATGGGTGAGTACAAGCAACGGGCTGTTCCGTTTTGATGGAGTCCGCTTTGTCAAATGGATGCCGGCGCCAGGAGAATCTCTCCCGAGTAACTCACTCTGGTTTCTGTTCGGTGCGAGGGATGGATCGCTGTATGTTGGAACTGACCGCGGTCTGGCTCGAATCACGTCGGGGCACGTCTACAACTATCCTGATTCTCCGAGATGGCCAGGCCCTTTCGTCGAAGACGCTATGGGCAATGTATGGATGGGGGTGAGCGGAGCTCATAGTCGCCCGAGCCCGCTCTGTAAGATCGGCAAAACTGAATTGCAGTGTCTGGGATCCCGCGAAGGTCTCTCTTGCACCCGAGGACTCGCGGACACGATTGGGGCCGATGGTTATCTTTGGATTGGCAGCCAGGAGGGGACCTGTCGCTGGAAGGAAGGTGCGGCGCCTGAGCATCAAGAGATTCCAGCCCTCCGAAAACAAAATGGGTTGAATGCAGTGCGTAGTTTAGCCAGCCTCACAGACGGCACATTGTGGGCGGGCACTCAAAATGCAGGAATGGGCGAAGGCCTGCTCCAATTGGATCATGGAACGTGGAAGACCTTCATGAGTCATGGTATCGACGGAAGTCAGTTTAGCGTCTCGGCATTACTGGCTGGAAAATCCGGCGCGCTCTGGATAGGAACCACCGACCGAGGACTCTATAGGCTCTTGGACGGCAAACTAGACCACATCGATACCGAAAATGGTCTAACCGGACGGCGTATTCTCTCAATTCTTCAGGACCGCGAGGGCGACCTGTGGCTCGTAACGCCCATGGGCGTAGATTATTTTCGAGATTATGCAGTACAGAGCTTTACTTCAAACGAAGGACTACTTGACGATCGCGCCAGGGCTGTTGCCGTTGACGGTACAGGTAGTCTGTATCTGGGAAGCGCTACTCTGAGCCGGCTTCGCAATGGCAATCTCGAACAGATAAAGGACAGCCGAGGAAAGCCTTTACACGACATACAGTTCTTATTTGCTGATTCCTCCGGAGCCTTGTGGATCGCTGCTGCAAATCAAATGTTTACCCTTCGACGCGGACAATTGCTGACTGAAATCTCATCCTTTTCGAACTCTGCCTCAGAGATTGTCGTCTGTATTACCGAGGACCAGGAGCATAACATCTGGGTTTCTTCAGAAGATCTCAAGACCCATCATTCCTACCTGAACAGGATTCACAACGGGACGGTCACTGGCAGGTTTGACCCGACGCCAGTCCTTGGTGACCAGGTCATGAATGCAATGAGCCCCTCTCTCGACGGTGATCTTTGGATCGGAGGGGCGTCGCATGGGCTGTACAGCTTTCATGGGGGTCGTTTTCAACGCGTACCTGCTGATGGCTTCGATGATCGAGTCGAAAATTTGCTGCAGGAGCCGAATGGAGGGCTATGGCTGGTCACCCCAAAGGGCTTCATTCGTTACGAAAATGGCAAAGCCAGAAGATTGGATACCGCCAGCGGACTTCCGTGCGATGGCGGTGTCAACATTCAGGATGACCACGACGGCTCAAAATGGTTCTACATGCACTGCGGAATTCTGCAAGTTGCAGACACAGCGCTCTCTTCCTGGTGGAAGCATTTTCCATCGAGGATTCTGGGCAGGTTCTTTGATGGACTAGATGGCGCCATGCCAAGTTTGTTTGAAGGCAGTCCGGCACAGACTTCTTCCGGGGAGCTCTGGTCCGCAACGGGTTACGATTTTCAATTTATCGATCGAAAGCATCTACCGTTCAATTCGACTATTCCTCCAGTACATGTTGAGATGATCGTGGCGGATGAGAAGAACTATTTACCGACGCATTCGATTCGACTCCCTCCCCAAACGCATGAGATCCAAATCGACTATACGGGATTGAGTTTTCGCATACCAGAACGAGTTCGCTTCCGTTATCGACTCTCACGCCACGACAAGAGCTGGGTCGAGGCCGGCACACGACGTCAGGCCTTCTATAACGACCTGCGGCCCGGTCACTATCTTTTCGAGGTGGTGTGTAGAAATAACGATGGAGTCTGGAATAACGAAGCGGCAAAGGTGTCAATCGACATACAACCGACGTGGTATCAAACTACGCTGTTTCGGAACTTCGCTATTCTCCTCGGAACCCTACTGGTCATTATCGCTTACTACCTGAGACTGAGTCGCTATGCAACCAAGCTAAGAATCAGGTTCGATGAGAGACTCGAAGAGCGGACCAGACTAGCTCGTGATCTTCATGACACCCTTTTGCAGACGATCCAGGGCAGCAAATTAGTGGCCGATAGCGCGAGGGGCCATGCAGAAAATCCAGACTCCACGATTCGTTCCCTCGATCGACTTTCGGAGTGGCTCGACCGAGCGATCGAAGAAGGACGCCAAGCACTGGAAGCTCTGCGCAGTTCGGTTGACGAGTCCGACAGCCTGACTGCGGTTATTCGTCGCGCAGGCGACGCTTGTACTTTCGATTCCCAAATGAAGGCCACAGTCTTCACCCATGGTGTAGACCAGGAACTGCATCCAATCGCCCGTGAAGAAATCTATCGGATTGTCTTCGAGGCAATTCGTAATGCCTGCGTCCATTCTGGTGGAACGGAGCTAAAGATCGAGCTTCACTATAAAAGAAGATTTCTCGAACTCAATATCTGTGACAATGGTCGCGGCATGGATACTGACGCACTTCAGATCAAGGCCGGACACTTCGGTGTGATCGGGATGAGGGAACGTGCCGTGAGCTTGCACGGTACCTTAAGCATCACAAGTACGAGGGATCTCGGCACTTGTGTTTCGCTACGGGTTCCTGGCACCGCTGCCTATCTCCGCAAATCATGGTTACATCGAGTCTGGATGGTCAAGCTGCGTCGACAGATCGTGAAATACCTCAAGCTCAACGACTAGAGAAAACATCAGGTATGAGACTGCACTGAGCAATATGTCTGTCTCGACATATTGTCTTGAGACTGATCCTTAATCAATAGATATCCCTGTGGGGGGAGACAGATCAATGCAAAATCCACTCCTTTCTCTTATCGGAAGACGAAGGTCTCTCTATACGCGAATGCTGGGAATGACATTGTGTGGCGTAATCGTATTCGTTGCATATCGTATTGCAATCGAACCTGGCAGGTAAGCGTCCGGTCTTGCCATGTGGGCTAGGTACTGTCGCCGGGGTGCGCCGTATCCTGAGATCAGCGAGAGCAGGAGATGGTGAAGAAGAGCGCCGGGATGGAACAGGAAGTATGCCAACTCAAGGTGACGCTGCGCGGTATCAGACCGCCGATTTGGCGACGGCTGCTGGTTCCGGCAGATACGACACTGACCCGGTTGCACAGGGCGCTGCAGATCGCGATGGGATGGCAGGACAGCCACATGCATGAGTTCCGCGTCGATGGCCGGCGTACGGCTGGCCCGGGCTCGGCGCAGACGGGGCGCAGTGCCCGTATCGGTGACGTACTGACGGGGATCGGCAGCTCAGTGACCTACACATATGATCTCGGCGATGGCTGGGAGCACAGCATCGTTCTGGAAAAGCGCTTTTGCGGAGCCGATGATGCTGAGTATCCCGTCTGCCTGGATGGACAACAGGCGTGTCCCCCGGAAGACAGTGGGGGCGTTCCTGGTTATTACGATCTGCTGGAAGTTCTCCAGAACCCGGACGATGAGCGATATGAGGAAATGCGTGAGTGGGTTGGCGAAGGCTTCGATCCCCGGTCGTTTTCCGTTGATGCCGTGAATCGGCAGCTCAGAACCGGGCGAGTTCGCCGCAGAAGCTCCACTTAGTGTCCACTACTTTTCAAGTGGACACTTCGGAGATGGGATGAAGAGAGTTAGGCGGCGGGCTAGAGATCGGCGGCGATGTTCCAGGGCAGCAACTCGTCGATGCGGCTGAGGGGATGATCAGCGATGCGGTTCAGCACTTCGCGCAGCCACAGTTCGGGATCAGCTCCGTTGAGCTTCGCCGTCCCGAGCAGGGTGTAGATGGCGGCCGCGCTCTCGCCGCCTCCATCGGAACCACAGAAAAGATAATTCTTTCGGCCCAGCGCGACCGCACGCAGCGACCGCTCGGCAGCCGAGTTGTCGATCTCGATCGCGCCGTCATCGACATAGCGAGTGAGGGCCCGCCAGCGCGAGAGCGCATAGCGAATCGCCTCCGCCGTCTCGGACTTGGGCGACAGCGAGCGCAGCATCTTCTCCATCCATGTACGCAGTTCTCCAAGCAGCGGTGCGGCCCGCGCCTGGCGGATCGTCCTGCGCTCCTCGGCAGGTTTTCCCCGGACCTCTGCTTCGATGCCATAGAGATCGCCGATGCGCTCCAGTGCGACGGTTGTCGTGGGCGAGGGATGCGCCGCGTGGATGTCGTGGAACTTCCTTCTGGCATGAGCCCAGCAGGCCGCCTCGCGAATCCGGCCCGTGTCGTAGAGATGATGGAAGCCGGAGTAGGCATCGGCCTGCAGCGTGCCCGCGAACTCCTTCAGGTGCTGGCGCGGATGCTCGCCCTTGCGATCCGGCGAGTAAGCGAACCACACGGCAGGCGCAGTGCTCTCGCCCGCCGTGCGATCGTCGCGCACGTAGGTCCAGAGTCTGCCGGTCTTGGTCTTGCCGTTGCCGGGAGCGAGTACCGGCACGGGCGTGTCGTCGGCGTGCAGCTTGGTCGCGCCGAGAACGTGACGGCGCACGGCATCGACCAGCGGCGCGAGCAACTCGCTCGCGGCTCCGACCCATCCAGCCAGCGTAGAGCGGTCCAGTTCCACGCCCTGCCGGGCGTAAATCTCCGACTGGCGATAGAGCGGACAATGG
Source organism: uncultured Acidobacteriaceae bacterium (assembly GCA_963725225.1). GTDB lineage: Bacteria > Acidobacteriota > Terriglobia > Terriglobales > Acidobacteriaceae > Silvibacterium. Next base: position 43,213 of record CAVRXY010000008.1, read on the forward strand.
TCGGCGTACTTCGAGACCAGAACATGAGCCAGCAGCCCAGGACCAGCCAGTCCGCGTGCGATCGGCCGTGCGGGAGCAGGCGCTTCGACGACTATCTCGCACTTGCCGCACGCGAACTTCGGTCGCACGTGACGGATCACCCGGAAGCTCTCCGGCACGTACTCCAGCTGCTCAGAGACATCCTCGCCGAAATGACGAAGGCCGCCGCCGCACTCCGGGCAGAAGTTCTGCTCTGGATGATGCGTGAGGATCTCGCGCGGCAGATGCTCGGGCAGCGGCTTGCGAGCAGGCTTCGCAGCGCTGCTCTCGGACTGAGCGGCTCGCGCCGGAGCGGACGCCAGCGCCGCGTGGCTCGTCTCCATCTCTTCCAACTGAAGTTCCAACTGGTCGAGTTGCCGGGAGAGCTTCTCGCTTCTGCTGCCAAACAGCATGCGGCGCAGCTTCTCCACAACCAGCTTCAGATGTTCGATCTGTTCGAGGTGTGAGTCGATCTCGGCCTGGTGTTGCGTTAGCCGTTCGCTGAGTGTGGCTCGCTGTTGAGCCAGTTCCTCCAACTGCCGCTGCTTCTCTTCATGCTGTGTGAGGACCAGCGCCTTCAGCGCTGCGCTGTCGAGTGCGTCCAGATCAGGAAGAGCGGCAGGCGACATCCCCGGCAGTATGCCACGCTTCTGTAACTGAAGGAGTATCCAATCTGGTTCACACTGCCATCTGCGGTTGCCAGGTCCGCTCCGGCCTGCGCCAGTCGATGCCTTCCAGCAACATCGATAACTGAGCGCGGCTCAGCGACACGGTTCCACTGGTCGCCTGCGGCCAGATGAAACGTCCTCTCTCCAACCTCTTGTAACTCAATCAAGAATGCAAATGCTTCGATTGCAGGAATGCGTCTTGTGGGCGTGACTCATCCGTTCCATCCGTTAAGCGGGCAGCAACTGTGTTTGGTGGGCGAGCGGTACAACCGCTATGGGATGACTCTGCTGCTCGAGACTGACGATGGATCGGTTTGCTCTGTTCCGCCGCAATGGACGGATCTGGTCGTTCCGGATCCCGTGATCGTGTTGGGTGAGCAGCGGGCGCTATTTCGTGTCGTGGACTTGTTGGATCTTGCTTGTCTCGTCGATCGGCTAAGCAGGCGGGATTTGCCGGAGAAATCAAGATGAAGTGTAAGGAGAATTCTGCCGCATATGTAAGCGAAACTACGCCGCATCTAGCCGAGGTCTCTGCGGTAGTAGTGGGCAAAAATCAGCATGAACCATGTTGTGCAACGTCGTATGTGCTTGACATAGGCTGGATGTGCGGCATAATTACAAAGACTTTTGGCCTGCCGAGTCTGGGAGATTACGGTGCCTGCGAAGAGCGACAACAAGCACGCGAAGGTCCGAGCGTTGCTCGAAGAAGGCACACTGAACCCGGAACCGGAGAAGGTCCGCGATACGAAGTTCCGCGACAGCGAGTTCTTCGACGCGAGCGACATCGTGCAGGTCAAATACGAGATGCTGCGTCGCGTATCGGTAGAGAATGCCTCGGTCGTCAATGCGACAGAGGAATACGGCGTGTCGCGGCCAACATACTACCAGGCCAGAACCAGCTTCGAGGAATCTGGGATCGCCGGTCTGGTGCCCAGGAAGCGGGGTCCGCGTGGCCCTCACAAGCTGCAAGGCCGGGTGCTGGGGTTTATCCGAGAGCAGCTTGTCGCGGGCGAGCCCATTCGGGCGCGCGAACTGGCGAAGCAGATCCGGAAGAAATTCGATCTTGCTGTGCACCCAAGGACGATCGAACGGGCGATCGCGGTAAAAAAAACGGCGCGCTGACGCCCGGTGATGGAAAGGGTTCGGAGCGGCTAGCGGAGGTCGGGTCGCAGTACGAAGCACTCCGCAGCGCCGCACTCGGTCACCCTCTGGCACCGGAGGCTCGCGGTGGCCTCATACTCTTTCTTCGTCGCGGCATGTGGGCATGGGCCCGGGTCATGGCTGTGCCTCGTCCGAGCGTGCAGCAGGAACCGAAGTATCGCACATCGTTAAGCCTCGCTTCGGACGAATCCACAGCCGTCATCCATGTCTTCGCAGCAATGGCAATGAACGCCGAGCATCGAGGAGCGAGACCATGAGCGAGTCCTTGAAAGTGCAGCCTCAGCATCTCGAGCGAGGTGCATACCTATACGTTCGGCAGTCATCGATGCGGCAGGTCATCGAGAACGTCGAGAGCACGAAGCGTCAGTACGCATTGCGCAGCCGAGCGATCGCGCTCGGCTGGCATGAAGATGAGATCATCGTCGTCGATAGCGATCAGGGAGAATCGGGCGCGTCGGCCGCCTGGCGCGAAGGTTTTCAGCAACTTGTCGCTGACGTGAGCATGGGCCGCGCAGGCATCGTCATGGGACTGGAAGTCTCGCGCCTGGCGAGGAACAATGCTGATTGGCATCGATTGCTTGAGATCTGCGCGCTGGCCGATACGTTGATCCTCGATGAAGATGGTGTGTACGATCCGACGAACTTCAACGACCGTCTGTTGCTCGGTCTGAAAGGAACGATGAGCGAAGCCGAGCTTCACGTCCTTAAAGCCAGGCTGCGCGGCGGCATCCTTAACAAGGTGCGACGCGGCGAGTATCGGTGTCCGTTGCCGACCGGCTTCGTATATGACGAGGTTGGCAACGTGGCTCTCGATCCCGACGCGCAGATCCGGGACACAATCGTTCACTTTTTCGAGACGTTTTCGCGTGTCGGCTCGGCATGCCAAACCGTGAAGACCTTTCGGAAGGAGGGTCTGGGATTTCCGTCCAGGCGCACTGGCGGCGCCACGGTGTTCCGGCCGCTGACCGTTTCGACCGCTATGCGCGTCTTGACAAACCCCAGATACGCAGGCGTGTACGTATACGGCCGTCGCCGGTATCGGCGAGCTGCCAACGGCCAGAAGAAGATCCAGCAAAAGCACGACTGCGGTGACTGGCTCGCCTGCATCCCAGATGCTCATCCCGGCTACATCAGTTGGGAGCAATATCAACAGAACCTCAAGCTGCTCGCGGCGAATGGTCGAGGATATGAACTGGCGCGAGGATCGCCGCCGCGTGAGGGCGCGGCGCTGCTGCAGGGCCGTGCAGTATGCGGGCGATGTGGCAGGCATCTCCGCGTTCGATATCGCTCAACGCGCGGCAAGCAAGAGGCCTGGTATATCTGCGACCGAGCACATGGCGCTCTTGGGGACCGGGACTGCCAATCCATCGCCGGACCGCCTATAGATGAGGCCATCGGGTCCCTCGTGGCCGCGAGAATGACACCTGCCGCTGTCGAGTTGGCACTCGAAATCCGGCAAGAGATCGAAGCTCGGCAGCAAGAGGCTGATCGGCTGCGCTGCCGCGCGATCGAGCGTGCACAGTTCGAAGCCGATCTGGCGCAACGCCGATTCATGCTGGTTGATCCGGGCAATCGCCTGGTTGCCGACACTCTCGAGGCGGAATGGAACGACAAACTGCGCGCCCTCGCCCACGCACGAGAGGAACGAGAACGCGGTCGGCAGCAAGATCAACTCGTCCTCGACGACGCAATCCGCCAACGCCTGCTGGTGATGAGCACAGACTTCAAAAAGCTCTGGAATGATCCAGCCACCCCGAACCGTGAGCGAAAACGGCTGCTCGCCCACATCATCGAGGATGCCACGCTGATCAAACTGCCGGCGGAAGGAATCACTAAAGTCCACCTCCGCTTCAAAGGAGGTAAGACCGAAACGCTGACGACTCTGAACCCAAAATCATCAGCGCAGCAGGTCAAGACGGCGCCCAAGATCGTCCAGCTTGTCGACAAGCTCCTCGACAACCACATCTATTCCGAAATCGCCGACATCCTCACTCAGCAGGGATTTCGCCCCGGTGGATCGGCTCGACGAGGATGCAGCAGCGCTACTTTTACCGCGCTGCGCGTCGCCTATCTCGTCCATCAATACGCGCTTCGCTCTCGCTACGACCGGCTTCGCGACCGCGGTATGCTGACCGCAGCGGAAGCGGCTGCTCGCCTCGGCATCCACGAAGCGACTATTGTGCACTGGGCGGAATACGGCATCATCATAAGGCACGCCTACAATGCGCACGCGTACCTTTACGAGTTGCCAGATTCCAGTCCACCGACCAAGCACTGCAGTCGCTGGGACCGGCTCTCAGATCGGGCTCTGGCTTGCAAAAGAGGGAAAGAATCAAAACCTTCAGATCAAATCGAAAGAGGTGTAGTGTGAAGCCAGTTACTTCTGGAACAGGCACAGCCCGTCGCCATCGAACCAAAGCAGTTTAATCAAGTCACCGCGCCTGCCACGGAACACGAAGACATGACCGGAATAGGGCTCCTGCTCCAGCACCGTCTGCACCTGTGCGCTCAGCCCGTGAAAGCCGCGCCGCATATCGGTCGCGCCCGCAGCCAGCCAGATCCTCGTGCCTGCCCGCAGTTCGATCACCGGCTCAGGCTCTCCAGCACAGCACGAATCACCGCCGGGATCAGCAGCCCCTTCGATACTCAGCAACGCCCGACCGGGAAACTCAATCGTGATCGTGCCTGCGCACTGGGCTCGGCGCAGGCGCTGGCGCGGAAGGGGCCTCGCGCAGCTTCGCGGCTCGGAGATCTTCAGCGACCCTCACTGGCACCAGCGCGGTGGCCGAGTTCGACCTGCGTCGGCTGCAGACTCGCCGCCTCTCATACTGTCGCTTCCAGCGAAATACCTGGTTCGCGTTCACTCCGTTGGCTAGACGCCACACTGGCCACGCTGGCTCCCGGCTCCAGCGCTAGCTTCACTATCCTCAGCTTCTCTTCTACCTGACGAAAGACCCGCCGCTTGCGGATCGACGACGCACTCGCATCCATGCGCCCTATCCTCAGTCGGCGATCATCTCCTGTCCAGATGGGAAGACCAGTACGCTTACCCTGGCAGGGCTCAGTCCACTGTTAAGGCGGCGTCAAGTTCCTATTTCACACCAGACGGAAATCTCAAGCTACCTGAAACTTTCCGTCGCTGGGAGCACGTGGGAACTCGGGTCAAAACCAGCGGTCGAAGCGTGCTGGACGGATCTGTCATTGTCACACCACAAATGATGGATACCTATGTTGAGCCTTCAGCGTTCGCGGCATTCAAGGCAACCGGCAGATGGCCGGACGGTACACTGATCGTCAAGGAACTCAGTCTCATTAAGGTTGGCCAAGACTGTCATAAGATCACGTTCGCTTGTTCTACACCCGCGGGCGTGGGAATCTTTGAAGATCACTTCATCGGTGTCGGAATGATGGTCAAAGACAGCAGGCGCTTCCCAGATGCACCTGGACACTGGGCATATTTCAGGTTTCTGGGCAATGGATCAACCTATCCGAGCACTTCTGCTATCCTTCCGCCAGATCAGTGCCAGAGCTGCCATGTCCGATTTGCAGCAAAAGAAGATTACGTGTTTACGGATACCCACATAGGCCTGACGTCCCCGAATGTCCATTGAAGACCCGTGTTCCTGAGGCGATTGCCAGCCGTGAGCGTTGATGGCCGATCAGCGCATCTATCTACTGACGGATGATTTTCTTGCCAGGTTAGTCATGGCCGGCCGCATCCTGAAGCTGATGGAAGCGGCAATCAAAAGGACAAGTCGACCGCAGATCATGGAAGACCTTCGCGCAGTAAAGTCGCTCCGGTCCAGCAACCTTCTTATATAGAACGATAGCGGTGATCGTTCCCAGGCTGGGCGCAATGAAGTAAATCCACATCCCCTGCCACAGGTGCGCGAATAGGGCAGAGGAAAATGAACGGGCGGGATTCACGCTGTATGTCGATAAGGGTCTGAAAAGGGTGAAATACAAGACCGTCATTGTTGCGACTATGATCGGGCTGTACGGTGAGAGTCGCTTGCTGTTGCTTGAAACCAGAACAACTATCATCCCAAACAACGATGCGAGAAATTCAGAGAGAAACGCGGCCGCATACCCATAGCGTCCTGGAAGAGTGACGACGTACTGGACCGGGAAGTCGGAGAGGTTTGTTCCAAATATCAAACGGGCCAGCGATACACCTGCGAGACCACCCGTGAACTGAGCAAGAATGTACCAAAGAGCGTCCCATCGATGAACACGCCCGACAGACAAATATGCAAGCGTCAGAGCGGGATTGAAATGCGCTCCGGAGCGCCGGCCAAAGGGGGATTGGATGATCAGGAAGGTAGCGGTGGCAAGAACGATCCCCATGATGGTCGATTGCGTCAGAGCGGTTAGTCTGAGCCGAGTCAGCGGAGACCGATATCCGTAGAGCAGGGTACCTGCGGTGCAGAGCGAAAACATGAGCGCTGCAAGCTCGGTTGCCTCCATAAGGTATTCTCGCCAGTGACTTCGTAAGGCGTCGGCGAGGGAGGCATCAGGCGCCAAAGCTGTGATGCGAAACAATCCCTGAGGCATGCAATCATCCATTTGACGTGGCTTCGATCTTCTTAGAAATGTCTTCCCCAGAGAGTCAAAACTCAATGGGTCTTTAGGTAGCGCGCTACCTGAATTTTTCTACAGGGACGGCAACTGCTGTTGTCTGCTCCACTATAGGAAAGTGACCATACAGGAAACTATGGTCAACTGATGCGCAAACCTCGGATGAGATCTTGGAGATTCCGGAAGAATCTGATCTTGGATTCAGAGCGCTTGTATGAACCCCTGGTTCCATTGATTGGGTGACCAGCGCCGCGGCAAATGAGAAAGACCGATCAAAGGAGATGGCATGAATAGAAGAGCGAGATTCTGAGGCGATAGGCTCCACAGCAGGAGTTGTGGAGCAGGCAGGTTGCGGGCTGGATCGGTTTAGTGAGGCCGTTGGACCTCGTAAAGGAGATTAGTCAGACCTGCAACCGAAGCGTCACCGTAAGGCCGCAAGGACCTTGGATGGGAGAGTGGTGATCGCCGCAGAGCACGTCTGCTCCACAGCGCGAGGAGAGACGAGATGAAGCGATACCTGGGAGTTGACCTGCACCGGACGCAGTTCACGGTGTGCACGCGGCTGGAGAACGGACGGACGTATTTGCGGCAGTGGCAGTTACGGGAACTGAAGCTATTTGCCGCGCAGTTGCGGAAAGAGGATGAACTGGCCGTGGAAGCAACGGGCAACACGCGACTGTTTTACGACGCGGTGGAGAAGTATGCGCGCGGGTGGTGGTGGTCAACCCGGCTCAGTTCAAGGTGATCAGCCAGTCGGTGAAGAAGACGGACAAGAACGATGCCGAGTTGTTGGCACTGTATCTCGCAAAAGATTTGTTGCCGGAGGTGCGGATGAAAGAGCGCAACCAAAGAAATATGGGACATCTGGCGCAGACACGCGACCTGCTGGTTAAACAGCGCTCTGCCCTGAAGGCTAAGATCAATAACCTGCTTTCCGCCGAGGGAATCAACCTGAAGCGCGAATCGCTGTCCAGCAACAAGGCGCTGGAACGGGTGCTGGCCTTGCCGTTGTCGCCGCTGATGCTGGCCGAGGCCCGCGTACTGGTGGGCCAGATCCGCAGCCTGAACCAGAGCATTGCCGAACTGGAGGAACTGATCGAAGAAGAAGGACCTAAACTCGCCGGTCACGAAAACCTGATGAGCATCAAGGGCATCGGCCCGGTCAGCGCTGCGGTGCTGTTGAGCGTGATCGGCGACATCCGGGACTTCTCCGATCCGGGTAAGTTGGCCGCGTATCTCGGCCTGGTGCCAAGAGTGCAGAACTCCAACGAAAGCGAACGCTCAGGACGCATTACCAAGCAGGGCAACAAGCTTGCCCGCACCGCATTAGTGCAGTGTGCTCTGATCGCCAAACGCTACAGCTCGTTCTTGCAGCAGTTCTATCAGCGTATCCAGCGCCGCCGCGGCGGAGGCAAGGCCAACATCGCCCTGGCGCGCAAGTTCCTGGGAGTCATCTATCACACCCTCAAGAACAACTGGGTGTTCGAAGACTTCCCCAACTTCGTCCTGGCCTCCTGAAAACAGGCCAAAACCAACCAATGAGTAGACAACTATTCATGGGAGATTATCCATGACAAAGTCTATTTTTGAAGAGACGATCACGCGCAGGCGTGTGTTGACCGGTGGAGTGGCGTGTACTCTCCAAGCCCTTGTTCCCCGGCGGTCTCTGCGCGCGCTAACAGCGCAAGATTCGACGAATAAACACATCGAAGAGTCGGTGTGCCTTGACCTCTATGCATTTCCGGGCCTGCGCCAAAATACCACTTCGATCGCAGTATCGTGGATCAACTCGAAGTTTGGCGGTCGACATCTGTCTGATCATGCCAAGGTGCGTATCCATGCTGGCGACCGAGACTGGGAAATCGAACTTCCCACTGCGGTTGCGCAACTGGAGCGGAAGATTGGAGACACGTCAGTCTTTACCGGGACCATGGAGAACGCAGAGCGACGGAAGAGAGTTGTGGTGATCGATCTTTCAAATCCTGCAATTACAACGAACGGATCAATGAATGTCTGGGCAGAGCACTTCTCTCTGCTGGGAATACGACACCGGATAGGCGCGCCATTCTTGTCTGAACTTGTGCGTGATAACTATGAACTTGCGTCTCTTTACCATGCTTCGACGCCTGCCGACAGATCGAAGCTTTGCTCTTAGAACCACTTTCAGCTGTGATTGCGAAGAGATTCCACGCGAAGGGGTTCGCATCGAATGTCGAAAATCGGGCTGTACGCCTCGCCTCTGCTCTGCTGCCCGACGTGTTGCGCTACGACCCCAATTATCCTACCGGCTTTACGTTTGCTGCACAAAACGGGCGACACCCTTCAGAGGATACGACTGAGGTGGTTGCCGCGATACTAAACGGCGGAATCTCAGCCCCCGTTCAGTCTCATCGGACACATCATGGTCTTTCAATTCTCCAATTCGACTATTTCCAGCGTCTGGCCTCCGTTTAGAAGACCGGAACGCTCATACAAAAGTTCTGCGAGGAAACATGTCCCATCATTTCGATACAAAACTTGCCAAGGAAGATCCCAGTCTTAACGTTTGCGATCTCTACCTATTTCAAGGCAGCCCGAGTTCAACTGTTATGGCCATGACAGTCAACCCTGATGTCGGGCTGTCGGCTCCCGATACACTGCACGTCGAGGGTCTGTATGCCTTTCGGTTTGACCTCACGGGTGACGCACATGAAGATGTTGTTTTCAAATTCAGGTTCAGCGAACCGCACCATCTAAATGGCGACGAACACGTCCATGTGCAGAAATATCAGGTTCTCAGAGCAACCGGCGATGCTATCGGTGGCGATAAAGGTGAGCGCTTGATCGAAGCACAGACCGGCAACGCACACAGTAAGTCCGGTGTCCGTGCATTTGTTGGTATCGCCCCAGAGATGTTCGCGGGCGACGCATTTGCCCTACACGCATTTCTCAATGCCTTTTACAAAGAGCAAAGGTACGACGGTGCCGCGTTTCAACATCGGCAGAATTTTTTCGCCAACCGCAATGTGACAGCTATTGTGCTTGAGGTGCCAAACGAAATGACTGGCAAAGGCATGGTTCACGCATGGGCAACCGCATCCCTCTACGGCCACGCGCCAGAAATGCAGGTTTCCCGGTGGGGATTACCGCTGATGACCCATCTCTTCTTAAACGATCCCAACAACCAGGAAGTAAAGGAGAAGTTCAATGTCTCAAAGCCCTCCGACGACCTAACTCTATTCTCTGGGGATATCGCGGAATTCGCGCAAAAAATGAGCACCTATGCTGGATCCGTGATGAATCCGGAGGAGTACGGAAAGCAGATTGTTTCTCGGCTGTGTCCTGCGACATTGCCCTATGAAATCGGAACGCCCGCTGCATTCGATCTGGCCGGATTCAATGGGCGGCCTTTGACGGATGATGTCATGGACGTTATGTTGACGCTCGCGTCCAACAAGCCACTTGAGGATGGCGCGGTACCCGATCGCGGTCGAGTACGTTCGGAGTTCCCGTTTTTCGGGGAGCCCTATTCGAAGGAAGAACAGAAGAATGTCACTCCGGTACCCAGGCCCCAAAGAAATAGCACGAATGTCTCGTAAAATGATTCAGCGAGGCCAGAGAATTATGGAAGATGAGCCAGGGTTGTAGCGGCCAGCTGCAACTCTGCGAAGCGCTCATTACAGTGCGGCGATCCCTTTGAACCCCAGAGTCTTGGGGAACTCTCCATCAGTACCGAGATTCGTCAGAGATCCATCGGATTCGATACTGAAGACTCCAATGCCCCGGGCTGCGGAATTTAATGTATAGAGGAACCGTCCGTCAGCGCTCACCGCGATATCGAGATTTGTGCTTCCCTGAGGATTGTTCCCAACGCTTGTTCCATCGATGGCCGTGAGTGATCCGTTTTTGGCGATCACAAATCCGGAATTGATGACGTGCCGGCGTTGGACACGTACACAAATTTTCCGTCAGGAGTAATCGCATTCCAGCAATTGGTGGTTCCAAGGGTAGGAAATAGGACCAAGCTCTTCACTCTTGCTGTAACGTTATGCTGGATCAGCGACCCCCAAGTGCGTCTGCATCATCTTCGATACATCCGCCCATCCGCCGAGGTAACCAACATCGATAAGAAGTGCGGTTATGTGGAGATTGAAGGCCAGACTTGCAGCACCGAGCGCGAAGTGGAGATCATCGATAACAGCAAAAAGGCAAAATCAAGATTCGCTATTAAGATGGGCGCGCCGCAAAGTCACAGACTTGACGCCCGAGAACTCACGTGAGGCGAAGATTGATCTCGGCCCTTCTCCTGCAGACATGAGTTGCAATCGCGCCTTGCTTGCGGTTTGACTGAGATCATCCGTATGGGATCCAGGGACAGCAGCATCTGCAATTCTTTGCGGAGCAATCGTCGAGCCCTGTATAACCGCGCCTTTGTCGCGGCGATCGAAATGCCAAGCGATTTGGCCGTGTTTGCCGTAGACAGACCCTCCAAATCGCGGAGCAAGACCACAGCCCGATAGCCCGGAGCGAGAACATTCAATGATTCAAGTAGCACGGTTCTAATCTCCGCCCGTTCAGCAAGCTCCAAAGGGGACAGCTCCTTAGCGACAATCTGCATAGGTTCGGACACCTCATACTCGTCTCCGGCGTCGATCGAGAATACAATGTGGGAACGCCTCGATCGAAGCCGTCCCCGAGCGTGGTTGAGCGTGATTGCCGTGAGCCAAGTGTTGAATTTCGCGTCACCTCGAAATCTGTGGAGGTTGCGATAGGCGCTGATAAAGGTCTCTTGAACGATCTCTTCAGCGTCCGCTGGATTCGGGAGGACTCTGAGAGCGACACGATAAACCCGCTGTTCGTAACGATGGACCAATTCACAAAAGAGCTGCGTATCGCCATTCAGAATCTTGGCGATCAAGTCCATCTCGTTATCTAGAGAAATAAAAAACGCAGGTGAAAAGGACATAAGGCTTTAGGTACCTTGTTTTAACTCGCAGATGTTGCCTTTAATGTTGTGCAGTTCTCGACGCCCCTTGAATGCCGTGCGGACTACACTATCGTCGCAGCGACCAGCTGGCGGTCCGCCTCTTCTTCTCGTCCCATGAGACGAAGAGCTGCAGCACAGATGTTTTCGACCGTAAATCCAAACTTTGTCATGAGTTGCTCGGCGGGTGCTGAAGCACCAAATGAGTCAATACCAATCATGACTCCGTCGAGTCCGGCAAAGCGCTCCCATCCCAAGGTGCTTGCAGCCTCTACGGTGATTCTCTTTCTGACATTTGGAATGACGGATTCCCGATACTCGCGGGTCTGTTCGCGGAACACTTCCCAACTCGGCATGCTCACCACCCGCGATCGAATGCCGAACGTTAAGAGGCGGTCCCTGGCACTCATGCAGAGGTTGACTTCAGAGCCTGTCCCGATCAGAAGCACGTCTGGTGATCCCTGCTCAGAGTCGGCCAGGACGTAGCCGCCCCGCTCTGTTTTCCCCCTAATGGCTCTAGAACGATCCAGGACAGGCACTGCCTGGCGAGTGAGAACGATTGCTGTCGGAGTATCGCGCTCAATTGCGAGAGCCCATGCCTCTGCCGTCTCGTTTGCATCTGCGGGGCGGATGACTGTGAGGCCTGGAATCGCACGAAGCCCGGAGAGTTGTTCGATCGGTTCATGAGTGGGTCCATCTTCGCCGACGGCGATGCTGTCATGAGTGAACAGATAGATGGCTTTGATCCTCATGAGGGCGCCGAGGCGAATTGCCGGCTTCATGTAGTCGGAGAAAATAAGAAATGTAGCACTGAACGGAATGACTCCGCCATGAGCTGCGATTCCGTTGACCGCTGCTCCCATTGCGTGTTCGCGAACGCCAAAATGAAAGTTACGTCCAGCGTAGCCCCACACCTCACCGATCTGCCCCTGTGTTATCGGTTTCTCCACGGGGGCCTCAAAATCGCCCAGTCCGGTCATCGCCGTCTTAGTGGATGGATTGAGGTCGGCGGCTCCGCCCAAGAGGTTGGGGACTCGGGAAGCCAGAACGTTAAGCACCTTTCCGCTCGCTTCTCGTGTTGCGATTGGTTTATCCGAATGGGACCATAACGGCAGATCCGTTTTCCAACCATCAGGAAGTTTGCCTGTCATTACTTGAGTCCATAGTTCAGCCTCTTGCGGAAATGCCTTCTGATATTCATTGAATAGTTCCAGCCAGGCATTTTGCTTCTTCGCTCCCTCGATCAAGGCCCTGCGGAAAACATGAAGCGCATCCTCCGGAATAAAGAAATCAGACTGCGTCGGCCAATTTAAGGAAGTCTTTGTCTCCGCGACTTCTTCCTTGCCCAAGGGACTTCCATGTGCGTGGAATGTGTCGTGTTTGTGTGGACTACCAAACCCGATATGGTTTCGAACCAATATCAGCGAGGGCTTGTCTGTCACAGATAGTGCTTCTCTGATAGCAGCATCAACAGCCGCCAGTTCGTTACCATCCGTTACGCGCTGAGTATGCCATCCGTACGCGTTGAAGCGGGCCTGAACATCTTCGCTAAAGCTCAGGTTCGTGGAGCCGGATAGACAGATGCCGTTGTCGTCGTACAGGTAGATCAATTTTCCGAGACGTAGATGTCCTGCGAGCGACGCTGCTTCTGAAGTTATGCCCTCCATCAAATCGCCATCAGAGACGATCGCAAACGTGGAATGGTCTACGAGGGCGAGGCCTGGTCGATTGAACCGAGCTGCAAGCCACGCTTCTGCCATGGCCATGCCAACACCATTCGAAAACCCCTGCCCCAAAGGACCCGTAGATACCTCGACACCAGGCGTTTCCCGTCCGCGTTCTGGGTGTCCTGGAGTACGGCTGCCCAACTGCCTGAATCGCTTCAGTTCTTCAAGAGGAAGATCGTAGCCCGTGAGATGAAGCAGGCTGTAAAGAAGCATTGAGCCGTGTCCAGGCGAAAGAACGAAACGGTCACGATTGGGCCAATGCGGATCTTGCGGGTTGTGTTTCAGGAATCGCGTCCATAACACAAACGCCATGGCGGCATTTCCGAGAGGTAACCCTGGATGGCCTGAATTTGCGTGCTGAACTGCATCGATGGACAGTGTGCGGATTGTATTGATACAGAGCAAATCTAATTCATAGGTCATGGGAAACCTCCGCTCTCTTTGGGAAAGACACACGTCATACCCTGGGCTCATCTCTTGTTGTGGACAATCGGTCAATGAAACGATGTGTTTGCCCAGTCGCTCAAGATGTCCAGGAAGTAAAAGCGCTCGCCCCACGAGCCGAGGGTGACGCGCACCTCTTGCCGTTAGCCGTCTGTCGAGCCTTGTAGACAAGACTGTACGATTTTCGCGAATCCGTCGTACTGCCAGAGTCATGGGCCTCACGCCTGTAGCTTTCTTCAGGCCGTTGACTGGATAAATAACGGTGCAGAGATTGAGAAAAGTGAGAAAACTATGGATCAGATTCGTCGCGGATCGAAGACATCGTATTCTACGCATCTTGGCTAAGCCGCTCTCAAGTTGTTCTGAGAGCAGCAGATGTGTCGCTCGACGGAAGAGCCAGGTTAATCAATGAAGTACCCATCTCATTCTCGAAGCAACCATCGTACGGAGCATGGCATGTCATCACCTTCAAAATGGACATCTACAAAGCGGCTGCTCATCGGCTCAGTTTGCTTGGTCATTTTATTCGGCCTTTGGTACGCTTTTCGTCCAGAGAAGCTCTTCGTCAATAAGCGGATTAGTGAGGCAGCGCCCACAGCACTGAACGGCGCCTCCGCCCCTCTGTATACCGGCAGGCTCACTGGCGAGGTTCACAAGACTGCAGGCCGGGTCACGATCTATAATCTTCCCGATGGTGGCTTACTTCTGCGGTTGACGGACTTCTCTACATCAAATGTACCTGCGCTCCACGTGTTCCTCGTGCGTGGAGATATCCCTGTCCCTACACAAGGATTCAGCCTCTCCTCAATCGAAAACGTCGACCTGGGAGAACTCAAGGCTAACCAGGGTGACCAAATGTATCCAGTTCCCAACGGAGTCGATCTGAAGCATCTAAATCGCGTGGTAATTTATTGCGAGCGGTTTCATGCGATCTTTGGCTCGGGAACACTCGAAGAGTTTTAAGTATTATGGCAAGTCGATTCCACTTCGGCAGATTCTCAATCCACTCATAGAATATTGATCGCACGTGCTGCCAGAAGGGCGACCGTAGCCAACGAGATCAGAGCCTGAACCATTACTAACAGCTTCGCCCAGCTTGATAGCACTGGTGTGTCCGTTGGCGAGAATGCAGTGCTCGTGTTGAATGCGAGGAACAGATAATCAACGAAGCCTGGATTCCATAGTTCCTCTCCCATTTCCCGCTTTGCCTGCTGATCCAGCGACATTTGCGGAAACAAAAATGCGCCATCAGTGTGAACACCACGAGATTCACGTGCGTAAGGTCCGCCAGCGTCGAGTCGCCAATACCATGAGGCAAATACCAAGATATTCGTAATCCATAGAGCCGTTGCAGAACGAAGCATCTCCTGCGGGGGCTCCGTATGCGAGGGTATAGCAGCGATCAACAGGCAGAGCGACAGGACCATGTCAACAGTAACCAAGGAGATCAAGACATAGCCCAATACTTTGTTTAGTCGATGCTGATTGTGATGCCTTGCCCATGTCAATGGAGCCAAAAGAACGATCACGATGACCAGCAGGATCCAGTTAGGTCCCACTGCAAGAGACTTCGGCAACGCCAGACGCACACCACCCACGGCCAGCAGTGCGACTGCCGCCGGCCAACGCGGTTCAGGGTTCTCGGCAGGACTATTCATATCTCCATGTCCCGTTCACCAATTCCGTAGGAGCTATCGAGCGGCGCTAGAGGCGACCTCGATATGTCATCGTGATCGCGAGTCTGGCTGGCGCAAGAAGTCAATATACCTGTCACTCGATTACACGGAAATGGCGCAGCTTTGGTTTTGGTGCTACAGAAAGCTACAGGGTAAAAGACATAATTTGTCGTGTGAGACGCCAGTCAAGGTAAGATTCCCATCCCAGGCACGTTGATCGTACTTCCCGACGCAATATCAGATCACTCAACCGGGCTACCTGTAGACTTCCATAGCCTTTGAACTCTACAAACGTAGGTCGCGGTTCCCCCACAAAAGCAAGCATTCTGAGCTTCAGACCTGCACTTGCAGTAATGAGGCGGCATCGCCACAGAGTGGCTAGCTGCGGGACGGAAATACACACACAGTATGTTTGAGAGGAAAAATGAAAATCATAGGACTCATCACACTTGCTCTTGCACTCGGTCCTTGGACAGCCTCATCGCTGGCTGCACAAGACGGCACCATAGTCGCGACGGGTACATTCCATGGAGCGGCACACAAAACCTCTGGACGGGCCACAATCTATCAGACCCCGGCGGGCCAGATTCTCAGGCTTACCCATTTCAATACCTCTAATGGCCCAAACCTTCACGTGCTCTTGATTGCGGCATCGGACGCTCAGGACGATGAGAATTTTCTGAG
This sequence comes from uncultured Acidobacteriaceae bacterium, assembly GCA_963725225.1. Classification (GTDB taxonomy): domain Bacteria; phylum Acidobacteriota; class Terriglobia; order Terriglobales; family Acidobacteriaceae; genus Silvibacterium. The sequence continues at coordinate 59,132 of CAVRXY010000008.1, forward strand.
TAAGAATGTTGAGCGGGTAGATCTGGGTCCGCTCAAAGGCAATGAGGGTGATCAAAACTATACAGTTCCTGCCGGGACCAATCTCTCGAAATTCACGACCGTCTCAATCTTTTGTGAGCGGTTCAATGCCAATTTTGGAGCGGCTCCGCTCCAGAAATAGTCCTCCCCAGCGCGGGCGATCGCAGCGAGTATGATCCCGCGCTTGGACACAACAGTTGCCCTACCTGAACAACGTCGTCATAAGGAGACAAATAAATGAGCAGCAGAGATGAACTCGTGACCAGACAAAAGGCGCCTCTACTAGTCCCTTCCGACATCGAACCGGAAGCGGTTGTCAATATCTCGGGAGCTTTAAACGTTCTTCTTGCCGACGTCTTTGCGCTTTACCTCAAGACGAAGAACTTTCACTGGCATATGTCCGGTCCACACTTCCGCGACTATCACCTGCTCTTGGACGAACACGCGGATCAGATTTTTGAGATGACGGATGAAATAGCAGAGCGGGTGCGGAAAGTCGGCGGGACCACACTGCATTCGATTGGCCAAATCTGCAGGCTTCAGAGGATCTCCGATAACGACGCGGACTATGTTACGCCGGCAGACATGCTTAGCGAACTCCACGAGGATGAAAAACATCTGGTCCTGTCCTTGAGAGCGATCCATGCACTTTGCGACGACTCCGATGACCTGGCGACCGCCAGTCTGGTTGAGAACTGGATCGATCAGTCTCAACGCAGGAGCTGGTTCTTGTTTGAATCGACACGGAAAAGGGGCCAAGAGTGACCTCACCCAATTAATTCCGTACCTTGTCTCAGGCGTCTGGCCGTGGAGGCTATGCTCGCGGACAGTTCTAGCATCGTGTTCATCCAGCGACTGTCGGCCGCTTTCGCGGGCGCTTTGATGTCCGTCCCGGATTGAGCGATGAGCGAGGCTCAGGTAATCCGCAGGTTACCAGTTTCCAACGAGGTACATATGTAGCAAATGAACACCCACAAGGGCCATGATCCAACTTGTAACAACATATGTAGCAGAAACAGCAATTAGCTTCTTGATGAAAGAATCATCAAGTCTAGAACAAATCAGCACGCGGAGACCAAAGATCTCACCGGCAATGCCAACGGCTATCAGTGCTGCCAGAAAGGCGTAAAAATATGGTTTGTGTGTAAGCATCTCGTTATCCTCCTGCCGATTTGCCATTGTTGCTGTGACCTTCATTGGGGAACTCGGTCTTCAGAGGTGGAGTGATCCTGCCCGCTAAAGTCGTTTTCGATGCTGCATGGCGAACAGCCCCTCGTTAAAGATCTCACCTGAGCCCGGTGTCGTCTCCCAGAGACCGTCTAGTTTTGCACCTGCGGTTTTCTACAGTGTCAACTTATAGTCCGATTCGGTATACGACAACTTAGAGATTTAGATGGGACCGTTTGTGGCTCAGCAAAGTGAAAAGCGGCAATAGAGGTATCCAGTTCTTGCAATTGTCCTTGGATCGGATCGCCTCAGGAATTCTTGAGAGGGATCTGTGAGGGGAGTCGAGGCTAACTATTGTGAATGGTAACGAAAACCGGAGAGGTCAATTTGAGATCGCACGAAACGGCCATATCGCGCGACTTGCACACGAGATTGATGGGGATGGCTGGATTTCTCTGCTGCACACCTTCGTTCCTCCTGAAGTACGAGGCCGCGGTCTCGCCAATGAGCTGGCACATGTGGTTCTTGAATACGCAAAGCAACATGGCCTTAGAGTGGACATCGTCCCGGTGTGTTTCATTACACGACAAAACATTTGGAATATAAGCCACTCATCGGCATTCGTCATCCCCAACAATGACCTGAGATAATCCAAAGGTCACGCCCTGGAACTTAGGAGGTGCGTATGTTGCCAAAACCCGACATCGGACAGCTAGTCCGTCTGCCCGACTATGAAGGGAGATTGATCATCAAGGCTGTTAGCGAGGATGGAGGAAAAGTGAATGTGGTCTCCGAATCCGATCCTAGCTATACATGCGCCGATGTTCCTTGCGATGAATTGCTGCTAGCCGACGGCTACTCAGCTGACTAGCAATCCTCTGAGATGTGAAAGTGACCTGCTCCGTTTTTCTCAGCCAGCTGTAGCTGGAGTTTCTCGATTCAAGTTTGTGGGCGAGTATATCTCGCCGCCGTTGTAGTCGGGGCTGTGGGGATGTGGGAAGCGCTGTTTGCTTTCCACATCTCCATAGCCCAAGGCTCTGCTGAACTCAGCAGGTGTTCTGTAGGTAAGCGAGCTATGCGGTCGTTCGCAGTTGTATTCCTGACGCCAGTTGTCCAAGGTTTTCCGCACGTCGTTCAGCGTGCGGAACCAGTTTGCGTTGAGACATTCGTCGCGTAGCCGTCCATGGAAGCTCTCGACGTGTCCGTTCTGCATCGGTCTTCCCGGCTGGATATGAATCAAATTGATCTTGTGTTCTTCCGCCCAGCCAAGCATGCGTCGCGAGGTGAACTCCGGTCCGTTATCAGAACGGACGCTTTCCGGCTGGCCGCGCTGTTCGATCAGCCGATCGAGAGCCCGTGTCACGCGACTGCTGCCCAGGCTCGTGTCAGCCTCCAACACCAGGCACTCGCGGGTGAACGCATCCACCACACTGAGGATGCGGATCATGCGGCCGTTCCCCAGTCCATCCACGATGAAGTCCATCGCCCACTCCTGGTTTGCACGTATCAACCGCGCCTCCATCAGCTGTTCCCGCACCAGCCGTTTACGCCGGCGCCGTCGCACCGCCAACCCTTGCTCGGCATACAGCCGGTAGACTCGCTTCACGTTCACCGCATGTCCGCGACGCTCCAGCACTGCGTGTAATCTCCGGTAGCCGTAGCGCGGCTTCTGCCCGGCCAGTTTCAACAGCTCTTCGCGCAGCTCCGCGTTCCGATCCGGTCTTGGCTCGTAGCGATAGCTGGCTCGATCCACACCCAGCAGCTTGCAGGCCCTGCGTTCGCTCAGATGAAAACCGGCCGAGACGAACGCAATGTCCTCTCTCAGACCGGCAAGCTCCAGCCGTTTTTTCGAATGACTGCCTTCAACGCTTCACGATCAAGACTCAGGTCGGCGACCAGCTGCTTCAGCCGGCGATTCTCATCTTCCATCTGCCGTAAACGCTGCGCCTCGCTCACATCTAGCCCGCCATACTTCGACTTCCAGTTGTAAAACGTCGCGTCGCTGATCCCGTGCTCCCGGCACAGATCCGCCGTCTTCACACCGGCCTCATGCTGCTTCAGAATCCCGATGATCTGCTCTTCCGTGTATCGGCTCTTCTTCATCCCCAGTCCTCTCCTTCACATTAAGAGAGAACTCCAGTTTTCCCTGGTTGAGTTTTTTGGGGGCACGTCAAAAGGGTGATGAAATGGACTCCGGGTTCCGTCAAGGGGCTCGAGGTCGTCCATCGCATAGGGGGGCGAAGTGCCTGATCCGTAGCATCTGCTAGGAGTTGCTCAACTGCTCCGCAGTAGATATCAAGTTCATCCCAAACCGATCATGTCGTTGCGCGAACGTCAACAATATCGCCGATGTGAATGACGCCAGGGGTAAGAACAGTGGCGTAAACGCCGGCTCGGCCCTGGTGATTCTTATCCAGGAGCCGCATGATCTCAAACAACGGCTCTTCAGTAATTGGAGAATCAGGATCATACGTTATCAGTCGGCATCGTGGATCGCGTTCGAGAATTCTGAGTGACGCCTTCGACCCTATTTGGACTGTTTTACCCACGAGCATGTCTTCGGCGAACGCTCCGGCTACTCCATCCAGGATAATGTTTGCGCGAAAACGACGATAGTCAAGTGGCACGCCTAGCTCTGTCGAAAGCTGTTGGACTGTTTGAAGAGAGATAAGAGACAAAGGCCGGACGTCAGTCTGCGGAACCTGTGAGCGAACAAGAGAAAAGTGACTATGCTGCGCGATGTGATCGTTAAAATGCTTGATCAGCGATGTTGAATCTATCGGATACGTTTCTCCGCTCGGTACCGTAACCGAGATTTCTCCATTGCCGTTCAACTTAGGTGCATACCCAAGCATTTGACGACGCTCACGTCCGGACAGGTACAACATTCCCGTTGGCGCACTAGAACTTCTGAACGCATAGAGTCTATCGTTGGCTATCCCCGACTCAGTCAGCAACGTCTCCGATAGAATCTCTCCTGCCATGCTCTTTACGGGATAGCGAAGGAGCAAGGCTACACGTCCAATAGGCGGCATTTCAGTAGCTTATCTTCAACTCTACCGATAGCGAAGATCTCGTAGGACTACATTAGCGGCGTGATAGCCAGACATTCCATGGACGCCGCCGCCTGGTGGAGTAGATGCTCCGCAGAAATAAAGACCATGTTTTGGGGTCCGATATAGTGATGCGGTGGGCCGAAAAAGTAATTGTCTGATATTCATGGCGCCGCCCAAAATGTCACCCCCCACCAAATTGGGATTCCATTGTTCCAGGGCCGCCGGAGAGGAGACGAATCTCGACAGAATGCAATCTGGAAATTCAGGAGCAAAGCGGGTGATCTGTCGTTCTATCAACTCTGTCGCATCTTTGACGCTGCTATTGGGTACATGACAATATGCCCAGGCGGTATGCAGACCACTAGGCGCTCGACTTGGATCAAAGAGAGAAGGCTGGCCCAAAAGGACGAAAGGATTATCTGACGAGAATGTGCGTTCGGAGGCCACGATCTCTTCAAATGTTCCCCCTAGGTGAACGGTTGCAGCTCGTGAGCATTCTCGAGCCTTCCAGGGGATGGGCGCGTTAAGAGCGTAGTCGATTTTGAAGGCGCCAGGGCCGTATCGATATCTCTCTAAGCGCTGTCGGTATCCCTGCGGAAGACTTAAGCCCGCAATCCTGACCAATTGACGTGGTGTGAGATCCGCCAGTACTAGGTCGGATTCCGGAAGGACTGTCACCTCTTGCTCCGTTTCAATACTCCCGCCTAAGCTTTGCAGATGATTGGCGAGAGTGTCAGTCAGAGCTTGCGCTCCACCTCGCAAAATCGGCCACCCACTTGCATGTCCAGCAGCCATAAGGACAAGACCCACTGCGGCCGAAGTCAATTGTTCCAACGGAAGGATTGAGTGAGTGGACATGCTCGCGATAAATGCACGAGCTCGTGGACCACGAAAGAAGATCTTCGCAAGCGAGACGCCAGGGAGAAGTGCCAAAGGTCCGAACTGAGCAAGCAGGATCGGATGCTTGGGAAGATGCCACATCGGGCTCAATATCTCTTCAATCAACTGAGAAAAGTTCGACGTTAGAGGCGCCAACAAAGAGCGATAGGCTCGGCGGTCACATGGATCGAGTGTAGCGACGGTGTCCTCGATCGAGTGTTCGAGCATCACTGCGGTTCCATCGTCAAGGGGATGTGCGCACTGAGAAGGAGGCAGGATCCACGGAATCTCAACAGGCAACGATCGAAAGAAAGGGCTCGCGAACCCCATCGGATAGGCGGATGATCCCAGGTCTTGACGAAATCCTGGCAGCGTTGTTTCGGCTGTTGAACAAGCGCCGCCGATGCGGCTGTTCCGCTCCAGGACCTTTGTATCGATTCCGGCGTTGGCGAGAACGATGGCAGCCGAAAGCCCGTTAGGTCCAGAACCAATGATTGTCGCTGTAGTCATGGAATATTCACTCGCTCATTGCTCATTGTGGAGCCCTGGAAGAATGTGACAGCAGCGAAGCATTAAATGCACCGCAAAGCCACGAGGATCTAAATCAGAAGCGCTCTCAAAGCAAGCCGAGCCATACATGTGTTGTACGAACTAATTTAGCCACCGTACCGCTCTGTCCTGATAATTGGAGGAGAAATCCCGGCAACAATGGCACTGTCGGCCGCAGCATTTACGAAAGGATTGCTCCCACAGATGTAAACTCGTTTAGGCCAACTCAGAAGATGCTTTAAGGAAGCCGCGACTATCGTGGCATCGATCCTATGGCCATAGTCCACAGGCCGTCTGGGAGCGTCTCTCGTAAGAACAAACGTCACATGAAAATAGGGAATTGAAGCCTCTCCGGAGAGAAGCTCTTCTCGATAAAGAATGTCATCCCAAGTGCGAGCAGAAACCAGAAGAACGATGGGGATCGCTGTATCTCGGCCTTGCTGGAAACGGACCATCGACACAAGGGGCACGACTCCGGAACCTCCTCCGACCAGTAGGATTGGGCCCACATCTTCTGGTCTAAGGATGAAGTGCCCTCCCAGTGGCCCCCTCATCTCCACAACATCGCCGACGACCACAGTGTCGTGGAAGAATGGGGAGACCTCACCATTATCGAGCCGCTCGATTGATAGTTCGATCCGGCTGGTCTCGACCGGCGACGATGCGATCGAATAGCTACGCAACGCGGTGTAGCCATCTTCCGCGGTTAGTCTCACGTCAACATGCTGGCCAGGGTAAAACTCAAATGGGATCTCTGGAGCGAGAGAGAAGCTCTTAATACGCGATGTTGCGGCCTCAATCGCGACCACCCGTGCGCTTTGCCACCGCACTTCATTGCGACTTGGATCCACTAGCTTAGTCATTCGAGTATCTCTGTTCATGCCATGGATCGCCGTACATGTGGTATCCATTGCTTTCCCAGAAACCAGGTTCATCGCGTGTAGTGAATTGCAGTCCCTTGATCCATTTGGCCGATTTCCAAAAGTAGAGATGAGGAACGAGCAGCCGCGCCGGACCTCCGTGGTCTGGCTCTAGGGGACGATCATCGTACCGCAGTGCAACCATCGCTCTTCCACCAACCAGATCCGTGACAGGGACATTTGTCGAGTACCCGTCGAACGAGTGAGCGAGCAGAAAAGATGTTGTTGGCTCGATACCAGCGGCGACGAATAAGCTATCGATGGTCACACCTTCCCATGCGGTATCCAATTTAGACCAACTGGTGACGCAATGTATGTCACGCGTGACTTTGGTTTGGGGCAGTTGGTTGAATTCGGGCCATGTCCATTTCCGGATAACCCGAATGCCGTCCTTCAGTTCGAAACTCCATCTATCCAGAGAGACACTCGGTACGGGGCCCGCCGAGAGCACCGGAAATCCATCAACGAGATGCTGTCCTGGTGGTATTCGCGAGGCTAGATCGGTCGATCTTTGGCGTCCTGTGAAACCACGAGTAATCATTGTTGCGACTCTCCTTCGCCCTTTATGTTATTTGCGTTACCTTCTCAAGAACTGTTGGAGATGATCCAACTGATCATGCGTCCCTTGTGCAGGAGTCGGCGACCTTAAGCACGCTCCGGCATCGTCTGCTGGGTTTCATAAGTGGTTCGCGGTGGCGGCACAAAATAATGAGCTTATGCAACTCCTTGTGACATGATGCTCTATCCATCATCGTCTTTGTACGGGGCGTTTGACAGTACTGATACTGTGGTTTTCTCCAGTGCGAGAAGGGGCAGTGGGACGAGACATGCTTCTCGCGTGCGAGTCGTATGCCGGCGATGAGGCACGCCCCGAGATTGACCATGCCCCGGTTGATGCGCGGCATGTCCTTATAGGGACCAAACACGGCCCTCCTCCGTACGAGATTCTCGTACCTGTGCGATAGCCGGCCCCTGAAAATCTCCGCGGGCAGGTATCGCCGACGTTCGCCGCACAGCGGACCGGTATGGATTATCCACGTACCCGGCATCGTCTTGACGGGAGCAGCGATGCGTTCTCGGCAGCGCTTGCAGGCAATGACGTAGTCATGAAGCCGGGAGGCGGGTTCGTGAAACAGGGGGAGATTATAGCGAATAAATCCGGCGAAACACTCGATTGTCAAAGACAGATGCTATTTGAGCCGCGCTCCGGAATTTTCATTCACAGCCCCGCGCGAAACTGTCCAGCCAGAGTCCGCTCCCGCTGATGCTGGTCGTTCGCCAACGTCTGTTCATCCGCTGTCAACTCGGCCAGAAAGCCGAAACCTCTGACACAATCCGCGGTGATCCTCTCGCGGTCAATAACTGCGGCCCGATTGAGGAGCTGGCGGAGATCATCCCAATCGAAATCCCGCCCATCCTCGAGTTTATTAATTAGGCGGGCCGGATCAAAAGTATCGCGCGCCTGCCAGAGCTTGAGCACCAGGAGGCGGCGAATCAGCGCCTGGTCGAGAGGTTTTCTCGCGAACATGCCGAGATCGTAAATGTCGCGCGCCTTGTTGCGCTGATAACAGGCGCGTATTTTCTCCGCAAGGATTTCGGGAAGCGCAAGGCACATGATTTCCGCGGGCGCGAAGGGCAGGAATCTGAAGTAACTCTGCTCGATCTGCGGCAGCCGCACTGGCGGCAGCGTTGGCGTTTCGCGCCGGCTGATCTGCAGCTTGACCTCGCTGACGCCGCTCGTGTTCCAGTCATGAGAATAGACAGGATTGACGCCCCAGGATAGGCCATCCTGCGTGTCGTAGTAGCTCTCGTCGGGAATGGAGAACTGGATTCCATAAAAGGGCTGCTCGAACGCTTGCATCATGTCGAGGATGACTTCCTCGTGATCGTGGTCTTCAATTCCCGTAAAGTCCAGATCGGTCGAAAATCGTCCCTGGCTGCCAACAAAAATTTTCCGCAGACACGTGCCGCCCTTGAAAGCCAGCCTGTCCAGAATGCCGCGCTCTGACAGAAGCTGCAGCAGGAACGTCAGCACCACTTCCTTCTCCGCGATCATGATGTCGCGAAGGCCCGATTCAGATGAGTAGCGCTGCACCTGCGGCTGGGTAAGCATTCCTAGCTATCCTTCCTGATAGATTTGCGCAGGCCAAGCCCGGCGCTGCCGTGTAACTCTTCGCGGGTCACATTGACGAACAGACGCCAGGTATTGCCGTAGCCGATGGCACCCGGCACCGTGTGTGCGCGCGCGGGATCGGGTCCGAGAAATGTTGCGCGGCTGCGCGCGGCCAGCCGGATGAGGCGCTCGCGCACAGCAGGCGGAACATCGGCCTTGACGTGGTCGACGAGCCAGCCAAAGCGCCGCGCAAGGGCGCCGGAACCGATCCGTTCGAGATAATCGGCGGCTTTATTCCAGTCAAACCGGCGGCTGGCGGTCGCCAGTATGATGGCGGCTTCACCCACGCCTCCGGACAGGGCCGGGCGATCAATGCAGTCGATGGCGGTCTTTTCGCGGTCGGAGATCATGACCTTGTATCCGAGCACATCGACGGGCTCAAAGCCGAAAAACTTGCTGTCCGCCAGATTGACGATCCGGACCCGCGCCTCTGCGACTTCGCGTTCCCGCAAGCGCACCGGCGTCACTACGAAGATGACGTTGCGGTGCTGTGTCGTCAGCCCGTAATGAGCGGCGGCGGAGCTGAAGCCGATGTAATAAGGATTGGCGATGCGACTGGCGAGGGCCAGAAGGTTGCTGTCGCCCAGAGCATCAGGCCCCTGCTCCGGCGGTACCAGCAGATATTCTCCCCAGGTTGCCCGTTCTAGCCAGCCTTTACGGCGCAGGGATTGAATGACATGGTCGGCAGCCTTTACCTTGCCGCCGAGCAGATCGACAATCTCCGCCCGCGTGGCCTCCCGCTGCCCGCGTTCCGTGAGGGCCAGCACCACCTTGCTTTCCTGGGTCGATAGGGATCGGGTAATAGTTTCCATGTCATATCCTGTAACAAAACCCCCTTAATACGGAGGTTTTGATGAAAAGTATAGCAATGTTTTATTGCGACAGTCCACCACAATATGTAACGAAACACCATGAAAAAGGGGGTTTTGTAGCAGGATATTGCAAGAGACCCATCGATTATTCTCTTGAATTTAGGCTTTATGCCGCGTGTCGGCGCAGCCGGACCGAGATCTATCCCGGACAGCCGGGTCGCCAAAGGGCAGATGCTGAGTCCAGCAAAGTTGAGCATTCGGCCCGACGAGCGCCAACCAATTAGAGTAGGGGTTCAGTTCTTCCACGATCAGGTTTGCAGAACCGAGCTTGGTCCAAAATTTGGTCCAGTTGCGCGCCACAGGGACTCCAAATATTCCTGTGTGCTCTTCTCTACTCCATTGATAACATACGTACTCCAGCGTTTACCCTTCGGCTGTTAACCGAAGGGTTGTAGGTTCGAGTCCTACCTGAGGAGCCAAATCAAATCAACAACTTAGAGCAGTGAAGTGATGATGGCCGACCCTGAAAATGTGCCGATTGTGCCCATTTTTGTGCCGACGCTCTTTCAAAACGGATGCGGTTTCCACAACAGCGGTCCGCAAATCCCCCAGCGTGACGCAATCGCCGCCAGCAGCCGTGCTCAGTTAAGCTTCCCAGCCAGGCGACTCAAACGCCAGCCATTCTCGACTCTGCCCGTTAAGTCAGATAATCAGGCTCACGAACTAAAGGAGTTGCTTCAGATGCAATCAGAAACCTTTCCGCTGAGGTATCGCCTGACGAGCCACAGGAACCATGCTTCGTCCGGACCAGGCTACTGCAGGATGTCGCCGGATTGAGTCTGTATCTCTTCTTTCTCTCGTTCATCGCGCATGTAAATCTCCTGCATCAACACAGTTGCTATGGGGCCGTCACGTCGGGAGAAATGCTTGATCCATACTTGCTGTTGCTATCCGGGGTATAGGCCGCATTGAGTTGATGTCCAGCGGCCAGGGAAAGCCCGCTATAAGGCACAGAGATCTGTGTTCCGTCGAGCAAGACGCCGGTGTTGTTGCTGAAGCAATTGGAAACGACGACATCGGGCGTGCCATCCAGATCGAGGTCGCCGACTGCGGCCGAGTATGGGTTGTTGCCTACTTTGAATGGGCCCTGTACAGAGTAGCCTCCAGCCAGACTGGCCAGCGCCAGGTTGACGGTACCGCTCGTGTAGTTGGACACAACCAGGTCCTCGAGCCCGTCTCCATTGAAGTCGGCGAAGTTCACGTCGTCCGGCCCCTTGCCTACAGGAACGATCGTTTGCGTGCCGAAAGCCCCGCTTCCGTTGCTGTGCATCACACTCACGGTGTTGTCGTTGTAGTTTGCGACCGCCAGCAACAGGCTGCTCCCGCTGCCGTGGATGGCCAACGCCTGCGGCCCCGAGTGCGCGCCGCTGCCCACGCTGATCGTATGGGAGGTGAATGTGCCGTTCTGGTTGTTCAGAAGGGTGGTGACCGTTCCGTCCGAGTAGTTAGCCACCGCCAGGTCGGAATAGCCGTCGTCATTGAAGTCACCCGCGCGGATGGCCTGGGGCGTCCGCCCGACATTGATTGCCGAGCCTGACAAGGTAAGGGCGCCATGCCCATTCCCCAGGAGAATGCCGACGGTGTTGTTGAAGGTATTGGCGGTAGCCACGTCGAGGTTGCCGTCGTGATTAAAGTCGCCAGTGGCCAGCGATGTGGGAGTGTTGGTCGAGGTACCGACAGTGTAGAACGCAGCGGGCCCGAATGTTCCGTCGCCATTGCCCAGCAGCACGGCAATTTGATTGAGATTAAAGCTGCCGACAATCAGGTCCAGCGTGCCATTGCCGCGAAGGCTGACAGCGTGGACTTCCGCAGGGCCGAAGCCGTTCGAAATGAGGATATTTGTCGCTGCCTTGAATGTTCCGTCGCCATTGCCCAATTGCACCGTCACCGAGTCCGTCTGGTAGAGCGAGGTGATCAGGTCGAGGATTCCGTCACCGTTGACGTCGGCCAGTTCGGTCCAGCAGGGAAGCGTATTTGCCCCTGTGCTGGTTGTCACCTGCGCGGTCAGAGCTGTCGTGGCAGTTGAAGTATTGAGCGTCACCGGGGCCGTTACCGGAGTGCTCGAAGTCACGTCGGTGAAGGCAAGCTGTCCGCTGGGCGCGGTGAAGCCGAAGCCGAAGACGTCGATGGTCGCCGCGGTTGCGGTCAGCGATGCAAACGTCGTCTGGGACTTGCCAAGGTTGGTCAACTGGAAGTTGTTCAGGGCCGGGCCGGAGCTTGCCTGCACGTTGTATGGGCCGCCAGTGATGCCGTTGGCGGTCATCGGGCCGGAACTTGCCTGGCCGAGGCCATTAGTGGTGGCGGTGATGGTGGTCGATGCGTTGGAGAAGGTGAGACTCGCCGTTAGTCCCGTGGGCGCGGTGAAGGTCACTGTGACTCCGGACAGCAGGTTTCCGCCAGCATCGGTCACCGTGGCGATCAACGGGTTCGCGAATGCCGTGCGAATCGCCGCGCTTTGGCCGCTGCCGCTGGTCAGCGCGATGTTTGCTGGAAGACCGGGAGTGTTGGTCAGGGTGAAGGTTGCCGATGCGCTCCCCGCCGTCGCAGTAACCGAATACGAGCCAGCTCTGCCATTGGCAGTGATGCCCGCGCTGGCGACGCCGTCGGTGACACCGGAACTGCCTGTGGGAACCGTGATGGTGCCGGTGGAGTTGGAGAACGTTCCGCTCTGTCCGTTGCTTCCAGTGCTGGCGGTGAAAGTGACGTTGTAAGCGGGGATAACCACCGAGTTGGCGTCCTTCACCGTCACGGAAAGCGCCGTACCAAATGCGCTGCCGATGGTCGCGGACTGGTTGTTACCGGCACTGATGGTCACGCTGGCCGGGACTTGAATTACGGTTGCGGTGTCAGTCCCCGATGCAGCCGTTGCCAAACTGGTATGGGTCAGGTCGCCGCCTCCCCACGCCTTCGCGGTGTTGCTGACCGACACTGGCGAAGTGGCCGGCACGTCTACGGTCAGGGTGATGACCGAATCAGCCCCGCCGGCTATTCCTCCCGTCGTGGTGCAGGTGACTGTGCTGGTGCCGCTGCAACTCCACGTGCTCCCGGATGAGGTGTACGAGGCGAGCGTGTAGCCGGCGGGCAGAGTGTCCGACACAGAGACCGTACCGTAGGTCATGCCGGCGGTTGCTGTGTTGGATACGGTGATGTTCCATTGGGCTGTCTGGCCCTGCGTGAAGTTCCCGGTATGGGTCTTCGTAACCGCCAGCACCGCAGCCGGCAGAATGGTCACGTTGTCAGTGTTGGAGGTTGCGTTCTTGGCTCCGCCGCCGCTCACCGAGACGTTATTCGGGACACTCGTGGTGGTGTTCGCAGTTGGGCTTACATTCACGTCGATCGTCAACGGTGAGTAACTGCTGTCCTGGGCCACGGCAGAGTCGTTCGCGCAGCTCACCGTCTGTCCGGCCGCCGAGCAGCTCCAGCCCGTGCCCGAGAAGTTCGCGTAGGAGAACGCAGAGTTCAGCGTATCGGTAACAGTCAACGGATTCTTGCCAGCCGTCGGATCGCCGGTGGGGCCGGGTCCGCTATTGGAAATGCTGACCGTGAACGGCACGCCTTGCTGACCCTGCGTGACAGTGCCGGTGTGCGACTTGCTCACCGACACGGAGGGCAGATTCGCTGTGAGGTTCACGCACCACCCGCCCGTGAGGAAGCTCGCCTCGCCGCCTCCCGTGGGGCCGCCGTCGTTCAGGTAGAGACTCCAGGTCCCGTTTCCGTTATAGGTGCTGGAAGTGGTGCCGCCAAAGACTCCCGCCGCGTTCGCGTTGCCCAGAATGGCGGTGCCGGCGGTTGCGGCTTTGTTGGTTGGCGTGAATGGGTTCGAAGGCAACGGCGGTCCCACTGGAGGGTTGGCGCAATTTGGTGCGTTCGACGGGCATTGCGGGTAGGTGATGCTCGTGTTGTAACTCGTCGGCTTGAAGGTGCCGGCGGAAGTGAGATTCCCGCTGCTGCCCAGCGGGATATTGCTTGCCGCCAAGTCGGAGAAGCTGAGGTTGAACGGTGACGGATAGTTGGAGACGTTGCTGCCCGTCAGTGAGAAGAAGTCGAGGTTATTGCCGCCTGGACCCACCAGCAAGGAGAGAAGATCACCTTGGTCTTTGGTACTGAACCCGTTCAATGTGACAGTCACAGCATCCACTGTGCCCGGCAGGTTGGTCACGAAGATGTTCGAGGGATACGGCGCGGCTGCGCCCGCGTCGGCGCCCAGGCCCGGGGTGGTAATTGGACCAGCATTGCAGTACGCATACGGGCCCGCTCCCGACCCCGAAGCGGGGTTGGTGGTGGTGGTGTCAACGCGCTGGTCGTATTTTCCCGGTACTGATGCCGAACTCGGTTCCGGTATTGGTCCCGCTATAGGTGGCGACAATCTGGTGAGTGCCTTCCGCCAGCGTTGTGTTCAGCGTCGCCACGCCATTTGTAACTGTTCCTGAACCAAGATTAGTGCTGCCGTCGACGAAGGTCACCGTGCCCGCGTTCACCGTCAATCCGGAGCTGTCGGTAACAGAAACATTGGCGGCGAGGGCAACGCTGGCCTTGGTAGAAGCCGGAGTGGAAGCCGGATTCGGCGATCCGCTGACCGACGTCGCGGTGGGATGCGCATTCGCCTGCATGGTGAAATTCAGGCACCAGGAACCGATCTTTCCGGCGGCTCCGGGCTCGACTATCCGGGTGTCGAGATACAGGCTCCAGGTATTATTCGCCCCCTGCCCTCCGAACTCCGTTGTGAAAGTGGCCGAACCGGTGGGAGCGGCCGTGGAAAATGTAGATGGCGCCGGAGATGGGAACGTGTCGGGATTGTCCGAGCCTATATCAATCCAATTGTCGGTTGCCAGACATGTGGTGCAGGCCGGAGCTGTGTTGTATGGGATCGTCGACGTGCCCTCGTCGGAAAACGTGAGGGAGCCGCTGCTGAACGGGTTGCCCGCCCAGGAGAGGAACTGGAACGCATTGCCGGAACTTGCCGTTCCCGATGTGTTGGAGCCCGGTGCCTGCAGGAGAAAACCCAGGTTTTCCAGCTGTGCGTCGTTCTGCAGGCTAACGTTGTTGAGGCTCACGGTGACGTTCTCGATGGTGCCCTGGAGTTGCGAAAAACCGGTGCCCAGAGCCAGCAGCGACGGATAGGGTGTGCCGGCGCCGGTGTTGTTAACCGTGATCGGACCGTTGCAGAAGGTGGCGCCAGACGGATTGTAAGGATGGTTTGTGGTTAAAACCGACGCCAGAGACGAAGTGCTCGCTGCGAATGAGGAAGTTCCGCTGAACACCGCCGAAATGGTCCGCGAGCCCTCGTCGGTACCCGGAAAAGTCACGTTTGTCTGCGCCTGCCCTGAACCGTTGACGGGGACTGCCGAGGCCAGAACGGTGCCCATGCCGGCACTGGTACCGGTGCTGTCGTAGAAGGTGACGGTGCCCGCCGCGACTGGTGAGCTATTGGACGTAACGGTAGCTGTGAGCGTTACCGGGGTAGCGGTGGTGGCGTCGCCGTGGACATTGCTACTCGTATAGACAATCGAAGTCGAGCCATTCGGGCTGGCTGAAATGGATGTCGTGGTGGCGGCGGCAGATTCCGTAGTGAAGGTAATGGTCCAGGATCCGACCGATCCGGAAGGCGTGTAAGATCCCGTCTTGTCCTGGTTAGCTACATAGAGCGTCCAAGTCCCGTTGAAGGCACTGCCATTGGCGGGAAGGCCGAAAGCAGTGCTGAAGTTGTAACTTCCGCAAGTGGTGCCCAGCGTCACGCATTCGCTGTTGCCGATTCCTGCCGAATTGAAAGTCGAAGGGCCTCCGGAACCGCCATTGTTGAAGACCGGCGTCTGAAAGTTAGCGTAATAGTCGACCGGCAGGTAGGTGCCCGAGAGCGCGCTGGGGCAGGTGCTTATGCCATCGGCTGGGAGCATGCCGCTGAGGTTGCCCGGACCGAACGGGCCGGTGTCGGAGAGCGTGAAAGTAGCATTCCCCGAGTTGCAAGGCCCTCCCAACAGATCGAAAGCCGTTCCGCTGGGAGGTTTGAGCGCCATCGACAAGCTGTTCAGTCCGCCGCCGTTCGGACCAGTGACGTTGACATTGTTAAGAGTCACCGAAATGGCCGTCACCGTGCCTGAGAGGCCGCTGACCGAGACTGTGGAATTCGCCGAAACGCCGTAGCCGCTGACAACGGTGATTTTGCCAGACGGGCCGAAGGTTTGCGCAGAGCCAGACACCCCGCCCGCTGCCAACAGAAGAGTTGCCAAAGCTGTAACGCCCCGCAACGCGCGTGCCATCTGCACAACGACAGCCCGACCGGCAGCTCTCGAACTCAGCTCCTGCATAAGCCTCCTCCGCAGCGTGGCAGCCACCACGCTTCATGACTCCGAGCCAGGCTCGGAACTGTAATCGGACCGCCGAGACGAACCGCTCGTTATATCCAGGATGAAAACGGAAGTGCAGCGCAACAAGGTTGAAAACCCGGGGAAGCGTAGCGCAACAAGGCTGAAGCGGGGGAAGAATAGCACAAGCCTGCGGAAGAAACCAGCGGCCGCTCGAGTCGCGATTGCCCCGCAGACCCGCTCGCCGCATTCGTCCTGTCAATTTTTTTCTTGCGAATCGGCGGATCACAGTAGTACTGTTGGTCGCTGTCACGCCGCACTCCTTAAACGCTGACTCAAACAAGCGCCAGCCAGCCAGTAACTCGGAACTCCGGATTTGGGAGGAAGTGAGCCATGTCTCAGCCCTATGTCGGTGAGATACGTATGTTTGGGGGTAACTTTGCGCCAGCAGGCTGGATGTTCTGCAACGGACAGCTGCTCCCCATCTCCGAATACGAGACCCTGTTCAACCTCATCGGCACCACTTACGGCGGCGACGGCCAAAGCACCTTCGCCCTGCCGGACCTGAGAGGCCGGATTCCGATCCATATGGGATCGGGGTTCGTGCAGTCGCAGACCGGCGGTGCTGAAACAGTTACCCTCACGACGAGTCAAATGCCTGCCCACCCCCACACCGTCTCCGCCACAACGAATTCGAATACCGCTTCCCTCCCGGGCGGCAATTTTCTGGCTGCGGGACCCGATATCTACGATCAGAACAAACCCGGCACCAGCACTATGGCTCCGGCGATTGGACCCGCGGGTGGAAGCCAGCCGCACGATAATTTTCAGCCGTACTTGTGCGTGAGTTTTATCCTCTCCCTCTTCGGAGTATTCCCGAGTCAGTCTTAGTCAGCGGTAAGGAGAACGACACGTGTCCACGCCATTCCTATCTGAGATCAACATTTTCAGCTTCGGTTTTCCACCCAAAGGGTGGGCGTTCTGCAACGGGCAGCTTCTGCCCATCAATCAGAATCAGGCCCTCTTCTCGTTGCTCGGAACCACCTACGGCGGCGACGGACGCGTAAACTTCGGTTTGCCGAATCTGCAGGGCCGCACCCCTATGCATATGGGCAACGGACACACTCTTGGAGAGCTGGGCGGCGAGCAGAATCATACCCTCACGATCTCCGAACTCCCTGCGCACAGCCATACCTGGGGCGCCACCAACACTGCCGCGAACGCGCCGAATCCGACCTCCAATCTGCTGGGCGGGGCGGCGGAATACAACAACTCCGCAAGCAATCTCGTGGCTATGTACCCGGGCGTGCTGGCGACCGTTGGGGGAAGCCAGCCACATCAGAATATGCAGCCCTTCCTCACGCTGAATTTCTGCATCGCGCTGCAGGGAATATTCCCCAGCCAGAACTAGCCGCAAGGAGAACGCGACATGGCAAATCCGTTTGTAGCAGAGATAAGAATATTCCCGTTCAACTTCGCTCCCATGGGGTGGGCTTTTTGCAATGGCCAGATTCTGCCTCTCTCCCAGAACACGGCGCTTTTCTCTCTGCTGGGGACCACCTACGGCGGAGACGGGAAAAGCAACTTTGCGCTTCCCAATCTCCAGGGCAACGCGCCAATGCACTGGGGCCAGGGCCCGGGCCTGTCCCTGCACGACCTCGGCGAAACGGGCGGCTCGGATACTGTCACGCTGCTGCAGACCGAGATGCCGTCTCACACTCACACCATCAACTGCATCGATGGCCCCAGAGTCGCGGGGCAATCCGGCCAGCCGGGCAACGCAGTTCCCGTAAAGACAGGGGGCACTCCGGCAAACGCCTTCACCACCGGCGCCACGCAGAATCAAACCATGGCCACGAATATGGTAGCGATAGTGGGCGGAAATCAGCCGCACAATAACCTGATGCCGTATCTCACGCTGAATTTCTGCATCGCGCTGCAGGGTGTTTACCCGCCGCGTAGTTAACAAACCTTCCCGTCGGAGACCGGTTCAAAGCCAGTCCGTCGTACCGTTGCCTCATGTCTACTCTCGCCGTTCGCCCAGCGCTCCCGCAGGATGAAATATTTCTGTATGACCTCTACTCGGCGATCCGCGGGCCGGAGTTCGCGCTCGCGCCTATCCCCGCAGCGCAAAAAGAACAACTCATCCGGATGCAGTTCCGAGCTCAGATGTCGGAGTACGCGCAAATGTACCCGAACTCCTGTTATCACCTGGTACTGCTCGACAGCAAGCCGGCCGGCCGGCTATGGGTAGCGCCCGGTAACGGCGAATTGCTACTGGTTGATATCGCCGTCCACCCGAATCTCCAGGGCAAGGGAATCGGAACCGTGCTGGTCCAGCGTGTTCAACAGGAAGCCGCGAAGGCCAGGCTGCCCATTCGCTGCTGCGTATTCCGGTTCAATACCGGCTCTCTGCGCTTTCATCAGCGCCTGGGCTTCTCCATTCTGCGCGAGGATCAGACGCACTACCACCTGGAATGGCGTCCCGTGCCGCTGCTGTAGCGGTGCAAAGAATAGCAATGCGCCGGTGGTCGCCGTTACACCTGCCGCAGCTCCATTGCAAAGGATGTTCATCAATGGAAGCGCCTCGCCAATCAAGGCCACAAAAGGGCGCGAGCAAGGCTCTGCAGCGATTTCCGATCGTTTGACTGCTGGGACGATCATCAACTGCAGCCAATTTCATGAAGCATTTCGTGTGCCTCTTTCAACGAAGCGTATCGAATCCGGTGCGCCGGGATTCGGCAGACCAGTTCCAGGAATTTCTCGAATTTGTTCCGTTCAAGATTTTCGGCGAGCAGCAACCCGCCGTCATTCAGAAGCTGAAGTGTTTGCAAAGGAGACGAGCGCTCGATGTGGCCCTTGGCCGAAGCCAGGTATTGTGGAAAAAGGATGTGCGTCAGTTGGCGAGATCGATTGGGTCGACGCTCCACCGGCGGATGCACTAATGAGATCTTCATGCCATCAGAGCGCACGTGAACCGGACCGAGCGGCATCTTGAGGGAATTCCTCCTGCAGAGATGGCCAGCTCCCCTGCTTCAGGCTGACAGGCAGGGGAAGGGAAGACACTGTGCAGCTATCGAGGTGGAGAAATGCCGGTTCATCAGTCAGGAGATCGAAGCCATGAGCGACCAGATATGCCGCCAGCGTGCTCTTGCCGCACTCGCGAGGGGCGCAGAGCAACACTCCGCAATCTCCCTGTGCCACCGCTGCCGCATGAAAACCGAGATCATAATCGGCTTCGGCATACAGCAGCGCCCGCGCAGCATGCATCAGGCCCAATCCCAGCTGTTCCTCCCGCTGTAGAGACAAAAGCTCGCGGCCGTTCACAGTGATCGCCCAGCAATTCCCGGCACGCTGCGCACAGAGATGACAGCCGGGTGGCCGCGTGGCCGGCGGGCAATTCCGAAAATAGTCCCGGCATAGAGGCTCAAGCGGCCCGGAGGGATACTCAAGCAATATCGAGAGGCCGCCGATTTCAATGCTTTCGGTTTTCGAATTCGTAGTTCTGGAAGTTACGAATCCCCTTGACTCGAGTCTGGGCAGCTCCGTTGGGCGGTCCGGGGTTGGGAAAGTCCCCTGGGTCAGCGCATATATTGCTCCCAACGCATGGGCAGGTGCCATGGAGTCGCCATCTCTAGCGTGGACGTGCCTCAAGTCGTTAACAGTCGCCCCCGCTTCGAAGGCTCTATACGCAGCAACGCCGGCGGCGTCCAGGCCGGCAAAGCAATTTCGAGTTTCGGAATAAACGATACCCTCGTCGCCAAACAGATAAAACCACTGTCCCGCTCGCTCTGTGGCGACACGATGAAAGTAGCGAATTGTGCTTGATGCTTCGTTCATACAGGCTTCTACAACTGCGACTGAGACGCTTACGAACCAGCTTAACGTCTGACAATTTAAAACAAGTGATTTGGCGCTTTTGCGAAGTTCCCCTTACAAAGCGTTGTGTGCTGTACCTGGAGGTAATCCAAAGCAGTCCGGCGATGCGGCAGTGCCAGCGTTTGGGTCTCGTCCAACCGGGTCAGGTACGATGTACCTGCAAATGGAATGGACTCTCCGAACACAAAGGTCTTGAATGCCCGCACAATTCTCTCTCATGGATTTCGTGCCCCTTCTTCACACGCACTTCCGTGTAGCGACTCTGGAAGGCTACGAATTGGAGCTTACGGAGGTCACGGACCACTCCACGTCACAGCTCGAGCAATTCTCCCTGATCTTTACGGGAGTTCCTTCGCCATGGCTTCAGCAAGGTTCGTACAAACTTGCACATCCGCAGGTGTCCGACTGCGAGTTGTTCCTGGTCCCCCTCGGCCCGGACGCCACAGGCATGCGCTATCAGGCTGTGTTTTCGCAATTTATTCGCAAGCCCCAGGCGGAGTAGTCATTCCTGTCAGACACCACACGGCAGGAGCAAATGCGATCGAGCACATCTTGAAATGCAACCCCTCTATAGACCAGAGTGGCGTATGCTATCCAATAAAGCTTTCCGCAGACCGCAAGGAGATAATCAGGGCAATGAATAAACCGGAAGAAATTCAGCCAGAAGCCCCGCAGGAGCCAGCACCTCCGTCTCACGACTCCGCGAATGATCCGGCGATGTCGAGCCGTCGCGAGCTTATCGAGCGGTATGCCAAATATGCGGTCGTCGCTGCGCCGCTGCTGGTCTTTGTATCGAAGGCGCACGCGATTCACAGCAAGCCGTAGGAAAGCACTGGCAACCAGACTTCAGACCGGCGGAAATATGACTCGCCACGCCCGGAGTGGGCCGTATTTCCTGAGCAAGCGAAACGGCCGCAGCACAGGCAAAAGCCTGCGGTTGATCCTGTGGCGTTCAGCCCATCGACAATCTTCCACGGTCGGCAGGAGATAGCTCATCCGGCAGCGCCATCGCCATCGCCCGCTGCGTTCGGTCTGCAAATAGAAGCTCCTGATCTTGTGATCGTTCACTA
Source organism: uncultured Acidobacteriaceae bacterium (assembly GCA_963725225.1). Classification (GTDB taxonomy): domain Bacteria; phylum Acidobacteriota; class Terriglobia; order Terriglobales; family Acidobacteriaceae; genus Silvibacterium. The sequence continues at coordinate 80,017 of CAVRXY010000008.1, forward strand.
CTTCCAGGCCCTCCGCAAAAAGACTCTCAGCGACCTGCCGCGCTCGCTTGGCAGTCTCCGGCGCTTCAGCGATGATTGCGTCCAGGGCCTCCGGCAATCGCCCGGGGAGCATTACCCGCACAACCTCACAGCCAATCACGAGCCATGGCTCCAGCCCTTCACGCCGCGCGCGGCTTGCCAGCTCCCTGTAATTGAGTCCGCCCGGAGCACCTCAACGCTCGCGCTGCATCCAGTATCCAGATAAGCCTTGAGAACCCGTGCTTCAAGCCGTGAAGGCATAGATACAGGACAAGGTCCTCATCGCACATTGCGCGCATCGGCTTGCCGCGGAAATTCTCAACGCGGGAACGCTTCCAGATGCCGTCGGAATCAAATGGAAAGTACCGGGGCGATGCAATTTCAACATGGAGCTCTACTGGAATTCCGTGTCGCACAAACCTGCGATGGTAATCGTCAGTCTCGCGTCCGACAAATCCCTGATCCAGGAGCAGGGCTTCAGCGCGTGTGTAATCGTCCCGGCGAACAAGAAGATCCAGATCGTTGCACGACCGCAGCGTCGCATCTCCGTAAAGCGCCAACGCCAGCGCCGGACCCTTCAGGGGAAGAGCATCGATGGACTGCTCTGCAAAGCGCTGAAGCAAATCTTCCAGAGTTGCCGCGAATCTCTCGGCGGACCGCCTGCATTCGCGCGCGGCAGAGGCGAAGGTTCTGGGTACATCTGTACCCATTTCGAGCAGCGACTCGAGGACAATGGCAAGGACACCGTTGTCCTCCGCCAGTTCCCTCAGCCTCGGCCAGCCGATGTCGCGGGGAACAACGAATGGCACACCGCGCAGGGAAGTAATAAGCAGCGCAGCCTCGTCACCGAATTCAAATGCGCCTTGCTGTCGCGAGTCCGGTGTTGCGCTGCTCATCAATTACCTTTGTCGAATTGCAATCATTGAAGCACATAAAGCTCATCAGGTGTCGACGTCGGCGCGACGCCTGGACGGCCAGGTCATGGCCTAACCTGAGGAGCCAAATAAATCAACAGCAGCCCGTCATCGCTCAGAAGTATGTTTGTCCTTGCCTAGGCGCATGTAGACGCCAACGATGGGGCCGTATACGTTGATTCCGAAATCTTCATATTTTGGTTCAGACAGGTAGAAATTCGATACGTGCATGTAGGTCATGCCGGCCGAAATGCTGTATCGAGGATTGAAGTTATACCTCGCTCCGCTGCCCATCATGAGTGTGAAAGTCAGGTCCTGCCCCTGGGCATAGTAAACTCCCGCTGGCCCCTTAGCGTTAATGTCCCCGACGCCGCCCCGCGCGTCGAAGTAGGGCGCGATCCTCCAGTTCGGCTGGATAAAATTGCGCCGGATACCGTAGTCGAAGGCGAAATACCGGGTTTCAGGTCCTCTTGCAACGTCGGTGTAGGAACCGCTGAACACAAAGTCCGTATTGCCACGGAGAAACTTCCAGCCCCATATGTTATCGATTTGCCATCGGAGAGAAGCAATGGTGGGCACCAGCGTGTAATGAAGCGGCCATTGCGTGTAGGGACTGTTCACGAGGAAGTCGAACACGAACGGAATATTGTTAGGAAGCCAGCCCGTTTCCAGGGAAAATTCAAGCTTGTTCTTGTAATAGATGCTCCGGTTGAAATCAGGCTTGGAGTGCCGTAGAACTTTGTCCGGAGGTGAGCTCGCCGAGTCCTGGCCATGTGCCGCATGAGCGAGAAGCGCTAGTGAAAGCGCAATCACCGCCGGTCTTCCAAGTCTCATCTAAGCCGCCTCACTCAGACTCCAAGAAGCTTAGATGGTCAAATTTCGTTTGTGCCGCTCTTGATCACCTATCTTTTGGCCCAGCTCCCGAAAATCATCAAGACCGGTAACCTCCGGTGCCCAAGGATGAGGCTCCTGCTAACCCGCTTGCCGTCGTTGTACCCCGTCAAATAGCCCCGCGATGCGCCTTCTGACCGACCATTTCAGGCCTGCTGTGCCCTGCGCCTTCTGACAAACGAGGAGTCCGGCTGTTAACCCACGTCCCTCATTCCCTGCGAAAATCCCCACATTCCCTGCAAATCTCTGGCTTCGCCCCAATGGAGCCGAAATGCTGCAAACATGATCTTTCCGCCCTTCGCCGTGTACCATCAGCACCAGCAACACCCGACAGGCATCGTGACGAACGGCGCATCGCTACTGAGCGCCATAACAGGAGGGACCGAATGAGATCTCTCAACGCCCTGGCCGATCACCCCCCAAACACCGACGCGATCAACAGCAAGCCCCTCGCCACGAGACTACGTCTGGGCGCTCCTATCGTCATCGCCTGCCTCTCCGCAATACTTGCGCTGGCCACCGCAAGCGAATGCAGCTCGGTCACGCACCTCGGCTCTCTCGTCTACGGAGTTGTGCTCTGGGGATGGTGGGGTTGCATCGCCGGCTTGTTCTGGAAGCTGGCTCCGCGCTATCCACTGCTCGTCCGCTTCTCGCCCGCAGGCATTGCCACCCACCTGGTCACGGCCTCAGCCCTGGGAGTCGTGCACCTCCTGCTTCTCTGGAGCCTCGGTTTCCCGCTCGGATGGGACCCCGGCATGACCGCCCGGACCATGTGGCAGGCCCTCATGAACCCCAACCGCTTCGGCATGGAAATCCTGCTCTACGGCTTCATCTTCGGAATCATCGGAGTCATCCAGTTTCAGATCCGCGCCCAGCAGGAGGCCATGAAGTCCCTCGAGCTGCAACGTCAGCTCTCCGCTGCGCAACTGCGAGCCCTTCAGATGCAGTTGGAGCCTCACTTTCTCTTCAACACCCTCAACGCCATCACCACGCTGGTCGAACTCGGCCGCCGCGACGAAGCCGTGGAGATGCTTTCTCACCTCAATGCCATTCTCAAAAGCACGCTGAAGCGAACCACCCCCGAAAAGGTCCCGCTCTCACAGGAGCTCGAGATCGTCGAAAACTATCTCGCCATCGAACAGGTACGCTTCGCCGACCGCCTGCGCATCGAGATCAAGGTCGACCCGTCCGCTCTCGACAGCCTCGTCCCATGCTTTCTGCTCCAGCCCATCGTCGAGAACGCCATTCGCCACGGTATCGCCCACTGCGAAAGTGACGGCGTGGTCGAGGCCTCCGCTCGCCGCGAAGGAGGCCTCCTGCACCTCGAAGTACGCGACACCGGCTCCGGCCCCAACGGCCATGCCACCCCCGGCAACGGCATCGGCCTGAAGAACACGCGTGAACGGCTTACGCACTTCTACCAGAACGCCTACGATATGAAAGCGCACCCGCTCGAGACCGGCGGCTTCAAAGTTGCGATCACCATTCCCTACGAACGAGCCTGAATGACGCTAAAAGCCCTCATCGCCGACGACGAGCCGCTGGCCCGCGAGCGGCTCAGGTTTCTTCTGTCCAGCGACGAGGAAATCGAAGTCGCGGGAGAGTGCCGCAACGGAAGGGAAGTGATCGAGGCGTTAAAAGAAAATCGTTACGACGTACTCTTTCTCGATATCCAGATGCCCGGCGGCACCGGCTTTGACATCATCGGACAAATCGGCACGCCTCAGATGCCGGTCACCGTATTTGTAACCGCGCACAATCACTATGCCATTCAGGCCTTTGAGGTCCAGGCGCTCGACTACCTCACCAAGCCCGTTGAGCCTGAGCGTCTCCGCGCAACACTCCAGCACGTGAAGGAGCGGATCGCCTCTCAGGCGGCCCTCATTACCCAGGAACAGTTCAAGTCCATGCTCGCAGCGCTGAATGACCGCGCGCCCGTCCGCGCCGACTATCCGAAGCGCCTGCTCGTGCCCAACGGAACCCCCAACGGCTCAAGGGACTCCTTCGTCAACGTCGAAGACATCGAGTGGATCGAGGCCGCCGACTACTACTCCTGCCTGCACGTCGGACCAAAATGCCTGATGCTCCGCGAAACCATCAAGCAGCTCGTAGAGACACTCGACCCCAAGGTGTTCGTTCGCGTGCACCGCTCCGCCATCGTAAACATCAACCATGTGCGCGAAATCCTCCGCGAAGGCCGCAACGAAGGCTGGGTTCTCCTCTCCAACGGTCACAGGTTGAAGATGAGCAAAGCCGGCTGGCAGAACCTGCTCGCCGTAAGCCGCTCGTAACTCCCGACGACACCTTCTCTGCGCGAAGTCCCTCTCTCCCTGCATACTTCCATCGTTCCCCTGCAACACCCTGGATAACGCCCTCCGCCTCAGCGAAATTTGAGCTGCAACGGAGCGTGATCCATGACTCGCCCCCGGACTCGACGACTGACTCGCCGGCCTGTGCCGCAGCTCTTTCGAAATTCGCAATGGAGGCTCGTCGCGGCCCTCGCCACACTCCTGAGCGTTGCATCGAGCCTGGCCCAACAGCCGTGCGCCGGCGGTCTTCGCGTCGACGGCACCATTACCGACCAAACCGGCGCCCTCGTCCCCGGCGCGCAGGTCTTGGCATCCGGCGGCGAGAAAGCCATCGCCGACGCATCCGGCCGTTACGTGCTGCCTTGCGTCCCCGCAAATGCAACCGCCATCACGGCCACTGCCGACGGATTCGCAACAAATGCAGTGACAATTAGCAGGCCGTCGGACGGCACTGCTCACATCGATGTCCAACTCCAGATCGCCAGCGTCCAGACCGACGTTCAGGTCAACGCAGACACCGCCACCATCGACACCGACGCCGGCCCCGAATCCTCCACGTTGTCCAACTCCGAAATTCAGCAGATGCCCGACGACCCGGACGATTTCCTCCGCCAGCTCCAGATCCTCGCTGCCGCTGCCGGAGGCGATCCCTCCTCCGCCACCATCATGGTCAACGGCTTCCAGAACGGAAGCGCTCTCCCGCCCAAAAGCTCCATCGCCGCCATCCGCGTCAACCCCGACATGTTTTCCTCCGAATATCGTTGGCCACCCTTCGGAGGCGGTGCCGTAGAAATCATCACCAGGCCCGGCGCCGATTCTTTCCACGGAGCCCTCTTCTTCACCGACAGTGACGGCAGCTTCAATGCGACCGACCCGTTTTCCGTCACCGCCACTCCCGCAAGCAAGCGGCGTTATGGATTCGAGCTGACCGGCCCCGTCCTACGCCAGAAGAGCAGCTTTGCTCTCGCCCTCGAAAAACGCGACATCAACGAGTTCAACGTCGTCAACGCAGTCACGCTGGATGCGAGCGGCAACCAGACGCCATTCCTCGAAACCGTCTCCGCCCCGCAGCGCCTCTGGATCGCCTCCGCGCGCGGCGACTGGCAGGTCACGCCCCGAGACCTCGCCACGCTCTCCTTCTCATCCAACGTCAACAATCTCGGCAATCAGGGAGTCGGGGGCCTCGTCCTTCCCGAAGCTGGCTACAACAGTCTGATCAACGAATATGATCTCTGCTTTTCCAACACCTTCACTGCCAGCGCCAATCTGCTGCACGAAACCCGTATCGGCTACACCTGGAAGCGCACTCAGCAGACTCCGCTCTCGACCGATCCCGCACTCCAGGTCGCCGGCTACTTTATAGGAGGCGGCGCCACCAGCCAGAACCTCAACGACCGCGAGCGCGATCTCGAAATCGACCACGACGTCATGCTCACCCACGGCAAGCACACCTTTAAGTTCGGCGCGCAGTCCCTCGCCTTCTTCCTGCACGACTACGACCCCGACACTTTCAACGGCGCCTACGTCTTCGGTGGAGGCAGCGCGCCCGTCCTCGACTCCAACAACAATCCCACCGGCGAAACCACGACCATCAGCGGGATCGAGCAGTATCGCCGCGCCCTGTTCAACCTGCCCGGCGGCAATCCCACCGCCTATCAGCTCACCAGCGGGAATCCTCTTGTCCCTCTCACACAGTTCCGCATGGCCTTCTTCTTTCAGGACGCCATCAAGCTCACTCCGCGTTTTACGATCAATGTAGGCTTGCGCTATTTCTTCCTGACCGATCCGGACAGCTTCGCAAACCTCGGACCGCGCCTCGGCTTCGCATGGGCGCTCGACAAGAAGGAGACCTGGCTCATCCACCTGCGCTTCGGCATCTTCCAACAACGCGCCCGACAATCTGAGCTACGTCACCGAAGTCCACCGCCTCAACGGCATCCGGCAGCAGCAGGCCACCGTCTACTCGCCGGGCTATACCGACCCGCTGACGCCCATTCCCGGATCAATTCAGGTCAGCACCATAAAACAGTTCCCGCCGTCGCTCGCTCCGCAATCCACCTTCGTCGGCTACTTCAACCTCGAACACGATTTCCCCCACCACTGGCACGCACGTGGCAATCTTTTCTGGGGAGAAGACTGGAACAGCCTCCGCATCAAGAACATCAATGCGCCACTCGTCGCCGACAGCATCGGCGTCCCGCCCGATCCCACCGCCGCTCTGCTCGCCCCGCGACCCATCGCGCCCGGCGAAAACATCTTCCAATATCAAAACTCCGGACACCTCGCCGGCAACGTCGTCTCATTCACCCTGGATCAGAACAGCTTCAAGCGCTTTAATTTGTCTTTCCATTACCGGCATCTCATCTTCAAATCCAACGTCGTGGACAACGGACTCAATAGTCCGCAGTCAACCTATAGCGATCACGGAGAATCCGGCCGTGTCGAGTGGTCGCGAACCAACTACTACACGTTCACCGGAAATGTCGTTCTACCCTGGAAGTTCGAGCTCGCTACGCAGTTCGACGCCGGCGACGGATCGCGCTACAGCCTCACCACCGGCACCGACAACAACGGAGACGGCAACTTCAACGATCGACCGTCCTACGCCACTGCTCCCGGACCCGGCGTCTACAGCACCCGGTACGGTCTCTTCACCACCAACACTGTCAATGGCAATGTCCCGCGCGACATCGGCACCATGCCCGGGCCCATCCATCTCGACATGAACCTCACCCGCGCACTCTCACCTTCAACGCACGCAGCGCCAACCTGCTCAACCACACCAACGTCACGGCCGTCGGAACCGTGGTCTCTGCGCCCAACGTCACCGAACCCATCGCTGCCGAAACCGCCCGCCGCATCGAACTCGGCGTCCGCTTCTCTTTCTGAACAGTCAGTTTGGCAGGTCCGCCTAAGATCGGAACGTTGTCACCAGTGAGGCTGGGAGTAGAAGTTCCGTTCAGATCGAAAACAATCGCCTCGTTGTCTTTCGTCTTCAGCCATGGACCCGGTAAAAACAGCGTGCGCTGTGGGCCGATGGACCAGACCCTGCCCAGCGGAATCCCGTTCACCCACACAAAGCCCTTTGTGAATGCCCGAGTATCGAGAAATGTATCGTCCGAAGGGTTCGCACCGAAGGAGCCGCGATAGAAGCACGGTCCGCTGCATGGCTCTTTCGTCCAGCGCAACTTCGCCGCATCGCTCATCGGAAGCGAATAAATATCCCACCCCGTCAGCGCGGCGCCTGCCAGCTTCACGCTGCCAAGAATGCCTTTGCGCTCCCCGAGCAGCGCCTTGGAGAAATTGACGCGACCCGTATTCTCCACCAGCAGATCAAGCCGGTCCCCCTTCTTCACCGTCACCTGGACCCGATCCTGCTGAAGCCGCCGATCGATCGTCCCTACGGGTTTACCATCCACGAAAACCACCGCATAATCGTGCAGGCCATCCAGCACCAACTCGCCGCTAGCATCGGCGGGCGCTGTCATGCGATACAAGATGTAGCCGTAAGCCTGATTGAGATCCTCCATCGAAAGCAATTCCTCCGAATGCACCGGCTTCGGCAGGTTGTCCCATAACGATGCGCTCGACGTCAGCTGGAACGTTGGAATCGCCTGCGCCGTCGGAGCTTGAGGTATCGCTGGCGGCGTCTTGCCCGTGACTTTTGCAATCACGTCGCGAAACTTCAGATATTTCTCCGTGGGCTGTCCGCTCTCGCTTAAAGGAGCGTTGTAGTCATAACTCGTCACGTCCGGCTCATAGTTGTGGCCGTTGGAGTTGGCTCCGTTCATCCACCCGAAACTCGTGCCTCCGTGAAACATGTACACGCTGATCGAATAGCCCTGGCCCAGAATCCACTCAATCTCCGCCGCTTCTTTATCCGGATCCGTCACGTGATGCTTATCGCCCCAGTGATCAAACCATCCGGCCCAGTATTCAGCCGCCATGAATGGCCCTTGTGGCCTCAGCGAATGCAGCTTCTCGAACCCGCTCTTTGCATCGCCAGGACCAAAGTTGATGGCCGCAGGCAGTTCCGGCAGCGAGCCGCTTGGCACCTGCTCCGGACCGTCCGCCGTGTAGAGCATCGCCTTCGTAAAACCAGCCTCTTCTAGCGCCAGCTTGATTTGCTCCATATATGCGTGATCGTTGCCGAACGACCCGTATTCGTTCTCGACTTGGACCGCGATAATCGGTCCGCCATTCTCGATCTGCAGCGGCGCCAGCTCTTGACCAAGCCGCTTGAGCCACGTCTTTGCCGGACCCATGAATTTTGGATCGCTGCTGCGCACGACAATCCCTTTTTGCTTCAGCAGCCACGCCGGATAGCCGCCCCACTCCCACTCTGCGCACGCATACGGGCCGGGCCGCAGGATCACGTAAAGCCCTTCCTGCTGCGCTTCGCGTATAAACTCCGCCACATCGTATTGGCCCGAAAAGTCGTACACGCCGGGCTGTTGCTCATGTACGTTCCAGAAGACGTAGGTCGTGATTGTGTTCAACCCCATCGCCTTTGCCATTCTTAGCCGCTGCCGCCAATACGCGCGTGGAACGCGAGCATAGTGCATTTCCCCGGAGATGATCTGGAACGGCTTGCCATCCAGCGCGAAGTGATCGCCCTGCACTCCAAATGTGTGCCCCGATGTTTGCCCCGACCCCGGCTGTTCCTGGCCAATCGCGATCAGGCCAGTCATTGCAATCAGCCCGGCAATCACGCAGCCGGTACGCAAAATTACTCGCAGACGCTCTCTCATCTTTTCTCTCCAACCAGTTGCAGCAAAGCCTAAGCCGATCACCATCTTACCGGCTTGCCCTCGCAGCAGGATCGGTTCGAATCAAACACCTCGCTTTCTTATGCCCTAACATCAAAGCAGGCCCATGCTGACCATCAAGCCAGCCGCGACGCCCGACACCATCGCCGAGCCGCCCGCGCGCGTGCCGCCCAACGCCGGATGGTGGGCGCAACTCGTCTCCCTTGTCCGCTACCTCGCGCAGACGAGGTGCACACCTACGCCTTCAGCGTCGCCGCCAACGCCATCCTGTCGCTCTTCCCGTTCATCGTGATGACCTGGACCATCGAGCGCCACGTCTTCCATTCGCCTGCGATGGAGGCCGTCCTCGGCGACATGCTCCGTTACTTCCTGCCCGCGCACCAGGACTTCGTCGTCAAGAACATGGGCCTGCTCGCCCACGCCCGCGGCAAGGTGCAGGTCATCTCCGTCATCACGCTGCTCATCTCCACCAGCGGAGTCTTCCTGCCCCTCGAAATCGCGCTGAATCGCGTCTGGGGGGTCACGAAAAACCGCTCCTACCTCATGAACGCCGTCATCTCCCTCGGCCTTGCCTTCTCCGTCGGCCTGCTGGCGCTCTTCTCCATCGCCTTCACCACCGCGCAAAACCGCCTGCTTACCTGGCTCTTCCTCGGCCGGACACAGAACTTCGTCTTCGGCTTCCTCGCCCACGCCGTTCTCCAGCTGTCGGCGGCCATCTTCAGCATTGGAATCTTCTTCCTCATCTACTGGATTCTCCCCAACCGCAAGCTCCCCGTCGCCGCGGTTCTTCCCACCGCCGTCGTCACCGGTCTGCTCTGGGAACTCGCCAAGCGTATCTACGTCTTCGTCCTCCCCTGGCTCGACCTGGAATCGGCCTACGGGCCCTTTTCGGTCTCTGTAAGCCTCATGATCTGGGCCTTTCTCACCGGTCTGATCCTGCTCGCCGGAGCCCAGATGTCTGCCACTCGCTACACCCTCCGTCTCGCTCACCAGGCAGATCTGGAGGAGCAGCGAAAGAGCAGGGAACAGGGAACAGCCATTAGCCAATAGCCATTAGCCATTACTGAATAGCAGTCGTCGGTGACTCACTTGAGAGATCCGGATCCAACGAGACTCTCCCTTGCCAGGACGATATCCGATATCCCTAAGCCCCTGATTACTAATGGCTGTTGGCTATTGGCTAATGGCTGTTCCTCTCCATCTCCGCTAAACTCAACCAACAGATGGGACATTTGCGCAATTTCGAGATCAGAGTATTCCGGCGCCTGCGCCGTGATCCTCCCCGCAGCAAGATTCACCGCCTTGCATTCTGGCTCCTCATCTTCTACGTCGTCCTGGCCGTGGGACGAATCATTCCCGGCAACGCAGGGATATTTTTTCAGGGGCTCAGCAGTCTCACCCTCTTCGTTCTCGTTCTGTTCTGCATCCCGCTGCTCTGGCGATGGGTCTTTGGCCGCCTTCTCTGGAAGCTCCGCAACCGGCTCATCGTTACCTATCTCCTCATGGCGCTCACGCCGGTCGTGCTCTTCGTCTCCCTGGCGCTGATCCTCCTCTACGTCTTCTCCGGACAGTTCGCCATCTTCGCCGCAATCGCTGAAATCGACGACGAACTGGCCCATATCGCGTCCACCAACCGAGCCTTCGACCTGCACGTAGCCCACGCTCTTGAACTTGACCCGAAGGCCAGCACCGTCTCCCTTCCCGAAGCCAGCGATACCTCATACGACCATGAACACGTAGCCATGGAGGTCGCTGCCTTTGCCGATGGAAAGCCCGTCTCCCTTGCGCCTCCGACAATCAACTCCCGCACCATCACCCAGCCGCCGTCCTGGTCGTCAGCCCACTTCAGCGGTGTAGTGATCGATAAGGGCGAGCTCTTCCTCCGCGCCATCGACAGGCACACCCGCGACGGACACACCGTCACCACCATCACCAGCCTGCCCCTGGGCAAGGAAAACGTAGGCCAGATCGCCCGCGGCCTGGGCACCGTCACCATCGTCCCCGACGTCGACATCGAGGACGAGCCCGATGGCCAGCAAACGAAAAATAACCAGATCACCATCACGGCAAAGCCCAGCGAGTCCGGTGTCAAGATCAACGGCCGCAGCATGGCCGCAGCCGAGGCTCGGCGTCACTCCGTCCGCGGCGGCATTCTGCCCGAAGCGCAGCACTTCTACGACGTCGCCATCACTTTCTACGCGCCTCTTGAGACCGTCGATTGGGTCACCGGCAAGCCGCACACCACCTTCACCCACGTCACTTCCCGGCCATCGCTGCTCTACCAGCGCCTCTTCATCACTTCGCTCAAGATCGCTGCCGTCGTGCAGGACATGCTCATCGCCATCGCCGTTCTCTTCGGAATCCTCGAACTGGCGGCATTCATCATGGCCGTGCGCCTCAACCGCACCATTACGCAATCCATCCGCGATCTCTACGAAGCCACCACCGCAATCGACAAGGGCGATCTCACCCACCGCATCCAGGTCACCCGGCACGATCAGCTCGCGGCGCTCAGCCGATCCTTCAACAGCATGACCGCATCACTGGAACGCCTCCTCGAGGAGCAGCGAGAAAAGGAACGCCTCCAGAACGAGCTCGAAATCGCGCAAGAGGTGCAGGCCAACCTCTTTCCCATGTCCAACGTCTCGCTGCCCATGCTCGAGCTCCACGGAGCCTGCTATCCGGCCCGCACCGTCAGCGGCGACTACTACGACTTCCTCGTCTTCGGCACCACCGGCCTCGGCCTTGCCCTCGGAGACATCAGCGGCAAGGGAATCTCAGCCGCGCTCCTCATGGCCACGCTGCACTCCGCTGTGCGCGCCTATCGCTTCGCCGGACTGGAGCTGATCAGCGCCGGCAACGCCGCCCTCGCCACCTCACTCGACCCCCGCATCGGCGAAGCCGAACTCGAATGCGGAGAGCTCTTCGAAGAACCCGGCAAGATCCTTGCTCTGCTCAACCGCCACCTCTATCGCAGCACCCAGCCCGAGAAATACGCCACGCTCTTCCTTGCCCACTACGAAGGTGCCCAGCAGCGTCTCACCTACTCCACCGGAGGCCACCTTCCGCCCCTTCTGCTGCGCGGCGACGATTCCATCACCCGCCTCGATTGCGGAGGCACCGTCGTCGGCCTCATCGACAACATGAGCTACGAGCAGGGAACCGAGCAGCTGTACCCGGGCGACATCCTCATCGCCTACAGCGACGGCGTCACCGAGCCGGAAAACGAATTCGGCGAATTCGGTGAAGAGCGCATGGTCGAAGTCGTGCGCCGCCACCGCCACCTCCCCCTCGATGCGATATCCGAGCAGGTCATGCAATCCCTCCGCACCTGGATCGGCGGCCAGGAACAGCCCGACGACATCACCCTGGTCCTCGCCCGCCAGCGCTGAGTCTGCCGCAGATTCGGCGCCTCAGCTAACCGAAAGAAAGGAGCCGAAAATGCCCGACATGAAAGCCGCAGTGATTTACAAAGCCGGGGGTCCGGAGGTCCTCAAGATCGAGAGCCTCCCCATTCCCACACCGAAGCCCGGCGAAGTCCTGATCCGTGTCAAAGCCTTCGGCCTCAATCGCTCCGAGCTCTTCACGCGCCAGGGTCACTCATCCGGAGTCAAATTTCCGCGCATCCTCGGCATCGAAGCCGCCGGCCTTGTAGAGCAGGCGCCGGGCAATGAGTTCCCCAAAGGCGCCGTCGTCGCGACCGCAATGGGCGGCATGGGAAGGGAGTTCGACGGTGGCTACGCCGAATACACCTGCGTGCCCGCAAAGCAGGTGCAGGCCATCAAGACCCAGCTCCCCTGGGAAACGCTCGGCGCGATTCCCGAGATGCTGCAAACCTCATGGGGCTCGCTCTTCAAGTCTCTTCGTCTCGAAAAGGGCGAGCGCCTGCTGATCCGCGGCGGCACAACCTCCGTCGGCCTTGCGGCGGCTGCCATTGCGAAGAATCACGGTGCCTTCGTCGCATCTACGACTCGCAACCCGGAACGCAATAAGCTGCTGCTGGAGAGCGGCGCAGATCAGGTCTTCATCGACACCGGCTCCATCGCCCAACAGGTCAGAGAGGTTTGCCCCGGCGGAGTCGACAAGGTCCTGGAGCTGATAGGCACCACGACTCTGAAAGACTCGCTCCTCTGCGCCAGGCAGGGTGGCATCGTCTGCATGACCGGCATCGTCGGCAACAAGTGGTCCTTCGATGATTTCGCTCCAATGGAGGCGATTCCGACCGCAGTCTACTTGACCAGCTATAACGGCAAATCGGAGGATTTCATGCGCACGCCGCTCGACGAACTGGCCCAGCAGATCGCAGCAGGGAAGCTGCGCGTCCAGATCGGCAAAGTCTTTCACCTCGACGAGATCGTTGAGGCGCATCGCGTGATGGAAGAGAACAAGGCCGGCGGAAAGATTGTCGTCCTTACCTAGCGCCTCGCCGTCGCTTCCGGCCCGCAATTTCGAATGAGATTCTTCCTTGTACCGACAAATAGCTGCCGGCAAAAGATAGCCGTGCCTCTCCAGGCACGGCTGTTTTTGTAAGACCAGCGAAACTTTATGAGTGCTCGACAGGCTTTTCCGGCGCTGCGGGCTTGTCACTGTCCAGAATGTGCAATTCCTTGCCCGGCTTGAAGCGCACAGCCTTCCCCGGAGCAATGTTCACTTCGGCTCCGGTCCGGGGATTGCGGCCGATCCCTGTCTTCCGCGGCCGCACATTGAAGACGCCAAAGCCGCGAAGCTCAATGCGGTCTCCGTTGGCCAGGGCTTTCTTGAGGCTCTCAAAAACGGTGTCGACTGCGGCCTCGGCTTTCACACGCGGCAAACCGGTGCGTTCGATTACGTGATGGATGATGTCTTGTTTAATCAATGCCTTCACCCCGAGACGCGGATAATTTTGCAGCTACTTCTATTGCTGGTGTGATGCTAGAAAGGTTTTTGCGCATTGTCAACGCGCGAAGCGTCTCGTAAGATGCAAGTTTTGAACCAACTAAACAAATGCCGGCCGGTCCGGACGGCACTTTTCCGCCCCGTTTTCGCCTGAGAAGCCGCGGAGAAGCGCCCGACGGCCGCGGCAGGGGAGTTTTCTTGTCGATTAAGAGCGACCGCTGGATTCGCGAACAGGCTTTAACCCGCGGAATGATTGAACCCTTCAGTGAAAAACAGGTCCGTGAGGGCGTGATTTCCTACGGCTTATCCTCCTACGGCTACGACCTCCGCGTATCCAACGAATTCAAGATCTTCACCAACGTAAACAGCGCCATCATCGACCCCAAGCAGTTTGACGAGCGCTCCTTCGTCTCCGTCGAGGCCGATTCCGTCATCGTCCCGCCCAATTCCTTCGCCCTCGCCCGGTCCATCGAGTACTTCAAGATTCCCCGCGACGTCCTCACCATCTGCGTCGGCAAGTCCACCTACGCCCGTTGCGGCATCATCGTCAACGTCACCCCCTTCGAGCCCGAGTGGGAAGGCTTCGTGACCCTCGAAATCTCAAATACGACGCCCCTTCCGGCGCGCATCTACGCCAACGAGGGACTCTGCCAGATTCTCTTCTTCCAGTCCGACGAGCCCTGCGAGATCAGCTACGCCGACCGCCGCGGGAAGTATCAGAAGCAGCAGGGAATCGTATTGCCAAAGCTATAGTGTTTCGTATGAAACCGTGCTAAACGTTAGCAACCAGTTAATGCGTCAGGCTGTAAGCTATTCTTTGACGCTTCCATGCCCATGCATACCCATCGCCAGCGGCGGCTGCGCATCGGACTTATCGACTTCGAGCCGCTTCGCGTGGCCGGATTCGAGACCGTCTTTGATAACGCCTCTGACGTCGATGTGGTCGCAACCGACCTGCCCGGCGCGCTGGCCAGCAATGACTTCGGAATGGTGATCCTCGGCCTGCAAAACCCTGTCGAGTCCTTCGAGCTGCTCGCCCGCCTCAAGGCGGCGCAGCCAAAATTAAAGCTCGTAGTCATGGGCGCGGAGAGCGACGAGGAAACCATCATCAGCGCCATCGCCGCCGGCGCCAAGGGCTATCTCGAAGAGACTGCAACCCCCGAGCAGGTCACGCAGTGCATTGACGTGGTCGAGAGCGGCTCCATCTGGGCGCCCCGCCGCGTTCTGTCGGTGTTCGTCGACCGCATGCTGCACGCCTCGGAGAAGCCCGTCCTCCGCCACAACTTCAAGTTCACCGAGCGCGAGCGCGCCGTCCTCAAGCTGCTGGTCGCCGCCCGCTCCAATCGGGAGATCGCCGAAACCCTCGGCATCGAGGAGCGGACTGTCAAGGCCTACGTCGCCCGCCTCATGCGAAAAGTGGGAGTGGAAAACCGAATTGCTCTCTCCATTCACGCCGCCAGCCGCTCGCTGGCCCCGGAAGACGACGACAAGTAATTGAAATATTAGTCCTTTATTCCAGCTAGGTTACCCGCTTACTTTAGGTCAATGCACCAAGGTAACCTTGCGTGTTACTTTGGACAGTTGTACAACGTTACTAGCAACAACGCAGATCTGGGGAACGGGGCTGCTGGGACAGGAGACTGAGCCACAGCCCCAATTTTTTTCCCCGTCTGTCCGACCGTTCCCCCTCCCCCCAACCTTTGCGCCGCCCGGTGCATCCATAGTAACTATCCCCTCGGAAGCATTTGGCGAAGTGCTGCAGTCTATCCGATGTGTAGGGTGGAACAATCCTGCACACCTCCCGGCTTCTTGACAGGTCAGAAATGGCCCCGAATAAATAGAGTTGATAAATAGACCCTAAAAGTGTCCACAGGAGAAAGACCAATCATGAAGAAATTCCTCACCCTGCTCTGCGTTACGGGGATGGCTCTGTCTGCCGTTGCCGCTACCGGCAAAGGCACCCTCGATGACCGGCTGGAAAGCTCCAGAGTCATCATCAACGAGATCATGAAGACCCCCGACCAGGGCATTCCCAGCGCCATCATGAAGCAGGCCACCTGCGTTGCCGTGGTGCCCGGCCTCAAGAAAGCGGCCTTCGTCTTTGGCGGCGACTACGGGCAGGGAGTCGTCACCTGCCGCACCGGCCATGGATGGAGCGCGCCGGCTTTCATCCGCATGGCGGGCGGTTCCTTCGGCCTGCAGATCGGCGGGCAGGATACTGACCTGGTTCTCGTCGCTGTCAACGACCGCGGCATGCAGGATCTGCTCTCCAGCAAATTCAAGATCGGTGCTGACGCTGCCGCTGCTGCCGGCCCGGTAGGCCGCAATACGCAGGCGTCCACCAATCTGACCCTGAAGTCCGAGCTGCTTACCTACTCGCGCAGCCGCGGATTGTTCGCTGGAATCGACCTGGACGGCACGGTAGTCAGCCAGAACACCGACGACACCAACACGTACTACGGCGCACCCCACTCCTTTGACCAGATCCTCAAAGGCAACGTCCTGCCCCCCGATTCCTCCAAGCCCTTCCTTCGCACCGTCGCCAAATACTTCCGCGAATCACAGGACTAACCGGCTCGATCAATAAAGGAAAACGGCCCGCTCTATGGCGGGCCGCTTTTCGTTGCATCAGTTGCGCGAAACGCGAGCGTTAGTCGTGAGGATCGGGCTGCGGCTTCCACCAGCCGCCCGGTTCCTCGACCAGCTTGTCTCCTTCCGCTGGCCCCCAGCTACCCGGCTCGTAGACATACGGCTTAGGGCGATTTGCAAGCACCGGGTCGATAATCCGCCACGACTCCTCGACGTAGTCTTCGCGTGCAAACCACGTCTGGTTGCCTTCCATCGCGTCTTCGAGCAGTTCCTCGTAGGGAAGCAGCGTTACTGTCCCGCAGTCGTCTACTTCCATCTCCGTCTCGCATCCCCGCAGCCGCTCGCCGGCATCTTTCACGGACACCCCCAGCGCGATGTGCGAATCCGGGCTCAGACGGAAGCGCATATAGTTCTGCGGCGGCACATCTTCAGAGAAGACCGGAGGCGTGGTGTGAAATTTCGCCACCACTTCGGTCGCCGTCAACGGCAGAGATTTCCCGGTGCGAATGTAGAAGGGAACATCCCGCCAGCGCCACGAGTTGATGTGCAGGCGCAGCGCCGCATACGTCTCGATCGTTGAGTCCGCTTTCACGCCTGGCTCATCGTGATAGCCCTTGAACTGCCCGAGGACAACATCTTCGGGCCGCAGCGTCTGAACGCTCTTCAGTACTTTCACCCGCTCGTCGCGCAGTGCCTCGACCGTTGGCAGCGGAGGCGGTTCCATGGCAATGTTGCTCAGAATCTGCATCAGGTGGTTCTGTACCACATCGCGTATCGCGCCGACGCTGTCATAGAAGGCGCCGCGGCCCTGGATGCCGAACTTCTCCGCCATCGTAATCTGCACGCTCTCGATGTACTGCCGGTTCCATACCGGTTCGAGAAATGAATTCGCGAAGCGGAAGAAGATCACATTCTGGACCGTGTTCTTGCCCAGATAGTGATCGATGCGGAAGAGATGTTCCTCGTCGAAGACGGTGTGGATCGTCTCGCTGAGCTCGTGGGCAGACGGCGCATCGTGACCAAAGGGCTTTTCCACCACCACGCGCGCTCCCTCCGCGCAACCCGAGCTCTGCAGCTTCTCGATCACTTCAGCAAACAGGCTCGGAGGAATGGCCAGGTAGTGCAGCGGATGTTTCGCGCCGCCCAGCTCCTTCCGCAGCTGCTTGAAGGTTGCGTCATCGTTGTAATCGCCGTCGATGTAGCAAAGTCTCCCAAGCAGATCCTTAAGGCCTTCAGGATCCGCTCCGCCATGCTTCTCCACGCTGTCCGTGGCCCGCGCCTTCAATTGGTCGAGATTCCAGCCGGCCTTGGCAACTCCAATTACCGGCCCCGTCAGCTTGCCTCTCTTGGCCAGCCGTTGCAACGAGGGAAAAATCTGCTTATAGGCCAGGTCGCCGGTAGCTCCAAAAAACACCAGTGCATCCGATTTGGGCTGATCCATTCTCAAAACCTTTCTCCATTCAGAGCGAATTGTATCTGTTCATTGGATTGCACATGAAAGTTGCGGGGACGTAAATTTTTGGGCGGCCCGGCACGTTATCTATTGCGGATCAGGAGAGGACCATAAAATTTGGCGCAGCAATCTGAAGAAGTGCTGCGACAGCGAGCGTTCTCGCCCTTTACGACCCGCGCATCTTGCAATAGACCTGGGACCCCTGAATCTGCCCCGCTATCCCGCCCATCCAATTGACATGAGCCATGAGACGATCATTCGCAAAGAGCTCCTGCGCGCAGCGGTAGGCCCGCGAACCGTATCCACCGTAGACGTGAGGGAAATCGCCTTCGTTCCCGGACAGCAGACCGGCCGCCATCGCCATCCCTGCCCCGTTGTTGGATACATCGCCGAGGGCGCAGCCATCCTGCAGATCGAAGGCCGCGAGCCACAATCCATGCCCATCGGCGCAGCCTTCCACGAGCCCGCACAGGCCGTCATCGCTCGTTTCGACAACGCCTCGCAGACCGAACCCATGAAGTTCATCGCTTGCTACCTGCTCACCGCCGACGAGCCCTGATCGAACTCCTCCCCGAATCGTAAAAGCAGCAGCGCGCTCTATGCTGCGCTCTATCTTGCTGCACTCAAATCCGAAGACCTGCCGTCTGCTCTAATGGCTAATGGCTAATGGCTAATGGCTGTCCTTCTGCCGTTTACACTACCTTTGTCGTCTTCAATGCGAGAAAGTCTGGAATTTGCCGTCGTATGGATCCTGGTCAAGCTTCTCGGCGCAATGCCACGCCGCTGGGCGCGAGCCATGGGATCCGCCGTCGGCGCAGTTGCCTTTACGATCCTCGGCCGCCTGCGAAGAGTTGGCCTCACCAACCTTGAGCTCGCCTTTCCCGAAAAATCCGCCGCCGAACACGAGCACATTCTCCGCCGCCTCTATCGCAACCTCGGCTGGCTCCTCGCCGAATTCTGTCAGATGCCCGGCTACACACCCGAAAACACCCGCTCCTTCATCCGCTACCAAGGACTCGAGCACTATCTCGCCGCCCGCGACCGCGGCAGGGGCGTCCTCATCCTCACCGGCCATCTCGGCGCATGGGAGCTTTCGAGCTACTACCACTCGCTGATGGGGCATCCCATGAGCATGGTCATCCGCCGCCTCGACAACGCGCGCGTCGACAAGCTGGTGAACGACATCCGCTGCCTCCATGGCAACCGCGTCCTGCACAAAGACGACTTCGCCCGTGGCCTCCTCGCCGCCATGCGCCAGGGCGATACCGTCGGCATCCTCATGGACACCAACATGACCCCGCCGCAGGGAACCTTCGTCCCGTTCTTCTCGCGCCTCGCCTGCACCGCATCCGGCATGGCCCGTGTCGCACTCAGAACCGGCGCCACCGTCCTGCCCGGCTTCATGCTCTGGGAAGAGTCCGAGCAGAAGTACGTCCTCCACTTCGGAGAAGCCATCGACCTCGTCTCCACCGGAAACGACGAGCAGGACGCCCTCGAAAATACCGCGCGCTTCACAGCCGTCATCGAAAGCTGGATTCGCCGCTACCCCGACCAATGGCTCTGGGTCCACCGCCGCTGGAAGACCCGCCCCGAAGGCGACCCTTCGGTATATCGCTAGCCTTCGACTTCGCCTTTCTTTGCGTCTCTGGCGTCTTTGCGGCGAGCATGTCTGCGTCAGGATCGCTAAAATTAAAGTCTGAGCCCTGAGCCCTGTGCCCTGAGGTTTTATGCGACTCGTCCAACTGGCCGAGCTGTTCACGCCGAACTCAAGGGCGACGCGCCCGAACAAGAAGTCTCCCGTGTCGCCAGCGCCAAAAGCGCCACCGCCGAATCCATCGTCTTCGCTCAGGACGCCGCCACATTCTTGGAAGCCCTCGACTCCGCCGCCGCCGCCGTCATCGTCCCCACTGCGATGGGCGAAGACGCCAACGTCCTCAAGCCTTTGCTGCTCGTCAAGAATCCCCGCTTCGCGTTCGCCCGCGCCGCTCAGCTTCTCCGCAGCGAAGATGCTCACGCCGGTCGATCCATCCCACCGCCGTGATCGACGGATCAGTCGTGATGGCCCGCCGTGTCAGCGTCGGCCCCTACGCTGTCATCGAGCCCGAAGCAAAAATCGGCGAAGGCTCTACCATCGGTGCCGGAGCAGTCATCGGGCGCGGCGTCGTCATCGGCCGCGACTGCCGCATCCATCCCCGCGCCGTCCTCTATCCCTGCGTCGAACTCGGCGACTACGTCATCGTCCACGCCGGAGCCGTCCTCGGGTCCGATGGCTTCGGCTACGTCCGCGACGAAGCCACCGGCGAATACATTCAGTTTCCCCAGCAGGGCCGTCTCATCGTCGAAGACGCCGTCGAGATCGGCGCCAACACCACCATCGACCGCGGAGCACTCGATGAAACCCGCATCTCCCGCGGCGTAAAAATCGACAACCTCGTCCACATCGGCCACAACGTCGCCGTCGGCAAAGACGTCGTCATCGCCGCGCAGACCGGCATATCCGGATCCAGCACCATCGGCGACAACGCCGTCGTCGGTGGCCAGGTCGGCATCGGCGACCACGCCAAGATCGGCGAGCAGGTCATCCTCGGCTCCGGCTCCGGCGTCCTCACCCACAAGAAAGTCCACGGCCCCGGGGTCGTCTTCTGGGGACGCCCCGCGCGCCCGCTCCGCCAATACCTCAAAGAGCTCGCGACCCTCGCCCGCCTCGCTCACGCACCCGAGAAAGAAGAGACCGCCAGGCCTGCGCCCAAAAAATCCGCGCCAAAAAAATCCGCGCGGAAGAAGCCCGAGTACGAGAAAGACTAGCCATGGCCGTCATCGTCGTCGGAGGACATTCGCGCAGCATCGGCAAGACATCCGTCGTCACCGGCCTCATCGCGCGCCTGCCTGAATTCCGCTGGACCGCTTTCAAGATCACCCAGTACGGGCACGGCTTCTGTACCGCCGACGGCGCGCCCTGCGACTGCCAGACCGACGACCACACCATCGCCATCAGCGCCGAGCGCGACCCCTCCACCGGAACCGACAGCGCCCGCTTCCTCGCCGCCGGAGCCGAAAGGTCCCTCTGGGTGCGAACACGCCAGGGCATGCTCGCCGAAGCCATGCCGCGCATCCGCAAGGAAATCGCCGCCACCGAAAGCGCAGGCGGCAACGCCATCCTCGAATCCAACAGCATCCTCCAGTTCCTGCGCCCCGACCTCTACCTGACCGTCCTCGACCACGCTACCGCCGACTTCAAGGACTCCGCCCGTCTCTACCTCGACCGGGCGGACGCCATTCTTCAGCGTGAATCCGGCCTCCGGCTAGAGCCCCGCTGGACCGGCGTCGCCGCCCGTCTCCTCGAAGGCAAGCCCCGCTTCGTCATCGCCCCGCCCGACTACATGACCGACGCCCTCGCCCACTTCGTCCGGGACAGGCTGATCTACCCGCAAGCTGCTGTTTCCTCTGCACTTCTTCGCTGAACGAGGATCGAATCTTGACGTAAACTGAAGAGGGAGACGTTCGACATGACCGTTACTCTTCATCTCAAGCCCGAAGTAGAAGCCGGCCTCCAGGCACAGGCTCATGCGAGCGGCATGGCATTGGAAGACTATCTCCTCAGACTCGTCGAGGAGGCTGCAACCTCCACTCCCGGCAGCCCGACGCCAAAGGCGCAGCAGGACAGGGAAGAGGCTGTTCGCAGGATGCTTGAGTTCGGTGACAAGCACCGCTTGAGCCTCGGCGAACCGATTACGCGCGGTCTCATGCACGAAGGCCACCGCTTCTGATGCGGAGTTTGTTCTCGACTCTTCAATAGCCATCTCATGGTGTTTTCCTGGCGATCCATCAGAGAACACCCCGTATAGCCGCGGTGTCTTGAATGAGCTGATCGTGCAGGACGCCATCGTGCCGGAGATATGGCCGTTCGAAATTGCCAATAACATCTTCGTATCTCACAACAAGCGAAAGCGCATCAGCGCTACAGATGTGTCCGAATATCTCACTCTGCTGAAGGCCCTTCCTATCCGCGTAGAGGCGCAGGCGCTTTGGACAAATGTCGAGTTGGAATCTTACGCGCGGGCTTGGGATATCGCTGCGTACGATGCAGCCTACCTGTTCCTGGCAAAGAAAAGGAACGTCTCCCTGGCGACGTCAGATGAGCTGCTGAAGAGCCGCGCCTCCGCTGAAGGCATCGAGATTCTTCAACCGGCAGATCGCGTGAAGTAAACCAGCCACGGAAAAACACTATTCGATTACCCCTGTCTCCGTGTGATAAAAACGTGTGCGTTCCTCCACGTGCCTTATCCGGCACGCAAACCCACGGGAGTGACTCACTATGACAATGAAATCAGCCAACCTCGGCCTGCTGGCCCTTCTCGCTTTCTGTTCGCGTCGCAGCCGCGGCCGCTCAGGACTTACCCGCTACGCCGCCCGTCAAGATGGGCCTGTGGGAGTCGACCGTCACCAGCAAAATCGGCGGTCTCACCATCCCGCCGGATGTCGCCGCCCGCCTTCAGGCTATGGGAAGGCCGGTGCCGGGCAGCACACCGCACACCGTCGTCACGCAGTCCTGCATGACCAAGGAAGAATGGGCCAAGTCCATCGAAAGGCTGAACAACAACGAGGCGAAATGTACCTACACCAATCGAACGTTCACTTCGCAGAAGTTCAGTTTTGACATGAGTTGTGCTTCAGAACGCGGCGGAGTATTCAGCGGCCACTTCGAAATGCTTGTCGACGACGACGAGCACACTCACGGCACCGTGCACATGAAGAGCGAGACGGCGGGACCGAACGGCCAGACCATGACAATCGACACCACGCTGGCGTCACATTATCTTGCTACCGATTGCGGCGATGTAAAACCGGGCGAAGCCAAGACCATCAAGAACGAATAGACCCCCACAGATCTGGATACCCCTTAGCGTCGGAAGCGATATTGAATTCCAGCCCGCTGCAGCCCGAACATTGCATTGCGGCATCCCGTTCTAATGGCTAATGGCTAATGGCTAATGGCTGCCTTTACTTCGGTGTATTCAACGGCGCAAACGGCTCCCGTTCCATCGAGCCGTTGCGCCGCTTCACCAGCAGCTCAACCTTGCCTTCGGCTTCTTCCAGTTGCTTCTTGCATTCGGCGGAGAGCCTTACGCCCTCCTCAAAGATCCGCACCGAATCCTCCAGCGGCAGATCGCCCCGCTCCAGTTGAGCGACGATCCCTTCCAGCTGCTTCAGCGACTCCTCAAACGTTGCCAACCGCTGCTCCCTCAATCTCCGGCATCGCCGGAGACGCTTCCGGCTTCTCCAGCACGCCCGCAATCACATCCGCCGCCAGCGCATAGCGCCCAAACGGCGCACTCACCTGCACACCCTGCACCATCGACTGCGCCGCCGCCAGCATCTCCTGCGCAATCTTCACGCCCTCCGCCCGCGCCAGTTCCGGCGTCGACGCCGCCTGCATGCGCAGCAGAATGCTGTCCGGCACGCTCACCCGCAGATCGTTCTTCATGAACTCCGCGTTGCGCAGGCTGGTCAGCGGCCATATCCCCGCGATCACCGGAATCCGGAAACCCTCGATCCGCTTCAGAAACGTCTCCAGTATCCGCAGGTCGAAGACCGGCTGCGTAATCGCATACTCCGCGCCCGCTTCCACCTTGTACGCAAATCTGCGAATCTCGTTATCGATATCCGGCACGCCTGGATTCGCCGCGCACGCAATCGTGAATCCCGTCGAAGCCCCAATCGGATTGCCGCCGATATCGAGGCCGTGATTCAGCCGGTTCACAATGTTCACCAGTCCGATCGCGTCCACATCGAACACCGCCGTCGCGTCCGGATAATTCCCCAGCTTCGGCGGATCGCCCGTCAGGCAAAGAATATTCTTCAGCCCGATCGACGACGCCCCTAGCAGATCGCTCTGAATGCTCAGCACATTCCGGTCCCTGCACGTGTAGTGCAGGATCGTCTCGATCCCCGTCTTCTGCTGGATCTGGATGCACAGGCTCTGCGCGCTCATCCTCGCCGACGCACGCGGCGAGTCCGGCACATTGATCGCGTGGATGCCGCGCCCCGCCATCAGCGCCGCGCCTTCAAGTTCCTTGGTGGCGTCGATGCCGCGCGGCGGCACAATCTCCACCATCGTCACGAACGCGCCGTCATGAATCAGCCGTCCGATCTTCGATCGCTGCTCAATCGGCGCAGGCGGCGTCTCCGTCACAATCGGCTCCCGCGCCGTCACCGGCTTAGCCGTCTTCTGCGCCTCCACCGCGCGCAGCGCCGACTTCATCGCGCGCACGTGGTTCGGCGTCGTTCCGCAGCAGCCGCCGATAAACTGCGCGCCCGCCTTCAGAAACTTGCGCGCAAAGCTGGCCATGTACTCCGGCGAACACAGGTAGATATTCCGCCCGTCCACCGCCCGCGGCATGCCCGCGTTCGGCATCGACACCAGTGGAAGGCTCGTCGCCGCCGCCACCCGCTCCAGCGCCGTCAGCACCGTCGCCGGCCCCGTGCTGCAGTTCACGCCGATGCCGTCAACGCCCCACGACGTCAGTCGCGTCGCCGCCACTTCCGGCGAAGATCCGTCCAGGCAGTTCGCCTCTTCATCCACCGTGATCAGCGCCAGTATCGGCAGATGCGGTGCAACCTCCTGCGCCGCCTTGATCGCCTGCTCGGCCTCATTCAGCGCCACAATCGTCTCAATCACCAGCAGGTCCACGCCCACTCCCGGACCGCCCGCCGCCAGCCCTTTGATCTGCTCCGCGAAAGCGTGGCGCGCTTCATCCAGGCCCGTCTTGCCCAGCGGCTCGAGATGGATCCCCAGCGGACCGATCGATCCCGCCACCCATGCCTTGCCCGCCTGCTTCTCGCTCAACTGCGCGACCGCCTGTCGCGCCAGCTGTGCGCCCGCCCGGTTGATCTCGAAAACCTGGTCCTGAAACCCGTACCGCAGCAGCCGGTAAGAGTTCGCGCCGAAGGTATTCGTCTCAATCAGCTCCGCGCCCGCCTGCAGATAATCCTCATGCACCGAGCGCACCAGATCCGGCTGCGAAAGGTTCAGTTCGTCGAAGCAGCGATTGATGAACACGCCGCGCGCGTAAAGAGTCGTACCCATCGCGCCATCGCAAAGAATGGTGCGGCCTGCAAACATTTCCTGTATGCGGTCGGTCATAGAGAAGGCGCCTTTTTAGAATGGTATGACACTCGTCCCGCGATTGCCACTAATGCTATTCGCTTTGCTATACTTGGGTTTCCCACGCCTGGTGAGGTTTTGAGTTTTGAAGAAAAGAAGTCGACTGGTTTTCTGGTGTGTCTCCGTCCTGTGTCTCGCGTCCCCCCTGCTCACCTCGTGCGGTAAGAATTTTTATTTTGCGGGCCGCAATCTTCCTCCCAGCAAGGTTCTGAATCGCGTCCTCATCGCCGAGCAGAACCCCAGCGTCCTCACCCAGGGAGCTCTGCCCTTCGTCGACGCCTACTACGACATCCGCCACCCGTACAACAATCCCAACACCACCTTCGCCATCTCCGGCTTCTCCGGCAAGCTCCCGCTCACCATTCAGAACATGCCGGAAGAGCAGGTGGGCTTTGTCTACTCGGTTGGCGACGGCAGCTTTACAAGCGTCAACTACGCAACCGAATCCGCCGGCACCGCGATCGGAATTTCCGCCGGCCTTGCGTCCAGCGTCTTCATCGACCGTCCCCGCAAGTACGTCTATGCGGCCAATGACCAGACGCACATTCTCTCTGCCGTCGATCTTTCGGCCAACAGGACCTACTTCCTCAATCTGCCCAACGTCTATCGCGTTTCCGTGAATCCCGGCGGCACCATCGCTCTCGCCTTCGTGCAGAACTCCAGCCAGGCAGCCGGCACCTATTCCTGCATCGGCGCCAACCCCGGCGACAATCCCGCGCAGGATCCCAACGCGATTCCTCCCGTCGCCTGCACCGCTCCAGCCGGCCAGTTCGCCGTCTACAGCATCGTGCATCTTGACTCCGTGCAGCAGACGGCCGCGGCCAACAACCCGAATTACCTCGGCGCACAGGACTGCGAGCCGCAGAACCTGCCTCAGTACTGCGTCTTCCCGGTCAGCACCGGACCCTCCGCCACCTTCGATCACCCCATCAAGGCCGTCTTCTCGCCAGACGGGTCCACCGTCTACGTGCTCAACTGCGGCCCTGAGTGCGGTGGCACGACCTCCGGCGTTACCGTCATCCCCATCACCACCAGTGCTCTCAATCAGAATTCGGTCGGAGCCAGCGGCATCAACCTGATCGCCCAGAGCAACATTGCCGTCCCCGGAGGATCGACCAACGCCATCTTCAACGGCAACACGATGTACTTGGCCGGCCAGTGCTTCGCAGGGCCGAATCTCACCTGCGCAACCAGCGGCACGGGCGACGGTCTCTTCGTCGGGCAGCTTTCCGTAATGGACACCCAGAGCGGGCAGATCTCCGGTCCCTACGCGATCAGCGACGGCTCGCACAACAAGATGGCTTTCGGCGACGACAGCAGCCTCTGGATTGGCTCAACGCAATGCCAGGCGGGCGAGCACTACAAGCTCAACCAGGCTGGCCAGGGCACGCAGTACGGATGCCTCACCCTGTTCAACACCTCCAACAACTCCGCGCTCATCGACTCCTATAAGGGAGACGCCACCGGCATCGCCCCGGTCACCGGGCTGCATAAGACCTACACCGCCGAAGGCGGCCAGGTTCACATCTACAACACCGCCGACGGCACCGAGCGCGACAACTCCAACGTGACGGTTCAGGGAACCGCCATCGACGTCGCCTACATGGACGCGACCAGCGATGGCGACAACACGGATTACTAGTCTGTCCCTGAAATTCGTTTAATAAAAATGCTGTCATCCTGAGCGCAGCTCGCCGTGGCGAGCGGAGTCGAAGGACCTGCATTTCGTACTTCTGAATAATCTGCGAACTTCTGGGATCACTGGGTTCATGATTTCTGGATGGACTAATTGACCGAACCCGCCGTTGACATTCTCGCCATTGCCGCCCACCGCGACGACGTGGAGCAGACCTGCGGAGGCACTCTGCTCAGGATGCGCTCGCTGGGCATGACCACCGCCATCCTCGATCTCACGCGCGGAGAATCCGGCACCCGCGGAACCGCCGAGGAGCGCGCCGCCGAAGCCGAAGCGAAGCCGCTGGCATCCTGGGCGTCACCTGGCGCGATGCCCTCGACATCCCCGACGGCCGCGTCGAAAACACATACGAGAACCGCCTCAAGATCGCCGCAGTCCTGCGCCGCCTGCGTCCCCGCGTCGTCATCCTCCCCTACGGACAGGGCCGCCATCCCGACCACTACAACACCGCCACCCTCGGCTATGAAGCCTGCTTCCTGAGCGGCCTCGCCAAACTTGACCTCAGTGAGGGTGCCCCATTCAAGCCCGGCGATGGCTCGAGTGGGATCGCAAGCCAGTGAGCACCGCACAGACCCTTCAAGATCGTCTACGCCAGCCTCTATGCCGACGTCCGCCCCAGCTTCGTCGTAGACATCACGCCGTTCATCGAAGACCGCCACCGCGCGCTCATGGCCTATCGCTCGCAATATGCCAACCAGCAGCAGGGAAGCGGTCTTTTCGTTCCCGAGGAAGAAATCCGCGAGCGCACCTTCTCTGTCGCGCGCCACTACGGCCTGCTCGCCGGAGTCCGCTACGCCGAGCCCTTCGTTCAGAAAGAGATCGGCCTGGTCGACGACCTCACCCTGATCCCCGTTCAGTCCATGTAGAAGCAGGGATTAGCCATCCGCGATGATCCGAGCTTTCTAATGGCTAATCACTAATGGCTAATGGCTGCTTTTCTGATCCCTGTTCCCTGATCCCTGATCCCTACCCCACGTGCGCCGTCGTCCGCGTCGAAGAATTGGCCATCGTTCGCGTCGGCAGATACACGCGAACACATGCGCCTCTCAGATCTCCGTCATCGTTATTCGCGATGCGGATCGATCCTCCGTGCTTGAGCACGATGCCGTTGCTCACCCACAGTCCAAGCCCCGTCCCGTTCTCTCCCTTGGTCGTGAAGAACGGCTGAAACAGGTTTCCCGTGACTTGTTCCGATATGCCCGGCCCGCTGTCGGCAACTTCCACCATCGCGCCCGCCGGCCGCAGTTCCGCCGCAGCCACCGGCTCAATCCGGATGCGGATTCGCCCGCCCTTGCCCGCTGCTTCCAATGCATTCAGAAAGACATTGGTGAATACCTGGCGCAGCTCGGCAGGGAAGCCCTCGACGATGCACGGCTCCGTGATCTCTCGCTCGATGGTGACGTTCTGTTGCACGACGCGCCGGTCGAGCAGCAACAGCACTCCCTCCGCCAGATCCTTCAGATCGACCGGTATCGGCGCCTTGGGCTCGCGATAAAGACTCAGCAGCGTGCGGCTGATCTGCATCGTCCGGCCCAGCTCCTGCTGAGCCATCCGCAGGTACTCCCTGCGCTTCACCGGATCAGTCTCGTTCTCCAGCAGGAAGTGGACATTCGCCACTGAGTCCAGCGGGTTGTGAATTTCGTGCGCGATCGAAGCCGCAAGCCGCCCGGCCACCGCCAGCTTCTCCGCTGCAATCAGCGCCGCCTCGCTGCGCCGCGCCTCGGTCACGTCGCGAAAGACCAGCACGATACCGCGCATCTCGCCGTCCTCTGCCCGAATCGGAGCGGCGCTGTCATCGATGATGTATTCCTTGCCCTCCCGCGAAATCAGCGCCGTGTGATTCGCCAGCCCCACCACCGTCTGCAGCCGCCGCACCTTGTCGACCGGATTCTCCGCCGCCTGCCGCGTCTCTTCATTGATGATGTGGAACACCTCGTTGAGCGGCCGGCCCAGCGCCTCCTGCGCTGTCCATCCTGTCAGCTCCTGCGCGACCGCATTCATGAACTCGACATTGCCGTCCTTGTCGCATGCAATCACCGCATCGCCGATCGACTCCAGCGTCGTCTGGAACCACTGCCGGCGCTCATAAATCTCCTCCGCCTGGCTCGTCAGTTCCTCAAGCGCTGCATCGTACGTGGTCGAAACACGGCGCAGCCGGCTGTGGGTAAAGATCGCCAGCAGGAGCCCGACCAGCAGCGACGAGACCAGCACCGTCGCCAGTTCACGGCGTTCAATGGACAGCGTGGCATTAGCGCGCGCTTTCCGCAGATGGCCCTCGGTCTGCAGCATCGTATTCACCGCGTCGCGCAGGCTGTCCATCAGCTCTTTGCCGCGCTGGTTCATCCGCGGATCATTCACCACCGCCGGGTCCTTGTTCAGAACGCCGTCTGCAAACCCCAGCCAGATCTGGTAGCGGTCGCGAACATTCGCCAGATGCGACATCTGCGTCGGATTGTCCGCCACCAGCTCGCGCAGCGTCGTGAACTCCTTCGCAATCGGAGCCGCCGCAGCCTTGTACGGCGTGAGCATCGAGTCCATCCCCGGTGAGCTGATATCCGCGCAGCCCCGTCTCCTGGTCGAGAACCAGCTTTTCCAGACGTATCGTCTGCTCCATCACGTCATCGCTGTGATCGATCCAGCGCAGCTCTGCGCTCGACCGGCTGATCTGCCAGATGATGAATCCGGCCAGCACCAGCAGCAGCAGCACAGGCAGAAACAGAGTCTGGCGGAGAATGCGGTTGAACTCACGCAGGTTCACGGTGCGGCCCCTGGTCCTTCCCGCGGCTGCAGCATGCGGCGCACTTTGGACAGAAGCTCCGTCGGTCCCTCACCCTTCAACACGGTGAAGTCCACCATCGTCACCACGTCCTGCGGAAGATTCACGTACGCCGAGAGCAGCAGAATAGGCACTTCCGGCCGTTGCCTGCGCATCGCAACCGCCACCTGCCCGCCGTCCATCCCCGGCATGAAGTAGTCCAGAATCACGCCTTCGACAGGCTCGCCGGCGAAAAGATTCAGCCCGCTCGACCCGTCCAGCGCGGTCAGAACCCGGTAGCCTTCCCGCTCCAGTACGGCCTTGCGAATCTGCAAACCAAGCGCTTCGTCATCGATGCACAAAATCAAGGGACCAGTCACAGCTTCCATTAGCCTTTATTTCCAACCCGGCGTTCTGACTGCACTTCATATCCATCGCATTTTAAGTCGAGCGCTCGTTCCGGAACACTGGCCGAAGTCGTGCGCGGATGTATGCCGAAAATCCCTCCGCCGATTGATGAGGAACCGCCGCAAAACCCGCTGCCAGCTGCGAAGACATTGCGAGTATAGCATCTGAAATCAGGCGTTTCGACCTGCCAAAGAGTGGGGTAAACGAGTCAATCTGAAGTGCTAGGGGCCATGGTTACCGAGATCGCCGTTTTCAGGGAACTACGACAGCGAGTTGGGATCGTCGTGAGCGGGAAACGCTCGCTCACTGCCCCGCATCAGGACTGAATCACTTTTTGCCTCTGTGAACGAGGAACTCCTGAATGATGGCATTGGCCATGTCGGCGCCAATATCGACTCCGGCCGTGCTGAATACCAGCCCAGGTCCGCGATTGCTTGTCGGATAGTAGGTATTGGCAATCGCGCCCGAAGCCAGGTATCCGCCAACACTCGAATAGTTCGGCTGCCACTGGCCGTTGTCCCCCTTGCAGACGAACGGGTTCCGGATCGCATGCCACATGCGTGATCTATTGCTGCCCGTGCCCTGGTAATAGTACCGCGGGTCCTGATGCAGAATCGTGGGCAGAATCGCCCCGCCAATAAAGACGTCCGTCAGATCGTTGGCATAGTTGGCCCCAAACCGCTGGCCGTAGCCCTTCGCCCCCTGAACATAGGCGGGCGTGTCGGAGGCCTGATCGATCCCCGAGATGAAAGCCGTGCCCAGCATGGTGACGGGATCAATCGCCGTACGATAGGCGAGAGTGAATTTCAGCTTCGGCGTCAGCGGCACCGGATGCGGATCATAGACCGCATAGAACGCCGGAATAATGCCCAGAGCACGCTGCTTCTCCGCGACATGAACCTGCTCGGTCGCAATCTCCTCCGGAGGAAGAGCCGCGGTCACCGTCGTTGCCGCCACGGAGATCGTCAGCCGGATGGAGCCCAGGTCCTTGTACTGTCCCGGCGTGATCTGAATCGTAGGTGAGGTCCAGTCCGCAAAGCCGTTGGCGTGAATGGTTAAATGGTAGGAAACACCCGGCTGCACGGCACTGAACGAAAAAAAACCGCTCTGGTTCGTAGTGGTCTTCTGCTGCCCGCTCGAGTCCCCGCCGGCCAGAACCACGATAGCCCAGGGAACAACCTCGTCCTGTACGTCCGTCACCGTCCCGATAATGGACCCGCTCCTGGGCTTCGGAACGGAAATCTGCTGAGCCATCGCTGTACACGCAAGCCAGCAAAAAAAAGAACAACATGGGGTCTCATCGACATGAATGATCTGGGAACTCCCATAGTCCGATCATCGAACGTTCGTTCCCGATTCAAAAAACGACAAGTGGGCTTCACGCGACGGAACGGCACTCCGGCCGCATGACCGGCAATCCGGAGGTGAACGACCGCATTACTTCCTGATTGCCAATCAACAGGACATTACTCGACGCGAAGCGTTTACCGATCCCGGATCGAACGGAGGGGGAAGAACAAAAACCCTACGAGGTTTACTCGCGAAGAGTAGAATCCTCGCCGTTGGGCGAACCGAACCCGAATCGAGTCGCCAGTCATGGGGAGTACGACTTTGCGGAGGCGCTTGAAATCAGCTTGGCAACTGCGCGCAGGAATTCGACCGCAGGCATGCCCTTGGTGATATATAGATCTGCATAATCGCTCCCCGGAGGCGCCTCCGGCAAGCCGCTGAAGAGAATAATCGGGATTACCGGTTTCAGCCGCTTCATTTCAGCACCCAACTGCGCTCCCATAAGGCCGGGTAGGCAATGGTCCGTAATAACCAAGTCTACCTGGATGCACCGGAAGAGCTCCAACGCCGCCGCGCCGTCTGCCGCGGTCACAACCTGATAGCCAGCACTTAACAGAACGAGACGACGGAGTTCCACGGCGTTTACTTCATCATCAACACATAGAATTACGGGGGAATTCGACAAGAACACTCTCTTCGGGTATACGCGATTTCCGGGGATCTCGTTACTTACTCGTTACTTATATGTCCCTTGACATCGAACAGCAGCCCGCCTGAACGGTTCCCGCGCTGGAGAGCCTAAATCTCCACGCAGAGCGAAAGCGAGCTGCTGTCGATTGCCGGTGGAACTGTGGAATTGGCGCCCAGGACTGGCGCTATGCGGCATTGTTTCTAGCATGACATCGGGTGCCGCTTGAGTCGTTGCTCAAGCGCAAGGTCGTGAAGGATTTTTGAGGATCCGCAGGACGTAGGGATGGAAGGTCTGCCGCTGACAATCACTGAGATTCCTCCCGAGCGACCGGCTATCCGGAAGTAATCCACCGTGGTACTAAAAGTCTTAGAGCTGTATCTGGAGCGCCCGCGACAAGCAGGTCATGGCGGCATAGGCGCAATGGGGCGCTTCGGATACAGCGACTTGAAGGAAGCCACCCTTGGCGGGAGCCTATGGGTTTTGTATGTGGTTGAGCAGGTCGCGATGGTTTGCGAAGTTGCCGTTGGCGGCGGTGCGTGGCAGTTGTAGTGAGAGAGGGTGCAGAGAAGAGTTGGTCGAGGATGCTCGGTATAGGTGTAAATGAGGATTGGTAAAGCAGTCTGAGTTGAGTGAGGCACAGGGTCTCTGTACGCGCCGGAGCACGAGGATGATTCGAGAGTGTGGTTGCTGGTTCATGGGGTGTACTCGTGTCGAGGCGGGGAACGAAGCAGAAGTTGGGCCGCGGAGAGTCGTTCGACGACATGCATAGTTCCGCCGCAGATAGGGCAGTTCCAGTGCGGGTGAGGATGCTCTGTGGCAGCGGATGCGTTTCGAGTAGAGATGTCCGATGAACTGGCGAGTAACTGCAAGCAGAGCGGCAGCAGCATAGCGCGTTGCCGGTTGGCCAGGAAGCCGAAGTGGCGGATGCGGACGAAGCCGCGCGGCAGCAGGTGGAGCAGGAAGCGGCGGAGGAACTCATCGAGGGGCAAAGTCAGCAGTCGCTGTTTGTTGGCATGTGCCGAGTCACGCCAGCGGAAGGTGACGTTGCCTTGTTCGAGAGCAACGAGCCTGCGGTTGGAGATGGCGACGCGATGCGTGTACCCGCTGAGGTAGCGCAGCGCGTGTTCCGGTCCACCGAATGGGGGCTTGGCATAGACAACCCAGTCGTGACGGAATAATGAGCGAAGCCATGCAGCGAAGATGCGTGGTTGGGCAAGCGGTGCGAGGGCGCCGTAGAACTCGAGGCTACCCGTGTGGAAGGCCTTCTTTAATCCGGCGACGAGCTTGCCGCGGAAGACCCGGCTGAGTACCTTCACCGGCAGGAAGAACGAACGTCGTGAAGAGACCCAGCGTGTGTGGTCCGAAGCGAGACCGCCAGCCGCGGCAACACAGTGAACATGAGGGTGATGTTGCAATCGCTGGTTCCAGGTATGGAGCACGCTGAAGAAGCCGATCTCTGCCCCAAGGTGACGAGGATCGCGGGCGATCTCGAGCAGGGTTGCGGCACTGGCTTGAAACAGCAGGTTGTAGATGACGCGCTTGTTCTGCAGCGCGAGGGGCGCGAGTTCACGTGGCAGCGTGAACACGACGTGGACATAACGGGTGGGCAGCAACTCCTGTTCGCGCGCCTCGAGCCAGCACAGGCGCGCGTTCGCCTGGCATCGCGGGCAATGCCGGTTGCGACAAGAGTTATAGGAGATGGCGGTTGTATGTCCGCAGTCGGAACAGCGATCGCGATGTCCGCCGAGCGCAGCGGTGCGGCAGCGTGTGATCGCGAGCAGGACCTTCTGATGTTGCCAGGTGATCCAGCGGCGACTGTGTTCAAGAAACGCCTGTCCCGCACAGCGAACGACATCGGCCAGCTCCAGCGGAGGCCGGCTCATGAACTGTGCTTCTGTTCTCCTTGGACCGTGAACGTGAGTGCATCGAGCGGGCTGGCGGTGGCGTTGAGATGCCGCTCGGAGAGATGCAGGTAGATCGTCGTTTCCTCAAGGTCGCGATGACCCAGCAACATCTGGATGGTGCGCAGGCCGGCGCCGGCTTCGAGCAGATGCGTGGCAAAACAGTGGCGCAGAGTATGGGGATGGATATGCCTGTGCTCGAGGCCTGCCCGGCGAGCCGCGCTCCTGCACACGTTCCAGATCGTCTTGTCGGAGATAGGCTGCTCGCCTCCACGATGGCCGTTGCTGCTCGGGAACAAATAGATCCGCGGCCGCTTGGAGCGCCAGTACGCGCGCAACGTATCCAGCAGTCTGGGACTGAGCATGACGTCACGGTCCTTGCGCCCCTTGCCGCCGTGAATATGAACGAGCATGCGCTGGCTATCGATATCGCTGACCTTGAGCGTGGCCACCTCTGCGCGGCGGCCGCCGGTCGCGTAGAGCGCCATGAGCACGGCGCGCTGAAAGGGGGTCCGGGCCGCTTGGATCAAACGCGCGACTTCTTCCCGGCTGAGCACCTGCGGCAGGTGTTGGACCGGTCGCGGATATGGCGTCTCGGCTGCACTCCAGCCTCGCTTCAACACCTGGATATAAAAGAATCGCAGCGCTGCAAGATGTTGCCCTACCGTGCTCGGCGCCAGCTTCTTCTCCCGTAACAATGCTGCCTGGTACTGGCGGATATGTTCCAGGCCCAGCTGATCAGGCCGCCGATGAAAGTGTCGGGCGAACTGCTCAACCACGTGAATGTAACAGTGAATCGTCCCCGGCGCGTAGTTGCGGCGCTCCAGTTCCTCAAGCATCATCTGGCGTAGATGGGTCACAGAGATACCTCCTTCTCTGCGACACAACTTAGCTCAGCTCACCTCTCCGCTGCCGCTCAGCAACACGCGCATGCGTCCGCCGCACAGCGGCTTCGTTCAAGTCAGCTTACGGGCGACTTCGCTGTTTGCTTGGACCGACAAGGGGCTCCAACGCGCCGCACAAATTCACAGTACATTTGCATTCTCTTTGCCCGTTTGGGATACGCTGATGGCAATTGTGCCAGGCCTCGCCTTCCCGCAAAGGCCGCCGCACCTTGAGGTAACACGGTTGAGCCAGACAGTTTTTGTACTCGAAGACGACACAGATATTTCCCGCCTCGTCCAGCATCATCTCGAAGCCTCCGGGTTCGGCGTTCGCGTCTACGGAACCCCCGCAAACCTGGTGCCCGACGCCGAGCGCCAGCCGCCCGCGCTCTTTCTTCTCGACATCATGGTGCCTGGCGGCGATGGACTCGACGTCTGCCGCCGTCTCCGCAACCACCCCGCGCTGAGCACCATCCCCATCATCTTCCTCACCGCGCGAGCCGGAGAAAACGAGCGCGTTCTCGGCCTTGAGCTCGGAGCCGACGACTACATCACCAAACCCTTCGCCACCCGCGAGCTCCTGGCCCGCGTCAAGGCCGTGCTCCGCCGCTTCGAACGCCCCACCACGCCCGCTACCATCGCCTTCGAGGACGTCTCCATCGACGCCAGCGCCATGCAGTTGCGCGTGCGCGGCGAGCTGACCACCACCACCGCGACCGAGTTCCGTCTGCTCGACTACCTCGCCCGTCATCCCGGCCGCGTCTTCAGCCGCGACCATCTCCTCGACGCTGTCTGGGGAGACGCCCGCTTCGTCACGCCGCGCTCCGTTGACGTCTACGTCCGCCGCATCCGCGAGAAAATCGAGACCGACCCCGAGAACCCGCGCTACCTGAAGACCGTCCGCGGCGCCGGATACCGCTTCGAAGTCCCGCGCCCGGCATGAAGGGCAGGGAACAGGGCTCAGGGCACAGGATTCAGATCGCACGAACCCACCTGAACACTGATCCCTGTTTTCAATCTAATGGCTAATGGCTGCCTTCCCTGATCCCTGAGCCCTGTACCCTGCTTTTATGACCGGCCGAGTCTTCACCAAGCTCTTCTTCTCGTTCGTGCTGGTGCTCGCCATCGGCACCGCCATACTCGACTTCTCTCTCGGCGGCGTTGTCGAGGATTCGCTCCGCGATCAGCTCGCCCAATCGCTCGCCGGCAAGGCGCGCCTGCTTGCCCGCGAGGCCGAGGCCGCCAACCATCCCCAGTTGCAGCAGCTCGCCGAGCGCGGCGAATCCGACGCCGGGGCTCAGATCACCTTCTTCAACCACGCCGGCGCCGTCCTCGCCAGCTCCGCACCGGAGCCCGCGGTAGCCGTCGGAATTCCGCGCGCAGTACGCGATGCCATCGCCAGCCCACACTCCTTCGGCCAAAGCGAGCGCGGAGACACCCTCTACGTCGCCGTCGCCGAGGACGACATCGTTGTCCGCCTTGCCGCGCCGATGACCGCCATCCACGCCACCATGCACGTCCTGCAACGCGACCTGCTCATCGTCTCGCTCATCGCCGTCGCCCTGGCCACCATCCTCGCCGCCTTCCTCGCCCATCGCGGAGCCGCCCGCCTCGAGCGCATCGTCACCTTCGCCAACCGCATCGCTGCGGGAGACTTCTCCGCCCGCGTCGAAGAAGGCCCGCTCGACGAGATCTCCGGAGTCGCCCACGCCCTCGACGCCACCGCCGCGCGCCTCGAGGCCAGCTTCCGCGCCCTCGAAACCAAGCAGCGCGAGCTCACCGCCCTGCTCGACAGCATGCAGGAAGCCGTCATCGCCGTTGACGCCGCCAGCCGCATCAGCTGGTCCAATTCCGTCATGCAGCGCATCGCCCCCGGCGCCACCCGCCCCGGACAGGCCCTCGTCCACGCCGTTCGCGATCCCGAGGTCCTGGCCTGCGTCGAGACCGCCCTCAACGACCGCGAGCCGCGCAGCGGAAAAGCCACCTCTGTCGCTCCTACCCGCGTCTTCGAAGTCAATGCCGCGCCCACTCCCGATGGCGGAGCCGTCGCCGTCCTCCACGACGTCACCGAGATCGAGCGCGCCGAGAAGACCCGCCGCGACTTCATCGCCAACGTCTCCCACGAGCTGCGCACCCCGCTCACCTCCATCTCCGGCTACGTCGAAACCCTCCTCGAGGACACCCTCCAAATCCCCGCCCCCGCCCGCGAATTCCTCGCCACCATCCTCAAAAACGCCCACCGCATGACCCGCCTGACAGAAGACCTGCTTCGCCCTCGCCAGCGTCGAATCCGGCGACTACAAGGTGAAGCTGCGGCCTGTCTCCGCCTCGATCCTCGTCCAGGACGCCATCGAATCCCTCACCGGCATGGTCCTCGACTCCGACGTCACCCTCGAGTCCGCGGGCGCAACCGACGCCCGGGTCCTCGCCGACGAAGACGCCCTCACCCAGGTCTTCGGCAACCTCATCGAAAACGCCATGAAGTACGGCAAAGGAGGCAAGCGCGTCCTCGTCGGCGCCCGCGAGCTCGACGGTTGCGTCGAGTTTTCCGTGCAGGATTTCGGGCCCGGCATCGGCTCTGAACATCTCAACCGCATCTTCGAGCGCTTCTACCGCGTCGACAAGGCCCGCTCCCGCGAGTCCGGAGGCACCGGCCTCGGCCTGGCCATCGCCAAGCACATCGTCCTCGCCCACGGAGGCGCCATCCGCGTCGAAAGCGAGCTGGGCTCCGGCGCTACCTTTCTATTCACCCTTCCGCTCGTCTCCGCCGTCACTCCCGTCGCCGAAAACGCCATACCTCCCATAAGTTACTCATAGCAGGCAATTTATTTTCGAACCTGTGGATTCCATTTCTTGCCCTTTTTACCGTCCC
Source organism: uncultured Acidobacteriaceae bacterium (assembly GCA_963725225.1). GTDB lineage: Bacteria > Acidobacteriota > Terriglobia > Terriglobales > Acidobacteriaceae > Silvibacterium. The sequence continues at coordinate 117,497 of CAVRXY010000008.1, forward strand.
GTAAACCGCCTGTAACAATTCCCGCCGACAATTCCACCAGACTCAAAGAGGGGGAAAGTCTGTGAGAAAGAGCATGTTTTTAGCTGCCGCGCTCGTCGCGTGTGCAGCGTCCCAGGGGCTGGCGCAAAAGTTGAACGCTGCAGGAGCCACCTTCCCGTATCCCATTTACTCCAAGTGGTTCAGCGAATTCAGCTCGCAGCATCCCGGGGTTGAAATCAACTATCAGTCCATCGGTTCCGGCGGCGGCATTCGCCAGGTAACCGCCGGCACCGTTGATTTCGGAGCCAGCGACGGCCCCATGAGCGACCAGCAGCTCGCCGAGTCCAAGGTCAAGATCGTGCACATCCCCACCGTCCTTGGCGCGGTCGTTCCCATCTATAATCTGCCCGGCGTCAACACCGAGCTCAAGTTCGCGCCCGATGTCCTCGCCGACATCTACCTCGGCAAGATCACCAGCTGGAACGACGCCCGCATCGCCAAGGACAATCCCGGCGTGAAGCTGCCCGACTCCCGCATCAACGTCGTCCACCGCTCCGACGGCAGCGGCACAACCTACATCTTCACCGACTATCTTTCCAAGGTCAGCTCTGACTGGAAGAACAGCGTCGGCAAGAGCACCGCTGTGCCTTGGCCCATCGGCATCGGCGCCAAGGGCAACGAGGGAGTCGCAGGCATGGTGCGCCAGCTTCCCGGCACCATCGGCTATGTTGAGCTCATTTACGCTCTCCAGAACAAGATTCCGTTCGGTTACATAAGGAATGCCGCCGGTAACTGGGTCAAGGGCAGCATCGAGGGCGTCACTGAAGCCGCCGCCAGCGTAAAGAATATGCCCGCCGACTATCGCGTCTCCATCACCAACGCGCCCGGCAAGAACGCATATCCCATCTCCAGCTTCACCTGGCTGCTGATTCCTTCCCAGCCGCAGGACGCCGCCAAGGCGCAAGGTCATCAAGGAATTTCTCAACTGGATGCTCGATAAGGGAGAATCCGAGACCAGCGCCCTCTATTACGCTCCGCTGCCGCAGTCCGTTTCGCAGAAAGTCCGCGCTACGGTTGCCCAGCTGAAATAGCAACTACTTGGGTGCCCCAGGTCCGGATTTTCGGACCTGGGGCAATTTCCCAACGATCGACGGGCCTGAGTTGGAAATCAAGCTCCGGCCCATAATTCTTTTCCACAGCCCGCCACGCATTTCCCCCCGCGAAACGCGGCTGAAACCAGATTTTGGCTGTCCTTACGCCTTATTTTTCAATACGTTTAACCGTCCTTTTATTTTCGGCGTTTAGGGTAGATACTGGTGAACCTCAAAATTCAGGACGTTCGCGTGCCCGGACCTTTTGAAACGCCCTCTCCGGTAACAGCAAAGCCCGGCGGCCCGCAGCCTGGCGGAGAACCTTCCGAAGTTCGGAAGTTCCTGCAATCGCGCGGCAACTCTGCCCTCGCCGATCGCGGCTTTCGATGGTTGATGGTGCTCTGCGCGCTCAGCATCTTTGCCATCGTCGGCCTCATCTTCACCGAGCTGATCCTCCGTTCCCAGCTCACCATCGCCAAATTCGGCATCAAGTTTTTCTTCGGAAGCGCATGGGACCCGGTCAACAACAACTTCGGCGCGCTGCCTTTTGTCTACGGCACTCTGGTCTCATCCATCATCGCTCTCATCATTGCCGTGCCGCTCGCCGTCGGCGTCGCCGTCTTCATAACCGAGATGTGCCCACGCATGCTGCGTGGCATCCTCGCGTTCCTCACCGAATTGCTGGCCGCAATCCCCAGCGTCGTGTATGGCCTCTGGGCGGTCTTCGTGCTCGTTCCGATCCTGCGGGAGCACGTCGATCCCCTCCTCATCAAGCTCCTCGGATGGACCGGCCTCTTCGCCGAACCGAACTTCGGCATCGGAATGCTCGCTGCCGGAATCATCCTCGCCATTATGATCCTGCCCATCATCTCCTCGCTCACCCGCGAGGTCATGTCAGCCGTGCCCCACTCTCAGCGGGAAGCAGTGCTCGCCCTTGGCGCCACGCGCTGGGAGATGATCCGCCTGGGCGTGCTGCGCAACGCGCGTATCGGCATCGTGGGGTCCATCATCCTCGGCCTCGGCCGCGCGCTGGGCGAAACCATGGCCGTCACCATGGTGATCGGAAACAGTCCGCAGATCGTGAAGAACCTGCTCGCGCCCGGCTACAGCATGGCCAGCGTCATCGCCAACGAATTCAGCGAGGCCTCCGACGACATGTACCGCAGCGCGCTCATCGAGATCGGTCTGGCTCTCTTTCTCGTAACAATTGTGGTCAACGGCTTGGCGCGGCTGCTCGTCTGGGCCGTCACTCGAGGCGCCCCACCAAGGTCGGCATAGGAAGCGGTCATGGCGAATCAATACAAAACCAGCGCGTGGAACAGGTATAGCCGCTTCGTCTCCGATCATCTTGCGACCGGTCTCGCGGTTCTCAGCACGATTCTCGTTGTCGCGCCCCTCGTCGCCATCTTCATCTACTTGCTTTACAAGGGCGCAAGCTCCCTCAATCTCGCCTTCTTCACGCAGGTGCCCAAACCGGTCGGCGAAGCCGGCGGCGGAATGGCCAATTCGATCGTCGGCTCCGCTGTTGTGCTCGCTATCGCCAGCGCCATGGGTGTGCCCCTGGGCATCGCTGCCGGCGTATTTCTCGCTGAGTTCGGCCAGGGCGGCAGACTGGCCAATATCGTTCGCTTCACCGCCGACGTGCTCAACGGTGTCCCTTCCATCGTCATGGGCGTCGCCGTCTATTCACTCATCGTTCTGCCGCAGAAACATTTCTCCGCCTTCGCCGGAGGCGTCGCTCTGGGCATCATGATGATTCCCACCATCACCCGCACCACCGAGGAGATGCTTCTCATGGTGCCCCACTCCATTCGCGAGGCAGCCCTCGGTCTCGGCGTGCCCAACTGGCGATCGGTGCTCTCCGTCAGTTTGCGCACCGCCTCGCCGGGCGTCATCACCGGCTGCATGCTCGCCTTCGCCCGTGTCGCCGGCGAAACCGCCCCGCTGCTCTTCACCGCCTTCGGCAACCAGTTCTGGAGCGTGAACATCGGCCAGCCAATTGCCGCTTTATCGTTGCAGATCTATGTCTATGCACTCTCTCCCTACGATGAATGGCATCGCCTGGCCTGGGCCGGCGCCCTCGTGCTGATTATCTTGATCGTTGTATCGGTTTCTCTCGTGCGCTACGTAACATCGCGCGGCGTCTTGAAAGGGGCGAATTAAGTGGGTGTCGGAATTAAGGTGGAAAACCTCAATGCATGGTATGGCACGAACCATGCCCTGCTGGACATCAACCTGCACATCCCCGCCCAGGAGGCCACCGCGCTCATTGGTCCATCCGGCTGCGGCAAGTCCACGTTCGTCCGCTGCCTCAATCGCATGCACGAGACCAATCCGGTCGCCAAGGTCACCGGCAAGGTGCAGATCGGCGAGATCGACATCTACAGCGACGTCTCGCCCGTCGAGGTTCGCCGCCGCATCGGCATGGTCTTCCAGCGGCCCAACCCGTTTCCGACCATGTCCATCTACGACAACGTCGCTTCGGGCCTGCGCCTCAACGGCTTCGGCAACCGTCGCGTTCTCGATGAAGTCGTGGAACGCTCGCTCAGGAGCGCCGCCCTCTGGGACGAAGTAAAGTCCGACCTGAAGAAAAAATCCGGCGCCAGCCTCTCCGGAGGCCAGCAGCAGCGTCTCTGCATCGCGCGTGCCCTCGCCGTCGATCCCGAAGTCCTGCTCATGGACGAGCCCGCATCAGCCCTCGATCCCGTCTCCACCGCCAAGATCGAAGACCTCATCTTTCAGCTCAAATCCCAGTACACCATCGTCATCGTCACCCACAACATGCAGCAGGCCGCGCGCGTTGCCGAGCGCACCGGTTTCTTTCTGAACGGAAAACTTGTCGAATTTGATTCGACTCACAAGATATTCACAAACCCGGGCGACAAAAGAACGGAAGATTACATCACCGGAAGGTTCGGATGAGCCTCACTTCTTCGATCAGCTCTCTGGTCTCAAAGACCGGGGTCCCCAGCGAACCCGGATTTGGTTCGTTGGGGTGGAAAAGAACAGAAGATTACATCACCGGAAGGTTCGGATGAGGTTGTTCACCCTCTTCAACAGTGCGGAAGAGGACAGATGATTTCACAGGCAGGATTTGGATGACGAGAATTCGGTTCCAGCGCAGTTTGGATGACCTGAAAGAAAAGCTCCTGGTAATGGCCGGGATGGCCGAGCAATCGATTCAGCGCGCCATCGAAGCTTACCGTACTCGCGATCTCTCCATCTGCGATCTCGTCGATCGCGGCGAACTGGCCATCAATCGCTTCGAGCGCGAAATCGATCAGATGGCCCTCGACCTTCTCGCCATGGAACAGCCCATGGCCATCGATCTCCGCTTCATCCTCGCCGTCATCAAGATCAACGCCGACCTCGAGCGCGTCGGAGACTCCGCCACCAGCATCAGCGACCGCGTCCGCGAACTCGAAGCCTTCCCCGTATCCGATCTCCCCGTCGACACACCCAGGATGGCCTCGCTTGCCGCCGCCATGGTGCGCAAGTCCCTGCAATCCTTCATCGAGGCCGACGCCCATCTCGCTGAAACCGTCCTCTCCATGGACGACGCCGTCGACAAGCTCAACGAGACCGCCTACTTCACGCTCCTCAACGTGATGAAGACCGAGCCGCACCTTGCCCCGCAGGCCCTGGCCGCGCTCATGATCTCACGCTCTCTCGAACGCGTCGCCGACCACGCCACCAACATCGCCGAAGACGTCATCTTCTGGGTCCGCGGCGCCGACGTCCGCCACCACATGCACGTAGACGAATCCAAACCCGCCTGAATCCCACAGCGTCCTAAGATTAGATTCGTGATCTCGAGCGGAACCGAGGGATCTGCTATTTCTCAATCAGCCGGCTACCCCATCCTGAGCGAACCGGGGTCTGCTGCGAGCGCGGGATTCGCTCGCTTGGGTGGCGGACCAAACGGTGGAAAGCAAAACATTTTGAAGACATCATCCTGAGCGGAGGTCGCCGCGGCGACCGCAGCCGAAGGACCTGCTTTTTCTCAATCAGCCTCTATTTTGAGCTTGCTGATTTTCAGCCCTGGCAAGTAGCCCTATTGGCTATTGGCTATTGGCTATTGGCTATTGGCTATTGGCTATTGGCTATTGGCTATTGGCTATTGGCTATTGGCTATTGGCTATTGGCTATTGGCTATTGGCTATTGGCTATTGGCTAATCCCTGTAATCCCTAATCCCTGTGCCCTGTGCCCTGAGCCCTGTGCCCTGCCTCTCACCACCAATCCAGCCTTCCGATCCGCGGATAATACAACCCCATCCGCATAGGCGTCTCTGCACCTTCAAGCTCTTTCAACGCCTCCGCATATCGCGCAAGCTGCGGCGAATAATACTCCCGCTGCTTCACAAGAAACTCCTCCACCGCCTCGCCTGCTGGAGCGCTCATCTTGTAATCGATAATCCACAGACACTCCAGTCCCGGCTCCATCGGAGCAGCCCCGCCGCGAAACACCCGATCCGCCCGCAGCGTCACCATCTCCGCGCCAATCCATCCGGACCACGAAGTCTCCGACTGCGCCCCCACGCGCGCCTCCAGAATCCACCGGCCGACGGCATCCCGCCTGCAGTTCTCAACCGCCGCCATCACTTCCTGTAAAGCCTCATCCAGCGCTCTGCCTGAAAACGCCGCCGCCCGCAGCATGCTCCGCGCCCTCTGCTCGAGCGACGCCGCATCCAACCGCTGGCTCAACTGCCCCGTGCTCAATTGCTGCAGCAGCGCATGCACCGCATTCCCAACCACCCTTGCCCGCCGCGAGCCTTCCGGCCGCACTAACTCCGGCACTTCGCTCTCCGCAGGAAATGTGCTCGATACAGTTACATTCTTCCCGCGCGGTTTAATCTCCTCCAGCGCCGCCAGCCGCTTCACCTTCAACGCGGGCTTGCTCTCCGCATTCGCCGCCATATCGAACACGTCGAACAGGCTCGCCTGGTGCGTCATCTCCAGCGGAAAATCCACCACCGTCGCCGTCGCCCGATCCCTTGCCGCCCGCGTCGCTGCCGCCCGCGCCGTTGCAGAATCGTTGAACTTCTCCTCGAACGCCGGCCAACCCACCTCTAGCAGACTCTTCGCGTCGCCGCCCTTCAGCCCCGATTGCGTCACCGTCGCCGTTCCCAGCAGATGCAGCTCCCTCCGCGCCCGTGTGCATGCCACATACAGCAGCCGCTTGACCTCTTCATCCTGCCGCGCGGCGCGCAGCTTCTGCACCCAGCTGTACGTCGGATGTTTCTCCCCACCCCTCGCCCCAATCGGTGCCACCAGCATTTCGCTCTGGCCGTTCTCCGTCGTCCTCTCCAGCGACGTAATCAGCGACGGCTCATCCGCCTTCGACTTCCGGTCCATCCCCGGCACAATCACCACATCAAAGCCCAGTCCCTTGGCCTTGTGGATCGTCATCAGCTGCACGCCCGCTCGCTCGCTCACCAGGGGATCGGGCTGCGCAAACAGCCACTCCAGCTCCGCGTCAAAATCGCCCGTCATGCACGCCATGCCATCCGGAGCCACATCATCCAGCATGGAAAAATACGTCTGCGCATTCTCATACGCCGCCGCATCCACGCATAGCGGGCCGCCCAGGCTGCGCCACGTCCGCTCGATCCACTGCGAAAACGAGCCCGCATGCAGCCCCTCGAACCGCGTCGCCAGCGCCTGCTTCAGAATTCCCACCGTCCGCGCCGCCCGCTCCGCAGCCTCCACATCCAACAGCTCCAGCCGCGCCTCAATCAGTTCCAGCATCGGCTTCCGCTTCAGCTCGCGATTGTCCGCGCCCGTCAGCGTATGCAAATCCCGCAGCGTCGGCCCGCACCACGGAGCCCGCAGCACCGACAGCCACGCGACTCTGTCCATCGGGTGCAGCAGCGCCCGCGTCAGCGACAGCAGATCGATCAGCTCCTGCCGCTCCGCCAGCGTCTCCAGTTCCACCGCGCGAAACGCAATCCCGCGCTGCCGCATCAGCCGGACAATTTTCGCCAGATGCTGCCGCGCCCGCACCAGGATCGCCACCCGATACTCCTCACCCGCGTCCTGCGCCCGCCGAATCTCCGGCAGATGCCGCTCGAGAATCTCCAGCACCTGCCGCGCCTCGCTCTCCTGCGCCTTGTCTTTATCCTCGAGCGTCACCTTGCGATCCGCCGCCCCCATCACCTGCGGATAAATCCTGCACCGCATCCGCAATCAGTGCAGGTTCCGCCGCAAACGACGGCGAGAAGGGAACTGGCGCATCCGCTCCAAAGACCGCCGCAAAGATCCGGTTCCACTCCTCCGTCAGCCCCGCATGCGAACGAAAATTCGTCGACAGTTGCACCAGCGCGCACTCAATCGCCTCTTCCTCCCACGCAATCCCGCGCCGCTCCACCTCTCTGAACAGCTCCACCTCCGCCTGCCGGAACATGTAGATCGACTGCATCGGATCGCCCACCAGGAAGCACGTCCGCCCATCGCCCTCATCCCACGCCCGCACCAGCAGCCGGACCAGCTCAAACTGGCTGCGCGACGTGTCCTGAAACTCGTCCACCAGCAGATGCCGCAGTCCTCCGCTCAGCGCCAGCAGCAGATCCGGATTATCCTCCGCATCCGTCAGCACCTGCCGCGCCGCAATCCCCAGCTCCGCAAAATCGACAGCGTCCCGCTCGGCAAAAATCACCCGCAGCTCGGCCACCGCTCTCCGCAGCGTCATGAACAGATGCCGCAGCGTCTCCCACTGGTCATCGTCATACCGCAGCCGCGGAAGCTTCCCCAGCCCCTCCAGCGCCTCGCGCAGCCCCTGAATCTCCTGCAGCCTTCCCAGCAGCGACTCCATCCGCCGCTTCTGCTCCTTCGCACGCAACCCCGATGGGGGAAAACCGTGCCGAGCGTCCACTTTCTTCCGCCACTCGCCGCCCTGCGTCAGCAGAAACTCCGCGATGCACTCCCAGTGCTCCACCGCCAGCTGCTCCGGACTCGGCAACGCCCCAATCCCGACAGCAACCCAAACTTCGCTGGACAGTTTCCCGCCGCATAATCCGCCAGCTCTACCAGCTCACCGGAAAGCGTCGGCTCAGCATCCAGCAGCCGATGCACCTCCTCCAGCGCCCGCTTCACCTCGCGCCGGAAAGGCCGCTCCAGCCGCCGCCGCACCTCATCCCAGTCCACATCCGTCACCAGCGGAAACGCCCGGATCCACTGGTCCCGCTGCGCCAGCATGCCCGCAATGAGCTTTTCGCAATCCGGCAGATTGTTGTCGCGCATGGCCAGCAGATGCGCGATCGCTTCATCGAGAGCCGCATCTCCGCCGCCCAGCTGTCCCAGTGTGTGCCGCGCCGCCTGCGCATACATCAGGTCCGCCCGTTCCACCGGACTCAGCCTTCCGCCCATCCGCGACAGCAGCGGCTGCCCATGCGCAATCCGCAGACACAGCGAATCGATCGTCTCGATATTCAGCCGCTGCGGCTGCTCCAGAATCCTCCATCCGCGCGCATCCGAATTCCTCAGCGCCGCCCGCGCCAGCGTCACCCGCTCGTCTTCATCCGGCGCGGGCTCGGGAGAACGCGCATGCCTTTTCGAGATGTTCCAGCACCCGCGACCGCATCTCCGCCGTCGCCGCGCGCGTAAAGGTGATGGCCAGAATCTCTTCCGGCTCATCCACAACAGCGAGCAGCTTCAGAAATCGCCGCGTCAATAGATCGGTTTTCCCCGACCCTGCCGGAGCCCGCACGATAAATGTCCGCGACAGGTCGAGCGCCAGCGCCCGCTGCCAGATCCGCCGCTGCTCGAGATCCTCAGCCAGCCGCACCACGACCTCACTCATCGCCTTCACCAGCTTCGGTCTCTTCTTCGCCTACCGCTTCTCTCAGCTCCGCCACACGGCACAGCCCCGGCATCGCGCAAAATCTGCACGTCTTCCTGCCGTCTTTCGGATCCACCTGCGCATCGCCGTGCAGAAAATCCTCCGCCAGGTTCACCAGCGCATTCGCCCACTCATCGCGCATCCTGGCGTCATAAGGATTCTTCACCAGCTTCGAGCTCGACGTGGCATCGGCAAACAACTGCGCGCGCGCATCGCTCACGCAGCCTTCCAGCCCCGTCTTCTCCACGTTGATCCGCGCAAACAAAACGCCGGCAACGTCCTCTACATTCCCGAACACCGCATACAGCGGAAGCTGCGGCTCATTCGGCCGCATCCCCTCCCAGTCTTTGGTCGCCACTTCTCCCGACTTGTAATCGAGCAGCAGCCTCTTTCCATCGCCCACCCGATCCACGCGATCCGCCCGCAACCGCAGCTTCAGCCCGCCCACGCTCACGTCATCCAGCACCTTCTCCGTCGCTTCCACCGTGAAGGGCACACGCTTTGCTTCATCCGCAAGCCACTCTTCCAGCCGCACGCGCAGCCTCCGCTGCTCGCTCTTGAGATACGCTGTCATCCACGTGTCGCTGCCGTGCTCCTTCATCAGCTGCGCGAACACATCCGCAATTGCCCCTTCGATCACCTCGCCAAGCCGGCCTTCCGCAATCGCCGCCTCGAGGTCGCCGAGCGTATGCATCCGTCCCTTCTCGGGAGACCACAGCAGCTCCATCACCCTGTGCAGCAGCAGCCCACGCTCGGCTGCCGACAATCCCCAGTCATTGCGATTCAGCTCCTCCGCATTCAGCCGCCGCGCCGCAAACGCCCGAAACGGACACGCCGCCTGATCCCGAATCACCGAATATCCACCCGCACATTCCTCGCGCGGCCACGCAATCGTTCCCGACGCATCAGCCATCTCCTGCATCTTCGCCGCCGCATGCACCTCCGTCTCAACTCCAAGCTCATGCAGCAGCTCCCGCGACCGAACCCACGACACCTGCGGCTGGGTGCCCCATTCAAAGCCCGGTTTTGGCTTTGAGTGGGCCGAGCCGGCAATCTGCTCGATCAATGGAGACGCCCGCAACTCCCCATCCTTATCCCGTTCAGCATGACTAAACACCACCGACGCCCGGCCAGAACCTTGGGTGCCCCAAGTCCCGCTTCTGGGACCTGGGTCTGATACCGGCCCAGCCACAATCCCGGGTGCCCCATCCTTTCGCGCTTTTTGCGAAAGGGTGGGAGGCTCCGTTCCCTGATCCCTGTGCCCTGATCTCTGACTTGCAGCAATCCGCTCACGTCACCACCCTCGCCAGTTCCCAGTCATCTTCCGCAGTCGCATGCGGCATCCCCGCGCGCCGCTGCACATCGTTCGGCAGCAGAGGATGCAGCCTTCCCCGCGCCGGCCACGCCTGGTCATCCGCACCCAGAAACCACACCGCATCGAACTGCTGCCCGCTCGCCTCCAGCGCGCCCATCACCTGCACCGGAGCGCCATGCGACTCCGCCGCAAAAATCGCCTCACCCGCCTGCGTCTCAAGAATCCCGACAAATTCGCGATACCCCACGCGCCGCCCGTCGAAATCCAGCAGCGCCACCTCATCCAGCAGCCGCTCCCAGCGCGCCCGCGCCTGAAAGTCGATCTCGTCCCTTCGCTGCGCGCCGCGCCAGCCCGCCTGATCCAGAAGAAACTGCGCCAGGTCCACCCATCGCCCCGGCGTGCGCACTTCATCCATCACGTGATTCACCGCGGCCATCTTCTGCAGGTTTTCGAGTTGCGCCTGAACACCGGCCAGGGCAGGGAAGCGCCGCATCTCCCGCAACATATTTCGCAGCGAAATCTCCAGCGACAGCGATCCCGAATTTCTCAGCGCCGCATCAAAGCTCCCCAGCGCCAGATAAGCGGTGCCCCACTCAAGCCCGGTGTCGGCTTGAGTGGGCGAAGCGCCCTCCTGTTCCCTGAGCCCTGTGCCCTGTGCCCTGTCTCCCAAATATCCCGACAGCAGCAGCCACGACATCTCTTCCTCGCTCAGCGGACCCGCCGCCCATCGCAGCAGCAGCAGAGCCGCGCGAATCACCGGCACATCGCCCAGCGGCTGGCCCAGCGAAAACTCAAACGGCATCCGCGCCGACGGAGCGAAGACATCGTCCGTCTCCGGCATCAGCACCCGCCGGAAGATCCGTTCCACATCGCTGCGAACCGCGCCCATGTCAGGCACAATCACGCCGATCCGCGTCTCAGCCCTCTTCTCAAACAGTGGATTCTCATCCAGCAATCCGCGAATCCAGTGCGCGCACGTCGTAATCTCATCGCGCCGGTCGGTCGCCCGCACCAGCCGCGGCGATTCCTCCGCGGTTCCGCCCGCACACAACGCCACCTCCACGCCCCGCGCTTCCAACGCCGCGATCAATCTCCTCCGCGCCGGCGCAATGCGATCGAATCCCAGCAGCACAACCTTCGCCGGCAGCGGCAAATCACCAGACGGCCCCATCGTCAGGGATTCCGTCACCAGCAATTCAAGCTTCGCCCGGCTCACCCACCCCTGCTTTGCGCATTCGCGATCGAACAGCGCAGCCCATTGCCGGAACCGCTCCGCATCCGTCTGCCCCCACGCGCGATTCCGCTCCTCGTGCGCCTCGTAGTCGCAGAGCAGCTTGTAAGCTTCCTCCGCCAGCGCCGCCATGCCCTCGGGAGACACCAGCAGCTTCGCATCGTCCCTCTGCATGCGCTCCCACACGCTGCGCTCCTGCAAACTCGTCAGCAGCAGCGGAGCATCGGCACTCGACCATGCTGGCCGCCTGCCACAGCCGCAGCACCCAGCTATCCCAATCCTCAATCGGCGGAGTCGCCCACACCCGCCTGCCCGCCTCACGCTGCCGGAGCGCATACTCGCGCCGCAGCCAGCGCGCCGCGCGCACATTTGCCGTGAGAACCGTCGCGCCGTTCTCAAACGCACTCTCGATTTCAATGGGAAGCCGCATCAAGCCGTAATTAAGGAAGGATATTAAGAAGAATACTGCGGAAAGGCATTGCCCGTTCTGTGGAACACTGTTCCCTGATCCCTAAGCCCTGATCCCTGCTTTATGTAAACTGAAGAGTGAAGCGCTTTTCCTCCTGCCTTCTTGCATTCCTTGCGCTCGGCGCACTCATCGCTATCACCGGCTGTCACCGCAGCGCGCCGCAGGCCGCGCAGCTCCTCGTCTACCGGCGAGAAAGCCCCACCACATCCGCGGAGTCGTCGTCTCCACCGACGCCGCCAAAGGCGCCGTCACTCTCGACACCGACGCCATCCCCGGCTACATGGAAGCCATGATCATGCCCTATTCCCTCCGGAACCCCGGCATCATCAGCGAGCTCCACCCCGGAGACACCATCACCGCCGACCTCTTCACCTCGGAGTCCGAGAGCGCACTCGACAACATCGTCATCGTCGGCCAGGCCAAGGCCGACTACAAGCCGCCCGTCGCCTACAAGCCGCTCAATCCCGGCGACCCCGTCCCCGACTTCAAGCTGCTCAACCAGAGCGGCAAGCTCATCCACATCTCGCAATTCCGCGGCAAGGTCCTGCTCGTCACCTTCATCTATACGCGCTGCCCGCTCGCCAACTACTGCCCGCGCATGAGCCGCAACTTCGCCAAACTCGACAAGCTTCTCGCCTCCGACTTCGACCTCTACTCCGGCACGCACCTGCTCAGCATCAGCTTCGACCCCGCCTACGACACTCCCGCCGTCCTGCGCAGCTACGGAGGCGCCTATACCGGTCAGTACATCGGACGAGAAATTCATCCACTGGGACTTCGCCGCTCCGCCCCAGAAAGAACTCCCCAACGTCCTCAAATTCTTCCTCGTCGGAGCCACGCCCGAAAAAGATCGCACCATCACCCACTCGCTCTCCACCATCGTCATCGATCCCAACGGCAAGGTTTACAAGTGGTACCCCACCAACGACTGGACCCCCGAGCAACTCCTCGCCGACGTGAAACAATTGCTCCAGCAATCTGAACAGGAAACACAGCAGACATGATCCTGATCGTCATGGGAGTCGCCGGCTCCGGAAAATCCACCATCGCTCACGCGCTCGTTGCTCTCACCGGCTGGCAATTCGCCGAGGGCGACGATTACCACAGCGAAGCCAATCGCCAGAAGATGCACTCCGGCATCCCGCTCACCGACCAGACCGCATCCCCTGGCTCAACAGCCTGCACGACGTCCTGACCGGATGGCAGCGCGACGGCATCAGCGGCATCCTCACCTGCTCCGCTCTCAAGCAGTCCTATCGCGACATCCTCGCGAAAGACCTGCCCCCCGGCTCCTACCGCTTCGTGCTTCTCGAAGCCCCCGTTGCCGCACTCGCCGCCCGCATGAATCAGCGCCCCGGCCACTTCATGAATCCCGCGCTGCTGCAAAGCCAGCTCGAAACCCTCGAGATGCCCGCCGACGCCCTCCGCATCGACGCCACCAAGGCCCCCGAAGCCGCAGCCCGCGAAATCCTCAACGATCTCAACGTGCCCGACGGTCCCCCCTCAAGCCCGCAGTTGGCTTGAGTGGAAGCAGCTAGTCCCGAATGCTGCTCTCTACTCTTAACACTGCTCTCTACTCTTAATGCTGCTCTCTACTCTTAATGCTGCGCTCTACTCTTTACGTTGTCATCCTGAGCGAAGGTCGCCGCGGCGACCGAAGTCGAAGGACCTGCTGTTCCTTACCCGACGGTGCCCCGTCCCCGTGGCCCCTGATCCCTAATCCCTGTATCCCTGTTGTCCCTGAGCCCTGATCCCTGTGCCCTGATCCCTCTGCCTTGATCCTGCTATCCTCACCTCAAAGCCATGGCAAAACTTACCATCATGTTCGGCCTCGTCCTCATCCTTCTCGGCATCGTAGGATTCGTCTCCTCGCCCCTGCACGCTCCCACCGCGCTCATCCCCTCCCTCGTCGGAATCATCCTCGCCCTCCTCGGCGGCCTCGCCTCCACCGAAGACGCGAAAAAGCGCATGCTTCACATGCACATCGCTGTCACGGTCGGGCTTATCGGCTTTGTCGTCACCGCCAAAAGCATCTGGGACTACATTCAGATGCTTCGTGGAGTGCAGTTCGCGCATCCAATCGCCGTCGAAGAGAAGGCCGCCATGTCCGTCCTGCTCCTCGTCTTCGTCATCCTCTGCGTGCGTTCCTTCATCAGTGCCCGCCGCGCGCGAGCCTGAAATCGGAGCCCTAACCAAGGAACACCAATGCGTCCCGGGTCCATGTCGATGAAAGCCGAGCGCTCTTCCCGCGGAGGCCTCCGCGCCGCCGCCGGCGATCTCCCCAAGAAGAAGCCCGAGCTCAAGAAGGTCATGCCCGAAGTCTGGCGGCTCGTGCGCCCCCGCCGCTGGCTCCTGCTCTTCGGACTCCTCCTCGTCGCCATCAACCGCGTCGCCGGCCTTGTCCTGCCGCTCTCCACCAAGTACTTCATCGACGTCGTCCTCAACCACCACCATCCTGAAAAGCTCCTGCTTCTCGTGGGACTCGTCTTTTTCTCCACCGCCGTCCAGGCCGTCACCTCCTTCTCGCTCACCCAGCTTCTCTCCAAAGCCGCGCAGCGCATGATCGCCGACCTCCGCCGCCAGGTGCAGGAGCACGTGGGACGACTCTCCGTCGCCTTCTTTGACGCCAATCGCACCGGCGCTCTCGTGTCCCGCATCATGTCCGACGTTGAAGGCGTGCGCAACCTCGTCGGCACCGGTCTGGTCGAGTTCGTCGGCGGACTCCTCACCGCCGTCCTCGCCTTCGTCTTCCTCATGCGCAGCAGTCACCGCATGACGCTCATCGTCTTCGCCGTCATCGTCGCCTTCGTCATCGTCCTGCAGAACGCCTTCAAGACCATCCGGCCCATCTTCCGCGAGCGCAACAAAATCAACTCCGAGGTCTCCGGCCGCCTCGGCGAATCGATAGGCGGCGTGCGCGTCGTCAAGGGCTATCACGCCGAGGAGCGCGAGGCCGCCGTCTACTCCGCCGGCGTCCAGCGCCTGCTCGACAACGTCATGAAGTCGCTCACCGCCACCAGCACGCTTTCCTTCGCCGCCACCACCGTCCTCGGCGTCGTCGGCGGACTCGTCATGCTCCTTGGCGGTCACGAAGTCCTCGCCGGACGCATGACGACCGGCGGCTACTTCCAGTACACCGCGCTCCTCGCCTTCATGATCGCGCCCGTCTTCCAGATCGTGAACATCGGCACCCAGCTCACCGAAGCCGTCGCCGGCCTCGACCGCACCATGGAGCTCCTCTCCGAGCGCGACGAATTCGGCGACCCCTCGCGCACCCAGCGGCTCGACCCCGTCCACAATCCCATTCGCGGCGAAGTCGTCTTCGACCACGTCGAGTTCGCCTACGAGCCCGACAAGCCCGTCCTCCACGGCATCTCCTTCGAGGCGCGCCCCGGAACCGTCACCGCCCTCGTCGGCTCATCGGGATCAGGAAAGTCGACCATCATCAGCCTCGTCTGCGCCTTCCACAAGCCCGACAAGGGAGCCGTCCTCGTCGACGGCATCGACCTCTCGACTATTCGCCTTGATGACTACCGCTCGCAGCTCGGCGTCGTCCTGCAGGAGTCATTCCTCTTCGACGGCTCCATCCGCGACAACGTGCTCTTCTCTTATCCCGACGCGACCGAGGAACAATTCCTCAACGCCTGCCGCATCGCCCGCGTCGACGAGTTCGCCGAGCGCTTCCCCGAGCAATACGACACCATCGTCGGCGAGCGCGGCGTCAAGCTCTCGGGAGGCCAGCGCCAGCGCCTCTCCATCGCGAGAGCCATCCTCGCCAACCCCCGCATCCTGATTCTGGACGAAGCCACCTCATCCCTCGACTCCGAATCCGAAGCCATGATCCAGCAGGGACTCAGCTTCCTCATGCAGGGCCGCACGACCTTCGTGATCGCGCACCGCCTCTCCACCATCCGCCGCGCCGATCAGATATTGGTAGTCGAAGGCGGATACATCGTCGAACGCGGCACCCACGAATCCCTCTACGCATTAGGCGGACGCTACTTCGACCTCTACACCCGCCAGCACGGCCTCGAAACCAACCTCTTCCTCGCCCCCGGCGAAGGCGACGTGGTGGAAGAAGCGAAGTAGTTAATAGCTTTACCCGTCCCGTGTGCTTCCTGATCGCGGACTGCCAGAATCCTCCCTTTCATGCTTCCTTGTCTTAAGGCCCTTCGATGGTGGTAAATTTCGGAACATATGCCAGAGCCGAAAGTGAGCCTTACAACGAAGGACGTAGCAACCTTGGTCCAGCTGCAAAAATCCGGCAGCTGAAACTTCAGCCGGAATTTCAGCGCGAAGGTGTTTGGCCGAAAGCGGCGAAGTCGTATCTGATTGATTCAATCCTTAATAGCCGCCCTGTTCCCCGATCTACGTACAGCGGAACACTTCGGTGCAAACCGGAAGAAGCGAATTTGCCATCATCGATGGACAACAGCGGATAAGGGCAATTATGGAATTTCTGGGTGACGGTTTTCCGCTCAGTGAAGTGGGCGAAGGCAGCGTCGCGGAACCATTCAAAGGCAGAAAGCTCTCGGGATTGCCTATGGACATGCAGCAACGCCTTTGGAATTTTGATTTCGTCGTCCAGGAACTCTCCGGATACTCCGATTCGGACATTCGAGATATTTTCACGCGCATGAATAAATATGTGGTGCGTCTGTCGAAGCAAGAACTGCGACATGCGCAAAAACAAGGCAAGTTCAAGGATTTTGTTGAGCGCGTGGGTAAGTGGCCTTTTTGGCGGCACACTAGTATTTACTGACGCGCAACTCGCGCGGATGCGAGCGACAGAATTTGTAGCCGAGATAGTTATTCTGTTGAGCGAGGGGGTCCCCAACATCAAAAGATAGCAATTGATCTCTACTATGGACGCTATAGCGAGCGGTTTCCCGAGGGCTCCGGCATCGAGTCAAAACTTCGAACTTATCTACTATAGAGTGGATCCAAAAGGCTCTTCCAGATCTCAGAAATTGTCGTTACCGCCGGTCAAACGAACTGTATGCCTTACTTGGAGCCTTGGACAATGTCAGCGGGAAAGGATCTGCCCTATCGAAGGTCAAATACACATCGGCAGGCCAGAAGCTCCGAAACTTTGAGATTGAGACTCAGTCAAGAAAACCGACCGGGCTCGCCGCACAGTATGTGATAGCTGCAAGCAAGCACACTGACGACCTGCAACCCCGCAAGACCCGCATTGAAATTCTTGAGTCGCTGCTTGGCTAATAAAGATGGCACGAACAAAACGATCCATTGCCGGGCGCTTCCTCAAGAGTTTCGCGAGAGACCTACCCAACGATGATCAGGCTACCGAACAGGCAACAGCTCTCATCAAGGAGATACTTGTCAACAGCCCCGCCCTGATACATGTCATCAGCTCTCGCTGCAAAGGCTTACCTTCCTTGCGGTTGAAACTCGCTGAGAAAGGATACAAACAACCCAAACGGCAGCTCACCGACCTCATTGCGGTCGGGTTATTACGTATTACAAGGATGCAGTACCGATTGTAGTTAAAGCGCTGAGTGATGCGCTTGAGATAGAACCCCACAAATCTGTAGACAAACGCGAGGAGTTGGAAGCCGTCGAATTCGGTTACACCTCCGTACACCTTATCGCGCGTACACGAGGTGGATGGTCAACCTCGCCAAAGTATTTCGCTCTCCGAGATAAGTGGTTTGAAATCCAGATTCGGAGCGTACTTGAGCACGCATGGGCGGAAATTGAGCACGAGGTTGTGTACAAGAGTGGAATCGGGTACCCTGCATCCGTCAAAAGACGATTCGCTCGAATCGCTGGTGCGATCGAGATACTCGAAGACGAGTTCGTTGCCCTTCGTGATTACCAGGAACAGTTGATTGAGGAATACAAACGCCGTTACTTAGCCGGTCAGGATTCTAGCGTTGAAATCGATTCAGCCAGAATGATAGCTCTGCTTGAGTGCGAGCGACCGTTATCGCTCGGCTGGCGGCTGCTGCTCGGAAAGGGGAGCCGTTCCCGCCCCATATTGATGATCGATGTATAAGGGCTCTTAAAAGGTCTGGCATACGAACAGGACAGGCACTGAGGAAAGTCCTCAATTCGAAGGGTCTAATTGCGGCCGAAGCGAGTTCAGCCGAGACCATCGTCTCTCGGAGCCGCTATCTCATCTGAACACGGCACGGCTAGCGGTACTTTTGAACAGTCCAATCATCTTTTCTGATTACTTTCCTGAACTGTCGCTAGACGTGGCCATCCAGCGATTGCTCGAACAACGGAAGAAAAAACGCCGTTGACTGGCTGGTTGACCCCTCAAACCTCTTTTGACGGGTGCCCCATCCCTCCACGCTTTTTGCGGGGGGTGGGAAGCAATCCCTTTGACCCGCCCAACACCTCCAGCCTCGCCTCGCGAGGCCCGGTCGAAGCTGCATCGTGGACTCTCCAATCGCGTGCCTCGGTGAGCGTCCTCGCACCCCCCACTCCATCAAAGTCAAATTCAAATCAAACACTCTATTGCTTTCACTCACTAAGGAGTGTAGGTATATGGGCGAAGATTGTTGACCGCACAAAACTCGCGGAGAACGACAATGACCGAAGAATCAAAGGCATTCTTCAGTTACTCGCGGCTGGACGCCGAGTTTGCGCTGAAGCTTGCAAAGGACCTTCGAAACGCAGGCGCCTCAGTCTGGATAGACCAGCTCGATATTTCACCGGGGACCATTGGGATATCACAATCCAAAAAGCTGTTGGTACGTCGTCCAGTTTATTGGTGGTGCTTTCGCCGAATTCCGTCGAATCCGAAAACGTAATGGACGAAGTGTCCTTTGCGATCGAAGAAAAAAAGCTCGTTATTCCTGTTCTCTATCGCAGATGCGACATTCCACTCCGACTGCGTCGTGTTCAATATATCGACGTTCAAACAGATTACGAAGGCGGCCTACAGAGAATCCTGACCAAGCTCCAGGCCCATCAGCAGGGTGCGAGAGACTCCGCCGCGCAGGCAACTCGTGACGACGGCAGAGTGGGACATGGCTCAGGCAAGGGTGGCAGCTCAGGCGCGCGAAAGGGAACAAGCTGACAAAGCAGCGCACTCCGTGCCGCGCAGGAGCGAATTGCCAGGGAGGAGGCAGAGCGCTCGCTCAGTTCCAAGGGCGCAACAGGCCCAAAACCGCGCCGGCGCTGTACAGCAGGGCGTGTCATATGGCGCCGTCTCACCCGTGAAGCCGAGTTCCTCGAAGAAATGGGTTATCTGGGCGGCAGGTGGAGGTTTCATTTTCCTTGTTCTGCTAATTGCAGCGATTTCGAATTTGGCGGCTCACAAAAACCCGGATACACCGCAGCCTCGCCCAATACCTCGGCCGCAGTTCCAGTTCCGGCTCCTTCAAAAGAAACCCAACCATCCTACCCAGGAAGTGCTCTCGCTGGCGATCAAAATCGTTCCACCGAAGTCACGCGACCTGACCTGCATCAATGGCTACTTGAGATGCTGAACGCATCTCAAGGGCCCTCGGTGGGGCCATTGAGATCCTTTGTTGACGACACCGTCTCGCCTTATTACTCCTTATCGAGTGCGAGCTGGAGCGAAATCGCGGCAGACAAGCAGGCTTACTTTAACCGCTTTCCGGAAATACATTACCAATTGCTGTTCTGGCGACATACTCCGCAGCCCGACGGCAGCGAACAGATCGAAT
Organism: uncultured Acidobacteriaceae bacterium; assembly: GCA_963725225.1. Taxonomy (GTDB): domain Bacteria; phylum Acidobacteriota; class Terriglobia; order Terriglobales; family Acidobacteriaceae; genus Silvibacterium. The sequence goes on from CAVRXY010000008.1 coordinate 137,084, forward strand.
GCGACGTCCAGTACAACGAGGTCCGCAAAGATGGCGTGGCAGCCCACGGTGTTTCCCATTTCCAGATAGCGATTCGCCTCCAAGACGGCCAGTGGAAGATAACTGGCATCCGTTAGGGCACGCAAGAGGAACAACTTGAGGCCGGTTGGCCCACCCTTGATTACCCCCAAACCAGGGGCGCCCCATCCTTCCGCGCTTTTTACGGAGGGGTGGGAAGCAATCACCTCGACCCCGCGCGACGCCCGGTAGAAGTGTTCAAGCTTCCTCACGCAGGAACCGCACAGCCTTCGTCATCGCGCACCGCCTGTCGACCATCTGCCGCGCAGACCAGATATTAGTCGTCGAAGGTGGAGACACCGTCGAACGCGGCAATCCCGCGTGATGTTTATCAACGGGTAACTAGTACTACTGTGTTATAAAGTGGATACCTCTGGGTCGATTTTCCTGGCGCGACAGGGGGAGCAGACGTTAAGGGCGATGAAGCGCCGGCAGCCGAACTTGTTCGTCGGTCGCAGCGCCTTCAAGGTTATCTGGACAGTTGACGCGCACCTTCGGACACGCCGATCGCATTATTCCGATGGAAAACTACACGAAGGGGCTGCTGCTGCCCCTGGAGCGCAAGAGTGTCGAGCCCATGGCCGCGCGTCTTGCGCCCGGTAACGTTCGCCAGATGCATCAGTCGCTGCATCACATCGTGGCCGATGCGGCCTGGAGCGATGCCGCACTGCTGAAGGAAGTGCGAAATCAGGTATTGCCTGCGATGACGCGGCGGCATCGTTTGATTGCCTGGGTCGTGGATGACACGGGTTTTCCCAAGAAGGGCATCCATTCGGTCGGAGTCACACGTCAGTATTGCGGGCAGGTGGGTAAACAGGACAACTGCCGGATCGCGGTCAGCGTGTCGCTGGCTACCGAGCAGGCCAGCCTTCCTGCCCGGTATCAGTTGTATCTTCCCGAGATCTGGGCCCGATGACCCGGGGCGGCGCAGGAAAGCGGGCGTGCCGGAAGAGATCCGGTTTCAGACCAAGCCGGAGATAGCAGTCGAACAGATTCGTTCGCTGCTGGAGGAAGACGTACCGCGTGGCGTCGTATTGACTGACGCTGCCTATGGCAACGATCATGGTTCCGTGCGGTGCTGGAGAAGCTCGAACTGGAATATGTGCTGGGCATCCAGTCCTCCACCTCCGTATGGCCGCCGGGCACTGCTCCGCTTCGGCCCCGGGCGCGTAATACCATCGGACGCCCTGCCATCTGCTGCGCAGAGACAAACACCATCAGCCGCTGTCGGTAAAGCAACTGGCTCTCTGTCTCAGTCCCGCCGACTGCGGCGGGTCAGCTGGCGCGAAGGCACGCGCGGTACCATGCACTCGCGTTTTCCTGCCTGCGCGTCCGCGTTGCCCATCGCGACTACTGGCGCAAAGAACCGCATCCGGAGCAATGGCTGCTGATCGAATGGCCCAGGGAGGAGAAAGAGCCGACGAAGTACTGGCTGTCGAACCTGCCGGAATCCATCCCTCTGCGCCGTCTGGTTCTCTGGCCAAACAGCGATGGATCATCGAGCGCGATTATCAGGAACTCAAACAGGAACTCGGTCTGGGTCATTTTGAAGGGCGCGGCTGGCGCGTTTTCCATCACCACGCTTCCCTGTGCATCGCCGCCTACGGCTTCCTGGTGCGGGAGCGGTGTCTTTTCCCCCCTCCGCCGGACCGTCGCTTCGGGCCGCCGATCTCCGCCTTCCGCTACCACGTCCCGAAAGCGTCCACACGCCCCGCGGCGCTGCCGGTGCGCACTGAGCGTCACAACCCATATTCCATCGCTACCCTGCGCTGCCAGTGGCCGCACACCTGGCCCGCTCCCTGCCCAGATGCCCCTGCTGCCTGCGTCACTTCTTATAACACAGTAGTACTAATTGGTTGTTTCACAATCAACACGCCTCGGGACGGCCGAAAGGATGGCAGGCCGAGAAACCAGCGCGATCGAGCCGAATTCACAAGTCACACTGCTAGCATATGAGGATTCGCCAGCTAGAGAGGTGATTTGCATGTCGCTGGAAGAGAAGTGCAAGTGCGAAGACAAAGAGCGTTGCTGCTGTCTGCATTTCCGCGAGGCCTGGAGTCCGGGCAGCATTTACCGTCCGGGTGATGCGGTCCCTAACAACGGATCCAGCTACGTCGCCATCCATTGGAACCAGAACGATCCACCGCCGAGCCCCAACTGGGCGACCATCGCTGGTAAGGGCGATCCCGGTCCCGCGGGTCCCGCAGGGCCAGAAGGACCGTCGGGGTCACCGGGCCCAGCAGGTGCAAATGGTGTGGCTCAAACGCCTACGCAGTCCACTGGTCGACTGACGACGCCACTGTAAGCGGAACGAACCTGGGATCGGCTGGCTCGGAAATTGGCTCTCTGAGCGTACCCGCTGGCAGCTATCTCGTGATGGGTTCGGCATGGCTTTTCAATAACGATAGCGATTGGCAGGCCTGGGTGTTGGAGTTGTACCAGGCCGGCACCTTGTTCGCGAAAATGTCCGGAACCATTCCCGGAACCGGGGCGAACGCTTTCGTAGGCCAGGACCCCGTACCAGGCGGAGGTTCCGTGATGGGCACGTGCACCATGAGTGCTCCCGGGCTGCTCACGCTGCGCGGATATGGGTACAGTGTCTACCTGCAGGAGATCAATTTGGTTGCCATCCCGGTGGGGACGATTTTCGCGGGAGTAGTTTAGGGCGGGCGGCCCACCCTTTCAACCACCGCAAACCTCGGGTGCCCCATTCTTCGGATCGCGAACGTTGGGAAGCAAGCCCCTCGACCCGCCCGACACCTCCAGCCTCGCTCGCCACGGTGAGCGAGGCTCGGTAGAAGCGCAGGGCTTCAGCCCTGCGATAAAGAATTCGGTCCGCGGGCCGGGGCCCCCTGCGGGCGCGGTTTTCGCCGCTGGGGTAGAGATGGGGTCCGCACGGACAGAGCCTGCCCCTGGAGCGCAGCGAAGGGTCTTCGTCCGTGGGGTGGGAAACCGCACGTCGCCGCCGCAGGCCCCGAGCGCAGGCAGCGCCGACGCGAACCAGAATCAATCCAGCCCAGTCCACCTTTTACGACCCGTTCACGCCTCGCGGGTACACTTTGATCGGACCCCAGAGATGAGAGAGGAGAAACTACCATGCCCGACACCAATGCCGTGGTCGCCATTTACGACACCCACGAAGCCGCCGAAGAGGCCGTCAAAGAACTCCAGAAGGCGGGCTTCGATATGACAAGAATCTCCGTGGTTGGCAAGGATTACCACACCGAAGACCACGTGGTCGGCTTCTACAACACAGGTGACCGGATGAAGTACTGGGGCAAACTCGGAGCCTTCTGGGGAGGGCTATGGGGACTGCTGTTGGGCGGCTTCCTGGTATTCCCGGGTCGGTCCGGTCGTGCCGCCGGTTCGGTTGTCGCCTGGATCATCGGAGCCCTGGAGGGTGCGGTGGTGATCGGGGGGCTGAGCGCACTGGAGCCGGCCTGTACAGCCTGGGTATCCCGAAGGATAGCGTCGTGAAATACGAAACTTCCATCAAGGCGGGAAAGTTTCTGCTTATCGCCCACGGTACGGCAGACGAGGCGGTCAAAGCCAAAGACATCCTCAGCCGGACGAAGTCTTCAGAAGTGACTGACCATCCATTAACGGCTGTCCCGCAGGCCTCGTAGCGCACGGCCCGGTAGAAGCGCAGGGCTTCAGCCCTGCGATAAAGAATTCGGTCCGAACGCCGGGGGTCTCCCGCGCGAGCGCGCTTTTCGCGCGCTGGGGTGGAGAACCGTACCGCACTGCAGAAGGCCCGAGCAAAGGCCAGGCGGAGCGTCCTAATTCAAAGTCGGTAGGAGACAAACCACTCTATCTCGATAGTCCCGAAGGGACGTAACAATCGATAGCCGGGCACGGCAGTGCCCAGAGACGAAGGGAATATGCCCCGAGTCCCGTCAGGGACGGCAGAAGATCAAGTTTGGACAGGTGGCACCCTTTCACTACCGCCCAACTGAGGGTGCCCCATCCTTCCGCGCTTTTTGCGGAAGGGTGGGAAGCGGAGAGCGAAGCCTCGAAATTCAGCTTCCACTCATGGAACAAATCCAGTCCGCCTCGAACCTCTTTAATACTCTTGCGTTCTATACATCATGTTGACCGATTCACGATGCGGCGAGTGCTCCTTAGCTGTTCGAATCGCATAAACGAACAGCACCAGACTGCCAATCACACCAAGGAGAACCAAAACGGCGGGATAGATCATTGGATCCATCTTCCTGGGTTTCGTGTGATGCCGCCTGGACTCGACTTCTCGCACGTCCTGCTTGGACTCGATCTCTCGCCACGCGTACTCGAATTCGATTGCTTGCCATTCCTGCGCACTCATCGCCATAAAGCAGCTCCTCAAGACGCCTCTTCTAAGGCGTCTCGTCTGGGACCCGTCTTCGGGGGCGGAAGTGGACTTGCCGGCCTGAGTCCTAATGTGTCCTTCCGTAGCTCACTGCTATGTCAATTGCAAGCCTGGTTCCAAATGCGGAAGCTCGTGGGTGGCAAGTCTCATTCGTGTATTTGGAAACACATAGCAACCGCAATCACACCCGCCGCTCAGCGCGCTTCTGGATTTGCGTCGCAGCCGGTATCGATCGGATACCGCGAGCACCGTTTCGGTCCGTGCCAGCCATGGTTTACTTGGCCGAGAATTTCCCCCAACTGGCTATAATCAAACTAGGAGACAAGAAAGGCCCGGCCGGACGCGCCGGGCTTTCCCATTTTGGGCCGTATTCAATTCCAAGAGCTGAAGCCGCCATAACTCCTTTATTCCTTATGAGATGCATGCAAGTCCCATTCTATGTATGAGCTACAGCCGAGGTGTCCGCTAAGTCTTTGCGAATGTATGAAGTACGAATCCGAGGGGGGGAGGGGTACCCTACTGCGAGTTCCCAAAATGGGACGGACCGCACCGCACTACCGCACGCCCAAACGCAGATCCGGGTAAACCCGCGGTCGCATCACTGACCACCGTCGCCTCGCACGCACTCCGCCTTCTGGGGGAGGATGGGCTAAGCGTTTCTGGTAATACGGCTAAGCGTTCCGGGGATACCCCCAGCCTCCCCGAATTTGTAAAGTCAAACTTATGAACGGTACGAACTGTAACCCGAGATCGATCCAGCCGATCCCCGCAGAACTGATCCCGCGGACCAGATTCTCGACATCTACAAAAAGATCATTCGTGAGCTGATTGCCGCCTGCGAACTTGACGAGGAGTCGATCGATCCGGAGCCATTACCCGCGCCGATCGGATAAGCAGCACAGAACCGCTGTTTGCCGGCCCAGGAACCGCACTTCGCTGCCGCTCTTAGCCGACAATTTCCCCGGAGCCGATATAACACCGAGCCGCTATAACAAAAGTAGAGATCGAAGAGGGATAGCTCCAGCGGTCCCTTGCTTTTGGCCGCAAGCCGAGCACCGAAAGCACTCTCAACTAACGCATTAAGTAAGCGCATCAAGTCACAGATAAAATGGTAGATACAAGTATAATGAAAGACGTACAGCAAGCCCGCGCGCCGGTACACACGCGTAACCATCGCAAATCAATGGTCTGCCTGCCGAACCCTAAACCGGCGGAGGGGCTCGCATCAATCAGCCGAAACTGGGGGAGATTTGTGCCCTAAAAGGAGTAACGAAATTCCGCTCCATATGAGGCTTACATCGCTGCGCAAAGGGCGCTAGTATCGGAGCCACAGTAGCTCCAGAAGCACTCCCAACCCCGGGGAGTTCAGAGTGACATCCCCAGCGGCCGTGGAGAGTAACAGAGGTGAGTCATGTGGTTTGAAAAGCCTCAAAGCGAAGACCCGAACGCGGCTTGCTGTCCAGAGTGCACATGGAGCACGCCCCTCCATCATCCATGCTGCCCACACCACAACGAAAGCACCACCGTGGTCGATCCATGCGGAGAAGACTACGGCAGCTCGTCGGCCCTCCTGCGATGTATCAGTACAAAAGTGGAGTGATCCAGATTCGACGGAATGCTCACCGGCGATGACCGCATCCTGCTCCGGGGTATGTGCATCTCGTGGCAGATCTAGCAATACGTGGTCGGCCCCAGCCCTTTGACCAAATGAGGGGTGCCCATCCTGAGCGCGCTCTGGGTTCCCCTGCCAGCGCTGCTCGACCGCGAAGCGAGGTATAGAATCGCATCTGGGCATACAAATGGCTTATAAAAAGATCAATCTGGAACTGATCGTCTTCGCCGACGAAGCCGAAGCAGTCGTCGCAGAGCTGAACGCCGCACTCGACAAGCTGGAAGAGCGGCACACAATCTTCGGCGGAGGCATTGAGATTCTCCCTGTTAAGCACACCGGAACGCGGAGAAAATCGGCGTTGATGCACACCAGGGCCGCAGGAGAAACAGCAGTCGGAGCCGTCAAGATGGCCGGTGAGAAGGTAGCCGGGGCCCTCAGGGAAATCATCTGATGTAGCGCGTGGCGGACCGGTGCTCATGTAGCGCTTCGCCGCCGGCCGCGCCGCTGCTCGTCGCGGGAATACTCCGTCGCGGTGCCATGTGGAACAGCGCCGAAATGAGCATATAAACGATCAGGAGAACAGCTGCCACGCCCACCAGGTAGACGAGAGCACTCTTCCATGTGAACGGCGGCAGCTGCATATCTTCCATGAGATGCAGCTGCGGAGCCGGCGCGCCTCACCCGGCCGTCCTTCTCCAGTCCGCCGACCGCCTCTGCCTGGGAGCGCGCCAGTTCTTCTCAATCACGTTGACGACGTAAGCGATGATGAAGGCAAGCACAATCGCCAGCGGCCACAGCACGTATGGGATACGCGGGGAATCGGTCATCCAGAACCTCACCCACTAATGTGGTCTTAAATCCCGCCGGGCAGCCTGTTAATTTTTGCTCTGGTATTTACTTTGCGGATAACTGCTCGTCCCCGCGCCCCGCACCCGCCGCCCTCAACTTAAGACCGGCACGACCGCAGAAAGTTGGCCCGGTTCACCTCGCCCTCGATCTCTTTCGCCACCTTCGCGCAAAGCTCCTCGACCGACGAGCAGCGTTTCGCCGCCTGCTTCACAATCACATCCGCAATCGGCCCGATATATCCGGCCAGCACCTTGCTGATCCTCTCCACCGCCTGCGGCCCGATCATCTGGATCCCCGTCATCGTGCCCATCGTCGCCTGGTGTGCGGCAGGCAGCGGATGCTTATCCGCCTTCGGAGCCTCCGCCCGCGCCGGCTCTGCCCCCGGCAGGCGCGCACCCGGCTCCTCCAGATACGGACGCACCGCCTCAATCAGCACCTGCAGGTCCGTCTTCCACCGCGAATGCGTCAGCTCCACCGCATTCCTGAACGCCAGTTCCTTCAGATCATGCGGAAGCTGTTCCGGCCGCGGCATCTTCGCCCCGCGCACCAGTATCGGAATCACCGGGATATCCCGCCGCAGCGCTGAGGCCAGCTCGATGCGCACAAAGTCGTTCACATCGTCCAGCCGCCGCCGCCCCTCGGAATCCTTCAGCTCCACCCACTCCTGCCCGATCACCGCCAGCAGCACGCTGCACGTCGCCACGCTCTGATCGATCGCCTTGCGAAAATCCCGCCCCGGCTCAATCGCCGCCACGTCCATAAACACGGCTTCCGGACTGAATCGCGATGTCAGGTAATCGAACAGACGCCCGGCCTCACCTTCCGAATCGTGCCGCCGATAGTTAACAAAGATACAGCGCAGAGCGTGCCTCCCAAGCCAGATGGCAGATCTTCCATCCAACCTTCAGAGCTCAGGGCCCACTTATCCCGAAACTTAAGGATCGAGTGTACTCCGCCGATATACCTCCAGAAAGTCCGATTTCCCCGTGCTGCATCCCCAAGGTAACGAAGCTTGATAACGAAGATTGTCGAACGGCGTACACTTGCCAGTCATAGACCCGGTAACTCTGGCGCGCCGATCGCATCCAAAACTCAGCAGGGGAGTTAATAGAAAAGCCATGATGCACAAATGCTTCAACCCAGCCTGCGATAGAGAGCTGCGCTACTTGCGCGACGGCCGAGTCATCCGGGTGATTCGCCGCGAAGACGACCAGACCCTCGTCCAGCACTACTGGCTCTGCGGAACCTGCTACGACGACTACGATTTCGCCTTCCAGCCGGACGGCAACGTCACTATCCAATCCCGGTCGCACGCGCATTCCGATAAGGTCCACATCGGTGACGTAATGCTCGTTTCGCGCGCCGGCGCCGCCCCCTGCCCCGTCCAAAACCCACTGATCGACCCGCCGGCATGCACGTGGCTTCAGGCGAGGAGTGCCCCTGGCTGGTCTTTTCGCTTTTTCCCTGCGCACAATGCCGCCGGCTTTTTTCCCCTTCACGAATGCGGCGGTCATTTTTGCGAGAGCCCTGCAGCGAAAAACCTTACGCTCAGGAGGAGTCGCGAAAAACTGGCTCCGGCTGGAACACACTCACTTCTCTACGACCCCAATGTCCTATCTCTTGGAACGATCGCTCTTCATTCCCCGGCCCAGAGAAGAAGTCTTTGCCTTCTTTGCCGACGCCCACAACCTCGAACAGATCACGCCCGCGTTCCTCCGTTTTCGCATCCTTACGCCCGGCCCCATCGCGATGAAGGCCGGTACGCTCATCGACTACCAGTTGAACCTGCATGGATTGCCCGTCAAATGGCGCACGCGCATCGAGGAGTTCACGCCCCCGTCTTCCTTCGTTGACGTCCAGCTTTCCGGCCCCTACCGGCGCTGGCGCCATCGGCATGAGTTCGAAGCAGTCCCCGGCGGCACCGAGATGCGCGATCGCGTGGAATACGAGCTGCCTTTCGGCCCTCTCGGAGCGCTGGTAAGACAGCTCTTCGTCCGCCGCTCCCTCGACCGGATCTTCGACCACCGCAACGCCACCATTGCCGAGCTCTTCGGCAAGTAATTGCTGTGTCCGAACTCCTCGATCCGCAGCCGGCCAGAATTTCGGTGATTTCAAACCCGCAATTTTCAGGACGCTGAAATTTATGCTCAACGTCCTGGCTGTCGCGTACACTGGCGTCGCAACTTTTCCGTCAGGAAGGAAAGACCTCTCATGAAGCTCACCCGCGCCGGTATCGTCGTTCGTTTCGCTGTATTACCTCTTTTCCTCATCATCATCAGTGGCACCCAGGCTATCAGTGGAACCCAGGCTCAGACTCAGAGCCAGCACCCGGTCCTCGATGCGATGGCCAACAAGATCATTCAGAAATACCAGACCACGCCCTGCCAGGAATTAATCATGAAGAAAGAGCACCCCACGCCTCCCACGCCCCAGGAACAGAAGGCTGTCCAGTTCCTGAAAAGTGATCCCCAGATGCGCCGGGAGTTCATCAACAAAATCGCCGCGCCGATTGCCAACAAGATGTTCGACTGCGGCATGATTCCGTAGTCGCGGTGCCATCGACCCGGCAGACCGCCGTGATCGCCCAGGCTCCCCAGGGGGAGAACGCAGCAGACTATGCAAACGCAGATCTCTCCGATGTTAGCCGTCAGTGACGGCAACGCCGCCATCCGCTTCTACGAAGGTGCATTCGGCGCGATGCTCCTCTGGCGTCTCGGAGACGAACACGTCGTCGCCGGGCTCGCAATCAACGGCGCCCAATTTTTTCTCGCCAGCGAGTCGCCTTCATTTGGTACGCGCGGCCCCGCCTCCGTTGGCTTCACGACAGTAAGGATTGAGCTATTCGTCGACGATCCCGTCGCCGTGCACAGCCACGCCGTGGCCGCCGGAGCCGTCGAGCACAGCCCCGTGCAGGAGCACAACTACCCGACTACCGGTCCACACCCGATCGGCCGCATGCTCCAGGGAGCAGTCGTCGATCCCTTCGGACACATGTGGCTTATCGGCAAATTCCTCGACTAGCCGAGCATCACTTCACTCCATATATCTTCGCTACCTCCGCCATGTGCGGAGCTGGCGTGACATCCGGACGTTCATCCGGGCACATGAAATCCGAAAGTCCATCGGCAAATACAAATCCAGGGTGTATCGGAGCCACCGGGCTCTTCGTGCGCGGCTCCGGCAGCCCGAACTGATCGAAGGCACGGGCGATGCTGTTTGCTTTCTTGTCCCGCTCGGTCAGGAACAGCTGCAGCGGAACCGGAGTCGCCTTATCCTCGAGAAATCGCAGGATAGATGTGTTCTGGTATTGCGTGCTGTCGACGCCGGGAGAGAGCCACGGAGAAATGAGGATCACCGGAATCCGCGGGCCGAGCAGTGTGAAATCGAACTCGGCGTGGATATTGTGGTAGTCGCTATGCACTTTCTCTCCCGGCTTCGGCGGCACTGCCGTCGGAGGCGGAACGTGATCGTAAATGCCGCCGTTCTCATCAAAAGTCACTATCAGTAGCGTCTCGTTCCACACCGGGCTGGTGCAAAGCGCGTTATAGACAGCGGCCAGATAATTCTCGCCCGGCTCCATGAACGACGCAGGATGCATGCTCGAATCTGTCTCCTTGGTATTGCCACTCCAGCACATCAGAAAGCTGTAAAAAGGCATAGTTTCGCTGCTCTGTATGTCTTCAGCGAACTGTTGAATGGGGATCTTTCCCCGGGGATCGTCCTTGATTTGGGTCAGAAATCTCGAGTCCGTCAGCAAGCAAGGTGCGTAAATCTTCCAGGATTTTCCCTGCTCCTCGATCAGCTGGAAGATCGTTTTCGCATGGCAGTGGCCCTGGTCATCGTCGGCGATTCCCAGATTGTCGGTCTGTGCGCAATGCATGAACACTCGATTCGGCAAAGTGTGCCCCGGCATGTCGCAGAACCAGTTGTCGCAAACAACAAACTCCCGCGCAAGCGAGTGAAGAACCGGGAGCTCACCCGGATTGAAGTAGGTCATCGCGGAAGGGCCGGTAGGATAGGGAAGCTCCGGAATGGGCGGCAGAGAAGAGTGTGGTGCTTTCGTAGGCGGATAATACAGCGACGAGATAAATCCGCTGTTCGTTTCCGGATAGGTGAAGGCTGGTGCATGGATCGGTTTCCCCTCCGTATAACCCGTCGTGCCCGGACCAAACAGATCCGGCATCATGCCGTCACAAAAATCGTGATTAAAATCATGCGGAATGAGTGTGGCTTGGTCCTGAAGCCCAATGCCTGTCGGCTGGACCGGCACATTATCCGGCCATGGTTGTCGAGTAGGGTCAGGCACATTAAAAAGGCTGGGCTTTACCTTCCCCCGGAATCGAGCACCCCTTCGACACCGGGGAGTGCCCCGAAAACGTGATCGAACGAGCGGTTTTCGAACATCAACACCACGACGTGCTTGATTGCCGATAAGCCATTGGTCATAAGTTCCTCTCTTTCTCATCCGCCATGTGTCTGCTCCACCCTTGAGCAATCGGGGCGCAGCATCGCGAAGAGCCAGCCATCGACTCCGCTAAGAAACAGGACTGGGAAAGCGTGGTAAGAACCAGCAGGCAATCCACGCAAGGTTAACCCTGGCATGGGAAAACTACGGAAGATATCAAGCTATTGCTAACTGTTGAACGAAGAACTAACTGGATGCACCAACTTAATCCAGAATGATATCGGACGAAAGTTAATTTATGCGCATATTTCCGGAGGGCTAACTCCCCCGGACGACTTATCTCTCCGCCGCCGCCTTCAGGTCCCGCAGCCCGCTCTCGAAGTGCCCGCCCATCATCCGGTCCATGCTCGAAAAGACGCTCATCAGCTTCATGAAGTAGAGATTCGTGCCTTCCATGCTCCACGTCACCTTGGTAGCCGTCCCCTCCGGCTCCAGCGTGAACACATTCACATTGTGCGCCGCAAACGGCTTCACGAAATGCACGTCGATCACTACCCGCGACGCCGGCACCGATTCCGTAATCGACATCTTCCCGCTGCCTGCTCTCCCGCTGCTCGTCCACTCCGACGCCGCGCCCACCCCGCTCGCCGGTCCGCTATAGGTCCGCTTGATCGACGGATCCTCCCGGTCCTGCGGCGCCCATTGGCTCCAGTTATGGAAGTCATTGATGAGCGGAAAAATCTTCTCCGCAGAAGCCTGGATCGTCACCGACCGCTCGATCCGGAAGCTGTCCGGCTTGGTAGCTGCCAGTATGAGGATGGCCGCCACAGCAACCAGCACACCCACCGCGACCAGCACCACAATCCTCGTAGCCATTACCCTCTAATCCTGAAGACCCCGGCCATTCCCCGTGTTCGTTGTGTCAATCTCGCACAACTTCGCGCCAAAGCCCGTCCGCCGCGGTGTTACACTTCGGTCCGCGACGCTGTGACCGCTCCTGTACGCGAAAGGCCTATGCAATATCTTCTGCCCGGCGCCGTTTTTCTCCTGATGGTCTCAGTCGGTATGAGCCTCAAGCTCACCGAAGTCATAGCCCACTGGCGCCGCATGGACAGGCTCGCCTGGACCATCCTGATCGTTTCCACCTTCATCATCCCGCCTGCCCTGGCGCTGCTCGTTGCCAACCTCTTCCGCCTCCCCCTTGGCGACACCGCCGGCCTCTTCATGGTCGGCGTGGCCCCCGGAGCCCCGCTCCTCACCCGCAATCTCGCGCGGCGCGGCTTCGATATGCAGATGGCCGCCAGCTATCAGGTATGGGCCGCCCTCATGGTCCCCATCATGATCCCGCTTCTCGTCTGGGCCGGCGCCCGTCTCTACGGCCGCAGTATCTGGATTCCGCCCCGCATTCTCCTCTGGCAGATCATCCTCAAAGAGTTCCTGCCCCTCGCTGTCGGAATCGGCCTCGCCTGGGTCGCCCCGAAAGTGTCGCAGCGATCCCAGTCGACCCTCAACATCCTCGGCAACGTTCTGCTCACCGTCATGATCGTGCTGGTGCTCTTCAAAATGGGTCCCGCGCTCGAGCACATCACGCCGCTCGTTCCCGTCGCCGCGCTGATCCTGGCCGTCGGATCGATCGCCGCAATCCTCATCTTCCCGTTCCGCCAGCCGCGCATCAAGGAAACCTTCGCCATCTGCAACGCCAACCGTCACGTGGGGCTGGCGCTCCTGCTCTCCGGACAATATCTCCGCGCTCAGCGCGCCCTGCCCGCCATCGCCTGCTACGCTCTGCTGGCTCCCCTCACCATGTTCGTCTACACCCGCTTCTACGCCGCGCGAATCGGAGTTGTCGGGACCCAGAGCGCTAACTCGTAGCCCCATTCACATCCCGGCTCTGCAAGCGCACTCAATGGCACGCCGCAGCATCTTGAAACTGTCCGGCTGCAGCCATCGCGCCCAGCGCCCGCGCGCAGGCCAGAATCTTCTGGTCAGTCGGGTCATTCTGGAGCGCGTCCGGAGGAATGTAATTCATGCTTTTCCGCCTCGACAGCATTTGGTTGCTCAAGCTCTGCATGTTGTTGAACTCATTGTTCAGCAATTGAAAGCCTTGTCGATCGTCATCGGTTGACGCCGCCGCCGATGCCAGGCTGATGGCCGTCGCAGCCGCGCCGCTATAACGATTGATCCAGGTATCTCCCGGTGGAAATCCATATTGGACGGCGCTCTCCAGCGCACTGCGCCATTCCCTGATCTCAGCCATGGCCTCAATCCCCGCCTTCAGGAAGCCTTGCGAGAATCCGGCAGGAGCGGCGGGAGCAGCAGGAGCCGCACCACCCTGTCTTGCCGGTGGAACCGTCATCCGTGCGCCGCGAACCGGCGCAGGCAGCGTGAGCAGGATTTGATTCCCGTTAAAGCGAACCGACCCATTCGTGATGCGAGCCAGAGATTCGACATCCACATACGATCGTCCACCCGCCTGAATTACCGGTGCTTCTCCGGAATGCCCATTTACCGTGAGTGTCCCGCTCTGCTGGACGCCTTGCGACAAGACGCCTCCCGGCACCATCAGGAACACTACAAATATCAAACCCGCAATGAAGAACCTCTCCCGCATAAGTCCGCTCCCCGAAACGCAGTTCAAGTTTCGCTATGGGAACCGAGACAGAATGGAGGAGATCGATGCCTCGTCACCCTTGGCACGAGCGAGTCTACACCACATCCAAATCGAAGGGCGCGCGAAGTATCGAGATATTGCGAGTTCTCCAGAGAGTCGCTTTTTTGGGGGAACATTCGCGTGCAAAGCCTACGTCAAGCTCAATCGATCGACAGCAAGGTAACGCACACTTCCACGACATGGCCCTCTCAAACCGCGCATCGGCGATTTACCAACAAATGATTAAGGAAAGCGACTCCCCAACTCCGAACAGCCGCCGGGTCAGTTCAGCCCGACGCGGCGCACCAAATCCTGAAAGCGGGGCTCGCCGCGCAGAGGGTCATACAGCGGAAAGACCTTGATGTATATCAGAATATTGGATTGTTCCTCGTAGGCCCGCTCAAACCACGCAAATGCCTCATCGTTGTCGCCGAGACCCAAATAAGCATGCACAAAGGCACCGGCAGGAACGTAGCCTGTCTGCTGGCGCTTTTTCAATTCTCCAAGGAGCCGAAATGCATCTGCTCGTCGTCCGGCGTGGGCATACGCCCAGATCAGCGCACTGATGACCCCTGGGCTGCGATCAGTTACAGAAGCGGCTTTCTCCAGCACGGGAATTGCCTCTTCGGCTTGATGGTTGCAAATGAGCGCCCACCCAAGAGGCCAGAGGGGAAGTCTGTCGTCCGGTCTTACCGCCAGCACATCTCGGAATTCGCGTATTGCATCGTCATAGCGATGTGTATTGAACAGAGTCCACCCGATGGTATGGCCGGAAGGTCCGAGAGGGTCAAGATCGCGGGCGCGGCGGGCCCACGCCAGCGCCTCCTCCATACGTCCATGGCACAACAGCCAGTCAGAGAATCCTTCGTGCGCAGCAGCGTCGTTCGGATTCAAATCGAGGGCGCGCCTGTATTCTGCCTCGGCCTCGGCCCACTTCCACTGTCTCATATACATGTTGGCCAGCAGGACATGCGCGTCGGCGAGAGCAGGATCTAGCTCCAGCGCCTTTCGAGCCGCGTTGATCACCTTTGGACGCGTTTCACTCGGGGGAGCGCCGACAAAAACTGTGCCAAGTGCCGCGTATGCCGATGCGAGGCCGACGTAAGCTTGCGCAAATGCCGGGTCCTTCCTGATCGCTTCGTCAAACCAGGCGATACGCTTTTCGACCTCAGCCCTGGTGTTGCCTTTGGCGGCCAGACCCTTGAGATAGCTCTCGTAGGCTTCGGGCGACACCGGTCGTGCGGCAACAAGTCTGGCGCGCTCTCCGCCTGAGACCGTAACCTCCACTCTTTGTGCGATGGATTGTGCCACCTCGCTCTCGAGCGTGAGGGCGTCACCGAGTTCGCGGTCATATTCTTCGGACCAGAAGTGCTCGTCGGTCGATGCACGAATCAACTGCGCGTGAACACGAATCCGGTCGCCTTCTCGTATCACAGATCCTTCCACGAGGGCATCCACTCCAAGCTTTCTGGCAATCTCGGGCGCTGAGAGCCGGGTGTCCTTGAATTGCATCACCGATGTGCGGGAGATAACACGAAGGCCTCGGATCATCGACAGACGCCCGATCACTTCCTCGGTCATGCCGTCGGCAAAATATTCCTGTGCCGGATCGCCGGAGAGGTTTTTCAGAGGCAGCACAGCGAGCGAAGTGATTTTGGGAGCTTTCGCATGAGCCGAGCTGCTCCGAGCAAGGATGTACGCTGTGGCGGCGACAAGGACGAGCAAAGACACTGCTCCAAGCAAAAGCCACCTGTGGGCGAGCCAATTCCTCTGTCCCTGACCGTTTTCGGCAGCAGGCAATTTCGCCGCGGTTCGATCCTGCTGCTCCACCACCGAGCGCAGTCCAGCGGGTCTGCAACCAGCCGCTGGGCTCCGACACGAGATTCTGCCTCGCTGGTGGGGACGGTTGATGCTTCAGGGTTGGGTGTGTCCGTCCGGTTTTCTTCCTCGGGAGGTGTGACCAGCGCGATGAAGCGATATCCCTGTCCGGTCACTGTCTGAATGAATCGTGGGCTGTCGGCGTCATCCTTCAGCGCCTGACGCAGCTTCCGGATCGCGCCCCTGATGCTGTTGTCGGTATCGAGGAAAACACCTTTGCCCCACACCCTTGTGACGATTTCGTCCCGGGTGACAATCTCGTCCTTGTGCTCAACGAGCAGGACAAGTATCTCCAGGGGGATACGCTCCAGCTTCAGGATGTGACTGCCACGGCGCAACCTCCGGGGACGGAGGTCAAGCTCATAACCATCGCCGAGCCGGATCGATTGCCGCTCTCTGACTGGGGTGGAAGCCACAGCACACCCCCATTGGTGGGTGGGAGGATTTTACAACACATGCGGAAGCACCGACGTAAATGCAGAGAATGGTTCCACTTAGCCCGACACAAAACATAACGCCCCGACACGCGCTTCGGTATCGACAACCACGCCCTCTACGGCCAGAATGTCGCTCACCACTGACCAAAAGGCAGTGACAAGAGGGGGAAACAAGATGAAGAGGATGCATGGTGGCGCAAGGACTTTTGGTTTTTGTCTGCTGATGGCGACTCTATTGTTCGGGCCTGCCGTCGCAAAAGCCGATCCCGTTCTGGACTGGAACGTAATTGCCGTAGACACTGCCGTCGCGAACGGCCAGAACCCGTTCGCCCAGGCGCGATTTGCAGCCATTGTGCAGGTCGCAGTCTTTGAAGCCGTCAACGCCATCACTGGCGACTATCGACCGTATCTCGGGACCATCGTCGCGCCACATGGCGCCTCACCCAATGCAGCAGCCGTCCAGGCTGCCTATCGGGTGCTCAGCACCTATTTCCCGGCCAGCGCTTCAACGCTCGACGCAGCCCGCGCAAGCTCGCTGGCGTCGATACCTGAAGGCCAGGCCAAAATTGACGGCATCGCAACGGGCGACGCCGCGGCTAGTGCCCTGATCGCTCTGCGCGCCAACGATGGCTCGTCGCCGCCGCAATTCAAGACACCCGGCCCGGCTGTCCCGGGTGAATGGCAGGCCACAGTGAGTTGTCCAATTGTGAATGGAGTCGCGTCGGGAATCGCCTTTCAATGGCAGAACGTAACCCCGTTCGGTATCCGGAACGCGAAGGAGTTTCTCCTCGCCCCCCCGCCAGCGCTCAGGAGCAAAGAATACGCGAAAACATACAACGAGGTGAAGACAGTAGGGGACATCAATAGCACCGAGCGGCCACCCGACCGGGCGGATGTCGCGCTCTATTACGCGGCCACCTCGCCAACCCAGGCACTCAATCAGGCCGCAAGGCAGGTCGCGCAGGAACAGAGGCGTTCGCTGTCAGAGAACGCCCGGGCTCTTGCCCTGATCAACATGGCGATCAGCGACAGCCTGGTCGCTTCGTTCTTCATCAAATACCACTACAACTTCTGGCGTCCCGAAACCGCGATCCATGCGGGTGACACGGACGGCAACCCGAAAACCGACGCCGATCCGAACTACGTTCCATTCATTGTCACCCCATGTTTCCCCAGCTATCCCTCAAACCACGGCAGCGCAGCCAATGCGGCAGCGGCGGTCATGAGACGTCTCTACGGCGAAGCTGGACATTCGATGACGCTGTCAAACCCCGCCGTGCCCACCATCGTCCTGCAATACACCTCGTTCAGGCAGATTACCAACGACATCAGCGACGCTCGTGTTTACGGCGGGATCCATTTTCGAACCGACCAGGACGCAGGAGCGCTGCTGGGCCTGGCTATCGGCAAAGCAGTCTACGAGCACAACCTGCGGGCTGTGCACGGCAATGACGGCGATGATGACCGTGATGACGACGACTGAATAACGAGCCCGGGCGAGCCGTCTCAGACTTCCGTGGATTCAAAGTCCATTCCCACTATCCCGCCCAATAACTTGGCGTACCTTTACCACCAACCCGCTACAATAGAAATAGAGCTTAAAAAGGCCTGACTGTTCCTGCAGTCAGGCCTTTTCTTTTGGGAGACCTCGGCAGAATCGGGTAAACCCAACCGGAACTATCGATTACAACTTGTTCCAATGAAATGAAACGATTACAGGCAACGGCACTGCTCGCGCTGATAAGTCAAGCCATATCAAACGGTTACAGCCGCTCGCTAATAGAATGAATGAGTTACAAACTACAGCGCATAACCCCTGTGAGATGAATGGATTACAAACCACAGAAAATGGGTGGGGGGAGGGGGGTGCCCCCTCAGTCCCAAAACGGGAATTACTTCGCCGCACCCTCCAGCGTCCCCGCCGCCCGATCGAGCGCCGCCGTCAGCGCCGCGAGCTGTGCCTGCCCGCGCTGCGCGTCCTTGGCGTCGATAGCCTCATTGACGCCCGGAATCACCACCGCTGCGTATCCGGTGTACTCCCCCGGAGCATAGATCGTGTGCTTGAACCACGGCCGCTTGGGCAGTCCCTCGGGAGACAGCAGGTCACCCTCCGTTGCGCGCAGCGCCGTGTTCAGCGCCGCTTCATTTCCCGTTGGATGATCCTCCTTCGGCTTGACCGCCTCTGCCGCCGCAGTGAACCGCTTCGCCGCAGTATTCGCCGCAGCAAAATCAAGGCTCACATGATCCTCTGAAGCCTTCTTCTGCGCCGCATCGAGATACTGCTCGATCTCTTTGGCGTAAGTCACATAGTCGTACGGAAGCACATCCGCATCTGCCATGTGCAGCACTTCCAGCCCGAACACCCGCGCCATCTGCTGCTCGTACACAAACGTCGGATCGGCATTCATCGTGAACCACTGGTAGTTATCGAAGACCGAGTGATACACACCGTAAGGGCCATTCGACCCGATATCCGTCGACGGCACGCCCAGGTGCTGGATGAACGGCGTATAGTCCGACCCGCTGCCCAGGTCGCCGACATTGACGTCGTTATCGACGCGAGCATTCGGAGCCGAGTTGTGCTCACCAGACCCGCTAGCCTTCCGATGGCTTTCGCTCTCTGCCTCGCTCACCTTCCACTGCTCGTAGACCGTCCCACCCTTCGGGCTCGGCACTTCCTTCGTCACTTCGCGAACAAACACCTTCAGCGACGGCACCGCCGAAGCATCGAAGTTCGGCCCCGCCACGCCCACATCGGTATTCAGATACGCCACCGCATGCCCCAGCCGCTGCGCATGATCCTCAGCCCACTCCGTCGACCCGATCAGTCCTTCCTCTTCCGCATCCCAGCTCCCGAAGATGATCGTCCGCTTCGGCTTCCATCCCTGCTTCAGCAGCGCGCCGATGCCGTGCACCGCCTCCAGCATCGCCGCCGTCCCGCTGTTGGGATCGACCGCGCCATATACCCACGCATCGCGGTGGTTTCCCGCCACCACCCACTCATCGGGATACTCCGTACCCTGCACCCGCCCGATCACATCCCAGATCAGCCGGTACTGATAATCCATCTTGAGCAGCATGTGAACCTTTACGTTGCCCTTGCCGCCCAGGTGATAGGTGAACGGCAGCGCCCCCTGCCACTCATGCGGAGCCGTCGGCCCCTTCAGGTTCTCCAGGATCGGCGCCGCATCCTTATACGACAGTGGAGTCGACGGAATCGTCGGCTGGCTCTCCGCCTTCTCCGGCGGTACCCGCTTCGACATCGGCAGGTCGGGAGTCGAAGCCACACCCGGCGTCGTTGCATCCCCCGGATACTTGAACATGTACTGCACCGACCCCCGCTGCACGCCCGGTAGCCGGCCGGTACGGCCCATTGGGATACGCATCTCCCCGGTAGTACCCGTCATCTGCCGGGTCCGAGTAGATCAGCACCCCGGCCGCCCCTTTTTCCTGCGCAATATAAACCTTCACCCCGCGAAAGTTCCCGCCATAGCGCGTCAGCACGATCTTGCCCTTCACGTCGATGCCCATCTGCGCCAGCTTCTGGAAGTCCTCCGGCCGGCCGTAGTTCGCATACACCACGTCCGCCGTGATATCCGCCGAAGGCGACGACCCATTGAACGGCATCACCACGCGCGGATCGCTGTCATAGCGATCCCCGTCCACGTGCTCCCGCGTCGGGCCGCTCATCAGACTCTTGCCATCGGCGCTGGTGGCCTCCACGCGAATCTCAACCGGCAGATTCAGCCACACCTTGTATGGAACAATGCTTGTCTCCAGGCCCGCCGCCTTGAACTTCTGCGCGACAAACTCCGCCGTCTCATAGTCTTCCTTGGATCCGGCAACGTGAGGAGCCGCCGTCAGCGTCTTCAGCTCCTCGCCCGCCAGCTTCGCGTCCGGCACGGCCATAAAGCTCTTGTCAATCTTCGCCTGCGCGGAGAAATCGCCATAACCAAAGACCTTCTCGGGTGGCGCAACGCTTTGCGCCGGAAGAACCTGGACAGGGAGAAGAGAGAGTGCGCAGCATAGCGCGATTGCGCGTTGGAAAGGCAGGGGATGGCGATCAGCCAATGGACATTCTCCTGTAGTTTCGGTAAGAAACCCAGATTACACGATGGCTCGTTGCGATCCGCTTTTAAATCTGCTGCTACAACCGCCTTCGACACAATAGACTGGACGCTCAACATGATTCGCCCCATGGCAACGGGCGCGAGGAATCTACCCGGGGAATTGAACAGGTGCTGAAGTTCGTCGCAAGCTTGATCCGGCCTTATCGCGGCAGACTGGTCATCATTCTGCTGGCCATGCTCGTCGAAACCGTCACCAGCCTCGCCACTCCCTGGCCGCTCAAATACATCCTCGATAACGTCATTGGAGTCGGCCACAAGGCCGCCCCATTGCTGCATCACGCAGTCCCGCATATATCCGGATACACCTCCCGGCTCCACTATGCCGGGCTTGCTGCGCTGGCCTTCGTGATCATCTCCGTCCTGGGAGCTATCGCCACCTACATCGACAACTACTACACCGAAAGCGTTGGCCAATACGTCGCCCACGACCTTCGCCTGCGCATGTACCATCACCTGCAGCGGCTGTCGCTCGGTTACTACAACACCCATCAGACCGGGACTATCCTCAGCACCATCACCACCGACATCCAGACCCTCCAGGGCTTCGCGTCGTCCTCCACGCTCGACATACTCGTCGACCTGCTCACCATCGTCTGCATGCTCGGCCTCATGTTCTGGCTCAACTGGGACTTCACCCTCATCGCCGTCGCCGTCACGCCCTTCCTGCTTCTCTTCGTCTCCAGATTCAAGAAAGCCGTCAAGAAAGCCACCCACGAAGTCCGCAAGGAGCAAAGCGAGATCGTCGCCGTCGTGCAGCAGGGCCTCGAATCCATGCAGGTAGTCAAAGCCTTCGGCCAGGAGAAGACCGAAGAGCAATTGCTCGAAGATGTCAGCGAGGCCACGGTCAGCGCTGCCCTCAAGGCCCGCAGCGTCAAGGCGCTCCTCTCGCCCGTCGTTACCATCACCGTCGCCTTCTGCACCGCCATCGTCCTCTGGCGTGGGGCGGCTCTTATCCTCACTGACTCTATGACCGTGGGCGAGCTTACCGTCTACCTTGCATATCTCACCAAGTTCTTCAAGCCGGTCAAAGACCTGGCCACTAGCACCAACGCCATTGCCCAGGCTGCCGTGGGCGCCGAGCGCATCCGCGAAATCCTCGACACCGACAGTGTCACCCTCGAGAAACCCGATGCGCTGGAACCCGAAACCCTCACCGGCGACATCGAATTCGAACACGTCGCCTTCGGATACGATCCCGCCACGCCCATCCTCACCGACGTCAGCTTCAAAATTAAGCCGGGCGAATTCGTCGGCGTCGTTGGCCCGACCGGCGCCGGCAAGTCCACCATCGTTAGCCTCATCCCCCGCTTCTACGACGTGCAGTCCGGCGCAATCCGGATCGATGGCAAGGACATCACCGACTACAAGCTCGATGCGCTGCGCCACCAGATCGGTTATGTCCTGCAGGAAACCGTCCTCTTCCGTGGCACCATCCTCGAAAACATCGCCTTCGGCCGCCCCAGCGCCACACGGGAAGAGATCGTCGAGGCCGCGAAGCTCGCCAACGCCGACGAGTTCATCTCCCGTATGCCCAAGGGATACGAGACAATGGTCGGCGAGCGAGGTTCCACACTCTCTGGAGGCCAGCGCCAGCGCATCGGCATCGCCCGCGTCATGGTGCGCAACAGCCCTATCCTGATTCTCGACGAGCCAACCGCCGCGCTCGACAGCGAATCGGAAAAGCTCGTCATCGATGCTCTGGAGCGCCTGATGAAGGGCCGCAGCGTCATCACCATTGCCCACCGCCTCAGCACCATCCGCGACGCCAATCAGATCATCGTTATCAGCGACGGCATCGTCGCTGAGAAGGGAACTCACGAGGAGTTGATCGCCCTCAATGGCATCTACGCCGAACTTCACCGCACCCAATTTGACACCGGCATAGCGAAGGTCAACGCATAGAAGGTCCCGGCTTGTCACTGAAGGACCCGGCACGGTAAAAACAAGTCACGATTCAAAAGCCTGGGGAAAGCAAACCTGGCGCCGAGGAACCCATGTCCCGCTCAGTAATTGTCCTTCCGGACGATTCCGCTCTACCGATCGTCGAAGCGATTAACAATGCAAGAAAGTCTCTCCGGATCAAGATGTTCGTATTCTCCGATCCCACGCTCCTGCAAGCCGTCATCTCTGCGCACAAGCGCGGAGTGAACGTGCGTATCATGTTGAATCCCGCGCGGCGCAGCGGCGAAAAGGAGAACGACAAGTCGCGAAAGCAGTTGACCTCCGCCGGAGTCGAGGTAATCGACAGCAACCCGGCATTCGATGTCACCCATGAGAAGTCCATGGTTGTCGACGATCAGACTGCATACGTCAAATCGCTGAACTGGCAGACCAAAAATCTGACCGAAACGCGCGACTACGCCGTCGTCACCACACACAAGCATGAGGTCGACGAGATCATCGAGTGCTTCGAAGCCGACTGGGCCCGATCCGAATTTGCTCCCGGTGCACATTCGCATCTGATCTGGTGCGTTGGAAACGGACGGCAGCGGCTGGGCCAGCTTATCGACGACGCAAAGCATTCACTCTATCTGCAGAACGAACGCTATCAGGATCCGGTGATCATCGAGCATCTCGTTCGCGCGAAAGAGCGCGGCGTGCATGTACACATCATGGCGCGGCCTCCCCACAAGCTCAAAAGGGAAAAGCTCATCGAGGGAGTCAGCGGCCTGCGCATTCTGCAGGATGTAGGCATCAAGATCCACAAGCTGAGGCACGTCAAACTGCACGCCAAGGTGCTTCTGGCCGACGGAGAGCGTGCCATTATCGGCTCCATCAATCTCGCCCCCGGCAGCTTCGACAGCCGTCGCGAGCTGGCCATCGAAGTCACCGATGACCACGTCGTCACGCGCATTCACGATGTGCTGCGCCACGACTGGGAGAACTCACGCCCACTCGATCTCTCCGACGAAGGGCTGCTCGCCGAGCTGGAACAGTACGACGACAATGTCGTCGAGGACCTCGCTCTCGAAGCCGCTCAGCAAAAGAAAGACTGACGGCACGCCCGGGCTGTGCCGATCCCGACCGCGTCAGGATCAATCTGACCGTGGCGCTTCGCCACGCCGCCAAGTACAATGGAGGCAGGCACCACCAAGCCCCGGAGGAACCACGAATGTACCCTGAGATCATGGTTATTCCCATGCGCGAAGAACTCACCCGCGTTGGGATCAAGGAAGCCCGCACCGCCGAAGACGTCGACGCCGCACTCGCCCAGCCCGGCACCACCATGCTTGTCGTGAACTCGATCTGTGGCTGCGCAGCCGGCAAGATGCGCCCCGGCGTTCGCCTGGCTCTGCAGAACTCCGTCAAGCCAGACCGCTCCATCACCGTCTTCGCCGGACAGGATCGCGAGGCCACCGAGCGTGCCCGCTCCTACTTCGCCGGTCAGCCGCCCACATCGCCCGCCGTGGCCATCCTGCGCGACGGAAAGCTGGTCTACCTCATGCAGCGCTTCGTGATCGAGTCGAACCCGGCACAGGCCATCGGCCAGGAAATCGCCCGCGCATTCGACGAGATCTGTGCAAAGACCACGGCCTGAGACCTTGCGGTCCCGGCCGTCACGGCTGTAGTTGTCGTCTTTTGACATTGGAAGGCCCGCCACGTGCGGGCTTTCTTGCGCAGTGATTGGCATCTCGTACTACTGCGAGCAAATCTTTCTGCGAGGCGAAGATTGATGATCGACAATCGCTCGGTGCCCACCAACGTCATCCTCCCGCACGTCATTTACCAGGATCTTCCCGCCGCCATCGACTGGCTCACCCGTACCTTCGGCTTTACCGAACACTACCGCTACGGCGACCCCATCAGCGGTGCGCAAATGCATCTCGGCAACGCGTGGATCATGGTCAGCCAGACCAAACCCGGATACTCAACGCCGGCCCGGCTCGGCCACGGAACGCAAAGTCTCACCATCTTCATCGACAACGTCGAAGAACATTTCCAGAGATCAAAATCTGCCGGCGCCCGCATCTTCGAAGAGCCTCACGAAACCGTCTATGGCGAGTTCCAGTATGGAGTCGAAGACCTCGACGGTCATCGCTGGCTCTTCTCGCGGCACGCCCGCGATATCAACCCCGCCGACTGGGGCGCAACCGTGGTGAATGCTCTCAGCCTGCGCTGACAGCGATCTACTTATTCTCGGTCGCGAAGTAAACGACGCCGGTAATCACCGCGCTGATCAGAATCCACGCGATCTGGTACCAGTAAAAGAAAGGGAAGCCGAACAGCTCCGGCGTGGGTCGTGAATAGATCGCCGGAAAAGCGAGCGCCAGCGCCGGCACAACCAGCAGCCAGTTCCAGGCATTTCGGCGTTTGCTCTTAGGCTCAATCTCGCGGTCGCTGTCAGGCTCACTCCCGCGGTTGCTGTTAGCACTCACGATGAGCAAATTGTAGCCTAACCTTGAAAGCAAATTCGTCCGATCCCAGGCACCGATAAACATCTCGTGAATTCCAGGCAACCTTTGCCTCAACGCGAGTAGCATCACCCCGTTTTATCCACGCACAAACTCCGCGACCTGATTCGCAATGCCGTGTTCAAAAGAACGAATGCGGGTTCGGAATTGATTCCAGTCCGCAGGCATCACAAGAATCAAACTTTCTCTACACGAAAGGGGATTTACCGATGAAGAAGTTTCTCCTGGCTGCCGCCGCCACAGCTTTACTCGGAGCGAGTGCAGCATTTGCCCAGGTTGGTCGTGCGCGTCGCGCCTCCCGCTCCCATTGTTGAGCGTCGCCCTGTCGCTCCCGGACCCAGGTACGTCTGGACAGACGGCTATCACCGCTGGGATGGCCATCGTTACGTCTGGGTCCACGGGTCTTGGGTCGTGCCGCCGCGTGCCGGCGTCGTCTGGGTGCCCGGACACTGGGTCGCCCGCTCCGGCGGATGGGTATGGATCGGGGGCCACTGGCGCTAGGTCCAGAGACCCTGCAAGCATCGGAGACGAGCGCGCCCGGTCGCCTTTGCGGCGCCTCGTCTCTTTGTTTTTAAGGGAGATTACTTGTCGGAACCGCTTCGCGGACCGGCCTTGCGATAGCTATAGCCCCGGCTCTTCAGCAGAAAAATCTGGCGGCACTGCGCGCATTCCCAGGGAAACATCCCGAATTTGGGATAGACGCGCTCCTGCAGAAACCCGTGTCTGGCAACCCGGGTCAACTCGATCTCGTCGCAATTGGGGCAGGTTTTCTTTCTCTTACTCATCCATTTCCCTTTGAGACAGGTATCGCCCGCTCGTGCTGGGTTGGCATGCCAATCTGCCGGAAGCCTTCACGCAAAGGACGCAAATCTAGGAAAAATTGCCTATACAGCGGGACGACTGAACCAAAGCTGCGCTCCCCACAGCGGGAGCAAAGTGATTTGTAACTAGAGATAACACCCATTGGTAACATTCTCAAAATAAAAACGCCCCGCTTTGGCAAGATTTTACAAATCTGGGTCGCACGGACGCCAATTCCCATAGACGAGCATCCCCTCCGCCAGGACGCATCACCGCAATCCGATCTATCTTTGCCCTGAAGGATTTACACTGGTTAAGCATGATTCCCACACTCGAATGGACAAAGGACGGCGTACGCCTCCTCGACCAGACCCGCCTGCCCCTTGAGGAAACCTACGTCCTCGCCACTAGTTACCAGAAAGTAGCGGACGCCATCACCACCATGATCGTCCGCGGCGCGCCCGCGATCGGCGTCACCGCCGCCATGGGCGTGGCCCTCGGCGTCTCCCGGAGCACAGCCGCCGGCATCCCGGCCCTCAAGGTCGAATTCGATCAGATCTGCCAGCGTCCTGGCCGCCACCCGTCCCACCGCCGTCAATCTCTTCTGGGCAATCCGCAGGATGAGCGATCGCTTCTCGGCGCTGGCCGCTCAGCCCGGCATCACCATCCCCGCCATTCGCGCCGCGCTGATCGACGAAGCCCAGCAGATGTATGACGAAGACATCGCCGCCTGCCGCGCCATGGGCGCGCACGGCGCAGCCCTGCTTCCCGCCACTGGCGGCGTCCTCACCCACTGCAACGCCGGAGCCCTCGCCACCTGCGGCTACGGCACCGCCCTCGGCGTCATTCGCAGCGCCTTCGAGCAGGGCCATCAGATCAACGTCTACGCCGACGAAACCCGTCCCTTCCTGCAGGGCGCGCGCCTCACCGCCTGGGAGCTCATGCACGACGGCATCCCCACCACCGTCATCTGCGACAACATGTCGGCCAGCCTCATGCTCCGCGGCAAAATCAACGCCGTAGTCGTCGGCGCCGACCGCATCGCCGCCAACGGAGACGTCGCCAACAAGATCGGCACTTACGGTGTCGCCATCCTGGCCAAAGAGCACGGCATCCCGTTCTACGTCGCCGCCCCCTGGTCCACCATCGATCTCGAGACTGCCACCGGCCGCGACATCCCCATCGAGGAACGCCCCGCCGTCGAGGTCACCCACCACGCCGGCAAGCAGCTCACGCCCAACGGCGTCGGCATCGAGAATCCCGCCTTCGACGTGACGCCCGCAAAGTACGTCACCGCCATCATCACCGAGCGCGGCGTGCTGCGCGCACCCTATTCGGAATCATTGCAGGAGTTGGAGGCGGCCGCGTCGAGACGCTAGCTCTGCATCCATCCCGCATAGGGATAGATCAGCAGGAAGAAGATCATCGCCAGCGCCATCACATCCATGTAGAGCAGCAGCAGCACCCCTCCGTGATAGAAACTCCATCGGAGGCGCAGGCACCGAAGCGTCTCATAAGTGCCCCACAGCGCGGCGAACGCCGGAAAACCCACGGTCCACGCAGGATGCACCCTCGGGAATCCCGACAGAAGAAATGCGGCGAAGAGGCTTCCCAGCACCAGAAGGGTTCCACGAACCAGTGACCGCGCCCGAAGATTGAAAACAGCATAGGACATGAGGGGAACTGTTAACATTTTAAGTCGCCTATGACTCCATTGCAGAACCAGCCGGCCTCCACGCAGAAGCCCTCCGATGCCGACAAGCGCGAGCGCATCGTCAAGCGCGTGGCCCGCGAGCTGAGCAACGGCTTCTACGTCAACCTCGGCATCGGCATGCCCACCCTGGTCGCCAACCATGTACCGCCCGGCGTCGAAGTCGTCCTCCAGTCCGAGAACGGCATGCTGGGCGTCGGCCCCTATCCAATCGCCGGCACCGAAGACCCCGACCTCATCAACGCCGGCAAAGAAACCGTCTCCGAGCTCCCCGGAACCTCCTACTTCTCCAGCGCCGACTCCTTCGCCATGATCCGCGGCGGCCACATCGACCTCAGCGTCCTCGGAGCCATGGAAGTCGACGAGGAAGGAAACCTCGCCAACTGGATGATCCCCGGCAAAATGCTCAAAGGCATGGGCGGAGCCATGGACCTGGTGGCCAGCGCCCGCCGCGTCATCGTCGCCATGGAGCACACCACCAAAGACGGCCGCCCCAAGATTCTCCATCGCTGCACCCTGCCCATCACCGGCCTCAAAGTCGTCGACACCATCGCCACCGAAATGGCCTGGATCAAAGTCACTCCCGCCGGCCTCGTGCTCGAAGAAATCGCGCCCGGCCTCACCGTCGAAGACGTGCAGCGCGCCACTGAAGCCGAGCTCATCCCCAGCCCCGGCCTCAAGCCGATGGTCTGGTAAGCCAGCAGAATTGCTATAGGAGCGAGATTCAGCGTAAGCCTTTCTCAGGTTTATGCGCAGCAGCACGAACGAGGGTGCCCCATCCTTGCCGCGGTTTGATCGCGGCAAGGGTGGGATAGCACGAGCCCCATCCGGCCTTTAGAGTTGAATCAGGTTATGCCACCCGTCACCGAAACCCGCACCCGTCCTCGCTTTCCTTTCCGCCTCGTCGTACCCGCCGTCCTCGCCGTCGCCGCCGCGGTCGCATCCTGGTGGTACATGCGGCCCGGCCCGGCGATCGACTGCAACAAGCTGCCGCCGCTCACCATCCTGGCCACACTCGCGGCCTTCATCATGGCCATCTGCTTCCGCCAGATGGCGCGCCACCCCGACCGCTCCCATCGCTGGTTTCTCGTGATCTGGCTGGTAATCGCCGCAGCCACGCTCTTCGCCGACTTCCGCTACGTGCGCCGCTACCGCGACGTCTGCGACTCGCTCCAGCAGCAGGCCCAGCCTCTGAAGCCCCAATAGCCGCGCGCCGACCTTTTGAGAAGTTGGCGTAGCACGCCTTGTTCAGGGCGGCTTTAGCTGTGCCGTAAGTGGCACGCCTTGTATCAGGGCACGGCTTTAGCCGTGCCGTAAGAGGTAACTAAATCTTGGGGCTTTAGCCCCTGCAAAAGTGGCCCTCACTCCGGCACATACTTCTCAAGCCACTTCAACTCTTCGCGAACCTTGATGTACCCATGCCACGGATTCTTATCCAGCGGATGATTCTCCCCCGGAAACACCAGCAGTGTGTGCGGCACATTCAGCCGCTGCAGCGCCCGTTCCAGCAGCACCTGCTCCAGATAACTCACCCGCACATCGGCGTTCCCGCCCACAATATGCGTCGGCGTCGTAACTTTATTAATTTGAAAAAGCGCCGCCTCGCTCTGATATATCTCCGGCTTCTCCCACGGAGTGCCGCCCAGGTACCACGCATCATCCCACGTCAGATCGTCGTTGCCCCAGTTGGCCGCATGCTCCACCGCGCCCGCACCCGTCACCGCCGCCTTGAACCTCGTCGTCTGCGTGATCAGCCAGTTCGTCATGTATCCGCCATAGCTGTATCCGCCGATGGCCAGCTTGTTCGGATCGGCAATGCCGTCCTTCACCAGCGCGTCGACACCCGACAGAATATCCACCCCCGGCACCGACACCAGGTGCGGCGAAATCTCCAGCATGAACTTGTCGCCATAGCCCGTCGACCCGCGATAATTCGGCCGAAACACCAGCCACCCCTTCGCCGCCGCCAGCGTCGCCCAGTCATACCAGTCCGCGCCGAAGTGGTTCCCGTCCGCATCCTCCGGCCCGCCATGGATCAGCGTGAGCATGCGCAGATTCTTCGCGCCCTTCTTTCCTGGGGGATAAATCAGCACTCCCTCAACCGGCGTCCCATCCTTCGACGTCCACTTGTACGTCGCCCATTCCACCTGCGCCCGTTCCGCAAACAGGGGATTGAACGCCGTAATCGCTTTCGCCGCCCCGATACCCCAGTCGCGCCGTCCGCGAAATACACTTGTGTCGGCCTGTTGATCGTCGAATGGGTAAAGATCAATCCCTGTCCATCGCGCGCCGCAGTCACCTTCGCATACGTCCCCGGCTCGCTCCCCACCACTTCATACTTCGTTCCATCCACGCCATACAGATGGACCTCCGTCCCCGTCAGTCCGCACGCCAGAATCTTCCCCTCTGACGTCACCGTGAAGTCATCCCACGACCCGGCAAAATCTCCACCCAGCCGCGTGAACGCGCCAGTTGCTGGATCGATCACATACAGCCGGCCCTGCACATCCTGATACGCGCCCTCGATCGATCCCGAACCCGCGTGCACCGCGAAGTAGATGCGCTTCCCATCCCTGCTCCACATCAGATGGCTTTCGAGTCCGTTGTTATGTGTAACCTGCCGCGCGTCGCCTCCCTTAGCCGGAACCACAAACATCTCCGCATCGCCAGGATTCTCCAGCCGGTGCGAGACCGGTCCCGTCTCAAACGCGATCTGGTCGCCCATCGGCGACGGAGCAATCTCCGCAATCTCCAGCGTGCTGTGCGCCAGCACCTGGGCATCGGCCGGATACACAGGCTTGTCATCCGCCGGCTTGGGCTCGTTATGCGCAGCCGGCGATTGCGTGCTCGCACGAATCGCCGCCGTCAGCGGCACAGCGATAAGCACATCGCCCCGCTCCTGCTCACGCCAGCGGATCACATCCTTCCATTCCGCCTTTTTCGCCTCCTCTGCATCCTTCGACAACGGCTGTGTCGTCGAGAAAATCACGCTCGCGCCGTCCGCCGACCACGCGAACGTATGGGCATCGAGCTTCTCGCGATACAGCGGGAACGCCTCGCCGCCATTCACCGGAATCAGCCACACGCGGCTCGTATCGCTCTTGTCGTCGTCCTTGTCCTCACTTTTGTCGTCATCCGGGCTCAACGCCCTGTCCGAGAGAAACGAAATGTATCTTCCCATCCGGAGAAAACTCCGGCGCCGAGTCGTGTCCGGAATGCGTAAGCGGAGTCAGCTTGCCGTCTTTCCTGCTCCACAGCCACAGATCCTCATTGAACCGCTTCTGCTGCCAGTCGGGTGCAGACACCGCCATCACCACCGCGGAGCCATCGGGAGCAATGCGCACCTCGTTGACATCCGAAGCGTTCATGAACTCGTCGAGTGAAATCGCTGGTTTGCTCTGAGCCTGCGCGGCAACACAAAGAATGGCCGCGGAAACAAGAATGCACGTGCTCGAAACTCTCATATCGGAATGACAACACTATACCTGCCGCGATCCCGCCCTCGCGATTCTGGTACTGTGATTCCTACAGATTCCTAACCGATAAGAAGGAACTCGATTCATGCCGAAGTCCGCGTCGCGTCGCAACCTGCCCATTGCCCGCATCTCTTCCGTCCTCGCCGCCGCACTGCTCTTCCACCATGCTGATCTCGCCCCGTACACCGCCGCGGCCCAGGTTCCCGCAGTTCATCTTGACGACCAGACCCGCAAGCTCGCGCACGACATCTTCCAGCAGCTCATCGAAATCAACACCACCGACTCGGTCGGCAATGTCAGCACCGCGTCCAGGGCCTTACAGCAGCGCTTCCTCAATGGCGGCTTCGCGCCATCCGACATGTACCTCGGCGGCCCCAACGACCGCAAAGAAAACCTCGTCGTTCGTTATCGCGGCACCGGCAAGCAGAAGCCCATCCTCTTCATCGGTCACCTCGATGTCGTTGAAGCGCGTCGCGAAGACTGGACCACCGATCCCTTCAAGTTCGTCGAGAAGGACGGCTTCTACTACGGCCGCGGCACGCAGGACATGAAGGAGAGCGACGCCATCCTTGCCACCACCCTCATCCGCTTCAAGCAGGAAGGCTACAAGCCTGACCGCGATCTGATCGTCGCCTTCACCGCCGACGAAGAAGGCGGCAAGTCGAACGGCGTCGACTGGCTGCTCAAGAACCACCGCGATCTGATGGAGGCTGCCTACGTCCTCAACCCCGACGGCGGCGGCGTTGACCTCGACCACGGCAAGCCCGTCTCGATGGATGTCGACGCCACCGAAAAACTTTACGGCGATTACCAGCTCACCGTAACCAATCCTGGCGGCCACAGCTCGCTGCCCGTCCCCGACAACGCCATCTATCACCTCGCCGGCGCGCTGGTGAATCTGCAGCACTACCAGTTTCCATTCGAGCTGAACTCCGTCACCCGCGCTTACTTCGAGCGCCTCAGCACCATCGAAACCGGCGACACCGCCGCCGACCTCAAGGCCATCACCCAGCCTGATCCCAACCCCGACGCCATCGCCCGCCTCTCGAAAAATCCCGAATGGAACTCGATGATGCACACCACCTGCGTCGCCACCCGCCTCCAGGCCGGACACGCTAACAACGCCCTCCCGCAACTCGCTCAGGCCAACGTCAACTGCCGAATCCTCCCCGGCTATTCCCTCGAAGAGATCCGCCAGCAGCTCATCAAGATCTTCGACGACCCCAAGGTCACAGTCCGCTACGTAAACGATGCCGGCGGCGTCTACGAAGTGGCTCCCGACCGCAAACAGCTTCCGCCGCCGCCCCTCAATCCCCAGGTCATGACCGCGATCGAAAAGCTCACCGCGAAGATGTGGCCCGGCGCGCCCGTCATCCCCACCATGGCCACCGGAGCCTCCGACAGCGTCTACACCAACGCCGCCGGCATGCCCAGCTACGGCGTCTCCGGCATCGCCATCGAGACCAACGACGTCCGCGCCCACGGAAAAGACGAGCGCCTCCCCATCGAGTCCTTCTATCGCGGCGTCGACTTCTACTATCAGCTCATCAAAATGCTCTCCGGCGGCGCGTAACAGCGGCTACGGGTGCGGGTGCCCCTCGATAAGTAGGAAGGCGTTGTCAAGACAAAACTATTCTGGGCGGTGCGTGAGCACCGCGTGTTTGGCCAGAGGGTTTGAGGACCAGAGCTCTGGGAAACTCACGCTGCATCACCCACCAGGTGGGGGAATTTCCGCCCCACCAACCATCGATACGGCCGTCAGCTACAGGCCATGATGCTTCTATGCGAACATCCAGCCTACTGCCGGATGCGAGAGCGCTCAATCAACATCTCGGCCTGTCTGCTTCCGGCCAGGGGCACCCGCGAGCTGCTCTCGATATGGGCGATCTCCGGATAGCCAAGGTTTTGCCTGAGCATCCAGTAGAGTCGCACTGCTAATTTCCTGGCCGCCGCCACCTTGGCCACGCCTTTCGGCTTGGAGTGGCAGCGGGCCGCATACTGCCTGCGAAATCCTGCATCGTAACGAGTCGCTGACTGCGCCGCCTCCACCAGCAACTGGCGCACAAAGCGGTTGCCCTGCTTGGTAATGGCGCCCAGCCGCTGCCGCCCGCCCGAACTGTGCTCGCGCGGAATCAGACCTAGATAGCTGGCTACCTTCCCGCTATGCTCAAACCGGCTCACCTCGCCGATGGTCAGCACAAAGGCCAGCGCGGTAATCGGACCCACGCCCGGCTGCGTCATCAGCAGCCGCGCCTGTGCATGCTCTTCGGCGGCACGCTCGACCGCTTTATCCAGCTCGCCGATCTGCCCGTCCAACCCTGCCAGCAGCGTCAGCAGATCTTCGCGCCGCCGACCCGCCCAACCCGGCAAGGAGAGTTTTTCCAGATCAGCCCTCCCCCGAACGCTCCACAAGCTGCTTCGCTTCTGTAAGCCGCGATTCATGGCCAGATGCTGCAGTCCGTTCTTGACCCGCGCGCGAATCTCCACCAGCTTGTGACGATGAATCAGCAACTGACGCAGATCCCGCTGCTCGGCCGTCGGTACCCACAGCTTGGGAAAGCGGTTCTCCAACAGCAGCTTCAGAATGTGCCCGGCATCGCGCCGGTCGGTCTTCTGCTTGCGCACATAGCTGGCCCGGATCTCGGCCGCATCCCCGATCCACACCTGGTGCCCAAGCCGCTCCAGCAACTCGATAAACCACTGGCTGTTGCCGCAGGCCTCCATGCCCACCAGCGCCGGCGAATCCAGAGCGCGATAAAACCGCTCCGCCTCGTCGTCCCCGTTGACCAGCTTGTGCTCGCTGATCTCCCCGGTCTCCGTATCGAAAACCGCTACCTGCTGCCACCGCGGATGAAAATCACACCCTACAATCTTCATGAAGGCTTCTCCTGATCCAGCCGCTCTGGTCCTCAACCAAAAGCTACCGCGATCGCTGAAGCCTTCCTACTTATCCCATCAACTCAAAGCCCGGTGTTGGCTTTGTGTGGGTCCACTTCAACGCTCCAGTTTCCGAAAAAGAGAATTCAGCGCACTCCCCTCAAGCCTTGCGCACTGTCCGGCGCTCAATCCGCCGCTCGTAGCTCTCACCCTTGAGGATCCGCTTTACGTAAATCCCCGGCGTCACCACGTGATCCGGATTGATCTCACCCGGCTCGACCAGTTCCTCAACCTCGGCAATCGTCATCTTTGCCGCCGTGGCCATCATCGGATTGAAATTGCGTGCCGTCTTCCGGTACACGAGGTTGCCCATCGTGTCGCCCTTCCACGCCTTCACCAGCGCGAAGTCCGCGCGCAGCCAGTGCTCCAGCAGATAGAGCTTGCCGTCGAACTCGCGCGTCTCCTTGTTCTCGGCAACCAGCGTCCCCACGCCCGCCGGAGTATAAAACGCCGGAATCCCCGCGCCCCCGGCGCGAATCCGCTCCGCCAGCGTGCCCTGCGGAAGCAGCGTCAGATCGATCTCACCCCTCAGCACCATCTCTTCGAGCAGCCGGTTCTCACCCACGTAACTGCCCGTGTGCGCGACAATCATCCCCGTCTCCAGCATCCGCCCCATGCCGAACTGGTCCACGCCCATGTTGTTGCTGATCGTGCGCAGTCCCTTCACTCCGACCCGCACCATTGCCGCAATCAGGTTTTCCGGTGTGCCGCACAGACCGAACCCGCCCACCATCAGCGTCGCGCCCTCAGGAATATCCGCTACCGCTGCGTCCGCGCTTTCAACCACCTTGTTCAAATCAATCTCCCTCGCGACTCGCAAACCATCAAGTAAGCACCGAGCAGAATACTGGAAGCGCTGCCGCGAAAGCTAATTCCCCGACCAACCGCCGGACGCCGTCGACATTCAAAGCTGCTGTCGCAACAAAACCATCCGGCGCCGCGCGCAGATGCGATAGCATGGCTTCGATTGGTCAAGGACCTCACTCTCATAGGAGATGGCATGAATAGAAGAACGAGCTTCTGAGGCGATAGGCTCCACAGCAGGAGTTGTGGGGCAGGCAGGTTGCGGGCTGGATCGGTTTAGTGAGGCCGTTGGACCTCGTAAAGGAGATTAGTCAGACCTGCAACCGAAGCGTCACCGTAAGGCCGCAAGGACCTTGGATGGGAGAGTGGTGATCGCCGCAGAGCACGTCTACTCCACAGCGCGAGGAGAGACGAGATGAAGGGATACCTGGGAGTAGACCTGCACCGGACGCAGTTCACCGTGTGCACGCGGCTGGAGAACGGACGGACGTATTTGCGGCAGTGGCAGTTACGGGAACTGAAGCTATTTGCCGCGCAGTTGCGGAAAGAGGATGAACTGGCCGTGGAAGCAACGGGCAACACGCGACTGTTTTACGACGCGGTGGAGAAGTATGCAGCGCGGGTGGTGGTGGTCAACCCGGCTCAGTTCAAGGTGATCAGCCAGTCGGTGAAGAAGACGGACAAGAACGATGCCGAGTTGTTGGCACTGTATCTCGCAAAAGATTTGTTGCCGGAGGTGCGGATGAAAGAGCGCAACCAAAATATGGGACATCTGGCGCAGACACGCGACCTGCTGGTTAAACAGCGCTCTGCCCTGAAGGCTAAGATCAATAACCTGCTTTCCGCCGAGGGAATCAACCTGAAGCGCGAATCGCTGTCCAGCAATAAGGCGCTGGAACGGGTTCTGGCCTTGCCGTTGTCGCCGCTGATGCTGGCCGAAGCCCGCGTGCTGGTGGGCCAGATCCGCAGCCTGAACCAGAGCATTGCCGAACTGGAGGAACTGATCGAGGAAGAAGGACCTAAACTCGCCGGTCACGAAAACCTGATGAGCATCAAGGGCATCGGCCCGGTCAGTGCCGCGGTGCTGTTGAGTGTGATCGGCGACATCCGGGATTTCTCCGATCCGGGCAAGCTGGCCGCCTATCTCGGCCTGGTGCCCCGAGTGCAGAACTCTAACGAAACCGAGCACTCCGGACGCATCACCAAGCAGGGCAACAAACTCGCGCGCACTTGTCTGGTGCAGTGTGCTCTGATCGCCAAACGCTACAGCTCGTTCCTGCAGCAGTTCTATCAGCGTATCCAGCGCCGCCGCGGCGGAGGCAAGGCCAACATCGCCCTGGCGCGCAAATTCCTGGGAGTCATCTATCACACCCTCAAGAACAACTGGGTGTTCGAAGACTTCCCCAACTTCGTCCTGGCCTCCTGAAAACAGGCCAAAACCAACCAATGAGTAGACAACTATTCATGGGAGCTAACCGATGCTGAAAGGTTTCCGTGACTTTATTCTTCGTGGCAACGTAGTCGATCTGGCGGTCGCCGTTGTAATCGGCGCGGCCTTCGGCGCAATCGTCAATTCTTTAGTCACCGATCTGATCAATCCGCTGATCGCCGCGATCGTCAACAAACCCGACTTCTCTTACCTGGTGCTGAACGTTCACGGCGGCAAAATCAAGTACGGCAACTTTCTCAACGCCCTCATCCAGTTCCTGCTCGTCGCCGCTGCCGTGTACTTCTTCGTCGTGCTCCCGCTGGGCAAGCTGCTGGCGAAGTTCAAGCCGGCAGAGGCCGCACCACCGCCCACTAAGCCTTGCCCCGAGTGCCTCAGCGATATCCCCGTCGCCGCCCGTCGGTGCTCGCACTGTGCTCAGCCCGTGGCCTAAGACCATGCTTCGCCATTTCCGTTGTTGACCGCAGACCAGCTCGACCGCATTGTCATCGTGCTCGTGGCCGCCCGCAATCCGCTCAACATCGGAGCCGCCGCCCGCGCCATGAGCAACTTCGGATTCCTCCGCCTTCGCGTCGTCAATCGCTATCAGCTGGCCTTCCGCGAGGCCCAATCCGCCGTCGGCGCGTCCGAGCTTCTCCACAACGCCGAGGAATGCCCGACCCTCCCCGACGCCATCGCCGACTGCTCCGTTGTTATCGGTACAACAGCCGTAGGATCACGCCAGCTCGACCATCCTGTGCACCGTCTCGAAACCGGCGCCCAGTTCATCCGCGAACACATCGCCGCCGGCGCTCCCGCAGCAATCCTCTTCGGCTCCGAAAAGCGCGGCCTCTCCAACGACGACCTCAGCTACTGCGACTGGCTCATGCGCATCCCCACCCGCGAAGAGCACATCTCCATGAACCTCGGACAAGCCGTCGCAGTCTGCCTCTATGAATTGATTCGCAGCGAAGCCGCACCCGTCGCTCAACAACCCATCGCACACGCCACCGGCGAAGAACTCGCTCGCCTGGAGCGCGCGCTCCTCGAAGCCCTTCGCGCCAGCGGCTACACCAAGCCCGGAACCGAACCCGCCACCGAAGAGAAGGCCCGCCGCTTGCTCCGCCGCATGAACCTGTCTCCCGAAGATGCCGACACCTGGACCGGCATGTTGGCCAAGATGCGGCTCCGCAAGCGCGAAGACAGACGGCCCTGAAACCTAATATCTCCAGCTCGTCAGATCCGCCCCAGCCGGTGCCGTCTTCTTGATCTGCTCCAGAATCATCGGCAGATACATCGTGTTGTAGTGCAGCCGCGAAAGGGCATTCGGCAGCTTCGGATCGCCATTCCAGCAATGCTCCGCGCGATCCCCATACTTCACCTCGCCGCCATAAGGAGGATTCTTCGTCGTCTTCAGAAAGTCCTCCATCCGGTACACCGCATTGTTCAGGAAATACGTATCCGCGCTGCCCACATAGATATGAATCTTGCCCTCGAGCTTCGGTCCCAGCGTGCTCCAATCGCGCTCCAGAATCGCCTCCAGGTCATAATGCTCGCGCCAGTAATCGGCCACCTTGTGATCGATCTCGCCCGTCTCCTTGTTGAAAATCGGCTGCGGATACCCATCCTCCCCCACCGGCCCATACACCGCCTGCCAGATATCGAACTGCTCGCCCGACCGCCCGTGATCGCCCAGCGCCAGTTCGTATTGATTGATCTGCTCGGTCGTGATGAACGTATGTCCCAGGTAATCCCGCATCGCCGGCTGCGCTACTTGCTTGTGCGCGCCGTACAGAAAGAACGCATTCTTGTCGTCGTAAAGATCGATGTTCGTGTACTCGTGAAAATCAATCGGATCAGGGCACGCCGCAAAGCTCCCGTTGTAGTGATCGGGATAAAAAACCTGCACCGCCAGCGCCTCCCACCCGCCCGTCGATCCGCCATAAACAAACCGCGCCCATCCCTGCCCGATCCCGCGAAACTGCTTCTCGATCGCCGGAACCAGCTCCGTCTCAATCGCATCTCCATACGGACCCACATTCGCCGAATTCACCGCATAGGAATCGTCATAGTACGGATTCGCATGTTGAATCTTGACGATCAGCACCCGCGGAAACTTCGGACTGATCCATTGCTGATAGAACTTGTACGCCTCCTGCTGTTGAATCCGGTTGTAGCCCGAAACATGAAACCGGTCGCTGTAGTTCGGCTTCAGGTTCGGATCGGGCGGCTCGGTCCTGAAGTCATCGAATCCATCCACAAAGTGGTCGTGAAAGATAATCAGCGGAAGATGCGCATTCGGATGCTCGTCGAATCCTTCAGGAACGAGCACAATCGCTGACAAGTACATGGGCCGCCCCCAGAACTTCGTCAGCACCGCGCTCTGAATCTTGATGTGCCGGATATACTTCGTGTCCTTCGGCTCGGGGATGGGCGGAATCTCCTGATCCATCGACACGGCAATCACGTCACCGCCCGGCTTCACCGTCACCTTCTGCGGCTTGCTGTAAAGGTTCCCCGGCGAGATATTCCAGTGCTGCCCCTCGCCCTGGTCCATGTGCAGCTTCACGACTTTTCCATCCGACCGGTGAAAAGTCTCGTACTGGTTCAGCACCGCCTGCACCGTGTACTCGCCCGGCGGAACATCCTTCAGGCTTCTGATCGGATATCCCCACGCCTTGTCATCCACCACCACTGGCTCGCCCGGCTTGAGTCCATCCACCGTCACGCCAAACACCATCTGCGACTTCGGCGTGTCGTTGATCTGGTTACGCGGTTCCTCGGAATCATCCGTAGACAGGCAGAGCAGCACACGCCCATCCAGCGGCTGCGCGCTTCGCGCCGCCGGAAAAGAAACAGAAAAACTCTGCGCAGAAGCTACGAGAGTGAGAGACACGAGAGCAGGAAGAAGCACAATCCGAATCCGAGACATGCAGGGAAGTGTAGTCGACGAATCGGATTTCACGAAGAGCCTTCCGCGCGCTGCTCACTCGGGTGCCTCACAGCCCGCCCTGAGCTTGTCAAAGGGTCTCGATTTTGAGCCTGGAATTCCTCTTCCTGGAAAGTGTGCCGGCGGAGATCATCGATGACGTGCTCGCGAGGATCTCCACCCTCTTTCAATAGGTTTGGCTTTTCGCGGTAGCCACTACATATTCCCCGCTTCCGTGCTCCTGATAAACGCGGCCACGCGATCGTGCAGCTTCTGCAGGGACTCGTCGCGCACGTAAACCATGTGTCCCGACTCGTACCAGTCATACTGAATGTTCTTTGCCAGGCTCTCAGAAATCGGCAGGTGCTTGTCCTCGTACATCGCCGCATAGAACGGCGTCGCCAGGTCGTAGTACCCACCGTTCACCATCACCTTCAGCCTGGGATTGGTCTTCATCGCCGTTGCGATATCGGCGCTCACGTTCAGGTTGATCGGATTCCCGCCATGCTTGAAATCCCACTGCGCCGATCCAAAATCGGCCATCGGCAGATACGTCTGACCTTGTCCGTACTTCAGATCGCGCCGCACATAGTCGTTAAAGAGCGACACATACGCCGAAGAGATCGCCGAGCTCTGCGGGTCATACTCCGCCTCTTCACTCAGCGGATTAATCGTCGGACCCGAAAACCTCGTATCCAGCCGGCCCGTCGTCAGGTCCTGATCATCCTGCAGATTCTTCTCAAATCCGCCGCCGCTCACCCGCAGGTTGGCCTTTACCAGATACGTCACCGGTAGCCCGGTATAGTTGTGCAGTTTCTCCGCAACCGTCTGCTTCTCGCTCGCCGAAAGATCCGTCCCCTGCGCCAGAGCATGCGCATACTCGCCCATCGCAAAATCTTCCACCTCTTTCAGAAACGGCTCCATCGCCGCTGGCTGATTCGGCAGCTTGTGATGGTAGAAAGCCGTCGCCGCATAGGTTGGCAGCGCCAGCTCAAAGGGAAGATCGATGCCCGGATTGCCCCGCGCCGCGTCGATATCCGTCGTAAAGTTGAAGATCTGCGACAGCAGAATCACGCCATTCAGATCGATGCTTTTTTCATTCTCCAGAATGTTCGACACCACCGCTGACCGCGTCGTCCCGTAGCTCTCGCCGAAGAGATACTTGGGCGAGTTCCACCGGTTGTACTTGCTGATAAACCGGGCAATGAACCTTGCATAGGCATGCGCATCTTCGTCCACGCCCCAGAACGCCTTCTCCTTGTCCTTGCCCACCAGCCGTCCAAAACCCGTGCCCGGCATGTCGATAAACACCAGGTCGCTCACATCGAGCAGGCTGTATGCATTGTTCACCAGCTTGTACGGAGCGCCCGGCAAATGCGAGTCATCCGCCGTCACCACATGCTTCGGCCCGAAAGACCCCATGTGCAGCCACACCGTCGAGCTGCCCGGACCGCCGTTATAGATAAACGTGATCGGCCGGTCTTCCTCTTTCGCATCCTTCTTGAAGTACGCCACGTAGAACATTCGTGCGACCGGCGGCGCATCCTTGGGATCCTTCGACGCCGCTGCCGCCAGTGCCATTTCCGTATCGGGGAGTGCCTTGCCGTCCGGACCAAGCTGCGCATCCTGCTCTTCTGTGGCGCCCACCGTAATCGTTCCCGCTATTGCCGTGTATGCGATCGCCGCACCTCCTACAGTCACCGACCCTTCCGTAGTCGAGTCGGGCGCAACCGCCGGTGCAGGCGTTGGCGTCGAGTTGGTCTTGGTTTTTGCAACATCGTCGTCTGCTGCTAGGGCAGATACAGAAATCGCCCCGGCCAGCAGCGCGGCCAGTAGCGGAGAAAGTCTTGGCATTTGGTCGAACCTCTGGTGTCGAAGGTAGAGTTGAAAATTCGTAACCAGTATAGAGTCCCACATCGATAACGCCGCCGATGCTACCCTTGCCTCTAGCTCTGCTCAGGAGACAGCCGTGTTCCAGCCAGCACATATGCGGGCCCTGATTCTGCCATTCGTCACAATTCTTGCCACATTTGCTTCCGCGCAAGCGCCATCGCCCATCCTCATCACCGCCGACCTCACCGATGTCCCCCGCAAGCTCCTTCATGCCGAGATCGAAATCCCCGTCTCCCCCGGACCCGTCACTCTCACAACCGTCAAGTGGGTTCCCGGAAATCACCGCCCCAGCGGCCCCATCGACAACTTCACCGGGCTCGTCGTTCACGCCAACGGCAAAGAGATCCCCTGGCGTCGCGATGACGTGGACCTCCACGCCTTCCACATTGACGTCCCGCAAGGCGTCTCGAAGCTCGACATCCACGCCGACTTCCTCGCCGTGCCCGGCAATACAGTAAGCAGCACCGACGGCTCCACCAGCGGCGTCCAGACCACCATGGAGTGGGAAGAGCTTCTCCTCTATCCCGCCGGCATTCCCGTGCGCCAGATCCCCGTTATCCCCTCCGTCAAACTGCCCGAAGGCTGGAAACTCGGCACCGCGCTCACGCCCACCTCCACCGACGGCGACACCACCCACTTCGCTCCAACCACCATCGAGATGCTCGAAGACTCGCCCGTCATCGCCGGCAAATACTTCCGCGAGATCCCCCTCGCGCCCGACGTCACTCCGAAGCACTTCCTCGACCTGGCCGCCGATGCTCCCGAAGACCTCGACCTCAAGCCCGCCATGCTCGAGTCGCTCTCCAGGCTTGTCAGCGAAGCCGGAGCGATGTACGCATCTCGTCACTACAACAGTTACCATTTCCTTCTCGGCCTCAGTGACGTTGAAGAAGGCAACGGCCTCGAGCATCATCAATCCAGCGACAACCGCACTCCCGAGCACGCATTCTCTGACGAGTCGCTCGCCCCGCTCGTCGGCGATCTCCTCCCGCACGAGTACACCCACTCCTGGAACGGCAAATATCGCCGCCCCATCGGCCTCGCTACGCCCGATTACGCAACGCCCATGAAGGGTAACCTGCTCTGGGTCTACGAAGGCATGACGCAATACCTCGGCGAAGTCCTCGCCGTGCGCAGCGGCTTCACTACGCCCGAGGAATTCCGCGAAGCCCTGGCTCTCTCCGCCGCCAGCCTCGACGTAAAACCCGGCCGCACCTGGCGCGATCTCGAAGACACCGCGGTCTCCTCATCCATCCTGCGCGGCTCCAGCCGTGAGTGGAGCAACTGGCGTCGCGGACAGGACTACTACCAGGAAGGCGCCCTCATCTGGCTCGACGTCGATACCACCATCCGCAAGCTCACGGGAGACAAAAAGAGCCTCCACGACTTCTGCGTGCTCTTCCTCGGCAAAGGAGGCAATACTCCGCCCGAGGTCGTGCCTTACGACTTCGACGAGCTCGTCGCCACCCTGAACCAGGTCGTCCAGTATGACTGGGCCGGCTTCCTGCACGAGCGTCTCACCTCAACAGCGCCGCACGCGCCCCTCGAAGGCATTACCCAGAGCGGATACACACTCACCTACGCCGACAAGCCCACCGCCTACGAGCGCGTCATCCTGGGCCGCAGCCATGCCATCGACGCCACCTTCTCCATCGGACTCTCCGCCCGTCCCGACGGCACCATCGCAGATGTCCTCTTCAACTCCCCGGCCTTCAAAGCCGGCCTCGGCCCCGGAGAAAAAATCATCGCCGTCAACAATCGCGCCTTCTCCGGCCCTGTTCTTGCTTTGGCCCTCAAAGCCGCAAAGGGAACAACTCAGCCCATCGATCTCATCGTTGAAAACACCGGCTACTTCCGCACCGTTCACCTCGACTATCACGACGGAGAAAAATTCCCCGTACTGAAGCGCGCCGACAACACCCCCGACGTACTCAGCGAAATCCTCAAGCCGCTGGCAAAGTAACAATCACGACCGAACCGGCGGCGAATCGACCGTGCAACCAGCTTCTTTCGGCGCAGCTTGAGGAGCGCGCCTGGCTCCAGCACGATCGCCCCGCATGCTGCCCGTCTCCAGCGACACTGTCACGCTGAACTTCCCGCTGCCCCGTCAGGGCGTGTATCTTGTGAATCTCGCATGGTAGGCTGTCACGTTCTGCAACGCTCGCCCGGCCTAAGGCGTCTAAAATCAAGCAAAGAAAGTAAAGTATGGCCGATCAACTCTACCTCAGCCTGTGGTACCCCAATTTCCGCCTGACCTCACTGCCCGCCGCTATCGAAAAAGTCATGGAGCAGTTTGGCGCCGTCGCTGGATCGTCGCGTGTAAAATCCGCCGCCGCTTACCCCCTTTCCTGGAACGAAGCTCCCGCCTATCAGCGGGTCTACGACAAGGATCACGAGCCCGACGAGGTCGACTCCGAGCCGCGCCTCGCCATCCCCGCCGCAATGGAGCTGCTCCACGACGACTTCGCCTACGAATTCGAACTTGTCTGGGAGCTATGGACACCCGACGCCCCGCGGTGGTCTCGACGCCGTCTGGAGCCGTGAACCGAGCGTAGTCCGCATCGTCGGCTTCGGACCCCAGTTTGACGAAGCCGCCTGGGAGCAGAACGGCCATGTCCGCATCGACTTCGGACCCGACACGCCTTTCCTGCAGGAGGAAGTCGACCTCGACAAAGATGCCGCCGACTACGTCAAACAGAACGTGCAGCTTCTCGTCGATCTCACCAACGCCGTGCAACAGCACGGAGGCATTTCCAGCCGCCTCCTCTGGTCCGAGTCCGGAGACAGCCTCGCCCAAAAGCTGATCGCCCGCCTGCAGAGCGTGAATTAAAGCACCGTCAATGCCACTGACCTTCAGTCAGCACGCCCAACGAGTCCGGGGTCCCCTCGGACAGGTCTTCGTCCGTGGGGTGGTA
>CAVRXY010000009.1:0-114876 GCA_963725225.1 uncultured Acidobacteriaceae bacterium
GGGCTTTTCATTTTGGAGGTAAACGTGCGCAACGTCGCTCGGATCAAGCTAGGTTACTACCCTCTGCCGCAGGAGGAAGGCAAGCGCCTGCGGAAACTGTTGGACTTCTCGGCCGGAACCACAAGCGTTGTCGATCCATGCGTCGGCACGGGAGACGCACTCCATCAACTGACCGACGGAGCAGAGGCGGAAAAGCACGGCGTTGAACTCGACGCCAACCGCGCTGCGGCCGCCGCGGCTAGCGGTATCAGGACGATTCATGGGGATCTCTTCAACGCCATCGCCAAGGTCGAGAGCTTTTCGTTTCTCTACCTCAATCCTCCGTACGACTCAGAGATCGGGTCGATGGATAACAAGCGGATGGAATTCCTGTTCCTGGAACATACCTATCGGTGGCTGGTTGAGGGCGGGGTGCTGCTGATGGTGGTACCTCAAGCGCGCCTCGATTCCTCCATTCCGCTGTTGGCCGAAAACTTCGCAGACCTTCGAGTCTTCCGGCTGACGGATCCGGAATCGGAACGCTTCGACCAGGTGGCCTTGTTCGGGGTCCGCAAAAGGATGCGTGGCCAGGACTACAGCCGGAACCGTGCAGCGTTGCACGAGATGGTGTGGCGGCGCGATATGCCGACGCTACAGGGCAATGAGACGCCCTATCGCGTGCCGGCGTCGCCGTCTACGCAGCTCGTTTATCGCGGATTGCCTCTCGATCAGATTGAGGACCTCATCGTCAGCTCGTCTGCCTGGAAACAGGTCGAAGCTCTCCTACTTCCAAAGGAGGAGATGGCAGGTGGTCGACCGATTACTCCGTTGCACGCGGGTCATGTGGGCCTTCTCTGCACGGCCGGCCTGCTCAACGGTGTCTTTGGACAGGGAGATGAGCGGCACATCGCACGCTGGCGCTCCGTGAAATCGGTGACCGTCTTCGAAGTAAAAGAGAAAGGCTACACCGAAGTCCATAAGCGCGAGCAGTTCACCAACGAACTGGCTTTGGTCTACGAGGATGGGCGAACGCTGGTGCTCGGAGACAAGAAGAGAGAGGACGACGATGCAGAACGCACATTTGCGGATGGGGCGGCTTGAGTATCGCCGGAATTCAGGGAGCACGAACACCAGGATTTCCGTCCACGTGGATCGCTACGTTGGCGAGGGGGACGACGCCCATCTGATCAGCCTGTTCGGAGGCGATGCCGAGGTGGGCGCAATCACGGCGGCGATTTATGA
Organism: uncultured Acidobacteriaceae bacterium; assembly: GCA_963725225.1. Taxonomy (GTDB): domain Bacteria; phylum Acidobacteriota; class Terriglobia; order Terriglobales; family Acidobacteriaceae; genus Silvibacterium. Next base: position 1,222 of record CAVRXY010000009.1, read on the forward strand.
GAAGCACACCTTCACGGTGACATTCCTGGACGGTGGGCAGAAGGTGGTAGGCTTCGGTCCGGACGCAATCTGCTATCGCGGCTCGATCAATCTGCAAGGGCGCAAACAAGCCCTTCGGCATCTGATCGCGGTCTCAACCTCCCTTCATGCCAATGGAAGCGCAGGACGGACGTTCATCCTCCACCTCGGGCCGGATACCAGAGAACTCGCATGGGCAACCCTGGTGAGCTTTCTTGGGCTACCCGCGGATCCGCGCTGGAGCGGTCCGATCCTGGAGGCGATGTGGGCGGAGAAGAAAATTCAGCGGCTGGATGGAATCGGCTGCACGCCGGCAGCGATCCACGGTACACGTGACGAATTGCTGGCCGGATTGGGCGGGCACGATCTCTGGGGCTGCTGCCGTTTCCGGAGAAAAATGGCCCTGTGCTCTGGCCCAGATACACGATAAGGCAAGCGCTGAAGGCGTCTTCTCTGGCGCTGACAAGCGACGCTTAGAGGCTCGCTCTCCGAACACGAATAACCACAGCAATCCCTACAATTCCACTCCTTCGAACGGCCGGTGAACCCGGCCGTTTTTTGCGTGTTCACTTCCATCCTCTGGAGTCCCGCCGTGGATACCTATTACACATATCTTCGAACTTTCTCTCAGGAACTCGGGGCACGTATCGTCGAGATGTACCCGCCGCTGCAAGGGCCAAACGATCCACTTCCTCCATCGCTTAAGACGCTCTTGCGGCAGCCGCTTCCAGCTCAGGCCCTGACCATCTCTGGTGTCGCCAAGCATCTCAAAACAGCGCGATCGGCGATCATCGTCGGCGAGTGCGGAACCGGCAAGACGTTGATGTCGGTTGCTGTCTGCTCATACGCATTCCGAAGCGCGGCCCTACACAGCCATCGCCATGTGCCCGCCACATCTCGTCTTCAAGTGGGCGCGCGAGGTTCTGGAGACGATTCCCCGTGCCCGGACCTTTATCATCTACGATCTCCGCAATGGCGGCGATCCGACACGGCCGCACGGCGTCGTCGAGGTGAAGCAGCGCAATGGTCAGATCGTTCATAAAGGCCTGAAGACGACACTCTTCGAGCTGCGAACCATGGGCCGGTCCGGGTGGAAGAGACTCTGCCCAGGCCCTGCGTACTTCATCGTAAGCAGGGAGACGGGCAAGCTCAGCTACCACTGGAAGCATGCTTACACGGTCGCGGAATCCGGCCGTGAAAAGGGCGCTGTCACCAATCCCGATACAGGCCGCGCAATTCCTCGATCGGAGGGCGGATACCTCAGCCGTATCGACTTTGCCGAGAAGAAGATCTTCGAGCACTTCACACGTGAGAAGGACGGGACTGCCGGGTTTTCCGCCATGTGGCAGGCCGATCGGCAGAAGATTCAGCGCATGGCGCCGCTTGGGTATATCGGCCGTTACATGAAGGGCTGGTGGGATTACGCCATCGCGGATGAGCTGCACCAGCTTGCTCAGGAGACGGCCCAGGGCAACAACCTCGGCGTACTCTATCGCTGCTCGCGAAAGTTGATCGGGCTCACCGGCACCCTCATGGGAGGCTACGCCGACGACCTCTTCAATCTCTTCTATCGGATGACGCCGCGGCAGATGGTGGCAGAAGGCTTCGCGGCGGGCGGCTCGGGAAGACGAGACTTTGCCGAACGCTATGGCGTTCTCGAATCCATTGAGAAGATTCCGGATGCTGACAATGCCTGCACCCGCGCTCAGAAGACGACAGTGCGGCAGGTGCGAAAGCCCGGTGCTTCACCGCTGGTCTTCGGCAAGTTCCTCATGGCGTCCACGGCCTTCGTGACGCTCGAGGATATCGCCGCGTACCTGCCTTCGTATGAAGAGAGCGTCATCGAGGTGGAGATGGATGCGGAGCTCGGCAAGGCGTATGCAGAGATCGAACAGGACATACGCGAAGCGGTCAAGCAGAACCGCGGAAACCGAAGCCTGATGAGCCTCATGATGCATCGATTGCTTCTTTACCCCGACCATCCGTTTGGTATCGGGGAGATCTGGGGCAAGCGGTTCAACCCCCATCTCGGTTGTCTTGAGCCGTTCCTGGTAACGACAGCACCGGATCTTTCAGAAGACTTCGTGTACGCCAAGGAGCGCAGGCTCATCGAGGACATCCGCGGAGAGCTAGGGCGAGGAAGGCGTTGCCAGGTCTATGCGACTTTTACCGGTGAGCACGATGTTGCCGCTCGCCTGGAGAGAGTGCTTCGTCAGGCCGGGCTGCGCGTCGCTGTGCTTCGGCCCACAGTGCCGACGCTCAAGCGAGAGCTCTGGTACGAGAAGCAGCTTAAGGACGGCGTTGAAGTCGTGATCTGTCATCCGAAGCTGGTAGAGACAGGTCTCGATCTTCTGGCGTTCCCGACCCTCTACTTCTACGAGACCGGATATTCGCTCCACACGCTGCGACAGGCCTCGCGCCGGTCGTGGCGCATCGGACAGAAGCATCCAGTGCAGGTGAAGTTCCTCGTCTCCAAGGCCACGACACAGACCACGTGTCTGCGCCTGATGGGGAAGAAGATGCTGGTGGCGCTGATGATGGAGGGCAAGTTCTCGGGCGAAGGCATTCATTCTCTCGAGAGCGACGAAGACATGATGAGCGCCATGGCGCGTGAGTTGGTCGAGCGCGGACGCGTCGGTGAGTCAGCCGATGCGGTCTGGGCTGATCTCAAGCGCGAACGTGCCCAGCACATGCCATCGATGCCGGTGGTGTCGCAGACGGAGCCAGGGGAAGAGGACGATCCATCGTTGCCTCTTCTGTCGCAGGAGCCGGTCGCAGCATCGTCACCTGTCGCCGCATCTCGTCGAGTCCGACCCGAAGAGGCAACAGAAGCCTTCCGCGCTTTGGCCCACCGGCTACGCGGAAGGAGAGCAGATGCTGCTCTTCGCCTGAACAAATGCATGTGAGCCTGTGGCGAGTTGTCCGCAGGCTCACATGCGTGTGAGCTTTCAACGACAAAACTGGAGATTTTATGGCGACCAAAGCTACACCTTTGATTGCGTTTCAATCGACCACCGCGGCGCCGTTGTCGCCGACGGCGGTCGCGACGGATCATTCCCTTCTTGAGCTGGACAGCGAACTTGATGCGTTGCTCGACCAGATTCAGGATGAGATCGAAGAGCTGGGCGAAGCGAGCGCCGAAGCAATGGAGCGGCTTCAATTGTTCTGTGAGGCCATGGATGTAAAGATCGATCGGATCGGCAGATTTCTTCGCGTCATGGAGACGCGCGCCGAATACTGCAAGAAGGAGTCGGCAAGATACGCGTCTCGTGCCAGGAGGGCGCAGAACAAGATCGAGCGCACAGAGTCGATGGTTCTCTACTACCTCGCCAGCCACGACCTCAAGAAGATTGAGAGTCACGAATTTACGCTGAAGCGCAACAAGAACTCCCAGGACAGTGTGGAGATCATTCAGCCGGACAGCATCCCCGATAACCTTCGGCGCTTTGAAGCCAAGATCGATGGTCCACTCTGGCTCGATGTGATCGATACATTGCCCAAGACGCTGGCAGATCCGCTCGCAGCGTCCGTCAAATCCACCGAGCCGTCGAATAGCGCCATCAAGCAGCATATTGCCAGCGGTGGCATGGTCGAAGGAGCTTCGGTCAAACGCGGATACCATCTGCGGATCGAATAGCGGAACAGTCGATCACAGAGAACGGCCCGATTGTCCACCGTGTAACGAACTCTGCTTCTATACGTACTCGTTTGGCGCCCGTGGCTGCGCTGGATGTCATCGTGCGCCTGTTCGTTGCGGTGTTGCAAACTAAGCCACGATGTCATTGAAGCTTTGGAACCTCACGTTTCTGTTCAAACCTCACGTTCCTGTTCAATCGTCGCAGTACTGCGGAGCGGTTTTTATCGAGGCGCATCTCAGGCCTTCAGGCGGCTTGGGTACTGGTTGGACTCCCGGGAATGGGACAAAAGCCGGTTGGGTCTTCCACAGCCTATGCAGCGGGATCCGGAGTTTCCGAGCCACGGCTATCATAGCGCGTATCCTCGGTCGCCAGCGCCACGCAAACGAAGGGACAGGCCCATCGTTGCAGAGAAGAATCCCGACCAAATCTCCCAAGCATGAAGTGGGAACACTGCACTGCTAGTCTACGCATGAGCTGATCCCGCCTTGGTAATCCCTAGCTGAGAAACGAATTCTCCCCGAGTCCTGCTGTTTGGGTTGGAGGCCGAAATCCCACTCTCGCGGGCTTATGTTTGGTCCATCGGTAAGGGAGATGAGAATTGGAAACGGCCGACGGAAGAAGGGCGGTCGTCTCGTATCAGACTCCAGATGCCAAGCCTGAGTGCACGAAATGACCGCCCCGTGAATCGAGCATCGAGTACGAACTACTGTGCCGGAACGAGCTTCCAGACCTGGCTGGGCGAGCCATCGGGGGTCCACTGGAGCGCCTGCGCGCCGGCAGATGTGGAAGAGTTCTGGATATCCAACTCCAGTCCGGAATTGGCGTCGGTTATGATCCAGTTCGAGCCGCTTGGAGTGAATCGCCATTCCTGGTCGGGACCGCCGTTGCTCTGCCATTGAACCAACGTAACGCCGCTGTTTATTGAGGCGCCCGGCACTCCGATTACCAATCCACTGTTGACGTCGCGGATCATGTAATCGCCGTCGAATCCCTGAATAATGTTCCAGCGTTGATCGGGGGATCCATTACTCGTCCACTGAACGATATTGGCTCCTTGCGACGTCGATGCTCCTCCCACGCCCAGAACGAGACCGCTATTCACGTTCTGAATCATGTAGGTGCCTGCAATCCCAGTGGGCGGCTGTACCGTCAGGGTTCCGCTGACGAAGGTAATCGCGTAGTTCGTGGAAGACAGGCCGCTTGGAACGATCGTATAGCTTCCAACCGCACTGGCTGCGGTAGCCGTGGTGCTGATTTTCAGCGTGCCTGTCAGCACGGTTGGTGCCTGCGCATCGACGAAACCGGCGTAGCTGACCGTCAGAGTTGGAAAGACTCCTCCTTGAAGATAATTTGCGTTATTGGCCGTGATGGTAAGCGGTGCGCCGGCGATCGTGAGCTTGCCAGTACCGGTCGCGTTCCCATAGTACGGGTTGGCGCTGGTAAAGCTCGCGGTGACGGTGTACGTACCGCCGCTCACAGGGGCATTGGCGCTGCCGTTGTAAGTGAACGAGCAAGAGCCGGATACTGAAACTCCGCCGGTGCCCGTAGCCGTGCAGGATGCGGGTTGAGCAAGGCCGTTGTAGACGAAGGGTCCGCCTGCGACCTGCACAACTGGCGTGAGGAGCGCCTGACCGGTGCCGCTCAGGCTGATGGTTTGCGTGGCCGCGGCGGCATTTTGAGCGTTGTCGGTCAGCACCGCCGTGCCCTTAAAGCTGCCGGTGGCTGGCGGCGTGAAGCCGATGCTCAGGTTGCAGCTTTCGCCCGCCGTCAGCGAGAAACTGGTCGTGCAATCTGAAGGCGTGCCCGGCCCGGCCAGCTGTTTGAAATTGGCACTTATCGTCACTCCCGGCGACACGGCGCTCAAGGTCTGATTGCCGATATTCTGAACGGTCACCTGCTGGCTCAAGCTGGTTTTACCCACCCCGGAAGTAAAGCTCAGGGTTGGCGCCGCCGCGCGATGGAGTTCAACGATACCGTTGATATCCGCGACGAAGAGATCGCCCTGGGCATCCACGGCCACACCAACGGTGTTGACCTGCGGGTTGTAAAGGGTGAACTGGGCGCCGCCGCCGGCCGGAAACTCTTCCACCCGCTGGTTGTAAGTATCCGCGACGATGACATCGCCGGCCGCATCCACCGTCATGCCCTCGGGCAATGCCAATTGACTGGCAACGGTGATTTGGGCTCCGCCTGAGGCCGGAACTTCCACCACGACGTCGTTGTCGGTATCGAGAACGAAGACATTGCCCGCTCCGTCCACCGCCACGTTCGCCGGGAAGCTGAATCCGCTGGCCACGGTTGTCTGAATTCCGCTACCGGCTGCGACCTTGACCACGCGGCCGTTGTGGGTGTCCGCGATGAAGACATCGCCGGCTCCATCCACTGCCACGCCATAGGGTACATTGAGTCCGCTGCCGACCGTGGTCTGGGCGCCGCCACCGGCCAGGACTTTCACCACGCTATTGTTGTAGGGATCCGCGATGAAGACATCGCCCACTCCATCCACCGCCACGCTGGATGGTCCGATCAGTCCGCTGCCTATCGTGATCTGAGCGCCGCCGCCGGCCGGAACTTCCACTACGCGGTTATTGAGGGAATCGGCGACGAAGACATCTCCCTTTGCATCCACCGCGACTCCACCGGGAAGATCGAATCCGCTGCCCACCGTGGTCAGTGTGCCGGGACCAAACGCGATAGCCGGGCCTTCTCCCTGGCCGTAGATCTGCGTAGTTGCGAGCACAGTCTGAGTTGTTCCGGAGCCGGAAAACACCTGCACCGCGCCCATGCGCGGGCCGGGCGCCTGTGGTGTGAATTTCACGGTTACCGTGCAGGAAGCGCCTGTGGTCAACTGGCCCTGACAGGTGTTGCTGGCAGCGGTAAAGTCGAGATTCGGCACGCCCTGGGTGAGCACGTTGGCTCCCAGAGTGCCGCCCGAGATGACGTTGTAGGTCAAAGCCACCGTCTGGCTGCAAGGCGCGGGAGTTGTCTTGCCGGCAGGGCACACATTCGCACTCCCGAGATTTACCGCGGAGTGTTCCAGCTCCAGTACGCGGTTGTTGAAATGTATCCGCGATAAACACATTTCCAGTCCCGTCCACTGCCAGTCCATGGGGCCCATTCAAATTGCTCACCGGTGTAATCTGCGTGCCTCTTCCAGCCAAAACCTCCACCACGCGCTCGTTGTTGGTATCGGCGATGAAGACATTGCCTGCCCCATCCACTGCGACACCCTGGGGGCTAATCAGTCCACTGCCGATCGCGATCTGAGCTCCGCCGCCAGCTGGAACTTCCACCACGCGGTTGTTGCCAGAATCGGCGATAAAGACATCGCCGGCTCCATCCACCGCCACGCCAATGGGGAGATACAATCCGCTCCCCACTGTGGTCTGAATGCCGCTTCCAGCCGAAACCTTCAACACACGGTTGTTGCTTGTATCGGCGATGAAGACATTACCCGATCGATCTACCGCCACGTCGTGGGGGTTGAGGAGTCCGGTGCCCACCGTGGTCTGCGCGCCTCCATTGGCGGCAATCTCGACCACGCGATCGTTCTCTTCGTCAGCGACAAAAACGTTGCCCGCTCCATCCACTGCCACTCCGGCGGGAAAGTTCAGCCCGCTGCCGATTGTGGTCTGGGCGCCTCCGCTGGCTGAAAGCTTCAGGATGCGGTTGGAATCGGCGATGAAGACATCTCCCTTCGCGTCTACCGCCACGCCATAGGGGGCGTCCAGTCCGGTCCCCACCGTGGTCTGCGAGCCCGCAAACAGGAGTGCCGGCAAAGGCGCCGCGGCTTGGGACAACAGAGCTGACGGAGCTATGAGCGAAACCGCCACGACAAACAGAACCAACGAGAGGGCATGTCTCAACCCTCTTGCCGCTGGCGATAGGGCGAAGATTCCGCAATGGTGCGACTCCCGCCGAGATGGTGATTGGTGCAACGCCCAACGCTCGGCGCTCTCTCCGGCGTTGTTCATGGCGGCACAGGCCACGGTGGGCTCCGAGCCCACGGTGATTGTTGTTTCAGTACGCTTTCGGTTCTTCATGGTATTGACCTTGTCCTTTTCGTGTTTTGTGATTTCTGCAAGGGCCCGCGGCTCCCGCAGTTACAGCCGTGCCCATCCAGACACACGGCGACTACCTCGAAATTCCCTTATGGAAAATCGACAGATTGAAGCGCGATTGACCTTCTACAAACGTGTGATCCCGCCGCGTGGGCATACTGGCTCCGCGCTCGTGGACCAAGCTCAGGGTTGACGGCCCCACGATTTGCGCTTCAGGTCTTTCTCACTTCTTTCCGCATTCGTTGTGCCGGTGGTCGCGTTTCGTATTCGAATGTCTGCGAATTGCCGCACTGCGCCAAGTTAGGCCACGGACACGTAACGGTGAAGTATCGGTTACGTGTGCTTGCAAGTGCCTGAGGCGATGGCTGTTAGAGGATTTGGTCGCGAATCGCCGAGAGGCGAATCCGGCAAGAATGGAATCGTCGGCTTCTGGGTTACCGGCGTTATTGGCGGCCCGGCCTTTGCTATAATCGACCGCTAAACGAGGTGTTTTTCGCGTGAAAGGACCGCGATCTTCGGATCAGGGCGACGGGCGGGAAAATCGCCCGTCGAGCGAACGCTCCCCTTCCCCCATGTCCGAAGAGGATGTCGAGCCACTGAACCTCAAGACCTCGCCCGTTGGCTCCGGCATCCAGAAACGCGACAGCGAACCGAGCCCCGCCGAAAAGAATCAGCAGATCAGCCTGATCCTGGCTTCGCGGTCGTTTCGGAACGCTCCGCTGCTGCAAAAGTTCCTGACGTTCATCACCTCCGAGTCCGCGGCAAGGCCGTCACGAAGAATTGAGCGAGTACGTGATTGCCACGCAGGTATTTGGCCGGCCAGCGGATTTCGATCCAGCTTCGGACACGATCGTTCGGACCCAGGCGTACCGGTTGCGAACTAAACTCAAGGAGTATTGCGAAAACGAGGGAAAGACGGAGCGAGTCCTCGTTGAAGTTCCGAAGGGGCGTTATGTTCCTTCGTTTTCGTTCCGGGACGAGCCGCAGGCAGCACTTCCGGGCCATGAAAGTGCGGCAGACCAACCCACCCACGACAGTATCTCAAGGTGGCCGCTGCTCCAGTCTCGCGTGGCCCTGGCCGCAATTGCAGTGCTTGTAGTCGGAATTGTGTTCGTGGCGGGCGCCTTCTTTGGCGCTCACCGGGCTTCTCCGCGACCTTCGTCCATGGCGACGCGGAGCGTTCCGGAACCACTAAACAGGTTTTGGGGAGAATTTGCCGGAAATGGAGAAATCATACTCGCATACACCAATGCGGTTTTCCTGATAACGGAAACTTCCGATTTGTTGAGATTTCGCAATAGCGGGGCCATCGCTGATCGGGGGGCGGTGGCTGGAAAAGAACTGTCGCGAGCTGACGCCCTCAATCCGGAATTGGCCGCGCACGCAGGTACTCTCTACTATGAAGAGGGTTTCACGGGGACAGGGGAAGTGCTGGCGACTTATCAGCTGGCGAATCTGCTGTCGGCTCTTGGAGCCAAGGTCCAAGTGAAGCGCAGCCGCCTGGTCACGGCGGATGATTTGCGAAATCACGACATCATCTTCCTCGGCTCGCCTTTCGAAAACCAGGTGCTGGCAGAGATGCACCTTCCTCAGCGCTTCAGTTTCGAGCAACCCGCCCAGCCTCCTTATCTATGGCGAGGGCGTATCGTGGATCATAAGAATTCCAAGGTTTCCTATGGCATGGAACGTGATCCGCAGTCGAAAGTGATAAGGGCTGATTATGCGCTGTTCGACGTTCTTCCCGGACCCGCTCCGGGGCGGCGCATCATAGTCCTGGCTGGCATTTCGACTTCTGGTACGCAGGGCGCAGCGGAGTTCGCTACTTCGGCCGAGGGTCTGCGCCAGATACTCGCTTTGGACGGGGCCCCGCGCGATAAGAGCGGTGACAAGGAATTCCCACGCTACTTTGAAAGCGTGCTGCGGGTGGAAGCAGAAAAAGGACTTGACGCCATCAACGTGAAGTTTGTGGATGGAAGCATTTTGCCAGTACAAAAATGAACGTGCCACTGCACCGCCGCACGAAATGAATGCCGATGTGTATCTCGACGAGGATCTCCTCTTTGTTCGTGAGGGCGAATCGTGCTCTACGGGTTCGGCACTAGATCGCCGATTTCTCATCCAAGCGATTGATAAATGATAAGTCGGGCAGTCTTCACCGATGCGCCCACCTCGGAATTAGGGCCGATTCTAAACTGACGAATTGCAAGCGTCCGCATGGGTTGAATCCCTTCTACTTAAAGTGATCCGAGTTGCTGTGTAACCGGCTACTCGTTAAGTGACGGCTGCATGCAGCCACGGGATGTCTTGCAAAACTTCAGTTGTTGAGAAATCGTCTGCTTGTTGAGCTGTAGGTGAGATGCATTCACAGTTTCTTGAACGTCAATTCTCTTAGGCTGTAGCTTCTTAAATTGCGACCAGACCACGCGTCATGCCGATGGTGACGGCTTCCGTTCGGCTGGCTGCGCCGAGTTTCGCCAGGATCGAACTGACGTGAAACTTCGCAGTGTGTTCGGAGATATCAAGCCGCGAAGCGATCTCTTTATTCCCCAGGCCAAGTGCCATCAGGCGCAAGACCACTGTCTCTCGTGCCGTCAGATGCTCGGCAAGTCTATCTGTCAGAGCGATTCCGTCTGCCGTGTCCGAGGCGGCATATGCATCTTCCGTTTGTCCGAACGGCTCCAATGTAACTGCCAGGCCCGCCACCGTAGCCTGAATTGCGGCGAGCAATTGATCTGACGTCACCTGCAGAGGAAGGACGGAGCGAATATGAAAGGCTGCGGCTCGCTTCCTGACAACGGGGCCGATTTGGCCGCTCAGCAGAACCGTCGGCGTTGAGGAAAACACCTCTATCAGATCGCTGTCGTTCCGCCCTGCAACGCTTCCGAAGTCTTCCGTGGCGATTACGATGGCATCCGGCTCATCGCTCAGCGCGCGATAGACAAGAGTCGAGGCCGGTGCAACGGAGAGCAGATCGACTCCCACTGTCGATCGAAGAACAGCGATCGAAGGCGTCCGACACAGTTGCGTCAACGCAGGGCAATACTCGCAAGGGCTTGGACGGGCGATCACGCCTACCTCTGTTCTCGGTGGCTTGCCATGAGCGATGAATCGGTCACGTGAATCAGCCGCGATCAGCGACGCTCAAGGTCAGATCCACTTTTGCACCTCCGCGGAAGACGGTCAGGGAGATAGTGTCTCCGATGCGCGAGGCACGAAGCCGATGCAGAATTTCGCGCAAACCAGGAACAGGCTCTCCATTGAATAAGACGATGACGTCTCCCACCATCACACCTGCCAGGGCCGCAGGCGCCTTCGGCTCAACATGCGTAACCAGAAGTACTTCATCTGTCCCGTCAGGAAGAAGCTCCTGCGCTGGCTCGGGGATGGGAATCGGCTGCATGGCGAGGCCGAGAAATGGATGAGGGACATGGCCCAGTTCAAGGACGGCATCGACAACCCGGTTGATGGTCTGCGCTGGAATGGTGATAACGGCCTGGCGGGCCAATGCCGGACTATTGATGCCCAGCACCTGTCGCTGTTCATTGATCAGTGCGCTGCCGGATTGACCCACGTACAGCCGGATGTCCGGACGGATGAGACGGTCGATCGCTCCTCCCCGCCAGCTTCGCCATGCGCTGCCGGTACGGGCGATGATTCCGCAACTCGCAGAGATATCTCCCAACCGGGAACGACCGACCGACAGCACAACTTCTCCGGCGCGGATGACGAGATCGTTCGCACTTGAAACCGGCGTCAACTTATCCGAGTCAATGCCGAGCACGGCGAGGTCGGTTGTCGCATCGCTCCCGATCAACCGTGCGCTGAGCGGTTCTCCGGCGAGAATGACCTTGATGTTCTCGCGAAGGCGAAGGCCGTGGTGCGTCGTTACGATCACGCCTGGCCGCCAAACCACGCCGCTTGTAGTCGATCTTCCTCCGCCCTCAATCGCCACAATGCCGTTCTCAAGATCCGCGATCGTATCCGCAAAAGAACTCGACAGTTGCGTCCATAGTGACTTTTCCGTTCCAGTTGTCACGACATTCCCCTTTGATTGCGGAATTATCGTGACACGTTCCACACCCCCCGCACATCCGCCAGTTGACTAGGGCACAGCCGAATCGTGCAGGGGGTCGAAAGGGATTGCGATCGGTTCGCAAGCACACAGGAAACCGAACATCTTTCTTTTTTCCTGAAAAACACACTGAAGGGAGGCCCATGAAACTTCGTCGCAATCAGTATTGTCCCATTCATCGATCTCTTTCTTGCTGTGGCCGTGAGTTGGTCCAGAAAGGAAGCAGAGTCAGACGTCTGGGGGTGCAACGTATCGAAGACCCGCACCACCCAAGGGGATACCGCGAACTCCGCTCCAAAGCAGAGATGCGGAAGTTGCTCAACCGCAAAATTGTCGAACAGAACCGGCAATGCGCCATCTGTGAGGTGGCGTTCACGAACTATGGCGACATTGTGCCCGATCACATTGATCCGAGAGGGATGGGAGGATCGCGCAGAGACGACCATCCCGACAATATCCAGGCTGTGCACTTCTGGTGTAACGGCGAGAAGGGATCCACGCGGGAGTATTAGAGATGGTCCTTCGGCCTTTCGTGTGCCATTTGACCGAGTTTTGAACCTGGGGTACAAACCATGCTTCGGCACGCATATTGCACACCCAGGAAGGAGGTTTCCATGTCTCAGCTTGCGAGTGCAGCTACTAATGGAGAAACAGCACAGCAGGAGGATCTGTCCGGTCCGCCGGCTGCCAACCGCCATCGCCTGCCGGACGAGCGCGCGGGCATCACACACCATTTCTCCATCGCCGGCCACGAGGGCTACCTAACCGTCGGTCTTTATCCGAATGGGCAGCCGGGTGAAATCTTCATCCGGATGGCAAAGGAGGGCTCGACGATCGCGGGATTGATGGAGTGTTTCGGCACCGTCGTCTCGGTAAGCCTGCAGCACGGAGTGCCGCTCAAGGTGCTCTGCGACAAGCTCTCGCATACGCGTTTCGAGCCATCGGGCTGGACGGGGAATGAAGAGCTTGGCTATGCGAAGTCGATCATGGATTACCTCTTCCGCTGGATGGAATTGCGCTTCCTGTCGGGCAAGCAGTTGCCGCTGTTCGTTGCGACAGCGGCTGATGGCGAAAGCGCTGGCGGTGAGTCAAACCAGGTGCCTGCCAGCCTCTCGCCGTTCCCTCACGAAAGCTATGAGGTAGGGGATGCGCCGCTGTGCACCACCTGCGGTTCGCTCATGGTGCGCAATGGGAGCTGCTACAAGTGCGGCAACTGTGGCGGCACGAGCGGCTGCTCGTGACGGTGGAGCGCGTACTTGTCCGCTAAACCGAATGACCATGGAAGCAGCAGTACACACCATTATTTCTCAGCCGCCTGCGAGCCCGTCGATGGATGCACCGCCTGGCTTCTCTCGATACCATGGTTTGAAAGGTGAAGAAGCCGATGTCCTCGAACGAAACTACTGCGCCCCGCCAGCACGCATCCAGCGGGCCAGCATCGCCGCAACTCGCTGAACCAAGTCACGCTGAGCGAATCCGCACCCTCATCTCGCTAGCTTCGGTTGGCACCCTGTCGACGCTCTCCCGCAAGCATCCGGGATTTCCCTTTGGATCTCTTATGCCCTTCGCGCTCGACCCTGCGGGCCGGCCTCTCTTTCTGATTAGCAATATGGCCATGCATACCCAGAATCTGAAGGCGGAGCCGCGATGCAGTCTCTTCGTTGCACAGGCGAATGCCGATGGCGATCCACTTGGAGCTGCTCGGGCTACTCTGATCGGCCTTGCCGAATCTGTTCCCGCAAGCGAGCTTGATTCGGTTCGAGAGATTTACCTTGCTCGTCATGAGAATAGCCGTTACTGGGTCGACTTCTCCGACTTCAGTTTTTTCCGGCTCCAACCCGTCGACCTTTATTACGTGGGCGGCTTTGGCGTGATGGGATGGGTCGAGGCAAGAGAGTACCAGGATGCGGCTCCTGATCCGCTGGCTGGCGCCGCACCCGGCATCCTCGCCCACATGAACGCTGACCACGTCGATTCGATGATCCTGCTGGCACGTTCTCATGTTGGAGTTGAAGCAACGGAAGCGACCATGACTTCAGTCGATCGACTGGGCTTTACTCTTCGATTGAAAACGAGTGAGGGAATGAAAGGCGTTCGCATCAACTTCCCCCGCGAGGTAGCTACCCCGATGGAGACCCGGACGGTGCTGGTCGAGATGGTCCGCCAAGCCAGGCAATAAGCGCAATCGGGCGAAGAGAGTTTACCCACAACGAATAATTCTTATCCGCAATCATCCTGGAGGAATGAAATGGCTACCACCACGCTCAAAACCAGCAGTTTGCCCCGCGAATTTGTCTTCAACGGCTCACGTATTCCCGACCCGGATCCACGAATGAGCATCGACCAGGTCCGCGACCTGCTTACGCCTTCGTACCCGGAAATTGCCACTGCGACGATGACCGGACCGGAGGATACGGGAACCAGCCTGCGTTACTCCTTTTCCAGAGCCATCGGGTCGAAGGGTTAAGTCATGCCCCGGTCTGAGATGACACGAGAGGAACTGGTGGCGTTATTCGCGATCGAAGGCGACGGCGCCACCTCCGGAAGCGAACAAATTACTCGTGAGGCATCTCCAATGCAAAGAGTCGATACGTCTCGCCGGCGCCGTCCGGCAGGCGATGGACCGGTTCGCGGGCACAGACAGCGTGCCGCTCTCCACTCCATCGGAACTCCTTCCGCCCCTCGGATAACAACCCTCGCGCCTGCTTTCGGTCAGGCTCTTCCCACCCTCGACACTGTTCCAACGGAATACAACCACGAAGTCAATGCGGAGCTGCTTTACGATCTGGGCGCCGCTCTGGTGAAGGCGGGTCTGGGTTCGCCGGAAACGTGGCAGCAATGCGGAGGAAACGCAGTCGTCTTCGCACAACGCAGCATCATGAGACGCGATTGGCGCAGAGCGCGGCGAACTGCTGCAGCGCAACGTCGAATTCCATCTCCAGGTGAGCGATGTCCTTGAAAGAGATGGTTACGGTTCGACACTCAGCAATGGACAGCTGGCGGTAACGATCGAATGCAGCGGTGCCGGATATCTGAAGATCGGACCCGCACTCGACGCCCTCGAGAAGGAAGCGGAAGGGCTGGGAGCGGCATTCTATTGGACCCTCATCCATGCGCTGTATCGCGTGATGCGGATCTACGATCACGACGATGCGCTCAGGTACGAGGAGATGTTGATCGAGTCTGCGAACGAGGACGATGAAGAGAATCGCAGCCAGTATGAATTCCCGGAGGTAGAGAAAGCACTTCCGGCGTGCATTCAGAAAACACTCAAAGAGAAGTGGCGAATTGAAGATCGCCGCCTGCTCCGCGCCCACGGCAAAGGCCCCTACCGGGCCTGGATCGATCGTCTGAGGAAAATGCAACGGCTCTCCCGTCTGCGCGTGGAACAGTCGCAACAGTCCCTCGAAGACCGCTACTACGATGGTCCCCCGCTCCCATCGTTGCTCGTTGCCTTCAAGGACAGAGACGCTATCACTGCCTGCTTCGACGAGGAAGGGCAGCACATGCTCGAAGGCTCGTCGGAGCCGACAGTTTGTGTCGTCTTTTCTCCGAAAAACGCAGACGAAGTGAAGCACGCCATGCGTGTGATCGAGCGTTTCGTTGCATTCAACACCGAGCTCTTTGAACTGGTTGAGGAGCTGCAGGAGAAGGAACATGCAGGTTCAGATAGCCATCGGGGAGAACCATCGCTTCGAGCTGCGTGAGGCGTTGTTGGTTTACTACGGGAACCAGACAACCTTCATCACGAAGCACGAGGTTTTGAAGCCAGCAGAACACAGCACCTGCTCTCGGACCGGCGCAACCGCTCACCGTAGCATTCGTCGAGTCGCTCGTTCGCTCTCTTGGGGGCGGAGCTGCTGCCGAGGTGTTCCCAGAGAACATCCTCGCCAAGAGCGATCGCATGATCGCCTGGTGGACGCCGGCACAGCGCCGTCAGATGTTCTATCAGCACTCCGAGGGAAAGGCGGCCGATTTGAACGGCCGCATTTTCCCTCAGCCTCCTTTAGTGTGGCGGGTCGCTGACGGGCAATTGAAAATCCGCGCTCTCACTGAGAACAAGCGTCCCGAGGCAACAACGAAGCTCGCTGTCGCGCCCTACTGGAATCTCTCGGACTGCGGCACCGTCTGCACAGGATCGATGCGGCGGCCAGAGAGCGCATCCGTCGCGGCCATATCCGACTGGGAGCGGGGCTTCTACGAGAGTGCCTTTACCCATGCCAATGTCGGTCGCCTTACGCGGCACAAGGGCGGCTTCGAGGGGCTTTGGAGCGGCCTGACAGGAAAGCGGAGATTGTTCCCTTTGGAGACCCTGATCGTCCTGCCCCAGACCCTCGCGCAATTCGTGCGCGACGAAAGGAATTGAGATGCGCATCGAGCACTCGCTGCCGCCAGGCTTCCTCGGCCGTCGACCCGTCCGTGTGTTGGTCGTGGGTGCAGGCGGAACCGGAAGCGCCATCCTCATGGGCCTGCCGTATCTTCACCAGGCGATGCGGGTGTGGGGGCATCCCTACGGGCTCCAGGTCTGCATGATGGATGCCGACACGGTGTCTGAGACCAACTGTGTCCGTCAGCCATTCTCCGCCTCGGACATTGGTCAGAACAAAGCAACCGTGCTCGTCAACCGGATCAACATGTTCTGGGGTACGAAGTGGTCGGCGGAACCGTCCTTCTTTAACGAGCGCACACTGAGCCGATCACATGACGGAGCTCCGGATTTGCTTATCGGTTGCGTCGACACCCGCGCCGCACGCAAGGTCATCGACCAGGCAGTGACGCGGCCCATGCAGCGAACGACCTACTGGCTTGATATTGGCAACAATGCGGCGAGCGGCCAATACATACTCGGACAACCGCTCAATTCACAAAATCGTCGCAGGGCCGCGAGACTGCGCACGGTCAGTGAGTTGTATCCCGAGATCGTCGATGCTGCAGCCGGCGAAGACCCTTTGCCGAGTTGCTCTGCCATCGAAGCTCTCGATCGGCAGGAGCCGTTCATCAACCAGACGCTGGCCTCGAGCGCTCTCGCCATGCTGGCGCGGCTCTTCCGCTATGGAAAGCTGAACCATCACGGAGCCTTCTTCAATGCCGAAACCGGGCGTATGAGTGCTCTGCCGATCGATCCCCAAATGTGGACGAAGGTCCGCAGACGCAATCGCCGGCTCCGAGCAGCAGCTTAAACAACAGTCATCCATCCTTCCGCACTCAATCCAATCACACCCATCGGAGATGCCCATGTTTCAGCAACTCGTTCCACTCCTGCGCCAGAGGTCCGTCCTCTTGACGGTCACTTCTCTCGAAGAAGACCAGATCCGCGTCAATGTCCTGCCAAAGAAGCTGGCGGACGGCGAAAACGCTGCCCTCACCACCCCGATGAGCTTCACCGGAACCGCCGCCGAGCTCGACGCGCAACTGCCAGATGCAATTGTCAGCTTTGTCGCCAGTCATCTGGAATTGAAGAACACGCTCGACCGCGCCAAAGAGGAGATGGCTGCCGCGGCGAAGGCAGCCCAGGATGAGGCGAGAAATAAGTCGAAGACGGCGAAGAAGACTGCTCCGGCCGCAGCGCCTGTGAAGAAAGACGAGCAGATACGCGGCAGAGCCGCCAACGGCGCGTGGCCTTTTCGATATGCCCGCTCCGGTCAAGTGCGCAGCCCACTCCTCCGGCCGATTCGGACGAAGAAGCCGAGATTCTTGCCGAAATCAAACAGGATGAGGAAACGGAGGAAGAGGACGAGGCAGTTGTCGCTTCGTAGCTCTCTCCGGGCGGCTACAGTTCAGCCACAGTGGTCATTTGCGGATCAAGATCTGGAGTTTGATTCCAAAAGAGGAAGAATGTCACATCTCAGCCCTCGGAGTCACTTTACGCAAGCCTTAATTGAAGACAGGCTCACTTCCAATATGGCGAGATCTTCAGTGCCGCCACCACGCAGCACTTCTTGCGGGAACAGTCACCAGACTTCCTCGATTCTATTTCGCGCGATCTCGGTTTCGTTTTGCCTCGGCGACATCGATGATTTCCTTACGGAGATCGGCTAGCAGATGCGTTTTGTCCAAATAGCGGTACAGCGGCCTAATCACCCAAGGGTACTGTAAGAGATCCCGTGACATGCTGTAGGGATTGTGGCCTTCGGCTATGATCGACCGAATTGGCACTCGAACGTGCGGTACGATCGCTTGAAGTTCCTGGGGTATGCTTGCCGGGTCCGTGAGATCAGCGATCACGAACCTTGCCATTCTTGCCAGAAGCGT
Organism: uncultured Acidobacteriaceae bacterium; assembly: GCA_963725225.1. Classification (GTDB taxonomy): domain Bacteria; phylum Acidobacteriota; class Terriglobia; order Terriglobales; family Acidobacteriaceae; genus Silvibacterium. Next base: position 19,263 of record CAVRXY010000009.1, read on the forward strand.
CACGGTCTCAGTGATATTCCGATCTTCAGCCTTTTCAAAATCGAAAAGTACAGGCACGAGATGTTCGCATCGCAAGGCATCTCGAAGTGCATCGAGTATACCCTTTCGTTCCGGCGTGAAACGTCCGAGAAGAAGCACAACTTTGCGCGTTACCGTATCAAGCACATCTCGGATTTGTGGATTGTTAATTAGCAGATAGATGAACTGCGCTACTTGGATGTCGTCGGCAAAAACCGCTGGCTCGCCCCGACGCGTCACTAACAAATCCCATGACGATAGAGGGCGTCCATTTAAGTCCCAGGCAGACACGCCATATACACTGGCGCCATCAAGGCAGGCACCGTCGATCGTGACACCAACAAACTTCGCCCGTTCGAGATTGGCATATCTGAGTCCGCGCCTTGAAGATTTGCACCCTCAAGGTTAGCCCCGCTCAGGTCGGTACCGACGAGATTCGCCCCCTGAAGGTCGGTGCCGCGAAGGTCGGCTTCCATAAGCCGCATTCCAGGTAGCTTCGTTCTTCTCAGCTCCGCACACTTCAAGGTTAGCGCACCTTCAATCCCCGTCCAGCCATTGTCCACAAGGGTAAAGGATGCATCATCGAATTGCACCACGCAAGTCGGCATACCCTAGACACACGTCGAAAATGTGGCTCCCCGCAGATCGATTGCCGAGCAGCCAGCGATCGAATGTAGATCCTTCTTTCGTTACCGTCACCTTGCTTGCGCAGGCTAGCCGTCGGCAATGCGGCTTGGACTCTCTAACCACGGCTCGCTTTACTGGATAGCTTATATGTTTCCCCCATTTCACGAGCGCAAGTTCGCGCTGCTTCTAAGTGCGTATCTAAGAAGCCAGCAGTCGTGAAACTACTCCGAATCATTCCGATTGCCATTAAGAATGCCGACGCTCCACGATCACCTTTCCGTTCCTTATCGGCTGGAAAATGGACCTGACGGGTGAGCCATTACAAACTCTCGTTCCTTTCACCGGCCTGTTCCCCATTTTTTCGTTCAGGGGGAGAGAATTTTCAGCCGGTCGATCGAGCCTCTGAGGAGTTTTGGTTTCCGTAGCTTCCGGAATATCGTATGCACAAACTAAGGTCAATGATTCGCGCCGGTGCGGATCTTCTAGACTACGCTTACCCGCTCGATCCCGTTAGACTGCGTATCCCTTTAGTCGCCTTTGAACAACATACGTCGTCAGAAAGCGCACATCTCGTGCCACCGATTTTGCTTAACTTCGCCCAGTCCACAGCCAGCTGTTCGCTGACTCTGCCGCAGTTCGCATCGCCGTTTCCACTTCATCTCAACCTCGCCTGACCAATCCCTCCATAAAGGACAACCGATGAAACCCTCTGAACTCTTTGAAGCGCTCCATGCGCTCATTACCGAACGTGTGCCTTTGCACATCTGGGGCGCGTGCGGTGTGGGCAAGTCGCAAATCGTTGCACAGGTAGCCTCTGATCTAGGCTGGCAGTTCCTCGACATTCGAGCTGTTCAGCTTGATCCGGTCGATCTGCGCGGGCTGCCGCGCATCTCCGCTGATCAGGCAGAATGGGTGCCACCGAAGTTTCTGCCTACCTCCGGCAAAGGCATCCTCTTTCTCGACGAGCTGACTGCCGCACCGCAGATGACGCAGGCGGGCTGTTATCAGCTGGTGCTCGACCGCAAGCTCGGTGAATACCACCTCCCGGAAGGTTGGGTGGTGGTGGCCGCAGGCAATCCGGCGTCCGAGCGTGGTGTGCACTTTTCCATGCCGCGGCCGCTGCGCAATCGCTTCGTCCACCTAAACCTCGAGCCGGACTTCGAAGACTGGTGCCAGTGGGCGGTTCGTGCCGGGCTGCGTCCGGAGATCATTGCTTTCCTGCGGTTCAAGCCGGCACTCCTGCATGATGCCAACGCCACGTCGGACGTGAATGCGTGGCCTACACCCCGCTCCTGGGAGATGGCCTCGAACGTCTTGAGCGGCTTCGCGCGCCGGCAGAAGAGTGGCTTCTTCACGGGAGCCACAGAGATCGAAGCGCAGTTGCTTGAGGGTACTGTTGGGCCCGCGGCCACGACGGAGCTGGTTGCCTTCCTGCGGCTGTTTCGTGATCTGCCGTCCATCGATGAAATCCTCTTGAACCCGGATAGCGCGCCGCTGCCTGGGGAGCCTTCCGCACAGATCGCGATTGCTACTGCGTTAGGAAGAGTCCTCAGCGACCACTCCATCGCCAAGGGCATGCAGTATCTCGATCGCATGCCCACCGAGATGCGCGTGCTGGCGATACGCGACGCGGCCGCGCGGAATCGTGGCATCACCCATACGCCGGAGTTCGTTCGCTTCGGTGTCGAACATGCGGAGGTCCTGCAATGATTACCGAACGAGCCATGCTGGCCGCAGTCCATATCAGTATCTGGACTGCGGTGAAACACGACCGGAAAGTCAGCCGCGACGTTGCCCATCAACACGGCGCGCACGAGGGCGCAGGTCGCTACAACAAACAACTGCTCCGCGGCGCAGAGAAGCTTGACGCGCTGCGGACACTCGCCGGACAAATTCGACAGCACTTCTACAAGATCACCCTGCCGTGGTCCGATGAAGGCTATCGTCTGCTGCCCGCACACTTCTACTTTGAACTCACCACACAGATGCGAGAGTTTGAACGCGCGTTCTCCCAGAGCGTTGATGAGTTCCTGGAGGTCTACCCGTCCTACATCGAGCAGGTCCGTCCAGAGTTGAACGGCCTTTTCCGCGAGGAGGACTATCCATCGGCCGAAAAGCTCCGGGCAAAGTTTGGGGTGAAGCTCGAGGTGCTGCCGATTCCCAGTGGCGATGACTTCCGAGTGACGCTCTCAGAGGAAGAACAGGCGCGGGTCGCGCGTGAAATCGACGAGAGTGTACGCCAGTCGCTCAACCGTGGGACCAGGGACCTGTGGGTGCGGCTGACGGACGTGGTCACACACATGGTCGACAAACTGAACGACCCGGAGTCACGATTCCATGCTTCGTTGGTCACCAATGTCTTCGACCTTGTCGATCTGCTTCCACGTCTCAATGTGAACCAGGACGAGGAACTGAATCGGTTTGCGGCGGAGATCAAGGATCGCCTGTGCAACTTCAGCGCGCACGATCTGAAGAAGAACGAGATTCTCCGCGTTGCAACCGCATCGGACGCCGCCCAGATCTTGTCGCAGATGGACGCGGTCCTGCGCGGCCGGGAGCAAGACTCGGCCGAACCGAACGACAAGTCTACGCAGCAGAACGCGCCAAGTGTCGAGGAGATCTTCTCGCACATGTCGGCGTATATGGAGGCTGCAACGCCATGACGAAGCATCTTACCCCCGCGGTCCGGATCCAGAAGGCCCGGACCGCTCTCCTTCTCGATCATCCTTTCTTCGGTTCACTCCTCTTCCGCTTGGGTGGACGGGCCTCGAACTCGATTCAGACCATGGCCACGGATGGCGTCTCCCTGTTCTACAATCCGGCATTTGTCGAGACGCTGAACGCGGCAGAACTTGCCGGCGTTCTGGCTCATGAAGTCATGCACCCGGCACTTCAGCATCACACGCGTCGCGGAGACCGTGATCGGAAGCGCTGGAATATGGCATGCGACTATGCCATCAACCCTCTACTCCTGGATGCCGGGCTCACGCTGCCAAAGGATGTTCTCATCGACCATCGCTTTCGCGGCATGAGCGCAGAACGCATCTACAACCTGATCGAGGAGCAGCAAGATCAGGACGGCTCAAACGGTGAACGAGAGAACCAGGATGGTGCTTCTTCCAACGGAGAGGGCGGAAAGCAAGCCAACAATCCGAGTGCAGATGGTGAGCCTACTGCTCCGGCAACACCGGGCGGCTTTGGCCAGGTGCTTGACGCTCCTGAGCCCGAAGGAGACGACGGCGAGACCGTGGCTGAACAGGCCCGGGAATGGAAGATAGCCGTCGAGCAGGCAGAGAACGTCGCAAAACTTGCAGGCAAGCTGCCGGCCGGTGTCACTCGTAGCCTCGAACAATCCGAAGCCGCAGGCGTGGACTGGCGCGAGTTGCTGCGCCGCGCCTGGTCAGAAACCATTCCGTCTGACTACAGCTGGATGCCGCCCAACCGGCGGCACATCTGGGCTGGGCTCTATCTCCCGGGTGTCAGGTCTGAAGGCGCCGGGGAAATCGCCATCGCCGTCGATTGCTCAGGGTCGATCAATGCGCGTCAACTGGGTCTCTTCGAGGCGGAAATTCGCTCCATTCTCGAAGGACAACGGCCGAGCCGGGTGCATGTGCTCTACTTCGATACCGAGGTCCATAAGGCCGAGGTCTATCAAGCGGGGCAGCCGATCTCACTTACCCCGGTTGGCGGAGGAGGAACGAACTTCGCGCCCTGCTTCCGCTGGTTGGACGAGCGCGGAATTGTGCCGCAGACCCTGGTGTTCCTTACAGATTTATGTGGCGCATTTCCGAAAGAGGCTCCTCCTTACCCAGTGTTGTGGGCCTCCACGGAGTCGCGCCTGGCGCCATTCGGGCAGGTGATTCCAATGGAAGCGGCTTAGCAGCCGCTTCCGTTGCTTTTAGAGCTTTCTTTTATTCTTGGGCACGCAGCGTTAAGAGTTCAATCTACGCGAAGCCGGTTTTACGCCCCCAAAGCCGAGTCGGGCCGTGGTCGATGGCCTGGTGTTCCGGGAACATCCCCATCCGCTTTATGCCTCGGAAGCGGACGGATTCCGACACGATTCTCGCTTGCTCCAGCACAGCCAAGGAAGCCCATCCTCACACCGGCGTGGTAGCAGTACGCTGCGTGCCGGACGTCGCCAGCCCCTAATCAGCCCTACGCTTGGCTCCTATTTCGCGGAAGCCGGGATTGCCTTGGCTAAGTCCGTCCACGTGACAAGGATGAAGTTTTGTTCCTTCAGAAACTTTCTGAACTCCTCGCTCCTGACCAGGTCGATATCGTTCTGGCGCCATTGCGCTCCCCAATCCGGATGGTCGAACGTAGCCGCCCGAATCTCGTCATTGTCATAGGCGAGGTGCACGATTAGCTCATAGGTTCCCGGCGGAAGTGGTCCCAGCATTTCTTTGTAGTGCTCGAACCATTTCTCTTTTGGCACACCCGGAGTCATTTCCAGCACTCTGTCTATCACCACCGCCTCCGGATTGATATCGGGCAGCAGTTGCACACTCACTCCCGTCCTGCGAGTATCTTTCGCAAGCAGCAACGGAAGATGAAAGTGCTTCCCGAGTCCGAGATAGACCCCAAACAACCCCCGCGTGCTGAAGAGCGTTCCCATGTGGCTGTCGAGGTGCGAAAGCTTGATTCCGGCAGCCAACGCCTTATCCACCTGCGCCCGCCCCTCAGCTTCCACATTCGCCATCTTGGCGTGCTGGTCCACATATTCCGTAGTCAAAGGAAGGTATCCGTCCGGATCGCGCAGGCTGGAATCCATGGGCTGTGCTGACACCGGTCCCCACCGGTACGGTGTCCAATCCGCATTCATCGTGAGGTGAATGCCGAGATCAGCGTCGGGATGCGCCTTCGCCCACTGCACGACCTCCGGAAACCACGGGCAGGGCACCATGATGCTGGCCGAAGTCACCCAGTGGTTTTCAAAGGCGTCTTCGATCGCGTGGTTCACCGTGTGCATCATCCCGAAATCATCCGCGTGAATTACCAGCAGGCGAGAGTTGGCGGGATAACCAAGCCTTTCCGCAACCGTCTTGCCATTCGGATTCGGCGTCGTCAGCGCCGCACATGAAACTGAGGCAAGTAAGAGGCTGAACGCCAGGAAAAGCCCGAGGTTGGAACGCTTGAACAAGAACACCTCGCGGAACGCCATTCCAGTTTAAATGCTGTGCTCTCATCGCCGACTTGTCGTTACCGATTGAGGCTCTCCTCTCTCAACAAAATCGGAGTTGATGCATCGGGCCGACAGTTCAAGCAGCTGCCATTCACTAAGAAACGGCATACGATGCCGTGGATCGCAGCTCATCGGGGAGGTGATCGGGAGATCACTCTGGCTTTCGCAGGAGATACTCTCTGCGCGACGTCGAAACGTTATGCCGATAAAGTGTTTCGGAACGCCATTTTCCGCTGGGGTTCTTTCAAGAAATGCCTTTGCTGAGGCATCGTGTTTCAGGTAGGCATTCAGAAAGTTCAACGTGTAGAGCGCAACCCAGGCATGACTCGTGTTGGCGTCATCCCGTCCGTAATCGGCTACCTGATTTTCCGCAAAGCGCTGCGCGCTCTCCCTGCGTTGAAACATCGAACTGAACTCTGGGTGCGCCATGCCCAGCATATTCACAGTCAGGAGATCGCCATGTATCCAGGAGTTCAGAACGTTTGGACCCAGGAGGTATGCCACGGGGCCGTCATGATATCTGTCAATATTTTCAAGAACGTTCGGATCGCCCTGGGTGAAGAAAAGAAGTGGTATGGTCATCCGCTCTGGATGAACATCGCCGGCCATCTTCACGAGGCCCGGGTAATAGCGCATACTGCCGTCCATGGATACCAGGGCATCGATGCGGGGGTCTCGTGCGGCCGCAAACAGACTCGAAGTTCCGCCCCAGCTCCAGCTCACGACGGCGACCTCGGATAAATCCGTATCGGGTAGAGTTTTGGCATAGGTGATGAGAAACGAGATGTCGCGAGCCTGCGCGTTGATCCCGACCAGATCGTCCGTCATGTCGCGTGTAGATACGCCCATCGACGGGCTCGCAAGAATGACGTAGCCACGGCTGGCAAGATACTCACACAGATCGGCATTTTCCCAGGAAACGGAAGAATCGCTGGGCGCGTAAATCAGAACCGGATAATGACCTTTTGCCGCGTTTGCATCCCGCACCGCCCACATCGGAATCTCGGACGAAGTCTTCAACAGCGAACGCCATCGATTCTGTTCAGGATGGGGCGCGTCGAAGTGTATCTCCGTGTCGGCCAGCTGCGTATAGTCTCCAACTGTCATCAACTTGCCGGAGCTTCTCAGCGATGGATACCAGATCAGTGTTTGCAGCGGGCGGGCATCATCGCCCACAGAGAACTTTGACAAGTTCTCCGGGGAAGCGGGATAGGCACGAGAGCGATCGTACTGATCGACGACCTTCAACCCTACCGGATTCGGTCCAGGCTTTTGCAGGAATTGAAATGATATTTGTGAAACCGCGAATACTGAGCCACAGCAAATACATAATGAAAGACAAGTAATCAAGATTCGTGTTTTCAATCTTGCGCTCCTTAGCTCATATACGGCTCGCGAATCTAAGGAACCTCTGACTAAGATTCAGTTTTTGCAGCCTTCCAAATGAATCTGAGCCGGTGGTGCGTTCCAGGCTTACGGTCGGCTCAGTGGTTCTGATTTGTGTCCGGAGAGCGCGTTTCTGCGCTCTCCAGACACACTAAGCCCCCAAAGGGGCCAGCCGCTTGCGGTGCATGTAAAGGTTGACCAGTGCGAAGGCAGCGCACAGGTAATCGTGGTTCTTCTTCAAGCCACGGAAGCGTACCTGCACGAATCCGAAGACGCGCTTCAAAATGCGGAAAGGATGTTCCACCTTGGCTCGCACCCTGGCCTTGGTCCGGTTCTTTCTTCGTTGTAACTCGTCCACCATCTGCTTATATCTGGTTCGCCGCGAGGTCATGTCCTGGGCATGCGGTGCGGCTTGGCGGATCGCCTCGCCCTGCCCCTGATAGGCTCCGTCGCCCCACACCTTGCGCTCATGACCATGCAAGAGGTCCGCCAACATGTGCTTGTCGGCCACACTGGCCGCTGTGGAGCACACCGAATGCACGATGCCTTGCTTGCTATCTACCCCGATGTGCGCCTTCATTCCGAAAAACCACTGGTTGCCCTTGCGCGTCTGATGCATCTCCGGGTCGCGGGTGCCGGTCGCGTTCTTGGTCGACGATGGTGCATGGATAATCGTCGCATCCACGATCGTGCCCGTGCCAATGCGGATGCCGCGATCTTCCAGGTAGTGGTTGACCGCGTCCAGCATGGCTCCGCACAGATCATGCCGCTCCAGAAGATGGCGGAAGTTCAAGATGGTCGTTTCGTCCGGGGCCGCCGCTCGGCCCAGATCCACGCCCGCAAACCGGCGCAGCGCGGGCGAATCATACAACGCCTCTTCCGCACCCGGGTCCGACAGGTTGAACCAGTGCTGGAGAAAGTAGATGCGCAGCATGATGCTTAGTCCCACCGGAGGCCGTCCGTTACCTTCCTTCGGGTAATGCGGCGCTACCAACGACTCAAGCTCCGGCCACGGCATGACTCCATCCATCTCCTCAAGAAACTTCTCCCGCCGTGTCTTCCTGCCGTAACGTTCGAAGCTGCCCTGCGAAGCCAACGTAACTTGCCGCATCTGCGCTCTGCCCCCTGCATCCACATTACCCGCACTACATGCGCCTGGGGGAGTTCTTCAGAGGTTCCTAAAATCTTGAACAACATAACCGCGGCCCACAAGAGTTCTTAAAATTCTATATGTTGTACTATGTGCTGTTCCTGTTTGCTTCGATATTCACTCATCTTGAGGGGTGATTCGTTTCGGTGGAGTAATTCGAGAATATCGAGCGTGTGCTGAACTACCGGCACCGAATAAGAATCCATTTTGGACAATTTCAACATTGAGCGCACCAGACCCCCGAAGTCTCAGCCTCTAGTACTACTGTGTTATAAAGTGGATACCTCTTTATTGATTGTCCTGGCGTTTAACACGGGCGAGCAGTACGTTGAGGGCGATGAAGCGTCGCCAGCTGGATTTCTCCCGCCAGGCAGAGCGCCTGCAAAGCTATCTGGGTAGTCTGACCCGAACCGTTGGGCATGCCGATCGCGTCGTTCCCCTGGAGAACTACACGAAGGGTCTTCTGCTGCCCCTGGAGCGCAAGAGCGTTGAGCCTATGGCCGCGCGTCTGGCTCCGGGCAACGTGCGCCAGATGCACCAGTCGCTGCATCACATCGTGGCCGACGCAGCCTGGAGCGATGCTGCGCTGCTGAAGGAAGTGCGCGACCAGGTGCTGCCCGCGATGACGCGGCGGGATCGTCTGGCCGCCTGGATCGTGGATGACACGGGCTTTCCCAAAAAGGGGAACCATTCGGTTGGAGTCACGCGGCAGTATTGTGGGCAGGTGGGTAAGCAGGAGAACTGCCGGATTGCTGTCAGCGTGTCGCTGGCCACCGAGCAGGCCAGTCTTCCTGTGCGGTACCAGTTGTATCTGCCTGAGGTCTGGGCGAATGACCGGGAGCGACGCCAAAAAGCAGGAGTTCCGGAAGATGTCCGGTTCCAGACCAAACCCGAGATAGCGCTGGCACAGATTCGTTCGCTGCTCGATGAGGATGTACCGCGTGGCGTGGTGCTGGCCGATGCTGCCTATGGAAACGATCACGGCTTTCGTGAGGAAGTGGAGAGTCTGGAACTACAGTATGTCGTGGGTGTCCAGTCTTCGACTTCTGTCTGGCCGCCGGGCACCGCTCCGCTTCCGCCCCGGGCCCGCAATGCAACCGGGCGCCCTGCCAGTCTTCTGCGTAGAGATAAACACCATCAGCCGCTCTCGGTGAAGGAACTGGCCCTCTGTCTCAGTCCCGGCAACTGGCGGCGCGTCAGTTGGCGCGAAGGTACGCGTGGCACCATGCACTCGCGTTTTACCCGACTGCGCGTGCGTGTGGCCCATCGCGACTACTGGCGCAGTGAACCGCATCCGGAGCAGTGGCTGCTGATCGAATGGCCGAAGACAGAGAAGGAACCGACCAAGTACTGGCTGTCGAACCTGCCGGAATCCCTCCCTCTGCGTCAACTGGTACTTCTGGGCAAACAGCGCTGGATGATCGAACGCGACTATCAGGAACTCAAACAGGAACTTGGTCTGGGCCATTTCGAAGGACGCGGCTGGCGCGGCTTTCATCACCATGCCACGCTCGCCATCGCCGCCTACGGCTTCCTGGTGCGGGAGCGGTGCCTTTTCCCCCCTCCGCCGGGTTCGCCGCCATTGCGGGCCGCCGACCTCCACTTTTCCTTACCACGTATGCAACGCAGCTACACGCCCCGCGGCGCTGCCGGTAAGAACCGAAAGGCATAATCCATACTCGATCGCCACTGTGCGCCGCCAGATCGCAACCCACCTGGCCCGCTCCCTGCCCAGATGCCCCTGTTGCCTGCGGGACTTCTTATAACACAGTAGTACTAGGAACTCGTTGAAATTCGCCTGATTGCGTCGTCTTTGCTGGCGGTTTTCGTTCCGTTCCGTACGAAAACCGTTTGAAGTGTAGTTCTGGCCAGTGTTTATAAGGGTTTGCGAGCCCTCAGGGAATCGTCCCTGAGGCTGGCAACCGTCGCTCAGGCGCACTGCTCCCGGAGCCTACCCGGTGGTTGAGCCATCAGCCGCGGCAGCCGGATCAGATTGTGCGCCGCGCAACTGAAGACGAACAACCAGTCCACTTTCTGCATGCCTCGCAACTTAACCTGGCGCAGCGGGCCGGTTTGCTTCAGCAATCCGAAGCCCTTTTCGATCAGCCATCGGCGACTCAGGCTGATGGCATAGCCGGGCTGGCGCGTGGTCCTTCGGTCCAGGTTACTCGTGCGGCCCTTGTCGTTTTTGGTAACGTGCGGTGTCACGTTCAACTCCCGCACCGTGCTGACGAAATCCTTGGTGTCGTAAGCCTTGTCGGCGCCCACCGTGATGCGGCGTGAGCGGCCATCCTGCGTTTCGGCAAGCATCAACAGCGCTGCATCGCGCTCGGCATGACCGTCGGCGTGCGTCACCATCGCCGCGGCGATCAGACCGTTGCGGTTTTCCACCAGCGCATGACCCAGATAACTCAGCTTCGATTCCTTGCCGTAACTCTTCTTGTACAGACGCGCATCGGCATCGGTGGTCGATTCATGCGTCTTATTGGAGCGCTTCTGGCCGTGGAAGTTGGTACCGTCGTCATCGTCTGAGCCATCCCTGGAGCGAAAACTCTTCTGTGAGGCCCAAGCCTGAATCAGCGTGCCATCGACAGTGAAGTGCTCGTCGGACATGAACCGCTTCGCCTGACGGTTGACTTCGGCGAAGAATCGTTGCGCTACGTCGGAGGTCAGCAACCGGTCGCGGTTCTTGGAGAACACTGCATGGTGCCACACCGCCTCGTCCATGCCTAAACCAACAAACCAGCGAAACAAAAGATTGTAGTCGATTTGCTCGACAAGCAGCCGTTCTGAGCGGACCGAATAAAACACCTGCAACAAAAGCGCTCGCAGAATGTACTCCGGCGCAATCGATGGACGGCCTGAGTCCGCATACAGAGCGTCGAACTCCGGGCTCAACGTCCCCAACACCGCATCCGTCAGCTTGCGAACTGCTCGCAAAGGATGATCCTGAGGCACCCGCTGCTCCAACGAAACATAGCTGAACATCCCGTCCTGAACCCGCTCGTCTCCTCGCATGCTTGGAAGACGGATCACTCCTGCACAACGTCGCGGACAGGGTACCTATTTCAACAAGTTCCTAGAGCAGGGATGATGGTTCGCTCGGTTCAACGTCACCCTGTGAGGCGCCGCCCGCGCGAATAAGCATCATTGCACCACGGCGAAGCGCTCCGGGATGGCATGATTCGCGCCACTGCATGTAAGCAAAGCCGGCGAGAAGTCCGGCGAGAAACAAATAAGGAGTCAGGCTGTAGGGCCAGGCGGGTTTCGGGTAGACCGTGACAAAGAGAACAGGGATTAGAGCTAAGGTCGCGATCCATGGGACCGCTACGTGTTGCCAGATAGAAAATTTGGCTCGCTGTTCGCGGCGCATATAGCTCGTCAGGGCCAGGTTCGCCATAGCATAGAGGATGATAACGGCCAGTGTGGCGATTGTTTCAAGGAAGCCGAAGATCGTATCGGGTTGCAACAAAAAGCCCACCAACAGGATTGCCGCCATGCCGGATATCTGCACAAACGCGATCGCGAATGTGGGAGTCCGGTGGATGGGATGGATATATCCGAAACTGGCTGGGAGTGTGCCCGCCCGGCCCATCGTGTACATCACGCGAGACGCGGCGTTGGTGCAGGCAAGACCGACGCCGACGGCGCTGTTGATGATAGCGAGGACGACGAGCCACCAGCCGGCGCCCCACACCGTATGGCCAAGGATGTAATACGGATTGGGATTGGACGCGAAGGCAGCCATATCGCCGGTGCCCCAGCCGATTGCACTGGCATACGAAGTAAGGATGTAGAAGATTCCGATACTACCCAGGGAGAGCATGATTGCCTGGGAGATAAACTTGGCGGGGCGGCGGGCTTCCTGGGCGAGCGGTGCCGGAGCCTCGAAACCGCTCAGCGCGAGGATGGAGAAAACCATCCCGGCCAGGATGCCGCCGAAGTGGTGCGGCGATGAAGAGGACTTCAGCGGCGCAAGATATGAGGAACCCGGACCTGGATGGATCAGGAACGTGATCGCGAGCGCTAACATGATCAGCAATTCGATCCCGCCCAAGAGCGCGGTAATCCGAGCCGACAACTGGATGCCGTGGTGAGTGAGCGCCCAGATAAGGGCAGTTGTCGCCAAGGCCAGAGACCACCATGGAATGTTCACATGGAACTGCTTTTGCAACATGTCCGAGATAAGGTAGCCAAGGAAACCCGTGGTTCCGGCCGCTCCAAGGATCTCGTAGATCAGGTAGCTCCAGGTCGCCATGAAACCGCTGCGGCTGCCGAGCCCACGCGTGGCAAAAGAGTAATAGCCGCCGCTCGACGGAATGTACCGGGAGAACTGGGACACGGTATTCCCTATGAAGAAGCAGACCAGGGTCGAGAGCAGGAACGATAGCGGCATAACCGGTCCCGCCTGAAGGGCGATGATGGGGAAAGTGAATATGATGTTGGCCGCCGGCGCGATGTGCGTGACACCCTGGAAGACCAATTCTGAAAGACCGAGCGAGTTCGGGCGAAGCTGAGGGTCTGCGTCGGGATGAGTGGTCTCAGCGGTCACCTGGAAATCTCCGTCAATAACAATACAGGAGAAAAACGCGCGCTTTGCTCTACTTGGCCTCACCATGAGCCCGAGCGTTTCCTGCGCGAAATTGGCGCTTGATCACGGCCACTTAGGGATCGGGGAAATTGCTAGGTCTCCAATGCCATGACCGTATTCGGCGACAGGAAAAACGGAGGCACGATGGCGCACGTATTTGAGAGCGGCAAGACTTCTTCGGGTAATTCAATGCCGAGCACATCGCTCATAAAGGACCGTCTCTTCTGGCATCGATCATAGCAATCCGGAGCGGATTCTTTCAGCTTTGCTCGTAGCTCCGCGTCGGCAATCACCAGGCCGTCTTCCATGCGGGTGGAGAAATATTCCTTGGATTGCGGGATAACGTCGACCTGGATAGCCATGCCAGAGGCTACCGGAATCTGAGAACCCCGATGAAACGGGGTACTCATCCACTCATCCAGGTGAATCAAATGACCTGGGTTGAGATAGATTCCGAATTTGTCGAAAGGCAAGCGATCCTGAATCAGATCGCAGACGTGGTGTCCCTGAGTACCTAACTTCATCAATCCGAACCATTCGCTCATGACTTCGAAATAGGGCCCGACAAACGATGGGACGTAATCTGAAGCTGAATCAGGCAGGTCCACGGCACTCCTGGCAATCCAGCCGGCACGGCAGATATTGCTGCCCCAGTAGGCGACGTTGAATGCAAGAGGTTGGCCTCGGCGAATCAGCTCACCGCCTGGTCCGCAAAGGCCGTAGTTGGCGTTTCGACCGGTGACAAAGGTGACGTGGCAGCTTAGAGGGTCTCCATTCAGGCGGCCGGATTCGACCACCGAATGATCGGTCATTCCTTCTTGCAACGCAAAGATCATGCGCTTAACCGCCTCCGCAGCTTGCCCGTTGGTGTACTCAAAATAGGCAATTTCGAAGGGAGTGCACCTTGCGCGCAGGCCATAACCGGGGTGCATCAATAAGTCGGTGGCGTTGAAGACGTTCTCTGAGCCGGCCAACTCGCGAAGGGTGTCTGCGATGTAGGACGGTATGTCTAACGCATGAGCAGCGTCTGGGTGCTCGTCGCAGGAGAAATACTTATATCCAACGACACCCACAATTGCGGTCGGACCAATGCCCTCGTCCGCGAGGATCTCGCGTAGGGCGCGGCTCCGGTCCCGCGGTTGACCCAACAGAGAGAATGACTGGAAACGCTCATGACGCATTCGCCCCGCGGCATGCAGGGAGCTGATGCCCAGATACGCCTCGCACTCGTTACCCACAAGGATGAGCGGCGTGGCCGTCTTGCCGACGATGAGCAGCGCCTCTTCGAACCGGGGATCGAACCCGGTGAGATAAGTCAAATTGGCGAAGTGCTCGCGGTCCCCGTAGACGACGGTATATGTGAGTTTGAGCTCTTCCATTCTGGCTCGCAGTTTGCCGATTCTTGCTTCGAGCTCGGAAGTCGATGGAGGAGGCGGGCAAGCAGCCACACCGAATTCAGGCCAGTCGATTTCGATCAAGCGATGTCTCCGCGATTTGGCGGCCATACCGATTCGTATCCTTTCTGTTCCACTGCGGACGAGTGAAGAACGGAGAACAAGGGGATTCGGCATCATCACCGCCGTTGCTCCAGGTCCAATCGGCGAGGGTAAGAGGAGAGTCAGACAAACCCACTTTAGTCCCACTCTAAGAATTACTATCGGTTATTTTGCGGGACTCACAGCGCCAACCCGTTCCTGCTAAGTTCTTGATATTACGTTAAAAATCAATTTTGGGAGCAGACGGTCAGTCCGATCCAGGCATGGCAAGCCTGCGGTTCGCCCCTTTATCCCCATTTGCAGTTGAAGTGGATTTATCTGAATGAGATGGCGGTTAAGCCCGCCGATCAGCGCCTGCGGATCATGCCCTTCATAATTTGATGGGCCGGAAGTATGACTGAGAACTATCTTTAATGCCATTCGACGGTTCGATGGGGGGGCTCCACTGGGCTCCAAAATGTACTTTCGACGGCCAATCGTGTTATGTAGCTTCAACCTGAATGACTCAATGAACACGTTGCCGGTCAACTTGAGCCAATACATCACTTCCGTAATGCGATTTAAGGGGACTAATCGGTGCCTCGGTAAGAGGCTCCGCGATTTTGCACCGATTGAGCGATTGATGGCGGTAAAGGTCGACGAAGGAGACAGAACTTCTATTTCTTGTTCGTCTCTCGTTTGGGAGCAGAGTAACCCTGGCGTGCCTGTATCTGCATGCCGTCTCGATCCACTTTCACTTTAACGCGATGATAGGAACCGTCTGGCTTCACGCTGTCGAGTGAAAGTTCCAACACGTAAACAACCTCCGGCGCATCCGTCAGGCTCTTGAATCCCGCCCCCAGGTCGTTGCTGTTGTGAAAGAAAGCTCCGCCTGTCCCGTTGGCGAGTTCTGACATCACGCCCTCGGCACGAGTCATAGCGGCGAGACGGGTTGGATCGATGATTTGCCCCGCGCCTCTCTCACTGATATCCGTTACGCCCGTGTACAGTCCGCGCGCATCCAGGGCGTTGATGGTCACACCGGACTGGACCGCCAGATCCATAATTTGCGACTCCAGGCTCAAAGCCTCGGGCGCAATGGAAATGAAGCCGGGCGACACAAGGATCAGGATGCGTTGCCCCGGCAGTTTGGACATTATGCGCACAAACTCTTTGATCGCGGCAAGGGTTACGTGAACGTCCTGTTCGCCAACCATCAGAACTCGCCTGGCGGCGGATTCCACCATTCCCTGAGCTACCTCGAGATCGCGCTGCCTGTCCAGAGCCGGATCACAAGCGAATACCTGCGCCAACGCATTTGCGAAGGCGGTGCTATCGTGCTTGTTCTCGATCAGGTCGGCTTCGTAATACTCGATTTTCGGACATTCCCCCGCACTTGACGTGAAGAGGCTTCGCGGTTCCAGGCTCATGATCGCGTCATGCAACTTTGCGCGATCACGCGTCAGACCGCTGTTGACCTTTCCGGAGATCGAAACCACGGCAGCCATATCGGAGTCGACCAATGCCCCGTCTAGCGCTTTCGCATCGATTTTCTTGAGATATGCCAGGTCTGCGGCGCTCAAATGCAAATCATCGAAAAGGTACACGGTGATTCGATTCGGCAGGACCGCCACCTGGGGTGGAGCATTCGGTGTACTCACCGGTGTGGCGCTTGCCGGCGCGCCCTTAGTCACCTCGCGCTTCTCAACTAAAAATCCAGAGATGGCTTGCGGCTTGCCACCGTCAAAGACCTGGAAATCTTCTTTTTTCAGGTCGGCCACTGCGTGGCCTTGCTTATCGCGGACCACAACCGGCACAAACACTCGGTTGACGTTCACTACGATCTTTGCAGGAGTGTCTTGAGAATACTGCGCTTGTTGAGCGAGCTCGTGCACAGGAGGAACGCCAGCCAATAGAGCAGGCAGATCGGGCACGTCAGGCAACAGAGCAGGAAGATCGGGCACATTCGTCCGCTCGGATTCATCCGGACTCCCCTCTTTCTGCTTCGAAGTGACGTTGCTATTGGCGCGAGGAGAAACTTCCTGCAAACGGCCCGGTTGCGCCTCTAAATCCTGTGGCTGCGCGGCTGTGTCCTTCACGATCCTCGTCGTAGTGCCGAACCTGTGATAGCCCGTGAACAGGCTCTCGTTCAGCCACACGGTCGGCGCATCTCCCGGCATGCGGGTGAGCGGATCGAGACTGGCGCCGTTGACCGCTATGGAGAGGGCCACGCTGCGCACTGGGCAAATGAATTCGCTCTCGCCGATCTGAACTGGACCATACTGCACCATGATCGCGGCCCTCTTGAATTGAACGCTCCCCTTCAGTGTCGGCGTCCATGGTCGTGCGTAGGACGGTCCCGGTGACCGGATCCACCCAAAGCGTACCGTGATAACCGGGCCTGGTGACGATGGTCGAGGCCTTGGAGCCGCCGCTCGATCTCACATCGATGCCTGAACCCTGGCGGGTGCCGACCGTGGGCGTTGAGGTGCCCTCAAGCAACGCCTGCCGCGGAAGTGAGTTGATGACCTCGAAGTGTGAGGCTGAGCTTGGAACCGAGTAGTGGAACACCGCGACCTGCCCCGTAGGGCGCTGTTCCCAGTGGCTCCAGGCCACCTTGCCATGAACCACGTCGCTCAAGATCATACTCAGCGTAGATCCGAACTCTCCCCCGGAAACCAATCCGGCCTGTTCCTGCAAGTTGGCAGCAGACGCATTCGTGGACTGATTGGTCCGCTCGTCGAAGATGGAGCTTTCCCGGCGAGAAGTATTTACCAGGTGCAGCCCAGCGCGAACTGGCCAGCTGCCTTTCTTGACCTCATAAGGACTGTCATCATAGCGGTTCGTGGTCCGCATGGCAAAAAGGTTGGGCAGCTGCAGCAGGGTTTGCGCCACATAGTTCCGGGCCGCCTCGATCATGCGCTTCTGCGCAGCCTCGTCAGGAGCGGCCGTCGACGGCAGCTCGCTCGCCGGTGGGTCCAGAAAAGCCGACTGATCAGCGAGCAATTGGAGAGCCAACGCCGCCTGGGAGCCCGCATCCAGATATCCGGTGAGTCGGGCGAGCGTAGCCTCAGTCAGCCGTTCGGAAAGCTCTAAGCCGCCGATTTGGCGCGCAATGTCTGCGTCGGGTTTGTTTGCGGCACGGGCAGTAACCAGCGCCTGCTCCAGTTGCGCAACAGTCACGCGCTTCGATGCTGCAGCGGTAGACGCCAGCGATACCAAAAGCACCAGCAGAATCAATCGCCGCGCCGGCGTTGTTCCCTTTTCGTGCATGATCTTGTCTTCTGTGATCACGGAATACGGACATTCGAGAGTCGCCGCCATGGTCGGGAGAAGTTGGTGAGGTCAAGTTACATGTTCCAGAAAGAGGGATGCAAACCTGGATGGATGGCGTCCTGGGCGCATGGTGCTCGATGGAGAGTTCCGGCGAGGTTGAACGACGTTGCCGTATGGCTATCACATGTTTCGGGCGGATTCCCGCATTCTGACCGGGTTTACCGGAGCGCCGGAGCGAAAATCTCCGGAACCCTGACTCCGTGCAGCCACTTGTCGCAGTATCGCTCGCATCGGAACGTGTGCTACTGAAGTTGAAAGGTAAGACCGCGATTCGCACCGACACTCAGCTGGTGAGTATAGGGCTCCTTCGCCCAGTCGGCGACTACCGGACCTGGCAGTCTGCGCATCGATGAATCCTGATGTTTTGGCTTTTCCCTTATCAGGAAAGGCTTTTAAGCTGCTTCCGGGCAACCGCCAGCGTGGCCCGGTTGCGGTCGCTCTCTCCAGTTCTCTGGCGCGTGTCACGGCGAGTTCATGCCACTTCCGCACCGCCAGTTTGGCTGCTTCAATCAGCACTCGCTGGAGGTGCTTGTTCCGCTGCTTGGAGATCGGCATCCGCGTCATCTTGTCGGGCCGAGCTCTTCTCATCCCCCAACAGTCCAGTTCCGGCGCGTCATTCGATCTTGCTTTCCTGGTGCGCACGGCCAGCTGCATCCTTCACGCCGTAGCTGATCGTCTTCTTGTGAACATCGAGCCCGATGAAGTACATAGTTTCTGAAGAACCTACGAGGTTGTTCTCTAGGAAGCTGTTGAAATTGGGGTCGATGGTGCTTGTTTGCTGGGGAGTTGGTGCGAGCGCCCCGTCAGATCGGTTCGCAATCGTGTTTTGGTGAGTGTTCACGCGGGGTGGCGGGCTCCCGGGAGGGGCGATTCCGGGCCCACGTGCCTGGTTCAGGCACACTGCTCCCTAAGCGTTGATCGCTGTTGTTGCGCGAGCAGCCTGGGCAAGCGCAGCAGGTTGTGCGCGGCGCAACTGAAGACGAACAGCCAATCGACCTTGCTCAGTCCGCGCAGTTGGCCTGGCGCAGTGGTCCGGTCTGCTTGAGCCAGGCGAAGCTCTTTTCGATTAACCAGCGGCGGCTGAGACTGACGGCGTAGCCGGGCTGGCGCGTGGTTCTCCGATCCAGGTTGCTGGCGCGGTTGTTGTCGTTCTTAGTCACATGCGGAGTTACATTCAACTCTCGCGCCGTGCGCACGAAATCTTTCGTGTCGTAGGCCTTGTCTGCGCCCACGGTGATGCGCCGGGAGCGGCCCACCTGCTTACGCTGAAGCATCAACAGCGCCGCATCGCGTTCGGCAAATCCGTCGGCATGAGTGGCCATGGCTGCGGCGATCAGTCCGTTGCGGTTTTCCACCAGAGCATGACCCAGATAGCTCAGCTTCGATTCCTTGCCGTAGCTCTTCTTGTACAGCCGGGCATCGGGATCGGTGCTGGACTGGTGCGTCTTGTTGCTGCGCTTCTGGCCACGGAAGCTGGCGCCATCGCCGTCCCCGGAGTCGTCTTTGGAACGAAAGCTCTTCTGCGAGGCCCAGGCTTGGATCAGCGTGCCGTCCACGGTGAAGTGCTCGTCGGACATGAACTTCTTCGCCTGCCGGTTCACTTCGGCAAAGAACCGTTGCGCCACCTCGGAGGTCAACAGACGGTCGCGGTTTTTCGAGAACACTGCGTGATTCCACACCCCATCATCCATGCCCAGGCCTACGAACCAGCGAAACAACAGGTTGTAATCGATCTGCTCGACCAGCAGCCGCTCGGAACGGATGGAGAAGAACACCTGCAACAGCAGCGCTCGCAGAATGTACTCCGGCGCAATCGACGGCCGCCCAGAGTCCGCGTACAGCGCATCGAACTCCGCACTCAGTCTGCCAAGCACGGCGTCGGTCACCCTGCGCACTTCACGCAACGGGTGATCCGAAGGTACTCTCTGCTCCAACGAAACATAGCTGAACATCCCGTCCTCAACCCGCTCGTCTCCTCGCATATCGATAAGACGAATAGACCCGGGGCAATGCCGCGGAGACGTACCTATTTCAACAAGTTCCTAGGCGACTCTTCGATGCTTTGATTACCCGACGGGCGGAGAAGTCGAACTCATCCAATCCATACGGTCCGCATTTCGTGGCGAGTATGATCTCCTTACGTCTATCGACGAGAGCTTCCCCGAGGCGCTCCTCCGCCAGTGTTAAGCCATAGTAAGGAGAAACATCAAAAAGTTAATGCCTTTATCGATGGCGCTCTGCACAGCAAGCCGACCCTCAGAAGGATCTGTGGTCCGGAAAACATCCCCGAGTGGCGACGCTCCGAATCCCACTGTCGAAATCTCGAGTTGGGTTCGGCCTAACAGCCGATATTCCATCCTATTCCGTACTTGGCCGTCCCTAGTCTGACTTTCCATCGGATGAGTCGCCTTGGTTCGAAACGTTACGATGCAATGACTGTTGAATGACGAGATTGCGATTTCTCATTGCCAACGTATCTTGTCTGCTGGTTGATCCCCACAAGCACAGGCAAGATGTGGCGTTGCCATAGGTTTTCGGTAAGACGCTAATAGATCACGAAATATATGTCAACGATACAGTTATCGATGACTATAGTTTTCTTCCTCGAACTGTTCCGACCGACTCGGCTTCAGATACGTTTTGCGCTGTTCTCGTTAAAGCACCTCTGGAGCCCGCTCGACGCTCTGCAGGCTGACGTCGTGCCCTTGCAGAAGGCAATATCCAAAGACCAACAGATACGCTGCGACGACGACGGAATAACCCAGTGCGATGCTCCCGCTTGAGCGAGCAATCGCTCCCAGCACCGGGGGAAGCACAGCTCCACCAACCACCGACATGACAATCAGGGCGCCGCCCAATTTCGTGTTCCGCCCGAGCCCTTTTACACCCAGCGCAAAGATCGTCGGAAACATAATTGACATAAAGAAGCTGCTGGTCATGACGGCCATTGCGCCGGCAAAACCCGGGCGGAGGAGCGCAAGCGTCATGAGAATGCTGTTAGCGATCGCATATGCAGCGACCATCTTCACCGGACGGATCCATCGCATCAGCCATGTCGATGCAAAACGTCCGATCAGCAGTAGTATCAGGTTACCCGTAAGAAACCAGCCCGCCTCGCGTTCGGTCACATTTGTGTACTGCTTCATGTAGGGGATGAATGCCGACCATGTGGTCACCTGCGCGCCCACATAGAAAAATTGCGCTGCCACCGCGAGCCAGAGATGAGGGTATGCCCTCAGTTCGCGCAAGCTGCCGACACCTTCTCCTTTGAGTGCGGAGCTTCCGCTGGCAACTGGAGGAAACCGGGTGAGCCCGATCAACAGTGCAAGCAGAAGGACGCCCGAACCCAGTGCAACATAGGTGGGCACGACTCTCATGATCTCGCTGTGCAGATATCCAGCGTAGGTCCCCGCGGCCTTCATCTGGGCGACTTTGCCGGGCGCGAGTTCCACGCCGGAAAAGATGAAGTAAGTCCCTACAAGCACTCCGGTAATCGTTCCCGGTGGGTTGAACGCCTGCGCGAGATTCAGCCGACGTTCCGAGGTTTCGGATGCTCCCATCTGAGCAACAAGGGGATTGGCCGCGGTTTCTAGCATGGCCGAGCCGCAACCAACGACGTACAAAGCCAGCAAAAAAGGACCGTACTGACCAATGACCGCGGCCGGCCAGAACAGCAATGTGCCGATGCCGAATGTGCAAAGTCCGAGCAGAATGCCTGCCTTGTATCCCCTTCGCCGCATCAGCAGGGCGGCCGGCAACGCCATCGAGAAATAGCCGAAGAAGACCGCCGATTGAACCGTCTGCGCCTGCAGTTGTGACAAGCTGAAGCCCTTGCGGAACTGCTGGACAAGGATGTCGGTCAGATTGTTCGACATGCCCCAGATGAAGAAGAGCAGAACCACCAGCGCGAACGGTATCGCGCTGCCGTTGGGCAGCAGTCCCGGACGAGCGGTTGTATTGATGGTCGAGCGTGGAAGGCGCGACTCGGAAGAAAGATGTGAAGCTTGCAAGGGATACCCTCATTAAGAACAGTCGACGCCTCATGGAAGGATGCGCGTCCTAGCCCACGTTCACCATGATTTTTGTGACCTCATCGGGCCGCAGATCCCAACGCCTGAACCAGTCCGAAACCTCATTCATGGCTACTGTGGCAGAAATCGCTTCATTCACCGGGAAGTTTTTGGATTCGAGCATTTGGATCACCTCCCGGAAGTCTTGCGGCAGCGCGTTTCGGGCACCCAAGACGTCGAGCTCCTTCTGAACGAAGAGTTTGGTCTCGTAGGTCACGGGCTCCTTAGCGTAACCGATGTAGACCACGCGACCTGTGAACGCGACCAGTTCAACAGCGGCCAGAAACGTCTCGGGTCTGCCCACTGCTTCGATGACCACCTGGGGGCCCTGGCCATCTGTCAGCTCTCTGATAGTTGCATCCAAATCCTGCTTCCGGGAATTAATCGCGTAAGCGGCTCCAGCCTTCCTTGCAATTTCGAGCTTTCTGTCATCCACGTCGATCGCAATCGTCATGGCTCCCCGAAATGCTGATGCGGCAACGGCGCCCAGTCCTACACCTCCACAGCCGAAAATGGCCACGCTCTCGGTTGCACGGACGCGGGCTCGGGCTACCGAGTGACACCCCACGGTAAGCGGTTCAACCAAGCAAAGCTCTCGAGGGCTGAGGGAGGCTCTGTACAGGTTTGTGACCGGAACAGCAATGTACTCCGCCAAAGCTCCGTCCCGCTGCACTCCGAGGGTGAGGTTAAACTGACATGCGTTGTTTCGGCCGTTACGACATGACGCACAGATTCCGCAGCTTGAATAAGGCGATAGGGTCACGTCAGTTCCCACTGACAGTCCGGAAAAGTCGCCATCGATTTCAGCAATCGTCGCAGCAATCTCATGTCCGGGAACCCGTGGATAACGGACGAGTGGGTTTCGGCCCCTGTAGGAGTTCAGATCGGTGCCGCATAGCCCCACATAGCGCACCTTAAGCAGAACCTCTCCTGGTTTTCGAACGGGGAGGGGGATGTCGTCAAGCTGAATGGATCCCGGGGCACGCATGACAAGAGCCTTCATGAGTCCAGTCCTTTAAGATTTTTATGTTTTGATGTTCTTGGTCGCCGCGGATCGCACTGCGTCCCCTCCGGCAAAAGTACCAACTCCAGTGAGGGCTCCACGCCCTTCAAGGTGATGCCCATCCAATCGACCATTAAGAATTGGGGGTCTAGAAATAGGTCCTCTTATCAAAAATGCACGTGCGGTCACTATATCCGACAGACAGCGATAAAGTAAACCATACCGCACCCAATAAAGCAGAGAATAACTTTAACGTAACCTTTAACAATGCCGGAATCGCTATTCAACAACAGGAAAAGCGCCTGTATAGTCCACGTATGCCGGTCCGCATGAAAGACATCGCACAGGAACTGGGGCTCTCTATCGTAACGATCTCCAAAGTTTTAAGAAATCATCCAGATATTGCGGAGGACACTCGGGAACGGGTTCTCAAGCGAATCAAAGAGCTGGATTATCGGCCGAACACCATGGCGCGAAGTCTTGTTACCGGACGAAGCTATCTAGTGGGGCTGGTAGTTCCCGACCTTCTTCATCCCTTCTTCGCGGAACTGGCAAAAGCACTTTCGGCAGCCATCGGAAAGCGTGGTTATTCAATCATCATCTCCTCCTCCGAAGAGGATCCCGAACTGGAGGCGAGGGAAATCGACCAGCTTATGGGCCGAAGGCTTGACGCGCTGGTCGTTGCATCCTCCGGAAGTGACCTCAAGCCCTTTTTGCGCCTGGAGCGCCATGGACTGCCTTACATCTTGATCGATCGCGAGTTGCCGGGGCTCTCAGCGAACTTCGTGGGAATTAATGACGAGGCGGCCGGACGAATGGCCACCGAACACCTTCTTGAACAGGGATGCAAGACGATCGGACATATCAGAGGCCGGGAGAACAGCACAGGGATTCGCCGATTTGAAGGTTATAGGGGCGCACTTCGGCGAAGAGGTATCCCGTACTCAGAGTCACTGGTGATAGCAAGATCTAGGGTGGATATCGATAGCGAAGAAATGGGAGCAGAGGCGATGCGCCTCCTCCTTAAAAGGCGACCGATTCCGGATGGGGTTTTCGGGTATAACGACCCGCTGGCAATTGGCGCCATGGAAGCAATTCTGGAAGCCGGGCTCCGCATTCCTGAAGACATCGCGGTCATAGGATGCGGGAATCTTCATTACGACCGCTTGCTGCGTGTTCCACTATCCAGCATCGACCAGAATTGTCCGGGCATTAGTGAGCGAACCGCGGAAATCCTTCTTGGGCTACTTGAGTCCAAGGTCCGCCCTCAACCAATGAGCATCATTCTGGAGCCGTCGCTGGTTGTGCGGGCATCCAGTATGAAGGCGCCTAATCGCCGCAATCAGGCATCCTCGAAACTAACCGATCGAAAGCGCACCAAAGCAGTTGCTCGGCGATGATTGAATCCATCGTCGGGATCTTTAGTAAAGCTAACTTAGTTTCGATTCCACGACTCTCCGTGGCCTCAAGACCTCTCAGGCATTGCAAATTTCAACTTGGGATCGGTGCGCTAAAACTTATGAATCGTCGAACGTTTCTTGTTTCCTCAGGAGCAGCGGGCATTGGGGATCTGATCGCACCCGATGCTTTCGGTCAAACGGAGCCCACCGGCTGCAGCACACCTCATTCACGGCTCATCCGGCTCATCCGAGGGCCGATTCCGAATAACCTATTGTCCTGGCAGTCTCAGCAGGGAGGAAATTGAGTCCTTCGGATACGGGTACGGAGAACTTCCTAAGATAATGCGAAGCTATGATCCAGCTACCCGAGGACGGCGGCGTCACCGTTGCTTCGCAAATGGCCAAGAAACGGCAACGGGAGCAGGCAAGCCAAAGCGGCCGCAATAAATCGTGGATGACCGACATCAGTAATTGCGCAAAGATAAGAGTCTGAATTCGGATTTGTTTGTAGGGGTATTCGGGCAGCAGAGAACAAGTTCCGCTCACCGCTGATCGCGTGATCAGGCATCTACATACTGTTTTAAAGGGGAGACTCAAACGATGAACCGCAGGCGCTTCCTGACTGGTGGGGTTTCAATGATTGCGTTATCTCGGCTGGCAAGAGCGCTTGGAGAGTCGCAGTTCTTTCGCGGACAGATTCCAAACGGTCCTTTCCTGCCGTTTTGGGAGTCCTTGAAATCCTATCGATGCCCTGATTGGTTTCGGGATGCCAAGTTTGGAATCTGGGCTCATTGGAGCCCTCAGTGTGTACCGGAGCAAGGGGATTGGTATGCGCGGAACATGTATATCCAAGGCATGCCGCAATATGAGTATCATGTGAAGCATTACGGCCATCCCTCGCAGTTCGGATACAAGGATATCTGCCATCTTTGGAAAGCTGAAAGATGGGATCCGGAGGCACTTATCAAGTTATATAAGCGCGCCGGAGCTGAATACCTCGTCGCCTTGGCTACTCACCACGACAACTTCGATTGTTGGAATTCGAAATACCAGCCTTGGAACTGCGTCAAGATCGGTCCAAAGCGGGACATCGTTGGCACCTGGGAGAAGGTTGCGCGTTCCAATGGACTGCGATTCGGGGTGAGCTATCACGGAACGCCGCATCGGGTATGGGACGAGTTTCTTCCCGTTCGCTACAAGAGCGATACCACCGGACCACTTGCAGGAGTTCCGTACGACGGCATGCAAACTAGTGGTGACGGTAAGGGAAAGTGGTGGGATGGCATGGATCCGGAGATGATCAATGGCAAGCCACACGCAAAGAACACGCCCTGCCCCGAGTTCGTGCAGCAGTTCCTTCTGCGTGTCCAGGATGTTATCGATAACTACAATCCTGACATCTTGAATTTCGACGATGGGGCGCGGTTCGACTTTGATATTGGCGGTCCCGGAGCGCCGGACCTAAGGGTATGGCTGGGAATACCGGACCTGGCTCCCCAAATCATTGCCTACTACTACAACAAAAATATCCAGTCGCATGGCGGCCGCCTGGAAGGAGTAGTTGACCTGAAGGAGGTTCCCGAGCCTGTGTGGGGCTCACTCACCCGTGACTTCGAAATGTCGCTGGCAGATAAGCTTCAAGAGAATCCATGGCAAACCGAGGCATGCATCGGGCATTGGCATTACGATCGCAAAGTCTTTGAGAACCATACTTACCAGAAAGCATCCTTGATCATTCCTCTCATGGTGGATGTCATCAGCAAGAATGGGAATCTTCTGCTTAACATCCCATTGCCGGGTCACGGGGAGCCGGACAGTGATGAAATCGCATTCCTCGGAGAACTTGCGGATTGGCAACAAGTAAACTCAGAAGCAATCAAGGGGACGCGTCCCTGGAAAATCTCTGGAGAAGGCCCGTCCATCGATGCGAAAGAACTGCCTTCTTATCACCTGGAGAGGCTTAAGTTCGACCACACTGACATCCGATTTACGACAAAGGGTGATGTTCTCTACGCCATCGCGCTTGGTTGGCCATCTGATGGCAAGGTTCTTGTCAAGTCGCTCGCCGAAAACTCCGCAAATTACCCTGGTCAAATCCGCAGCATTCAGCTCCTTGGATCGAAATCCGATCTGAAGTGGACCCGTGGAGCAGAAGGCCTGCAGATCGAAGTGCCCGGCAGCCCACCATGTAAAGATGCATATTCATTTCGGATTCTTCCAGCTTGAAGCGATGAAGATGAGAAGATCCTGGACAAGCAGACAAGCACACGATCAAAGGCGGAGGCGATTTCCAGACAAATAATCGCAGGCGATCAAATGGGAAATCAGAAAGACTGTTCTTCATTGCAAAGAGGCGTTGAATCGTTGAATCGGAGGAACTGCCGATGGATCTTTGAACTCGCAATTCGCGGTGAGGTGTTTGTCAACAGTCTTGGTAAGTGCCCAAAATGTTGGCGGTTATCATAATGGCGCTTCTCGGGACCGGGAACCTCTAATGAAATTTCCAGTAATCGAAATTAAACAACTCACTGGAACCGGCGCCTGTGAATACAAAATAGAGATCGTGTGTCCCCGTCGGGCTAGAAACGTTCGTGGCTCTGGTTTGCCATTTACTCCAACCGCCGGTATTTGGAACTTTTAATGATCCAATCAGAGCCCCACCGACTCCATCCAGATGGAGTTCCACGACTCCGCCCTGGGAACCGCTGGCCACGCTAGCGGTAAAGCTCGATGCGTGTCGTCTGTTGAAGTCAACACCGCTAACTTTAATGTAGCTCCCGTTGATGATGTGGGTGACGTATACACCAACCTTGTCGTCTTGGGCGGTCCTTACTCCGTAGGTCCAGGGACCAGTCGTGGCTCCGGATTCCCATGCAAACGTTTCGGCCTCCGTGCGCACGAATGGATCCAGCGTGCCTATCTGGGGAACCCCCTCCCTTTTCCACCAGGGTATAGTGCTGATCGTTCCGTCGCGATCATAGGTAAACTTTGCGACTGCCACCGACCGTCGTTCCCGGTGCCTATCCGTCAGGGCGAAGTTCAGCGCGTAATTGAAGCCAAAGACATAGGAGCTTCCTTTGTAATCGATGATGCCCGGATGGTTCCCCGACGATCGCTTATCTGGCTCCATGATCATTCCTTTGTACTGCCAAGGGCCGGCCGGGCCTGAGCTCATGGCATAGCCGATCCCTTCCGGGCAACAGTGAGATGCATAAGCCATGTAATAGCGACCCTCACGCTTGTAAAACCAGGGTCCCTCTTGATAATTCGCTGGTTTAGAATCTACCTTCACGACCTCGCCTGAATACGAAATCATGTTCTTATTCAGCTTCACATACCAGAGATTTGGATTACCCCAATAGAGATAAGCTTGGCCGTCATCATCAATGAAGACAGTCGGATCAATGTTTCCTGCAGCTTTGTCGATCAACGGATGTCCAAGCGCGTCCTTAAAGGGCCCAAAAGGACTATCGGCAACGGCGACAGCGATGACGTTCTTTGGCGATCCAGGCACGCTAATTGGAACATAGATATAGAACTTTCCATTTCTTTCAATAGCTTGTGGCGCCCAGGCATCGTTAGTCTGAACTGCCCATGCAAAGGTTGCTAGCGAGGCGACAGTTCCGTGATCCGTCCAGTTCACCATGTCAGTGGAAGTATAGAGTTTCCAATTAGGGCGTGTTAACACTATTTCCATCTAAGTCAAGTAAGTTAGGGATAGATGGAAATCAGCGAAGACCAGTACGCGCGAATCAAGGACATCCTGCCGGTGCAGCGGGGCAATGTGAGTCTATCCAACCTCCAGTTTCTGAATGCTGTACTCTATGTGGCCGAGCACGGATGCAAATGGCGCGGGCTTCCAAAACGGTTCGGTAACTGGCACACCATCTACACGCGCATGAACCGTTGGTCCAAAAGCGGGGCCATGGATCGTATCTTCGAACAGCTACAACTGGAGCAGATCGTACGCATTCGCATCGAAGCCTTTAGTCTGGACTCGACCGCGGTGAAGGTCCACCCGGACGGCACCGGGGCGTTAAAAAAAACGGACCACAGGCCATCGGCAAGTCGCGCGGCGGATGGACCACCAAGATTCATCTGGTTGCCGCGAATGCTCGAACGGCCATAACCTTTGCTCTCTCACCAGGCCACGCGCACGATGCCCCTGAAGGCCGCGAACTACTCCGGGATCTGGGACCAATGCCTGCCGGACTGCCCCTGCTGATGGACCGCGCCTACGAAGGTAATGAGACTCGGCAACTGGTGCTCGAACTGGGCATGGTTCCTGTCGTTCCGCCGAAGTCCAACCGGGTTGATCCCTGGCGCTATGACCGGGCGCTCTATCGCAAACGGAACGAGATCGAACGCCTCTTCAGAAGGCTCAAAGGCTACCGTCGCATCTTCTCCCGCTTCGAGAAACTGGATTGCGTCTTCCTCGCCTTCCTTTGCTTCGCCCTCATCGTCGAAGCTCTCAGATAGTGTTAACACGCCCTAGTAACAGGACGTCCAGAGCATTTCGCGTTGAACTCAAGTCATCGCCAATCTGTTCGTCCGCCGCCCATTAGTCTGCGCCTACTTCCAACTTCCAACTTCTCCGACGTCACTTCGGCCCACTAGAAGCTCGATCGATGCTCTCTCAACGAGGTGTTGAAAAGGTCGGCACCTGCTTAATAGTCACTTTATGAATCATGATCAACTCTAGAAAAGGCATCAAGGTTATCGCGATTCGTCATGCGTTGGTACATCGGTTTCCTGAAGCTTTGCCGCAGTTCGGAGCTCAGCTTTAGCGTCCTCTGTCCGGCCGAGGGAGCGATAGGCGCGTCCCAGCAACGCGTGAGCCATCGAGTTCTTTGAGTCGATATCGATTGCGCGCTTCAAATACATCGTGGCCATGAGGGGTTCGTCCTGTTCTAACATCACTTTACCGAGAAGAATATACGGTATGTTCAATGTTGGCTCAAGAAGGACAGCCCTATCTAACGATTTACGCGCGTTGATATAGTCCCCACCTCGGATATAGGCATCTCCTAGCCGCTCATAAACAGCGCCAGCCATCGGATTCAGATTACGCTCCGCGAGAAACTGGGATACGGCTTCCGATAGATCTTCGCGAGCCAGCGCGATCTGCCCAAGCAGCAGGTGCGCTAAGGGTAGGTCAGGTTTGAGTTCGAGTGCTTTGCGAGTCACCATCTCCGCAACCGGAAGGTATTGCCGGCGCAGAAGCATGCGCCCTTCCAGCAAATAGGCAGACGCCGAGTCCGGTGGAAAGTCGTACTGCACGGCAAAGGCATGGCGGGCATCGTCGTAGCGATTTGTATCGAGGTAACAAAGCCCCAATACGTATTGTGGATCGACATTCATTTGTTGTGTCGCTTTCTGCGCTTTCTCGAGCAACGGAATCGCTTCCGCGGCTTTGCCGAGACGAAACAGGCTCGCCCCTTCCATCTTCATCGCTTCCAAATCACCCGGGTCTTGCGCAACCGCCCTTCCGAACGCTGCAGCGGCATCCTGGAGGTCACCCTTTTCATACAGAACGAGGCCCCGCAGGTATTCAACCCCGTTAGGTTCTGGGTTAATTGAAGTGAGCGGAGTCAATAACTCGAGGGCTTCGTCTAGACGACCGTGCTTTACCAGTTCCTCGGCTTGGGAGACCGGATTGGCAGTTTGCCCTGCTGCACCGGCCGAAAAAGCCCCTGAGAAGCAAGCCACGCATACTGTAATTCGGCACAAAGGAAAAAAGGCATACTGTTTGAGAGCAAGTCTCATAAGATCATCCTCGACAGCAGGAATTCCGATTAAGAACAGCCAGCGCCGATTCAGGAGTCGTGCGCTCGCTTCGCTCAGCAAAGTGGCGGGGTCGCGTCGAGTTTAGCTACCAGTAGTAGGCAGCCACAACCCGCGGAGGACCTGCAGTAGAATCCGTAATTGCAGTCTGTAGAACGACCTCCAAATTTCTCTTCTGCCAGCCGACGGGAGCATCGTGAAGGCCTTTCTCCATACTTTCCGGGTTCGACACGAAGTCAGCAGCCGCCCGCGTTCCCGTGCCGTCGATTCCCGCTACAACTACGGTAAATTGGCCGGTCTTCGAGTCCAATAGGCGTCCCACGATCGCAAAATCGGAAGGCTCTCCGGCTGAAACCGCAAATTGCCTCCAAACACGACCACCGGGCACATGTTCCTGGATGGTGAACTGGCCATTTTTTTCGACAAACGCGAAATGGAGATTCTCTGTCAACTTCATCGTCCAGCGGTTATTGAAGGCACCCACAACCACCGCGGGGGAGTTCCGCAAGTCTTCGAATGAGTAATTCGATCCAAACCTCACCTGTTTCGGTTTGCCGATCTTCCCGAGCAACCCAGAGAGGCTCAAGGCGGCATATGCATCCCCGACGGCAACTCCGTATTCTGGGTTGGTCGTGATATCGCCCCAGACGAGCTTTTCATCCGGATCGAGAGGAAGCGGTTGATCGTATCTCTCAACCTCTGTCTGGAATGTGCCGGGATGAGAACGCGCGTATCGTCGGTACAACTCTAAGGAGGGCCGGTAAACCACCGGTTTTGCCAGGCAGATCAAGACGGGTTGCTGGGTTGCGAACACCGGATTCCAGAACCCTTCTATTGTTGTATTTTTGTGCATCGTTCGCTGAAGAATCACAGCACCGACCCCTGCCACTACGGCTATGCAGACAGCGACGGTCAGCCAACGCATCGAGCGTCGCGTGGCCGGATGGAGAGGGGAGGGCGACTCCAACGATAGGTGAGGTGTTGGAACAGCAGTTGCTGTGCCGGAAGACCATTGAAAGATTGGTGAGTAGGAACCAACCGGGAGCTTGATCGACACCGGGAAATTACCCGATTCAGTCTGATAGTATTGCTCCAACCTGCGGCGTACCTCGCCAGCTTGGACCCGAACTACCGGATCTTCCCCGGTCGCATAGCCTGGCAATCGCTGAAAAACTTCAGTTCCGATTGTGCGTTCTTTTAGTTGCTCAACATGACCGGCCAGCTTCTGTCGCACGACGTACTGCAGGAATTGACGACTGCGCCCAGCACTACGAAAATATCGACTGGCGAGGATTCTATCCAGTTCTTGCTGAACCGCTTCAGCCTTCTTTGCCTCATCTTCGGAAAAAGAAGATGACGCCTCTTTGTGGCTCGGTACTTCTATAGAAACTCGCATCGGCATCCCAAATAAAGCGTCGCAATCAAAATCTCGGCGGGTTTTGGCCGGCGGCTGCTGAGCGGCGTTTTGAGCTACTCAAGAGCCACCCGACGAGCATGCTTCAGAAACTGAAGCTCAAGATCAGCCACTGCCGAAAACACACTTCTAGGTCTTGTTTGTGAAACGTTTACTTAACCGCCAACTGAATCACGCCTGAAAGTAGACACCATCCATAGAACTGGTGTCAAGGGAGCACTCAAAAGACCATGGGAGGTGAATCCGACACGAGCACCATTCGTGGTGCAAAACGGGAGTACAACGACCATGTCTTAATGGGTGAGATTTGTGGCCGCACCAATTAACCGGCTCATTGCTCGACCCCTCCGAAGACGTGCTGCTCGAAAGAAACACTGAAAACCCAGCAATTTACACCGTATTACACCGTGTCTTACTTGTGACTCTCAGCCATAAGGCCTACCTTCCGGGCATGCAGGGAAGAGGTTCGTTTCGGTGGGCTGGATTCCAGCAATTTGGTTGATTGCTAAACAATAAATTCCGCGGCAATCCGCCCCGAAACGGGTCAAAGGCAACCGCTTGTAATTCTTGAGGAGGTAGTGATGATGCAAAAAAGGAATAGGATTTCGGGAACTGTCCTACTGTTGATGGGGATGGCGCTATGGATCTGTAAGTCGACTCATACAGCCGAGGCGCAAGCGATCTATGGATCTATCTATGGGACGATCACCGACAGCACCGGCGCCGCCATTCCCAATGCCACCATCACCGTGACCGATGAGAGCAAGGGAATATCTGTCCAGGTAACATCCAATCAATCGGGCGAGTATAGGGTGCAGAACCTCATCCCCGACGTCTACGACATCACGGCAACCGCGACGGGGTTCAGCGCGGTGGAGAACCGCGGAATTCAGGTCGCAGCCGACACGTCCCCGAAGGTCGACCTGAAACTTGCTGTCGGCACTGCCACCCAAAACATTACAGTGACTTCCGCGCCTCCAGAGCTCCAAACCGATCGCGCGGACGTGGGAACCGTTTTCAACCAGAGAACCATTACCGATCTGCCGAACCTGGGGCGCAACTTTGCCAGCCTTCAGCTGCTGATTCCAGGGGCCCAGCAGATGGGATGGACGCAGAACAATGCCGAAGACGCTCAGGGCAGCCCGACGGTCAATATCCAGGGCCAGTTCTTTTCGGGAGTTGGGTACCTGCTTGACGGCGCATCGAACCAGGACCCCATTTTAGGGCAAATTGTGATCAACCCGCCGCTGGATGCCATAGGGGAGGCCAAAATCTCGACGCAAAGCTACGATGCAGAATTCGGGCAGTCGACCACTGCCATAGTAAGCGCGCAGACCAAGTCCGGAACCAACAGCTTCCATGGAACCGCCTTTGATTACCGGCGAAGTGGGGCCCAGCTGGCACGAAATCCATACAACCAATATGCGCCTTATTCCGCGTTGTCGACTCGCTTGACTCCCCCGGCTCTCTACAGCCAATTTGGCGGCTCGTTAGGGGGCCCGATTCTAAAGAACAAGCTATTCTTCTTCGGCGACTACCAGGGCGTCAGGCAACGCAATGGGGCTTCCGCCCAGGTAACCGTGCCTACGGCCCTCATGCACAACTCATGCCTCTCGGGGAGTGGATGCGATTTGAGCGAATTCATCACTGGCCGGGGCGCACTGCAGGGACAAATCTACAATCCCCGCGTCATCAATCCGGCTACCGGGCCAGAACCCTTTGTAAATAACTTCATACCAAATCAATACCTTTCTTCGCAGGCGCTTTACCTCCTCAACCTGATCCCGCTGCCAAACGCGCCGGGAACGCAGGCTGGGACGGCCAATAACTACAATGCGGGCGGCACGGGAGTCACGAACCAGAACCAGTTCGATGCGCGCGTCGACTACGAGCTTCGCGAATCGCGGCATGTGTTTGGCCGCTACAGCTACTTCGGTAACGCGAACTCGGCCGCCACTATCTTTGGACCGGCTGGCGGCACGGGATTTTCCTCCATCACCAATAACTTTGGCGGTTCCGCCACCGGGCGCAACCAGAGCGCCGTCGCAGGCATGGATATCGGGTTCAGCCCAAAACTGCTAACCGACTTCCGTCTGGGATATTTGCGCTATCACGTCTCCACCGAAAAATATGACGGGACGACGGATCTGGCCACGATGGCAGGGATCCCGGGACTTAATACGGGTGGCTTCACGTCTGGTGCTCCGGGATTCTTCATAAATAACACGGGCGGAGGGAGTGGTGACGGACTGTCAAGTTTTGGATCGAGCCTACAGGTGAACGCCTGCAACTGTCATCTGCAAGAAACTGAGGACCAGTATCAGGTGGTGAATAACTGGACGAAAATCGTCGGCAATCACAACTTCAGGTTCGGCGCAGACCTGCGCTACGCGCGGAATCTACGTGTTCCAAGCGATAGCAATCGAGCTGGTGAGATAACCTTCTCCGCCACCGACACCGAGAACACAATCCAGAGCACCCCCGGAGGGGTAGGCCTTGCAACCTTCCTGTTAGGTGATGTAACCAATTTTTACCGTTATGTAAGCACCTCCACAAATGCAAAGGAAACGCAGAAGATCATCTTCAGTTACGCTCAGGACACATGGCGCGTTACACCCAATTTGACTCTTAATTTGGGCCTTCGCTGGGAGATCTACTTCCCTGAGACCGTCAATGGTTCGGGCCAAGGAGGCTTCGCCGACCTCACGACCGGCACATTCCGCGTTGCGGGTTATGGGCCATTCAACACAGCCATGAATGTCAACAAAGACTTCAAGAGCCTTGCTCCACGCGTTGGCGTGACCTACCAGTTAGATCCAAAAACGGTGATTCGCGCAGGCTACGGAAGAAGCTTCGACCTCGGTGTCTTCGGAAGCGTTTTTGGTCACGTGGTTACCCAGAATCTTCCGGTACTCGCCAATCAGAACCTCACCAACTCTGGCGCGAATACATACGCTTGGAACCTCGCCACAGGTCCCGCGCCCTTCGTTTTTCCCTCTATTCCCGCAAACGGCCAGATCCCGATTCCTAATGGCGTCAGCGCCAAAGTCCGCCAGGACCCCCAGCCTCTACCTACCGTGGATGCATGGAATTTGAGCCTTCAGCGGGCACTGAGCAATTCGGTGAGCGCGACCTTGGCCTACACCGGCAACAAGGGCACCCATACGTTTGCCGGCGACGGCCAGACTGTTAATCTTAATGCGGTCGGCGCTTGCATTCCGGCCAGCCAAAGTGTGAACGGTCAAGGGCTTTGTTGGAATCCAAATGCCCCCTCTACCCCTCCTACGGCTTCGCAAACTGAGACCAGCAATACGAACTACCTCCGGCACTATTATGGCCAGTTCGGCTGGACCCAGGACCTGACCTTCTACCACGACGGATTTGACAGTCATTACAACGCCCTGCAGGCAACTTTGGATAAACGCTTCACCCAAGGTCTGCAGTTTACGGCGAGATATACGTGGCAAAGAGCGTTCAACTACGGAAACAACGATTACGCCGAGATCGACAGGAAGGTCCTTTACGGAAGATACGATGACTTGCGAGAGCAAGAGTTCCAGCTCTATGGAAATTACGTGCTTCCTTTCGGGCATAACCAGCAATTCTTCAGCAGCGTGCCAAAGTGGGCGAATTACCTCATCAGCGGATATCAGCTGAGTCCGTCTCTAAACTGGTCGAGCGGCCTTCCCTTCTGGCCGAGCTATGGCGAGTGCGGAGCAGATATTCCGAATGGCCCCTGTACGCCCAATAAGGCAGGCGGTATCCTACCGACACATCTTACTTCATTCAGCACCGCATCTCATTCGCGCACCTACTTCGTTCCTGTTCCAGCTTTTGGTCCAAACGGATCAGTTTCCGGGCCGTTTTCCAGACCCAACCTCGATCAGATAGGCAATCTGGGGCGCAACAACTACTTTGGCCCGTCGTTTTTCAATACCGACATGTCTTTGTTAAAGAACACTCCCATCCACGAGAACATCAACGCTCAGTTCCGTGTTGATGCTTTCAATGTCTTCAACCATATTGCTGCCGGAAATCCGGGGAACAACTGCATTGATTGCAGTGGAGCCGGAATCATTACCGGAATGGCCATAGGGCAAGGACCGCGTCAGCTGGAGTTTTCGGCGACGTTTACCTTCTGATCTTGCATCATCGGTAAAAGAGCAAGCTTGGCTGCAGTAGAACAACATCGGAGTGTCGGAGATCGCAAAGGATGACTTAGTAGCTGGTCGTCATCGAATGTATCATCGCTTCCCAAAGCCGCGCAGTGCGTGCCATTGCGCGGCTCTTTTTCGAGGCTAGGACAAATCATGAATTGATGAGATTTGTTAATCATCCTGCGAAGCGCCGAGGGCAATGCGCGGATGAATAGCTTTGCTGCACGGAGCGCAGTTCGGCGCGAGTTCTAAACACTTTAGAACGCTGTCAACACTACAAAGCAAGATGACCGCGAGTTCGGGCCAAATTAACGGGGAAGGTAATACATTGATGCTTGTACTGATAAGCAGGAGACAAATGTCGGATTGGTACGAGCTAAATAACCGGAGGCATTGGATGAAATATCATCTGACCCGGAACTTAGGGGGGCACAAATTAGGCCCCTTATTCCTGGCCATTACGTTGGGTGGAGTAGCGATGGCACAGAGTGGGCCGTTGGTACTGGAGCGACCCGGAAGGTTTATCTCTTTAGAGCCCTATGCCGCGAATATCGTGCGCGTGACAATGAGTACCGACAAGACTGCTGCAACAGGCAATCCGGGATATGGAATTGTGGCCACGCCATCATCGGATGGTTGGACGCACGAGCGCGATGCCCAAGGTTACGATGTGTTCCGTTCCGCGCGGATGGTTGTGCGTGTCGCGCCGGGAAATCTGCCCGAGGACCAGCAGCCCAAACCAATGCCCCTGGACGCACTCAATCTCGAATTGCGTCATCACTACTTTGGAGGAGGCGGAGGGAATGGTCCTAACGACGGCGGAAGGGGCCCGCACAATGACTCACTGCTCGTAACAACTGCGGACGGCAAGATGTTGCTGCACATGCGGACCTGGATGATGGCTCCAAAACGCCCGGAGGTGGTGGCAACCGATGCGGATCCAAAGGGTTATCACGTGACATCGATCTTCGACGCGCCGCCAGACGAGCACTACTACGGTTTGGGGCAGCAGCAGAAGGGCTGGATGGATCTGCGAGGCCATGAGATTCGCTGCTGGCATGATTACACGGCGCTTGGCGGCCAGGATGTCTGTGTACCGTTTATGGTATCGAGCCGTGGCTACGGGCTCGTTTGGGATAACCCTTCGAAAACGACAGCGGACCTGGGGTTCAATGACCGGAATGTCTGGTCGTCGGAGGTCGGAGACCGCGTTTCGTATTTCGTGATCGCAGGCAGCACAAGCGATGAAATCTACGAAGGCTATCGCTTGCTAACTGGCGTGACTCACATGCTGCCCAGAGCAATCTACGGATATATCCAGAGCAAGGCGATCTATCCGACGCAGGAACAGCTCCTCGATGTAGCCAAAGAGTATCGCAGGAAAAACCTGCCGCTCGATGTGATGGTCGTTGACTTTCTGAACATGACGAAGCAAGGCGAGATGGATCTCGATCCAAAGCGGTGGCCAGACCCGGCAGCTATGAATCGAGAACTGCATGATATGGGCGTGGGAACGCTCTTAAGCGTGTGGCCGCACTACTCGCCCGGCACGCAGTTCTACGACATGCTGCTACAGAAAGGCTGGCTCATCCATACACCAGACGGAAAGCCAGACTCGGGAGGCTTCAAGGACGTCATTGGGCCTAACATCGATACGACGAATCCAGAGGCAGCGAAGTGGTTCTGGGAGAAGATACGCGACCGGTATGTCAAGCCGTACGGCTTCGACTACATCTGGCTGGATGAAACTGAGCCTGATGTCGACCCAGCGAAGGACGTCTTCTTTGTTGGCTCAGGGACGCGCTTCTACAACATATATCCGCTGTTTCACACCGCTTCAGTTTACGACGGATTCCGGCGGGATTTTGGGGACAGCCGAAGGGTAATGATCCTGGCTCGAGCGGCGTATCTGGGAGCGCAGCGGAACGGCACGGTGTTTTGGTCGAGCGACATCATCTCCACGTGGGACATGCTGAAGCGTTCGATTCCCGCGGGATTGAACTTTACCGCTAGTGGCATGCCCTATTGGGACACGGACATCGCCGGCTTTTTCTCGCCGTCGCTTACGCCTGCTTACAGAGCACCGCACAAGCCCCTGATCGACGGATCAGATGTACGTGGCACCATCGGGAACTATGAGGATTATCCGGAGTTGTTTGTGCGCTGGTTCGAATGGGGCACGTTTCAGCCGGTCATGCGCGCGCACGGAGAGCGAAATCACAACGAGGTATGGGCCTATGGCAAGCAGGCAGAGCCGATCCTCGCGAAGTATTTGAGGCTGCGCTATCAGCTTCTGCCCTATACGTATTCGGTTGCATACAGCAGCTATCAGACTGGTGCTCCTTACATGAGGGCGCTATTCATGGATTTCCCCACAGATCCTAAAGCCGCGGATATTCCCGATGAATACATGTACGGCCCGGCCTTTCTCGTGGCTCCGGTCACGGAGCAGGGCGCGACGCAGCGGTCGGTGTATTTGCCCGCAGGATCGGATTGGTACAACTATTGGACCAATGAGCGCCTGCATGGCGGGCAGACTATTGTCGTGGATGCTCCGATCGATACATTGCCGCTCTTTGTCAGAGCCGGAAGCATCGTGCCGCTGGGATCGGAGGTACTAAGCGCATCGCTGCCGCAGAGCATCGCGTCAGTACGTATCTACCCCGGTGCAAACGGGAGCTTTACCCTCTTTCAAGATGACGGAACGACCTATGGATACGAGAAGAGCGGCGGCTCGTTCACAAAGCTGACGTGGGATGACACCGCGCAGCAGCTGAAACATGAAGGGGCGGCGGCGTGGAACGTACAGGACGAGTCCGTGGTCAAGGTGGTACACGAATAGAAGACCTTCGTTCCGCTGTAATAGCAAAAGATAATACGAGCATCACGAGCCAACACGCTGATCACAGGCGACGTTCGATTTGAGTCCGGTTTTTCCGGATGAAGAGGAGGGAGGCGTGTCAAAGAAAATGGGGAGAGCACACGGCTGCGCCAAAGCACAGCGCTCCCTGACGATGTTCATTGTGGCTGCGTTTATCTTGAGCGTCGTCGCCGTCGCTCAGAAGGCCGCAGCTCACCCCAATTGGCCAGATGCTGGCCAACTCTATGTAGGAACTTGTTATCAACCCATTGACCGCTCGCCCGAACAAGTCGATACAGATATCGCTATTATGAAGCGTGCAGGATTCAATGTGGTGCGCATGGGCGACCTGTCGTGGGATTCGTTCGAACCCGACGAGGGCAAGTTCGAGTTTGCATGGTTCGACAAGATCATGGACAAAATGCAGGCCAACGGTATCCGGGTAATCCTGGATATTCCGGGGACGCCGGCGCCGATCTGGCTGCATCGCAAATTCCCCGGTGTCGATATCGTCAGCCAGAACGGCACGCGGTTGCCTCCCGCCGAGCGCTACATGGATGACATCAGCGATCCGGATTACGTGCGTGAAGTGGGAGTTCTCGCCGACAAGCTGACGAAACGCTATGCGCATCATCCCGCCGTCATTGCTGTTGGATATGACAATGAAATTGGAAACGGCTTTATGTCGTATTCGGAGGCCGACCGGCAGCGCTTCATCGCGTGGCTGAAGAAGAAGTACGGGTCTATCGAGGAACTCAACATAGCCTGGGCGACCCAGCGCTGGTCGCGACGGCTGAACAAGTTCGAAGATGTCGACCTGCCGCTCGCTGACGGGCCCGGACCCTCAGAGCGCTACCTGGATTTGCATCGCTACTGGTCCGACGTCACGATTGCGCGACTCGAAGAACTCGATGCGATTCGCCAGCGCAACATGCCCGACCTTCCTTCTATCTCGAATCTCTGGGATAACGCCGGAAGAAGGGGCTTTGACTATCTGAGCACATACAAGTCCTACGTCTCGTTCGGCGCCGAGGGCTTCTATCCGGGCGATCCCATCAGTGGTGCATTTAGCGCATCGATGGTCAAAGGAGCTTTGCCCACGCCCATTTGGTTTAACGAGTTCACGGCGGGGGGCGGTGGTTACTATGGAACACCCGGACGGAGCCGGATGTACGCCTATCTGGGGCTCATGATGGGAGCGCAAGGCATTCTCGCGTGGACCTTCAACAGTCATCGGGGCGGGGAAGAGCAGGCGCTCTTCGGCCTGGTCGATCACGACGGCACGCCCTCGTGGAAGGTGGATGAGTTCGGGCGGATTGCATCGGAGTTCAAGCATCTGGAGAAGTACGGATTCCCGCGCTACACACACCCCGAAGTGGCTATCGCCTATTCCTTCGATTCGGCCATTGCTTCACATCCGAACGGGCCGTCGAACACGACGCTTCAATACTTCAGGACTCCGTATACCGAGCAGGTGCAGAACGCATTCGAGCCCTTGTTCCGCGCCAACATCGATACCGCGATTATCAACATCGGCCGTGAAGACCTTTCGCAGTACAAGCTGGTGGTAGTGCCTGCTGATTACGTAATGGATCAGGCAAGCGCAAAAGCCCTTCGCGAATACGTGAGCGGCGGCGGCACGGTGCTAATGACGGCTTACTCGGCCAAAGAAGATGAGCATGGACAATGGTTCGACACGCCGCTTCCGGGGCGCTTGAACGACGTTTTCGGATTGAAGACCAACGCGTTCTACGACTGGGGTCCGTTGAACTTTGAACTGGATGGAAAACCGGTCGAAACCAGCGTGCATCGCTACGAGGTTCTTGAGCCATCCACAGCGACGGTCCTCGCACGATTCACGACCACTGCCGACCACACACCTGCAGTCACGATCAACAAGTTCGGTAAAGGGAACGCGATCTACCTGGCAACGGAATCGAATCCTTCGGCAATTGGGCCGGTCCTCAACTATCTGTACAAGGTCGTGGGGATTCAACTGGGTCCGGAGACGCCGGAGGGAGTGTTCGCAAGAGTGGTCGATGGCCGGACGCTTTATGTGAACACGACAGACGAGGAGAAGAAAATTCCAATAACAGGCACCAGGAAAGGAATTATCTCCCATCGTGTGTACGAGGGAACTGTCATGCTGGCGCCGCAGGGAGCAGATCTGATCGAATGAGTTATCCGGATGCTTCCGGATGAGTCGTGGGTAAGAGTCTCGTTTAAGGAAAGAAACTACTGATCCTCTTGACTCAGCGATCGAGAGAGGGCCTCAAATTATGAGCGATGGAACAGCGTGAAGTTTCGGACACTGGGATCGCTCCTGCTCGCTACGCATACTCAGGCGATGCTTGAGCAGAAGTTGCAGTACCATCTGGGGTAGTGAGCCGCCCCGTTTAAGGCCTCGGTAGTATTACGAATTCATACTTAAGAATGCTGGTTTGGCGACCGGGTTGGCTTATGGAAGAGAGTCGGATGCTCAGTACGGTCGGCGATTGTGATTCCGTAACGAGCGGCGAGGTCGACCACCTCGATGATCTGGTTGCTGACTGGGAGGCCGAGGTCGCACCAGGATTTCAGGCCGCCTCGAAGGAT
This sequence comes from uncultured Acidobacteriaceae bacterium, assembly GCA_963725225.1. Taxonomy (GTDB): domain Bacteria; phylum Acidobacteriota; class Terriglobia; order Terriglobales; family Acidobacteriaceae; genus Silvibacterium. The sequence continues at coordinate 60,311 of CAVRXY010000009.1, forward strand.
CCACACCTTCGCAACACCTCTGGCTTGAAGGGACAGGGCGGCACGCGAGGTGGTCAACTCGCTTCCGGACGAGGAGTAAAGAATGATTTGGAGGTAGTCCGGGATACTGGACACTACCTGAGACTTTCGAAGGCGGGCCGGATCAATACAGACTGCTCCCGGAATGCCAACCCAATCCGTGGCCTCTACATCCGAATCGAAGAGGTTCAAGTCCAATACTATGACTTTTGCTTGCGTTTGCAGCTTTTCATACAGCTGCAAAGGTGAGACAGCGCGCATCCGAAGCTGTAGAACCATCCGGATAAGCCCAATGAACCTCCAGCACAGATAAATAGCCAGAGGGCCCACGACGGCCCAAAAGATGAATGTGGTCAGGCGGCCTAGCGCTTCTGCGACAACTTCAATTCGGTCGGCGAACAGATAGCCTATGCCCGAATAAAAGGCCGACCAGAGTGCTGAACCGGCCGCATCACAGAGAAAGAAGGTTACGAGCGGTTGCTGCTGTGTACCGGCCAAAGGCGGAAGCAATCCATCGAGACCTGGAACGAACTTTGCGATCAGGAACAAGTACACGCCCCGTCGATCGAACGCCCCCCTGGTGTTCTTGACCAGGCTCCGTCGATCGGAAGAAAAGAGTCCGAGGACCCTCAGGGGCCCGAGTTCCGATGCGTTGCCCGGCCAAAAACCAGGCGTAATCTCCAATCAGGCAACCGACCGTCGCTCCTATGATGATGAGGAGCAGATTCATCTTACCGAGGGCAGCGAGGGTTCCAGCGGCGGCGAGAAAGAGAATCGCCGGAATAGGGACGCACAGTTGCGCTGCAAAGACTGCCAGAAAGAGGATTGGGTAAGTGAGCTCGGGCAAATGAGCGATTGGCGCCCCTCATACGGGATGTCCTGTCATTGAGGCCTCTTTAAACCCAGATCGCAGGAGAGGCTATTTCGATTCTCGTTTTTCAGGATGCTTCTTTACGGCTTGGGTATTGAAACGGGCAACCGCTCTTGCAACATCCGCCGCAGGCAGACGGATCTTTGGATCTTCTTCCAGCCAGGAGTAGGCGGCTTCAAACGTCGCGCCAGCGATGCAGCGGGCCGCGATCACAGTATTTTCCACTGCGAAGAGGGACGGCACCGACTCGAGCATTTGCGTCAATTCCTGTATCTGGCGGCTGATGATAGACCGCCGGGTTTTTTCAAGACGCGGGCTCAGGCCCGACGATTCCACAAGCAAAATGCGGGCCTGCCTGGGGTTCTTTGCAAGGAACAGGAACAATGCTTCGGCGCCTTGCGCGATCCTCTTCAGCGGATCAGGTTGTGACTGCTTCAGCTGCTCCAGGACTTGAGCGATCGCTCGGCCCAGCGTTGAACACGTCTTCCTGTTGCGGAAATACATGTAGAAGCTGCCGGTTGACACTTCGGCCTCCGCGACAATCATCGGCACGGTGGTTGCGTGGTAGTCTTCCCAGTCGAAGGCCGTTCGATGGGCAGCGAGTGCGCCTAGAGGGGCGCGCCCCGCGTTCGATCCTTCTCGAGTGGCCAGCGTCCGGTCAAATCCAGGCGGAAGAAGATGCATTTCGCGTACGGTTCAAGAAGAATCTTCTGTGGGTCGAAGGTATGAAGAGGAGGGCCGACAGGCCCTGAGAAACGCGACTTCATGAACATCCTTGCAAACCATGAAGAGCTGCCCCCCGTAATCGGCTGATCCCTGTAGGCCATCCGGAAATTTCCGAGGATATTCGTCCGCGCAGGATCAGCCGCTGTAATCTCTGGGCATCCGTGGAAGAGGCTGTATGGCTGGTAAAAGTTCACGGCGTTGACCACATTCGTTGGAATCACAGTGTCATGTCCTCCGGGCTTGACGATGCTGTCCACCTGAATCGTGAGTAGTACCGGTATGTTTCTGCGCCCTAGTTCGCGCGCCTGGGCAATCGTTTCTGAAGCGCCCCAGCTATGCCCGTAGATGATGATCCGCGCCTGCCGCTTCTCGTCAGATGAGAGCGCACCATCCCCGTTCGTGTCGAGCCACTGTAACACCTGGCGATGCGCGGCCTCGCGGTGATGATTTCCAAACACCTCGGCATAGATGCTGCAGGAATATCGACGGCGAGGTTCCGCAGCGAGCTGCACCTCGGGATGCCGGGCGTCGTCGTGGCTCACAAAGCCTCCCATGAACCCGATGACGATCAGCCGTCCGGCATGGGAATCTGCCGATGCGACGGCCCCGGTCAGTGCTGCTTCCTCGTCTGAATCGCGTTGTGAAGCGCTTACAGGAACGGCATTGTGATGGGGACGTAGCGCGAATAGATTCTGAGCGTGGCCGCGCGCGGCGTTCAAAGCCACAAGGCAGAGCGCGGACCATACCAGCAGCATGATCGTGATCATCCACACCGTACGCTCTCTCATGCCGCGGCCCGCCTCAACCGTTGGCGCGAGCAAAGGAGGTTTTTCCGCCAGTCCCGGCCCGCTCACGCCCTGAGTTGCGCCGGAAGGCGGGGAGGTTTTAACCGGTTTTTGGATGCCTCGCCCTGTTCCTACCCGGCGTCCATCGAACACCGAGCGCATGCAGCGTGATGCGGTCGCCAAGAGTCAGCTGCGTCGGGTGTAAAACCGCGTCATGGGCATACCGAACACTGGCATTTACCGATTGGCACCACGGCTCGCACAGAACAACCCCTCCACACCGCGCGCAGGACAAATCCTCATCAGTTTGATGGCTCTGGCCCAACCGTGCACTGTTTTGCGCCTTCATTTCGTCCTCCTGTGGATGTAATTGCTGGCCCCGGAACCCTCTCCAACATTCACTGCCGGCCTGGGTTGTCCTGCCTCCCACTCATAGTGCAGTTTTAGGGCCAGTCATTTGATCAGTAGGAATACCGGTTATGTATTTGACCGAGTTGGTAGCGGAGATTTCGTAATCTTGACCACGGAGGATCGCAGCGAGAAGTATGCTGCCAAGGTCTTGGCATTTGGCAGTGCGGACGTATACCGGCGAGAGTTCACCTGAACGCCGCTTGGAGCGAGAGTGGATAGTGATCCGACGCCGTTATCGAAGTGTTGACACAGCCTTGGTCGCCGCGCACAGGTCCGCGCATGAAGATCCAGTCGATGGGCCGGCCCCGCTCAAAAAACGAACTCGGCGTGGAGGGTTGTCCTGAGAATGCATTCTGGAACCGCGCCTCCTTGATCGCCTCAGCCGCAGCAGTCCGATAAACGTCCATGTTGAAATCGCCGGCCAGAACGAGCGGAACGCTCGCACTGTACCGGCGGGCATCTTCGAGGCACTCGTTTAGCTGCGAGCAGCGTAAGCGGTCATCGCCACGGCTTTCCAAGTGGAAGTTGTAGCTGACAATTGTTCTGCCACCGGTATTCATATCCGTTACGAGGGCCATCCTGCCGCCGATCCTCTCCTGCAGGGGCTCAATGTCGGGCAGAAACCATCTCGGACGCCAGAAGCTGGACTGCTTTCTGAACCGGATAATCCGGGGATTTGACAGCGGCCATCGTGAAAGCGTCGCCTGTCCGTGGTAGGCGGGAGAATCGCTCGATCCCTGGGTCAGCTCCTGAAACTCGCGTCCGAAGACATAGTTCATCTGCAGCCTGCGTGCTATTTCCTGTGCGATGTTCAGCCGATGCGTCCGGCGCGCGTTGACATCGCATTCCTGCAGCAGGATCATGTCGGCCCCTGTGCTACTTAGAAACTCGACGATCCCGCTTAGCTTCAGGCCGCGATTGATATTCCAGTCGACAATGCGGATAGAACCCGGCGCCCACAAAACCGGAAGCGTTGGGGCAAAACTGCCTGTCTCGATCTCCTGGCCGGAGCTTGTATTCATGCTGGGATTCTAGCTTTAGCCACTAGCTCATTCAGTAGGCGCGATGGCGGCCTGTTGCGGAGGAAGACTGGCGCCCTTCGATCTTGCCCCGAGCGCGAAAGCTCCATAAGAATAGAGGGAGATGAGCCACACTGCGTTTGCCCCGATCGCCGCAAGAAAGAAGACGATGTTCAGGAGGCTGAGCAGTGCAAAAGCCAGCAGCGCATACGGCATGAAGCAGCGCCGGACTATGAATTCCATATTTCGTCCCATGAACAGGATCGGATTGGAAGACCGCCTTTCCGCATTCGCGTGCCAGATTGCCAGATACTGCTCGGGACGACGGCTGGCGAATCTCTGCCGGCCTATGCCCGTCACCAGAAAGCTCATTATGGCCCAAACAGAAGCAGGCTTCCCCAGATAATAGCCTCCGAAGACCCCAGGGTTTTGGAGAGCCCGATAGCCATCCCGGCAAAGACGAACAGGTAGTACAGCCAGTCGCACACTGTCTCAAGCCAGCACCCGAAATCGGATTCCATCAGCTTCAGCTTTGCGACTTCTCCATCGCAGCGTCGAGAATGCTCGCGAACAGCGACAGCACAGCGCCGGCCAGCATGTTCCAGTAAGGGCTCGGGCAAAAAGCAGTCCTGCCGCCAACCCCACGCCAAGCGTGAATAAGCTGACCATATTCGGTGTGATCGGCAACTTGATCAATTGCCGACTGATCGGCACCGAGATCCTGCGATTGAAGCGTGCAAAATTGCCGTCTGTAGGCTTAACCAGCCATCGGTCCCGCTTGCGCTCCGCCGCGATGCGGTCTTCCTCCGTAACGACCCGCTGCCACATTTCGGCGTTTACTTCTGCGCAGTCGACCAACCTCGCCGACCCCGGCCACAGATGAAGTTCATTGATAGTTGAGTGTCGGATGGGCATAGGTCCGCCGCATCGCGCACGAAAGCGACCGAAAGCATAGCGATGCCGATGGATTTGCGGGCTGTCGTCAGCAAAGAAAGCGCCGCCGTCTTCGACGCCCCACTCACAGGCTTGGCGAAACAGAACCGGATGATAAGTGTTCTTTCCATCTACAACCAGCAGGCTGTGCGCTCTTGAGTCAGATACGACTTGCCGTAACAATCGCGGCAGCGAGATCCCCGAGGGCCGCTCAATCCACTCTACGAAATGGGGAAGCCTCCCGATGTCCAGCAACTCGCGTTCAGACTCGCGTCCGCATCCCGTCGGACAACGAGCAGTTGCCGTCCTTCTTCGCCAGTTCCAGCACGTCGAACAATTCCGGACTGCACAGGAACATGCCAGTATCGTAGGGCGTCCTATTCGGGAATCTCTTTGCCGATCGCGACGATCTGGTCGCCCTCCCGTTTGACCTTCGTCACATCCTCCAGGTCGAAAATGGTGTCGAGCTTGGAGTCCACTGCGAGAATCACCTCGCCCTTCATCAATGGCTCGTTTAATAACGCTCTCGCCGTCAACGCCTCAAAGATATGATCGGACATCAGTAGCAGGAAGGGACTGCCGAAACAGCTGCGGGCCTTTAGTGCCGAAACGCCGTTGTTCTTGTGATATTCCGAGTTCTCCACGAGCGCAACGGAGATGCCCTCCAGAGTTCGGCTGGCAAACCACTCTCACATTGCGTCAGCGCCGTAACCGACCACTATCACAAACCGGTCGATACCAGCCTGATGAGCTTCGAGAATCACATGCTCCACCCAGCGACCTGCCGTGGACCTGCATCAGCGGCTTAGGCGTGCCCTTCGACAACGGACGAAGCCGGCTGCCATTCCCGGCGGCGAGGATCACGCACTGATCGACGCTCGATTTGCGCCACTTTCCTGAATAGGCGAGACCTCTGGTTGCTTTCATGGTGTTATGCCTCCAGGCCGAGCCGCGCTCGCGGCGCGAACTGCTAGTCTGCTGTTTCTGAAGTTTCTTTATACTTGTTGACCTTGCGGATAATACGGCTGGCACTGGCGACCCAGTGAAAAGGTTGTGGCTGCCGGTTGTAAGTGCGGATGTATTCATGGATGGCCTGGGTGAGTTCCTGAACGGAGCGGAAAGTGCCGCGCCGGATACGCTTGCGCGTGATTTCCGCAAACCAACGTTCCACCTGGTTCAGCCAGGAACTGCCGGTCGGAGTGAAATGCACATGGTAGCGGGGATGGGCCGCCAGCCACTGCCTCACCCTGGGATGCTTGTGTGTTCCGTAATTGTCGAGGATGAGATGGATGTCCAGGGTCGGATCGGCAGTCTGGTCGATGTGCTCCAGGAAGCGGAGAAATTCCTGATGCCGGTGTCGCGACTGGCACTGACCGATGATCGTGCCTTCCAGCACGTCCAGGGCAGCGAATAAAGTAGTGGTCCCGTGCCGCTTGTAGTCATGGGTGCGACGCTCGGGCAGTCCGGGCCGCAGGGGCAGAATCGGCTGAGTGCGATCCAGCGCCTGAATCTGGCTCTTCTCGTCCACGCTCAGCACCAGGGCCTTCTCCGGCGGATGCAGATAAAGCCCCACGATGTCGCGTACCTTGAGGGCAAACTGCGGATCGCTGCTGAATTTGAAAGTCTCGACACGATGCGGCTGCAGCTTGTGCTTCTTCCAGACCCGGTGCACTACCGCCGGACTGACTTTCTGGGTCCGCGCCATGCTGCGCACGCTCCAGTGCGTCGCATCTTTCGGCGTGGTCTTCAGCGTGGCTTCCACGATAGCGGCCTCGCGGTCCTCGGTAATTCGCTTCGGGCGGCCGCTGCGGGGACGATCTTCAACAATCCCCTCCATACCTTCCTGCTCATAGCGGTTCCGCCACAGCAGCACGGTCGGTACGGAGGTTGAGAGCTTCCGCGCTATGGAGCGGTTCGCCCGTCCTTCGGCGGCGGCCAACACGATCTGAATGCGCAGCGCGATGCCACCCGGAGTGCTGCGCTGACGGCTCATCCTCACCAGATGTTTCTTCTCCGATTCAGTCAGTGCAAGGGGCGCGGCAGCGGGAAGAGGCATAATATCCCACAGAATATCCCTGCTCCACTATTAGTCAAGTTATTTCAGAAACAGCAGACTAGGCTCGCCCAAAGGTCTGCATCTATGTAGTGCCAGCTGTTAAACGTAATCTGAACTGCGCTGGAGCAGAATTTGGAAGAGCCAGGGTTTTCCTGTGAAAATGCAGTGATCCGTCGAACTTCCTCACGCATCAATTCCATGAAGGACGTCTTGCCAGTCCCCCAATCGCCAAAGAGGCCGATCGATAACGGCGGGATGACTTCCTTCGCTAGCATGACAGAGCAGAGGGTGCTTACGTCCCGTGTAAATCCGAGATCGTCTTCCCTTTTTCCAGCTGTATCTGATGTGTAGCCGGCTATCCAAGAGTAGTCTGGCGATGTTTGAGCTGTTTTACTCTGCCCGCTCTGGGAGTGTCTGCCAACCGCTGTCCGATCTTCATTCACGCGCGGGGGATCTTTGTTGTCAGCCCCGAGGCCCTTTATGACGGCGCTATTAGCCGACTCTGCCGAGTAGGTAACCGTGACTGCTATCGACAACTTGTCGGTCAGCCCCGGCGCAGGTCCTCCAATCTCGTTAGGTGGATGACCGCTCGCGCACAAGCGCGTCAGCGCGAGGGTCGCCGGGGCGGCGAAGTCCTGGTTCACGTCGTTGTGAATGATGGACTTCAGTTTGTCGACCAGATCGTTCCAGGGGTCCAGACGCGAACCTTCTTCTGTGAGCGTGGCCAGGCCTTTGAGATCGGCGCAGAAATTCATGAAGTCGCTGGCCGCCTGGAGCGCGTAGCCGATCAAGACAGCAACGTTGCCTGCCTGGGGGAATTCCTGATTGAGGAAGGCAAGGCCGGCGGCGGGATCTCCGGACTGGGTGCGGTCAGGCACTGCTCCCGGCGAAGGAGGCCACTTGTCGATCGATGCGATGTTCCAGTTGCTCCAGGTCGTATAGCCCAGACTCTCGCCGGCAAAGGAGAAGTTCGCGGGGGATTCGGCGATGAGATCGGAGCATGCCTTCGCGAATGCCGCGTAGTTCTGCTGGTCAGGAGCCTGATTGTCGGGCTTGCCGTGCGTGATGGTCGAAGCCTGCAATCGGCCGTAGGCGCTCTCATCGAAGATCAGGTGGAGCATCTCGGTCGCTCCCGGGACTGGGGCAAGAGCGGCGATGCTCTGGGCGAGAGCCGCCTGACCCACAGCGGGGCCCATCAGATTCAGGAAGTTGGAAAGATACTTGCCGTACTTGGGGTTGTTCGTGGCTTTAAGTACGCAGTGCAGTTCGATCTCGCCGAGTTTCGTGCCGGAGTCAGAAGTGTCGGCCTGGGCAGCGAAGTAGATATCAATTTCCCGCTTGCTGCCGTTGACCAGCGCGAGTTGTTGCCGTCCTTCCTCGGCCATCAGGTGGAAGATATTGTTGCCGGCATAGATCATGCTCGTGTTATTGATGGTCGCGTCGCTCCAGGCGGCCTTCAACTGACCGAAGAGGTTCAGGCAGACCGAGGTCTTCTTGCTGTAGAACTTTTCCATTCCTCCGCCGACGCCGATGGAGACGCCACCGTTCGGAGTCTTGAGCGCCTTGACGAAGTCGCCCGCTACCGCCGTCTTCCATGCGTCAGAAAAAGCCGGCGCAGTCAGATCGAAAGCGTAATCGAGCAGGATAAAGGTCTGCTTCGTTCGATCAATGGCGATGTCGAGAGTCGCCCGGCCCTGATTAATCGGATTGAGCCAGCCAAGTATCTTTCCGCTCCCGTCAGCCGCAAAGCTGTTGATCTCGTCCGTTCCCTTGCTGACGAATTTCTGTCCTAGTGATCCGGGCAGAAATTTGCCCATCAGGGAGCCGAATTGCGAGGTCATGTTCGCCGCGCTGGTGCCGGGGTCCGGCGTCAGCGAGATGCCGGCATGGAGGGTGAGGCTGATGTCCTGCACCTTGGAGCGGTACAGGTGCATGTGGCCGGTCGTGGCGTTGTCTTTCCAGAGAAGCGCCTCAAAGCTGCCAGTGTAGGCGAAGTTAAAGGAGAGGCTTGCGTCAGCCTGAAAGGCTGGAATGAAGGAAGTATCGAGCTTCACCGCCCCTCCCGTGCCCGGGATGGAGGCCGGCGATTGTGCGGCGTAGAGGACCTTGCTGTATCCGATGCTGGCACCCAGGCCCACCTGCAGGCAGGCATTGAAGTCGTGGTGCAGGTAGTCGCCCGGATCGAGGTTCGTCAGAGTCAGTTGGTGCAGCGGCAGTACGTAATTTGAAAACGCTGCGCCGATCGCATCATGCAGCGTATCCGTTGGGCTGCATTTCCGATAGAAGGTATTGCCGAAGGTATTTGAATCATTGACGCTTCCGCAAACGCCGACTGTGCCTATCGGCGCGGTGGCCGAGATACCGCCGCCAATCTTGAATTCAAGCTGCACGCAAACATAGGCGGTGCCGGCGGGCACGGTAATGGTCTTGGGCGGAGGAGGGCCAGCCGGATCCACAATCGAGATGTCCGTTTGGAAGTCATCGGCGTAGGTCAGCAGCGTGTCGCCGGGGAGCATCACGGCCAGCTTGCCGGTCACCCCAGCCGTCAGACTGAAGGTAAAAACTCCGGCCGTCCATGAAGGCCCGCTGTCGCAATCAATGTCGACGCTCCGCATATCCGCCGGGAGATTGGTGAGCGGTTTATCGAGATGGCTTTCGAACTCCGGTCCGAGTTTGAAGTCGGACTCCACTTCGCTCTTGAGATCTTTCAGCGAACCAATGGATGTGATATTGCGCGATCCGACTGTGACGTTGATGGACATGCGCCGCCTCCTGAAAGTGTCGTGATGTGTCTGAATGTGTCACTGGGGCATTTGCGGCGGGGGCGCAGAAGTCAGTGGGGACCGCCTAAATGGTGACGGCACTTTATATCAGGCGCGGCGTCATTCGCGCATCGGTTTGTTTTTTAAACTATTCAGGCCGCCCGGCGGCTGTTATCCGAGGCGCTCGGGGCAGGGACCGAATTTCTTGAGCGACTCGTCAACCTCTGCGCTCTTTTTCGAACGGAAGGTCTCCTCCGACCACTTCTGCACGTCGGGCGAAGCATCGGTCTGAACTTCCTGGTATACGCAACTCAGCAGGCGGTCGACAGGCTCCTCTACCCACGTGTTGCCCTGGCCGTGTACGCGCGTTGCTCCCTTTTCCCACCCCCGCGGAGTCAGATGCCACTCCGTCCATTCTTTTCTCGCTGCCATCGTCTCGCTCTCCCGGCAAATTCGCTGACTCGCCATTTGTACGCCTCGGCGGCTTCGCGGACAATGAAATCATGATCCTCGAAACCTTTCCCGTCGGGCCGCTGCAGTGCAACTGCACCATCGTAGGCGATGAAACGACCCGTGAGGCCATGGTCATCGACCCAGGCGACAATATACCGGAGATTCTGTCCCGGCTGGCAAAGCATGGGCTAAAACTTCGACAGATCGTGGTGACCCATGCGCATATCGATCACGTGGGAGGCGCGGTGCAACTCAAGCGGGCGACGGGCGCTCCGATTTTGCTGAATGAAAATGACCTGCCGCTGCTGAAGATGATGGACGTGCAGGCGGGATGGCTGGGCGTCGAGACGCCGCAGGTCGCTCCGCCTGACACCAGCGCGGAAGAGGGAATGGTCGTCGGGATTGCAGGCCACACGGCCCAGGTTCTGCATACGCCGGGACACACGCCGGGCAGCATCTGCCTGCACTTTGCTCCGGAGAAGCTGCTGATTGCCGGGGACACGCTCTTCGCCGGATCGATCGGGCGGACCGATCTGCCCGGCGGCGACTCACGGAAGATACTGCGGTCGATCCACGACCGGCTATTGCCCCTGCCCGACGATACCCGCGTCATACCCGGCCACGGCCCCCGCACGACCATCGGCGAGGAGCGGGAGTCGAATCCGTTCCTGCAACCGGGCGTTCGCCTATAAGCGGCGTATTTACAAGTGCTTGATTAAGTAAATCTAATCCTGCACTTGACCAGACTCAAACTTGATAACATCCCTCATGGTTCCGGCTCTATCTCGCTGAAAAAGCGCGACAAAACTTGAACTCCGGCCTGGAGCTCATTTTCCGGCGTTATCAGACTTAGAACCAGCCAGCCGTTGCCGGAGAATCCAAAGAAATACCCGGGATGGATAGAGAGCCCGTGCTCGCGGACCAGCCGCACTGCCAGCGCTTCTCCAGATGTCAGCGCCGGCACCCGCAGAACGGCATACCAGCCAGCCTCGACTTCGAGCCGCGAGATCATCCTCTGGGACGCAATCAGCGAGTCGAGACTGCGCAGGTTGTTTTCGACGCGGCGGGAGATCTGGCTTTGGAGGCTGGTGCGGCCTGCCAGCCAGTTGGGCAGCGCGCATTGGATCGGCGCGTTCATCGACAGGAAGGTGTCGCCGATGACCTCCAGCCGGTCAAGGGCGTGGGTGAGATCCGGTTCCGGACCGAAGGCCGCGATCCAGGCAGCCTTCATCTGCGGCAGGGCGGCGATCTTGCTCAGGCCACTGAGGACGAAGGTAAGCACGGGATGGGGTCCGCGGGCGAAGCTCCGGCCGGTGTGGTCGGCAATGCTGTAGTCAAGAAAGACTTCGTCGACGATGAGCGCGAGTCCGTGCTCAGCGCACAGGGCCTCCAACTCGTGCCGCTCCTCGTCTTTCGTGAAGTGTCCGGTGGGATTATTCGGATGCACCAGGGCGATGGCTCGCGTTTTGGCGGTGATCTGCCGGCGCAATGACTCGATGTCGATATGCCATCCGTGGTCGTAAAAGAGTGGGTAGGGAAGCAGCCGTACATTTTCGAGCTGCGCCAGAAAATCGAAGAGCGGATAGCTGGGCTGCGCGATGAGAACTTCGTCGCCTTGCATTTCGTTTCCCGGGTCGCAGAGCAAATGGAAGAGGTAGCTGTAGGCCTCGCTGGTGCTGGTAGTCAGCACCAGGTGAGCGGTGTCGACGGCGGCGGCGTGATCAGCGTAATAACCGGCGACGGCCTCGCGCGCGCGGAGCATGCCGCGCGGATCGGGATCGTACACGAGCGAATCGCGATCAGACAGGGCAGAGAGAATCGCCGGCTCGTCGTAAATAAAGCCGCACCGCGTTGGGTTTGACGCCGTCAGATCAAGTAGCGGCAATCCGCGCTGGCGCCGCTCTGCGATGGCTCGCGCCAGTTCCGTTTCGGAAATATCCCACGCGGTGCGGGTTGAGAAAGTGGGACGTTGTGGCATCGAATTCATCTTTTCACAACGGCTTCCTTATTGATTCTTGGGATAATGGATACAGGTTGCCAATTCATTGCGAGGAGTACTCATGCCGATCGAAGCTGTGATCTTCGATTACGGAAAAGTTCTCAGCAATTCGGAAGATCCCCAGGCGCAGCAAAAACTGATTGCGCTCACCGGCCTTGAACGGGCCGATTTCGACCGCCACTACTGGGCTCACCGCCACGCGTACGACATGGGACATTTGAACGGCCGCACCTACTGGCAGAAGGTCGCCAGCGATGCCGGGCTTTCCTTATCGCCGGAGCGCATCGACGACCTCATCGAAACCGACGTCGTCATGTGGACCTCGCTGAACGAGGAGATGCTCGGCTGGGTCATCTGCCTGCACGAGGAGGGCATCAAGACCGCGATCCTCTCCAACATGGGCGAGGACATTCTGGCATACATGCGGCAGGAATTTGGCTGGCTGGCTCACTTTCAGCACCACACGTGGTCGTGCGAGCTGGGTATCTGCAAGCCGGATCCGGCGATCTATCTTCACACCTGCGGAAAGCTCAAAGTCCAGCCGCCCAAGGCGCTCTTTCTCGACGACAAGCCGGAGAACATCGCTGCGGCGGCGGAAGTCGGCCTGAATGCGGTGCTCTTTGAGAACATCGAGCAATTAAGGGCCGACCTCGAAGCGCGCGGACTTCAGGAGGGGCTGCCAGTGCCTGGCGTCGCAATGGAGTGCGAGGCCGAGCATCTCGAGAATCTCGATGCGTAGTCAGGGCCTTAAGAGGCCCTAGTCAACCACCGAATCGAAGAACCGGCGCAACAGGCGTCCGGCCATTTGCGGCTGCTCCCAGGGCGCGTAGTGGCCGGCATCGCGCAGCAGGTGAAACTCCGCGCCGTAACCGCCGCTGCGGATCGACTCCGCAAGCAGCTTCATGTCAGATGGAGGGGAGGACGTATCCTCGCCGCCGGCCAGCACAAAGCACGGCACGTGGATGCCGCGGGCTGTCTCTACGGAATCGGGCCGCATGCCCAGCCCTTGCTGAACGGCGATTGCTGCTTCCGGCCGAACTGTCTGCATCATCTCGCGCGCTTCGGCGATTTTCTCCGGCGAGCGTTGCCGCGCCGTCGGTCCGATCAGGCTTTCGAGCATCGCGTCGACGAAATCTCCTGTGCCGCGCTGGCGAATTTTGGCGATCCACTCTTCGCGTTTGGCACGATTGGCGTCGGCATCGCCCTGCGGCCGCGAGCAGCAGAAGGCCAGCGCGGAGACGCGCGCCGGGGCTTCGCGCCAAATTTCATAAAGTACATATCCGCCGATGGAGCAGCCGCCGAAGAGCGCCCGCTGAATCCCCAGAACATCGAGCAGTCGGACCACATCCGCGCCGAGTTTGCCCATCGTGATGGGGCCGCTGCCGGCCTCCGACTGCCCGTGGCCGCGCAGATCGGGCAAGATCACGCGGTATCTGCCGGTGAGCGACTCCACAAGGCGCAGCCAGAAGCGATGATCGCAGGGAGTGGGATGCAACAGAACCACTGCCGGTCCCTCTCCAATCGAGGTGTAGGCGAGCTGCGCGTCGTCCGAAGTGAAATTCACACAGACAGTGTAACGGCGGGGAATGACATTGCAGCCATGCCGGAAGTTACGAATGTTTGCGGGCCCCTTTTTGAAGGGGCCGGTCCGGGAACAACCTGCGTGTTAGTCTGGGGCCGCCGCCGGGAAGAACTTCAGGAAACGCATCCCGGCGAGCCTCGACGGGAAGGCGCTCACGATGAAACCTTCGCTCGCAATCGCTCTCGGCATAATCGCGCTCGGGCTCACTCCGGTCTTTGCTCAGCAGCCTGCTTATCCCTTCCGTGATCCGAGCCTTCCCATGGAGAAGCGCATCGACAATCTTCTTTCTCTGATGACCACCGACGAGAAGATCGATTGCCTGGGTACGCGAACCGGAGTGCCCCGTCTGGGCGTGCCAAACTTCGGCAGTTCCGAAGGCATTCACGGAGTCGTTCAGCGCGAGCCCAGACCCGGCCGCGACCCGATCACCACGACTCAGTTTCCTCAGCCGCCGGGTATGGGCGAAACCTGGGACCCGGAACTGGTCCGTCAGGCGGGCGCGGTCGAAGGCCACGAGGCGAGGTTCATCACGCAGACCGAGAAGTACAACCGCCAGATCCTGATGCTGTGGGGTCCGCAGGCCGACCTGGCGCGCGATCCGCGCTGGGGCCGCAGCGAAGAAGTGTACGGCGAAGATCCGTTCTTCAACGGGACGATGGTGGTGTCGTTCATTAAGGGGTTGCAGGATGGCCCCGAAGGTCCGGAAGGGAAATACTGGCAGGCTGCGGCGCTGCTCAAGCACTTCCTCGCCAACAGCAACGAGAACAAGCGCACCAGTTCGTCTTCAGATTTCGACCAGCGTCTGTTCTGGGAATACTATTCGGTCCCGTTCCGCATGGGTTTCCTCGAAGGCGGCGCCAAAGGAGTGATGGCGTCGTACAACGCGTGGAATGGCACGCCGATGGCAATCAACCCGATCCTGAAGAGCATCGTCATCAAGCAATGGGGCGTCGACGTGATCTCCAGCGACGGAGGCGCGGTCAAGCTGCTGGTTACCGACCACAAGCGCTTTGCAACCCAGAAGGAGGCGGTGGTCGCCTGCCTCAAGGCCGGCATCAATCAGTTCCTCGACCAGTACAAGGATGAAACCAAAGCCGCCCTGAAGGACGGTTCGATTACCGAGGCCGAAATCGACGACCTGCTCCGTCCCAAGTTTCGCGTCACCATCCGGCTCGGGTTGCTGGACCCGCCGGAGATGGTTCCTTACTCGAAGGTCAAAGATGCTCCCGAGCCGTGGAACACTGACGCTGACCGCGCGGCATCCAAGCAGATGGCCCTTGAATCCGTCGTTCTGTTGAAGAACGCAAACGGATTTCTGCCGCTGAAGAAGGAATCAATCAAATCCATCGCGGTGATCGGGCCCCTCGCCAATTCCGTTCACTGGGACTGGTATGGAGGCACGCCGCCTTACGCCGTCACTCCGCTGCGAGGGAATCAGGGACGAGGTGGGGCCGAACATCAAGGTCAACTATGCGGCCGACGAAATCGGCAACGCCGCCATCAATGCGGCGCGCTCCTCCGATGTGGCGGTCGTGGTGATCGGCAACGATCCCACCTGCGGGCCGGACATGGCGCACGACTGGCACGCCACACCAGACGGGGGCGGCACGCTTCCATGCACCGTGCCCAGCGATGGCCGCGAGGGGCGCGACCGCGAGAGGATCACGCTCGATCAGGAGCAGCTGGTGAAGCAGGTCTACGACGTGAATCCGAAGACCGTCGTCATCCTGGTCTCCAGCTTTCCGTTCGCCATCAACTGGAGTCAGGAGAACGTTCCCGCGATTCTGCACATGACGCACTCTTCGCAGGACGAAGGCACGGCCCTCGCGCAGGTGCTTTTCGGCGATTACAACCCCGGCGGACACCTGGTGACAACGTGGCCGAAGTCGCTCGACCAGCTGCCGCCCATGATGGATTACAACATCCGCCACGGCCGCACCTACATGTACTTCAAGGGCGAGCCGCTCTATCCGTTCGGCTTTGGACTGAGCTATACGACCTTCCAGTATTCGAATCTCAAGACGAGCTCGCCAACACTGGCGAAGGATGGAACGGTCACGGTCAGCGTGGACGTGAAGAACACCGGAACCAGGCCAGGGGATGCGGTGGCGCAGCTTTACGTCACGCATCTCGGGTCGAAGGTCGAGCGGCCAAAGGAGGAGCTGAAGGGCTTCCAGCGCGTCGCTCTCAAGCCCGGCGAGACGAAGACGGTGGAGATTCCGCTCAAGGCTTCAACGCTGGCCTATTGGGATGAGAAGACCGGTGCGTTTCAGGTCGAGCGCGAGCCGGTCAAGGTAATGATTGGTGAGTCGTCGGCGGACATCAAGCTCGATACGACGGTCCGGGTGCAGTAGTAGACGCTTAGGCCGTCACAGCTGCGATCTCATCGAGAATTGCCTGCGCCGCAGCAGCAGGATCAGGAGCCTGCGTAATCGGGCGTCCGATAACCAGATAGTCGGCTCCGGCGGCGATGGCGGAGGCAGGCGTCGCCACCCGTTTCTGGTCGCCGACAGCTGTTCCTGCCGGGCGGATGCCGGGTATAACCAGCGTTGCGCTGGAGTACGCTGCGCGCAGGCTCAAAACCTCCTCTGCACTGGCTACGAAACCGCGGATGCCAGCTGAGTGAGCCATTTCGGCCAGCCGGGAAACCTGATCGTGGGGCGAGGAATTAACCCCAGTCGCGGCCAGTTGCGCCGCATCCATGCTTGTCAGCACGGTTACTGCGAGGAGCTTTGGACCCGATGCGGCCGCTTCAGCCGCCTCCCGGGCCGCTGCGAGCATCGCCGGTCCGCCGGCGGCATGCACAGTAAGCATGTCGGCTCCGGTCTTCGCTACGGACCTGACCGCTCCCGCCACGGTATTGGGGATGTCGTGCAGCTTCAGGTCGAGAAAGACGGAGTAACCGAGGCCGCGAACCTTCTCGACGATGCTATTACCTTCGGCAAGATAGAGTTCCAGACCAATCTTGAACCACTGGACGAGGCCTTCCAGCCGGTGCACGGCTTCGAGCGCCGGTGCTGTCCCCGGGAAATCGAGGGCAACAATCAGCCGCTGCCGCGCGTGGCGGGCGTATTCGCCGGGAACGGCAACGGTAGAAGCGGGCAAACTCATGGGTTTCCAGCAAATTGTACTGGAATCCACGACTAACCTGCACCCCGGCACCAGCCGGGGCGCATCTTAAGGGATAGCACCTACCTCACCAGGGAGGGAGTAAGCGGGAAGACAACAGCGGTGTTCAGCGGAAATGTTATCTGCGCCAGTATGGGATCGTCCTTCAATAGCTCCAGCCGTACCGGAGCGGTTCCACCACTACTGCCTCCGAATCCCAGGAATCGGGCGGCAGCATAGGAAAGGTCGATAACCCGGCTACGCGGAACAGGGCCGCGATCATTTACGCGGACCACAATCGTCTTGTTGTTGCTCAGGTTCGTTACCCGCACCAGCGATCCCATGGGAAGGCTGCGGTGGGCGCAGGTAAGATCGTTCATATCAAAGTTTTCGCCGTTGGCAGTCTCATGGCCCTGGAAAAACCTTCCATACCACGAAGCCCGGCCGATCTGGTACCAGTGGTGCTCGGAGCCCTGCTTCTTCACGGGTTGTTCAGCTTTGCCGGCTGTTGAGCCGGATATGCCAAGCACCGCCAGGATTGCGGCACTTGCCACGAGGGCGTAGCGACGGGAGCGTCTGATCGTATCGATTGCGATAGGGGTCAATAGTCCTCCTGTGGAAATTGTATGGAGGTTGCAAACCGTAAGTCAAACGAGCAGCGGGATTTATTTATACTCATCGGTTGCATTTATGGCAAGAAATATGTTAGGCGCTGTTACGAATTTGTTGGGAGGGGTGAACCCGCGGGATGTTGCCCGGCATCACACATAAGTCGCTGGTGCGGCCTGCAGCCCTCACCATCGCCGGCTTCGATCCCTCGTCGGGAGCAGGAGTTACGGCCGACGTGAAGGTTTTTGCCGCGCACAATCTCTACGGCGTGGCCGCGATCACCGCCCTCACCGTCCAGTCGACGCAGGGGGTAAGGCGTTCCCACGCCGTTAATCCGGGATTCCTCGCCGAAACCCTCGACTGCCTGGCCTCGGACATCGCAATCGCCGGGGTCAAGATCGGGATGCTGGCCACGGCGGAGATCGTCGGTGTCGTCGCCCGCTTCCTCGCGGGATTGGGCATTCCGCGCGAGCGGATCGTCCTTGACCCCATCGTCCGTTCGAGTTCCGGCCGGATTCTGCTCGACGCGGGGGGACTCGAGAGCCTCCAAGGTGAGCTGCTGCCGCTGGTTGGCTGGGTAACGCCGAACCTCGACGAGTTGGCCGAGTTGACCGGGGCGGAGGTTTCTGACCGCGACTCGATTGCCGCGGTCGGCCGAGTGCTGGCGGGGAATTATCCCGGCCTTAACATCGTCGTCACCGGAGGCCACCTCGACCCTCCCGACGACTTCCTGCTGACTTCCGAGGGTGCCGAGCACTGGTTTCCGGGCCGGAAGATCGAGACGACAGCCACCCACGGAACCGGCTGCACCTTCTCCTCGGCCCTCCTGGCGCAACTCATCGCGGGTTCGCCCCCTCCGGACGCCGTCGCCGGGGCGAAACAATATGTGCAGTCAGCGATGGAGGCTGCTTACCCTGTCGGCAAGGGGCGTGGCCCGCTGAACCATCTTTATCGGCTTGACCTGCCCTAGTCGGCGCTATCAGGAGCCAGACTCGAGCTGGGCGTCATCATCTTCGCTTTCAACCGGCTTCGGCCCCGATCGGTGGGCGCGCAGCTCCTCGTGCGTGACCAGGAAGCGCCGGATGTAGCTCAGCGGCTCCTCGCAGGCGGCCATCTGCCGCAGATGGTACTTCCAGGCGTTGGGCTTGAGCGTTCGCCGGGTGTATGCCTTTCGGGTCACGGCAATCCGCTGCCCCTGGGCGTTCAGCCGGGAAAAATGCTGGGTGGGGACAACGAACTGAATCTGCGTGCCCTGTTTCCAGAAGGCCCGGGCAAAGTCGTGCGAAAAGAGCAGCGCGTAGTAGCGATGCCCCGAGCCGAGCGTCTCAATCGCCGTCTGCTGGCTGGTCCAGTGGCGGTCGATTTTCGACCGGTACCATTTGCGCAGCTCGAACCCGTTAGCTCGCGCCTGCATGACCAGCAGGTGAATAAGATCGTTCCTCGTCATTTTCGAATCCTGGGAAAACCTGAGCGTCGGCAGCACTGGCCGCCGGGACTTTCCAACCCTGGCGCCGGGTCGCCGCTCATTCTCCCGTCAACCAGAAGACGATAGCATCGAAAGGTTTTTCGCAGAAGAGCGAGGGGTGCTGTTGTTCCAGCACGCGTCCAAGGTGAAACCGGTCTCGTCTAAGATTCAATACGGAATGCACGTGCCAAAGATTTCCAGCCTCCGGCTTGCCGCGATTCCCGGATTCGTTTTATTAGCCGTTGTCGCTGTTCTTGCCCCGGCCATGTCTGCCGGAGGGGAAACGGTCGACACCGATCCCCTTAACCGCAATCCCGAGGTAGTCGATGCCTTCCAGCGCTTCTACATCATGGATTATCAGGGGGCGCTCAGCCGCTTCAACCGGGTTCAGGAGGCGCATCCCGCCGATCCCATTGCGACCGACTACATCCTGTATGTAACGCTCTTCCAGGAGCTCTTCCGGCTCGACCTCCTCGACACAACGTTTTACGCCAACGATGGCTTCCTGACCGGCCACCACACCGTCGTCGAAGACCCGAAAGTACGCGACGAGATCAACGCCCTCGCCGATAAGGCCTACGATCAGGCCAACGCCCAGCTCAAGAACAACGCCAACGACACCAACGCGCTCTTTGCACGGGGGTGGGCCCGCTCGCTGGAAGCCTGCTATCTGGCCATGGTCGAACGCAGCTACACGGCCGGCCTCAGACTCGCCCTCGGGGCCAGGAATGACCACCAGAGGGTGCTGGACCTCAATCCCAACTATGTCGATGCCAAGATGGTCGTCGGCATCTACCAGTACGTCGTCGGATCGCTGCCGTTTGGGTTCAAGGTGCTGGTGGGCATCGCCGGCATCCACGGAACGAAGGCGGCCGGCATGGCGCTCCTGCAGGATTCAGCCGATCACGGCGTCATCACCAGTGTCGAATCGCGGACGGCGATGATGCTCTTCCTTCGTCGCGAAGCGAAGTACTCGCAGGCCAAGGAGATCGCCGAGGGCCTGGAACGGCAGTATCCGCGCGACTTCCTCTTCGCGCTGGAAGTTGCCAATCTCTCGAAAGACGCGGGCGAGGGAATGAAGGCAGTCGCCGCTTATCGTCACGTGATCGATGACGCCCGGCGCCCGGGATACTACCCCTCGTCGCATCTCGAGCTGGCCTACTTTGGCCTGGCCGACAGCCTTCGCGGGCAGAAGCTCTACGCCGAAGCCGCCGAAGCCTATCGCCAGGGCGCATATATGCCCACGACCAGCCCGGAGCTGAAGCGGCGCTCCCTGCTAGCCGCCGGCGAGGTCTACGACCTGATGAATGACCACAATAAGGCCCGCGAACAGTACCAGGCCGTAATTGACGCCGGCAGCGATACAGCCCAGGCCGATCAGGCCCGCAAGTTTCAGCGCGCGGCCTACACCGGCCGCTAGCCGGTCACCGGCGGGAACCGCGAATCCCCGGCTTGCGTATTTGCTGGCATGGAACGGAGGTTCGTGCCATGATTCAGCCAACCGTAGCAGGGCGCAGTCGATACGCGGCCCGGGTTGCAACACAATCGGCGGTCCCCGCTTTCCCCCTCACTTTCCTGGCGCTGGCTTTCGGCGTGATTGCCGGAGTCGGCATTGCCGGGGTCGTGATTCCTGCAGTGATGCAGGTTGTGGTTCCCGCGATTGTGCGACATCGTGGCCGGCGCCTGACGGGTGTAAGCTTTTTAGGGTCTGTCAGCAGACCCTTACGAAAGAGAGATGCAACATGGCTGTTTTCTGTAGAAATTGCGGAACTTCGATCAACAATGAGGCGCGTTTCTGTTCGGCCTGCGGCGCGCAGGTGAATCCTGGCAATCCGCCTCTGTACACCGTGCAGACGCGCCTGATCCGCCCCCGCGCCGGGCGTATGGTTGCCGGCGTCTGCCAGGGACTGGCCAACAACTACGGCTGGGATGTGGCGTGGGTGCGGGTCATCACCGTCCTGCTTGCCGTCTTCGGGGGAGGCGCAGGCATAGTGGCCTACGTCATCTTCTGGATTGTCATGCCCGAGGAGCCGCTGATGCTGCCGCCCGGCTCGACGTACATTCCCCCCGCGAGCTAGCGGAGAGAGTAGAACGCCGCCGGTTTCGTCGAGCAGCTAAGCTCCGGCGCCGGCGGTGTTCAGCTCCTTGTTGATGCCGGTCAGAAAGCTCTTCGCATCCCCGAACAACATGAGCGTTTTGTCGAGGTAGTAGAGCTCGTTGTCGATGCCGGCAAAGCCCGGGCTCATGCTGCGCTTGATCACCATCACCGTCTGCGCTTCCGAAGCATTCAGGATGGGCATGCCGGCGATGGGGCTGTTCTTGTCGTTGCGCGCAGCCGGATTGACGACATCGTTTGCGCCGACTACCAGGACAACATCGGTCCGGGGAAACTCGGGATTGATCTCGTCCATCTCGATCAGCCGGTCGTAGGGAACGTCGGCCTCAGCCAGCAGCACATTCATGTGTCCGGGCATGCGGCCGGCAACGGGATGAATCGCAAAGGAAACTTCGATGCCGCGCTTGGTGAGGATGTCGTGCAGCTCGCGCAGCTTGTGCTGGGCCTGGGCGACGGCCATGCCGTATCCGGGCACGATGACGACTTTGCGGGCCGCGTCGAGAATCTCGGCAGCTTCTTCGGCAGAGGCGGAGCGGACAGGCCGCTTTTCGATCGTTGCCGTAGTCACCTGGACCGTGCCGAAGGCGCCGAACAAGACATTGGTGAATGACCGGTTCATCGCCTTGCACATGATGACCGACAGAATGAATCCGGACGAGCCGTCAAGCGCGCCCGCCACGATCAGCACTTTGCTGTTCAGCACAAATCCCAGCAGAGCCGCCGAAAATCCTGCATAAGAGTTCAACAGTGAGATCACGGTCGGCATATCTGCGCCACCGATCGGCGTCACCAGCATTACGCCAAACAGCAGAGCCACAATCACCATGATCGGGAACAACACCGTCTGTTCCGGATGGATTACCAACGCGGCTGCCAATAAGACGGCTGCGCCAAGCACCGAAAGACTGACAATATTCTGCCCCTTATAAACAATCGGACGCTGGGGCAGAAGTTCCTGCAACTTGCCCGCGGCGATCAAGCTGCCGGTGAACGTCAGCGAGCCGATGATCACTTCCATCGCGATCTCGCCCATCTCAAACCGGCTTATATGCGAGAGTCCCACATAATATTCCGCAATGCCGATCATTGCCGCCGAGAGAGCGCCAAAGGCGTGACTCAAAGCTGTCCGCTGCGGGACCGCCGTAATCTTTACCATGCCAAGGGGAATGCCGATTCCCGCGCCGATAATCAGTGCGATGACAATCCACTTGTAAGCGACCAGTTCCGGGTTGTAGAGCGTCGCTACAACCGCCAGACCAGCCGCGACCTCGCCGGCCAACACGCCTCTCCGCGCACTCACCGGCGAGCTCAGCCACTTGAGCGCCAGGATAAACAGCACAACCGCGGCGATGTAAGCGAAGTCGAGGTACTGCTGAATGGCCGCCGCGTTCATGATTTCTTGGCCGCGCCGGATTTGAACATGCGGATCATGCGGTCGGTGATGAAAAATCCGCCCACCATGTTGCTGAAGGAAGCAGCCACCGCGATCGCTCCCAGCGTAGTGGTCAGCGGCGTCTCATGCCTCCCCGTGATGATGATCGCTGCTACCACCACGATGGCGTCGAGGGCGTTGGTCAGCGACATCAACGGCGTATGCAAAAGGGGCGATACCCGCTTGATGAGCCCAAATCCGACAAACCCGGCCAGGATGAATACATAAAGATTCGAAATAAAGTCCGGCGGCATTCTTCCCTCCTACAGCTCTGACTACTTACCCCTGACTGCTGCCGCTCCTACGCATGAGCCGCAGCCAACAGCTCTGCAACCTTCGGGTGCACCACCTTGCCCCCATGCGTCACCAGCGTTTCGCGAATGATCTGGTCCTCGAGATCCAGCCCCACCTGGCCTTCGCGAACCAGCAGCTTGGCCAGCGCGGCGATGTTCGCTGAGAGCATCTGGCTGGCGTGGTGGGGAATCAGCGACGGCAGATTTAGCGGCCCGAGAATCGTTACCCCGTTGTGGACGACCGTCTCGCCGGGCCGGGTCAGTTCGCAGTTGCCGCCCCGCTCCGCCGCGATATCGACGATCACCGATCCCGGCTGCATCGCCGCCACCATTTCAGCCGTGATGAGGATGGGCGATTTACGCCCCGGTACCGCCGCCGTCGTAATCACCACATCCTGCTCGCGCAGAGTCTCGGTCAGCAGTTCGCGTTGGCGGCGATAGAACTCTTCGTCCATGGCCTTGGCGTAGCCGCCCTTGTCCTCCGACGATGCTGCATCGACATCGAGCATCACGAACTTCGCGCCCACGCTCTCCACCTGCTCCTTCACCGCAGGACGCACGTCATAGGCATACACCACAGCGCCCAGCCGACGGGCGGTCGCGATGGCCTGCAGTCCGGCCACGCCCGCACCCAGCACAAACACCTTCGCGGGCGTAAGCGTGCCCGCGGCGGTCATCAGCAGGGGAAACATCTTTGGGAGGTGAGTCGCGCCTATCAGCACCGCGCGGTAGCCGGAGATAGTAGCCATCGATGACAACGCATCCATGCTCTGCGCACGGGTGATGCGTGGGATCAGCTCGAGAGCGAGCAGGGAAACACCCGCCGATGCCAGATCGGCGCACTCCCTGAGCGCACTCAGCGGCTCTCCAAAGCCAATCAGAATTTGTTGGGAACGAAGACTCGGGAGATCGGCTCGGCCGGCTTCGGGATTCGCACCCAGGCAGCGGACCTGCGCGAGAATCTCGGCCTCGCGGAAGACATCCTGGCGGCCGGCAATGCGCGCGCCACGCGCCACGTACAACTCGTCTGGATAGCCGGCTTCCACGCCCGCCGATTGTTCAATGAGAATTTCGAATCCGGACTTCCGCAGGGCCTCACATTGTCGAGGTACCAGACCGACGCGGCGTTCCTGGGGGTAGGTCTCGCGAACAATACCAACAATCCCGGGCAAACCAACCTCCGGCTACGAACATTAGTCAATTAGACGGTCCTTGGCAAGTGTTTGTTGTGGATCACTCCTTAACTTGGGTTTTGATCCGGCGCAGAGCCGCAACGTACGATGGAATCCGTTGTCATCATGATGCCGGTATCGACGCATGAGGCTTCACGCCGTTTGTCGAAACGCCGGCTTTAGGGGGTCGTCATGAGCCAGACAAGATTGACGGCGCTGGTTGTGGTCTGCGTGACGATCGTGATCGCGGTGTCCATCTCCACTCACATCGTGCGCGGACAATCCGAACGGAGTGCAGCCGCGTCTGCATCGATTTACAACCCCTACCCACCGGGAATTCTACCGTCCGATTTGAGTTCTGAAACAGCTCGGGTGCAACGGGAGGTCGACGTGATCGAAGGCCGTGCGCTGGCGCGCTGGAAAACCTTAGGCCGCCCAAGTCTGGCAGGTCAGCCGCCGGTCCTTCAGAATACCGGCACTGAAGAAATAGAAACGCTCGGCGAGCTTATGCTCTACGACAACAAAATCTCGCCGGGCCAAAACCTGGCTTGCGCGTCGTGCCACATGCCATATGCCGGCTTTAGCGGACCGATCCCGTCGGTCAACCTGACTATGATTGCGTTTCCGGGAACGGTTCACTTTCGGGCCGGCAAGCGGACGCCGCAACGACACCCGTATGCACCATTCTTCCCTGTACTCCAATACAACCAGGAGCAGGGGCTGTTCTTTGGCGGCAACTTCTGGGATTCACGCGCAACCGGATACAAGCTGCGGGTACCCGACGCCGAGCAGGCTCAGGGTCCTCCCGTCGATACTCAGGAAATGGGGTTCCCCGATACTGCCTGCATCGCGTTTCGGCTTTCCCAGGCCGTGTACAGGCCTCTCTTTGAAGAGGTATGGGGGGCAGGCTCGTTCGACATCAAGTTTCCACCCGAGACCGAGCATATCTGCTCAATCCCGGGAGGGGCTGCTGTGTTTGGCGGGAACACGACGCCCGTGCCTCTGAGTCAGGCGATCGAACCCGTGCAAATATAATTTACGACCGCTGGGCACAGTCCATCGACTCATTCGAGCAGTCCGTGCAGGTGAGCGCGTTCTCGTCGAAATTCGACGCCTTCCTGGCCGGCAAATACACGCTCACTCCAGACGAGATGGCAGGTTTCAAATTGTTCAACGGCAAGGGCAACTGCAATTCATGCCACCTCGACGGAAGAGGAACCAGCTCTGAAATCAGATCAGACGGACACCAGCGCGGTCGCCATGGTGAACCCTCTTTTCACCTGCTTCGGCTCGGCAAATGAAGGCGTGCCGCTGAACCCTGGCGATGCCTTCTACTACCAGACCAAGCCGGATTCCTACGGGTTCGTTGCCAATCCCTACGGCTTCGGCTACAGAGATCTGGGACTCGGGAGTTTCCTCAGAAGCGCGTTCGGCTCCGGCCCGAACCCTAATTTGAACTGGAAACAGTACGCGCCCACTGTGGACGGCCAGATGCAGGTATCCAGCGTTCGCGACGTGGCGTCGACACCGCCACAATGTCCCACCACCGAAGCCCCCGGACCCTACTTCCAGAAAGCGTTCTTTCACAACGGCTATTTCAAGAGCCTGAAGCAGGTCGTGCATTTCTACAATACGCGCGACAAGTACGCGTACGCGGTCACCTCCGGACATTGCCCGAAGGGAACGACCGAAAAAGTAGATTGCTGGCCCATGCCGGAGGTGAAGAACAATATCGATATGACCAGCGGCAATCTTGGCCTGACGGATGAGGAAGAGAACCAGATCGTTGCCTTCCTGCAAACATTATCGGACGGTTTCACGAGGCCTTACCTCAACAGCGATACTTATACGGGTGCCTGCATGAAGGGCGGTTCGGCTGCGACCCAGGGTAATGAGCACCTGATCCCGACTCCGCCTCTGCCGCCGTGCGCGTCCGCGATCTGCGGCATTGCACCTGTCCCCAGCCCGGCCGTTCCATAGTGCGAGAGTGAGATGCAAACATGAGCAGAGCGCTTGTCCTATTGGCGATCTCGGTTTTGAGCAGCAGCCTCTGCGCCCAGGTTAGTCCGACCACTCCACAAGCTCCGCAGGTGCGAATCATCAAGGGACCTAAGATCGAGTTAGCCAAGGAGTATCTGACGGTTATAAGCTGGACAACCAATAATCCCGGCGGATCCCCGGTGCATTATGGAGTCGTGCACTATGGCACAGATCCGAATCGCCTGACCGAAACCGCCAAATCTCCCATCCGATTGAATCCGGATCATCCATCGACGGTTTTCCGCGTACGCCTTGATAACCTCAAGCCGCAGACGACCTATTACTACACAGTCGACTCGATGCAGGCCAACGGCAAGAGCGATGGAATAAAGGGAACGGTCAACCAGTTCACCAGTCCCTAACGAACCTCCCTCGATCGTCATTGAGGATGATCCACAACACGTTGTATCGCCTACTCCAGGTCGTCTCCCGCATCGACGCCAACCGGCACCCCGCCGTTCCGGCGCATCAGCAGGTATCCGCGGATAAACGGCGCAAGATAGCCATCAAGCACACGGTCTACGTCGCCGAACTCGACCTTGGTGCGATGATCCTTGACGATCCGGTAGGGCTGCAGCACGTACGACCGGATCTGCGAGCCGAAGTTGATGTCCATCTTCGAATCTTCGAGTTTCTTCGTTGCCTGGCGCTTTTTCTCCAGCTCGTATTCATACAGACGCGACCGCAGCATCTTCATCGCCCGCTCGCGGTTCTTGTGCTGCGAGCGTTCATTCTGGCAGGCGACGACGATGCCCGTCGGAATATGCGTGATGCGCACCGCCGAGTCGGTCGTGTTTACGTGCTGGCCGCCCTTGCCACCTGAACGGTAAGTGTCGGTGCGAAGATCGTCCGGCTTGATGTCGATCTGGATCGAGTCGTCGATCTCCGGCGAAACGAAAACCGATGCAAATGACGTATGCCGCCGTTTCGCCTGGTCGAAGGGAGAGATGCGCACCAGCCGGTGTACGCCGATCTCGCTCTGCAGCAAACCGAAGGCGTATTCGCCCGTGATGGTAAAGGTCACCGACTTGATGCCCGCTTCTTCGCCGTCCAGGATGTCGTTGATCTCCGCCTTGAAGCCCTGCTGCTCGGCCCAGCGCAGGTACATGCGCATCAGCATCTCCGCCCAGTCCTGGCTCTCGGTGCCGCCCGCGCCGGGATGCACCACGACAATGGCATTCAGCTGATCGGTCTCGCCGGAGAGCAGTGTGCGCGTCTCCATCTCCTCGGCGAAGCTGTTCAGGGAATCGATCTCGCGCTTCAGGTCGTCTTCGACCGGTTCGCCCTCGCGCGCCAGATCGAAATAGGCGTCGACATCGCTGGTCTTACGCTCCAGCTCCGCGTCGTCGGCGAGCAGCGCTTCGATGCGCTTGCGATCGCGCATCAGCGGCTGCGAAAGCTGCGGATTCGACCACAGGGCCGGGTCGGAAAGCTTCTCTTCGATGGTGGCTAGATCAGACCTGAGGCGGGGAGCGTCAAAGATACTCCCGCAGGTCGCGGACTTTATCGCGCACGGGAGTGTAAGCGAATTCGAGATCGTTTAGCACGTGTTTGGACCTGACTTTTTCTTTTTATTCTAGCAAGAGGATGCGCAGCCGACGGGCGAGCGAGCCGTTGCCTCTGCGACCCGTCGCTCTATGGGAAGATGGAAGAGATGACTGATTCGAGAAAACTGACGCTGCCTGACGGGACGTTCCAGGCATACTTGTTTGACTGCGACGGCACCATCGCCGACTCGATGCCGCTTCACTACATCGGGTGGAAGCGCGCGCTGGGCGAGTGGGGCTGTGACTTTCCGGAGAGCACTTTCTACGCCTGGGGTGGCATGCCAGTCGTGGAGATCATTCAGTCGCTCAACAAGCAGCATGGACTGCAGATGCCGGTTGAGGCTCTGGCTGCGCGCAAGGAAGCCTACTATTACGAGGTATTGCCGCAGCTCCAGGCGGTCCCCGAGGTTGTCGAACATATCGAGGCGCGCCATGGAGAGATCCCGTTTCGCCGTGGTCTCGGGCAGCACCCGCGAGAGCGTAATCAAGTCGCTGCGAACACTGCGCCTGCTCGACCGCTTCGAGACGCTGGTCTGTGCCGGCGACTACAAAAATGCCAAGCCGCACCCGGAGGCATTTTTGATGGCCGCGGAACGTCTCGGCGTCGCGCCGGAGAAGTGCCTGGTCTTTGAAGACACCGAGATGGGCATCCAGGCTGCGACAGCCGCGGGCATGGCTTCGGTCAGAGTTCTGCAGCCCTGGGAGAGAGCCTCTTCAAACTGAGAAGCGCTTCTTCCGCAGACTCGCGAAAACTACGCCGAGAACAACCACGCAGCAGCTATACCCAAAGACATCGCCATACCGCGTGTAAAACGTCAGGTCGTCGTAGAAGCCGTACATTGCCGGCAGGGAAGTGAAGACATGGCGCGGTGCGCTCTGCACCACGCGTCCGTACGGATCAATGGCCGCCGTCACCCCCGAGTTCGTATCGCGCAACAGCCAGCGGTGATTCTCGATCGCCCGCATCCGCGCCATGTTCAGGTGCTGCCAGGGAGCGCTGGTGTCGCCATACCAGCCGTCGTCGGAGATATTCACGAATACCTCCGCTCCATTCTTCACGAATTCCCGCACCTCATCGGCAAAGATTGATTCGTAACAGATGAAGACGCCGTAGCGATGGCCGTTTGCGGTGAAAACGTTTCGCTCACGCCCTCTCGAGAAGTCGCCGACCTGCCTGGTGAGATGATGCGCAAAGAAGAAAAGATCGCGGTAAGGCACATATTCGCCGAACGGGACCAGATGGATCTTGTTGTACCGTCCGACGATCTCGCCCTGCGGAGAGAAGAACGACGCCGAGTTGTACTCGTGCAGCACGCGCTCTGGCCAGAGTCGTCGATCTCCCAATCAGCCGTTGGATTCCCCGCCACGATCCCCGCTCCGGTTGTCGTAGCGAGCTGACGCATCGCCGCTTGAAATCGCGGATCGCCTTCCGTGAACGGCGAAGGCGACTCCGGCCATGCGATCAGCGAAATCGGCTGCGGCCCGTGCGCCCCGCCGCTGAACTCGTACTGCAGAGGCTTTCCGGGATCGGGCATTCCCTGATACCACGGCGTGCGCGTGTTCTCACTCTGGCTTAAAAAACGGCCGATATTTCGATCCCACTCGTCGCCCGTCCAGTCATTGTTTTCGCGAACGTCGAAATTCGCCTGCAATAGCACTGACAGCGCCTGCGTCGGAACAGGCTTCGGCTGCACCCATGTTCCCAGTTGCATCAGCACAGCCGCCAGCGCCGCGCCCACAGCCAGCCGCAGGCGGATGTGGATCGACTTCGACAGCAGCGCCGCCGTGAACAACGCGTTCACCGCCATCAGCACAAACGAGATCCCGTAAACGCCTGTCCAGGGAGCCAGTCGCGTCAGCAGAAAGTTGTCGACCTGCGAATATCCAAACTGGTCCCACGGCACGCTCGTAATGCGCGAAGCTGCAAGCTCGATGGCCACCCATAGGAACGGAGCAACCATCAGTGGCACCCCTGCGCCACCGGACGCCCAGCGCAGGAAAGCGATGCCCAGCCCGAAGACCCCGAAATACAGCCCCAGCACCATGCTGTAAAGGACAACGATTCCCGCCGCTCCGGCCGCGGGAACCCCGCCATAGAGGTGCATCGTGTGGTAGATCCAGTAGCAGTTGAGGATGTACCAGAAGATGCCGCACAGATATCCGGTGAGAGCGCTGCGCTTCAGATACCGGGGATGCGCAGCATTGTCGGGATCGAGCAGCGTATACATCAGCGGGACCAGCGCGATCCAGGCAAACGCAGCCCGCCAGGGAGGCAGGGGTCCGGCAATCGGAAAGGGAAGATTCAGGAGAAATCCGGAGAGCAGCGCCAGCATGATCGAGGGCGCGAGCCGCGCGGCGGTGGCGCTCGCGACGGGTGTCCGGGTGGAAATCACGGGCATTCCATGCTGAGTCTAGCACCTGCGGTCGCAGGAACCGTGGTGGGATACAATCCCTCTGTGACCGCTTTTCTGCAATTCGCAATGCATCTGCTCACAGTTCTATTCTTTATAGGGCTTGCTGGTTCTTCCGTGGTCGTGATCCTCAGCTTCATCGAAGATCTGGGCGAGCTCCTCGAAGGCGATTAGCGATCACATCGGCCGCGTTCTCTCATTGACGCCGTCGTTGATCAGACATACACTCAGCCGTGAGCGTCAGGACGAAGATGGTCATGGAAACTGCCCGATTCTGACCCGCAAAACGCCCACACTTCATGCCCGCCGGACAAACGTTTTCCGCCCCGCAGTCCAACCGAGTGAGACTGGTTGTCGCCTCCTCGGTGATGCTCACCTTCATCTCCTTCTGGCGGGCGGCAGCAGTCGTTCTCAACGATCTCGGTTCATCGGCCTTTTACGCCGGAGGCATCGCTGAAGAGGCTGTCGGCAAGGCCGCGCCGTGGTTCATCCTCGGCGTCATGCTCTTCTCCTTCGCTGTGCGCGCCGTGTATGTCGAAAGCTGCTCCATGTTTACCCGCGGCGGAGTCTACCGCGTGGTCAAGGAGGCGCTGGGCGGAACGTTCGCCAAGCTGAGCGTCTCGGCGCTCATGTTCGACTACATCCTCACGGGACCGATCTCCGGGCGTCTCCGCCGGGCAATACATCACCGGCCTGATGAACGAGCTGATGAACGTCGGTGCCGTGCACGGATGGCTCCCCGCGGCATTGATTGGTCCGCATCATGTCGCGTGGCAGTTCCCGGTGAACGCAACCTCGGCGGTCTTTTGCGCTGCAGTCACCATCTACTACTGGTGGCAGAACATCAAGGGCATCGAGGAGTCGAGCGACAAGGCTCTCGAAGTCATGAAGGTCACCACCATTATGGTGGTCCTTCTACTGGCGTGGGGCATCTGGTCGGCAATCCACGTCGGCGCAAAGCTCCCACCCCTGCCCGTGCCGTCGAATCTGCATTTCTCCAAGGACGCGCTGGGATTCCTCTCTGGAACGAAGCTCGCGACAACTCTCGGCCTCTTCGGCATCCTGATGGCCTTCGGCCACTCGATCCTGGCGATGAGCGGCGAGGAGACGCTGGCGCAGGTCAATCGCGAGATCGAGCATCCCAAGCTCAAGAACCTGAAGCGCGCGGCGATCGTCATCGCCATCTACAGCTTCGTCTTCACCGGAATCGTTTCGCTGCTCGCGGTGATGCTTATTCCGGACTCGGTGCGCATTCCCGTCTATCGCGACAACCTGATTGCAGGTCTTGCGATGAATATGGTCGGGCCTATGACGCTGAAAATCGTCTTCCGCGTTTTTGTTGTCATCGTAGGATTTCTGATTCTTTCCGGGGCTATCAACACGTCCATCATCGGCTCGACCGGCGTGCTCATGCGCGTCGCCGAAGACGGCGTGCTGACCGACTGGTTCCGCAAACCTCAGCGCAAATACGGAACCAGTTACCGCATCGTCAATCTCGTGACCGGGCTGCAGCTTTTCACCATCATCGTCAGCCGCGGCAACGTCATCACCCTGGGCGAGGCTTACGCCTTCGGCGTCATCTGGAGCTTCACCTTCAACAGCCTCGCGATGCTTGTCCTGCGCTGGAAGTACAAAGGCGAGCGCGGCTGGAAGGTTCCCATCAATATCAGGATTGGCAAGACCGAGGTGCCGGTTGGCTTGTTCTCGGTCTTTCTTGTTCTGGTTACGACTGCGATCGTCAATCTCTTCACCAAGAGTGTTGCCACCGAGAGCGGAATCGCATTCGCCGCGACTTTCTTCGTCATCTTCAGCGTTTCAGAGCGCCGGAACCAGAAGAAGCAGCTCGTCACCGTGAAGCAGATGAAGGAGCACTTCCAGCTGGAACAGCCGGACATCATCAGCCGCGCCGCCTTGGAAATCAAGCCCGGGGGCGTTCTCGTGACCATGCGCGATTACGCCAATCCCTTTGCTCTCAAATGGTCCCTTTCGCGCACGAATACCGACGAGCAGGACATCGTCGTCCTCACCGCCCGCATGATGGGCGCAGGCGGCCCCGAACAGCTGGATCATCAGCTCTTCAGCGAATACGAGCAGATGCTCTTCACCAAGGCCGTCTCTGTTGCCGAAAGCTTCGGCAAGCACATCTCGCTGCTCGTCGTTCCCGCGGGCGACGTCTTCGCCGCGCTTGTTCAGACGGCGAATGCTCTTGAAGTTGACGCGCTGGTCTCCGGCCTTTCCACGAAGATGTCGGCGCAGGAGCAGGCCTACCATGTAGGTCAGGCATGGGAAGCGCTTCCCGAGCCGAAGCGGCAGTTCACGTTCTACGTGATCATGCCCGACGGCAAGGACCAGTCCTTCCACATCGGCCCGCACGCGCCCACTTTGCAGGGCGAAGACGTGCAGCTGGTGCACCGTCTCTGGCTCAACTTCCGCCGTGATCCCGAAATGGAGGGCCTGCACCACAGCGACATCGTGACCTACGCCCTCACCCGCCTTGCCACCGAGTACGCGCGCGACAAAGTCGAGACCCTCAAGGACCTGCGCCGCTACACGCAGGACGGCGGGAACAGCCCTCCCCGGCTTGGACAGAGCACTCGCGCCGCGAGCCGCGAAGGGCTGGATTATTCCATCCCCGCGCCGCGGTCGTCGCGTGAGCACTCCAGCGGGAGCGAAGACGATTAGGCAACCCTGGCCGGAGCGAAACCTGCCCCGCCCCTGCTATACTTCACAGTTGCGGCAATTGCTCTGAAGCAGGTTTGTTTTCCAGCATTTCGCCGCAAAAATTCACCTGACAGGGCTCCGAGGTTCGTTATGTCCGGCCATTCAAAATGGGCGACAATCAAGCACAAGAAGGGCGCACTTGACGCCAAGCGCGGCAAGATCTTCACGCGCCTCATCAAGGAAATCACCATAGCGGCCCGCTCCGGAGGCGGCGACCCCGATGGCAATCCGCGCCTGCGCAGCGCCATCGCCGCCGCCAAAGCCGAAAACATGCCCGCCGACAACATCAAGCGCGCCGTCCAGCGCGGCACCGGGGAGATACCCGGCCTGCAGTACGAGGAAATCTCCTTCGAAGGATACGGCCCGGGCGGCGTTGCCATCATCGTCGACTGCACCACCGACAACCGCAATCGCGCGGTGAGCGAAATCCGACACGCCTTTTCGAAGAACGGCGGCAACCTTGGCGAGCCCAACTCGGTCCGCTTCATGTTCTCGAAGAAGGGCGTCATCGCCGTCTCCAAAGACGCGGCTGACGAGGACAAGCTCATGGGCATCGTGCTCGAAGCGGGTGGAGACGACCTGAACGACGAAGGCGACACCTGGGAGATCATCACCGAGCCCAATGCGTACGAAGCCGTAGCTCAGGCTGTGCGTGATGCGGGCATCGAGACCGTGATGTCCGAGGTCACCATGGTCGCCAACACCTACACCAAGCTCGAAGGCGCGCCTGCCGCGCAGTGCATCCGGCTGCTCGAAGCTCTCGAAGATCACGACGACGTGCAGAACGTCTATTCGAACTTTGACATGGACGCCAAGCAACTCGAAGAAGTGGCGGGCTAGCACACCACGCCATCAACCGGGCCGCCGGGCGAAAATGCCACAGGCGGCCATTCTTTTGCGGAGAAGCTGGACTTTGCGTACGAAAACTTTTTGCCTCCTCAGCGCGCTGTTTCTGACTTCAGTTCTCAACTCAACCGCTCAAACCGCACCTGCTCCGGCCGACGCTGCGGCGATGGCCCCGGCGAAAGCGGCACTGCAAAAAGATCCATGGGAAATCGGCGCGTTTCTTCAGGGAGGAGTGGGCACCGGCGACCGTTCCGACTTCAGTTTCCTCTCTGCGGGAGCGCGGCTCGGCAAAGTCATTACGGATCCGCATCTGCCCGGCATCCTGCGCGGGCAGTTCGAGTACGCTGGCGAGCTGATGCCCTACTGGCAATCTTTCACGCCTGCGCCGCACCTGGGGCTGACGGAGTACATCTACGACGGCCAGACCGGCTATGCCTATTTCCCCTACGGCGGAGGGACATACACCGGCATCAGCATCACACCGATCATCCTTCGCTGGAACCTGACCCCCGGCCGCCACTTCGCCCCCTGGGTGCAGGGCGCGGGAGGTCTGATCTACACCACGCACAAGTATCCGCCCGACATTCTCGTTCCGCACGGCCAGCCCGGTGGCACCAGCGTCTGGAATTTCACGCCGCAATTCGGCATCGGATTCCACTACTTCGTGAAGCCGCGCCGCTCGATTGATTTCGCCGCCAACGCCATCCACATCTCCAGCGCGTCATTAGGCGACAGGAACCCGGGCGTCAACGCGAGCGTACAATTCCAGATCGGCTACACCTGGTGGAAGTGAGAAAGGCAGGGTATAGAGAGTAGGGTGTAGGGTATAGAGCCTGACTCCCGTCGCTCAACTACACCCTACCCCCTATCCCCTGCACCCTAAGACAATGCCTTCACCGCTCATCGAATGCGTTCCCAATTTCTCCGAAGGCCGTGACTCGGCCATCGTTGAAGCTATCGTCGCCGCGATGGCGGTCGACGGTGTCTCGCTGCTCGATTTCTCCCGTGATCCAGATCACAACCGCTCCGTCGTGACGATCGTCGGGCCGCCTGCCGCGGTCGTTGAATCCGCTGTTCGTGGAGCAGGACGAGCCGCCGAGCTCATCGACCTCTCCTCTCAGCGCGGCGTTCACCCGCGCATCGGTGCGGCTGACGTCATACCTTTCGTACCCGTCCGCGATATCTCGCTCGATCAGTGCGTGCTCTTTGCCCGCCAGGCCGGAGCGGCAATCTGGAACCGCCACGCAATCCCCGTCTATTTCTACGAAGCCGCCGCCGCCCGGCCGGACCGCGCGCTGCTCGAAAATGTACGCCAGGGCCAATTCGAAGGCCTGCGTGACGCTGTGAAACGGGAAGTCGCCCGCCGTCCCGATGTCGGCGGCCCCGATCTGCATCCCACTGCCGGAGCCAGCGCCGTCGGCGCGCGCCGTTTTCTCATCGCCTGGAACCTCTACCTCAATACCGCCGACGTCGCCACGGCTCGCGCCATCGCCCGCGAAATCCGCGCCTCGGCGGGAGGACTGACCGGCGTCAAAGCAATCGGGGTGCTCGCGCATGGCGAGGCGCAGATCTCCATGAACATTACCGACTTCCGGCAGACCCCGCTGAGCCAGGTGTACCAGGCGGTTGAGCAAAAGGCGGCACGTTTCGGTGTCAGGATTGCCCGCGGAGAGTTGATTGGGCTGGTTCCTGAAGCAGCCGCCGAGCGGGAGAGCGAATGGCTGCGTCATTTCCATGAGTTCAACCCCGAGGAAAAAATCCTCGAGCGCAAACTTGAGCACCCACTGGCGTGGCCCGCGCCTTCGAAGCCCGGTTCACGTCTAAAATAGAGAAAGATGTGATCGTCGCGGCAAGCCAGGCACTTGAATCAGCCGCATACGCATCCATCAGATTGAGCTTTGAAGTAGAGCAACAGCAGAACCAGAGGGGCCGGCGCTTGTCGCGCTGCCCAGGTATACAGAATACGAGGCAAGAATCCCGTGAAGTTCGACACAAGATTCCAACGGCTCGCAATGAGCGCTCTCTTCTCGGCGGCTATCACCGCACTGGCCCCTATGGCCATGGCGGCGCAGCTCGACAGCGACGCGCGCACCGCCATACCCCACGACGTTCAGCAGATCATCGTGGTCGATTACCGCGCCATGCAGAACTCGCCTGCGGCGATGGACCTCAAGTCCCGCATCCTTCCGCCCGAGCTCAAGCAGCTCGAGCAGGCGCTCAAGAGCTCCGGCTTCAATGAGAACCACGATGTCGACGAGCTCGCTTTTGCTGCCTATCGCACCGGCGAGGGGGACAACGTGAGAATCGTTGGCATTGCGCAGGGACAGTTCTCCATCGCCGACATCCTTGCCAACTTCAAAAAGAACAAGGTCAAGCCGGTCCTCTATCGCACCAACAAGCTGTATCCCATGGGTTCGAGCGGCATGCAGGTCGTCTTTCTCAATCCCACGACCATGGTCTTCGGCTCGAGCGATTCCCTCAAACCGTCGCTCGACTCACGGGACGGCCTTGCGCCCAATCTGCTCACCAACCAGGAAATGCTCGGCCAGATGGCCGGCGTGGATACCGAGCCGCTGTGGAGCATCCTCGACCAGAAGGGAACCCAGTACATGATGCGCGGCCTGCTCGGGGAAGCGTCGCAGCTTACCGACTATGACCAGATCAAGAAGCGCCTTCTCGGCTCGCGCTACACCATGAACTTCCAGAACGGCGTCAAGTTCTCGCTCGACGTGTCCACGCCGGACACCTTCACCGCCGCAACTCTGTCGTCTCTGCTGAACGCTGCCGCCATGTACAAGAAGGTGAGCGGCACGGCGACCGAGAAGCAGGCAGTCGATGCGATCACTATCGACTCAAGCGCCGGACAGCTTCAGGTTCGCTTCGCATCGTCCGACAGCCAGTTCTCCGCGCTTCTGCAGTCTCCGCTTTTTCAATCCGTGGTCAAGTAGACCACGTTCCTCCTGATATCCGGCGTCTGCTGCTACACAGGCGCCGGATTATTTTTGCATTTGCCGCAGTATCGCCAGTGCCACGCCCACCGGAATCAGACTCACCTGAATGGCCGCGAACAGGTACTTGAGCTTCGGATGTACGCGCAGCCTGGGCCTCAGCCGCAATGCCGGGTCTTCAATGGCGATCTGCAGGATCCACGCCGCAAAAACCGCCAGGACTGTCGTTATCGCCAGCACACCCGAGTAGAAAAGCACACTGTGACCGCGCAGGCCGCCGAGAGCGCGCACTGCCAGCGATATGCAGAAGAGGTGCAGCAGGTAGATTCCGTAACTGAGCTGTCCCATCCAGCGGACAGGCTCGAAGAGGCGCGGCAGCTTTCCGTCATACACGGCAAGCGACCACACCGTCGCCGTGCACAGCAAGGCGCTGACCGGCCCGAAGCTGTGATACCACCCGCCGAATCCGTTGGCGATGATCAAGAGCGAGCGCCGCAACTGCAACAAACGGGAAGCTCGACCGCAGGCGCGGCTGCGAAATCGCGAGAAAGACGCCAAAGAAGAGATTCAGGGGAAAGAGGAACCATGTCCCCGACCCGTCGGGAAGCAGATGAAAGCGCGGCACCAGCAGCAGTCCGACAATCACCGCCAGCGCAATCGCTATCCTGACTCGCTTTTTCAGCAGAAAGAGGAACGGCAAAAGCAGATAGAACAGCTCCTCCACGCAGAGCGACCACACGATTAGCAGCGGCAGCTTGTCGCCATCGGGACTCAACTGAAATGTGAAGGTCAGGTAGTACTGGATATTCCCCCAGATCAGGCCGCCGAGCGCCGGATTATGGAAGAACGGCGTGAACGCCAAAATGCCGAGCAGGGCAATCGTCGCAAAATAAGCCGGATAAATCCGCAGAAAGCGCCGCGCATAGAAG
Source organism: uncultured Acidobacteriaceae bacterium (assembly GCA_963725225.1). Classification (GTDB taxonomy): domain Bacteria; phylum Acidobacteriota; class Terriglobia; order Terriglobales; family Acidobacteriaceae; genus Silvibacterium. Next base: position 97,563 of record CAVRXY010000009.1, read on the forward strand.
TACGACAGCCCTTCGCTGTTCATCAGCACGCGCCCGATCAGAAAGCCGGAAATACTGAAGAAGAGCGCGACCCCCGCATGACCCACTCCTGGCGGCACCGCGGGAATGCAGTGCAGAACAATCACCAGGAAGCATGCGAGAAAGCGCAGAACGTCGAGCCAGGGCAGGTAGGACGGCAGCTTTCGCGACGCGGCAGGGCTCTGCGCGGACACGACGCCCGGAGACGGGTCAGCCGCGGGTGTGAGGGTCGTGCTCACAGCGCACCACCGCTATCAGTTGGAAAGATAAGGGAAATAGCCCGATCCTCACCGCCAGTCTACTTGCTGTCCCGAGAGATGCAGATGCCCCAAAAGAGCCACAACGCCGATGCTGGTTCTGGCTTCGTCCCTGCGCCGCGCGGCCTGTCACAATCGCCATGTCTCCATTGACTTTCTATCCATAGATAAGCTATATATCAGTCCAAATGGCCCGAAAGACCGATCTGCTCCCCGGTACCCTCGACATGCTCATCCTGAAGACCCTGAGCCGTGGCCCTCTCCATGGCTACGGCATAGCCCTGTCGATCAAGAGCGCATCCGACGATGTGCTGACCGTCGAAGAAGGTTCGCTCTACCCGGCTCTCCAGCGCCTGCTTCTTCAGGGATGGGTCAAAGCCGAGTGGAAGATCACCGAAACCAACCGCCGCGCCCGCTACTACACCCTCACTGCCGCGGGACAAAAGCAGCTCAGCCACGAGCTATCGCAATTCGACCAGATGATCGTAGCCATTACCCGCGTTCTCCAGGACGCATAAGAGTAGTGCTGCAGGAACAGGAGCTCGCCGTGAACGCTATCGCCCGCCTCTTCCGCAAACTTGGCTTGCTCACTCGCCGCGAAAAGTTCGACGCCGACCTGGAAGAGGAAATGCGCTTTCACCGCGAGCAGCAGGCCAGAGAGCTGCAGGCCGACGGCATGACGCGTGAAGCCGCGCAGCACGCCGCACGCCGCCAGTTCGGCAATGACACGCGCCTGCACGAACAGAGCAGGGAAGTCGTCTCCTTCCGAGCCGAGAGCGTCGTGCAGGACTCCCGCTTCGCCCTGCGCCAGTTGCGCAAGAATCCCGGCTTCGCGATAACCGCCGTCCTGATGCTCACGCTGGGCATTGCCGCCTGTGTCGCCCTGTTTGCCTTTGTCGATTCGGCGCTGATCAAGCCGCTGCCTTACAAGGATCCCTCGCGCCTGGTCGGCGTCTACGAAAGCGTCCAGGTCTTTCCCCGCTCCAACCTTTCCTGGGAGGACTACCTCGACTGGAAGAGGATGCAGAAGGTGTACTCGTCATTTGACGCGTGGACCGGCGCCGGCTTTCTCCTTAACACTCCTTCTGGTGTCCAGCCTGCCATGGGTGCCCGCGTCTCCGCTGGATTCTTCAGCACTCTCGGCGTCACCCCCATCCTTGGACGCGATTTCCGCCGCGGCGAAGATTCGCCCGCCGCGCCGCGCACGGCGTTGATCACCTACGCCACCTGGCAGCAGCGCTTTGCTGGTCGCAGAGATATTGTCGGCCAGGCGGTCACACTCGATGGCACTCCGACCACCATCATCGGAGTGCTGCCGCGCGAGTTTCACTTCGCGCCGCGCGGCCCCGCCGACTTCTGGCTGCCTATCCAGGAGCTCAACGGCTGCGAAAAGCGCCGCAGTTGCCACAATCTGTACGGAGTCGCCCGCCTCAGGGACGGCGTCTCTGTCGCGACGGCTCTGGCCGATATGAAATCCATCGCCGCGCAGCTTGAGAAGCAGTATCCCGACTCCAACCGCGGCCAGGGAGCAACTGTTGTCTCGCTCAGCGAAGCCATTGTCGGCGACGTCCGTCCTATGTTTCTCGTCCTGTTTTGCGGAGCCGCATTGCTGCTGCTCATTGCCTGCGTGAACGTCTCCAACCTTCTTCTGGTCCGCGCCGAAAACCGCCGCCGCGAAATGGCGGTGCGTGGCGCACTTGGCGCATCGCGGGGCCGCCTCGTGCTCCAGTTCTTCATCGAATCGCTCGTGCTGGTCGTCGCCGGCGGCGTCCTCGGTCTGGCAGCGGCTTATGCGACCATGCACCTGCTTCTAAGGCTTATCCCCATCGACCTGCTCGGCTACGTGCCTTATCTGCAGGGCATGAGTTTCAACTCACGGGTGCTGGGGTTTGCCGGCCTCGTCGCCCTGCTCGCGGTCGGAATCTTCTCGCTCGCGCCTTCTCTGCGCCTGTCCCCGTCAAACCTTCGCTCCGATCTCGCTGAGGGTGGTCGCGGCTCTGCGGGAACCGTCTGGCGCCGGTTCGGGTCGAATCTCGTCGTCCTCGAGCTGGCCATCGCCGTGGTGCTGCTCGCCGGAGCCGGCCTGATCACGCGCAGCTTCTACCATCTGCTTCACGTCGAGCTCGGATTCGCGCCTGACCATCTCGCGACCCTCGAAGTTGCCGCGCCTGACAAGGTCTACGCCAAGCCTGAGCAGCAGGTGCAGCTCGAGCGCCAGATTCTCACGGCAGTGAACGCCCTGCCCGGAGTCCAATCTTCTGCAATTACCACCCGCCTGCCCATCTCCGGCAACGGAAACACCACCTGGATCAGAATTCAGGGCCATCCCTGGACCGGCGAGCACAACGAGGTCAACGAGCGCGAAGTCAGCTCCGGATACTTCGCAACGCTGAAGACTCGCCTGATCCGTGGCCGCTTCTTTGCCGACTCAGAGGACGCGACCAAGCCGAAAGTTCTCATCATCAACCAGGCTCTTGCCAAAAAATACTTCCCCGGCGAAGACCCCATCGGTAAGAAGATCGGCGACACCAGTCTTTCGCCGGACTCCATGCGGGAGATCATCGGCGTCGTCGACGACCCACGTGAAGGCGGTCTCGACGAGGAGATCTGGCCCGCCGTCTACCATCCCTTCAACCAGGACTCCGATAACTATTTCGACATCGTCGTCCGCACCTCGCAGGCCGAGCAATCGCTGCTGCCCGATCTCGTCACTACCGTCCACAAGATCGATCCCAATATAGGCACGCGCAACCCGCTCACCATGGTTCAGATCATCAACAATTCGCCGACCGCCTATATTCAGCGCACCGCCGTGTGGCTGGTGGGCGGCTTCGCCGTTCTCGCCCTCGTGCTCGGCGTAGTTGGACTCTACGGCGTCATCGCCTACTCCGTCAGTCAGCGCACCCGCGAGATCGGTGTTCGCATGGCGCTGGGAGCGCAGAAGAGTTCTGTGTATCAGCTGATCCTCAAGGAGGCCGGACTTCTCACTGTCCTTGGAGTGGTCGTTGGTCTGGCCTGCGCGATCGGAGCCGCGGCCTTCATGGGCAAGCTGCTTTTCGGTGTGCGCTCGTGGGATATCCCGACGCTCGTCTCCGTCGCTCTGCTGCTTGGACTCTCGGCGCTCGTAGCCAGCTTCATCCCCGCACGCCGCGCCGCGTCAGTCAATCCCGTGGAGGCCCTGCGCGCCGAGTGATTCGTAACGAATGAAGCGCACACGCTGAAACGAATCCTGCCTCTGCGTCACTACCCGGCATACCGATGCGCGACTCAAACACGCGCGCCGGCAGGGAGGCAGCATGGCATCTCGCTGGTGTACGCATTTTCAGAGATGGTGCCAATTCGGAGCCACGAGCCTGAAATCGACGCGACCATCAGCCGGGGTCCCCACGAACAGGTCTTCGTTCGTGGGGTGGTCAGGGAGCGGCGATCCTGCAAAAAGCAGGACAGGTCGCGGTATCTCTGAACATGCCATGAAGCTCTGGACGGCAACCGCAATTGCGGTTGCGCTTCAAGCCGGTCTGGGATGCCAGGCCCGCCGCCTTCCGGCCATGAATCAGGTACCTGACACCAGCAGCCTATCGGCCAACCACCCGCCGGATGGGCATCCAAGCATAGCTTCCCAGCCATCGCGCCATTGGTCCCCGAACACGCGCGTCTTTCGCGGATCGGTTTCTTCGGCGTCATTCGAGAATGACCTGATCGCTCGCTAGGCAGCACTGCCAAGCAGCATTTCGAAGTAGATCAGCGGACAATTTCTATAGGTCGCGCGGCCCACTTCTCGAAAGCCGCATTTCCGGTAGAACTCACCACCACCGGCAGCAGCATCGTAAGCATCCAGCCGAATCGCATCGCCGGGCCATCGTCTGGCAATCTCCCGTGCCTGCTCAATGCACAGCCTGCCGACGCCTTTCCGCTGGCGGCGTGGAGTCACCGCCATCGATGTGAGGTATAGTGGGCGCCTGCTCGCACTGAAATATTTCCTGTCGATAGCCCATGGCTTCCGGGTGGAAAGCGTCAGCGTGGCGATGAGCCGTTTGCGATATCTTGCGATGTAAATCGTTCCGCGCTGCATCTCGAAGCAGATGCTCTTATCGGTCACGCCGTAAGACCAGTGTCCTTTTCCATGTTGTGAAGTCAGGAGCGATGCTACCGCGTTCCGCAGCGATACCAATTCCGCAACGTCATTGGTCGTGGCAACCTGCAGATTGACTTTCACCAGCGTGCACGAAAGGAGATTCGAAGTCCTATGACGGACGCCGCTAGTGCTTGAACACCTGCATCATCATCTCGTTCTGCACCTGGTCGAGTTGCTTCAGCGTCGACTCCAGGGTCGGACGATCATCCAGCGAGGCGCCCATCATCAGTTCTTTCAACTGGAAGGCGGTATGCCGCATGAGGATTTCGGCATTCTTGAGCTTTTTGGCGTCATCCGCGACGCCCATGTGAATCTTCTCGGTGTATTCCTGCACAGCTTTCAGTGAAGCCGATGCCTTTGTCTTGTCGCCCGCGGACATTTGCTGGCTTGCCAGCGCCAGCATGGAGTGGGCCAGCTCGGCATACATAAAGCATTGCTCTTTAGGGGAAGCCTGCGCAGCCTTGCTGGCAAGCGCAGAAATCTGCTGCGCATCGAGTACTTTATCGTTTGCCGCGAATGCCGCGGGGGCGACGACAAGCGTAGCGAATGCAAAAGCAAGAACGAACCGCATGATGCACCTCCCGGGGTGCAACGGGAACGTTAAACGCTACTTACTTTTTTCGAGGACTGCCAGCCTTTGCTTTGCCTGCCACTCCTCGTCTGGAAACTTCCCCAGAGCCGACTTCAGGAACAGTTGATAATACTCCACCGACTGCTGTCTGTGATGAAGATTATCGTAAGCGGTTGCCCATAGAAAGTAAGTAGCCGGTGTTTCCGAAGCTAGTTTTGATCGCATCGTAAGCGCGTCGACTACCAGCTGGAACTGGCCGGTCTTGGACGCCGCAAATGCGATCCCTCCCCACGCATCGGAATCATCTTGCTTGATCTTCACTGCGCGCTGGAACATTTCCAGCGCCTCGTCGTACTTCTGTTCCCGGATCAGGACCTGGCCGCGCTCTGATGCCAATTCGGCATCGTTCGGCGCCGCCGCGAGCAGATTTGCGTAGACGGCATCGGCTTTTTCGTAGTTCTCCGCCTGCACATAGGCGTCGGCCAGCATCATGCCGATATCCCGGTCCTGCGGTTTGAGCTGGTGCAGCTTCTCGAGCGCCGCCACCGCCTCGTCCGTCTTGCCCTCCGCGGCCAGCAGGGCGGCAAGTTGCGTATTCAGCGCTGGATCGTCGGGATCGCGGCTCAGCGCCGCCTTCAGCAGCGGCTCCGCGTCGGCGTACTTCTTCTCCGCAAGCAGCAGGTGCGCCAGCCCGGCTGTCGCCACGGACGATTCCGGGTCGACCTTCAGCACTCGCCGGTACGCCTCCTCGGCCACGGCCTGGTCTCCTGCAGCTTCGGCAATCTCTGCCGTAAGCAGCGTGTCATCTATGGTTTCTGGAGATAACTTCAACGCTTCGATCAAGTCCTGTTTCGCCTGATCCGGGTCGGATTCACGAAGCAATTTCGCCAGCGTCCGGTACGCCTGCGCCTTGGCTGCCGGGTTCGGCGGATTCGGATTCAGCGTCACGGCCGTCTCTAATTCGGCCTTCGCATCGCCCGCCGCCTTTCGAATTTTCGGACCCGGACTGAGCCAGCAGCAGCCCCAGCGCCATCCGCGCTTCAAACTGCTTCGGGTCGGCCGCGATCGCCTTACGGTAGAAACCCTCCGCCGCCTGCGTCCGCCCCTGCGCGTCATCGCAATACCCGCGGTCGAAGAGCGCCCGGGCGTCACCCGAATGGGCCGACAGGTAGGCATCCAGCAGCCCCCGCGCCTTGTCGTAGTTCTTCGCGTCGATCGCCGCTTCCGCCGCGGCGAGAGGCGCTGCCTGCGTGCTCTGGGCCGGCTGGTCGTCCGCGCTCGTTCCCGGCGGCAGGGAAGCCGACTGCCGGCATGGAGCACAAGCGGAACCAGGACAACCGGCAACAGAAATAACTTCAGAAAACCCGACCGCATTACGCCACCACTTCGCTCGCGACCTCGCGCCGCGCCGTCAAAACCTTGTTCAGCCAATACCCAGTGTGCGAGAACTCGCACTGCGCCACCTGTTCCGGCGTGCCTGCAACCACTATCTGGCCGCCCGCCGAGCCGCCCTCCGGCCCCAGATCAATCACCCAGTCCGCCGATTTGATCACGTCGAGATTGTGCTCGATCACCACCAGCGACCCGCCTCCATCGATCAGCTTGCGAAACGCCGTGAGCAGCTTGCTTACGTCGTCGAAGTGCAGCCCGGTCGTCGGCTCGTCGAGGATATACATCACCCGGCTCTGCCGCTTCCTGCCGTCGCTGCCCGCACTCGCCCGCACCGAAGCCAGGTGCGCCGCCAGCTTCACCCTCTGCGCCTCGCCGCCCGAGAGCGTCGTCGCCGACTGTCCCAGACGCACGTAACCCAGGCCCACCTCGTCCAGCACGGCCAGCTTTTCGACGATCTTGTTCTGCCCGGCAAAGAACCGCAATGCCTCTTTGACGGTCATCTGCAGCACTTCGTGAATGTTCCTGTTCTTGTACCGGACCTCGAGCACGCTGGCCTTGTACCGCGTCCCGCTGCACTCTTCGCAGGGCAGCTCCACGTCCGCCAGGAACTGCATTTCGACCGTCACCGTGCCGTCGCCGTCGCACACATCGCAGCGCCCGCCCGGCACGTTGAAGGAGAAATGTCCCGCGCCGTAGCCGCGCCGCTGCGCTTCGGGCTGTGCGGCGAAAAGCTCACGAATCGCATCGAAGGCCTTGATGTAGGTCACCGGATTCGACCGCGGAGTCCGCCCGATCGGCGCCTGGTCGACCAGAACTATATCGTTCAGCCGCTCCGTCGCCCTTGATCTCGCGATAGACATTCGCCGGATCGCCGCCCTCCGTCTTGCCCAGCTGATGCGAGATCACGCGGTAGAGCACATCGTGCACCAGCGTCGATTTGCCCGATCCCGACACGCCGGTGATGCCCACCAGCATGCCCAGCGGAATCTCGACATCCAGCCCGCGCAGGTTATTCGCCCGCGCTCCGCGCAACCGTATCCAGTCCCGTGCCGTGCCCGCCTCGCGTCGCCGCGTCGGAACCGGAATCGTCAACTGCCCGGAAAGATATTTTCCCGTGATCGAATCGGGGTTCCGCTCGACTTCCTCCACCGTGCCGGCCGCCAGCACGCGTCCGCCAAATTCACCCGCGCCCGGACCCAGATCGAGCAGATAATCCGCCGAGCGAATCACATCGGGGTCGTGCTCGACGACCAGAATCGTATTGCCCAGGTCGCGCAGGTTCTCGAGTATCCGGATCAGCTTCGCCGTGTCGCGCGTGTGCAGGCCGATCGAAGGCTCATCCAGCACGTACAACGCGCCCACCAGCTGCGAGCCGAGCGACGTCGCCAGCTGAATCCGCTGCGATTCGCCGCCCGACAGGGTCGACGCAAGCCGGTCGAGCGTCAGGTAGTCCAGTCCCACCGCGTCGAGAAAATGCAGCCGCTGCTGAATCTCATGCAGGATACTTCCCGCAATCTCCTGCTGCATCGGCGTCAGTTCGATACCCTGAAAGAACTCATTTGCCGCCCGGATCGTCAGCGCCGCGGCCTCGCAGATGTTCCGCGTGCAGTTGCCGTCACCCACACGCACTGCCCGCGCTTCGGCCCTTAGCCGCTGACCCTTGCACTCCGGACAAAGCGCATACCCGCGATACTTTGACAGCATCACGCGCACATGCAGCTTGTACTTCTTGCGTTCCAGCAACTGAAAGAAGCCGTGCACGCCGACGAACGTCCCACGCCCCTCAAGCACAAACGACTGCTGGTCGAGCGACAAGTCATACCATGGCACATCCATGGGAATCCCATGCTGCTTCGCCGCCTTCTTCAGCTCGGTAAAGTACGAGCGATACTTCGGCCGATTCCAAGGATCGATGGCCCCCTGGTCGAGCGTCTTCGATTTGTCCGGAATGATCAGGTCGAGATCGAAGTCGATCGTGTTGCCAAAGCCCTGGCAGCGTGGACACGCGCCAAACGGATTGTTGAACGAGAACAGCCGCGGCTCCGGCTCGCGATACACGCGGTGGCAGTTTTTGCACTCGAAGGCAGCCGAGAAGCGCAGCCGCTCGCGCTCGACCTCTTCGCTTTCGCGAGGCACAATCTCGAACAGGATCTCGCCCACCTCGCGATAGCCGATCTCCGCCGCATCCACAATGCGCGCGCGGTTATCAGCCGACACCACGATGCGATCCACCAGCACAAATACCGGCAGCGCAAAGTTGATCTCCAGCAGCGACTCCGGCGTCGAAAACTCGAAAATCCTCCCACCCTGGTACAGCCGGTTGAATCCGCGTTTGCGCAGATCCGTCAGCCGCTCCTTCAACTCGTCGGTCAGCGCCGGCTCTTCCGCTTTTTTCGCGGCTTTTTTCGGCGCCTTCTTCGCGCGGGGAATCTTCGCTTCAGGCTCTTCCGTTGTCTCCGCTGCAGGCGCAGGCCGCGAACTTGGTGTCACCGGAAAGATTGCGTGCAGCCGCGTGCCCTCGCCGAGCGCCAGCACCGCTGCCGCAATCTCATCTACTGTGTCGCGCTTTACGACTCCGTCGCAGACCACGCAGTGCACGACTCCGCAACGCGCCCACAGCAAGCGCATGTAGTCGTAGATCTCGGTTGCAGTCGCCACGGTCGAGCGCGGATTTCGCGTGGAATTCTTCTGTTTGATGGCGATCGCCGGGGCCAGCCCGTCGATCAGGTCCACATCCGGCTTCTCGATGCGCTCCAGAAACTGCCGGGCGTATGCGGATAAAGACTCCACATACCGCCGTTGGCCTTCCGCATAGACCGTGTCGAACGCGAGCGAGGATTTCCCCGAGCCCGACACGCCGGAAACCACTGCCAGCCTGCCGTGTGGAATATCGCAATCGATGTTCTTCAGGTTGTGAGTCCGCGCCCCGCGGATAACGATCTGATCGGTCAAAAAGTCTGCCCCAAGCTCAAAACGGGAGCGATCCCACCAGCGTAAATTCGGTGGGAAAACAAAGAATCCCATTTTCATTATAGGGGCTGGCAACGGCTCAGGAAACCGCGCGAAGGAACTGCGGACACTCGCCGACCGCAACGGCGAGGCCAATCGTTTCAATACAAATGGATAGAAGGCAGCGACATTGGCCTTGAGGCACACCTGCGCGTTCGGCTCACCCGGGCCGGGCCGGGTGAAGCCCTTGTCGTCGACGCTCAGGTGCAGAGGTGTCGTCGGGCAGAGCTCCGGATTGGCCGCATATCCCACCGCCATCGGATCGAAGAGAGTCGGAGTCGGCTGGCCCCACTCACGGTACAGCTCCTCAATCTGCTTGGTAAGCGGCGTCCCCTGATCGAACAGCGCATTAAGCTGTTGTTTGTCCAGCTTCAGGATGGTCGCATCGAGCGGCATCACATACAGGGGAACGCCCGACGTAAACACCTTCTGTGCCGCCGGAATATCGCACAGAATATTCCACTCCGGATCGGGTGCGCTCCCCTTGTATCCCTTGTAGACAGAGCCGCCCATCATCACGATGCGTTTCAGCTTGCGAAACGTCGCCGGGTCTTTGTCGATCGCGGCGCCGAGGTTCGTCTGGGGCCCGATCGCGATCAGAGTGATCTCGCCCGGATGCTTGCGAACCTGATCGAGAATGAAATCCGGTGCCGAGCCCGGCTGCACCTGCTTCGCATCGCCGCCTTCGGCATACGCTGCCTGCGTAAACTTCGTGCGCGGAGCCGTCTCCACGCCGGCAACCACCGGAATATCACTGCGCCCCACGGCGTCCAGGTATCGCTCGACAAGTTGCGCTCGCAGCTTCGTATCGCCGAATGCCGTCGTGATGCCCAGAATCCTGAACTCGGGGCTCTGCAGCGCCAGCCCGACCGCGAATGCGTCGTCAATGTCGTCGCCGATATCCGTGTCGATGATGACGAGTTGCTTTGACTCGGAGCCCTGCGGGTGCGCCGTTTGCGCGAAGACCGCGTGGAAGAGGCATGTCGTGAGCAGCAATATTGCCGAGAAAATGCGGATCTTCATACCGGTGCCATCAGGCTATCGCGTCGCGCCCGAGCGTGTCCTGCTCGCCCGTTTCTTTGGCGCCCGCGTCTTTTCATTCGCTCTGCGCCGCAGCTCCCAAGCGGTGCGCAGCGCCCCTGCCAGCACGTCTTCATTAGCCTTTGCCAGAATGATGTGAGTCGCGCCCATCCTGCCCCATCCGCCCTTGACCGGGAGAAATACGTCGGGCATCTCCGCGACGAAATCCGCCTGCTGTTCCGGCGTCAGCATCAGATTGCCGTAGCCTTCGCTCTGTGAAGCCAGCGTCGCGAAGATCCTTCCGCCCACGCGGAAATCGGCTGCTCCCATGTGCGAACCCTCCTCTGCGCCTTCAAGGCTAAGTGCGATCCGCCGGAAATCCGCCACGGTCATATGTCGCGCCTACGCTCGTGTGCTGTCACCCTGCGCCGTCGTCTGCGCAGGCTTGCTCGACGCGGGCACCGGCGAGAGCAGGGAGTCGAGCAGCAGCAGAATTCCGCCGATTACAATCGCCGAGTCGGCCACGTTAAAGTCGGGCCAGTGGTAATGGACAATGTGCACCTCGAGAAAATCCACCACCATGCCATAGCGAATCCGATCCCACACATTGCCCAGCGCGCCGCCCAGCACCAGCGCCATCGAAAGCGCGGTGAGCGACAGCTTGCGCCCCACGCGTACCAGAACAATCAGCACCACTACCGCCGCCAGCAGCGAAAACGCCGTCAACATCCACCGCGTCCGCTCGGGATTCGGCAGGCTGGTGAACATGCTGAACGCCGCACCCGAGTTCTCCACATGCGAGATGCGAAACACATGCGGGATCACCGTGATCGCGTCGCCTTCGATGATGTGGCGGCTCACCCACAGTTTCGTGATCCGGTCGAGCGCAATCACCAGAGCCGAAATCCCCAGCAGCAACGGCCGCCAGTCGCGAATCCGGCTCATGCGTGTGCCTGCTTTTCTGGCGAATACGTCAGGGAGTTATAGCCCATCAGGTCGAGGGCCTTGCGGCAGCGCCCACAAACCACAGGCCAGTCTCCGAACGGTTGAACGCGGTTCGGGCCATCATCGTCGTAATATCTCCAGCAGCGCTCGCACTTCTGACCGTCTGCAGTATCGACGTCAGGTTCGACATCAGCATAAAGATGAATCTCTGTCCTCAGGGGCTTGGCGGACGATGATGTTTCCCGAACCTCGTTCGAAACAGCGGGAGACAGGCTTACCTGTGAAACATTGAACAGCTCTTCGAGAGGGGTACCCTGATACTTTTGCAGCACTGCCAGTGTTCTGAGCAGTTCCGGCTAAATTGGAGTGAGACTTTTGCTTCAAGCGCCTTGCCGATTGCTTTTCTTTGCGCTCCTCTTCAATTTTCTTCAAAACCTGCGTCGCGCACTTTCAAGGAGATATTGCCCAATCACTTACCAGCAGCTCATTGGCTTCCCCGGAAATCTCCTCGGGACTTCAGAAACTCCGCCAGGTGCACGCTCGCCTCGCGCTCCTCGACCTGCGGCAAATATCCCCAGACCTCTTCAGCCGTGAAGCTCAGAATCGGAGCCACCAGCCGAACCAGCGCCTCCGTGATCTTCCAGATCACCGTCTGCGCCGACCTGCGCTCCACGCTCACCGGAGCGAAGGTGTACATGCGGTCCTTGAGCACGTCCAGATACAGCGCCGAGAGGTCGACGATGGTGAACTCGTTGATCGCGTGATATACCCGGTGAAACTCAAACTGCTCGTACCACGCCAGAACCTTCTCCGTCAGCTCGCGAGTCCGCGCCAGCATGTAGCGGTCGAGCGGCAGCAGCTCATCATCCTTCACCGCATCCCGCTCCGGATCGAACCCGTGCAGATTCCCGAGCAGGTACTTGAACGTGTTCCGCAGCTTGCGATAGTTGTCCGCAGCGCGCTGCATCAGGCTTTCGCTGGCCGCCACGTCCTCGCGGAAATCCACACTCGCCGTCCACACGCGCACGATCTCCGCGCCCAGCCGGTCGGCGATATCCACCGGATCGACACCGTTGCCCAGCGACTTCGAGAACGCGCGCCCCTGCTCGTCAAGCGTCCAGCCCACGGTCGCTACATTTTTGTAGGGAGCGGTGTCCTTCACCGCGACCGAGCAGAGCAGGGAAGAGTGGAACCACCCGCGATGCTGGTCCGCACCCTCGATATACAGGTCTGCCGGAAACGCCAGTTCATCATTGCCCACCAGCACCGCATTCCAGCTGATCCCCGAATCGAACCACACGTCGAGGATGTCCATCTCCTTGCGGAAAGCGGCCAGCTCGCCATCGCCCTGGACCGCGCCACAGCCTGCGCACTTCGTTCCCGCCGGCAGCAGCTCTTCGACGGAATACTTGTGCCACGCCTCTGCGCCTTCTTTCTCGAACAGCGCGACGATGTGCTTGTTCACCAGCTTGTTTTCGAGCGGCGTATGGCACTTGTTGCACAGGAACATCGCGATGGGCACGCCCCAGATCCGCTGCCGCGAGATGCACCAGTCGGGCCGGGTCGCAATCATGTTCCAGATGCGGTCCTCGCCCCACGCCGGATCCCACTTCACCCGCTTGATCTCGTCGAGCGCCCGCTGCCGGAAGGTAGTTGCGGCGTTATCGGATGTAGCCCCATCCGCAGTTCTTCAGCTTCGTCTCCATGCCGATGAACCACTGCTCCGTCGCCCGGAAGATCACCGGGTTGTGGCAGCGCCAGCAATGCGGATAGGAGTGATAGATATCGCTGCGCCCCATCAGCGCGCCGACCTCGCCGAGCAGCTTGATGATCGGCTCGTTCGCCTCGAAGACCGTGAACCCTTCCCACTCCGGACGTCCATTCCGGAGCCGGCCCTTCGTTGTCCACATTGCACGTCTGGTCGAGTCCGTACCGCGCGCCGGTGTAGAAGTCATCCGCGCCATGCGCCGGAGCCGTATGCACCGCGCCGGTGCCGGTATCGGCGGTCACGTACTCGGCGTTCACGCCCAGCACGCTCCGCTCCAGGAACGGGTGCTTGAAGGTCACGCGCTCCATCTTCGCGCCCTTGAACTTCGCAATCTCCTTCGCGCCCTCGAGCTTGCACGCCTCGCGCACCGCCGCGGCCAGCGCCTCGGCGACGATGTACACATTCCCGTCCTGCTGGAGGGCGACGTAATCAAATTCCGGATGAAATGCCACCGCCAGCGATGCCGGCAGCGTCCACGGAGTCGTCGTCCAGATGATCGTCGACACCTGCTTGCCCGCAAGTGCCGGGTCAATCGCCGCCGGATCGCTCGTCAGGTCATAGCGCACATAGACGCTGGGGCTGGTGTGCATCTCATACTCGACCTCGGCCTCGGCCAGCGCCGTGCGGTCGTGCAGGCACCAGTAAACCGGTTTCAGGCCCTTGTAGACGAAGCCCTTCTCGAAGAAGTCGTAAAAGGTCTCCAGCGTCTTCGCCTCGTAAGGCTTTGACATCGTCAAATAGGGCTTGTCCCAGTATGCGAAGACCCCCAGCCGCACCAGCTGGCTGCGTTGCAGGTCGATAAACTTCTGCGCGTATTCGCGGCAGGCGCGCAGCACGGAGAGCGCGGGCATCTCCAGCTTTTTGCGCCCCAGCTTCTCGTCCACTTTGATCTCGATGGGCAGCCCGTGGCAGTCCCATCCCGGCACCAGCGGCGCGTCGAACCCCGCCATGGTCTTCGACTTAAGGATGAAGTCCTTGATGCACTTCTGCAGCGCATGGCCCAGGTGGATCGGTCCGTTCGCGTACGGCGGCCCGTAATGCAGGATGTACTTCGGCGCACCCTTGCGCGCCGCCCGGATCTGCTCGTACAGCCCGGAATCCTTCCACTGCTTCAGCCGGACCGGCTCATTCTGGGGCAGGTTCGCCTTCATGGGAAACTTGGTTTCCGGAAGTGTCAGGGTCGACTTCAGCTCCAGCTTCTTCTCCGCAGTCTGCAGATCCGGTGTCGCCGTTTCGTTCACAGTGCTCGCGGTCGTACCCGCGGGGGACGTCTTTTCTTTCGTAGTCATCATCAGTGGGGTAAAACTTCATTGTATCGTCTGAACGAAATCTTCTTCGATTCAGTGACTTCGTGGAGCCCGCGCCGTCTATACTTGGTGGCGCTGGTACAGCCTGCATGCTTTTGCGCGCGTCCTAACCTGAAATAGGGATGAACTGGTTGAGATACGGCAAGACAAGCAGGCCAGCAGTCGTCCATAATGGAGAGATAGCCGCAGGGCAGCCCTTCGGCAGAGCAATATGGGCAATCAGCTTTTGACACCTCCTGAACTGGAGCCAGAGATAACCCGGCCGGCAGAAAAAGAGCCCGATTTTCTGCTCGAGACCAGCGGCTCCATGTGGTCCTCGCTCATCTCCAATTTGCGAGACGCCTTTTCGTCTTCGAAGCAACCCCCGCTTCAGTTAAGTTCTAAGCCAGTCGCAGTCGAAGATCTCGAAGTAGAAGAGTCGGTCTGGAAATCCCTCGGAACCAGCCTTCACGATGTCTTCTTTCCCAAAAAGCTTCCGCCGCTCGAACTCACCTCGCAGCCACTCGCTGTTGAGGATCCGACCAAAGAAGAGCCGGTCTGGAAGACCCTTGGCGCCAGCATTACGGATATCTTCTTTCCCAAGAAGCTTCCGCCGCTGGAGCTCACCTCCAAGCCCGTCGCGGTTGCCGATCCGATGGCCGTCAAGCGCGACCCGAAATCCAGCGCCTTAGCCATCGCCGCGCATGTCTTCATAATCGGTCTGATTGCCTTGTTCTTCTACTGAGAGCTGGCACATCCGGGCCATCAAGAGAAAAGAGAACCTTGCCCAGGTGGACGTCAAGCCGTTCATCCCCATGACGCTGAAGATGAATCAATCCATGGGCGGCGGTGGAGGCGGCGGAGCGCACGAACTCGTCGAAGCCTCCAAGGGCCACCTGCCCAAGATGGCCAAGACCCAGATAGTGCCTCCGCAGATCATCCGCAACGACCACCCCAAGCTGGCGGTCGACCCCACCATCGTCATGCCGCAGCAGGTCAAGCTGCCTGATGCTCCCAACATGCCGAATGTCGGCGTGCCCCAGTCGCCGCAGGTTGCGCTGGCCTCGCAGGGCGGAGGCTCAGGCTCCGGCTTCGGCAGTGGCCGCGGCGGAGGCATCGGCTCCGGCAATGGCAATGGCGTCGGTCCGGGCGAAGGCGGAGGATACGGCGGCGGCCTGATGCGTCCCGGCGGAGGCGTCTCTGCTCCCCAGGTCATCTACTCCGTCGATCCTGAATTCTCTGACGAGGCGCGCCGCGCCAAGTACCAGGGAATCTGCGTCGTCTCGGTCATCGTCGATGCCCAGGGCAATCCGCAGCGCGTCCGCGTAATACGACCGCTCGGCATGGGCCTCGACGAAAAGGCGGTCGAAGCGGTGAAGCAGTATAAGTTCAAGCCCGCCTACTACCAGGGACATCCCGTAGCCGTAGAGGTCAATATCGAAGTGAACTTCCGCATCTACTGATCACTTTTTCGACGATCTTCGCGACGCCGGCTCCGTCTGGGGCCGGCGTTCTGTTTCCGGGTTCCAGATAATCTCGCCGAACGACGGGCGCGGGCATTACCATGCTTTGTCATAGGAGAAATGCCCATGCCTGTATTTGTAAAAATGCAGAACAGCCAGGAATTTGCTGTAGTGACTGACGGGCGTAAATGCCCAGGAAAATGGAGAGACTCTGCGCGTCTTCGACGCGAAAGGCAACCTGGTAGGGAGATTCAGCAAAGTCGCGGAATGGTTCGTCGGCCAGGCCCGTCCGAACAAGGAATAACGGACACTGAGCCGCTCGCTGTGTCGGTCCGAAACACACCCATGAACTCACTGTTTGGGAGTAGCGAGCGCTGTCAGCGGTGATTCCAGGGGGGATGGACCTCGATCCCGAGACGCGCCAATTCCTCCTCCGGCATCGCGAAATCACGACTTACTGGAAACTTCATTGCTTCCCACGCTGATAGTCCTCCTGCGAGGACATAGATGCTGTCGATTCCGTGCCGACGCATTACGGCGGCGACGCGTGCACTCACGAAGCTATTCTTCGACCGGCAATAGAGAACCACATCGAGACCGTCAGGAATAATGATTTTTCGTTTGTGTCGTAGTTCGCCAGGTTCAAGACGAACCGCTCCCGGAATCCCGACCATTTCCTCGGGATCATCCTCGAACCTTAGCAAGTCGATAACACCCACTTTCTGACCCTCATCCAGTCTCGTCTTCAGCAGTTCAGGAGCGATCTGCCGTGAGCGCAGAAGTCGCATCAAACGCAGCAGCAGCAGCATCTTCCAAACAAAAAAGATCAGGAAAGGAATCCCGAAGATCAGGATGAGGGCAGTTGCAAGCACAGAAGTGTATCGCGCGATCTGCTCAAGTTCCTTTGCAAAAACGAAACCGCAGGTAATGTAGGTTCCGGACCAGAGAGCAGCTCCAGCGGCGTCGTGAACGATGAACATGCGCCACGTCGATCCAGACATCCCCGCTAATGGCGGGCAGACCCCATCGAGTCCCGGTACAAACTTCGCGATCAGCAAGAGATTAAGACCTCGGCCGGCAAAGGTAGCTCTCGCCTTGCGAATGCAATAGCCCGGATCCGTAGCAAGGGCGCAGAGCAAACGAAGCACCCGCTTCCCGCGCAGCCGGCCTGCCTCGAACCAAACCGAGTCCGCGAGTACGCAGCCGAGAGTTGCAACAGCCAATACTCCGGCATAGCTGAGTTTGCCTGATCCGGCGAGTGCGCCGGCCGAAAGCAAAAACAGGATCGAGGGAAGGGGAATACAGAGCTGGCGCGCAAATACCACGACAAAGAGAATCGGATAGGTAATGTGGACCAGGTAGTAGTTCATCTCTGGCAGCGTACCAGTCTCCCATATGGAAGATGCATGGCGGCAAAGTTTGGGTTTGGGAGAATGAGAACTGAGAGCGA
>CAVRXY010000010.1:0-215138 GCA_963725225.1 uncultured Acidobacteriaceae bacterium
ACATTCAGCACGGTTTCCCCAGCTAAAGCCCAGGCGGTCTACGGATCGATTTTTGGAACGGTGACTGACAAGTCAGGCGCCGTTGTTCCGAATGCCACCATCACCGTGACCGATGTCTCCAAGGGAACCTCCGTTACCACACAGACCAATGGCAGCGGCGAATACCGGGTGCAGCACCTTATCGTGGACACGTATCAGGTACAGGCAGAGGCGTCCGGCTTCTCCAAAGCAACGGCAGACAACGTAGCGGTCTATGTTGACACCTCCCCAAAAGTGGACCTTCAGTTGGAAGTGGGTAGTGTTTCCAACAACGTAACCGTAACCGCCAGCGGGACTTTGCTGCAAACCGACCGCGCCGATGTGAGCACGATTCTCAATGCGCGCGCGGTCGAAGATCTACCCAACTTCAACCGCAATTTCACCGCTTTTGAACTGTTGACGCCCGGCACGACTTACATTGGCTGGGGGCCCGGCGAAGGCAGCGGCAACCCGCAGCGTAGCGAATCGATCGAAGTTAACGGCCAGCTTCCGTTTGCCACCGGCTATGAATTGGACGGAACGGACAATCAGGACCCTCTTAACGGCGTCGCCGTGATCAACCCGAACCTCGATGCTGTTTCTGAAGAGAAGGTGACTTCGCAGAATTATGATGCCGAGTTCGGTAAAGCGGTCGCCGGTCTGGTGACCGCGCAGACCAAATCCGGGAGCAATGCCTTCCACGGAACAGCATTTGAGTATCGGCGCTCGGATGCGCAGCAGGCGCGCGATCCATTTGCCAATGCAACCCCTGACTCGCTGACCGGGAAATATCTGGCCCCGACCCTTCACAATCAGTTCGGCGGCTCCGTCGGCGGCCCCATCGTCAAAGACAGGGTATTTTTCTTCGCCGATTATCAAGGGCTCCGCGAAAAGACAGGTACCGCAACGTTGACGACCGTGCCGACACAACTGGCGCTTACCAGCTGCACTTCCGGGGGACCGTGCGACCTGAGCGACTATCTGCAAAACGGACAGGGCCAGATTTACAAGCCGAATAGTCTTACGGACACTTCCAACGCCGGACGCACTCCCTATCCGGGAAACATTATTCCGGCAAGCGACATTTCACCTCAAGCAGTAGCTTTCTTCAAGCTTCTGCCGCCGCCAAACGTACCGGGAACGAATATTACGAACAACTACTCCGCCTCCGGTTCGGGTATTTTCAACACAAACCAGTGGGATGTGCGAGGGGACACTACGTTAACGCAGAAACTCCACTTCTTTGGACGCTATACCTACTTTGGCGGGAATTTGTCGGGAGATCCCTATTTCGGAGCCGCAGGCGGACTTGGCTTCGGCTCCGGCGGATTTGCGGGTACGGATTCATTCCGTTACCAGAGCGTTGCTGCAGGCGGTGACTATGTTCTTTCGCCAAAGTGGCTCACTGATTTCCGTTTTGGCTATTACCGGATTCACAACGTGACAGAGGGCCCCAACTTCGACCAGCCTCTGTGTAACAGCCTCGGCATTCCGAACTGCAACGGCAGCCCTTTGGCGCTATACGGGGGATTGCCGCAGTTCAACATCGACATTCCGAGCAATGGAGCCAACGGTGGCCAGAATATCGAGTACGGGACCTCCGCCAACCCTAACCTGCAGAATTCGAGCCAGTATCAGTTTGTGAATAACTGGTCTCACCAGTTTGGAAACCACAACATCAAGTTTGGCGCCGATTACCGCTATGGGAAGAACTACACGGTTTCGATTGCCAGCAACGCGCTTCGCTCCGGCACCTTCTTCTTTGCCGCCCACGCACCTCAGGCGTAAGCGCTGCGGGTGTAGCCTCTTCGGGCGTTGGATTTGCCACCTTTTTGTTGGGAGAATCCACAACCTTTTGGCGCACACAAACTTCGAATGTCAATGCGCAGACCCGCCAGAATCGCTTCTTCACCTACGCGCAGGATCAATGGCGCGCCACACCGAAGCTCACAATCAATTACGGTCTTCGCTGGGAGCTTTATACCCCTGAGTCTCTGACTGCTGCTGGCTCCGGGGGATTACTGAACATCGATACCGGCATTCTTCATATCGCCGGTTATGGATCGAACGGCCTCAACCTCAATGTCAAAAACAATTTTAAGGAATTTGCCCCACGTCTTGGTATCGCATATCAGGTATTTCCCAAAACCGTGATCCGCGGTGGCTATGGCATCGTCTATGGCCAAGGCTGGGCCGGCGACACCTATGGAGGGGTGCTTGCCTCATCGTTCCCGACGCAGATCCAGCAAAGTGTGAACCCCATATCGAGCTATGCCGCCGTGTTCAGCCTGACGCAGGGACCTCCCGGCTACACGTTCCCTCCAATTCCGGCTGACGGCAATTATCCGCTGCCGGACGGCATTTATCAGATTGCGCGTCCGTTTAAGGTCCGGCTCCCAACTGTGGCGGGGTGGAACGTGATGGTTCAGCAGGAACTGACTTCGACAATGTCGTTCCAAGTGGGCTATGTCGGAAGCCATTCTTACCACAATATGTTTGAGTCCTCTCCATCGTTCAACGCAAACGAACAGACCCTTGCCGGCTTCGGGCAGATCAATCCAAAAACCGGTCAGCTCTACACGGTGCCCGAACGCTCGCCCTATTATGACGGCACGGCTCAAAGCCAGCTCGGCGTCGTTGGCGGCGTGCCTCACGGGTGGACACAACGGGTCGACTATATGGCGAACCTGGCGGATAACAGCTACGACGCTCTGCAGGTGGTCGTGAACAAGCGTTTCAGCTCTGGTCTGCAGTTCCTCAGCAGCTATACCTGGTCTCACGCGTTAGGGCATGAGTCGTACGAATTTTTAATCGACTCGAAGATTGGCCGTGGCAATGGTTACTACAACCGTCGTCAGCAATTTCTTTTCGCCGGTAACTACGATCTTCCTTTCGGCAGAGACAAGCTGATCGGCTCAGGGGTTCCGGGATGGGTAAACCAGATTATCGGCGGATTCCAGTTGAACGGAACTGTCACCATAGACGGAGGAATACCGTTCACGACCAATTACTCGGGCTGCTCGAATGACAATGACGTTGGCCACAACGACAATGCCTGCTTCCTGAACAAGGTTCCAGGTGGCAGCTTTGGCATTCACAAGGGCTCCTATCATGCTCAGGGCCGATATGTTCCGTACCTCAAACCCTCGTCTTATGTGCTACAACCACCGGGACAACCGAACAATTCATTTGGCGCCTACTCCCGGCCTGCGGCAGCGACATGGGGTAACATTGGGCGCGATGCTCTCTGGGGACCAGGGTTAACTAACGTTGATGCTTCACTCGCGAAGAACTTTACCCTGCACGAGAATCTGCGCCTTCAATTGCTCGTACAGGCGTACAACCTTTTCAACCACGTGAACCTCGCCAACCCGGATAGCTGCATTGACTGCCAGGACCTGAATAGCGTTGGTGTGCAGAATGCCGGTACGATTCAAGGGACCTACTCCGAGCAGGATGGAACATCAATGCGCCGCTTACAATTCGGCGCGCGGTTCCAATTCTAGAGGTGGCCCACGAGGCATGGTGAACCCCCTGTTCGCCATGCCTGTACCTTTCGCGGCGCGCGAGCGGATGCGACGTGGTCCTGCTCTTATAGCTAAGGCGAGCAGCGCCACGGGCAGGAATTAAGAAGATTTAAGGGCGACGGCCAAGCCGCATGAATCAATGCAACAGCAAAGCACCGTTTCGAACGCGCCGAATGCACGCCGCCTTGCGGGTCGGCCTCTGGTTGATCTCGTTTCTACTATCTGATGTTTCGGCGATCTCGTGTCTGGCGCAACAAGGGAATTCAGGACAGCAATCAAATAGCGAGCAGTTTGCGCTCAGCACCGATTCGGTGGGCCCCAGGCCATTTGTTGCCGTTCACGGCCGACGATCGGTCATCATGGGATATCCGGAAACAGGGCTGGAAGTCTGGGTGTATCCGTTCCGGTTACTCAGCGGCTACCGCATCGGCTTTCGGTCCGGGAGCGACAAGCGAGACCGACGGACGGCGGCTGCTGAGACGCATTATTTATCGGCCGGATTCGGTGACGCGCGTTTACATCGGCCCGGATTACATCGTTCGGGAGACACTCTTCACCCCGCTTGAGGAAGCTGGCGCTATTCTCCGGTACGAAGTGGAAGGGAAGCCGGTTGATATTGAAGTTCACTTCACGCCGGTTCTCAACCTCATGTGGCCGGGAGCGATTGGCGGACAATTTGCCGAGTGGAATCCGGAGCTGCCGGGCTATGTCTTAGCCGAACCCACGCATCAAATTTCAGCGAGTATTGCGTCTACTGAAATCGTCACGCACGATACGACAGTCAATAGCGCGCTGCGGACCTCTGGAGAGCTCGCGTTTTCCGTCCGCCCTCATTCGCGCAGGGCTGAGAGCCAATCGGTCGCGACAATCTATGTCGCGTCGCTGCCGAAAACTCCAAAGATCCCAGCTGCGGCGATTCGCGACCTGTCTGCTCATCGAGCCGACATGGAGGCTCAGGCGGCTAAGCATTATGCCGAACTGACCAGGGGCGCGTTGCGGATTCGCACTCCAGACGAAGACGTGAATCGCGCGCTGCAGTGGGCAGAGATAGCGCTCGATCAGGCCTGGGTGTGCAGTCCCCAACTAGGATGCGGGATGGTCGCGGGCTAGGTCCTTCACGGGATGCGCGCCGGCCACAATACGACTGGTTTTTCGCGGGCGATGGCCTGGTTGCTACCAACGCGCTGCTTTCGGCGGGTGAATACTCCCGGGCTCGCAAAGAGCTTGAATTCATCATGAAGTATCAGGACTCGAAGACGGGAATGATCTGGCATGAGCTTTCGCAAAGCGCCGGGCTCATTGACTGGAAGAAGTATCCCTACATGTATGTTCATGTGGATATCAGCTTCGACTATCTGAATACAGTAGCGCGATATGTTGAGGTCACCGGCGATACGGCATTTGCAACCGGCCATTGGTCATCGATTGCGGCGGCCTATCAGTATTGTGAATCTGTCATTCGCGCGTCCGATCATCTACCCCATATTCCAGCAGACAAAGAGGGAGGCGACGAGCAGGACAGGCCCGACGATGACTTGAGCCTGTCGTCGAGCTGGGTTGACGCATCGGATAGCTTTGCTGACCTGGCCGCACTCACTGGGCACCCCGGGCTTGTCGACGAAGCTCGGAAAGCAAGTGAGCTGGCCAGAGTGGCGATCGCAAGCCGCTACTGGGACCAGGAGCATCACTTCTGGTTTGAGGGCCACACCCAATCTGGCCGCCCGCTCTTCGGCTGGCGACTGGGGCCAGGGCAGGCGATCGTTCAGAAAATCTTCTCGACAGAGCAGAATGAGGAACTTCTGAATGAGATTGCATCGTCTGATTTTCAAACAGATTGGGGGACACGCGCACTAGCGGCACGTTCTGCGATTTACGATCCGGATTCTTACGGAAAGGGAAGCGTGTGGGCCCTGGGGACCTCAGGTACGGCCGCGACATTCTGGCAGGAACACCGGCCGACCACAGCGTTTGCGATCTGGAACGCGATCCGGCAATGGAATACTCTTGACTCGCTGGGGCATATCCACGAGGTGTTGGCGGGAAATTATTATCACGAACAAACCGAATCTGTGCCTGAACAGACGTGGTCGTCGGCTGGTCTGCTCGATGCAGCGGTGGTGGGGCTGTTGGGACTCAATTTGCAGGGCACTCAAAATACTGTCGTCTTCGCCCCGCATCTCCCGGCAGACTGGGGCCATATCTCCGTTGAGAATATCCGGCTGCCGCACTCGACCCTCGCGTTTGAGCTCAGTCAGGATATTAACGGGGTGGATCTCGATATCAGAAACGATGGCCCTCCGGCCAAGGTTATTTTCGAACCGCAGATTCCTGCGGGGGCCGAACGAATCGAAGCCAAGTGTGACAATCGTGCGGTGGCCGCACATCCCGAGCAGTTTGCCGAGGACGAGCATGTGAAGGCGGAGATCGAAGCCGCGTCAGGCGCCACCCATTGTCATATACGGTTGGCGGGAGGGGTGTCCGTTTTCACAAGGCAACCGGCGCCGCAACTCGGAGATAGCAGCACCGCCATCAAGATCACTCAGCTCCACCTGCAGAATCACCACTTGCAGATAGATGCTGACGTGAATGCGTCCGGAAGCTCCACATTTTTCATTCAGACTCCGTGGAAGATAGTCGCGCTCACCGGGGCCACGGTTCTGCCTTTGCCCGACGATCGCTATCAGATTACGGTGCAAGCACCTTCCGCACCCGCCAACTCGCTCGGGTTTGCTCCAACGCATGTTGAGATCGACTTCAGCGATAAATAGCTATAGCGGCCTGTGGAGGCGCAGATTCCTAGTCCGCTTTGCTGGTCTTGATACCATGTGCGTCCGGGTACCCCTCCCCCCTCGATTTCGTTGCTCATAGATTCCATGGGGGTTAGGTATAGGTCGGTTTTAGTTCCTTTATTAAGAATCACTTACAGATACTTCGTACAAAACAAACGAGTTATAAGAGGCTCGATTCCCATTTGGGAATGATGCGGCCTCCAAAACGAAAGGCCGGCTGAGGACAGCCGGACCTTCTTCATCGCTAATTCTCTCTAATTCAATTGTAGCGATCTGGGGGAAATTCTCGGCCAACAATCAAGCCCAGTTCTTCAGGTCCGGGTATCGGGCGTAAATGAGGCGCTGGTCTTCGGGCGGGAGATCGCGCAGGCGGCGTGGTTTGTCCTGGGGCCGGGTGCCTTTCTGATTCAGCACATTCATCAGGCTCCATTCGCGCTGGAGCCTGAGGTTCGTGCGCGGGGAGATCGTACCGGGTGAAGTCGATCGCCATGTGCGGACTGTTGGTGACCCAGTTATTCAGCAGTGCCAGGCGAAACTCCTGGTTCATATACCAGCGGATTTCCAGTTCTTTTTCTGATCCGGGCGCGCCGGTGCCTTTGGCATCGAAGCGGTAGTTGAGCTTTGAGTTATCGGGATTATGCTTCCTCCACTCCAGGCCGAATTCTCCTTCGGTTATGACCTGGGTATCGGGCCATCTGTGCGTATGGCCTGAAGCCACCAGGTCAGATCCTCATCGTGACCGATCGATGTTTCCCAGATGGCCGTGACCCAGCCGAAGTTGTTCATTGCATAACCGGTGTCAAAGTGCACCGCGGTGGTATCGAGCATCTCCTTACGGCCGGCGACTTTTCCGAGGTTTCCCACGCTCTCGATCGGGCCCACGCCTAACCGGCTATTGAAGCCGCCTTGAAAGCCCTCGCGCCGCGCGGTCAGAAAATCGCATGTCCAGCCGTCGAGACATACGCAGTCGATGAAATCTGCCGGGCCCTGGGCTGGTTTCAGGTAGTGCTCGCGGCTGGGGTAGTAGGGATAGCAGATGCCGCCGTCGCCATCTCCGTGGTCGATGCCGTGCTGGCTCCAGATCTGGCCCTGGCACACGTGAATGCCTTCATCCGCGGCGAGGAGTCGCTGATTCTCCGCGTCCATAAAGCCCGCGACAAGACAATGGGGGCGGTATCCGCCGCCGACCATCGTCGATATTTGCGCCAGCGCCTTGTGAATGGTCTGCCGGTTCTGTTCGCGGGTGTTGTACATCGGCGCGAAATAGCCGCCGGGAATGAAAGTGATCTCGTCGCCGTAGCGGTCGTGATACGAGGCGAGCAATCGCCGGGCTTCCTGGTACTGCTTACGGTTGTCCTGCAGGGCCAGCCAACTGATCGCCCAGGTCATTTTGCCGTTCGGGCAGCCGGCTGCAAAGGCATCTCGGCGCGAGCGGATGCGTTCCGGGCGATTATCGCTGGCTTCGTCTTCGCCGATTGAGTGAGTAGGCGTGACCTCAATTTGATTTACCCGTACAACTGAAACGTGGGTGAGGAATCGGCCGCGCAGAGGCGAAGGCGCAACCGTCCCGGCCCGGAGATTCCCCGCAGCTCCCGCAAATGCCAGGGCGGTCGCTGCTCGGCCAACAAACTCCCGTCTTGTCCAGTTCCTGCCCATGGGGCTCCTCTTTATTCTCAGGTCTTGCTCCAACATGTAAGGGCAGCTGATTTTGGCAGATTCGCCTTCTGAATCCATCGCTGTAAGAGAGAGGCTATAGTGAGAACGACGGAGAACACATTGAAGAGATCCATTCAGCTGGTACCGGCTGTTGCCCTTGTCTGCGTTGTTCTTCTCGCAGCCGGCCAGCAGAGTCCGACAGCGCCGAATGCAGAAGGACGATCTGCCCAGTTGATTCACTCTATCAAAGGGCCGGACTTGTTTCGTGCCTATTGCGCCCCCTGTCATGGAGTGGATGCCAGGGGAGCGGGTCCAGCTGCACCGGCGCTAAAGACCAAGGTGCCCGATCTGACTCTCCTGGCCAGGAACAACGGAGGGCAGTTTCCTGTGGCACACGTACGTGAATTGATCATGGGCGAGCAGGTCGTGGTGGCACACGGGTCGAGAGAAATGCCGGTTTGGGGGCCCGTCTTTCATCAGGTTGAAGGGGATATGGACTGGGGAAATGTAAGACTGGAAAATCTTGTGAAGTATTTAGAGTCAATACAATCCATTCGATCTCTGCATGTTCCATCCGGCGAAACACCACGCCCCGAGCCAGAGAAATGATCCGGGAGCTGCATCGAGCTTGCACGTACAGCTTCATACCAACGCTGCTGATCTACATGAGATTAGCCGAAAAAGGATCTTTGCCGACCTGGTGTAGGAATTTCAAAGTAAAACACCGGATTCAGGTTGCCCGCTGCTCTTGCTTCCTGAAATGGGAACGCGTACGCTGGCAGCAATCCCCCCGAGCTCAAGGAGAAAGCAGAACATGGCCGAGATTTTTGTGGAACAAAGGGGACCGCAACAGTACGTCGCACTTCGATGCGAGGCGATCGTGTCGGAAGGGACAACCCAGGAGGACACCGCTCACAGGGCCCACCGATTGTATCCAGGCGATGTGGTGTTCGGAAAACGAGTTCGAACGACAACCGTCGGATCACCTGACAAGTGGAGTCGGATTTTCTAGGGCGCGTTAACCGGGAGGGGACATCCGAGCGGACGTCCCCATCCTTTCTTTCTGTATTTGTTTTCCGCCTTACCTGCGATGATGAGAATTAAGACCTGTGTCCTCCCCAACGCGCATGAGATATTCAATCGGGTTTTCGGAAAGTGCCGGAGAAAATCGAGCGTCGAGAATGGCACGGCGAGGGGAGAATGAAGACATATCAAGGCAAACGGTACGGAAGGACAGCGAAGTTAGAAAGTGGCGGCGAGACTTGGGAATACTTAACAGTGTCCCACGCTACCAGCCGGATGCGGTCAGCGGTAAGGGCAATGACAGAAGAAAAATCACTGCGTATTCGTGACTTTGGAGGATTGCTCAACCAAGTGGGCAGCGCGGCCATCACGCTTGATTTAAACGAGACGTTGCTTTAGAGCGGCGGACTAGCAAGCAGCGCATCGCGGATACGCGCAGGCTATGTCGCGATGGGAGACAACCATCCTCCGTTATACCGTTCGGCAGAGAGCACTCTTCCGTCAAACGTCAGCTTGTATAGGCCGTTTTGCAAGTCCCGCGGAGCACCGGTAATGAACGGACGAACATACTCATAGACATCGGTGCCGCGGCGCGATACCTTTTCGGCGAATACAGTGCAGGCGACATCGCGCCCCATGCCCTGCAAACGTCCTGACACGCTGACTAGTTCATATTTAGACGACATAAAGCCCTCCGGAGACCCTAAGCCGAGGATACGCCATTCCTGATCGTCCATGAATATACCGGAATTGATCGCAGCTATCGAAGCCGAGATTGACCGCCTACAACAAGCACGCGAACTGCTCGCCGGCGGCGTAGCGACACACGGCGGTAAGCACGTTATGAGTGCAAAGGGCAGGGCACGAATCGCTGCTGCTCAGAAGAAGAGATGGGCGGCGCAGCGGAAGAAGTGAGGACTGATCGTCATGCAGTCACGTTCACTGCATAAGAGGCGACGCTAGCTTCGCAGAGACGAGACAAATGCGAGCAAGCATCTCGATCATCTTCTCTGCAAGAAACGACGCACAGTCGGAGCAATGAAAAACTCCGGCGTCGCCATCGTAGAACCTGGCAGGACACCCGCAGCACGTACACCGGACGTTGTCCTTCGCGTTGGAGATGCGAATGAGCACTCCCAAAGATCACACCAAAGTCGATCCCGCGTATGTGACGCAGGTCACGGTCAAAACCCATTTTGAGACAGTGGGCGGTAAGCGCGTTATGAGCGGGGAAGGAGGGGCGCGAATCAGCACGGCTCAAAAGAAAAGAGGGGCGCAGTGGACGAAGGCGAGTAATGATGACCGAGATGAAGCCAGTGGCTGCCGTCCTCATCTCGAAACAATTTCAAACCTCTGTTGTTAACTCTTGCCGTGCCATTCTTCGATATTAGATCGCCGGGTTTAAACTCTCCTTAATATGACATTCCCTTCAATCACCCATAGATTGTTCATGAAGCCTTCAGACCGTACTGGTGACCCTGATTATTTCTACCTTGTAAGGGAAGCGAATTGATAATAGATGGTAGATCTCGTCGACTTGAAGTCCGGCTAACGATCCCCATCTGATCGGCGGCAATGAGATATGAAGCGAGAACGCGCCCGCGTTCCGCATGAGCGCGCCGGTCACTTTGCGTCGGTCACTTTGCGGAGAGAGTGCCCGAAACTAAACCCGCAAAGTTAATTCCTCAATCTGCATCCGACGCTCCTGCTAGGCCGTTTCGTCGCCTTCGAGCCAGCGCGTCGTCCCAACGATCTCGCCGTCATACCTGGCTCGGCCAATTTGGCCCGGGCTTAAAATCGGGTCCATGGTCACCACAAAGCAAGAGCCTGTTGAACCGGAAGAATCAGCGGTAAAATTCATGGCGGAGAGAGTGGGATTCGAACCCACGTTAGAGTTTCCCCTAAACACGCTTTCCAAGCGTGCGCCTTCAGCCACTCGGCCATCTCTCCAGCTACAGCTATCTTGAATTTAACACAGCCATTGGCCGCGAATCCTGCGGGTAAAATCGGAGGACCTGGCCCGTTTCTGTTTGAGTTATGCAGGTTCCGGAGACCCATCCCGACACGCAGGTTTTTGACGAGCACGATGGACGCGTGAATCTCGGCGCGGAACTGCGCGCACTGCTGGGGCTGGCGATTCCGGTGGCGCTTTCGGAGATCGGCTGGATGACCATGACGGTCGTGGATGTGATCATGGTCGGCAAGCTGGGGCCGCCGGCGATTGGCGCAGTGGGGCTGGGCAATGCGATCTACTATGCGCCGTCGCTGTTCGGGATCGGGCTGCTGCTGGGGCTGGATACGATGGTGTCTCGGGCGTGGGGCGCGAAGGATTTTGACAACTGCCACCGCTGGCTGGCGCAGGCGATGTATATCGCGCTCGCGTTTACTCCGCTGCTGATGCTGTTCATTGTTGTGGCGCAGCCGCTGTTCACGGCGCGCGGGGTGGATCCGGTGGTGGGTGTGCTTACGCGGTCGTACGTGAGCATTCTGAACTGGGGCACGCTTCCGCTGCTGGTTTACGGAGGGTTTCGGCGGTATCTGCAGGGAGTGGGGCTGGTGCGTCCGGTGACGTTTGCGCTGATCTCTGCGAACCTGGTGAATCTTGCGGGCAACTGGATCTTCATCTACGGGAAGCTGGGGATGCCGGCGCTGGGAGTGAGAGGATCAGCGCTGTCTACCGTTTTCTCGCGGATTTATATGGCGGCGGTGCTGGTGTATTTCGCGTGGCGGCATGAACGGGGGCGCGGGCATCCGCTGTTTGCACATTGGCCGGGGCCGGATTGGGGGCGCGTTCGCGTGTTGCTGAATCTGGGAGTGCCGGCGGCGGTGCAGGTGGTGCTGGAGGTTGCGGCGTTCGGAGCAGCGACGATCATGGCGGCGCATCTCGATCCGGTGGCGCTGGCCACGCATGAGATTGCGTTGAGCTGCGCAGCGTACACGTTTATGGTTCCGCTGGGAATTTCCGCTGCGGCGGCGGTTGCCGTGGGACATGCAATCGGGGCGGGGAATCCGGCGCGCGCGAGGCGGGCGGGATGGATGGCGATCGGCCTGGGAGTTGCGTTCATGGGGCTGGCGGCGGTGGGGTTCCTGGTGATTCCGCGGCCGATTATGGAGATTTACAGCCGCGATCCGCGCATTCTTGCGATGGGTGTGCACATTCTGATGATTGTGGCTGCGTTCCAGATATTCGACGGCTGCCAGACAGTGGCGACGGGCGCGCTGCGCGGGATGGGCGAAACGCGGTTTCCAATGCTGACGAACTTTGCCGGGTACTGGCTGTTCGGACTGCCGCTGGGCGCGCTGATGTGCTTCAAGTTAGGTTGGGGCTTGTCGGGTCTGTGGACCGGGTTGACGCTGGCTCTGATTGTGATTGCTTCGCTGCTGCTGCGCCGATGGCAGGGCGCGAGTGTTCGTCTTCCCGGATGACGGGAATGCGGAGGAGACTGAGATTTTGCTGGTCGGAGACTGGGGATCAGTGTTTGGTTTTTTTGGTGATTTTTTTAACGAGCTGGCTCAGGGTGGTCTGGTCGAGTTCCTTTTCGACGGCACGAGATACGTCGGCGAAGATTTGCTGGAGGGCTGAACTGACTTTGGACTGCGTGCCGGAGAAGGAAGCGCTGTGAAGGAGGTCTCCGGAGTTGAGGGCGCGGTGGATATCGCTGAGGGTGATTTCTTTTGCGGGACGTGCAAGTCTTGAGCCGCCGTTCGGACCCTTCTGGCTCTCGACTAACTCCGCGTGCTGCAACAACGAGAATACTCGACGAATAACAACAGGGTTAGTGTTCAGCTTGCGAGCTACGTCCTCTGAGGTCTGCAGTACATCCGGTTCGGCAGCGAGCAAGACGAGGGCGTGGACGCCGGTGGCGAATCGGGTATTGATGGCCATGTTGCCACGCTAACACAGGTTTTGCCGATCCCCATGCGGAAACTTGAATTTACGGTTTTGAAAACGTGATCGTAACTGCGACTCTTCAAGTGAAAACGGTATAGCATCGAAGTTTCTTGATCTAACTGCGGGAGACTGAGTGACTTTGCAGATTCTTTTTGTAGGCGATGTTTTCGGAAGCGCCGGACGGCGCATCGTGCGCGAGCATCTGGCGCACGTGATTGCTGAACGGAAAGTCGATCTGGTGGTAATCAATGGTGAGAATGCAGCGGGGGGATTCGGGATTACGCCGGCGATCGCGGAAGATCTGTTCGATCTGGGCGCGCATGTGCTGACCACCGGAAATCATGTGTGGGACAAGCGGGAGATTATCGAGTACATGCAGTCGGTGCCGGAAGAAAGCAATGAGCGTCCGCGGCGGATAATACGGCCGGCGAATTTTGTGACGGGGACTCCAGGCTTTGGCTTCTATGAGGGCGAACTGCCGAGCGGACAGACGTACGCGGTTATCGATCTGCAAGGGCGAGTGTTTATGGCGCAGAGCGAGGATCCGTTTCGCACGGTTGATGCGCTGCTCAAGCAGATTAAGGCGAAGGTGATTGTGGTGGACTTCCATGCGGAGGCGACGTCGGAGAAGTCGGCGCTGGGGTGGTATCTCGATGGACGCGTGACGGCGGTGCTGGGTACACACACGCACGTAC
Source organism: uncultured Acidobacteriaceae bacterium (assembly GCA_963725225.1). Lineage (GTDB taxonomy): Bacteria > Acidobacteriota > Terriglobia > Terriglobales > Acidobacteriaceae > Silvibacterium. Next base: position 13,601 of record CAVRXY010000010.1, read on the forward strand.
CGACAGCGGACGATCGCGTGCTGCCGGGCGGGACGGCGTATCAGACGGACGTGGGTATGAGCGGTCCCTATGACAGCGTGATCGGCGTGGAGAAGGAGATGGTGCTGCAGAAATTTCTGTTGAATATGCCGGGGAAGTTCGAGGCGGCGAAGGGCGATCCCCGGATGGCAGCGACGCTGATCGAATGCGACGGCAAGACGGGGCGGGCGCGCTCGACCAGAGGTTGCTGCTGGGGGAGTGACCTCGACTACTCCTGCTTTGGTGTTTCGGCCTCGGCTTCCTGAGTGGCCTTTCTGGGACGCAACAGCGGGAAGAGAATCACGTCGCGGATGGAGTTGGCGCCGGTGAGGATCATGGTGAGGCGGTCTACGCCGATGCCTTCGCCTCCGGTGGGTGGGAGGCCGTAGGCGAGGGCGCGGACGTAGTCCTCGTCCATCTGGTGGGCTTCGTCATCGCCGCGTTCGCGTTGAGTCAACTGCTGTTCAAAGCGCTTGCGCTGCTCTTCGGGATCGTTGAGCTCGCTGAAGGCGTTGCCGACTTCGAATCCTCCGATGTAGAACTCGAAGCGCTCGACCCAGTCGGGCTCGTCGGGCTTCTGCTTGGAGAGCGGCGAGACGGCGAGAGGGAAGTCGTAGATGATGGTGGGCTGGATGAGGTGGGGTTCGGCGACGGCTTCGAAGAAATCAGCAATCGTGTTTCCCTGAGCTGGCCATGAGGCTCGATCTCCAATGCCGTGATAGCAAGTAACTCGAAGCTTGATTCGCAAACTGTCTGAGTTTCGACAGACTCCTCGTCAGTTCCTCTGAGTTGTAGACAACGTCTCGATGTTCTAGTTATGCAAGCTTATCCGCTGACCATTCTCTGCAAATTAGCTAATCAGTCTGTCGAACTGATCGCGCTGAACTCAGGTTTGATCCGGGCAGTTCTTCCGGCCACAACTCGATAATCGCCTCGCGCATCGAATAGCCGTTCGCCACTTCGCCAAGGTCGATCTCGTTGCCGTTGAAGTGCGCGATGGTCGTGCCGTTCACTTCCTGCGCGACGAACTTGATGCACTCTTCGGTCAGGTCCATCAGGTCCCAGTAGTTCGCGTAGGCCTGGTAGAACTCGAGCATGGTGAACTCGGGGTTGTGCTGCGTGGAGATGCCTTCATTGCGGAAGTTGCGGTTGATCTCGTAGACGCGGTCGATGCCGCCGACGACGAGGCGCTTGAGATAAAGTTCGGGCGCGATGCGCAGGAAGAGATCGAGGTCGAGCGCGTTGTGGTGGGTAGTGAAGGGCTTGGCGGCTGCGCCTCCGGCGATGGGCTGCATCATGGGCGTTTCGACTTCGATGTAGCCGCGGGAGTCGAAGAAGCGACGCAGAGCGGAGAGGATCTTCGCGCGCTTGATGAAGACGTCGCGGACGTGGGTCTCGGCGGGCGTGCCTTCGTTGAGCAGCGTGTTCATGAAGAGGTCAACGTAGCGCTGGCGGTAACGGAGTTCGACGTCGGCGAGGCCGTGGTACTTCTCAGGCAGCGCGAGCATGGCCTTGGCGAGGAAGGTGATGGTCTCGACGTGAACGGTGAGCTCGCCGGTGCGGGTGCGGAAGAGATAGCCGGAGACTCCGATGTGGTCGCCGAGGTCGAGGAGTTTATAGAGCTCGAAGGCCTGGTCGCCGACAGCGTCTTTGCGGACGTAGATCTGGAGGCGGGCGCCGTTCTGCTGGAGCTGCGCGAATCCCGCCTTGCCCTGGGCGCGGATAGCCATGATGCGTCCGGCGATGGAGACGTTGATGCGCTCGGCTTCGAGCTGCTCGGTCGTGGCGTTGTCGAAGGCGCCGCGGAGGTCGGCGATAGAGTGCGTCGCGCGGAAGGAATTGGGATAGGCGGACTGGCCGAGGGCCTCGATCTGCTGGAGTTTTGCCTGGCGGAGAGCGAAGAGGTTTCGCTCGAAGTCTGACTCGAACACTGGGCTTCCTTGAATGAATTTGGCTCCTGCCAGTATAGCTTTCAACAACAGGCGTGCGCCGCGTGCGCTGATGTATAACAGGCAAGGTAATGAGTGACACGAATCCGAATCCGGAGCGGAAATCGCAGAACAGAGGGCGCGCGCCGTGGAGTGAACACGTTTGTGCAGGCGGAGCGGCTGCTGCAGATTGCGTTTGTGCTGCCGGCGGCGGTGCTGATCGGCTGGGCAGGGGGCGCGCTGCTCGATAAGTGGCTGCACACACACTGGATTTATATTGTCGGGCTGCTGTTCGGCGCGGCGGCGGGATTGTTTGAGGCGGTACGGCAGGCGATGCAGGCGGGCGGCAAAGACAAATGAGCGAGACGCCGTCGCTGCTGGACTTTTCTGACGCCGATCTGAAGGCCACACTGCGCCGCGCGATGAAGCTGACGGCGGCGATGGCGGTCTTCGGTTTTGGAGTGCTGAATTTTCTCTTTGGATGGAAGCCGGGCGTTCAGTGGCTGGCGGGCGCGGCGGTGTCTGGCACAGGATTGTACGAGTGGCAACAGCTTATCGAGCTGATGAACGCGAAGCTCGATAACCAACAGGCTCCGCGGTCGACGGCGTGGGTGTTAACCATGTTTTTTCTTCGACTTGGCATTCGCCGCATTGGTGATCTATGTTACCCTTAAGTGTTTCAAAGGACCGTTTTACGCGCTTGTGGCAGGACTGGGGGTAATGGCTGTTTCCCTGCTGATTGAGGTCGCGCGGCAGTCTCGCTCCTGAGAAGCAAATCCGTAAATTGCAGGAATCATGCACGAACTAGTTCATTCGCTGACGCGACTGCTGAACCACATCTTTGCCGCGCCGCTGGTAGCCTTGCTCAGTTCTCTGGGCATCCACGTTGCCCGGCCACGAGCGCCGATCAACGATGGGCTCACGGAAGAGCTGTTTGTTGCGGCTGTGATGGTGTTGTTCTTCGTGATTACCCGTCTGACGCTCAACGTAGAGAAGCCGGGCACAGCACAGAATCTGGCCGAGGTGGTGCACGAGTTTGTGAGCAACCAGGCGGACTCGATCATTGGTCACGGCTTTGAGCCTTTTGTGCCGTACGCGACGATGATCGTGATGTTCGTCCTGATTTGCAATTGCATGGGGCTCCTGCCGGGCGTCGAAACGCCGACGGCGAATCCTGCGGTTCCGCTGGGGATCGCGATTCCGACGTTCTTCTATTACAACTGGAAAGGACTGCGGGCCAACGGGGTTGTCGGCTATGCGAAGACGTTCCTCGGACCGATCTGGTGGATTTCGTGGCTGCTTGGGCCTATTGAGCTTATTTCGAACCTGGCTCGCGTGATGTCGCTGACCATTCGTCTTTACGCAAACATGTTTGCGAGCGACCTGCTGACGCTGGTGTTTTTCTCGATGATCCCGATCGGGGTGCCGGTGATCTTTCTCGGGCTGCACCTGTTCGTCGCGGTCATTCAGGCGTACGTGTTCCTGCTGCTGACGCTGATTTACCTATCGCTGGCGGTCGCGCACGAGCACTAAAAGTTACCGGCTGGGCGGAGCGCTTCCGCCGCCGCAGCCCGGCCGTGAGCGTGAGGGGGCCAGCACGGTGAGCCTCAACCACCCACTGACGGCAATTCATAAGGGAAGCAGGAGAAGAAATGCGCAAACTTCAGTACGTATTCATGACGCTGTCGGTGCTGTGTATGGCCGTGCCGGCGTTCGCTCAAACAGGTGAGCGGCGGGGCGCATCAGCCTGGCGCCGATCGGCGCCGGCGTTGGCATGGCAATCGCTGCCGGCCTCTGCGGACTCGGCCAGGGCAAGGCAACGGCCTCTGCCGTGGAAGCGCTGGCGCGCAATCCCGGAGCACGCGCCGGCATCCAGACGCTGCTCATCCTCGGCCTGGCGCTAATCGAGTCGCTCACACTGTTCACCCTGGTGATCATCTTCCTCTTGGTGAAGTAAGAACAGGATTCGGGTTTCAGAAAGGCAAAAGGCCTCCGGTGAATCGGAGGCCTTTGTGTTTGCGAACTCAGTGAGTGCTTTGCGCGGTGGCTTCGGGAGCGGGAGTGCTAACAGAGGGGTAGGTTGCGGCTCCTGCTTTGGCCATGGCGAGGATTCTGCCCGGAACGATGCCGAGGATGAGCGTGGCCACGACGGTGAGGAACAGGGCAAACAGCAGCGAAGCTGAGGCGCGGGGAACGGAGTTGATGGGAGAAGCGTCCGGAGGTTTGGAGTAAACGGCGGTAGCGACACGCAGGTAGTAGAAAGCGGCGATGCCGCTGTTGATGAGGCCGATGACGGCGAGCCAGATGTATCCCGAATGCAGGACGGCGGAGAAGACGTAGAACTTTCCGAAGAAGCCGCCGGTGAAGGGGATTCCGATGAGCGAGATGAGGAAGAAGGCCATGGTTGCGCCGAGCAGGGGCGAGCGGTAGGCGAGGCCGCGGTAATCGTCGATGAGGGCGAGGTGGTCGTCGAATCCTCCAGCGTGGCTGACGACGGCGAAGATGCCGACGTTCATGGCGGCGTAGCTGACGACATAGAAGCTGGCGGCGGCGACTCCGTCGGCGGAGAGCGCGACGAACGCGGCGAGGATGTATCCCGCATGCGCGATGGATGAGTAGGCGAGCAGACGCTTGACGTTCTTCTGGCGCAGGGCTCCGAGATTGCCGATGGTCATGGAGAGGACGGAGAGCCACCAGACGATCGGGATCCAATGATTGTGGAGTGCCGGGAGCGCTCCGTAGAGGACGCGGAGAAGGACGGCAAAGGCGGCGGCCTTGGGCGCGGTGGACATGAGCGCGACAACGGGTGAGGGTGCGCCCTCGTAGACGTCGGGTGTCCAGACCTGGAAGGGCGCGGCGGAGACCTTGAAGCCGATGCCGATGAGGATCATGCCGAGGCCGGTGATGGCCAGCAGCGGCGTCTGGCTGGAGCCAAGCTGGTCGGCGATGGCGTGGATGGCGGTGGTGCCGGTAGCGCCGAAGATAAGAGCGATTCCGTAGAGGAAGAAGGCGGTGGCGAAGGAGCCGAGCAGGAAGTACTTGAGGGCGGCTTCGGGTCCCTTGGCGCTCTTGCGGCGCAGGCCGGCAAGGATGTAGGTAGAGATCGATGAGATTTCCAGGCCGATGAAGACGAGCAGGAGCTCGACGGCGCTGGTCATCAGAAGCATGCCGACGGCACCGAAACAGGAAAGGGCGAAGTATTCGCCGAGGCTGCTGGTATGGGCGCTAACCGTGTCGACGGCGATGAGCAGCGAAGCGAGGACGATTCCGCAGATGAGGACGTGGAAGAAGACGCTGAAGGCGTCGGTCTGGACGTAGCCGAAGAATGCTGTGCCGGGCGGAAGCTGGTACTGGTAGAGGCTGGCGGCGAGCGCAGCCAGGACACCGATGATGGCAAGCCATCCCATCGACTTGCGGTTTGTGGCGGGAGGCAGAACGGGCTCAATCAGCATGATGAGCACGCCCGTGACGGTGAGGATGACCTCGGGGAGAATGCGAAGGATGTCAGGTGTCGTGTTCATCGCTTCTCCGCCAGGGTGGGATTTGTCACAGTATGAGTTGCGGAACTGACCGTCGAGTTGGCGAGGCCGGCGACACCTTCGTTGATGGCGCGCATCCAGTAGGGAGAGGCAACACCCATTGCGAACATGAGAAGGACCATGGGGACGAGGGCGGCATACTCGCGGCCGAGGATGTCCGGCGCGACGTGGCCGGTGACCAGCGGAGATTCAGGTCCGTAGAAAACACGCTGGATCAGCCAGAGCATGTAGGCGGCGCTGAGGATAACGCCGAGGGTGGCCAGGCCTGCCCATCCGCGATGCGGAGCGAAACTGCCGCTGAGTACGAGAAATTCGCCGACGAAGCCGTTCAGGATGGGCAGCCCGATGAGCGAGAGCGCCGTGATGACATAGAAGGTTGCCATGTTGGGCAGGCGGCCGGCGAGACCTCCGTACTGGCTGATCTCATAGGTACCGTATCGCTCGTGCAGGAAGCCGACGAGGATGAGGAAGGCGCTGCCGGTGAGTCCTTCGTTAATGATCTGATACACCGCGCCGTCGAGGCTTGAGAGCGAGAAGGAGAAGATGCCGAGGATGCAGAAGCTGAGAGCGCTCAGCATCGCGTAGGGAACGAGGCGTCGTATGTTGGTCTGGGCGAGGGCGACACAGGCTCCGTAGAGGATGCCGATGACGGCAAGGGCGATCATGAGCGGGGCGAAGATGCGCGACTGGGCGGGGAAGAGGCCGAGGACAAACCGAAGGATGGAGTAGAGTCCCAGCTTGCCGGCGACGACCATGGCCATGGCGGTGGGAGCTTCGTAGATGGTGTCACTGAGCCAACCGTGAAGCGGGAAGACCGGAACCTTGACGGCGAAGGCGACGAGGAATGCGAGCGCAACCCACCAGAGGGCCTGGGGTGCGAAGAGCGCGGCGTTGGTGGTGAGGGCGTGCTGCATCTCGACGTAGTCGAAAGTGCCAGTTTTGGCGTAGAGCCACAGGATGGCGACGAGGAAGAGCGCGGATGGGATGAAGGTGTAGCTGAAGAACTTGAGGGCCGTCTTTGGGCCGCGCTCAGGGCCGAAGATGGCGATGAGGATGGCCATGGGAACCAGCGAGAGCTCCCAGAAGCCGTAGTAGAGGAACATGTCGAGCGCGACGAAGACGCCGATCATGGCGGTCTGCTGGATCAAGAAAAGAAAATAAAACTCTTTCGTGCGCTTCTCGATGGCGTTCCAGGATGCGAGCACGCCGACGACGGAGAGGAAGCCGGTGAGCACGACCAGCCACATCGAGATGCCGTCGATGCCGAGGTGGTAGCCGATCTTCGGGCTGGCGATCCAGGGGTGGAACTCTTCGAACTGGAAGCCCTGCTTGCCGTAGACATAATGAGAGGGCAGGTGAAGGGTGAGTGCGAAGGTGAGCAGGGAGACCAGGAGAGTCCACCACTGGATGACGCGGCCTTTGCGGGGCAACAGCGCCACAACGACCGCGCCGGCGGTGGGCACGAAGGTCGTAAGCGTCAATATGGAGTCGGTCAGCACGAATACGTTCCTTGTTTCATCTCGTTATTGGGGCGAAAAGTGCGCCGTGAATCCAAAGTAGACAGCGATGAGCAGGACGGCTGCGCCCACGGCGAGCCAGCCTGCATAAGAGCGGATGTTGCCTGACTGCACCCGCTGCACGATTGCGCCGAATCCCTGAGCGGTTGCGCCGGCAGCGAACCCTGCGCCATCGATGATTCCGCGATCGATGAGGGCTTTGAGAATGTAGCGCGAGAAGAGCAGCAGCGGGGTGACGATGACCGCTCCGTAGATCTGGTCGACCCAGTACTTGTTGAGCACGAGGTTATAAAGTCCGTGGAATTGGGTCGCGAGCTTGCCGGGGAGCTCAGGCTTCACTTTGTAAAGAATATGCACTACAAGCAGACCCACAAGGCCGATCAAAACCGCGGAAGCGGACAAGGCCAGCTCGAGGCCCGAATTTTCGCCGCCGGACGGGTGAGCACCGGAGCCGAGCACGGGTTCGAGGAAGTGGCCGAGCTCATTGTGGCCGCCCATGGCTGCAGGTACTCCGATGAAACCACCGATGGTGGCGAGAATGGCGAGAATCACAAGCGGGCCCAGCATGACCCAGGGGCTCTCGTGTACGGCATGTGCGTGTTCGGCTTCGAGCACCAGCTTCGAATCGGAACGGGCGTGAACGGCGGCTCCGTGTTCGGCCTCTTCGTGCGACTGGGCACGGCTCTCACCGAGGAAAGTGAGATACCACAACCGGAACATGTAGAACGAAGTCAGTCCGGCGGTGACCCATCCGATGAACCAGAGTATTTTGCCGCCGTTGGGTGAAATGAAGGCCTGGTAAAGGATGTCGTCTTTACTGAAGAAGCCGGCAAAAGGCGGGAAACCGCAGATGGCAAAGACGGCGGCGGTCATCGTCCAGAAGGTGACAGGGATCTTTTTGCGCAGGCCGCCCATCACGCGCATGTCCTGCTCGCCGCCGATGGCATGGATGACTGATCCGGCGGCGAGGAAGAGCAGAGCTTTGAAGAAAGCGTGCGTGATCAGGTGGAAGATAGCCGAGGAGTAGGCGGCGACTCCGCAGGCGAGAAACATGTAGCCGAGCTGGGACACGGTCGAGTAGGCCAGCACACGCTTGATGTCGGTCTGGAGAAGGCCCATGGTGGCGGCGAAGAAGCATGTGGCAGCGCCGATGATGGCGACGGTGCTAAGCGCGAACGGCGAACGGTCGAAGATGGCGTGGGTGCGCGCGACCATGTAGACACCGGCGGTAACCATGGTGGCGGCGTGGATGAGGGCAGAGACCGGAGTCGGGCCTTCCATAGCGTCGGGCAGCCAGACGTACAGCGGAATCTGCGCGGACTTGCCGGTCGCGCCCAGAACGAGGAAGAGTGCGATGGCGGTGAGCACTCCGCCCTGCCACTCGGGATGCTGCGCGATACTGGCAAAGATTTCGTGATAGCTGAGGGTGCCGAAGTGGGCGATGAGCAGAAAGAGGGCGATGAGGAAACCGAAGTCGCCGATGCGGTTTACGACGAAGGCTTTGATGCCGGCGCGGGCGGCGGAGTCCTTGAGGAAGTAGAAGCCGATGAGCAGGTAAGAGGCCAGTCCCACGCCTTCCCAGCCGACGAACATAAGCAGGAAGTTCTCGGAGAGCACGAGGGTAAGCATGAAGAACATGAAGAGGTTGAGGTAGGCGAAGAATCGCCAGTAGCCCTCTTCATGAGCCATGTATCCGACCGAATAGATATGGATGAGGAAGCCGACGCCGGTCACCACGAGCAGCATGACCATAGTGAGCTGATCGAGCTGCAGGTCGAAGTCGGCGTGGAAGGCTCCGCTCCAGATCCAGGTGCCGAGGTGCTCGATGTAAGGCGTGGTGATGGACGAGAACTGGAACCAGATCTTTGCGACCTGCAGGAACGGGATGAGAGTGCAGATAAGTGCGATGGCGGTTACAAGCACCTTGGGCAGCTTGCGGCCGACGAGACCGTTCACCAGGAATCCGGCGAAGGGGACGAGCGGTATCAGCCAGAGATTGAGGGATCCGGTCATAGTTTCATCAGGTCTACGGAGTCGACGTTGAGGGTGCTGCGGCTGCGGAAGATGGCGATGATGATGGCGAGGCCGACAGCAGCTTCGGCTGCGGCGACGACCATGACGAAGAAGACGAAGATTTGTCCGCTGACCTGGTGCCAGTGGTGCGCAAAAGCGACGAAGGTCAGGTTGACGGCGTTGAGCATGAGCTCAATGGACATGAAGATGGTGATGATGTTGCGCTTGATGAGAAATGCGGCAACACCGATGGAGAAGAGGATCGCGCTGAGGATGAGGTAGTAATAAATCGGCACCATGGCTCAGTGCTCCCTTCGCGCGAGCGCGACCGCGCCGAGAATAGCTACGAGGATGAGGACCGAGGTGACTTCAAAGGGAAGCAGAAAGTCGCGGAAGAGCACCCTGCTCAGGTCGCTGGTGGTGACGAGGTAATTCCCGAGTACGGCGTCGCCGAGCGGGCCGCGGTTGGAGAGAAAGATGTAGACCAGCAGGGCGACTAAGGCGGCTGCGCCGGGAATTCCAACGAGGTATGCGGCCTTGCTGCCGTGGGTGCGCTGTTCGCGGCCGGCGTTGAGCAGCATGATCACAAATGTGAAGAGGACCATGATAGCGCCGGAGTAGACGATGACCTGGGCGGCGGCAAGAAATTCGGCTCCGAGGAGCAGATAGAGGACGGCCAGCGAGCTCATGACGACGATGAGCGAGAGCGCAGAATTGATGGGGTGGCGCTGGAAGAGGAGATTCAATGCTCCCGCCACGCACAAGCCGCCAAAGATGAAGAACAGAACCAGATGCATTTCGCTCACTCGACAACACGGAACAACGAAAAGGTTCAGTACACCGAAGGACGATTGTAAATCAGGTTAATGAGTGCGATAGGCGAGCCAGAAGCTGGTCACAACAATATTGAGGATCGCCAGCGGAAGCAGGAATCTCCAGCCGAACACCATGAGTTGGTCGTAACGGAAGCGCGGCAGCGTGCCCCGCACCCAGATATAGAGAAAAAGGAAGAAGAAGACTTTGGCGACGAACCAGAATAGGGAAAGAAGCGCTTCGATGACCGGGCCGAATGTGGGAAAGAGATGACCGAAGGGGCTGGTCCATCCGCCGAAGAAGAGCAGCGTGGCGACGCAGCCGACGGTGATCATGTTGGCGTATTCGGCCATGAAGAACATGGCGAACTTCATCGAGCTGTATTCGGTGTGGTAGCCGGCGACCAGTTCGGTTTCCGCCTCGGGCAAGATCGAAGGGCGCGCGGTTGGTCTCGGCGTAGGCGGCCATCAGGTAGATGAAGAAGGCGACGAACTGGAATCCGCCGAAGAAATTCCAGCTAAGCAGGCCGTGCGTAGCCTGGACGTTGACGATGTCGCGCAAGCGAAGCGATTGTGAGCGCAGAACCACGCCGATGAGAGAAAGGCCTAAGGCGAGCTCGTAGCTGATGACCTGTGCACTCGCCCGCAGGGCGCCGAGCAGCGAGTACTTGTTGTTGGATGCCCATCCAGAGAGTGCAATGCCGTAAACGCCGACACCTGTAATGCCGAGAAGGATGAGCAGGCCGATGTTTACGTCGGAGATCTGAAAGAGATCAACGCCTTTGTAGCGGACGTCGGCGCCGAAGGGCACCATAGAAATGGACATGAGCGCGCAACTGAGCGCGATGATGGGAGCCAGAATGTAGAGCGGGCGGTAAACACTGGTGGGCATCAGATCTTCCTTGAGGAAGAGCTTGAGCCCATCGACGAGCGGCTGCAGGAGTCCGAAGGGGCCGACGCGGCTGGGTCCCCAACGGTTCTGAATGCGCCCGACAAGCTTTGCGCTCCAGCAGGACCGTATAGGCGACGCACATGAGCAGGATCACCGTCACGACGATGGCCTTCAGCACGTTCAGCAGTAGAAAAATCCAGATGTTTACTTCCACGAGGCCTTCCTGGAATACGTTCGTCCAGAGTTACGTTTTAGTCGGCCGCTGTTTCCGCGGGCTTCATGAGTATAGTGTGCGATTGAACGACTTCGTCGAGCTTGGCGCTATACCGGCCCAGCGTGCCGGAAGTGTAGAGAGCGTCGTTGGCGGGCAGGACGAGATCACGGCGGCCCGTGGTTGCAGCAGGGGTGATCTGTACCAGATCGGACTTCAGGTGTTCGTCGTTGCCGGTGAGCAAATTGAGGCGCGGAACATCATAGGCCGGCACCAGACGCTGGATTTCGTCGAGAATGGCGAACGGGTCGAAGGGACTGAGCTTCGGCTCGAGATTATTTGCCGAGAGCCAGACGGCGTGGCGGTCAGCTTCGCCGGACTGGGCACCGCGGGTCTGTCCGAAGTCGGCGCGGACGCCTTTGCCGAAGGGAACGAGCTGCCTGGGATCGGCTCCGAGCTTGTCGCCGAGACGGACGATGATCTCGAAGTCGGTGCGGACGCCAGCTTTGTCGGCCGCTTTTTTCACGAGCTGGAGGTCGCCGTAGGTGTTGGTGACGGTGCCGGCTTTCTCGTAGAGATTGGCGGCGGGAAAGACGACGTCGGCAAGGACAGCGGTCTCGGTGAGGAACATATCCTGCACGATGAGAAACGCGTTCTTGAGGGCCGAGGGGTCGATGCCATAGCGCGAGACAGGATTTGAGCCCACGACGTAAAGGGCGGCGAGATCGCCCTGGCCAGCGGCGTCGAGCATCTGGATGAGGTCGAGGCCGGACTGCGTGGGAAGTGCCTCACCGTATTCGTCGGTGAAGGGAGCCGCGTTGGTGACGGGAATGTAGCCAGGCAACAGGTCGGGATACAGCCCCATGTCGGCTGCGCCGCGGGAGTTGGCGTAGTCGCCGAGGCAGGCGAACTTCGTGTTGGGCAGCGAGAGGCCGAACTCAACGAGCGCCTGAATGTCGCGTCCACGGAATTCGGAGCCGAAGGCGATGACGAGCGACTCTTCGTTGCGGATAGCGTCGCGGAAGGTTGCGGTGGCGTCGGTGACCTGGAAAGCGCTGTCGTTTCCGGCGAGGTAAGAGATGAACGAGGCGTAGCTCTCGGAGGGTAGCTCGACTGCGGCTTTCGCCTGACGGCGCAGCTTGATTTCGGCGTGATTAGCGACGTAGACGCGGCCGCGATGCAGGCGCACGTTGCTGCGGATCTGCCAGGCGAGCGCCGGATGCTGGTTGGTGGGGTCATTGCCCAGGAGCAGGATGGCCGGTGCGTTGTAGAAGTCGCGCAGAGAGGCTTCGCGTCCGGCATGGCCCTTGAGGGCGGCGGCGAAGGCCGGGTAATCGGCGGTGCGGTGGTGATCGATGTTATTGGTGCGCAGGACGGTGCGAGCGAACTTCTGCAGCAGGTAGGATTCTTCGTTGGTGGTCCGATTGGAGCCGATGACGCCGATGGCGCTGCCGCCGCGGCTGTCGCGAATCTCCGATAGCTTTTTGGCGGCGAAGTCGAGGGCCTGCTCCCAGCTCACCGGAGCGAGCTTGCCGTCGGCCTGACGCACGAGCGGCTTGGTGAGGCGGTCCTTGTGATTGGCGAAATCGAATGCGTAACGGCCCTTGATACATAAGAAGTCGCCGTTGATGCCGCTCTTATCGCGGTTGTCTCCGCGGATGATTTCGACGCCGTCGTCGGCGGTGCGGACGCCGAGGGTGGTCTTGCAGCCGTCGCCGCAGTGCGTGCAGACGGTGCCGACGTGGTTCATCTCCCACGGGCGGGTTTTGTAGCGGTAGGTGCCGGAGGTGAGCGCGCCGACCGGGCAGATGTCGATGCACATGCCGCACTCTTCGCAGTCGAGGTGATCCTGATGGTTGGGTGCGATGACGCTGGTGACGCCGCGGTTTTCAACGCCGAGTGCCCAGACGTCCATGCCTTCTCCGCAGATGCGGACGCAGCGGTAGCAGAGGATGCAGCGCGGGCGGTCGAAGTAGACGACGGGCGACCACTTCTGCTCTTCGCGGTGCTGCTTGGTCTCGATGTAAAGGGATTCGTGCGCGCCGTACTTGAAGGTCATGTCCTGCAGCTCGCACTCGCCGCCGGCGTCGCAGACGGGGCAGTCGAGAGGATGGTTGCCGAGCAGGAGTTCGACGGTGGCTTTGCGGGCCTGCTTGACTTCGTCGGTCTCGGTGGCGACGACCATGCCTTCGGTGACAACGGTGGTGCAGGCAGTCTGCAGCTTGGGCATCTTCTCGATGCGGACGACGCACATGCGGCAGGCGGCCTGCAGGGAGAGATTCGGGGTAGTAGCAGAAGGCAGGGATCTCAATGCCGGCCTCGCGGCATGCCTCAATGAGCAGCGTGCCCGCGGGTGCGGTGAGCTTCTTGCCGTCGACGGTGAAGGTTACATCAGCCATGGGGTCCTCAGGCAGCTTGCGTTTTTGCTGTGGGCGACGAGGTGCGTGGCAGAGGCACTGCAAGCCATTCAACCACGTATTGCTTTGTCTCGTGGCCAGGATCAAATTCTGCAAAGTTCACGCTGGTGGCGGACGCGTCTGGTATGGGCTCTCCGGCTTTTGCGGTCTCCTCAAGATAGAGTTCTATCGCATCACGCATATTGGCACGAGTCTCTTCAACCGTGTCGCCAAGTGAGCCGCAGCCGGGAATATCTGGAGAAAATGCGCTCCAGTTCTGATCCCCATTTTCGTAAACCACCAGATATTCTCGCGTCATTTGAGGCCTGCTTTTTTTAGAATACTGTGAAGGAGACCTTTGCCGATTTCTTTTCCCGCATGCACAGGAACGACGATGAGGCCCGATTTTGCTGGATGGCGGAAATGCATGTGACTACCCCTCTGACCTGTCGAATACCAACCATCACTCTCCAGAAGTCGTACAAGTTCTCTTGGTCTCAGCGGTATACCCCATCGCGGAATGTCTTCAGCGGGAATCCCATAACAGCGCCTACGCCAGCACTGCTTCGTGTTCCAGCGAATGGTGGTAGGGGCAGCCCTTGCCGTCCAGGTGGTCTTCAAACTCCTTGCGGAATTTCTTAACGAACGCAATGGTGGGCATCGCCGCGGCGTCGCCGAGCGGGCAGAAGGTGCGGCCCAGCATGTTTTCGGCGAGGTAGCGGATGTTGTCGATGTCCTTGTCGACCCCGCCGCCTGCGTGGAGGCGGGTGAGCGACTTTTTGAGCCAGTCTGTGCCTTCGCGGCAGGGAATGCACCAGCCGCAGCTCTCATGCTGGTAGAACTTCATGGTGCGCAGGGCAAACTCGACCATGCAGACGGTCTCGTCGAGTGCGACCACACCACCTGAGCCGAGCATCGAGCCGGCTTTGCCCACCTGGTCGAAGTCCATGCCGATGTCGATCTCGTCGGCGGTCAGGATCGGGGTGGATGATCCGCCGGGGACAACTGCCTTGAGTTTTTTGCCGCCGGGGATGCCTCCGCCCACGTCGTAAATCATCTTTTTGAGGTTGTAGCCCATCGGCAGTTCGTAGACACCGGGCTTCTCGACGTGTCCGCTGAGGCAGAAGAGACGCGTGCCGCCATTGCGCTCGGTGCCGATTTTGGCGTATTCGGCTCCGCCCATACGAATGATGTGCGGGACGGTGGCGAGGGTCTCGGCGTTGTTGATGACGGTAGGTCCTCCGTAGAGGCCGACGACGGCAGGGAATGGCGGGCGGATGCGCGGGATGCCGCGCTTACCTTCGAGCGATTCCATCAGAGCGGATTCTTCGCCGACTTCGTAGGCTCCTGCGCCGGTGTGCGAGACGGCTTCGAATTCAATGCCCGAACCGAAGATGTTCTTGCCGAGAAAGCCTTTTGCGTAGGCCTCGTCGATGGCCTTCTCCATGATCTTGAGGAGGTATCGGTATTCGCCGCGCAGGTAGATGAAGCCCATCTTGGCGTCGACCGCGAGCCCAGCGATAATGACGCCTTCGATAACGGAATGCGGGTCGTGCTCGAAGATGAGACGGTCTTTGCAGGTTGCGGGTTCGCTTTCGTCACCGTTGACGAGAATGTACTTGGGCTTTTCGGACTGCTTGGGCACGAAGGACCACTTCATGCCGGTGGGAAAGCCTGCGCCGCCGCGTCCGCGCAGGTTGGAGGCCTTCATCTCGGCAATGATCGCTTCGGGCCCCATCTCGATAGCCTTGCGAGTGGATTCGTATCCACCCAGCTCGATGTATTTGTCGATGGAGGTCGCGCCTTTGCCGAAGCGCGAGGAGATTATGGGAACCACATCGGGATGGGTAGTGAGGTATGCCATTATTTGCCCGCTTTCTCCCGATACTGGTCGAGGATCTTATCCATGGATTCCGGCGTGAGGTTCTCGTGAAAGTCGTAGTTGATCTGGACGGCCGGTGCCCAGCTGCAGGCTCCGATGCACTCGACCTCTTCGAGAGAGAAGACGCCGTCGGGGGTGACTCCCTTGTGGCCGACGCCGAGACGCTTGCTGCAATGCTCGAAGAGCTCGTTGCCTCCGCGGAGCATGCAGCAGATGTTGGTGCAGACCTGGACGTTGAATTTTCCGGCTGGCCTGGTGCGCAGCAGGGAGTAGTAGCTGAGCACGCTGAGGACGTCGTTTTCCTGAATGCCGATGCGGGCGGCTACTTCGGCAATCACTGCCGGGGAGATATACCCGATCTCGTCCTGCGCATAAAGCAGCATGGGAATGAGCGCAGAGCGGCGTAGCGGGTACAGCGTGACCAGCTTGTCAAAGCGCGCTGCCAGCTCGGGTGAAAAGATGGTGGATTGGGTGGCCAACGCTTACTCCTCGTCAAAAACTTTCGCGGTAAATGCTTCAGCCGCTACTTCCAGCTCCAGTTTGCCCCGGCGATCGGACAGCGCTACCAGGCTGTCTTCGCCGATTTTGAACTCGCCGCTCTCAAGCACTCGCTCGGGCCCGGGGTCATCTTCATATGTGGTCCAACTTCCGGAACCGGTTGCGGGATCATACTCCAGCGCCAGAATTTTACCTTCACCGCGAAGGGTGAGACTTCCGTCTTCGCCTTCGTCAACCAGAGCATGCTCGGTGACGGGTTTACTCAGATCGTGCGCCGCTACATAAGAGCGGATGAGAGCTGCGAACGAAATCCACAGTTCGGCGAATACGCGCGCATCTGTGGAGGTGGCGTTCATCGATCGATCTCCCCGAGAACGATATCGATGGAGCCGATGACCGCCACGACGTCGGCGATCAACCTTCCCTCGCACATGGTCTGCAGAGCCTGGAGCGTGGCAAAGCCCGGGTAACGCATGTGCACCCGGTAGGGCTTTGCCGTGCCGTCGCTGACCACGTAATAGCCCATCTCGCCGTGTGCCCCTTCAACCGCCTGATAGACCTGGCCAGCTGGAACGGAGAAACCTTCGGTGACGATCTTGAAGTGGTAGATGAGCGACTCCATCTGGGTCTTCATCTTCTCGCGGTCGGGCAGCACGACTTTCGGGGCGTCGGCCTTGATCTCGCCTTCCGGCATGCCATCCAGCGCCTGCTGGCAGATTTTGATTGACTCGCGCATCTCTTCGAGACGAACCATGTAGCGCGCCCAGACATCGCAGCCATTGGAAATGGGCACCTTGAACTGGAACTTCTCATAGCTCGAGTACGGCATG
This sequence comes from uncultured Acidobacteriaceae bacterium, assembly GCA_963725225.1. GTDB lineage: Bacteria > Acidobacteriota > Terriglobia > Terriglobales > Acidobacteriaceae > Silvibacterium. The sequence continues at coordinate 30,137 of CAVRXY010000010.1, forward strand.
TCGCGGCGCAGGTCCCAATCAATCCCCGATGCGCGCGCCGGTGGGCCAGTAACGCCGAGGGCGATGGCATCCTCGGCGCTGAGATGGCCTACACCCTTGAGGCGACCGATCCAGATGGGATTGCCAGTGAGCAGATTCTGATATTCATCGATCTTCTCGGGCAGGATCTTGATGAACTTCTGAATCCAGCTGAAGAGATCGAGCGGTGGATCCAGCGCGAGACCACCGATACGAAAGTACGACGTCATCATGCGCTGGCCGGAAACGTGCTCGAAGATGCGGAGGATCTCTTCACGCTCGCGGAAGGTGTAGAGGAAGACAGTCATCGCGCCGATGTCCAGCGCGTGCGTGCCCAGCCAAACGAGATGAGAATTGAGGCGGGTGAGCTCGTTCAGGAGCACCCGTATCCACTGCGCACGCGGCGGAATCTCGATATCGAGCAGCTTCTCAACGGCGAGGCAGTAAACAAGATTGTTCGTGAGCGGGGAAAGATAGTCGATGCGGTCGGTCAGCGGCACCACCTGCTGGTAGAACTTTGCTTCGCAGGTCTTCTCGATTCCAGTATGCAGATATCCGATATCCGGGACCACCTTGAGAACTGTCTCGCCGTCAATTTCGATTACCAGGCGGAGAACGCCGTGGGTCGAGGGGTGCTGCGGCCCCATATTCACGACCATGGTGGTGTCTTTTGAGCCCTCTGCCGGCCGGGGCTCAAGCAGTGACGAGGTCTGGACGAATTCCACCATTAGCGATAGCCCTCCACAGGGTAGTCTTTGCGCAGCGGATGGCCTTCCCACTCGTCAGGCATCATGATGCGGCGCAGGTTGGGGTGTCCGTGGAAGCGAACGCCGAAGAGGTCAAAGACTTCGCGCTCATAGAAATTGGCTGCAGGCCAGACAGGCGTGATGCTGTCGATGGAAGGGTCGACTGTATCGACGAACGCGATAAGCCGGACGCGTTCTTTCAAGCTATGAGAAAGAATGTGATAGGTCACCTGAAAACGCGGTTCGCTTGGATACCAGTCGACGCAGGTCACAGTCTCGAGAAAGTTGTACCCTGCGGCCTGAACGGTTGAGCATGCCGCGCGAATCTGATCACGGGCGATGGTCAGCGTGAGTTCGTTGCGGTCGAACTTGGCGTCGAGAATCGAATCGGGAAGGGAGCTAAGAAGAGAAGTAATCGCCCGGTTGCTTGCGTGGGCCTCAAGAACAGCGTCTTTGCCGGGGGTAGCGTTCATTTTGTCCTACAGATCGCCTTTATCCGTTGCCCAATTCAGGATGCCTTTTTTCCAGATATAGAAGAAGCCGACCATGACGAAGCCGAGGTAAACGATCATCTCCCAGAAACCGAACAGGCGTGACCCGGTGATGGAAGGGAGCTGCCGATAGATGACCGCCCAGGGAAGCATGAAGACCGCTTCCACGTCGAAGAGGATGAAGAGCATCGCGACCATGTAGAAGCGGACGGAGAATCGGCCGCGGGCGTCGCCTTCGGCGGGAATGCCGCACTCATACACATCCAGCTTGGCCTTGATATTGCGATGACGACCGATGAACCATGACATTGTCACCATACTGCAGCCCATTCCGACGGCTACGATGATCTGTATCAGGAAGGGAATGTAGTTCCAACTGTAGGGATGAGTCTGCATAGAGAGTTTGCTGGCCTCAGAAGGATACCGCCAAACGACTACTGTTTGACTGTATTTTTTCGACTGTCAAGAGTCAAGTTTCGCAGAGCTTTAACGTAACTCACGGGGCATTTGGCGCGTCCAAGTTGACGGTTGCAGAATTCGAGATTGAGGAGAGACCAGGCAATGGAGAAAGTAGCGCTGTGGGTAATGCTGAAGTCAAAGGCAGGCAAAGAAGGCGAACTGGCTGAGTTTCTGAAGAGCGCGGTGCCGCTTGTCGAGGCTGAGCCAGAGACAATCGGTTGGTACGCGTTGCAGATCGGACCTTCGACGTTTGGAATTTTCGACACCTTCGCCGGTGACTCGGGGCGCGACGCGCATCTTTCCGGGAAGGTGGCGGCGGCCTTGATGGCGAAGGCTCCGGAGCTGCTGGCCGAGGCCCCGTCGATCAACAAAGTTGATCTGCTGGCGGTGAAAGCAGGAAAATGAGGGAATGCTGACATGTACACATCTGAACCATGTCCATAATGTGCAGCCGCACACCACGGGCTGCGAGGAATGCCTGAAGATGGGCGACCGGTGGGTCCACCTGCGCATGTGCCTGGAGTGTGGGCACGTGGGCTGCTGCGACTCCTCGAAGAACAAGCACGCGACCAAACATTTCCACGCCTTGAAGCACCCGATCATGCGCTCGGTTGAGCCGGGAGAGACGTGGGGGTGGTGCTATATCGACGAGGTGCAGCTGGATTTCAGTTGAGGATGGGCGGCTGGAGTTGGCCCGAAATGGGCCGCAGGCGATTTGCTGTCTCGTGTTGAGACAGAATTGGATATCCGGCAGGGGAATTTCAAGGGTGTAACACCTTCGTCCGATACAGGTGGTGACGGAGGACGAAGCTCATGGTTACCCCTGCTGCCGGAGCATCCATTGATTCCACCACTACGCTCGCTCTCGCGCTCAGCCGGGAGGAGTGCTTTGCAGACGAAATCTATCAGGAAAACCCGATTGGTGTTTTTCGTGGACTGGCGTATGCGATGGTGTTCTACGCAATGCTGATGGTGGTGGGCGCTGCCGGGTGGGAGCTCTGGCGCCTGATGCGTTAGAGGTTATATCACCGCAAAATCGGCAGTCCACATCGTTCCCCCAGCCCTCCCCTTTCCTGCTGATACATTCAACTCATGCAACTCATCATCAACGGGGAGAGCCGCGAGTTGGCGGCTTTGTCTGCTTCGGCGACGGTCGCTGACCTGATCGGCGCCCTTGAGCTGAAGGGCGACCGGATCGCCATCGAGCAGAATGGCAGCGTTGTCTCTCGGGCGGAGTGGCCGGCGACGGCGATCGGGTCCGGCGACAGGTTTGAGATCGTGCACTTTGTGGGCGGCGGAGCGGGGGCGTGAAGAAGCTTCCGGGGCTCGCGATTTTTCTTGCCTTCGTCGCGGTTGTCGCGGGGGCGCAGCACTCACCCCAGCCGCCTCTGAATGAGCCGACATTCACCGTTCCCGGTGTTGGGGAGGGGCAGGCGCTCAAGATTGTGGCGTACGGGGATACCCGGTTCACGGACGTCTCCAACGATGGAGACACGAATCCGAAGGTGCGGGAGTACATAGTGAAGCAGATCGCCCGGGAGAAGCCGGACGCGGTTTTCATGACCGGCGACCTGCCGTTTCACGGGGCGGATGCGGATGACTGGCAGGTGTATCGCGACGAGACCAAGGCGTGGACTGCGGAGAAGCTACGGATTTATCCGGCGCTGGGGAATCATGACGTGCTGGGCGGCTGGGATGCGGGCGTGCGCAACTTCGATGCGACCTTTCCGGAGCTCAAGGGGTATCTGTACTACTCGGTGGAGATCGGGAACGTGTACCTGATCGTGCTGGACTGCACGGAGTCGTACGCCGATGGTTCGCCGCAGCGGGCGTGGCTGGAAGGGCAGTTGGACCATCTGCCCAAGTCTACGGACTTCGTCTTTTTTGTGTCGCACATGCCGTTGTATGCGGACCTGCAGAGCCAGGTGGCGGCCAGCCTGCCGAATCCGGCTGAGCTGTCGCTCAGGGAGTTCATCCTGTCGAAGGCTCCGCAGATTCACGCGAAGCTGGTGGTGGTGAACGGCCACATTCACAACTACGAGCGATTTGAAAGCAAAGGTGTGAGCTACATCGTGTCGGGTGGGGGCGGGGCGCTGCCCTACCGGGTGTTCCTCCGCGGGCCGGAGGACCTGTATCAGGACCATTCTTACCCGAATTATCACTACCTGGTCCTCGCGATCCACGGGAAGACGGCGGAGGCGACGATGTATCGGGTGACGAATCCGTTTCACCCGTCGAAGCTGGGACTCGAGGTCAAAGACAAGTTCACGCTGACGGCTCCGTGAGGTACCCCCCTCCCCCTGCCTCCGTTGCCGTATCTTGTAACCGTTTGATTCTTCGACGGTTGCGCATGTCGGTCGCGGTAAAGATATGAAAACAGGATCTTTACGGGTAAAGATCTGATTTTACATGCTTTGTAATCGGATCGACGTCGATAGCTATCCAGAAACAGATCGGCCCGACAGCGACGGCTGCCGGGCCTTTTGACTCTCTATTTCTATTGTAGAAGATCGCGCGAAATTGTCAGCCAGGGAAAACGTGCCCGTCATCTGGATGCGGCGACATAAAGGCCAAGGCCGATCATGCCGGCGCCGGATGCGGTTCGCTGGCGGCGATTGAATTTGGGGTTGTTTTTTAGCTGTTGCGCGAGAGCCCCGGCGAACAAGACGACGGTCAGGTCGACAAGGGTGTTCAAGGCAACGGAAATTGTCCCCAGGAAGAGGAACTGCAGGGTCACGTGTCCTCGACTGACCGAGACGAACTGAGGAATAAAGGACAGGAAGAAAAGCGCGGTCTTGGGGTTGAGGACTTCGGTGGTGATTCCCTGGAGCACGTGCTGGTGGCTCCTGCGGGCCTCGGATTCAAATTCCTGTTTGAGATCACGGTTGCGGATCATGGTGATTCCGAGATAGACGAGGTAGGCGGCTCCGGCGTAGCGGACGACCTGAAAGGCAGTCGCCGAAGTTGCCAGGACGGCGGAGAGGCCCAGAGCGGCACCCAGAACGTGAACCGAGCCTCCCACAAAAGTGCCGAGGCAAGACAGTGCGCCTTCACGGCGTCCTCCGTTGAGAGTTCGACCCAGGACGTAAAGGATTCCCGGTCCGGGAGTGAGCGCCAGGAGCAGAGCGGCGGTCAAGAACAAGGCGAATCGTGTTCCTTCGATCACAGGTTGTCTCCGGCATGAGATGAGCGGGCTGAAGAACAGCTTATGACATCGGTGATGCTGCGGTGAATCGGCGGCGCTGGTCGTTTCGTCTTTGACTAACACGTTGAAATGATCGCTTCGCCTACGGCTGCGCTCGGCCTGCGGCAGCAGGGTGCGGTCCTGCGGACCGGACTCTTATCCCTGGGCTAAAGCCCAGGGCTTCTACCTAGCCTTGCTGGCGCAAGGCTAAGATAACGGCGCATCATCCCGCGGGGATCGGTGAGTGCTCAGCTCCGTCAAAGCAGGCTTCGGATGTGCGAGTCGTTTGGATTTGCGCTCCGGATTGCGGGGCTCGTACCTTGGACTGGGGCTGGCCAAGCGTGGCTGGCCCGAAATCCCGGGGGGCTCAGCATGGCGACCGTTAGGCTCTGGACGGACGAAGAGGTCTCGGCCGATCCTCGCATCAAAGCCGTCTTCGACGATATACGCGCAACACGCAAATCGGATTTCGTGAACAATTTCTGGCGGGCTCTGGCGAATCAGCCGGCGGTGCTGGAGCGTACCTGGGCGAGCATCAAGGCGATCATGGTCGAACCGGGGGAACTCGATCCGCTGACAAAAGAGCTGATCTATATTGCGGTGTCGACGACCAACAGTTGCAGCTACTGCGTGCATTCGCACACGGCCAGCGCCCGCGCCAAGGGTCTGAGCGACGCCCAGTACAGCGAATTCCTCGCGGTGGTCGGAATGGCGTCAGAGACGAATGCGCTCGCAAATGCGCTTCAGATCCCGGTCGATGCTGAGTTTCTTAAGGGGTGAACAACATCGAACGACCGGAGTGTTGGCGGCGCGAGCGGGCATGAGTCTCCTTTGGGGCAGAAATAAGAAAGCCCGCCGATTGGCGGGCCTCTTGGTCTCTATTTCTATTTTAGAGGATTGGGGAAAATGGGACGCCAAAAAAGATTAAGCGTTTGTCGATTTCTCGTGCGATTCCACTTTGGGACGGATTATTCAACGTTGGAACTGCCCCGACCCAATAAAAGGCTAGAATGAGGCACTGGGCGCCCAGTTCACAAGCAGTTCATCGTCATATCTCATTTTTTCGGTAATACCAACCGATACATGGCCGGGCAGCAGGCCGCCAGTTATTTTCCGCGAAAGATCGTAACCGGGATAGGGATCTTCCATAACACGCCAAAAGCCGCTTCGGTGCCGGGGTTGAAGACAGTTGGCAATACTGACCAGAAACTCGTATGTGTTTTCGTAATCTTGGACTATCTTTTCCGGTTCATAAAGTCGCATCATCGTGTCAAAGTATTTGGCAATGTGGTCGCCCGGTTCCTTGAATAGGGGCCTTTTGCCTTCGAAATACACGATCTCGGTCTGCTCTCTTTCAGGATCAATGTTTCCGTGAATGACGTGATTTCTTCTATCCATGATTCGTTTGAACTTCTTGAACGTTTCCGAGGTCGGGTCAATCTTGTTTTCAAATCCGATGCACTTATACGGCAGATCAAATATCTTGGCGTCGATCTGAGACCGAATGAACGCTTCAAATTGGCGCCCATTTTCTCTGATTCCCCGTTTGCAGAGAATCAGGATCGTCATGTTGATGAATGCTTCCGCGACTACGGGGGTTAATAGCGACAGTTCAAGGCAATTTTTGAACAGGCGGTCGGTTTGGTGAGCAACCTTTTTGAAATTCTTCGCCAACTTCTTGTTGTCGGCTTGTGCTGAAGATCGAGGGAATTTCACGAACGACTTAATACTCCCAACAATGTCGCCGTGTAACTCTGCACACACGTTCGCGACCTGAACAAATTTGTTAGGAAATATCGCCCACTTCTCTAAAGATTGCAGGACGTCGCTCTTCTCCTTGCTTACTCGCCTGAAGTCAGACTTGATCTCTCGGATAAGGAACGGCCAGTCGTCGTCCTCAAGTTTCTCACTCAAACCGAGATGCACTTCGCGGTAGGTTCCGGCTACCCAGATGACCTCTCCGCCTGCCTTCAGGTTGAAATCCCAATGAATCCAATTGTCGCTACTGTCATCGCGTAAAAAGTTCTGGAACCCGTTGGGTTCCCCGAACCTTGCCGTTAGATAACAAAACATATCAACGGGCGAGAGTTGATTCCGTACTACGAGCAACGACTGTAGCCTGGAAGGCGCACCAGTACGGCGCGCGCGAGACCTGGCGAGCACACCTTCGAGGTAGTCGTGCATCTCTCGTTTGGTAAACGCACGCCATCCTTGCACATCCAAGCAGCTGAGATTCCGTAACTGTCCCATTCCATAGCTCTTTCATAGACAAGAGCGTTGTCTGATTCGTATCTGATCTTAAATGGAAGACCGTGGTAAGAATGATCCAGAGTTCCGTGCGACGCGTATGGGATTGAAAAGCAGGTCCTTCGACTCGTGCGCCGCGGCGCGCTCCGCTCAGTATGACACCTAAAAGATGAACCCACTCAAGCCAACGGCAGGCTTGAATGGGCCACCATCAGCAGTAAAAGCAGGTCCTTCGACCTCCATCTTGAGCGGAGCACGCCGTGGCGTGCGGAGGCGCCCTGGTAAGGGATAAACTCCAGTTGACCGGGACCTATCGGTCAATGCTCTGCAGCGGTAGCGTGACAATATGAACAGCTTCGATTCGGAATACTGAGCGGCGGATCGTTCGCAGAATTGTCATCAGCGTACAGAGCGGCACGGGCGTACAGATCTGAGTTCAGCTCCTGTTCAAAATACCGGCGATAGGGCCAGGTCTGGTAGTTGCCGGCATATTTTATGTTTGCGAAGACCATCTTCGCCGTTTCTACCTGTCCCGCTTTTATCAGCCCATTGCCGAGATTCAGCAAATATCCTTCAAAGCTATACGGAGCGAGATCTCCTTCCCACCAGCAGGCCTTCTTCCGGCCAACGGACGTGAGGAGATCGAAATACGGTCTCAAATCGGGATTTGCGCGGTCAACGGGTCCGCCGACGCAACTATCGAGTCCCCCCCACAACGACTCCAGGGCTTTCTTGTAGGTGTCGCTGTCTTTGGGGTCAGCATTGTGCGCGGCCCAGCGATTAAAGTTATTAAATTCGGGGAATTGATATACGGCAAAGTCGAGCCATTGATCGCCCTTTTCCAGGAGCGCAGGGTCGTTGTATTGCTGGCCCAGATGAAAGGTGGTGATTCCGAGATATCCGGGCAGATGATCGTCATTGATATATCCGATCAGGTGTTTCGTGTAGTAATCGAGCTGCAATGCTTTTCCGAAGAAATCGACGGCATTGGGCATGTCCTGCGCCAGAGTTGGATCGTGCGGCACAGTATCGCGCGCGGCCTCGCCAACATGCCAGAAATGAGTAGCTCCTAAAAGAGCATACAAAGTGGGATTATCAGGGTCACCATTTATGGCTCTTTGCAGTTCTTCCTGAATCTGTGGAATGGCCTGGTAATCATTCCCGTGGTATGCGGCCCAGAATCTTTTGATAGCTGCCCGGCTGGCCTCTTTGTCGGTTTCAGGTTGATCGCCCTCGGTTTCATTTCTAAACCCGGCCAATGAAAGTGCGGTTATCCCTAGCAAAACAGCCGCAAGCGCGATCCTTAGTGTCGGCCAAAATCGCGACACAACAGGGGAAGGCTTTGTAGCAGCCGCACCTGGTCTTTCCATGGGCTTCTCCATGGCATACCTCCTAGCGTTTTAATGTTGACAGTAGCAACATCATTGACCGTTAATCTAGCTGCTTTATGTTGTCGGTGTCAACATCAAACGAGTCGCATGTTCACCGCGTTGGCCAAGCGGCTATAATTCGGAGGGAAATGAGGAAGAAAAGGCCCTATCATCACAGCAATTTGCGCGACGTGCTGCTCGCGTCTGCGGTACAGCTAATCGCGGAGGCAGGGCCAAGTGGCTTTACGCTGCGAGAGGTAGCGCGCCGGGCAGGTGTTTCACACAACGCCCCGTACCGGCACTTTGAGGACAGGGGAGCCTTGTTGGCCGCGGTAGCTGCAGAAGGCTATCTGGAACTGAATGATGCAATGCTCGCAGCCGCGAACCAACGGCCGGGTGCGCTCGACCGATTGAAACGGGCCGGACTTGCCTATGTGGCATTTGCCCTCCGCCGACCTGAACACTTCACTGTGATGTTTGAGACGGCGCTCTCAAAGGAATCGCATCCAGAGGCTACAAAAGCGAGTGAATTAGCTTTTTCGACTCTCTTGGGCCTGGTAGAGGCCTCTCAGAGCGCAGGCCAACTGATCCGCGGAGATTCACTTCAGCTAGCCCTTCATGCATGGTCTATGGTTCATGGAATCGCAAAGCTAGCCATCACCGGTAGACTTCCGTATCGCTCAAAGACGAAGATCCTGGAGTTCGCCGAATTTGTGATCGATCATTCGTTGCCGAAGTAAGTCGAATATGTCGCTTCGGCTGCGCCCGCGCCCACAGCAGCGAGGTGCGGTCCTATGGACCCTTACGCAGTATGAATCGGCGCTGGCGGTGCGACGACTTCAACAAGTCCGGTCGACACGTCATACATGAGGCCGGAGAGGAGCCACTTACCAGGCAATGCGGGAATCGCGCGGAGCAGAGCAACGTCGACGGCAATCGCAGCGCGCGGATCGGTGACCGCTTTTGTCTCGACTTCTCCTTGCGGTATTTGAAAATAGTGCGCCAGCATGGCGGGGTCGCCGGCAAGGCGGGTGATGCCGCAATCGGTGTGTTGAAGCACGATCAGGTGAAATTCTCCGCCGCCCCCAACAATCTCTCCGAGAACCTGACCGACTCGCCCGAGTAGACCCAGCTCCTCCAACAACACCGGAGTGACCCGCCCGCCGATGTTGCGCAATACGAGAGCCTCCCCCGGCTTAATTCCAAGTAGATGAGCAGGGTCCACACGCATATCAGCGCAACCGATGATAAGTGCCTCTACATTCGGCGTTGCCCGTGGAAGCGAGGGCATCAGTGTGCCTGCAGCAGACTGCTGGGCAGCGAAGCCTTTGTTACGTTCCAACATGGAGTCGAGATTGTTCACGTGATTCTCCTGGAGAGTTGTTGCGCGATAGGTCCCTGAAATGGCTCCGTCGAGCAAGGACGGCCGCCACTGCTACGCAGATGCGGATCACTGACAAAACCGGGAAGATTGCCCGTCAGCGGTTCTGCTGCATTAGATCCCGAGGGCTCCGATTGCGGTGTCCTTTATTTTCACTCATTGCCAAGGGCGGTCTCCGGTGGGCAGGGTCGGGTGCAGAGGCAGCGGTGACAGTGTGTATGGGTCTCCTCAGGGCAGAAATAAGAACGGCCGCGGTTGGCGGGCTTCCTGGTCTCTATATTTATTTCAAAGGATTGGGGGAAATAGTCGGCCAAGAAAAGGCGCGCACAGCGCACTCAGAAACACTATGGGATTTCTTAACACGCCCAACCGCGCGCGGTCATGTTAAGGTCGCGGGGCGAGGTTTTCATGCCTGATCCAATCGTCCAATATGAATGGGACTTTACCACTGGTCTTGGAAGCGGTGCTTCCCAGGTTACGGTATATGCCTACCAAATCAATGTGCCGGTGAACCTTCCTCCTTTTCCCGGCGGAGAGTTTACTCTTATCGCTCATGATCTCGTGTTCGCCGATGGGGCCGTCCTCGACGTCAGCGGACTAGCGGGTGACAAACCCGCCACGGAAGCCTCGGGAACGTCTTTTCCTGGCCAAGCCGGAACGGGTGGGGACCCGGGCAAACCCGGTAAGAACGGCGGGTCGATCAACATTTATGCGCAGGTAATTACCGGGACCGCCACGTTAAATGCGAATGGCGGAAGTGGCAGTGCGGGCGGAGATGGCGGGAGCGGAGCACCGGGACAGGCCGGCGCGCCTGGCCAGGACGGCGAAGATGGAGGCACGGCAGGCGGCGGCGGGCAGGGCGGTGATGGTGGTCCAGGTGGAACGGTCGTTGTGCAATCCGGGAACGCAAGTGGCGCCGTCCTTTCGCTGTCTGCAGCGGGCGGCCCTGGAGGAGTTCCAGGCAATGCCGGCCAGCCCGGTCGGGGCGGAGCCGCAGGCGAACAGCAAGGCAGATGGAGTCAAAATCCTCGCGGTAGTGGCAACCCTACGGAGCCGAATTTATTTTGGATACCAGGACCCCCTACATACCCGGGCAAAGCTGGCTACGTTCCTCCATCGGGAGGCCCCGGCGCAAATGGCGCAAACGGTACGGCCACTTCAACGGCGGACCAAGCCGGATTAGTGACTGCGATCGTTCGACTCCTCCCCAATGCCTACTGGAGCATGCTATTAGCAAAGGCAACCGAGCTTTACTACGACGATTACTATGTCGATGCCGCCAACGTGCTTGGGTGGGTCAATACCATCGGCTCCAACGGAACGCTCGCGGTAGACGCCAGCGTAAAGCGCGCGCGCGGCTTGATTGCGCAAATGCAGTCGGGATTCGATGTATATGGCCATCCCAGGAATTACGTCCAGGCGCTGTCGGTGGGGACTTACGAAACTAATAACGCCGCCCTGGTCGGTGACGGAGCGGCCCTCGAAATTGCGCTGGCCGCGTACACATCGCAGCAGGTTGAAGAGGCAACCCAAATTGCCAACCTGCAGAATTCCTTGCACAAGGCACAAAGTCAGGTTGCAAAGAACGCAACTGACCGAGCAAATCTGATCAGCCAAGGAGGGTTGCTCGGCCAGCAGTTGGAGGCGTTGCTGACCCAGCAGATGGCTGCCATGGCGGTGGTGAATGAAACGTCCGCTGAGCTACAAGAGGCCCTGTCTGCAGGGCATCGCTGCACATTCTCTGAAATCATCAGCGCGGTTACTCTCATCTGTACCGTTGCAGCCAGTTTTGCCGGCGCAGCAGCCGCTATCGCATCCGCGGCAGCCCTGGCAGGGGAGTTGGCGGAGACGCCGACGCTATCCGGCTTTCAATCGCTCGTTAAGGACATCAAGCTCATTGGGAGCGCGGCCGGAGCTGCGGGGAACGAGGTCACTCAACTAGAGACCGCTTATAACAATTTGAAGACATCTCTTGGGGGAAGGCGCCAGACCCGAAGAGCGACGACACCAAATTCATCATGACCGACACGGATCTGGCGAGGGTGCGGGCTCAGTTTGAGACCAAGGTGAAGCAGCTTCCGGAGTCTCCTGAGAGGGATAACTATGAGAATGCTGTCAACCAATATCTGGATATAGTTCAGCTCCGGAACCAGCAACTACTAAGCTTCGATGGTTTGGCATTCAAAGTAGCGAGCCTGGACGATAGCACCGGCACATTGCAAGACAGCATAACGGCTACGAATACTGATCTGATCAACGTTCAAGCGCAAGAGGAAGTTGCGGCCACGGTCGTGCAGGATCTCACAAGCGTGAGGAATGCTCTCTTGAAGAGCGCATATTTTGAGCTGCTTCAACAGTCGAGGGCTTTGGATTTCTGGACATTGAACCCGCAGGATACTGCCACGGAATATGACGATTTTGGCGGACTCAACAGCATTCTGGCGGCATTGATCGCACGCAAACTGGACGCGCTGCAAGTCTTCGCCAATCCGCCGGCGACCTTTTCTTCCGCCACCGGTGGATTCGTCATTCCGTTGACATCTGGAAATAGAACGACGCTAGCCGCAACGGGCACGTATTCCTTTCTTATCAGCGTGGATCATCCGGTCTTTTCTGACCTGGCACAGGTATTAGCCGGTCAGGTGAATCTGACGTTTATTGCCGCAGATGGATCGGCGATACTGCCGGTCCGGCTCAATCTTGAACACTCCGGCTACCATAAATTCAGAGATATCAATGGAAAGATCTATGAGTTCCTGACGCCACCTCGGACCGTGGTCCAGAATACCGGCGGCCCGATTCAGACAACCGCATCATTCTCAGGGGTTGATACGAGTCTCGATCCGGGGAATCCGTCGGCAGCAGCCTACGTTGGAGTGAGCCCGTTCACCCGATGGGGGGTGACGGTGATGAATGATCCGGGAGTTCATGCGGCCCTCGGAAAAGCCAAAGAGCTGAGCCTAAGCATCTCGGGGACCGCTCGCGCTCTTGTAGAGAGCTCTTAGCGCCTACGCTCAAAGATGCAGACAAACGATTTCACGTCTGCTGTTGTTATCGCCGGCCGCCACTTGCCTCCAACCTGTCGAATCGCTCACCTAAGACCGAGCTTGAGTGTGGTAGATCCCAAAACCGGGACCTGGGGCCGGGGATCCGGCTATCACAGAGGTAGCGAATGTCCGCCTCTGCGCGAGCTTTGCGTTAACTTACCGCCAGTATCTTGGTGAAGTAGAAAACCATCACGGTTGAGCCGGTGTTCTTGATTCCGTGGAGTACGTTGCCTTCGGCGTACATCATGTCTCCCGGCTCAACAATTGTGATGAGGCCGTTGATTTCTATTTCACCCGTGCCCGAAGCAATAATGATGAACTCCTCTTCGGGATGGCGGTGAGGCGGATGGGGACGCGAGCCGGGGTCGAGTGTCACCATACCGGTTGCCACTGCCGCAAGCTGTTTGGTTGGGCCGTTGAAATGCACCCGCGCCTTCGCGCCGGGACTGTTTCCCTCGGGGGGCAGGTCCTTGCCTTTAACCACAGAACTCTGGAGAGGTGCGCCGCCTTGCTTGGTATCAACATGCGTGATCTGCGACTGGGCGTGGACGAAGGCACTGGGAAGTGCAACGGTCGCAGCGAGAAATGTCCTTCTTAACATGATGCGCTCCTTGTGCGGGCACGGCTCAAGACCGCTCAGGCATATTTTAGGAGGTCGCGCAGGCATTTCCTGCTTGCAATGTGGGCCTGGCGCAGGTAGGACTATGCCACCCCCAGAAAAGAGTAAGCATGACATCGGTACTGATTACCGGAACGAGCAAGGGTATCGGTTTGGAGACGGCGCTGGCGTTCGGCCGTGCCGGACACCGGGTTTACGCCACGATGCGCAACCCGTCGCAGTCGCCGGCGCTGGCGGAGATGGCTGCACGCGAGAAGCTGCCGATCACGGTTTCGAAGATGGATGTGGACTCGGATGAATCGGTCAGCGATGGCATTGCGGCGATTGTCGGAGAGAACGGACCGATTGACGTGCTGGTTAACAATGCGGGCGTAGAAGCGGTCGGTTCCGTTGAAGAGGTTCCGTTGGCCATGTTTCGGGCGATCATGGAGACGAACTATTTCGGAGCGCTGCGCTGCATTCAGGCTTTGGTGCCGGGGATGCGGCAGCGCGGGAGCGGGTGCATCATCAATGTGAGCTCGGTCGCCGGACGCCTCTCGTGCCCGCCGATGACCCCATACTGCGCGTCGAAATGGGCGCTGGAAGCGCTGAGTGAAGCGCTGGCAGGCGAGATGAAGACATTCAATGTTCGCGTGGCGATCGTCGAGCCGGGGATTATCGACACATCGATGGCACGCCGCATCGAGAGCCCGTCTAACGAAACGGTCTACAGGCAGAGCGCGCGTTTCTCTGCTCTGTTTGATGGAGCGTTGAAAGATCCGGTTCCGCCATCTGTGGTCGCGCAGAAGATAGTGGAGATCGCTGAAAGTGGAACCTGGCAGCTCCGCCATCCGGTAGGACCCGATGCCATTCCGTTTTTGAAATGGCGCAGCGGTTTGCCGGACGAGGCGTGGGTTGATCTGAATGCGGGGGATGACGCGACATTCTTCAGCAAACTGGCAGAAGCTAATGAGAGCTGAGGCGGCCGTCCTGGTAGTGGGTGCGGACACTGCTTGTGATTGAGGCGTAGCGAAGGCGGCCGAGGAGGGTACCCCCTCCCCCCGGTTGGAAACCTATCTCGTGTACGTCATTGATTCTGCTGGGTTTTCATGCTTCCCTCTGCGGGGAAATCATTGATTTCATGGTAGTTGCGGCTAACTCATTGAGCTGGTTGGAGCTAAGGGGCCGAACGAAAGTAATGTGCCGGCCAAGCTATGATGGTATATGATGGTGCCATCATGATGGCACGAACTCAAATCACGCTCGGAAACGAACTGCAGCGCCGCGCTCGCCGGCGTGCGGCCGACATGGGTGTGTCGTTTGCGGAATATGTTCGCCGCCTTGTGGCCCGGGACCTCGCCGTTCCGGAGGCGACCGCGGAAGTGGATTCCATTTTCGATCTCGGCAGTTCGGGAGGCTCGGATATTTCGAAGAAGAAGGATTCGATGATCGCCGAGGCTTTCGCGATGACTATCCCACACAAGCCAACAGAGGGCTTGAGTGGGGCACCCCGCAAGATTGCTCGGCGCTGAACTTCTGTGAGCCTCTTTGTCGATACATCCATCTGGTATGCAGCGGCAGATGCTTCCGACCGCGGTAATAGCCGGGCAAAAGCCATTCTCAAGTCGGGCGGAACGCTCGTTACTTCGGATCATGTGCTCATCGAGACATGGTCGCTGCTGCATCACAGAATTTCGCCCAACGCGGCGGAGCGCTTCTGGGATGGGCTGCGAAGCGGGGTGGCAATGATCGAACCCGTTGGCATGGCCGACCTCGAAGCCGCCTGGGAGATCGGGCTGGCCTGGCGCGACCAGGACTTCTCGATTGTGGCTCGCACCAGTTTTGCCGTGATGCGCCGCCTGGGAATTGAGGAAGTTGCTTCACTCGACGAACACTTCGCGGTGTTTCGCTTCGGACCGAAACTGCGGCAATCGTTCCACGTGTTGAGGTAGGCGGTGACTACCCAGTCAAGCCAACACCGGGCTTTGTGGGGCACCGGGCTGCGGGCGTCGTTGTGAAAGCGGCAGCAGGGCTCTCCGCGCAAGGCGTGTTGAGCGCAGGTCTTTCCGGCGGGCAGGAGGCGGGTGCAGAGGGCGGCGGCGCGAGCGGGCATGGTCTCCTTTGGCAGACAACAAGAAAGCCCGCCGGGTGGGCGGGCTTCTTAGTCTCTATTTCTATTTTAGAGGATTGGGGGAAATAGTCGGCCAGGAAAGATAGGGGTCAGGGCACAAGGAGCAGGGTTTAGGCAATCAAAAGTAATGTGGTCAGCCCAACTGAAGGCGCGTGGGGGAACCCGCCATCACGGGGTCGAATGCCGCGTCTGCGTTCCGCCGGTGGTCACGGGGGTACCTACGCTAACGCCGCCAAATTTGGTAATTATCCTCCTCATACAGCCCGCGTACTCTATGGAGCACGGTATACAGCACAAGCAAAGGAGGGAATAGGTGCACCCATGAGTCTTCATGCAGCTGCTGTAAACATTTTCACAATCTGTGGAAGTAGGCGAGCCACCACCGGGCCTGTCGGCAGGCCGAAGCGCTAATCCAATGCTGGTATGGACCCAACCCGTCTCTTTTGCCAAGGCAAGCAGGCTCGCATCTGTCCATTCAGTCGTGGATAAGACGTCTTCAAGAAGAGCTGAAATTTTCTCGAATAATGCCTTGGTTGGCTTATCCAAAGTCGTGAGTTCATCGGCGGTCGGCATCATCGACTGTGACTTCCGCGCCGCAGTAGTCAGCCTTTCAATAAACTCTTTAGTTTTGAATTTAGACGGAACAGCCTGAACGCTAGCCATATAATTCCCCTCTCAGTTTTGGAACTCCGGATTTCTTGCTTTAAGAGAGCGAAGGTAGGGATTTATCGCCCTGCTTAACGCAGCTGGTATCCAAGTCTTAGCTCACCCGCCGATGCTTTCGTGGCTCCGTTGCGAGCGCGACCAGTACGGTCTAGCCGAAAGCCTTGCTCTTCATGAAATAGCTCCAGATTTGAGATTTACGCTTTGGGGCGTGGGAACACGATCAGGTGCCCAGGTGGAAATCTTCAAGCGGTAAGGTGCTGAATTGGAACCCCATTGCCGATTTGCCGATGAATGCGGTACTTTGGCGTCGTTTGCTGCGTTACAATTCGGCTTCCCGAGGCCTGCAGGATGGAGAACACTCCGGAGAGCGCGAAGAGCAAAGCGTCCCCGGGAAGACCGCTGTCCGAAAAACCGTTCTCCGAGAAGCCACCCGAAGACCGCCTGGATTCTTGGAAGGAAATCGCGGCTCACCTCAAGCGTGACGTGACGACAGTTCAGCGCTGGGAGAAGCGGGAGGGGATGCCCGTTCACCGACACCAGCATGACAAGATAGGCTCGGTCTACGCTTCGCGGGCGGAGTTGGACGCATGGGTGCGCGGCCGGAATCTTCAGACGGCGCTAGAAAACGGGAACCAGGCCGTCCTGCCTGATCCCCCTGTACCTCCGCCACAGCCGGAGATAGCGATCTCCCGAACCAGGTTGAAATTTGCCTGGCTACTGGCTGGCGCGGGAGCCGTGTTGGTGCTGGGTGCATTGCTCTGGCTGCGGAGGACGGAATACTTCTGGCAAAACCCGATCGCCCACGCCCGATTTCAGACAGTCACGGACTTCGACGGGATGGACCAGGCTGCCGCGGTCTCGCGGGATGGTCATTTTGTAGCTTTTCTGTCGGACAAAGACGGGCAGGTTGACGTCTGGGTTACGCAGGTCGGTTCGGGAGAGTTCCACAACCTGACTCGCGGGGGCGCGAAGGACCTTGTCAACTCATCGATCCGGGCCCTGGGATTCTCGCCCGATGGTTCCCTGGTTACATATTGGACTCGCAGGCGAGACGGCCCGGGTGGCAGCGATATCGGTGTCTGGGCGGTGCCAACACTGGGAGGACAGCCGAGGCCATACCTCGAAGGCGCGAGCGAGTACGACTGGACGCGCAACGGTTCCCGACTCGTGTACCACACTCCCAGTCCCGGAGACCCGTTGTATGTGTCAGACGGCAGCATTCGACCGGCAGACCGCCCCATCTTCACGGCGCCAGCCGGACTCCACTCTCACTTCCCCCTATGGTCCTCTGATGCGGCATTCATCTACTTTGTCCAGGGTTCGCCTCCAGACAAGTTGGACATCTGGCGCATCCCTTCAGCCGGAGGGACTCCGGAACGGATCACGTGGTACGACGGGCGCGTGACATATCCGGTGCTATTGGACCGCCACACGCTGATGTACCTCGCCAGCGATGCCGATGGCGCTGGGCCGTGGCTTTATAGCATGGACGTTGAGCGCCGCACCCCCCACAGGCTTACCTCTGGCCTTGACCGATACACGTCGTTGGCGGCCAGCGCAGACGGCCGACGGCTGGTTGCCACCCTTGCGAGTGCAGAGAGAACACTCTGGCGTCTGCGAATTGCTGAATCCTCGAGCGAAGCCTCGGCCGCTGCTCCTATCCCTTTAACGACGGGTGCGGGGTTCTCCCCAAGCCTGGGTCCGGATTACCTTCTGTATGTTTCCGAGAACGGTCCCCGCGAGAGTATCTGGAAACTCGCGAAGGGAACCAGCACCGAGTTATGGAATGGTGAGGACGCACGTGTCTTTGGCGGCCCGGCAATCTCCCCGGATGGAAGCCATATCGCTTTCTCGGTCAGCCAACAGGGAAAGAAGTTTTTGTACGTGATGCAGGCCGACGGCACAAACGCGCGGATTTTGACCGATTCGCTTGAACTGCAGGGTGCTCCGGCCTGGACACCCGACGGACAATCGATCACGTCTGCGGTAGCTGATCATGGCATACCGCATCTCTTTCGCGTCCCGATCGACGGTCGATCACCCGCTCCTTTTATTCAGGAGTACTCGGTCGATCCAGCATGGGCACCCGATGGCCAATTCGTCGTCTACTCAGGGCCTGATATCGGCACTACGTTTTCGCTGAAGGCGGTTACGGCCGAAGCCGCACCACATCCTCTGCGGCCTCTGACCTTGAGCCGCGGGGCTCGACACTTGGCCTTCTTGCCAGGAGGCCATGCGCTCCTTGTCCTGCGCGGAGAGATTCAGCATAAGGATCTCTGGGTCATTGACCTGGACACAGCTGCCGAGCGGCAACTCACCCACCTCCCTCCCGAATTCGATATTCGCGACTTCGCCCTCTCCCCGGACGGTCGTGAGGTTGTCTTCGAACGAGTTCAGGAGCGCTCGGATGTGGTCCTACTGGATCTCCCGCGACCATAATCACCTCCAAACCGGCTGGGTGGCCCTCGATAAGTAGGAAGGCGTTGTCAAGACAAAACTATTCTGGGCGGTGCGTGAGCACCGCGTGTTTGGCCAGAGGGTTTGAGGACCAGAGCTCTGGGAAACTCACGCTGCATCACCCACCAGGTGGGGGAATTTCCGCCCCACCAACCATCGATACGGCCATCAGCTACAGGCCATGATGCTTCCATGCGAACATCCAGCCTTCTGCCGGATGCGAGAGCGCTCAATCAACTCATCGGCCTGTGTGTTGTCCGGCCAGGGCCACCCGCGAGCTGCTCTCGATATGGGCGATCTCCGGATAGCCAAGGTTCTGCCTGAGCATCCAGTAGAGTCGCACTGCTAATTTCCTGGCCGCCGCCACCTTGGCCACGCCTTTCGGCTTGGAGTGGCAGCGGGCCGCATACTGCCTGCGAAATCCTGCATCGTAACGAGTCGCTGACTGCGCCGCCTCCACCAGCAACTGGCGCACAAAGCGGTTGCCCTGCTTGGTAATGGCGCCCAGCCGCTGCCGCCCGCCCGAACTGTGCTCGCGCGGAATCAGACCTAGATAGCTGGCTACCTTCCCGCTATGCTCAAACCGGCTCACCTCGCCGATGGTCAGCACAAAGGCCAGCGCGGTAATCGGACCCACGCCCGGCTGCGTCATCAGCAGCCGCGCCTGTGCATGCTCTTCGGCGGCACGCTCGACCGCTTTATCCAGCTCGCCGATCTGCCCGTCCAACCCTGCCAGCAGCGTCAGCAGATCTTCGCGCCGCCGACCCGCCCAACCCGGCAAGGAGAGTTTTTCCAGATCAGCCCTCCCCCGAACGCTCCACAAGCTGCTTCGCTTCTGTAAGCCGCGATTCATGGCCAGATGCTGCAGTCCGTTCTTGACCCGCGCGCGAATCTCCACCAGCTTGTGACGATGAATCAGCAACTGACGCAGATCCCGCTGCTCGGCCGTCGGTACCCACAGCTTGGGAAAGCGGTTCTCCAACAGCAGCTTCAGAATGTGCCCGGCATCGCGCCGGTCGGTCTTCTGCTTGCGCACATAGCTGGCCCGGATCTGCGCCGCATCCCCGATCCACACCTGGTGCCCAAGCCGCTCCAGCAACTCGATAAACCACTGGCTGTTGCCGCAGGCCTCCATGCCCACCAGCGCCGGCGAATCCAGAGCGCGATAAAACCGCTCCGCCTCGTCGTCCCCGTTGACCAGCTTGTGCTCACTGATCTCCCCGGTCTCCGTATCGAAAACCGCTACCTGCTGCCACCGCGGATGAAAATCACACCCTACAATCTTCATGAAGGCTTCTCCTGATCCAGCCGCTCTGGTCCTCAACCAAAAGCTACCGCGATCGCTGAAGCCTTCCTACTTATCCCATCAACTCAAGCCCGGTGTTGGCTTGAGTGGGGAGCTGCCCCGGCTCTCATGCCCCAAAAAGAACCCCTTTGCCACTAAAGCAAAGGGGTAGGATGGCGCCGCTCGACATGCGGCAAATTCCTTTACCGCCAGATCGAGCTGTGCAAACTTGTTAGTTCCCGGAAGTCGCTGCAGTACCCGGAGCATTCCGGACAACCAGCGTCATATTCTCAAGGTCAATTTCCTGCAGAAACTGAACGCCGTTAACCTTGTCGGTTGATATAGAGGCCTCGCCATTCTTCGCGGCAACGATCTGCCCCGGCACCGTGACCGGATTCGCTCCGCGGGGCGTAAACGTCAACTGCGCATTCGCTCCTGTTCCGGTCCAGCTCACCTTAACCGGTCCTGCCGGCAGCGTCGCCGAGCCCACCTGCACGGGCTGAGTCAAAGTCACAGTGGTTGAATTCTTCGCGGCATATGCAGACAATGAGAACGCAAGAGCAAGTAAACCAACGCCGAATTTCTTCATGGAATGATCTCCTTCAAGCTTGAAAGAACTGGGGGTTATTCGCGTCTTTGCAATCCGCCGCAAAGACAAGTCGGGATACTCACAACTTAGCCATACGTTTGGCATCAAAAAAGCTCCATCGTGTAGCAAGTCGCGCTGCTACAACCTAAGAGCTTGCCTTGACAGGAGTTGCCGGAACGCTTGTGCCCCGTCGCGGGGCAGGTATCATACGTAGCCTTGCCACCCGGCGACCCGGAATGGCCGTATCCGGACAGAACAGCCGGCCGAGGCGGCGGTCTTTACCAGCTCTCCACGTCAAGGACTTCCGGCGGCCCGGGGTTTCTCTCGATGACATGGGTTTCGATCACGGCTTCCAGGTTCTTCCCGTCCCAGTTCCTGGGCGCCTTGGCCAGCATCGCGTCCAGATACGTCGGGTTATACAGAACCTCGCTGGCGGCTTCCGTGCCTTCGCCCAAAATGCCTGCGGCAATGATGACCGGCTGCCCGGTAACGTCGTCATGGATGCGCGCCACAATTGCATAGTCGGTGGCCACTTCTCCGCTCGCGTCCCGCTGCACCGTCCAGAACCGTTGCGGGTTTTTACGGTCGACCAGCTTCTGTACACCATCCGTATTCTCGAACCCGAAGCGCAGGTTCTGCGTAACGCGCATGGTCCAGGCATTGTCGAACGCGCCGATCAGCACAATGGGGCCCTCGCGCAGTTGCGCAAAGCTCGCGTCCGCGGCGGAAACTACGCGGAAAGCCCGGTGACGGGGAACCAGCGGCACAATGGTGCGCGCCAATGTGGTCACATCCGACACCGCCAGGCCTCTGGAATTGGGCGCGCCGCCCGGCCTCTTTCCCCCATCAATCAAATCCGCCAGTTCGCCGAGACAATAAGTAATCGGGTCCTGGCTGGATGTGATCGGCTGCCAGAAGCGCTCCACGTTCGATGGCGCGGGAGAACGGTGATACCGCCCGATGGCGATACCAACCCCCAAAGCCAGCAAGCAAAGATACAGCGATAGGAAGCCAGCGCCGGATTCCGCGAAGCAGGGAAGTCCCGGCAGAGGATGAAGACGAGGCCGAAACCTCTATCCCCGACGGCCCCGACTCCGGAGCCTGCCCGAACGTCTCATTCGTCTGTTCCTGATTCTGTTCCTGTTTCTGGCCGGCATTTACCGCCGCCGGCTCCGCCCGCCGAAACGCCGGCACGTAAGAGCCGGCGGACAGCTCAATAATCAATTCTCCTGTGTGGACCGGATCGTAGTAGTACTGAATCAGTCTCCGGCGTACCTCTGCGGCCGAGGTGCGGACAACCGGGTCGAGATTCACGTCATAATCGGGATTGCGCCCAAAGGCCTCAACGCCGATCGTCCGCTCTTTCAGATCCCCGCCATTGCCCAGAAGCGTCTGCTCAACCGTATACGCCAGCAGAACCGGATACCGCTTGCTGTTGGTGAAGAGCGGATGCGCAAGCAGGCGATTCAACTGCGCGCGAACGGCTTCCGCGTCCGGAGGCGAGCCCGTCGCGGGAGACTCTTTTGCCGCTTGTGACAACAACATGCTGAGCTCCGTAGCCAGCTGCATCGTCAGCCGGTTCGTCCAACCTGAGCCCTGTGGCGTCTTCTAGGAACGAGTATCCGTCAGATTCGAGCTGCGGAAAGAGGATGCTGAATCTCGACTTCGAAGAATGCCCCCCGGCAAAAGCAAGTACAACAGGCGTCCCGCAACGAGCCAAAAACGCCGTAAAGAACCTCGAATACCATGTATTATACAGCCCGGAAATAGGCGCGCTTAAGTGCTTCAAGCGACTGATAAATGGTTATTTATCCGGTGATCGGGCGACCGGGCTCCGGTAAAAGCCCCGGGCTTCAGTCCCGAGGCAATTCCACGCGATATCATGGAGAGCAATTCCATGGAAGGCCCTTTGCGTAAACACGATGCGTAAACAGGTGCTGATCTTCGGGCTGGTAGGCGGCGTCCTCGTCACGCTGCTCCAGTGGACCGAGTTCCACTTTGTTGTCCTTGAGCACTCAATCGCAATCTACGGAGTCCTCATCGCCATCCTCTTTGCCGGTGCCGGCATCTGGCTCGGCACCAAACTCCTCGCTCCCCGGGTACGTATCCGGGAACGTATCGTAGACCGCATCGTCGAAATCGCTGTCCCCGCCGTCCCCACATCCAACTTCGCCGCCGCCGACACCGTCCGCGAGCGCCTCGGCATCACCCGCCGCGAGCTGGAAATCCTCAATCTCGTGGCCCGCGGCCTGAGCAACCGCGAGATCGGCGAAACCCTCTTCGTGAGCGAGAATACCGTGAAGACTCACTGCAGCCGCGCTTTCGACAAGCTCGGTGCCCGCCGCCGCACCGAGGCTGTCCAGCGCAGCAAGGAACTCGGCCTGCTCCCATAACCGGGATCCCCAGCGAGCCGGTGTTGGCTTGCTGGGGTGGAAAACGCATCCTCCTTTGGCATGAATTCCGCGATTTCCGGCAAAATCATGCGAAAGGATGACGCGCGGCGACCGGCCGATCGTGCAGGGTGAGGACATCCGCGGCGCTCCGAAGCGCCCGCACACAGGAGAATCACCATGAAGAAGAATGTCTGGAAGTACGGTCTGCTGAGCGGTCTCGTTCTGGCAATCATGATGGCAGTCACCGTGCCGTTCGAGCACCACATCAAGGCGAGCTATGGCATGGCGGTCGGCTACACCACTATGGTGCTCAGCTTCCTGATCGTCTTCGTCGGCGTCAAGCGTTACCGCGACACCGAGTGCGGCGGCTCGATCACCTTTGGCCGCGCATTCGCCGCCGGTGCCCTGATGATGCTGATCTCCTGCGTCTGCTACGTGGCCATGTGGGAAGCGCTGTCGGCCACCGTAGAAAAGAACTTCGCCCACGACTACGCCGCCAGCATGGTGAAGCGCGCACAGAACTCCGGCCTGCAGGGCGCCGCCCTCGAGGCAAAGATCGCGGAGGCCCGCAAGTTTGAAGCCATGTACTCAAACCCGCTGTACAGAATGTCCATGACGCTGCTGGAACCCTTGCCCGTCGGTATCGTGATGGCCCTGGTCACCGCGGGCATCCTGCACCGCAAGCCCGAAGCCGCCCTGCAAGGCGCCGCGAGTCCCGAAGCCTTGGCGAACTAGCTGACATTCGTGGATTGGGTGACCCGCAGAACAATTTCGCTACAGAGCTGTCGTGAAGACCAAATGGGCTAAGAATGTTTCTGCTGGTTTCCCATCTTTGGCGACGAAGCGGATGGGACACGACGATCTCTTACTTCCAGCCTCGCTTGCCGCGGCGAGCGAGGCCCGGTAGAAGCCCCGGGCTTTTAGCCCGGGGATAAATGACCGGCCAAAAGGGCCGCACCTTGCTGCCGCAGGCTCCGAGCGCAGCCGCAGGCGAAGCGAGCAGCAACCAACTTCCGCGGATACCCCTCAACGACTCCCGACAGCGTAAATCCTGATCCAGTGATTCCTCACCTCCGGTCTCATCTTCCGGCCATTCTCATCGAACACGATGAGGTTGGTCTCCTGCTTTGGCATGTGGCAGTCAATGCAGTTGTCTGAGACAGGATGGCTCGCCTTTGAGAATGTCGCCGAGTCAGGTTTGTGACAGCTCAGGCACCGCTGGGAAAACTCGGCCAGATTGTGCTGCGTGACATGAACATCGTGGCAGGTGAGACATGTCATATTCGACGAGCGGAAGCAACGGCTCTGCTCCAGCATCCCCACCTGGTTGCCATGAACGTCAGGCGGGGCGGCGGGATCGGGCGGCGGAAAATCTATGTACTTATCGAGAGCATTCCCCGGAGAGTAGGAAAACGGCGGCTTGAGTGGAAAGCCGGCTCCGGCATGACACCAGGCGCAGAGATCCATTTGCCGATCTCGCGAGAATCGCGCCGGGTTCAGTATGCCGGTGGCTGATGGAGCAGTCGACTTCGACGCCTCATGTTCAACGTGTTCCCGTCCCGGCCCGTGGCACACTTCGCACTGGATGCCGAGCGAGAACCCCACAGTGTTATAGCGGTTGGAGAATGATGAAAAACCTTCAAAGTAAGTTGCGTGACACTCCAGGCACCGCGGAGTGACCGGTCGGCTGAAATCGGCGAGTCCATCGCGATAGCCAGGACTGTTTACCCAGCCCAGGTCACGCCAATATGAGACTGGCAGCTGAAATAGCTCATCGCCGCTCCAGTACAAATAAGTTTGGCCCTTGCCTCCCGACCCAACCACCACGGCAATGCGCTCTGTGTGCGTGACTGTCTGGGGAGGTGTGCCTGCCACTGCAGTTTGAAAAAACTCGGGTGCTTTCCCGTCCCTGCGCTGCTCATCCATCCTGAAATAAAGCTTCGGATTCGACGTTTTCAGTACGTTGCTGCCCGGCGTGAAGTTACCCGGAATGGAGGATTCGTCTGGTGGCCTGGATGTCAGATAGTGTGCAGTCCGGTGGTAGGAATCGACCTTGTCTGCATGACAGGATTGGCAGGCAGCATCACCCACGTAGCCATCTCGCGCGTGGCGCTGTGCGTCTTTTGCCGCGGCGGATTGGACTCCACCCGCTTCAACCGGATAATCCCGGCGCCACTCCCTGCTCAGCAGTGCCGCCAGCGCCAGAGCAAGGATGATCGTGAAAGCGCGGTTCGTGTTTCGCGGGCCCGTCCGCCGCTGATCAATCACTGATCAATACAGTATCCTCGCAACGCCGATTTGTCGCCGCGTCTACCGCGCAGCGCAAAGAGCGAGCCTTTCGTCTCGCGAAAAAACGCATTTGCCGGGCCTCTCATCCTGTAACAGTCCTGTAACATGTATTTTGGAACGCTCACCGGCCACCCGGACTCTGCGATCCCTAATTCCCCGGATCCCGAGGTAGCAAGCGGCAGTGGAAGAAGTAGATACGAACTACATTCCGGACACTCACATCCCGGACACACATATCGAAGACCGCTTCGTGTCCGTCGAAGGCGCCGGCATGATGCACCTCCAGGTCGCCGGCACAGGACAGCCCCTCCTGCTGCTCCACGGCCTCATCGGCTCAGCACAAACCTGGCGGCAGAACATCAGCTTCCTCGCCCGCGAAGCCACCGTCTACGCGATCGATCTTTTCAACATGGGCCAAGTCGGAACGGGTTCCCGGACTCGACGCCGGCCTCGAAGCAACCGCCGATCGCATAGCCGCCCTCATGGACGCCCTGCATCTCCCCGAAGCTGACATCGCCGCGCACTCCCACGGAGGCGCGATTGCGATGATGCTGGCCGCCCGTCATCCGCATCGCGTGCGCCGGCTCATCCTCTTCGCCCCCGCCAATCCCTTCTGCAAATCCCGCCGCCTCGTCATCCGCTTCTTCCAGACGAGGCTCGGCACATGGCTCGCGCGCCGCGTCCCATCGCTCCCCCGCCACATCCAGGCCAAGGCTCTTTACCGTATGTACGGCGACCGCTCCCGAGTCGCTGAAGGAACCCTCGAGGTCTATACTGCGGGTCTCGAAATTCCCGGCACCATGGACCACATCCTCGAGATCCTTCGCTGCTGGTTCGACGACATGCAGCAGCTCCGCTCCGCACTGGGCCGGCTCGCCGCCATGCCCACCCTCCTCATCTGGGGAGACCGCGATCGAGCCGTCAACCTCTCCTCCGCTCTCGGTCTGCAACGCACGCTGGCGCAGTCCCGACTCCTGGTCATCGAGGGCGCCGGTCATCTGCCCTTTGAAGAAATGCCCGAGGCCTGCAACCTCGCAATGCGCGACTGGCTCGTCGGTGCGCAGACCCGCAGCAACGCCCTTACCACCGAACCCGCCTGATCTGCTTTCAAGCAGCGAAACCAGCACCAGCCGGTTAATCGAACGAATAATTCCATCGACGTGACGCGAATCACAGCCCGACATGCCTGCAGGGAATATCGTGCTCCACGTTGGGCGTCCTGAACCCGGAACGCCGCCGTCCGCTTGCTGGTTTCTCAGGAGGCCTGAACCCAACGCCTCCATTTTCCTCCGCGGCGCCTCCGCTCCCTGCCGATGCAAGACTTCCCTGGAGGCTGCGCTATGAAATCCTCGATTTACGTCATTAGCAGGAAGCACATCGCTTCTTTCGGGATTGTGAGCTGGCTGCTTGCAATCGCGCCGCTGTGGCTGACGCTGGCCGTGGCCAACACGCCTGCGCACGCCCAGACGTCTAATGCGGCTGCCGCCACGAGCACCATTCCGTCCTCACCCGCGGACTGGACGCAGTTCCACCGAGACAACATGCAGCGCTGGAACCCTTATGAGACGGTACTTGGCGTCAACAATGTTGGCAGCCTGCAGTTGAAGTGGAGCTACCCCAATGGCGCTATCAACCAAATGAATTCCGCGCCCGCAGTGGCGAATGGGGTGGTTTATTTCGGTTCCTACGCGAAGGACTTATATGCGCTGAACGCCAGCACCGGAGCGGAACTGTGGAGTTATTTCTCCGGAAGATTTTTTAATGTGGTCCCCTCGCCCGCAGTGGCGAATGGCGTCGTTTATCTCGGCTCCGATGAGGGCGTCGTCTATGCGGTGAACGCCAGCACCGGAGCGGAACTGTGGCGGTATGCCGTCGGCTTTGAGGTGTTATCCTCGCCTGCGGTGGTGGATGGGGTGGTTTATATAGGCAGCGACAACTACCCCGACGGCGACCTATACGCGCTGAACGCCAGCACCGGCGCCAAGCTGTGGAGCTATACCACCGGCATTGCAGTGACTAGTTCACCAGCCGTGGCAAATGGGGTGGTTTATTTCGGATCGAGAGACGGCAACGTGTATGCGCTGAACGCCAGCACCGGCGCCAAGTTATGGAGCTATAACGCCGGAGGCCAGGAGGACTCCTCGCCCGCAGTGGCGAACGGGGTAGTTTATATCGGTTCCTACGACGGCAACGTGTATGCGCTGAGCGCCAGCACCGGTGCCAAACTGTGGAACTATTCCACCGGAGGCTTTGTGGACTCCTCGCCGGCAGTGGCCAACGGGGTAGTTTATATCGGTTCGAGCGACGGCAACGTGTATGCGCTGAACGCCAGCACCGGTGCCAAGCTGTGGAACTATTCCACCGGAGGTGCTGTGCGTCAAGCTTCACCCGCAGTAGCGAATGGCGTGGTTTACATTGCCTCCACCGACGGCGATGTATACGCGTTGAACGCCAGCACTGGCGCCAAGTTGTGGAGCTATAACACCGGAGGCCAAGTGCAGTATTGGGGGGCCTCGCCCGCAGTGGTTAACGGCGTGTTATACATCAGTTCCGAAACTCAGATTTATGCATTCAGCCTGGGGGCCGATCTCTTCCTGCGTGTGCAACCATCTACGACCACGGTCCATCAGGGCGACTTGATCACCTATGCATTCCCGGTTTGGAACCTCGGCCCGGATGTTGCCGAGCATGAGGTGCTGAACACGCAGGTTCCGGCGGGAACAACCTTCGACTACATCCGCATCTCCGGCACTCCGGGACTGGGGACGTGCACGCATCCGCCATACCAGGGAACGGGGCAGATTGTCTGTCACGAGAACGGCGCCATGGCTCCGAACACAACGTGGACGGTGAGAGTGACCGTGAAGGTAACAGCGCCGGCAGGCACGGTGATCACGGCGAACGCCGCTACCTTGGCGGATACACCCGATCCAAATCTCGCTAACAACACAGCGTCGGTGAGCCTCACGGTGCAGTGAAGGGAAGGCGGGACAAAGAGCCGTATTCTTGTCGGGCTCCGCGGCTGCAGCGGAGCCCGCGGCCTTGCACCATACCGTCCTTGTGAATTGCGAGCAAGATCGGCCGGGTGTGATGCGCATCACCGCATAACGTTTTGGTGAATTTGTAAATTCACCAGCGTTGGGCGTACCGAACCCGGAACGCCGACGTCCGCTTTGCTGGTTTCTCAGGAGACCTGAGCCCAACGCCTCCATCTTCCTCTGCGGCGCCTCCGCTCCCTGCCGATGCAAGACTTCCCTGGAGACTGCGCCATGAAATCTTCGACCTATGTCGTTAACAGGAATGTGAGCTTGCTGCTCACAATCGCGCCGCTGTGGCTGATACTGGCCACCGCCTACACCTCTGCGAATGCGCAGCCGGTAAAGAGTTTCGGGCCAACATCGGTGCCGGCTGTTTCCGTGATTTTTGGCCCTGATAATGTGCTCTCGGCGGCGGAGCTGGCCGAGCTGAGCTCTAATCCCGGCGGAAGTCAGGCCGTGCCTGCGGTAAAGGCCATGAGTTTTTCTCCGGCGCCAGGGCAACTTTTCGAGTTCTCAGCAACGGGACTCGTGAATTGCTGCAGCACCGCGATTGGGCAGCCTGATACGGGGCCTGATGGCTTCGGCTACGGGAGCAATATTTCTTCTCTGGGAAGCATTTCCGGATATGAGGGTCCCGCTTTTGCACTTGCCGGAGTATTTACCAACGGTAGCCCGAGTGGATCTCCTCCGGCCGACTACGGCTACGGCGGAGGCACGGAGCCAACGACTTTTTCGCCGCAGCTCAACCAGGTGTTCTTCATTGGCGATGGCATCAACAGTAACTCGGGGTCGCCGCAGCGGTTTATTGTCCCGGCCAATGCGACCGAACTGTGGCTGGGCTTTGCCGACGCGTTCGGCTTCACCGGGCCCCCTGCAGCCTATGGCGACAATGTGGGCAGTCTTATCGTATCGGGCACACTTTTTCAGAGCTCGTCTTCGCTGGCCGCAGATCTCTTCCTGCGGATACGACCCTCTGCGACGACGGTCCAACAGGGCGATCTGATCACCTACGCCTTCCCGGTCTGGAACCTCGGGCCAGAAAATGCCGTTCACGAAGTGCTGACCACGCAGGTGCCCGCAGGCACAACCCTCGACTACATCCGCATCTCGGGAACTCCGGGGTTAGGTACGTGTACAGCTCCGCCGTATGAGGGAACGGGCCAGATTGTCTGTCATGAGAACAGCGCCATGGCGCCGAACACCACCTGGACGGTGAGAGTGGTCGTGAAGGTAACAGCTCCGCCAGGCACCGTGATCACAGAGAACGCCGCTACTTTGGCGGATACACCCGATCCAAATCTCGCTAACAACACAGCGTCGGTGAGCATCACCGTGCAGTGAGAAAAAACCATGCTTTCTGTCGCACCAAATAGTTAAAGACTTCAACAAAGGCGCAGCCGCCAACTGCGCCTTTTGCTTTTCTGAACCGACGGTCACTCTTATTTGGGCTTTACAATAAGAAATAACTTATATAAGTTATCGTTTATGCAGTCGCTCGACTCCACCTTCTCCGCTCTGGCCGACCCCACCCGGCGCGCCATCCTTGCGCGTCTTGCCCTGGGAGAAGCCACCGTAACGGAACTGGCCGAGCCCTTCGAGATGACGCAACCGGCAATCTCGCAACACCTCAAGGTCCTCGAAGACGCGGGACTCATCATTCGCCGCATCGACGGCACCCGGCGTCCCCGTCGCCTCGCCCGCGCCGGTATTGAAGCGATGGACCAGTGGCTTGCGATGCTGCGCAAGGCCCTCGACAAAAACTACGACCGGCTGGACGAGGTTCTGTCCGCCATGCAACCACCCGCAAAACAACCCAGGAAAGGGGAGACCCGATGAGCAAATTGACGCTGACCACCGAAGGCGATACCCATGTGATCGTGACCCGGCGCTTCGCTGCGCCCCCGGAGGCCCTGTACCGCGCCCACACCGATCCGAAATTAATCCAGAAGTGGCTGCTCGGTCCTGAAGGCTGGACCATGCCCGTCTGCATCAACGATGCGAAGCCGGGCGGCAAGTTCCGTTACGAGTGGACAAACGGCAAAGGCGGCGGCTTCCACATCACCGGTGAAATTCTCGAGCTCGAGCCCTTCAGCAGGATCGTCCACGTGGAGCGGATGTATCTTGCCCGATCCCACGCCCGACAACCATATCGAAACCAGATTCGACGCCGACGGCACGGGCACCCTGATGACCATGCGCATGACCCTGCCCGACGCCCAGACGCGCGCCGCCATGCTCTCAACCGGCATGGAACGCGGCATGGAAGCCAGCTACGTCCGCCTCGAAGGAATGATCCAGGAATGATCTGGCAGGCGAAACGGACTGCCTCCGGTTCGCCTGCTGGCCCGGACGCATTCTGAGAGACACCGGACTCACCGCAGGGATGCAATGTAGTCTGGAGGGCCGACATCCTCAACTTTACCTTCGGACCCTCCCTGGCCATCCCGGTTCTCCTGGACCAGCGGCACAACCGCAACAATTCTTGTCCCCTCCCAGGGCTTCGATTCGACGGAAAACATCCCGTGAACCAGGTGCACTCTCTCCTGCATGCTTACCAGCCCCAGCCCGCGATTCTTCTTCGCCTCTTCCACGTCAAAACCCGCGCCTGAATCGCTCACTTCAAGCTGAATCTCGCTTCCCGTCGCAGTCAATTCCACCGTAAACTGATCCACCCCGCTGTATTTCATTGCGTTCTGAAGCGCCTCTTGCGCGACACGAAACAGACACAATGAAACTTCTTTGGATAATTGCGCTGGCACATTTGCGTCTGTGAAATCAATCTTGACCTCATGTTGCCGGGAGAACTCGTGACAGAAGCCGCGGATGGCAGCGGCAATGCCGAGATAATCGAGCTTTGAAGAATGCAGTTGGTGTGATAGCGACTGAACATCACCCGCGATCTCCGAGCAGTGCCTTCGAATCTCATCCAGGGTACCTTTTGTAGCCGTGGATGAGGTGTTCGAGACACGGTCGGCCTGCTCAATCTCCATCGACAACAGCGCCAGCCTCTGGCAGATATCGTCGTGCAGATCTCTCGCGATGCGGCTGCGCTCCTTTTCCTGCGCTTCGATTAATTGACCGCTCACCTTTTCGAGAGACTGCTGGGCAAGCTTCTGATCGGTCGTATCGACAGCGGAGCCGATTAACCCGGCAAATGATCCATCACCATTCACTCGCGGAGACGCGACGTTCAGTGTCCAGCGATAGACCCCGTCGCTCCGCCGCAGACGGCACTCCGTCGAAAATGCCTTTCGATCCTTCAGAGCATGGGAAAGCGTATCCGATACATTCCTCAGATCATCAGGATGGACGTATTTGCTCCATGAGTCACCGTACCCGGCATTTCGATCTTCACCCGTAAACGCAGTCCAGCGGTCATTCAGGTAAGTAACCTCGCCCTTCGTGTCGCACATCCAGACAAGTGAAGGCGTGGTATCGGCCATCACCCGGAAACGCTTCTCGCTCTCGCGAAGACGAGCTTCAGCCTTTCGCTTCCTCGCTCGCTCCCATAACAGTCCGGCGATCAGGAGCAGCAGGAGGCCGATCGTCACAATGACTGCAATCACGTACCTTCGATAGCTGTCCCAGAACGAGGGCGGCCGGTAAAGAATCACGCTCCCCGCCGGCAGCGCCGACTCCGGAATATGCCAGCGCCGAAGCTGCCGCCAGTCCACCTCTACCTTAAGATTGGAATTCTGCGCAAGAGGAACATCATCTGGCCGGTCGCCCGACAACACCCGCGCCGCCAGTTCTCCAGAAATCATGGCATCGTTCGTGGGATCGGTGTACACCCCGCCGATCCCGCCGTGGTTTAAGCAAAGGCCTGTAAATATGCAGTAGGTCGGCAGGCGCGTCGCCACTGCGGATACAGCGCTGTAGACTGCGACGTCATCTGAGTCGTGCGGCCAGAGCTGGGAGAGAACCACTGTATGGGACGGTAGCGCGGCAATCCTCTGAAGCAACGTGTTGCCCGGCGGTCCGATGATGTCGATCTCCTTCACCCGCTCGTGATGGCGAATGAGTTCGTCGTGCGTGGCCGCAAAATAGTCGTCTTCTGTCGGGGATACATTCGTGATGACCGCGACTGCATTCGTGTCCGGATGAAGACGAAACGCCAGATCGATGGTCTCCCGAACTCCTACAGCAGATACCACGCCGGTCACTCCTGGCCAGTGAAACCTCGTGCGGCTGGCCTGCGGACTGCTGATCGACATGAAGACAATTGGGACGTTGGGAAACATTTTATCCCGGTATTGCAGGGCGAAGCGGAGTGCCGGATCCATAACGGCAATCACGAGATCTGGTTTTTGGTCCCCGAAGCTGTCCCTGAGAGCTTCTGCCAGCTTGTCCAGATAGGGTCGCCTGTCAAACGGCGGGTCTTCCAGCTCCGCGGCCGCAGAGAATTTTACCGGCCACGGAACATGGCTCCGCAACGTGGATTCCATCAAATCGATGGATGGACTATGGCCAGGCCCACCGGACAGCACGAGGACCTTCTTCGCATTCGACTGTGCCGCGGCAGGAAAGCTGCTCAGAAGGCACAACAAAACGCCAAGAACCAAAAACAATAGGTTTACCGGGAGACGCCGGATGCAAAACGAATTGCGGCGGTCATGCTCTCCATCGACTCGGGATTGCCTCATCAGATCCCCTCAGCTATCCAACGAACTTTCCTGCTGAGTTGCCGCAATTGCCTGCGTCGGTTTCGCTGATCTCTTCGGCAGATTGCTTACAGGTTCTTTTTACTCGTGCGGGAAACAATCCGAATCAGAAGTTACAAGCGCCTGGGGCTGCTGCCCACCATGTCGCCACGATTCGCCCAGATTTTAGCGCGCCGAATCATCTTTTAACAGTTAAAACTGGACTCCGATTGTACCGAGTCAAACATCAACATGGCTGATCGGACGACCAGGTTCCCGAGGCCGAAGATGAAAGCCCTGTCAACCCTGTCCAAAGTAACTCCAAGGCCTAACCGGCAGAAAATAAACCACATACTCGGCACAACCACTTGGCCGAAAATTTCCCAGAACTTGATAAACTTGAATTAGAGCGAAATATCTCAACGAAGGGCGCAGCCACAAGCTGCGCCTTTCTGTTTCTGTGCTAATTCCTTGATTCCATTGGTACAGCTCGTAACTCATTGATTCCTTGGTAGCTCCGCCTGACCTGTCCTGTAACTCTCGATTTTTCTATTAAGTAGCCTTCACCCCGGGAGGGGGTAAACCCGATGGTCCAGTCCTGCCGTCACATCCTCGCCAACCACCAGTGCGGAGCACCCGCCCTCCGCGGCCAGCACTTCTGCCGCCACCACCGCGACCTTCACAACTGGAAGCGCCGCTCCGGCCTCCGCAGCCACATCACCACCCCGACCCAGACCTACGACCACGGAACCATGCTCGTTCCCGAGCCCAAGGTCTACCCCCCGCTCGAACTGGAGTTCCCCGAGGACCGCGCCTCCATCCAGATCAACCTCTACCGCATCATCGACTACCTCGCCCGCGGACTCATGGAACGCTCCACCGCCACCGCCCTCATGTACGGCATGCAGGTCGCCCAGACCAACCTCGGCAAGACGCCCCTGCTCGAACCCGCCCCAGCCCCGCATTCACGTTCCCGCTCCCAATCCGACGACGACTCCGACTCAAGCGACAACTCCGGGTGCCCCAGGTCCGGATTTTCGGACCTGGGTTCACGCCCCGTCTCCCGCGTCATCCTCACCCCCGACGGAGACGAGATCGCCCCGCCCGTCGAGATCCTCGAACCCAACGAGGCCGAGCCCATCCACCACCGCCTCTGCCCCTGCCTCCTCTGCGCCGAGAAATACCGCAACCAGCCGCCCGAAGAACACCACCCCGCCTGCCAGTGCGGCCTCTGCGAAGAACAGGACTCAGGGCGCAGGGAACAGGGTGTAGGGGATAGAGCACCGAGCTCAGAGTTCAGCGGCAGGGCTCAGGGCTCAGGGAACAGGGCACAGAGTACAGAGCAGAGCACAGCGCTCAACGCTCAGCCACAACTCACAACGATGTCATCCTGAGCGAAGCGACGCGAAGCGAGCGAAGTCGAAGGACCTGCTTTTACTGAACCAGCCACAATCGAGGAGAAGCGATAACGCCGAACCACCACCCTGAGCCCGAAGCCCTGTTCCCTGAGCCCTGC
This sequence comes from uncultured Acidobacteriaceae bacterium, assembly GCA_963725225.1. GTDB lineage: Bacteria > Acidobacteriota > Terriglobia > Terriglobales > Acidobacteriaceae > Silvibacterium. Next base: position 64,682 of record CAVRXY010000010.1, read on the forward strand.
GCGCGAGGGAAGCGATAACGCCAGCACCGCCATCCTGTTCCCTGAGCCCTGTGCCCTGAGCCCTGCGCGCGTGGGAAGCCAGAGCCCTGACCCAGCGGCCTCCAGCCTTGCGCAGCAAGGCCCGGTAGAAGAGCGGGGCTTCAGCCCCGCGTATCAAGCCGGTCCGCAGGACCATCCCGCGCTGCTGCGGCCGTGGGGTGGAGCACCGCACCACGCTGCCGCAGGCGAGCGCAGCCGACAGGCGCAGCGACTCTACCCCCTACACCCTATGCCCTACACCCGCAATCGCCCGCGCCTCCGCGCTCCTCTCCGGATCCACCAACCGAGACCCTCTCAACCGCCCCTGGTCCATCGCCGAATACACCTTCGGAGACGCCGTCCGCCGCCACGAAGCCCAATACGCCGCCCGCGCCGCCGCCGCCCTCGCTGTGGGAATAGAGCCGCCACCCTACCAGCCCTACATCACCGGACTCATCCACCCCGGCACTCCCGAACACGAAGAAGAACAGCAGATGCAGCAGCACTCCAGCGAATACTGGGCCGCCCACTTCCGCAAACTCATCGCCGAACGCCCCGACATCCAGCAAGCCCTCGACGAAGACGATGCTGCTCCCAAAGCCTGAGCCCTGTTCCCTGTGCCCTGAGCCCTGCCTTTTACGGATGCACCGGAAGCACAAACATGCGCCCGGCTTCCTGCGTATGCGCTTCGCGCACGATATGCGGGGTGATCACGATGAGCAGTTCCGAAACGTCATTCTCAGTCTGATTGTTGGTCGTGTTTTGAAAGCCGGGAAGATCGCTCAGGCCGGGAACGCCGGTCACCGCCTTGCTTTGCTGCTTGGTGATGGTGCTGACCACAAGTGCGCTCTCGCCCTGCTTGAGCGTGGTGATCGCCTTGTACTGTTGGTTATCGAGCACGGGAATGTTGTTGATTGAACTGCCCGCCAGCGACACGAGCTCCAGGTCGAAGTTGAGCGTCACATCACGGTCCTTCTGGATGTAAGGCTTCACCTTCAGCGTGAGCCCGAGATCCTCGTACTGAACCTGGGGAATGGTCTGACCAGTGCTGTTAATTCCCGTCCCCCCGACGCCCAGCCCCGCCAGCGCGCTCGAAACGCCCGCCGACGATAGGCCGGGTATGGCCAGCGAGCTTCCCGAAAGGTTCGAGTAGCTGGAGGTGATGATCGGGTACCGCGTGCCGGCGCGTATCGTCGACTCCTCCTGATCCAGCACGCGAAGCGTCACGGTATCGAGGATCCGCGTATCCGAGGAATTGAGCGCCAGATTGAGGGTCGCACCGTTAGTGGTCAGGCCGGTAAGCGTCTCGCCTCCGCCGAAGACCGCAAAGGGTTGCCCCAGGATCGAGCCGCTGACCGCGCCCGACGCAATCAGGATGGCGGCAATGGCGGCGTAGTCGCCCGCGCTCGCCAGGCCGCTGGAGATGATCTGCTGCACCAGGGCCTGGTTGCCCGAGATGACGCTGTTCAGTTCTGTGGGGACATTGAAGATGGTGGCCTGGTTCGGCAGTTGCACGCCCACATTCAGCGAGCGCGTTTTTGCGATGTTGTACAGTCGCACATCGAGTTGGAGCTCACTGCGCCCGACAAGCATTTCGGCCAGCGTGGAATTGAGGACCGCCAGCTTCGCCACCGGAGCCCGCAAGGTGAGGGTCGACTTGCTGGGAGAGACAGTGGCCTGTTGCGCATCGAAGATGTTCCGCGCCACATTGCCCATCTCGCCGATCTCGGCCGGGGTCAGGCCAGGGAAGTAGACGGTCTCGGCGACCAGCCGCTCGTACTTGGTGCGGTTCTCCCTGGTGTCCTCGGCAACCAGCACGCGATCGGGATCGAGCGGCACGAAGAAGGTCTTGGTGAGCAGCTTGCTCATGCGCGCGGCTTCGCGGAAGTCCACGTTGTCGACATCGAGGCGAACCGTCTCGCTCTTCACCGAGCTGTCGATGGTGGGCGTGATGCCGTAGGCCGTCAGCACCTGGCGAAGCAGGTCGGTAGCATTCGTGCGCAGGTGAAAGCTGTGCCGCCCTGGCGTGGGCGCAAGCTCGATGGGCGCCCCGGCAGAGATGGTGTCCTCCTGGTTCTCCACTGCCGGGTCGGGAGTAGCATCCTGGACGATCTCCTCCAGGTGCTGCTGAACCATCGGATTTTTCGGGTCGATTTCAAAAGCCTGGCTCAGGTCTCTGCTCGACTCGCCCGAATTTCCCAGGAGCCTGGCCTTGTCCGCAGCCTGCACCAGCGCAGTGACATGATGCTCCCGAGCGATCTCGCGCGCAGCCAGATACTGCTCGTTACGCGGAACGAGCTCGACCGCCGTATCGAAGTCCTTCTCCGCAGTCGCGAAGTCTTCCCGGTCGAGAGCCTTTGCGCCGGCGAGGTAAGCCTTCTCCGCCTCGCTCTGCTGCCGTGCCGAGGGTGGCTTCTCCGCCGGGGCCTGATCGGCCTTCGCCGTCTTGGGTTCGGCGGCTGAGTCAGTGGTCTGCCCGAATCCGAAGTGGCATGCGGCCAGCACAGCCGCCAGTACAACCACGTGATGGTTACGCAGACTCATGCCCCGCTGTCGCGGCCGCCGGTTGCGAGTAGAGCCTCAAGCGTGGTGGCGCACACCTCGGGCTCATGCTCCATGAGCTGGTCGAAGGAGAAGTTGCCGGTGGCGACAGCGATCGTAGGCAGCCCATTCGCCCGTGCCGCGGAGATATCGAAGGGCGTATCGCCCACCACGCACACCGTCGCCTCCGGCCCGGCGTGACGGTGCGCCAGATGCATGGCGTGGGCAATCATCTCCGACCGGACGTCGTAGTTGTCGCTGAAGCCCCCGAAGCTGAACCAGTGACGCAGACCGAGGACTTCGATCTTGATCCAGCCAATGGCTTCCAGGTTGCCCGTGGCTACGCCCAGCGCAGCGCCTTTGCCCTGCAGATGAGCAAGCGCCTCGTCAATACCGGGCATCTTGACGAGCTTCATCTCGGATCGCCGCGCTGCCACCTGGCGGCGCATGCTTTCTAGCACGTTCTCGAGATGGGGTTGCCAGTCCGTCTCTTCCAGCTGCGCCAGCCTGAAGGCGTCGCGCAGGATGCCGGGGTCGGTGTTTCCGCTGACCGTCACCCCATCCAGCACCAGCTCGTGCCCCATCACGGATCGCACACTCGAATAAAAAGATTCGAAGTGGATCCGGTCGCAGCTGCGCAGGAGCGTACCGTCGATATCGAAAAGATAAGCGCCTTGCTCATCCCAGCGAAAGCCTTCGCGTATGAAAATGCGGCTCTCCCTGGTTGCTGCTGTCGTCGACTGCGAAGCTGTAGAACTCACTTGTGGTTGTCCCTGCACCTAGCTTAAAGCAGTGAAGGACGCTCGAGCGAGGAGATCTCCTAGCGCGCCACCCGACTCGCTTCAAAAACAGGACGTTCACTACGCGGCGGACGCTTGAGGTTGCCGCGAATTTGCGAAGGATCCAGCTCGAGTTCCGCCATGGTACGGCTAAGCGTGTTGCGGTGCATGCCGAGTTCTCTCGCAGCCTTACACTGGTTACCCCTGTGATGGGCAAGCACTTCCATCAGGAAGCGCCTCTTGAATTCGCGCACGGCTTCCGCATAGGTAATCCCCCCGGCGTGCATTTGAGTCACAAGGTTATCCAGTTCGCGTTTCACAGAAGACCTCTTTCCTACGCCCGGGTTTACCCGAGTCGATTTTGTCTGACAACAACAGGAGCCCAAGGGGAACTAGCTTGCGGACACGCAACGGCGGAAGGCTTCAGCCAGGATGGCTGAGAATTCCGTATTATGGTGACGCCTTGGCGTATACGATCTCCCAACTCGTAAGGCGTTACAACTGATGCCTGATGGGCCGCACTGAGGAAGTACGGCGCCAGGCGCGATTGCTGAAACCACGTGGCCTGGGGCAGGAAGGCAGCAATTACCAGCACCGCCAATGTCACCAGAGCACATCCTTTGACAAAGCCGAAGACGGCACCGATAAAGCGGTCAGCCCATCCTAGCCCGATTGAATGAACCGACCAACGAACTACTCGCCCCAGAAGTCCCGCCAGAATCATGACCGCAAGAGCAATAAGAAGGAACGACAACGCTTCAGCCGCCGGCCATGAATGAATCCAACGACTCACCCATGGCAACAGCTTCTGGTAGTTCCAACTTGCGATCAGCAGGCCGGCAATGACCCCGGTGAGTGAAAACACCTCCAGAAAGAAACCGTTCTTCGCTGCAGACAGAACGGAAACGAGCAAGACGACGAGGATAAGCCAATCAATAACTGCCATCCAAATGCCTAGATCACAAGAGACTTCCCGGTGAGCAGGCGGAAGGCCTCGAGATACTTCTTCTGTGTGCGCAACACCACATCATCTGGCAACGCCGGCGCCGGCGCCTGCTTGTTCCAGCGAATGCTTTCAAGGTAGTCGCGTACATATTGCTTGTCGAACGAAGGCTGTTGATGCCCGGGCTGGTACGCTTCCATCGGCCAATATCGTGATGAATCGGGTGTGAGTACCTCGTCGGCAAGTATGATGCCTTCCGCGTGCATCCCAAACTCAAATTTCGTGTCGGCAAGGATGAGGCCCCGCTGTTCCGCGTAAGTAGATGCCTTCTTGTACACAGCCAGACTCAAGTTGCGGAGACGTTCAGCACTTTGCGCGCCAACCCGGAGGGCCATCTCGTCGTAGGGGATGTTCACGTCGTGCTCGCCGTCCTGGCTCTTGGTTGCGGGAGTAAATATCGGCTCGGGCAGTTTGTCGGCCTCTTGCAATCCCGCTGGGAGAGGAATTCCGCAGACCGCGCCCGTCGCAAGGTAGTCCTTCCATCCTGAGCCGGAAAGATAGCCACGCACTACACACTCCACAGGGAACATCTGTGCGCGTTTCACCAGCATCGATCGGCCGTCGAGTTCGTCTTTGTGCCGTCTCAGTTCGACCGGATATTCGCTTATATCGGCGGTGATGAGATGGTTGGGAACGATGTCCCTGAGAAAGTCGAACCAGAAGAGCGAGAGCTGGGTAAGAATTTTGCCTTTGCCCGGGATTCCCGTGGCGAGGACATGATCAAAAGCTGAGATCCGGTCAGTTGCAACCAGGAGGAGGGATTCACCTACCGAATACAGGTCGCGCACCTTACCGCGCGCATACAGAGTGAGATCACTGAATTCGGTTTCGATGAGTACTGCCAAAGAGTGGCCTTCCTGGATGGTCTGAAATCAGATTCTGAGGTCCCCCAGCCGCTTTGTCAACGCGGCGTAAATACGCGGTTGATGCGTTTTTTCTGCGCCCTGTCACGTGCGATTGAGGCTGTCAAGATCAAATCTTGACCGATGGAAAATTTGCGGCAAGCGAAATCGTTACTAACGTGACCCTTGACTTTCTCCAGAATTCAGAATTTCAGCGGGTTCAGAATTCACGCGGTGGCGCGTCGCGGTTCCATCCCCCGTTCCTGACCGCCGAGCCGTACGCTAACGATCTTTGAGACTCCTGGCTCTTGCATCGTCACCCCATAAATGAGATCGGCGGCAGTCATCATGCGCTTGGAGTGCGTGACCATCACGAATTGAGTATCACCCGACATGCTTCGCAGCATATCAGCCAGTCGGCCCACATTCGTTTCATCGAGCGGCGCGTCGACCTCGTCGAGTACGCAGAAGGGACTTGGCTGGTACTGGAAAATGCCGACGAGAAGCGAGAGCGCTGTAAGAGCCTTTTCGCCTCCAGAGAGCAGCAGTACGTTCTGCAATTTCTTTCCGGGCGGTTGAGAAATGATGTCTATGCCGCTGTCTATTGCATTTTCTTCGTCCGTGAGGCGCATAAATGCCTGCCCGCCCCCAAAAAGTCGAGCAAATGTAGTACTAAAGTTCTCATTGATGCGCACAAAGGCTTCGCTGAACTTGGCGCGGGAGATTTGGTCGATTTCCTTGATGGTCGCCTGAGTGTTCTCGATCGAGTCGAGTAAGTCGGTCCGCTGAGTACTCAGGAACTCGTGCCTTTGCTCGGTCTCCTTGTATTCTTCGAGAGCCATCATATTGACAGGCCCCATCGATTCCAGTTTTTGCTTCAGCTCGCCGCAGGATTGATCCTCTGCCGTCAATGCTTCACCCTCGATGCGCGTCAGATCGGCATCAGCGCGAAGCACAGCAGCCTCGACACCGAGGTCGTTCAAGCATGTCTCCTCGAGATGTGCGATGTCAGCCGAGAGCCTGGCCGCACGAGCCGTTCGTTCGCTTCTGGTTTCGCGGAGTCCGTCGGTTTTAGAGCGAAGCACTTTGACCTGTCGATCGATTTCTGCGAGAGCGGAACGCAGTTCTGTCGCCTCCGCGCTTAGACGAGCAGCTTCGGAAAGGGCATGATCACGACTCTCAATAAATTGCTGCAGACTTACAGAGAGTTGTTCGTTCTCCAGCATGCGCTGCCGCTGCTCCGCACTGGCCGCCGCCAACTGGTGCTCGTTGTGATTGACTCGCTGCATCAGATCGGCGAACATGCGGTCTACCCGTTCGAATGCCGATTGCGCGCCGCGCCGGCGTTCTTCAAGCCCCGCCAGTTCGGCGGAAATCTGCGCAGCTTGTTGCTGTGCTTCCTCCCGAGCTAGACGCAGCTCTTCGACGGACTGCTGTAATTCGCTCAGGCCCGCTTCTACAGCAACCTGCTTTGCCACTAGAGATTGTTCTTCTTCACGCTTCTGCTCGATGAACGTCTGTTTGGCGGCACGGGCGTCCTTGTTTCGTTCATTCTGGAGGGTCCAGTCCTGCAGACGCCGTTCGAGACGCTGAACTTCGGACTCCATCTGTCGCAGAGCTGCGGAGTGATTCGCGCTCTCTCGCTCAGCGTTGCGCCGCTCTTCGCTCTTGAGGTCTAGCTGGCGGGTAAGCTCGGCGAGATTCTTGCCGAGTTCGGCCACCGTGATTTCGGAGCGGCCAAGCTCGCTCTCTACCGCTTCAAGCTTCTGCTGGATCTCGCGCAATTCCCGCTTTAATGCTAACGGTCCTTCGGCACGAGGCTTACCGCCGGTCACCGTTACATTGTGAAAGCACTCGCCGGAAGGCGCGAGAAAGAATGCATGCGGATTCTCAAGCGCCAAGGTGCGTGCTGTCTCGGAATCAGGGGTGACGTAGCCCTCCCGCAGCTTTGGAAGGATGACTTCGAGCGAGCTACCAAAGCCATTGAGTACGCGGATGCAATCCTTCAGCCTGACGACGCCGTCCTGATGGTTATAACTGGGGACTGCACTGCCTGCAGCAAAGGAAAACTTGGCCTGCGCATCCTCGGGATGAACGAGGAATGTGGCACGCCCGTCAACGTCCGTTTTGAGAAGGCGCATACCTTCGTTGGCCGCATCCCAGCTCTTTACGACGATGTAGTTGAGCTCGTCTCGAAGGAACTCATCAACTACGCTCTCGTAGCGGTCGTGCACCTCCAGGAAATCAGCCAGCGTGCCCACCGGCGCCAAGCCTCCCCCAAGCGAGTTGGACCGGAAGAGTTTGCGGACCGTATCAGTTGAATAACTGTGCTCACGAATGAGTGCGCTTAAAGAATTGTGGCGGCCGCTCAAGGTTGCGTGTTCGGCCCGAAGCTGGTCGCTGCGCCGTTTGGCGTCGGCTTCCGCTGCACGCTTGGCGGTAAGGTCGTTGCGCAGAGCCAGGATTTCAGCTTCCAGTCTCTTGAGGATTTCCGTGACCGACTCGAAGTTCATCGAGAGCTGGCCCCGTTCTGCTCCTAGTGCTTCCAAGTCCCGCTTCGCGGCTGAGATTTCGTTCGCCAATCTTTCGGAGTCGCGTTCAAGCGATGCAAGCGATTCCTCCGCCTGCGTCGTTTGATTGCGAATCTGACCAAGTTGCGAGATCAACTGCATTGCCTGGAGCCGCGCAGCTTCGGCGCGCTGCTCGGCGCTACTGACTGCTGAGACCGCCTCGCGAGCTTGCCGCTGCCGCTGATCAGCCTGCTGTCGAAAGGCTCCCACTTCTGCCGCAGCACTCTCAAGGAAACTGCGTTGTGCATCCCGGTCCTGCGTTAGTGTGGCGAGTTGCTCTTTTGCCCGTTCGAGTTCGGCCGCCCCGGCCGCGGCGCGGGCCTCGAGTTCCGCGATACGTTCCTGATTCGCGTTTTGCCGGGCCGTAGAGCGCTCCAGCTCGACCGCACTTTGACTGGCTTGCGCATTGGCCTGCTTGGCGCCCGCGTCTAGCTCATAACCCCGGGTCGTGCCCGAAGAATGCTCATTGTCCAGAAGTTCAATCTGGTTGCTGTGTTCATCGATTTCCGAATTGAGCCTGGCGATCTCCTCGGCGATTGCGCCGTTCTCCGCGTCCGTTTGCGCGATTTTGCTAGCCAGGACGACGCGCAGCCGCGCACGCATTTGTTCACGAATCGCAGCGTAGCGCTCGGCCTTGGCAGCCTGCCGCTTGAGGGAAATCATCTGCCGCGAGACTTCTTCGAATATGTCGTTAACGCGGGCGAGGTTCTGTCTCGATTGCTCCAGGCGCAACTCGGAGAGTCGCTTCTTCGTTTTGAAGCGCGTGATGCCTGCGGCTTCTTCAATGATGGCCCGCCGGTCGTGCGGTTTGGAGCTGAGAAGCTGCCCGATGCGTTCCTGGCCGATAATGGCATAAGACTCCGGGCCGAGACCCGTGCCCATGAAGATGTCCTGGATATCGCGGAGGCGGCAGAGCTTTCCATTGAGCAGATATTCGCTGTCGCCGGTCCGGAAAAGGCGGCGGGTAACGATGATCTCGCCCTGCTGAGGAGTCTTGTGGAACTTCCGTCGGCGAATCTTCAGCACCACTGCGTTTGCCGGATCTTCCTGCGCGGCCTCTTCTTTATTTGGCGCTAGCTCGGACTTTCCCGAAGCTTCATCCTCGATCACCTGGCCAGGTTGAGACTCGGTGATGATCTCCTCGACTTCTGCCGCTCGTTGCGCGCGTAAGTCTTCCTCATTCCAGTCAGCATCGCTTTCAATAACAACTTCGGGCTCACTGAGCAGGGGGCCGTCGCCATAAGCATCTGGATCGATGAGTGTCAGAGTGACCTCGGCCATGCCCAGCTGCTTGCGTTCGCGGGTTCCCGCGAAAATGACGTCTTCCATTTTCCCGCCGCGAAGGGTCTTGGCGCTCTGTTCGCCCAGAACCCAACTGACCGCGTCTAGAATGTTGGATTTCCCGCAACCATTCGGGCCCACGATGACAGCAACTCCCTGCCCGGGCAACGACACTTCTGTTCGATCGCAGAAGGACTTGAAGCCAACAATATGTATTTTTTTGAGCTTCAACATGCGATGTGGCTCCTTAGCTGTCCGAGCGCAGGGATAGGCTGGATTTCGTGTACATCAAGAAGGACTTTAGTCCCGGTCCGCCGTAGGGTCAACATTGATACCCCAATATCTTGTGGATAAGACGCCGATAATTCAACAGGTGGGCATCGATTGCAGACCGGCGTTGCCCGCAGAGAGTTCCTATGTCGGATACACTTTGCCATACACGTAGGATTTTCGCAGGGAATCGCCATCTTCGAGGCTAGTCTTACTGCGGCCAGCTGACAAGAAGTAGCCGGGACTCGGGAATCTTCTGGGATACTCCCCACTAGCGAGGGTTTAGATTTCCCCTGTGGATTATGAGAACCTTGGCAGTCGCGGCGGATCTTGGTTCAATCCAACTCAGGCTAAAAGCGTTAACCTCCCAGGATACTGCTCGCTGGGGTCGGATGAATGTTCACCAGATGGTCAAACACCTGTGTGACTCAATGAGCGTGCCTCTGGGCGAAATGACGGTAAGCAAGGCCTCGATGCCCCAGATTCAACGAACACTTATGAAATGGGGTGCCCTGTACGCTCCGTTCAAGTGGCCTAGGAATGTGCCGACACGCCCCGAAATCGATCAGTGCAGGCTTCATCGACCCCTGAATGACTTCGAATCGGATCAGCAAACTGCGGTTGATCTTGTTCGCCGTCTCGGCGATGCAGATTTGGAAGGGAATTGTCACCCGTATTTTGGACCGATTAGCCGTGCCCAATGGCTCAGATGGGGCTGGTTGCATGCCGACCATCACCTGCGCCAATTCGGACGCTAGCGAAAATGTCAGGGCTTCCGGGCCGGGCGCAGCAGCACTTCGCTCACGAACGACTGTGGCGATTGCGTGACGATTAGAGCGACGACATTGGCCACATCCTCGGGTTGAATTTTCCAGCTTCCGTCCTTGCCACCGCCACCGAATTCGGTATTCACAGATCCCGGCGCAATCGCCGAAACGCGAATCCCATAGTCTCGCAACTCTTCAGCTACCGAATAGGTCAATCCGTTAAGGCCCCATTTCGATGCAGCGTAGGCCGCACCGTTTTTTAACGGGTTGTGCCCAGCAAGCGATGAAATGTTGACAATATGGCCTCGCCCGGCCGCGATCATAAGCGGAGCAAACCCGCGAATCATCAAATAGGGCGCTCGCAGGTTGGTGCTCATCATTGAGTCCCAGGATTCCGGCGATGTCTCGTGCAGAGGCTTACCCAGCACTCCGATTCCGGCATTATTCACCAGGATGTCGCATCGGCCATGCTGCGCCTGGACGGAGGCCGCGAAAGCAGCGATGTCTTCTGCGCGAAGCAGGTCAAGCGGGTGGAGTTCAGCGTGGCCTCCCGCCGCTTCGATTTCGCCTTTAACCTCAATCAGGGGGCTGGTGTTGCGTCCGACCAGCAATACTGTGGCGCCCAGAACAGCAAGACGCTTGCTGATTGTCCTGCCGATGCCTCTGCCCGCCCCAGTGACAATCGCGATCTGTCCGCTTAACATCGCCATATAATCCTCCATCGGGTCCAGTTGTCGCCTTCAAGTCGGTCGTCTGGCGGAGTCACCGACGGGATGTTTACTGTGGGCACTCGCCGGACCCGCGCCAAATAGTGTCACGGCCATTCCTTGACGAATGACTGAGCCGGTCTTTGCCGCGCAGCACTTGTCATCGGAAGCCGCTGGTTTCTATAATCCAGCAAATTGCATGGACGCGGATGGTTACTTGTAGCTTAATCAAGCGTCTGCGTGGTCAAATGCAATCGGTGCATCCTCCGCCGGCTCGCACCTGCTGGATGGTTTAATTTTAGGAAGATTCTAGGAGCGTTGAATGAAGAAGGTCGTTTTTGCTTCCCTACTGGCCGTTGCGACCAGTGTCCTTTGTCTGCCGCCGGCTGCCCGGGCGCAGGCGCAGGGTTCGCAATCGGGTCAGATCACCATCAAAGATCCAGCGGAGTACAACGCTTACACCAGCGCGATTGGGCAATCCACGCCAGCGGCTAAGGCAGCAGCAATAGAAAGCTTTCTGCAGCAGTACCCCAACAGCGTCGTAAAGGCCGAAATGCTCGAGCAGTTAGTGGGGGCGTATCAGGCAACCGGCGACACTGCCAAAACCTATGACGCCGCGAAACGGCTGCTTCAGGTAGACCCCAACAACCTGCGCGCTCTTATTTTTGTGGTCTACGTTGAAAAGCAGCAGGCTGGTGGCGATCAGGCCAAACTGGACGAGGCGGCAGCATTGGCGCAGCGGGGGCAAAACGCTACCAAGCCGGCGAATATGAGCGACGCCGACTTCCAGAAACTCAAGGTACTGGCCGCGCCCATTTTTGGGAATGTCATCGGCGCCGACGACATTTCGAAGAAGGACTACAAGGACGCGATCACTACATACCTCGCGGAGCTTCACGCGATGGATCCGTCTCAAACTACCCAGGGCATTGCACTTGCGGACACTTATGCTCTTGGAAACGCTTACGTGCAGCAAGATCCGAAAGACCTGGTGAACGGGATCTGGTATCTTACCCGCGCTGCCCAATACCTGCAGGAGCCTTATAAATCAAACGTGGAGAAGGCCGCAGAGTATTGGTACAAGAAGTATCACGGCAGCATGGACGGCTTTGATCAGATCAAGCAGCTCGCTCACGACAACCTCTTTCCGCCTGACTCCTACAAGCCTGTTCCTGCTCCTCCTCCTCCGTCGCCGCAGGAGTTGGCGCACAATGCAGTCGTCAGCACTCCGGACCTCGACAAGGGCTTGGCATTAGCTGACAAGGAATTCGTGCTGGCAAATGGTACCCCTGACGATGCCCAGAAAGTTTGGGCTGTGCTGCAGGGAAAGACTACCGAAGTTCCGGGGACAGTTATCCAGGCCACGCCGGACTCCGTACAACTGGCGGTCTCAGAAGATGCCAAGGAATCGCAAAAGGCCGATTTCACGATCAACATGAAATCTCCGCTGAAAGATGTTCCCGCCGTCGGCACACAGGTGACCTACATTGCCACCTTTGACTCATACACGCAAAATCCTCCGATGATCATCCTCAAGGATGGTGAACCTAAGCCTGCTGCGAAGCCGCCTGTGCATCACACGACGCATAGGCCATCTGGTAAGTCCAGATAGCCAATGTCGTTCAGTGCGCCAACCAGAAGGGACAGCCAAAGGGCTGTCCCTTTTGGCTTGGGCGACGAGTGATAAAGTGAAAATGAATGAGAAACTTCCCCCGGATAGCTTCAAGTGGTGTGCTTTTTCTGACGTATGGGCTCCTGCTCCCGGCCCACCAGATCTGCGCGCAGGTAGTGATCGAGCAATCGAGGGCTCAGACGGGACATCCGAAGCAGATCAAATATTTCTCCCTGGAACATCGCGCATCAGATCTCATCGACGCCGCAGATCGCGAACTCTTGCATGCGCGAAAAAAGGAACTGATTAACGAGACCCAGTTCTACGGCTACGACATCACCACCTCCGGCTGGACCTATGATCAGACGATCTGTCCACAGCTTCCGAATACACTGCTCCTGCATTACCTGAACAAGTTTCCGGACGGCTCAGAGTCGTTGTTTACCGCCGTCATACCTCGAGGTACAGGAAGAGTCCGCATTGTGCCGGTACTCTACCGCAACTCATCTCCGTACATCCCTGCCGTGAAGAATCCCCGGAATTTTGCAATTTTCAACGCTCTGGTGCCGGAGGAAATAGCGAAAAAGGACTCGGGCCCCGAGGGGAATTGGCTGTCTCTCGGCGTTTGTTATGCGGAGATGGTCGGAGCTCGCCCAAATGTTCCCGACGATCCCAGCTTGGATACGGCGACAATCAAAGCGCCCGTTGCCACCTACCGGTACGATGCAACAACCAAACAGAGGCAGGTGCAGTTTTCAGATCGGGACTCACCTAAGATCTTCAAGATCTGGACGATCTCGCTTAATGAAAATGGGCGGGTGACCGGAGCCATGAACGAGGACTACGCTACCTATGTCGCGCACATCGTTCAACCCCCGGCTCCGCCTGGAACTGCGGCCCCGCCATCGTCGCCTCCCTCACAGAGTGATACCGGAACCGCCACAGCCACCTTCAGCGATTACGCCGGCTCCGCCACCTTCGATGAAATAGCCTCACAAGTTTCGGGATAGCCGGGACTGATCGAGTCTACGAAGCACTGCTGTTGTTTTCTTGCAAGTGTCAATAGCGCATCGCCGAATTATCCAAACTTCTCCCATTACGGGACGGTAACGTCCCCCTCTAGCCGTTTTGGAACGGGGCTCATTTTCCCGCCACCGTCTTTCCTTGTGTCTCGTTTCGACTCAGGAGATGGTAATTGCGAGACCCGATTGGATAGCGCTCGGGAGCCCAAGATTCGGGAATCTGGGAGAACTAAATGCGTTTTCTCGTAGCGGACGACGATCCTGCGCTGGGCATGTTTCTGACTCGGGGTCTGGAAGCAGATGGCCACAGCGTAACGCTGGCCAACACCGGCCAGGCCGCGGTCGACGCCTTTCTCGAGGAAACGCCGGACCTGAGTATCCTCGATCTGAATCTTCCTTGTAAGGACGGAACCGAGGTCCTGCGCTTTCTAAGATCTGTGACCCAGGACCTCCCGATTCTGATTCTTACCGGTCGGAAGGAGGTAGAAACGCGCGTGAGATGTCTGGATCTGGGAGCGGACGACTGCATGTTGAAGCCGTTTTCACTCTCTGAGCTCAGAGCACGTTGCCGGGCTCTCCTGCGTCGTAGACGTGACACGAATCTGGTGCTGAGACAGGACAACCTCGAACTGAATCGCGTTGAGCGGACTGTAAACCGAGACGGGGTATCCGTTTCCCTCACCAACAAAGAGTTTGCCTTGCTGGAATACCTCCTGCTGAATCGGGGACGCGCCATATCGCGCTCGACCTTGCTGGAAAGGGTCTGGAATATGAACGCCACTTCCAGCACAAATGTAGTGGACGTTTACGTAAATTATCTGCGCCGAAAGCTCATGGACTACGGCGAATACCCGCTAATCCAAACAGTTCGGGGAGAAGGCTACGCGATCGGGCTGCATCGAAAGTCGCGCGTGAGTACTTGCCCGGCAGGGTGAGTTGAGACTTCATCATTGCGGAGGTGGTAGGTGGCAACCCTGATTTCGAGACCATTGATCGCTGCGCCGAGAACTGCGGTGCTGACGAGTGCAGACTTGTCCTTCCGGCAGCGACTGCGTGACACTCTCACGGAGCTTCGCTGGCAGGTGCGTGAAGCAGCTGGAGGGGCCGAGGTGCTTGCGCATCTCGATTCCGCTCCCGCGGAAACGGTGATCCTTGATTCCTGGTTACCCGACCTCGAAATTCAGGAATTTGTTGACGAGTTTGAAAAGCTGCATCCACAGGTGGACCTGGTCATTGTGGATGACGCTTCCAGCGGTAGAGGTGGCGCTCGCAGTCCCCGGAGAAATGAGATCCTGTACGCCCTGCGTCGTGTTCAGGACGCAGACGGCGCCGCATGGAACTCTGCTCCGATTATCGAACGAGACGCCCCTTCGCCTGAATGTCATCCCAGCGCAAGAGATGGGTCAATCCAGGCACTTCCAATTGCCGCATCATCTCCGCAAGAAAGAAGTAAGCCCGCCGGTACCAGGGCCAAAGGCAACACGACTCGGCTGCCTGAATTTATCGGGGAGCATCCGGTGATACTTGAGGTAAGTCGACGCATTCGGCTCGCCGCTCCACATACTGCGGCGGTTCTGGTTCAAGGTCCAACAGGAACGGGTAAGGAGCTTGTGGCGCGCGCTCTGCACAGGCTGAGCCAGCGTTCTTCTCGGCCTTTTGTCGCGCTCAACTGTGCGGCAATTCCCGAGTCGCTTCTTGAGGCCGAGCTGTTTGGGCACACACGCGGTGCGTTTACCGGTGCCGTGCAAGGCCGAATTGGAAGAATTGAAGCTGCTCATGGTGGCACGCTCTTTCTTGATGAGATCGGCGAGATGCCTCTCGCTTTGCAGGCCAAGCTGTTGCGCTTTGTTGAAAGCGGAGAGGTGCAGAGAGTAGGGGAGAACGACGCGAGTAATCAGCAGGCGGTTTCGACAGAACTGATCGGCATCCGCGATGAAGTTTTGTCGCTGGCCAACTCGTCGTATTTGGGGCGGTATATTTTTGCCGGGAGCCAGGGGGGCACCCAGCCGTTCACGCTGGATACTTCGACCTCGCCCAACACGGTCACCTACAACGGGGACAGCGATGTGAGCTACGTGCAGACGCCGGCGGGGCAGAATATCCAGACTAATGTTCCCGGCGACCAGATCTTCACAGCGGCGGGCGGGAACGTGCTCGGATCGCTGAACGCGCTGATCGCGGACTTCTCTTCCGGTGCGCCCTCGGCGACCTCGGTTGCCGATCTCGCGTCGCTGAGCCAGTCGCTCAACTACGTCGACCAGCAGCGGGCGGTGATCGATAACTCGATCAACCGGCTGACGGCGTCCAGCAACTACGCTTCGAGCGAGTCGGTGCAACTGCAGTCGGCGCAGGACGACCTGCTGCAGACGGACACCGCGCAGGTGGCGACGCAGCTCAACACGGCTGAAACCCAGCAGGCCTCGCTGACGCAGGTGATTGCCGCGCTCGAGAAGCAGGGCACGCTTTTCGACGTGCTGTAGCTCTTCTACAGTTTTTCCGGGCGCCAAGAGGGGAACACTTTTGCGCCGGGGAGGGGCTATCCCCCTCCCCCCTTGTTTCTGCTACTTCATAGATTCCATGGGAGTTAAGGGATAGGTCGGTTGTAATTAATAGATTTCAAGTGACTTACGTCTACATCATAGAAACTAAATGACTTGCGAGGGAGATTTGCTTCCCGTTTTGGGAATTGAACTCCTCCCCCAGATGGCAAAAGCCCGGCCAGCGCGGCCGGGCTTTTCTTGGTCTCTATCTATATTATGCCGGTTCTGGCGAAATAGTCAGCCAAATAAAAGCAGGGCTCAGGGCTCAGGGCTCAGGGCTCAGGGCTCAGGGCTCAGGGCTCAGGGCTCAGGGCTCAGGGCTCAGGGCTCAGGGCTCAGGCTGCTCAGGGCTCAGGGCTCAGGGCTCAGGGCTCAGGGCTCAGGGCTCAGACCAGAATGTAGTGGCATCGTGGGTAGCGGTAAAAGTCAAGGGGGACTAACAGTCAGTCATTCTGCATACGTGTGACGGCAGAACTGACTGGAACACGGTAGGCTGTGAGCGGGGGTAGAGCATGGCTCAGGCGACGGGGATTGGCGGGGCGTTTCTGCGGGCGGACGATCCGGACACCTTATATAAGTGGTACGAGGAGCATCTGGGCCTGAAGCGGCAGAGTGGCTGCTGGATGTTCGAGGCGGCGGAGCAGCGAGGCCCTGTGGTGGTGTCGTTCTTTAAGCGCGAGTCGGACTATTTTCCTGTGAGCCAGCCGGCAATGCTCAATTTCCAGGTCGACGATCTGGACGCGGTGCTGGACAGACTGATCGCCGCCGGAGTCGAGGTCGATCCGAAACGGGACAGATCCGAGTACGGCAACTTCGGCTGGTTCACCGATCCGGAAGGGAATCGGGTGGAGTTGTGGCAGCCACCTTCCGCCAGCTGATAGATCGCTTCCGAGGAGTCGACTTAACATTACCGATCGGCGCTAGCTGAGCGCCTCGCAGATGAGGCAGTCGTCCAGAGCACGATCACGATGTGGTCCTTCACTCCGGTTAGATCCCCCTGATTGGAGTGAAGGACCTCAGGCCGGGTCCAGAGCCCCAAGAAAGACTTTGGGAGTTGGTGCCCTTCTCAATCGACTGTGATTCGTGTTGCGGCGATCGTACCCTTCTCTTCGAAGCCCGTTGGAGCTCCCGTGCTATCGAACGTCTTGAAGGTGAAAGTACCGGTGTAGGTTTTGCCGTCACGAGACACGGTGTTCGTCTCGTCCAGCGTGAAGGTGCCACTGGCGGTAGGGGGAGTGCTGCCTGGAGTGAAGAGCCATCCGATGTGATGGAGGCGCACCGTTCTTGGCGCGACTTCCTTCCAGACGCCGAAACAGATATTGCCTGTATCGGGTGGCAGCCAGGCATTTTCAAACTCGGTCCCATCACTGTGCCATTGATCGAGCGTCTCGTTGAATGTACTGCCGCCCGCGGTGTAGACGACGTGCCATAGGCCCACAATCGAGCTGCCGCGACCGGGGGCGAAGCCGTCGTCCTGATCGTTTCCTGCCTGCGCCAGCATCGGGAGTCCGATCGAACTCTTCGACCCCGTGCCCGTCAGCCCACAGGCAGCGTTGGCGCCGGTTGCACCGAACAGCAGTGCCGCAATCGAGAGCAGCGCTAGAGCGCCGCCAAAGATCCGGCTGGTGAGCGGCGTCTCCCGCTGGAGCCGTTTTACTTTCTTCATAACTAGGTTCATGGTTTCTTCTCCTCTTTCCCCGCGATGGGCGAGCAAAGTGGGTCCGAGTCTCCACCAATGCCGATCCGGGAGCAATGCCTGCGCGGCGAATTGTTTCTCCCCGAGCAATTCCTTCTGCTGCAGCTAGTTGCAAGAACTTGTCCCTTGCCGTTGCAGGCGATCGGGAGGTGGGATGCGCGCGTAGCATGCGAGTGCTAGACTCGGTTCTCACCGGCTGGCGGGGTGTGGAGTGACGGTTTCATCCACCGAAAACACGATTTGCTTCGGCCTGTTTGAGCTCGATCTCAGGACTCGCCAGCTCACCAGGAACGGAGCAAAGATTCGGCTGCACCAGCAGCCAATTCAGGTCTTGTCGTTGCTCCTCGAACGCCCTGGCGAGATCGTGACTCGTGAGGAACTCAGGCGACGCCTCTGGCCGTCCGATGTTTTTGTTGATTTCGATCACGGACTGAATAAATCCATCCAGAAACTCCGCGACGCCCTGGGGGATTCGGCAGGCTCTCCCCGTTACATCGAGACCATTCCGCGTATCGGATACCGCTTCATTGCGCCAGCCAATGGAGCGAGAGGAATCCTGGAACTTAAGTCATACACAGAAACGCCACAGATGCAGGATCTCGCTTCAGCTCCTTCTGTCGGAATCGCTGTAAATCGGCGGCCGCGCTGGCTTCTTATCGCCGCCTGTATCGCGCTCGGAGCGCTTGCGGCAGGCTTGCTGATCCACTGGAGGTTGCGAGCGAGCGAACCGATCCAGTCGCTAGCCGTGCTTCCCCTCGATAACCTATCCGGAGATGCCTCTCAGGACTACTTTGCAGATGGTATGACCGACGAGCTGATCACGATGCTCGCGAAAGACTCAACCCTCCGCATTGTCTCCAGAACTTCGGTGATGCAGTACCGTGGGGCTCGCCGGCCGCTTCCGGAAATCGCACTAGCGCTCCACGTGGACGCAATCCTCGAAGGCTCGGTGTCCCGTTCCGCCGATCAGGTCCATATGACTCTACAGCTGATCCGGGCGGACACTGATTCACATCTCTGGGCCGACAGCTACGAACGCGATGCGAACGATGTTGCACTGCCGGACGAGGCGGCCAAAGCCATTGCGAAGCAACTGCATCGCGCAGTCCCGGTCATGAAGGCCATCCGCTATGTAAATCCGGCAGCGCATGATGCCTACCTGCACGGCCAGTATCTGTGGTTCGGCGACCGCATGGAGGAGTCGGGAGCCTGGTTCCGGAAGGCGATCGATCTCCAGCCGGATTATGCGCTGGCCTGGGCGGGACTTGCCGACTATTACGGGGAGGGTATTGCCGGCGATATTCTCGACCCCCGCACCAGCATCGTTCCGGAGGAGCAGGCAGCCGAACGCGCGCTTGAACTGGATCCGAACCTGCCGCAGGCGCACCAGGCCATGGGTGCAATGTTCCTCATCGATCGATGGGATTGGGCAGGCGCCGACCGGGAGATTCTGCGCGCCATCAGCTTCGATCCGCAGAACGGCGAGCTGTATTACCTGCGCGCCTGTCTGTTGCAGGCGATCAACCGGGATGCAGAAGCCATCGATCTGGGAAAGAAGGCGATGGAAATTGATCCGTTCTCACGGCCCTACGCTCTCGCCTCGATTTACGAGGGTGCGCGCCAATTCGATGCGGCGCTGGCGGAAATACAGCTGCGGATGGAAGCAAATCCCAACAATCCCGATCTCCTTGGGATGGAGATGGATACCTCGCGACGTATGGGCAACTACAAGGCGGCCGTGGACGCCTGGGCCAGGTGGCACATTCTGACCGGAGATCCTCAGTCGGCCGCGAGCCTGCGGCATGCCTACGAGCGGGGCGGTGCCCGCGGCTTCGTTCGCTGGCAGCTTGGCCGGCGTCTCATCCAATCGAAGAGTCGCTACGTCTCTCCCGTCGAGCTGGCCAGTTATTACGCGCAGCTTGGCGACAAAGAGCGGACGCTCGCTCTGCTCGAGGAGGGCTACCGCCAACGTGCCACGGACACTCTCTGGATCCAGAGAGATCCTGCCTACGACTTTCTCCACTCCGATCCTCGCTACCGCGCGATCGTTCAGAAGACAGGAGTACCGCCAACCTATTAGGATCAGTCCCTCCAGCCCGGACTGCCTCGGCGGGTCAGTGCGTCACTGGCGGTCCTGGCGTCCCGTCGGACCAGTCGTCGGTCAAAACGAAGAAAGTCGTCACCCGTTGTTCAGGGTCATATGCCGCCATAACCGGCGAGCCAGGCAGATTGGCTCCCCAACTTTTCTCCGCATCACCCGAAGCATAAAACATTACATGTGGATGCCAACTCTTGCCGGTGTCGTTTAGATATTGTTGCTTCGACATCATGTAGACCATCGTCGCTGGCGCAAGCGCCGGCAGCTCCCCCTTTTCCTGTGCAGACGCGATAGCCGCTGCGATCTCCGCCTTCGATTTTCCTGCCAGCACCAGTTTGCTCTTCATCAGGAAGAACGGCAGAGATGTGCTCGCGGCGGGTGCATTGAAGCAATGAGGGGCGCGTACTTTGGGATTCCAGAACTGTGGATCGTCGGTCGTGTTAGCCCACGATCGCTCGACAATGCAGACAAAGCCATTCGAGCCTTTCACGGCAGTCGCATAGCCGTCCCGTCGCAGCACCATCACTTCGGCTGCAGTGGAAATCGATGCCGGGGCGGCACTCCGAGCCATCGCAATCTCAGCATTCTCGTCCGAGATCAAATACTGGTCGAGAGGAGCCATGACCGGATAAGGAGCCTTCTCAAACTGCGCTTGTGCACAGGCCGGCCAAGACGAAAAGATCGGAACGACGAATGCTAGAGCCATGATCCCGACATTGTTCATCCGCATTGGATTCTCCATGAAGAGCAATGGTAATCCGATTCATCCTGACAAGTCGGCTTATTGTTCCCAATCATCGCGTGACGGAATTTCGTGGTCAGTTAAACGAAGGGCGCTCGATCCGTTGAACGGTGTATACGGGCAGGATTTCCTCTTGCCGATGCAGTTCGAGACCGAGCCTGCCCAGTACCGTGAAGATTGTGGGCAGGCTTTCGAAGTTCACGGTTCCGTTGCCGTTTGGTGGCGGCGGGGGCAGCCGCATGGGTAGCCAACCTTCCGTGTGAACGGTGAACAACCCGCTAAGATTGGTGCGGTCCACTACCGGCAGATCGGTCCAGTTTTCGATGTAATGGGCAAGGTCGTCCATACTTATCGCGTTCGCGTCCAGAGGATGGCCGAAGCCGATGACGAAGTGATGGCAGCCGTCCGGCGCGGTATCGAAGATGCAGTCTTTCGTGGTGACCGCCGACTCCTGCAGCTTTGGCCCGCTGCCGGAGACGGTAAGTGCATAGGCTGGCATGCGTTCATGCTCAACACGCATCACGAGGCTGAAACGATCGGCGAGCAAGCGGCGGATCATTTGTTGAAGCCGGGCTTGTGCCTCGCTGTTCGGAGAACCCGCAGCGATGGAGTTGGCGGACGCTTTGGCTTCGATATCGTAGCTGTCGCTGACGGCCCAGCCGGGAAGAGAGTTGAGACGCGGCGAAGGGTTAGACGGCACGCCGTAGGCGTAACTCACAAGCTCGATCACGGGAACCGCATTCGCAATCAGATCGCCATCAGGTAGCACTTGCATTCGGCTGCTGCGCGGGTCGGTTGAAGGAGCAGGCTTTATGGTGATCTTTTCAAATGCCTGCGACCGAACGGCAGTGGGCCAGGCTACGAGGAAAAATACGACCGCCCGGTAGAACACTGACATAATCCACCTCCTCCACTCGAATGCCTATGGGTGCAGGGTACTCCACTCGAATGCCTATGGGAAGATCTTGTTTATAAATCTTCTCTTTCGTCATTCCTCTTGACAATAGTTGTTGTGAGGAATAGCGTTGGGATTGTTGATGAAAGCCGCTATCAAAACCGGTGTCCGGGCCGATCGCAAGCCAAAGCCCGGCTCCTCCCCAGAGGAGGTCGCACACCTTGAGATGATGCGGACGATGGAGGCATTGTCGCACCGCTTTGCGCAGGTGTTGAAGGCCGAGGATCTATCTTCGACACAGTACAACGTGTTGCGGATTCTGCGGGGCGCCCCGGAGGGACTTCCGTGCGGGGAGATCGGCAACCGCATGGTGACGCGGGACTCGGATATTACGCGGCTGCTGGACCGGCTCGAGAAGCGATCGTTGGTCTCCCGTTGCCGGGAGAGCAAGGATCGGCGGACAGTATGGACGCGGATTACGCCGGAGGGGTTGGAACTGCTTGCGCGGCTGGATGAACCCATACGTGCGACTCATCTCGAGCTCCTGGGGCATCTTGGGGCCAAGCGGTTGAAGCTCCTGGCGGATCTGCTGCGTCTGGCCCGCCAGCCTTACGGTTAATTTTTTCCGTTATATTTGTTGCAACGAATATTGTTGTAACGCATCAAATGACTCGTAAGCACAATTCGAACCATCTGAAAGGAAACACCGCTATGAGCACCACAATTGCAGCCCCCGCCATCACCACCTGGAACGTCGATTCGACTCACTCGGTTGTCGAGTTCAAGGTCAAGCACATGATGATCTCCAACCTGAAGGGTCATTTCACCGGCGTGACGGGCACGCTATCCCTCGATGAGGCTGATCTGACGCAGTCGAGCGTGGAGGCGGCGATCGAGATTGCTACGATCCACACACTGGATGCGGGCCGCGATGCCCACCTGAAGGCTGCGGACTTCTTCGACGCCGAGCAGTTTCCGACGATGAAGTTGAAGTCGACGCACATTGCGGTGAAGTCGGATGGGGAACTGGTGGTTACGGGCGACCTGACCATCAAGGGTGTTACCCGCAGCGTGCAATTTGCGGTGGAGGGGCCGTCTGTGGCGACGAAGGATCCGTGGGGCAACACGCGCATTGGTGTGGCGGCAACCACGAAAATCAATCGTAAGGACTTCGGGCTGACCTGGAACGCGGCGCTCGAGGCCGGCGGGTTGATGGTGAGCGAGGATGTCAGCATCACTCTCGACCTGCAATTTGTGAAGCAGGCGTAAGAACGGCGCTGGGGTTGGAAGGTGATTGCGCCGCCAGAGCACAGCATCAAGGCGTGTTCTGGCGGCGCAGTCGGATGTTGCAATTCTTCACAGGCTGAACAGAAGGCCACGTTGATTCTGGTGGCATCGGCCTATCGCATCACGTAGCCGCCGTCGACCGAGATCGACTGGCCGGTCACGTAGCTCGCGGCTGAACTGCAGAGCCACAAGACGGCGTCTGCGATCTCTTCTGCACGGCCCAGCCGCTGCATCGGCACGTAGGTCTTCATCATCTTCTCCAGTTCTTCCCCCTGACCTTCGGCAATCATCTTGTCGGACATGGGCGTTTGAATCATGCCGGGGCATACAGCGTTGACGCGAATGCCACGCGTTGCGTACTCGAGAGCCGCGCTCTTTGTAAAGCCAATGACTCCGTGCTTGGCGGCATGGTAGGTGCCACGCCGGGCGCCACCGAGCAGACCTCCGAGAGAAGAGCAGTTGACGATGGCGCCACTGCCTTGCTCGCGCATCTGCTGCAGTTCGAACTTCATGCAGCTCCATACGCCGCGCAGATTGATCGCCATGATCCGGTCGTAGTCGTCGCGTGGAGAGTCAGCCGTTTCGGCAAGGACATTTTGAACGCCGGCATTGTTGTAAGCTGCGTCGAGCCGACCGAAGGTAGCGACCGTCTGCTTGACCATGGCTTCCACCTGCGCGTCGTCGGCGACATCACAATGAACGGCCAGCGTCTTGTGGCCCTTGTCACTCAGGCCTTTGGCTGCGGCCTGTACTTCCTTCTCATTCCAATCCGCTAACACTACGGCGGCGCCGGCTTCGGCAAAGGCCTGTGCCGTGGCGAGACCCAGCCCGGATGCGGCGCCTGTCACAAGGGCAACTTTCTTTTCAAACGATATGTTCATGCCATCTCCTCTGTTCAAAGTCTTGTCTCTTACTGTGTAAGTCGGTACTGCTCGTCTGTAACTGGCTCCAGCCAAGTCACCGCGACGCCATCGAGTTGTTCCTGGATCGCGATATGTGTCATAGCGGTGGTGGACGTTGCTCCGTGCCAGTGCTTCACACCGGGCGGTATCCACACCACATCGCCCTTGCGAATTACCTGCACCGGGCCGCCCCACTGCTGTATCCAGCCGACACCGTCGGTCACGATGAGTACCTGGCCAAGGGGATGCGTATGCCATGCGGACCGCGCACCGGGCTGGAAGGTGACGACTCCTCCAGTGGACCGCGCCGGCGCCTTCGCGTCGAAGAGTTGCTGAACGCGAGCGGAACCGGTAAAGCGATTCGGAGCACCGTTGATTGCTGTCTGCGCGGTTGCCGGCGTAATGGTGACCTGTGTGTTAACGCTCTGTGCCATTCCAGCGCCCGTAAGCGTCGCCAGAGAGAGCAGGACTACGCAGGTTGAAAGCACCGTCTTCATGCTCGGGTCACCTTTCTCCTACCTCGTTAAGGCTATCTAGCCGCGTTCCACGGCGCTTTCCCGATCCTGCCGATTGTTTGCCTGATCCTGTCTGTGCTCTCAAGTTTGTGCATGCAATGGCTGTTCCGGCAGTAGGCTATTTCAAGAGGAAGTTCGCGATGAAGCGAGACGGAAGAGACACGAAGTCTGCTGATCCGGAAGTGATCGAGCTGAGACGATCTCTGGCGCAACGAATCCTGACGATTACGAGTAAGGCGGGGGAGCACCCAACGCCGATACCCGGTTTGTCCCTCTACCACCGCACGACTCCCACGCCCTGCTATCGCGCATCGTATGAGCCGGGCTTGACCGTCTTTGTGCAGGGACGGAAACGGATCATTCTTGGAGACACCGAGTATCTGTGCGATGGATCCTCGTTTCTTTTGTCCTCAATCGACGTGCCGGCACAAAGTCAGATCATCGAAGCCTCGGAGAAGACTCCATTGCTCTGCATGTTTCTCACACTCGACCTGGCGGCGGTCCGTGAGTTGCTCAGTCGTGACGATGTGCCCGAAGCGAAGGCTCTATCGCACCGTCAAGGACTCGCCGTGGGGCAAACAACGATTGGTCTGCTGAGTGCGTGTATTCGACTGCTTGAGCTTCTCGATACGCCTGAGGACATACCGTTCCTCAGCCAGTTGATGCAGCGCGAGATCCTCTATCGCATCCTGCGGACACCGCAGGCTGAACGGCTGCGCGCCATCGCGACGAATGGCGACCTGAGCCAGAGGACGGCCAGAGCCATCGCATGGCTGAGGGCCAATTTTGCGAAGCCTCTCCATATGGAAGAGCTGGCTTCGACAGCGAGGATGGGAGTGTCAACGCTTCATCATCAGTTCCGGGCCCTCACCACCATGAGCCCGCTGCAATATCAGAAACAAATCAGGCTTCAGACCGCACGCCAAAGGATGCTCATGGATGGTCTCGATGCCACCAGTGCCGCTTTCGAAGTCGGCTACGAAAGTGTGAGCCAATTCAGCCGCGAGTACAGCCGGTTCTTCGGTCAACCGCCGATGCGAGACATCAAGGCATTGAGAGGCAGCAATATCGCCGAGATAAAAGTCGCGTAAAGCCGTTGAGCGCGCAATCGCCGCTGTGCTAGACTCAGCCGACTCCCCGTTCATACAAGCATTGCCTCGCTTGCCCCCAAAGAGAGCTGGATCGAGGTTCTGACCATGGCATCAGTGCCGCAAGAGGTCGTTGCGCGTCCGTTCAATCCTGTATCCAAACGAAACCCGCTGCTGGACAGGTATTTCTATTTCTTCATGTCGCTGCTGGTTGCGGCGATCGTGGTGTGGGGCTTCAGCCACTCCGTTAACGCCAACCTGTTCCATCCCGCTGTGCCGCGGCCATTCCTGCTCTGGATTCATGGCGCCGTATTCTCCGGGTGGGTGGTCTTCTACATTCTTCAGTCGACGCTGGTGCGGACTCACAACGTGCGCGTGCACCGCTCGCTGGGCTGGTTCGGCGTGGCGCTCGGCGCGGTGATGGTTCCGCTGGGCATCACCACGGCGATTGTGATGGGCCGCTTTGACACCTACAGGCTGCACCAGACGGGCGCGGATGCGTTTCTGATCGTCCCGTTCTACGACATGGCCGCATTTGCAGTGTGCCTGGCGCTCGCCATCTATTGGCGCAAAAAGCCGGAGCTGCATCGCCGGATGATGCTCATCGCCACTTGCGGGCTGCTCGATGCCGCCTTCGGCCGCATTGATTATGTGTTCAACAACAGCCTCTACTTCCTTTGCCTGGACGCGGTGATCCTTCTGGGCGTGGCGCGCGATCTGGCCGTGATCCGGCGCGTTCACAAGGTCTATCTGATTGCGCTGCCGGTGTTGATGGTTTGCCAGGGCTTTGTCATCTATACATTGCGCAGCGGCTCTCACTGGTGGGTCCGCATCGCAGACAGAATCCTGGGATAGCGGCGCGTTACTTCGAAGGATCGACGAGGGCCCCGTAGACGGTGGCGTGGCTGCGGTAGAGCAGGCTGTGATTGTCGGGGCTGGTCATGCGCTGAATCATAGACACGAAGACGATGTCGTTGGTGGGATCGACCCAGAACCAGGTGCCGGCGGCTCCGTCCCAGAAGAAGGTGCCCTTGCCGTCGGGCAGAGCGGCTTCGGACGGATCGAAGACGACGGCGCAGTTGAATCCGTAACCGAAGCCGGGCCGCATGATGTGCTGGCCGATGCCGAACTCGCCGGTAAGCAGGTTGGCGGGGAGGTGATTCGAGGTCATCAGCTTGACGGTGGAAGGAGCGAGGATGCGCTTGCCGTCGAGTTCGCCGTCATTCAGGAGCATCTGCGCGAAGCGGTAGTAATCCTCCGCGGTGGAGACCATGCCTCCGCCACCGGAAGGCATGGTGGGCTGGGCAGCGTAGTCGGCGGGAGGACCGGGCGCCACGGGAATGTAGTTGCCCTGCGGGTCGTCGCGATAGTTGGTCGCGAATCGCGAGCGCTTGTCCGCGGGAACGAAGAAGCCGGCGTCCTTCATGTCGAGCGGGAGAAAGATTTGGTCGCGCATGAAGTCGGGAAGTGTCTGGCCGGAGAGCTTCTCGATGATGTAGCCCTCGATGTCCATGGAGACGCTGTAAGTCCAGCCCTTGCCGGGCTGGTAATTCAGGGGAAGCGTAGCCAGCTTGTCGATCATCTCCTGCAGGTTGGCCGACTGCATCACCTTCTTTTCCTGGAACATGGTGTCGACAACGGTGTGCCCGCGGCCATAGGAGAAACCGGCGGAGTGCGACATGAGCTCCTGCATGGTGGGTGCGTGGTCCGGATCGACGAGGATCATCTTGCCGTCGGCGTCGACGCCCTTGAACACCTTGAGGTGCGCGAACTCGGGGATGTATTTCGAGATGGGATCGGAGGGCAGCCACTTGCCTTCCTCATAGAGGATCATCATGGCCACGCCGGTGACCGGCTTGGTCATGGAGTAGTCGCGGAAGATGACGTCTTTGGTCATGGCCGCGCCGGTAGCGATGTCGCGTTGGCCATAGGTGCGATAGTCCACGATCCTGCCGTGCCGAGCGAGGATGGTGACTGCGCCGGCAAGCTGCTTCCGATCGATCTCCTGCTGGATGAGTTGATGCAGGCGCTCGAGGCGCTCGGTGGAGAAGCCGACGGACTCAGGTTTGACGAGGGTCATGTCGGAAGAATGATGCGCCGGCGTCTGAGCCGAAGAGGGAAGTGATGGGAGGGCGACAAGAAGAGCTGCCAGAGCGATGCGAATGTTCTTCATGGATACCTCTCGGTTCATTGGACATGGGAATCAGTACACATGGCGGCGAGAACGACGTCCACGGTGGTGCCGGCGATTCGCTTTAACTGGGCGTCGCTGTGGGGCTTGGCGAGTCCGGCGAGGTGGCGGTAGAGAATGTCTCCGGTGAGCGCGTGGTGCAGCACGGTTGCAATGCGGTCAACGGAGATCGTTTTGGGAAGTTGGTGTGAATGCTTTGCCAGCAGGTCTTTGATGAACGAGGTTGTTCGCGCCGGCCCGTGCTGATACCAGGCTTCGCCTACCTCAGGGCAGCTCACTGCTTCTCCGATGGCGAGGCGGTACAGTTCGACGG
The DNA here is from genome assembly GCA_963725225.1 of uncultured Acidobacteriaceae bacterium. Taxonomy (GTDB): domain Bacteria; phylum Acidobacteriota; class Terriglobia; order Terriglobales; family Acidobacteriaceae; genus Silvibacterium. The sequence continues at coordinate 92,361 of CAVRXY010000010.1, forward strand.
AACGCCGCGAGGTGATGAGCTTGAGAATGTGGAAGGCGAGCTTCTTGAGGCTTTGCTCGAGGTCGAGGCCGGTATAGTCGATTTCGGTGAGCGATTCATTCGACTCGCGGCAGAGGTTCTCGATGCTGCGGATAAAGAGGCCGCATTTGCCGCCGAATTCACTGTAGACGGTGCTCTTGGAGCCGCCGGCGAGTTCAACGATCCGGTCAAGGCTCACGCCATCGTAGCCGTGCTTCAGGAACAGGTTAGCCGCGACCTTCTGAAGCTTGCCGTTGCGGATTTCTCCCCGCGAACGTTTTTCCGCCATTCATCTCCTCATGCATCCAATGACACGGAGTCGCTGATTTCGGCCCGGTTCTGACACGGTCCTGCAACATCGTACTCGAACGCAGCGCCGTCGAGAGAGCAATTTGTCATCCGGTACCTTTATAGTGTACTGTACAGTACAGTACATGAAGCGCTCGGTCCCGCCCACGAATCGCCGAGCATACGAACGAGTCCTAACCCAACCCCAGGAGGACCGGTCATGGCCATCAGCCCGCATTACAAGCCAATTTCAACTGTAAGTGTCGTGCGTCCGGAAGAGCTGCAATGTTGAAGCGACCGGGCGGTGATTTTTCGGATGGAGTGAGCCGAAGCGGCGACGGCGCACATCTTAGAAGAGTGCTGAGGAAATTTCGAAGGCTTCAGGTTCAAAACCACACGCTTGAGGTCGATGGCGAATCAAATCCTATATTTACGTTAAGTATGTGAAGTAAAGGAGCAGGATTATGGCTGTAGAGCAAACGCTTTCCGCTGCCGCCGCCGGGACTTTCACCATTGGCGGCGATCTCACTGTGAACCGCATGGGCTACGGCGCGATGCGCATCACCGGGCCCGGTATCTGGGGGCCTCCCGCGGATAAAGAAGGTGCGCTGGCTACGCTGCGCAAAGCGGTCGATCTGGGCGTAAACCTGATCGACACGGCGGATTCTTACGGTCCTTACGTGTCAGAGGAGCTGATTGCCGAGGCGCTCTATCCTTATCCTGCCGATCTGGTCATTGCGACCAAGGGCGGATGGGAGCGGCCCGGGCCCGGCTGGTGGACGCACAACGCCAGCCCGAAGCATCTGACGGAAGCTCTTGAAGGAAGTCTGAAGCGCCTGCGGCTGGAGCGCATCGACGTTTACCAGCTCCACACTCCGGATAATGCCGTGTCGTTCGAGGGCTCGATGGGAGCGCTGGCCAAACTGCGGGAAGAAGGAAAGATTCGCCACGTCGCGCTGTCGAATGTGACCCGCGAGCACATCGAACGGGCGCGCCGGATCGTGCCGATTGTTTCGGTGCAGAACCGCTACAGCTTTGCCGATCGCGAGTCGGACTTCATTGTCGATTATTGCGAACAGAACGGGATTGCATTTATGCCGTGGGCGCCGCTCGGTCAGGCAAAGGAGGCGCACGAGGCGATCAAGAAGGTTGCAGACGAGCTGCATGCGACTCCTCTACAGGTGGCGTTGGCCTGGCTGCTCAAGCGCTCCAGGGTGATATTGCCGATTCCCGGCACTTCGTCGGTGAAACATCTCGAAGAGAACATCGCGGCGGCGGCTCTTAAGCTTCCTCAATCGTCATACGATCAGCTGGCTGCTGTGGATGTTCCACCGGCAAGCCTGCGTGGATGAGTTTGCCGGCACAGCCAGGCCGCGTCTAACCAGCACGACAGATCTATAGTTGGAGGTGTTCACATGGCCACCGATCAAAAGCCCACACCCACAGCGGAACCTCCCGAACAGGATCGGCAGAATGATGAGAAGAGGCAGCCGCTTAATCCGCGAGTAAGCCGGCGCTTCTTTCTGTCGAGCCTGGGAGCTGCCGGGCTTGCGGCCGCTGCTCCACCGCTGCTGGCGGCGACGGCAGAGCCGGTTGCGGAGCAGGCGGAGTCTGCAGCTCCGGCTGGAGCGGTTCCGGTAACGCTGAAGGTGAACGGGAAGAGCTACACGCTGCGTCTCGATCCGCGGACGACGCTGCTCGATTGCCTGCGCGAAAACCTGAACATGCCCGGCACAAAGAAGGGCTGCGATCACGGACAGTGCGGAGCGTGCACGGTTCATGTGAATGGGCAGCGCGTGAATTCGTGCCTGTCGTTCGCGGTGATGCATTCGGCGGATGAGATCACAACGATCGAGGGCATTGGCCAGCCGGGGAATCTCCATCCCATGCAGGCGGCGTTCGTCGAGCACGATGCGTATCAATGCGGCTATTGCACCTCGGGTCAGATTATGTCGGCGGTGGCGGTGATGTCCGAGCCGGTCGGCCCAACCGACGATGACGTGAAGCAGGCCATGTACGGAAACATCTGCCGCTGCGGCGCCTACCCGAACATCATCGCCGCGGTGCAGGCAGGCCGCAGCCACAAATCAGCCTGATCGCGTTCGCAGGAGGAGAGTATGCAGACCTTCCAGTACAGACAACCGACCAGCGTAGACCAGGCGGTGCAGGCCGGAGCCAGGTCGAAGACGGCGCAGCAATACGCCGATGTGCGCTTTGTCGCCGGCGGCACAACGCTCGTCGATCTGATGAAGCTTGATGTCGAGCGGCCGAACCAGCTGGTAGACATCAACGCTCTTCCGCTGGCGCAGATCAAAGCTGCTCCCGACGGCGGGCTGGTGATCGGCGCGCTGGCGCGCAACTCGGCGGTGGCGCACCATCCGGTTGTCGAGCGCGATTACGCGGTGCTTTCGCTGGCATTGCTGTCGGGTGCGTCTCCGCAGCTGCGCAACATGGCGACGACGGCGGGCAACCTGCTGCAGCGCACGCGCTGCCCCTATTTTCGCGACACCGCGCATGCGTGCAACAAGCGCGAGCCAGGAACAGGCTGCTCGGCGATCGGCGGCCACAATCGCATGATGGCCATTCTGGGCACGAGCAAGGATTGCATCGCGTCGAATCCGTCGGATCAGAACGTTGCGCTTACGGCGCTCGAAGCAACGATCCAGGTGGAAGGAGTGAAGGGCAAGCGCAGCATTCCCATTGGAGACTTCTATCTCCAGCCGGGCTCGACGCCCAATCGCGAGAATGTTCTTGAGCCGGGCGACCTGATTGTCAGCGTCACGCTTCCGCCTCCCGCTCCGGGCACGCGTTCGTACTATCTGAAGCTGCGCGATCGCGCCGCCTACGAGTTCGCGCTGGCCTCGGCGGCGATCGTCATCAAAGTAAATGGCGGCAGGATCGAGCGTGCGCGCGTTGCTCTGGGGGGAGTGGGCACGGTTCCATGGCGCTCGCGCGAGGCGGAGCACGTGCTGGAAGGGCATGCAGCGGATGCAGCGACCTTTCGCAGAGCGGCCGAGGCGGCACTCAAAGACGCGCAGCCGGCGAGCGAGAACGGATTCAAGGTAGAGCTGGCCAAGCGGTGCATCGTGCGCGCGCTCACGGTGTCTACGCAGTCGGCATAACGCTTAACGGCAAGGTTCATCGCGCAGGAGAGATTCCCATGATGTTCGAAGAGTTTGTTGAGTTTATCGGCAGCCAGGACGGCGCTCCGCCAAAGCCCCTTGACCCGAATGCGCCGCCGCCGTCGGCCATCATCGGCGCCGGGGTGCCGCGCATCGACGGCCCCTTGAAGACGACGGGTTCGGCGCGCTATGCCTCCGATTACAATTTTCCCGGGCTGGTGTATTGCGGTGCCCGTGCGCGCGACGATCGCCAGCGGGAAAATCCGGCGCATCGACAGCAGCGCCGCGGAGGCGATGCCGGGCGTGCTGCTGGTGATGCATCACGGCAACATCATGCCGCTCTACCGGAATGCCTCCGGCGGACGCAACAGCGAGAGCCGACCTGCGTTCGAAGACGAGACGGTTTACTACTGGGGACAATACGTAGCAGCCGTGGTTGCAGAAACACTCCAGCAGGCGCAGGCGGCAGCGGCTGCGGTGAAGGTGGAATACGAACCGGCGAAGTTCAACGTGGAAGCCTCGCTCTCGGACAGCCTGCCTCCGGAGGGTCAGCCCGGCGGCCCACGCGTCATGAGCAATCGCGGCGATACGGAATCGGCTTTCGCCTCAGCGCCGGTGAAGGTGGACGAGACCTACATCACGCCGGTCGAGACGCACAATCCGATGGAGATGCATGCCACGGTCGCGGTTTGGGACGGGAAGAAATACACGCTGTATGAGAGCACGCAAGGGGTGATGAATCATCAGACCGTGCTGTCGCAGGTGCTGGGCGTGCCGCAGGAAAACGTCGAGGTGATCTCGCGGTTCATCGGCTCGGGATTTGGCGGCAAGCTCTTTCCGTGGCCACATTCGGCGATTGCCGCGGCCGCTTCGCGCAAGCTTAATCGACCTGTGAAGTTCACTCTCAGCCGCAGCATGATGTTCACGAACTCGGGCCATCGTCCAAATACACAACAGCGCATGCGCCTGGGCGCAACGCCCGATGGCAAGCTGGTGTCGCTGCAGCAGGATTATCGCAACCACACGAGCTACGGCGACGACATTCGCGAGAACTGCGGCGAGGCGACGCCCTTCCTCTACAGCACGGCGAATCTCAAGGTGACGTCGGCGCTCATACGCCGCAATGTGGGAACGCCCACACCGATGCGCGGTCCCGGCGCGGTTCCCGGCCTGTTCGCGCTCGAATCGGCGATGGACGAGCTGGCCATCAAGCTAAAGAAGGACCCGGTAGAGCTGCGCATCTCGCTCGATACGCTCATCGATGAGGAGAACAATAAGCCGTTTTCGTCGCGCCACCTCAAAGAATGTCTGCAACTGGGGGCGGAGAAGTTTGGATGGTCGCGCCGTACGCCTGAAGTTGGGTCGATGCGCAAGGGCGATCTTATTCTCGGCTGGGGCGTAGCGGCCGCATCGTGGGGAGCGAATCGCGGCACGTGCGAGACGACGGTAAGCCTGCGCGCCGACGGCACCGCGCGCGTGAGTTGCGGAACACAGGACATCGGCACGGGCAGCTACACGGTGATTGCACAGGTGGTCAGCGACAAGACGGGCATTCCGGTCGATAAGATCGATGTCGTCCTCGGAGACAGCTCGCTGCCTCCCGGACCCACCTCCGGCGGCTCGACTGCGACTGCGACCTTTGTGCCGGCGGTGATCGATGGCACGAATGCGGCGGTGAAGGTGGTGCTGACGGTAGCATCCAATACCAAAGGCTTGCCCTTTCAAAAAGGGGACGACCCTCCGCCGCTGACGATGACAGCCGGCCGCGTGCATGTGAAAGGAGAATCCCCGGCGAGTGGCGTGCCCTTCGACGAAGTACTGCACATGGCGAACCTGGCCAGTGCAAGGGGAGATGGAAAGAGCGGCGGCCTGAGAGCGGATCCGAAGGCTCGGAATTTCTCAACGCACTCTTTTGGCGCGCAGTTTGTGGAGATTGAGTGGGACCCGGGCATCGCTCGGCTGCGGGTGAGCCGGGTGGTGAGTGTGGTGGATGGCGGCCGGATCATCAATATGCGCACGGCAACCAACCAGATGGCGGGTGCGATCGTGATGGGTGTGGGCATGGGGCTGTTTGAAGAGACCATCTACGATCCGCGCAACGGGCATCCGATCAATGACAACTACGCCGACTACATCGTTCCCACGATTGCCGACGCGCCGCAGATCGACGTTCACTTTCTCGACATTCCCGACCCGATGTTGAATGAATACGGAGCGCGCGGCATTGGAGAGATCGGACTGGCGGGCGTTGCTCCGGCGATTACCGCCGCTGTTTATCACGCTACGGGAGTGCGGGTACGTCAGCTTCCCGTGCGCATCGAAGATCTGCTGAAAGCGAACTCGGTCGCGTAGTCGACAATTCTGAAATTCTTATTCCCCGCGGAGGAGCTATGCCCATCGATCCGAAGACTACTGCGCTTTTGCTGATCGAGTATCAGAACGATTTCACCAGCGAAGGTGGAGCTTTGCACAACGGCGTGAAGCCGGTCATGGAGAGCACCAACATGCTCGCCAATACGAAGCAGGCGGCGGACAAGGCGCGCGCGGCGGGCGTGACGGTGATGTTTGCACCGATCTCATTTGCGAAAGGCTATCGGGAGATTACGCCGGAGCCGTACGGCATTCTCAAAGGCGTTGTGGATTCGAATGCGTTTGTGCGGGGAAGCTGGGGAGCGGAGATCGTAGATTCACTTACACCGGGTGCGGACGACATTGTCGTCGAGGGAAAACGCGGGCTCGATACCTTCGCCAGCACCAATCTCGATTTCATTCTGCGTTCGCGCGGGATAAAGACGCTGGCCGTCGCCGGATTCCTGACCAACTGTTGCGTCGAGTCAACCGCGCGCACAGGCTACGAAAAGGGCTTCAGCATCGTGGCGCTCTCCGATTGCGCGGCGACGCTTTCCGAGGAAGAGCAGCGCTTCACTTTTGAGAAGAACTTGCCAATGTTCGCGCGAATCCTCACGCATGAGGAGTTTTTGTCGGAGCTGGCGAGCTGATGTCCATCACGCCAGCTGATAGAGGCCGCCTTTGACGGCGCCGCTGGCAGTAAGAGCATTATCGACAGCGCCGGAACGAGGAGATTGCGGAGGCGCGTGAAGATCGATCCTTTGCGGTGACGAAAGGCGACGACTCTTTGCAGCAGCGCGTAGGTTTGCGGCGTAAATGGGAACCAGTGCCGCTCGCGCCTGCTGCGATCGCCGACGATCATGACGCTCCTGGAGCGCGAGAACGCGCGCAGCCCATGCGCGCCGTGATATCTGCCGTATCCGCTCTGAAGATTTCCTCCGAAGGATGCGTGGGGATTGGTGATGTTGCGCAGTACGTCGTTCACGGCGCAGGTGCCGGCGGTCATCTGGGCGGCGACGCGCTGGCCGCGCGCAGGATCGCCGGTCCATACACTGCAACTCAGCGCAAAAGGGCTGGCGTTGGCGAGCGTGATCGCATCGGCCTCGTCTGTGAACGGAGCGACACAGACGACCGGGCCGAAAGATTCTTCAGTGATGAGGCGCGAGTTCGAAGGAACGTTGCTCAGAATGACCGGCTCGCATCCGGTAAGCGGTCCCTGAGGCAGATGCATTCGCGCTCCCCGCTGAATTGCGTCTTCAATCTGAGCGTTGAACCTGCCGCGTGCGCCTTCGGGCAGAGTACCGAGATCGCTATCGAGAGCGCGGCCGATGCGAAGGTTGCGGACGCGCTCGGTAAGGGCGTCGAGGAATGAAGGGAAGATGGACTCTTCCACGTAGAGGCGTTTGATTCCGACGCATACCTGGCCGGCATTGGCGAAAGCTCCGTAGGCGACGCCCTCAACGGCGCGCTGGAAATTGCAGTCTGCGAAAACGAGTGATGGGTCTTTGCCGCCCAGTTCGAGCAGCGTAGGAATGAGGCGCTCGGCGGCGCGCATTGCGACCTTGCGGCCGTTCTGGCTGCTGCCGGTGAAGAAGATCATGTCCGGACCGGCGTCGATGAGGTCGCCCGCGGTTTCCGGGTCGGCCGAGATGAACTGAACGAGATCTTCTGGCAGATTTGCGCTTCTGTAGATGTCTTCGATCAGGCGCGCGGTTCGCGGAGTCTTCTCGGAGCACTTGAGGACGACAGCGTTCCCGGCAACCAGCGCTGTTGCCATGGGGATAATCGAGAGCTGGATCGGATAGTTCGACGGCGAATAGACCAGAACGACGCCGAAAGGTTCGTAGCTCTCTTCAAACCGGGCGCCGAGGTAGAAGAGCGGAGGCTTGCCGACGGTGCGCGTCTGCAGCAGGCGCTCGGCGTGGTTTTCGTTGTAGAGCAGCTGCTCCAGTGTCACCAGCACGTCGCCGGAGATGGCATCCAAAGGAGGCTTGCCGGTTTCTTCCGAGAGCGTGTCGACGATGGTTGAGGTCTGCTCGGCGATGCGATGGCGCAAGAGGCGCAAGGCGCGGCAGCGTTCGCGGACGGCGAGTTTGGCCCAGCGGCTTTGGGCCTCTCGCGCGCGCTGCATCCATTCGGGGGTGGAAATATACGTCATGAGAGAGCGATCTTCGAAGAGGGCCTCGCCTTTGTATAAGGAATGCCCGGCTTCTCGCAGAAGCAGGTTCCACGAAATTCTAGCCGACTGGAAGATTGCGGGCGGGCCGCTGCCGGGCCGAACATGGTAACAAGTGACCGCGTGTATCGAGAGAATGGTTGCTGAGGTGTGCACATTTGAGTGGATCCGTGGAAAGGCCGGCCTCTCGCATTGAGGTTTTCTCCGCAACGCCGGAAGAGCAACCGGTGCTCGAGAATTTGCTGGAGTTGTATGTCTACGAATTCAGTGAACTGCTTGGCATAGACGTAGGTGAGGACGGCAGGTTCGGCTATCCGCGGCTTCCGCTCTACTGGAGCGAGCCAGAGCGGTATCCCTTTCTGGTGAGAGTCGATGGGAAGCTGGCCGGCTTTGTGCTGGTGAAGAAAGGGTGAGGGCGTGGCCTGCCGGGGAGTGGTCTGGGATGTGGCGGAGTTCTTCGTTCTGCGCTCGCATCGCAGGCGGGGAGTGGGAACGCGCGTCGCGCACGAGGTGTGGAGGCGGTTTCCAGGGCAATGGGAGGCCCGGGTTATGGAAGAGAACGCTCCGGCGCAGCGGTTCTGGGCGACTGCGGTTTCGAGGTTTCGCGCCAAGGTGGTGGGACCCGTGCGAGTGGAGAAGGATGGCCGGTGGTGGCAGGTGTTCACGTTCGAGTCATGATTCGGGTGTCGGATTCGGGAGATTCGAATCCAATTAGTGGATAGCACCGCGTTGTTGGATGGTCGCGGCAATCTTTGCCAGCCACTCCTGCGGTGGAGTCAGCGGGGGAATGACCAGGTCGAAGTCTGACTCGTCGCCTGGGGCGTTGCAGGTTTCAAAGAGTATCAGCGGCGCACCGGATTGTGCGCGCGCCAGTGTAACGGCTTCCTTACGGCCCTCCTCGTCCTGCCCGGTGAAGAGAACGGCCGAGGCTTGACCAGGCTCCAGCAGGACAGAACGAAGCTTCAGGATCGATGGGCAGTCGTCGACCGCATAGCCTGCCATGTGCAGAACCAGGAGGCGCCTGCATTCGTCACATCCGAAGTGAACAACCCTGGCTGCCATGATCGTGCTCCGACCTTCCAGGGGCCGCAGCGTTGTTTTCGACGGGCCGGGTGCGTGTGCCAGCCCGCGGGTTAAGGCATCTTCGGAAATTCCGGGCCTTTTTTGAATCGTACCCGGCCGCCGCTCCCTGTTGGTCGCGTTGACATCCGCGACAGCGGCTTCGGACTGCACTATTTCCGAAAATGACTTTAGCGTGGAACCAATTGCCTACCCATCTTTGTCTTTGGCGATGGCAACGACGCCGACTACTCCGGCAGTTGCTACCATGCCCATGATTGCAACGAGTCCGACGACCCCCACGATTGCGGTTGCGCCTCCTTCGAGCGCCGGGGTCACAGCCTGCGCCGCGGCCGGAGCCGCCGGCGGCAGAGGATAATACGCCTGCGGCTGGAACGAAAATTCTGGAGTGCCGGTTCCCGGGGTAGGTGTCGGCGTAGGGGTTGGTGTAGGTGTCGGTGTAGGGGTAGGGGTTGGTGTCGGCGTGGGTGTGGGGGTTGGAGTTGGGGTTGGAGTCGGTGTGGGCGTGGGGGTTGGCGGCGTAGTTCCAGGGGGATACAGCTTTGCGGCGAAGTTGTAGTCGGACTCATCGATATCGGTGCCGCCGGCGATGGCGTTGCCGTCTTTTGTGATGGTTGCCGATATCTGATAGCACATGATCGAGTTGGGGTCCGGGGGCGTCGTTCCTGTGAGAGAGGACTCCTCTATCGGCGTCAGGACCTGCGCGTCGACCATTGCTTTGTTCCAGTTGTTCGGAGGCGCACCGTAGAACGCGTAAGCCTTTGTCGGGTCGATTTTTGCTACCAGCGCAGCCCGCAGGTGCTCGTGGATAAAGCCCAGCGTATGACCAGTCTCATGCCTCACGACTCTGCGGTACTCCGCATCCGAAGTAGACAGCGTGAACGAGTCGAGGTTCATCGTAGGTTTATCTGCGGCAATCGTTGTAATGTCGGTACCGATCCAGGACCAATGACCGCCGTTGGGGGGCGCACCATGAACGGTAGTTATTCTGACCTGACCTCCGCTCGCCACCTTCGTGAAAGCAACATTCGCGCGCGGCGCCCACGCATTCATGTGCAGAAGGATCTTGTCCTGAAGAGCCGAATCAGTTACGTCCATAAAGCTTACTGTGAGTGCTACTTTCCCGCTTTTCCAGTACTTGGTGGTCATTGCGGCGATATGCTCTCGAGTCGGTTTGAACGACGGCATGATCCGCGCCAGCAGCTCGACCTGAGGCCGATTCGCCGGGTTGATCGCAATGGCCCTGTCAGCAGCCGCCGGCCACTGTTCCACCGGGAGGTATCTCGGAGTACATACAATGATGTCTGCCATATCTGTCCCTTTCAAATCACCAACGGATGGTCAATGAATCTATCGAGCTTTGAAGCCCGGCACTTCTGAATTTCAATCCAACGAGCGAAAGAGCGACCAGGGCGTCTGGGTAAAGCTTCAAAATGCCTTCAGAATATTCATCGATTGGAAGCACGGCTTCCTTCGACGATTGAGATACAGAGCGCCGTACAGCCTGGCTGGGAACCGACCCCGGCGCTGTTCACAGGTCAGCGACACTTATAGACGATTCAGTGCCGGTTGCCAATCGAAAACTTCAAAGGCTTGCGGCGGGCTGCATGCCGAACATCATGGTCCTGCTCCGACGTTTCCAGGGGCCGCTGCTATGTTTTCGACGGGCCGGTGCGTGGGCCAGCCCGCCTGTTAATGCCGGCTATCCATCCTTGTCTTTGTCTTTCGCGATGGCGACGACGGCAACCAGTCCCGCTGTTGCAACCATGCCCATGAGGGCCGCGAGGCCGACAACTCCGACGATGGCCACAGTGTTGCTTCCCGGCGACGCTGCCGGCGGGAGACGGCTGCACAACCGGAGCCGGCGCGGGTGTCGGGTAAGACGGCAGCGACGGGAAGAAGGCAACGCTGCCGGTGCTGGGGGTTGGCGTCGGCGTCGGGGTTGGCGTCGGCGTTGGAGTAGGCGTTGGTGTGGGAGTAGGCGTTGGAGTTGGTGTAGGCGTAGGAGTGGGGGTCGGCGTTGGAGTTGGTGTGGGTGTCGGCGTTGGTGTGGGCGTTGGAGTCGGCGTAGGTGTGGGAGTAGGTGTAGGCGTTGGTGTCGGCGTAGGTGTGGGAGTTGTAGGGACGTAGGGCTTGATCTTGTTCGTGATTACGCTGCGGCAGACGGCGCAGAATTTCTGGTTGCCGTCGGTGCTGCGCATGCGGCAGTCGTATTCCGGGCGGTAGATGCCGCAGTGGAAGTAGCGTGCTCCGGCGAAAGCGCCTACGGTTCCTGTGGATACGGGTGAGGCCTGGGTATCGCACTTGGTGCAGTCGGCGTTGGTGGTTGTGGGTATGTGCGTGACCGGCGGTGACCAGCGATTGCCACTTGAGAGTGGTGATGTTCGCGGTTACGTTCTGCTCGGTGGGCTCGGAGCCGGAGTAGGTGTTATGGCCGGTCTCGCCGCTGCTGCACCCGGCGTAGGTGGAGTACTCATCGGCGAGTCCGAAGGCGGTGTGCCCCATCTCGTGCATCCCGACTTGCGTGGCAGCTCCCGCGGCTTTGGAAAAGACGGCTACCTGGCCTCCTGAGCCGCCATATTGCGTGGCGTTGACGATGACGAAGGTCATTCCCGGCTCGCGGCCAAGCTGGGCGCGGGCAACGGAGAGTGCAGTGGCGGAGTTGCACGGTCAGCAGGCGGCGGATGGCTCCTCCGCCGCAGTAGGTGGCGTCGAAGTAGCTGCGAACCGTGGTGCCGGCGCCGTGGCTGCCGTCTCCGCAGGAGGCGGGATCGTCGGCGCCGCTGTCGGTGGACGAGACGCTTACGGCGTGGACGTTGATGCCGCTCCAGAGCGTGTCGAAGGGCGCGGTGGTGGAGAAGGTGTTGGCGAACGATTGCGCGTCGGTGAGAAAGGTGGGGAGTTCGGCGTCCTTGTAGCCCTCGGCGAGGATGACGACGTTCCAGCGCAGGGCGTCATCGCCGTGATCGACGATTTTCTGAATGCCTTTGACGGTTCCGTCTGACGTGCTCATGGACGTGTGGCCTCCAGCGTCGAAGTCGCCATTTCGCGTGCGGCGTTGGTGCCGATGCGGGATGTAGCGGGACGAGTCTGCTCCATCACACGGCTGCCGATCGGCTCAACCGGCGGCTCGTCGGTTCCATAGAACGAGATTGCCGTGGCCTGCGGCAGTGCAGGCACGATGACGCTGAAGGTGCCGCGGCGCTGCTTGACTGCTGCGTGAGAATGAACGCCACCCTTGTCGTGGACCTCGACGTACTGGGGCATGGGGTTGTGCAGGATGACGCGGTAGAGCACATTCCCGGCGGCGTCGCGCAGCTCAACCCAGTAGCCGGTCTGTCCCTGGTAGCCCTCGGTTGGGTCGGAGCCGGGGGCAACCATGGTCAACTTTTCCTTCCGCTCAAGATGAACTTCTCCGCCCTGGTAGGCGAAGGTGAGACGCCAGGCGGCGGGTCTCGTGGGGGTACTCGGCATGGATATGCTCCCATGAATAGTTGTCTACTCATTGGTTGGTTTTGGCCTGTTTTCAGGAGGCCAGGACGAAGTTGGGGAAGTCCTCGAAGACCCAGTTGTTCTTGAGGGTGTGATAGATGACTCCCAGGAATTTGCGCGCCAGTGCGATGTTGGCCTTGCCTCCACCGCGGCGGCGCTGGATACGCTGATAGAACTGCTGCAAGAACGAGCTGTAGCGTTTGGCGATCAGAGCACACTGCACTAATGCGGTGCGGGCAAGCTTGTTGCCCTGCTTGGTAATGCGTCCTGAGCGTTCGCTTTCGTTGGAGTTCTGCACTCGGGGCACCAGGCCGAGATAGGCGGCCAGCTTGCCCGGATCGGAGAAGTCCCGGATGTCGCCGATCACGCTCAACAGCACCGCAGCGCTGACCGGGCCGATGCCCTTGATGCTCATCAGGTTTTCGTGACCGGCGAGTTTAGGTCCTTCTTCTTCGATCAGTTCCTCCAGTTCGGCAATGCTCTGGTTCAGGCTGCGGATCTGGCCGGTCAGCACACGGGCCTCGGCCAGCATCAGCCGCAGACAGCGGCAAGGCCAGCACCCGTTCCAGCGCCTTGTTGCTGGATAGCGCTTCGCGCTTCAGGTTGATCCCTTCGGATGAAAGCAGGTTGTTGATCTTGGCCTTCAGGGCCGAGCGCTGTTTAACCAGCAGGTCGCGTGTCTGGGCCAGATGTCCCATATTTCTTTGGTTGCGCTCTTTCATCCGCACCTCCGGCAATAATCCCTTGGCCAGATACAGCGCCAACAACTCGGCATCGTTCTTGTCCGTCTTCTTCACCGACTGGCTGATCACCTTGAACTGAGCCGGGTTGACCACCACCACCCGCGCTGCATACTTCTCCACCGCGTCGTAAAACAGTCGCGTGTTGCCCGTTGCTTCCACGGCCAGTTCATCCTCTTTCCGCAACTGCGCGGCAAATAGCTTCAGTTCCCGTAACTGCCACTGCCGCAAATACGTCCGTCCGTTCTCCAGCCGCGTGCACACGGTGAACTGCGTCCGGTGCAGGTCTACTCCCAGGTATCGCTTCATCTCGTCTCTCCTCGCGCTGTGGAGTAGACGTGCTCTGCGGCGATCACCACTCTCCCATCCAAGGTCCTTGCGGCCTTACGGTGACGCTTCGGTTGCAGGTCTGACTAATCTCCTTTACGAGGTCCAACGGCCTCACTAAACCGATCCAGCCCGCAACCTGCCTGCTCCACAACTCCTGCTGTGGAGCCTATCGCCTCAGAAGCTCCATGGACTATTCATGCCATCTCCTTATTTGAGGCGTCGGAGCAACGGAAGTCTGGAGCGATTGAGAGATCTCCGGAGCGGGCGGAGACCGCAAGGACTGCGTTATCGGAACTTAGAGGCTGGGCGGGTTGCCGAGCCAGCCGGAGCTTTGAATCACGTCCGGCATCATTCACAAGTCAGCGACCACTTATAGACGATCCAGTGCCGGTTGCCAATTGGAAATTTCAGAGAGTTGTGGCGGGGTGCAAACGAACGGTCATCGATGTGGCGTCAGTGGGCCATCAATGAACATGGGGGATGTCGTCGTTCATGGAAAAGACATCTTTAAGGTCGGTTTCGTAGGGGAAGACGTGGATCATCCAGCTGAAGATCACTGGGAAAAAGGTGCCGCCCTCGGCCTTGCAGGCCTCGGCTGTGTGGATAGAGCCGAACATGCCGAATTTGGGATTTTCGCCATGATATTCATCGACCTTGTTGGCCGGGGCGGCACAAAAATTGGTGTGCTCGTGCCAGCGCGCGATGCTGAGCGGGATGCGCTGGTTGAGCTCGTCCAGATTGGCGCTGGTGCTGTCGGTGAACATCACGCCTTCGAGGCGGTAGCGCTGGGTGGGAGTGTGATAGTAGAGCAGCGAGGATGGTCTGGCCGGGTCGAACCGGGTGTCGGCAATACGAACGTTGCCGTCGTTGGTGAAGTGGTACTGGCGCTGGTCGACCTTGGGGTTGCCAATGACGTATCCATCGGCGAGGGCTTTCTTATAGTCCTTGTACTTGTCGATGGCGGCTCTGATCTGGGCGAGCATGGCTTCTACTTTTTCCTTGTCGCCGGGTTGCTCGGGGCGCAGCGGCGTGATGCACATGTGGTTGGTCATGGCTGCCATGCTCTGTCCCATGACGCTCATGCTGTTTACGCTGTTGCCCATGTCGTCGCAGGTACGATTGGGGTCGGCGTTCTTCTGATCCATTCCCGGCATATTGCTCATCTTGTCCTGTGCCAGGACTCGAGATGCGACCAACAGGAGGGCTGCGAAGGTGAGGATCAGGATGAGGGTGAAATAGAAACGGGCCGAAGGGAACCCAGTCCTGCGAGGAAATGCCAGCATGGCTGGACTATATCGCCGTGGATGGAGGAGGCGACATAGCCACTTGGTGATGCGCGGAGGGCAGAAATCCATGCCAGTCAAGACAGCCGTGGTTGGGCCGGGCTGTGTCCTGTTTTGGACGGTGACGATCGTGAGTGGACGGTGCGCCCGGTGGCTGCGTCTATGAATGTACAGATAAATAGAGGTTTAGCGGAGGCCGCATTTGGGCGGTGACGTGCCGGAGAGGCAAGAGGAGCAGCCCGCTTCGAGAGGATCAAAAGAGAGATGGTGACGACTCTGGTTCAGGATGTGCGCTACGCGTTGCGGCAGTTGCGGAAGACTCCGGGGTTTACGGCGACGGCGGTACTGACGCTGGCGCTGGGGATCGGTGCCAATGCGGCGATCTTCACGCTGGTGAATGCGGTGCTGATGCGGAACCTGCCGGTCGCCGATCCGAAGATGCTGGTGCGTATCGGCAACCACAACGACTGCTGCGTGGGCGGAGGGGTACAGCACGATCGCGACGACGAAGGCGATTACAGCTACTTTCCGACTGCGACATGGCAGCTGCTGAAGAAGAACGCTCCGGAGTTCGAAGAGCTGGCGGCGATGCAGGCGGGTTTCGGATACCGGCCGGTCACGGTGCGCCGCGGTGGCGACCAGACCGGTGCACGGTCGGTGATGGGCGAGTTTGTTTCGGGAAACTACTTCCGGACTTTTGGGCTGAAGGCGCATGCCGGGCGTCTGCTGGCCGACGCCGATGATGTGCAGGGTGCGCCGATCGCGGCTGTGATGAGCTATGCAACCTGGCAGCGCGACTATGCGGGTGATCCTGCTGTTGTGGGCAGTACCTTCTGGGTGAATACCAAGCCGGTGACGATTGCGGGCATTGCGCCCTCTGGATTTTATGGCGACAGAATGACCAGCGCGCCCCCGGATTTTTATCTGCCGATTGAGTCGATGCCGGTGCTGGCGAATGCTCCCTATGTGCACAGCCCGAATGAGCGATGGCTTTACATGGTGGGGCGCGTAAAGCCGGGCACGAATCTGCCGGCGCTTCAGCAAAAGCTGAGCGGACTGGTGCGGCAGGCGTTCGGTCAGACTGGTGTCTTTTCCGGAGGAGCCGGAAAAGAGCAGCTTCCGAAGGTGCATGTGGTGCTGACGCCGGGCGGTGGCGGAATTCAGCAGATGCAGCAGCAGTACTCCTCAAACCTGAAGATGCTGATGACCATCTCCGGGCTGGTCCTACTGATCGCGTGCGCCAACATTGCGAATCTACTGCTGGCCCGAGGCATGTCGCGCAAGGCGGAGATGTCGGTGCGGACAGCGCTGGGCGCGGGCCGCGCAAGAATCGTTCGCCAGCTGCTCACCGAGAGCCTGGTGCTTGCGGCGCTGAGCGGCATTGCCGGACTCATAGTTGCCTATGGGGGCACGCGCATGCTCCTCGCGCTTGCTTTCCCCTCGTCTCACGACGTTCCCATCCAGGCGAGTCCGTCGCCCGCTGTGCTGGCGTTCGCGTGCGGATTGTCGCTGCTGACCGGGGTATTGTTCGGCGTGGCTCCCGCATGGATTGCGGCGCAGGCCGATCCCGCCGATGCTCTGCGCAGCGGCGCGAGGACGACGGCGGGCGGCGCATCGCTGCTGCAGCGCGGACTGGTGGTGTTGCAGGCAGCACTGTCGCTCGTTCTGCTGGTCGGCGCGGGCCTTTTCTCGCAGAGCCTGAACCGGCTGCAGCACACCGACATGCACGTGCAAACGCAGAACCGCTATATCGTCCACATCAATCCGCAGGCGGCTGGGTATTCGGAGGCGCAGCTTGAAGCGCTGTATCGGCTGATGGAAGACAGGTTCCATGCGATTCCCGGAGTCGTAAAGGTGGGCATCAGCTCCTATACGCCCATGGAGGACGACAACTGGGGCGATGGAGTGCAGGTGCTGGGACAGCCGTATAAGGATGTGATTGCCTCGGATGTAAGGGTCAATGGAGACTACTTCGACTCGGTGGGAACGCGCGTGGTAACGGGCCGCGGGATCACCGCGAAAGATACGTCGACGGCCCCCGCGGTGGCGGTGGTCAACCAGGCGTTCGTAAAGAAGCTCTTCAAGCCGGGTGAGAATCCGATCGGCCAGCACTTTGGTCAACCGGGCAATGTTTCACCGGGAGACTTCGAGATTGTCGGAGTGGTCGAGGACTCCATCTACCAGAGCGTGTACTGGAAGGACCACATGATGTACTTTTTGCCGCTGATGCGGCGGGCGCCGAGCGATAAATCTCCAATTGCAGATGATATGGAACTCTACGCGCCTGCGATTGTGCTGGCTACCTCACATCCGATGAACGACATGGAGGCCCTGACGCGACAGACGCTGTCGAGCATCAATCCGAATCTGACGGTGGTGACTTTTCAGACCTTCGACGAGCAGATCGCCGGCAATTTCGTCGAGGAGCGCATGCTCGGCCGCCTCACCATGCTGTTCGGCGCACTGGCGCTGCTGCTGGCCACGATCGGGCTCTACGGCGTAACGGCCTATACCGTCGCGCGGCGCACGAGCGAGATCGGGATCCGCATGGCACTGGGCGCAGAGCGCGGCGGAGTGATTGCGATGGTGATGCGCGGGGCGCTGATCCAGACAGGGCTCGGGCTGGCGATCGGTATTCCGACGGCGCTCGTGTGTGTGCGCTTCGTCAAGGCGCAGCTCTACGAGATCAAGGGCGTGGACGCCAGGGTACTGGCAGTGTCGATCATTACGCTGGCTGTGGCGGCGTCTCTGGCCGGGCTGATTCCGGCCCGGCGCGCGGCTTCGACTGATCCGGCGAGGGCGCTGCGAACGGAATAGGCATATTTGAGTTGGGGCGCTTGCGCAGTAGCACAAGCACAGCAATCGCTCCGAACCATGCAGTGATCGCGTTGGCCAGCATCACCCAACGAAAGCCTGAAAGGAACGCGCCATCGAGCAGCGATGCGACCTTGATCTGCTGCTCTCGGGAGAGTCCCGCAGGAATGGGTGTGTCACGCAGGCGAGACCGGTTGGCGATCAGCTGGTCGCGGGTCTCGACGGGCAGGCTGGATACCCGAAGCTGCGCCTTCAAAGTCGCTGCGAATCCGTGCGCCAGCAGAAGAGAAAGCAGCGATACGGCCAGGAGTCCCGCAAGCCGGGAGAGCGCATTGTTCACCGCCGACGCTATGCCGGTATCGCTCTCCGGCACAGACGACATGACGGCGTTGGTGAGCGGCGCGACGGCCAGCGTCATTCCAACGCCGAGAAGAAGAACGCCGGGTAGAACGGAAAAGACGTATCCGTGCAGGCTTTCGAGCAGCGCGAGTGCGGCAAAACCCGCGCCTGCGAAGACCGCTCCGGCGAACAGGAGAATGCGCTCGCCCACTTTAGGAATAAGCGTTCCGACCCGGGCAGAGAAGAAAAACATAAGTGCCATCAGCGGAATGAAGACCGCGCCGGCCTCTGAGGGAGCGTAATGCCGCACCTGGATCAGGTAGAACGGGATTACGTAGAGTGCGCCGTACAACGCTCCGTAGAGCAGGAACGTCAGGAGGTTGGCGGCGAGAAAGCGGGGAATGGCAAAGAGCGAAAGAGGCATCATTGCGTTGCTTCGACCCGATTGGGATCGAAGGAAGGCGGCCAGAAGAGCCAGGCCGAGGGCAAGCGGCCAGATAACTCGCGTGTTGCTCCAGCCGAGCTGCGGGGCGAAGGAGAGCGAGTAGATGATGGCGGCGAAGCTCAAAGTGGCGAGCACGGCGCCGAGGCGGTCAAGAGGGCGCGCGGAAGCGCCGTTCACAGCACGGCTTTCCGGGATTCGCGGCGCCAGTGCAAAGACGAGAAGCGCAAGGGGCAGATTCACCAGAAAAATCAGCCGCCAGGACCAGAGCTGGATGAGCCAGCCTCCCGCCACTGGTCCGAGTGCGGCGAAGACGCTGGTCCACGCGGACCAGGTGCCGATCGCGCGTCCACGTTCTTCGGACGGAAAAGATGCGGAAAGGATCGAGAGGCCTTGCGGAATCAGCAGCGCTGCTCCGACTCCCTGCACGGCGCGAGCAGCAATAAGCTGGCCGAGCGAAGCAGAGACGGCACAGGCCGCCGACGCCAGCGCGAAGAGCGCCACTCCCCATAAATATGTCCGCCGCCGCCCGTAGCGATCTCCGATGGCGCCGCCGGGCAGCAGGAGCGCCGCTCCGAAGAGAGCGTAGCTCTGAACAATCCACTGAATGCCGCCCGAGGTAGCGGAGAATCTGGCTTGCAGTGTGGGCAGGGCGACGTTGACTACCGAGCCGTCCATGAAGGCGATAGACGATCCCAGAATCGTGGCGATCAGGATCCACTTGCGATCCTGTGCAGTGCATGGCGCGCCCGCAGTTGCAGAGACCGCCTGCGTGCAGGGCGGCACAACCGGGGACTTTGGAACGGTAGCGGTGCTCACAAGAGGTGGATGCTCTCGCCCCGGGAAAAGTGCTTCAATTTCGGTTAAGTCTCGATGAGCCTATAGGGATAGGGACCAGATCGGGCGCTGCGGCCTTCATGCACTGTAGTTGGCTACGACCCTGATTACCTTAAAGTCCGTATCGAGTTCCATGAACTCGCCGGTCTTCGTGCCTTTTTGATTCTTGTAATAAAGGATGACGCTCGAAAGTCCCCACATCACGTCCAGCAGTTCAAAGGCGAGGTTGGGGTAGGCTTCCAGGCCACGCGCGAAATAGCTGCGTAACGCGCTTTCACCAGCGACCACTCCCGACTCATTGTTCAGTAGCCTCGCGGCAGCTGGCGACGTCAGAACGATCTCAGTCGCGTAGTGAGACATGATGGCATCGAGATCGTGCGAGTTCCATGCGCGCACCCAATCGTCCGCAAATTGTCTAACACTGGATTCAGTGAGCATATTCTCTTCCGCCTTTACGCCAATGTTACGTCGTGACGTGGCCTTGCGCACGATGTTCAAACGGAGATTGACAGCGCTGATTCTGCGGCAGGGCAGAGGTCAGCAGCAGGATCGTTCCTGCGAAGAGCAGCGTGTCGAAGACATAGTTGACGCCTTCGATAAGCTGCATGCCGCCGGTGGCCGTGAGCAGAATCGGCAGATAGAGAACGAGAGTCAGGTAGACCATCCAGATGCCGAGCCATGCCGTAGCCGTGCGCGCGTACCTGTCTATAAGGATGGCGATTCCGGCGGCGAGCAGGAAGAGAGCCGTGATGGTGGCGAGGACGTGCGGCCAGGGCATCCACGCGGGGGTGAGCTTTGCCAGCGGGACGCCGGGGGCGTTCTGCGGGTGCAGGATGTGCATGACGGCGAAGAAGAGATATGGCAAGGCTGCGCCGATGCGCCCGATGACGATGAGCGGTTTTGAGCGCGGGCTGTGCGCTCCGGCGAAGGCAAGGAAGCCTGCCGCGAAAGAGGTTTCGCGGAGAACGACCGTCCAGCGAAAGCGGTCGTGTGGGCTCGCGACGGCTCCAGGGAGGTGAAGGGTGAGGACGAAGATCACGAACATGATAGCCGTCAGCGTCGCGGAGAGCCGGACCCACTTATTCAAGACAAGGCTGAGGGCGCTTGCGAACAGCGCGAGGCCGAAAAAGACGATCCAGAAGGCATGGAAGGGAAGCCAGTGCGGGACCGCTTGGGAAAAGGGGCCGATGTTGATCATGTGCTCGGCTCCGAAGCAGGCGAGGGCAGAAGCGGCGAAGACCCGGCCAAGGACGATGATCTTGTCGAGCTCGGCGGCTGCGGCGATTTCTCGCCGCGCACAGATAAAGCCCATCAGGAGGAAGACGACTCCGGCAAACCAGGGCCAGAAGATGAAGTGTGTGAACAAAATGGACCTCTTCCTCGCGGACACACATCCGCCAATGCCGGCTTTGCGGCCGGAATCGTCCGATCTTAGTTCTGGGATTGCGTGAGTGCCATAGCCACTCGGAATGGGATTTTGGGTGCCACGCTGTACACTTTGGGACGCGGTGATTTCGAAGTCATGAGGAGAAGAATGTCACGATCTGTTGAGCCGAAATCGTTTGGGACGGATGCCGGGTCCACGGTCTCCCGGTATGTTTTGATCACGCTGTTGCTGAGCGCGCTGACTTGTGCGGCCCAGCAGGCGACTGCGCCGGCCCGGCCCGTGCAGCAGTCATCGGCGCCTACGGCGCTGGTGCCTGCGCCGCCGAAGAGTCCGCAGGTGGACGCGGAGGGGAACGCGACCTTCACGCTGGCCATGCCAAATGCCGCGAAGGTGGAGCTGCATCTGGAAAACGTGAAGGCTCCGTTCGCAATGACGAAGGCGCGAGGACGGTGCGTGGACGGTGACGGTTCCGAAGCTGGCTCCGGAGTACTACAGCTACTCCTATGACGTGGACGGCACGAACATAACCGATCCGCACAACACGCTGGTGAAGACCAGCTTCTTCAACAAGCAGAGCGTGTTCCTGGTTCCGGGGCAGCCGCCCATGCCGTGGGAGGCGGCGGATGTTCCTCACGGCGAGGTGCATCACCACTTTTACCGCTCGAAGATCGTTGACTATAACAGCGAGTATTACGTGTACACGCCGCCGGGCTTCGACGCGAAGAGCGGCAAGAAGTATCCGGTGCTGTATCTGCTGCACGGGTACAGCGACGACGCGAGCGCGTGGACGTGGATGGGCAAGGCGAATGTGATTCTCGACAACCTGATCGCGCAGGGCAAGGCGAAGCCGATGATCGTGGTGATGCCGCTGGGCTACGGCACGATGGACATGATCACGAAGCGGATGGGCGGTGTGGCGCGATCCGGAGACTACGGCGCGCAACTTCAAGGATTACGAGCGGGTGCTGTACGAGGAAGTGATGCCGCGTGTGAAGGCGGAGTATCCGTTGTCGGATAAGAGGGAAGACCACGCGATCGCCGGGCTTTCGATGGGCGGCGCGGAGACGCTGCTGGTGGGGCTGAATCATACCGACGACTTCGCGTATATCGGTGCGTTCAGCGCGGGCGGAATCGGCGAGAATAACTTTGCGCCGCTGTTTCCGGCCATCACTCCGCAGACCGGCGCGCAGATCCAGTCAAAGCTGAAGCTGTTGTGGATCTCGTGCGGCGAGCAGGATGGTCTTTACCCGGCGAACCAGAAGCTGATCGCGTGGCTGAAGGAACAGGGCATGCAGCCCAGGGCGGTTACCACTCAGGGAATGCACGTGTGGATGGTGTGGCGGGACAATCTGAGCAATCTGGCTCCGCTGCTGTTTAAGTAGCCTGCTCTTGTATAAGTAACTATGACGGTTACATGGGTGATGCTGGCCGGATTGCCCGGCACGGGCAAGAGCACGCTGGCGCGGGCGGTGTCGGCGCGGCTGGGCGGAACGGTTCTGGACAAGGACCGGGTGCGGGAGGCGCTGTTTCCCGGCGCGATGACGGATTACACGCGGGAGCAGGATGATCTCTGCGTGCGCGCAATGCTGGAGGCGGCGGCGTATCTGACCAGGAAACGGCGGGCGGCGTTCATCTTCATCGACGGGCGAACATTTTCAAATCACGAGCAGGTTGACGAGGTGGTGCAGGCAGCGGAGCGGGCCGGTGCGCGGTGGCGGATTCTGCATGTGACGTGTTCGGATGCAGTAGCTGAGGCGCGGCTGAGCCGGCGGGATCCCGAGAATCCGGCGAGGAACCGCGATGTGGCGCTGTACCGCGCGGGTGAAGGAAAGCTTCGAGCCGATTGCGTATCCGAAGTTGGATGTGGATACGACGGAGGGAGTGGAGGCTGATCGTGGAGGGGGTGTGCAAATATTTGGCCACCGTTTGAAGGGGATCGCCAAATTGAAATGAATCGCGGGCAGCTGTGCGGCTCCATCTCATAGTCGCGTAAATTCAACAGCATTCAGGAGGAGCGATAACGTTATGGCTAGTGCGAAGACAGGCAGATATGTGCAGGTAGTGAAGGCGGGTGGGCCGCTGGAACTGGTGACGCGCGAGGTTCCGGAGCCGGCAGCGGGGCAGGTGCGGGTGCGGGTGCAGGCGTGCGGGGTTTGTCACAGCGACACGGTCACGATGTACGGGCGTATTTCCGATCGATTATCCGCGTGTGCCGGGGCACGAAGTGGTTGGAACGGTGGACGCGGTCGGTGAGGGCGTGACCCAGTGGAAAACCGGCCAGCGCGTGGGGATCGGCTGGTATGGCGGGCACTGCGGCAAGTGCGAAGCCGTGCCGGCGCGGCGACCATATCTGCTGCGTGATCCTGCAGATTCCGGGGATCAGCTATGACGGCGGGTATGCAGACTACATTGTCGCTCCGGCGATGGCGGTGGCGGCGGTACCAGATTCGCTATCGGGCGCGGAGGCGGGTCCGCTGCTGTGCGCCGGCATCACGACCTTCAATGCGATTCGCAACAGCGGGGCGCGGCCTCCGGATGTGGTGGCGATCCTCGGCATGGGTGGACTTGGGCACCTGGGAGTGCAATACGCGGCCAAGATGGGCTACACGACCGTCGCCATTGCGCGCGGCGCAGACAAGGAGAAGTTCGCGCATGAACTGGGCGCGCACTATTACATCGACAACGCTGCACAGGATGTGTCGGCGGAGCTGCAGAAGCTGGGCGGGGCGCGGACGATTATTGCCACGGTAACCGATGCCGACGCAATGTCGGCGTCGATTGGCGGTCTGGGCCATCAGGGCAAGCTGGTGATTCTGGGCGTGCCGGGCGATCCGTTGAAGGTACCGGCGATTCCGCTGATCATGCAGAAGCGCGCGGTGGCCGGATGGCCGAGCGGAACGTCGATCGATTCCGAAGACACGCTGAAGTTCAGCTCCCTCTTCGGAGTGAAGGCGCTGATCGAGAAGTATCCGCTGGACAAGGCTCCCGAAGCCTTCGAGCGGATGATGAGCGGCAAGGCGCGGTTCAGGGTGGTGCTGGAGACGGGGGCTTAAAGGCAGGCACAGAGCACAGGGCTCAGCCGGGGTCAGGATTGCGACCAATTCTGGCACCCGGCATCTGATAGAAGCTATGTCTAAACATCCACATTTGTTTTCTCCGCTTCGCGTGGGGGCTTTGCAACTGAAGCACCGAGTTGTGATGGCTCCCCTGACGCGGATGCGCTCGACGCAGCCGGGTGATGTTCCGAGCGAATTGATGGCCACCTATTATGGGCAGCGGGCTTCGGACGGGGGATTGATTATCACCGAGGCGACGCAGATTTCGCTGATCGGCAAGGGCTATCCGGGGGCGCCCGGGATTCATTCGCAGGAGCAGGTCGAGGGATGGAAGAAGGTCGTTGAGGCTGTCCATGCCAGGGGCGGCTTTATTTTTCTGCAGCTCTGGCACGTAGGGCGCATCTCCCACAGCTCGCTGCATCCAGAAGAAGGTTTGCCGGTGGCTCCGTCAGCGATTGCTCCCGCAGGAACCACGTTCTCGGCTGACTTTCAGCGAGTTCCATTTGAGACCCCTCGGGCACTGGAGACGGCGGAGCTTCCGGGGGTGGTGGCGCAGTATCGCGCTGCGGCGGAGAATGCCAGGGCCGCGGGCTTCGATGGCGTGGAGATTCACTCGGCGAATGGCTATCTGCTCGACCAGTTTCTACAGGACAGCACGAACAAGCGGACGGATGAGTACGGCGGCTCGATTGAGAATCGCGCACGGCTGCTGATGGAAGTGGTCGACGCGGTGATCGGCGTCTGGGGCAAGGATCGCGTGGGCGTGCGCCTGGCTCCCTACGGGAAATTCAATGATATGGGCGACAGCGATCCATCCAGCACTGTTTGAGTATGTGCTGCGCAGGCCTCAGCCAGAAAGGCGTGGCGTATGCCCATGTAGTCGAGCCGCGGGCGGTGAATCCAGGCTCGGGCGGCCCGATCGTTCATGAGGCTCCGCGTACGGCTGAGATTTTCCGCGATGCCTTTCCGGGCGTGCTGATTTCGGCGGGCGGATACACGCCGGAAGATGCGGAGGCGACGGTGGCGCAGGGTCTGGCAGACGCGGTGGCCTTCGGGCGGCTGTTCATTGCGAATCCCGACCTGCCGGAGCGGCTGCGGCTGGGTGCGGAGTTGAACAAGCCGGATCGCTCAACGTTCTATGGCGGAACGGAGAAGGGATACACGGATTATCCGGAGCTGGAGGAAGATCTGGTGGGGAAGTAGAAGCGGCCTGCTGACCAGTAGTCAGATGGCGCTCTTCAAAGCAAGCGTTTTAACTCCGGGCGGCCTCAGGCCGCCCATTTTGATTGGCAACGAATTCCCGATATTCTGCGAACCATGGATACACCGGGGGACACACCGGCAATTTCGACGCGCGGGTTGACGCGGCGCTTCGGCGATTTCATGGCTGTCGATGACGTCACGTTCAGCGTCGCGCCGGGGCAGTTCTTCGGATTTCTCGGGCCTGAACGGGGCAGGGAAGTCGACGACCATCAAGATGCTCACCGGGCTGCTGGAGCCTACGTCGGGCGAGATCGAGATTCTCGGCCAGAAGTTCACAGCGAGTTCGCTGGACCTGAAGCGGCAGATGGGCGTTGTCCCTGAAGGGATGGCTTTGCTGGGGCGGCTCACGGGTCGGAGTATCTGCGCTTTGTGGGGCGAATGTACGGGCTTGATCGCGATACGACGAATCGGCGGACGGAAGAACTGCTGGATTTCATGCAACTGGCGAACGAGCCGAAAAAGCTGGTCACGGATTTTTCCCACGGCATGCAGAAGAAGCTGGCGCTGGCGGCGGCGGTGATTCACGGGCCGAAGGTGCTGTTTCTCGATGAACCCTTCGAAGGCGTGGACGCGATTGCGGCGGGCACGCTGAAGACGATGCTCCAGGGCATGATCCATCGCGGGGCGACGATTTTTCTTACGTCGCATGTGCTGGAGATTGTGGAGCGGCTTTGCAGCCACGTGGCGATTATTCACAAGGGTAGGCTGGTGGCAAACGGGTCACTTGAAGAGCTGCGCGCCGGTGTGGAGACGACACTGGCGGGAGCGGCGAATGCCTGATTCGGGCAAGAAGCTGACGCTCGAGGAGATATTTCTGAATGTGGTGGGTGCGGACACGGGCGAGCCTGCGCAGGAGCTGTCGTGGTTATGAAAGGCGGGGCTATGAAAGGCGGAGCTCTTATAATGTCCCCGCTGGCGCGGACGCAATACGCGGCGCTGACGCGCATGCGCCTGCAGATGCTGGTGAATTCGCTGCGCTCGAAGCGAGGTAGTTTTGACCTGGCGGCGCGCATCATCCGCACCACCTTTTTTCTGGCTGTGGGATTGGCCATCGGCAGCGGGCTGGGCGTTTCGGCATTTCAGATAACGAAAGACAACGAGTTGCGCCTGCTCCCGCTGCTGTTCTGGCCGGTGATGATGCTGTGGCAGCTTGCTCCGGTAGCGCTGGCTTCGTTTCAGGAGCCGGTGGATCTGACTTTACTGCTGCGCTTTCCGGTGAGCTTCGGCTCGTACGTGCTGGATTACCTGGTCTTCGGGCTGTTCGATGCATCGTCGATCCTGGGAGGGTTTTGCCTCGCTGGGATCTGCACGGGCATGGTGTGGGCGCGGCCGGAGCTGGCGGGATGGGCAGCGGTGACGGCGATTCTGTTTGCCGCGTTCAACGTGCTGCTGACGCGGATGGTCTTTGCGTGGCTCGATCGCTGGCTGGCGCAGAGGAAGACGCGGGAAGTGCTGGGCATGGTCTTCCTGTTCCTGATATTGGGCGCGCAGGCGCTTAATCCGGCACTGTATACGCATCAGCGGCAACCGTCGCGGCAGACGCTAACGACGATGCTGCAAGCTGCCCACGAGGCGAATCGGGTGCAGAGGGTGTCGCCTCCGGGGCTGGCGGCACTGGCCATCGGGGAGGCCCAGCATGGTCGCGGAACATTGGCTGCCGCATCATTGGGCGGCCTCGCGCTCTATGCGCTGGCTGCGGGATCGCTGCTGTGCGTGCGTCTGCGCGCGCAGTATCGCGGGGAGAGCCTGGGCGAAGCGCCGCAGCGTGTTGCAAAGGCGGAAGCCGCCGGGCGGCCGGGTTTCGATCTGTCGGGTCCGATGGGAGCGGTAGTCGAAAAGGAGATGCGCTATCTGGCGCGCAGCGGTGTGATGCTCTACAGTCTGGTGGCTCCGCTGGTGATGCTGTTCATACTGGGACGAAGCGGAAACGGAGCGGGGCCGGGCTTTGGCGCGCGATACGCGCTGCCGATCGGTATCGCGTATGGCTTTCTCGGGCTGACGCGGCTTGTCTATAACAGCCTGGGTGGCGAAGGCGCAGGGATTCAGTTGTACTTCATGTCGCCGACGCCGATGCGGACGGTGATGCTGGCTAAGAACGTTGTCCACCTGGTGCTGTTTGCGGTCGAGCTGGCGATTGTCTGCACGATCGTCGTCTTCCGATTCGGGCTGCCGGACGCGCAGATGCTGGCCGCGACCGGGTGCTGGCTGCTGTTCGCGCTGCCGGTGCAGCTGGCGGCGGGGAATACGCTCTCCATCACCATGGGATATCGCATGACGCTGACGCGCATGAGCCGCGAGCAGGGAGCGACGGGGAACGGGCTGCTCAGCCTGCTGATCCAGCTGCTGGTCTTCGGCACCGGAGCCGGGGTGTATTTTGCGCTGCTTCACTTCGGTGAGGCCCAACTGGCGGCGCCTGTGTTTCTGGTGCTGGCTGTGGGCGGCGCCACGGCGTGGGTGAGGGGATTGAAGAATGCGGACGCTATGGCGGCTCGCCGCCGCGAAGCTTTGATCGAGAGCCTGGCGCGGGCGTAGGGCCGGTCAGCCAGTCCGGGCACGGTAACCAAAGTTGCGGTACCAAAGCGTCAGATTACCGCGACAAAAGAGGCAGAGCCAGTTCGGCAATCAAATGACAGAATGTTATTGATTTACACCGAGGTGGGACGGAACGGAGTTCCCCCGAGGAGCGGCGATGGGCGCCGGGAGCAGCTTTCCGGCGGGGCAATTTCACTCATGCGCACCGAATGGAGATACTTGATGGCTCTTCGTAGTGTTACTTCTCTTCTGCTTGGTTTCTCCCTGGCGGCGGCTGGCTCGGCCGCCGCTCAGGCACCCCAGGATGCATCTGCCACGCCGGCCGCAGCGCCTGCGGTACAGACCTGCTGCCCAGCCCGCACCAGCGACCTCACAGCCAGCGGCTCAGTCTGCCACACCGGCCGCTCCGGCAACCACCGGACCGGTTTTCGTGGTTCCGGCGGGCACCAAAATTCCTCTTACCCTGCGCAGCGCGCTCAGCACCAAGACGGCGAAGCCGGGCGATGCGGTTTACCTGGCCAGCAACTTTCCCGTGATTGTCGGCGGCAGGGTCGTGATTCCCGCAGGTGTGTTTGTGCAGGGTTATGTAGACGGTTTGTCGCGTGGCGGCAAGGTGAAGGGTCGCGCGGAGCTGATGATGCATTTCGTCTCGATGGCGTTCCCGAACGGCGTGGTGATTGCGCTGCCCGGTGCGGTAGATAAGGTTCCCAATACCAAGGGCGCCGAGGTGACAGACAAGGAAGGCCTGATCAAGGCTGAGAGCACCAAGGGTGATGATGCCAAGACGGTTGGTACAACCGCGCTGACAGGCGCCGGGGTTGGCGGGCTGGTTGGATGGTCCAGCGGCTCTCCGGGTATGGCCACCGGCATCGGCGCGGGCGTTGGAGCGGCAGCTGGCGTGATTGCGGTCATGATGAAGCATGGCCAGGACATTGTTTTTCCCGAGGGCTCGTCAGTCGTGATGGTGATGCAGCGTCCGCTGCAGGTGCAGGAACAACAGCTCGCCGGGATGGGCAACCTGACCGGATATGACGGGCCGGAAATGACACCGGTCAATGCCGAGCAGCTGCCACTGCCCAAGCCCAAGCCTCCGATCCAGACGAATTAATCTGCCAAGGTCCTCGTTGCTTCCGGGATGAGCGGTGAGTTTCCCGCTCTTCCCGGATGTGGTTCTTCATGCCCGCTTCGGCGGGCATTTTTCTTTTGGAAAGAAGTTGTTGACACTCTGTTAACCGATCCCTATGCTGGCCGCTCGGCAGGGCGAGGGGCAGAATGTTCGGATCATTCATTCTCGACGTGGCTATCGGCATGGTGTTCATCTACCTGCTTCTCAGCCTGGTAGCGTCGGGCGTCAACGAAATTCTGGCCAGCATCGTGCAGTCGCGCGCGGCGAATCTTGTGCGCGGGTTGCGCAGCCTGCTCTCAGGCGATTCGATCGAGGCCGGCGCGCTCACGCTGGTGGACAACATCTACGATCACGGGCTGGTCCGCGGCCTATATCCCGATCCGTTGAAGGACCTGAACGATGACAGTCCGCTGGGCTGGTCGGCAAGCTGCGCCTGTGGCTGCAGAAGCGCGTGGGCATCGCTCCGGCCAAGCCGATTGCCGGGGTCAAGAACCAGCTTTTGCTGCCGTCGTATATCCCGGCGCGGACCTTTGCGCTGGCGCTGATCGACATTCTGAACAAGGACAAGTTCAACGGCAAAACGGCGATCCAGAATATCGAGGATTTCCTCTCCAGCCACCATCAGCAGTTCGCAAAGAACAAGGCGGTTGAGGCTCTGCTCACGCTGCTGATCGACGCGCAGAACGACGCGCGGAGGGAAGAGGAGAAGCTGCAGAAGCTCCAGACAAACCTCGAGAACTGGTACAACGACGCGATGGATCGCGTATCGGGCTGGTACAAGCGATACACGCAGCGCGTTCTGCTGATTGTCGGCCTGGTGCTGGCGATTGCCTTCAATGTGAACTCGATCAACATTGCCCATCTGCTGTGGGTTGACCGCGATATTCGCGACGGCATGGTGAGCGCAGCGACGGATTATCTGAAAGACCACCCGAATCCACCGACGGCGAACGGCCAACCGGCACAACCGACAACCGAGAAAGCGCTTGTCGAGCGCATGGAGTCGTCGGTGAATGCTGTGAATGAGGTGACAACCAAATACATGCTGCCCGTGGGCTGGCGGCACTCGCGATGCATGATGCGAAGTGTGGAGTGAAGATCCATCCCGCATGGCTCCGAGGCGCTCGTGGTTTTAGCCGGATGGCTGATCACGGCCGGGGCGCTGTCGCTCGGCGCCTCGTTCTGGTTCGACATGCTGAACAAGATCATGGTGGTGCGGAACACGGTGAAGCCGCAGGAGAAGAGCCAGACGGAACCATCGAAAGACAACTGACCTGGGATAACTGAAGACAACTGACCTGGACAACTGAGTCGGCCCGCGGGGGTATAACTACCAGTATGAAAAAGATTGCTTTCGCAGTGATCGCCCTTCTGTGTTGTTCTGTGTTCCTGTCGGAGCGTGCGTTGGCCCAGGACTGGGCCAAGCAGCGGCTGGAGAAGTCGCCGCGGCACCAGGAGTGGGTGGACATTAAATATGGCAATCGCACAGTGCATGCGTTCGTCGTCTATCCC
The DNA here is from genome assembly GCA_963725225.1 of uncultured Acidobacteriaceae bacterium. GTDB lineage: Bacteria > Acidobacteriota > Terriglobia > Terriglobales > Acidobacteriaceae > Silvibacterium. The sequence continues at coordinate 122,547 of CAVRXY010000010.1, forward strand.
GAGGTGAAGTCGAAGGCGCCGGCGGTGCTGGTGATCCATGAGATCTTCGGGCTGACGGATTGGGCGCGCGAGGTGACGGATGAAGTCGCCGCTGCGGGCTATGTGGCGATCGCGCCCGACCTGCTGTCGGGATTCGGTCCCAAAGGCGGCGGGTCGAGCGAATTCTCCGGTGACGATGACCGGGTGAAGGCGGTGTCGGCTCTGAATCCCGACGTGATCACATCCGATCTGAATGCGACCGCGGACTACGTCAAGAAGCTTCCCGCGGTGAATGGCAAGCTCGCGGTAACGGGATTCTGCTGGGGCGGCGGTCAATCATTCCGGTTTGCGACGAACCGGCACGATCTGAGCGCGGCATTTGTATTCTATGGTCCTACGCCGCAGAACCTGAGCGCGATTACGGCTCCGGTTTACGGCTTCTATGCGGGCAACGACGCGCGCATTTCCTCGACTGTGCCCGCCACGAGCGAAGCGATGAAGAAGGCGGGAAAGAAGTACGATCCGGTGGTCTATGACGGAGCCGGTCACGGTTTCATGCGGGCGGGTGAGGATCCCACGCGCACCACTGGCAACGAGGCGAATATCAAGGCTCGCGAAGAAGCCTGGGTGCGCTGGAAGGCGCTGTTGAAAGGGATGTAACATCGCCCCCTATACATTCGGATTAGTGCTTGTTCAGTAGGTCTCCCTGAGTACATCCTCTTGTGACTTGCTAAATGCTTGGGCAGTGCTAAAGTCTGCTTGTGCTGATGCGAGTTTAGGCCTTGTGGTCTAACCCACTGCCAAAACGGACTAAGGCGCAAGAATACTGCTTTGCAGTTTGCAAGGAGGAGTTATGCCTGCTCCGGTGGGTCAGGCGATCGTCCCCGGGCGCCCGCAACAATTGTCAGTTCATGCCATGGTTCTCTGCTGCGTTTGCTTTCTTGCTACATTCTTTGGGGCATCCGCAGTCACACTTTCCTTATCACTGGTTCTTCAGGCCCATGCAGGTTCAACCGCGTACTGGCTGGTGACGATAATGCTGCTCATCATCTGGTTCGTGACACTGATCAACATGCATCGAATTGCGCTGGCGGCGGTGCTTGTTGAGAAGTGACTCTTCGGCCGGCTGAGCTTCCTCAGGTCCGCGATGGTGTGAGACGGGTCATAGTCACCCGATCACTAGAGGGACATCGATGGGCGAGGTAGCTCGGCCGGCTCGAGAGGGTTAACCGGCCACGCCGGACTACTTCTTCTGCCGGTAGCACTCAGTCCAGATTCAGAAATTCAGCAGCTTCGTAGCCGCCTCCCGAAAATCCTGCAGAGAGTGTTCTTTTGTCAGCGGCACAGCAGAGGCCTTCAAATCACCACCACTGCTGCCCCGTTAATCTTCTCCGTGTAGACGGCATTCAGCGCTTCGTTCACCTCGTCGAGGGGAAACAGCGTGGTTTGCGGTTTAATCCCGATCTCCAGCGCCAGCTTGATGAAGTCCCTGGCGTCTTCGCGCGTCATATTGGCCACGCTACGCAGTTGCCGCTCGCCCCACAGCAGGCTGTCGTAGTCGAACTGCGGCATCCGGTCCAGATGAATCGCGTTGATCGCCACCACCCCGCCCTTGCGCAGCGACGCCAGCGCCGACACCACCACATCCCCCGCGGGAGCAAATGTTACCGCGCAATCCAGCGGCACCGGAGGCCGGTCCAGCGCGTCGCCCACCCACGCCGCGCCCCGCTCCCGCGCCAGCTGCCGATGCGACTCCCCTCGGCTCGCCACATACACCTCACAATCCCACGCTTTCAGCACATCGATCGTCAGATGAGCCGACGCGCCAAACCCGAACAGCCCCACGCGGTCGCCGCGCTGCACTCCCGCCACGCGCAGGCTGCGAAATCCAATGATCCCCGCGCACAGCAGCGGAGCCAGATCCTCAGCCTTCGGTTCATCCGGCAACCGCGCACAGAAATCGGCCCGCGCCACCGCGTACTCCGCATATCCGCCATTCACCGTGTAGCCGGTAAACACCGGATGGTCGCACAGATTCTCCCGTCCCTTGCGGCACAGCAGACACGTCCCGTCGACGCCGCCCAGCCACGACACGCCAACCCTCTGCCCGACCGCCAGCCCCGCCGCATCGCCCTCGCCGAGCTTCTCCACCCGTCCCACAATCTGGTGCCCGGGAGTCACCTCATCGCGCAGCGGCTTCAGCTCGCCCATCGTGATGTGCAGATCCGTCCTGCACACGCCGCACGCCTCCACTCGCAGCAACACCTCGCCCGGTCCGGGCTCCGGTATCGGCGGCTCTTCGACCGTCAGCGGCTTCTCGTTCTTCGGTCCCGGATGCCGCAACACCGCAGCTCGCATCATCCCGCTCATGAGAGCAGTCCCTCCATCTTCTCCCGCAACTCCGCGACTTCCTGCCGCAACCCCGCGACCTCCGCCTCCAGCTGTGCAACCCGGTCGTCCCCGGAAGTCTCCGCAGCTCTGGTCGGAAATACTTCCGTTGCCTCCACTTCGCCCGACAACAGATGCGCATACCGAGTCTCTTTCGTCCCCGGCTGTCGAGGCAAAGCCGTCACCAGCGGAGGCTCGCGCTGCATCAGCTTCTGCAGCGTACCCAGCACGTCGTCAATTTCCTCGAAGCGGTGCATGCGCTCCGTGCGCCCGCGCAGTTCGCCGGGAGTCTGCGGCCCGCGCAACAGCAGCACGCACATCACCGCTGTCTCGCCGCGCGTAAAGTTGAAGACCTCCTGCAGACGATGCTCATACTTGGTCACCCGACTGTCTCCGCCGCGCCTCGGCCCGGCGAGCCCATCGTCTTCGAGGCCACGCAGCGCCTGCCGCACCGCATCCTCATCCAGATGCATCACCGGCTCGCGGTTGTTCTTCTGGTTGCACGCGTTCACCAGCGCATTCAGCGACAGCGGATAATACTCCGGCGTCGTAATTTCCTTCTCCACCAACGCACCCAGCACACGCGCCTCAACCGCATTCAACAAAATCGCCACGAATCCAGCCTCTCAGCCCAGCCGTTCAACCCATCCTAACGCGCTCTTCGTTACAGGCTGATCACGCCAGCGCCTTCACATATTCATACAGAGGCATGCCAAAGAAATCCGTGACCTTCCCCGAGGCCACAAAGCCGTTCCGCCGATAAAAGCTGATCGCGCGCTGAAGCGGCTCGGTTGTATTAAGAGTGAGGCGTGTGCACCCGGCGGCAGCCAGGTCGTTCTCAACTGCGCGCAGCAGCCGTTCAGCGATACCGTGTCCCTGCCACGGCGGTTGAACCGCCATACCGCGCACGTGACCCTCAGTGCCATCGACTTCACACGCCACCGTTCCCACAATCTCCCGCGTGCCGGCAACGGCAATATAGACCGTCATGTGGCCCATGCGTTCCCGGATCGTTTCAACCGTCGGAACCGTGTCTTCAAATGCACCGCGCGTGTACTGAGAACGAAAGGGCTCAAAGGCTGATGAGAGGCACCTTCGAATGCCTCCCGCCTCTGCCGCCAGCGCTTTGCGGATCGTAATGATCAATGGTCCACCTACTTTTTGGCCGCCTGCTCCACTCCCGCCAGCATAGCGTCCAGATGAGCCCGGTCATAATACCGCCCGTCCGCAACCACGCCAGAAATCTTATCCGTGTTGCGAATGTCGGCCAGCGGATTCGCATCCAGCACCACCACATCCGCCACATTGCCCGGAGCCACCGCGCCCATGTCGTCTCTGCCCAGAAACTTCGCCGGATTGCTCGTCGCCGTCGCCAGCGCATCCATGGGAGAGAATCCCGCCTCGACAAAATTGGCCAGCTCGTCGTGCAGGCTGAAGCCCGGCATCACATAAATTCCCGGAGCCGTATCCGTCCCCGCCATAAATTCCACGCCGCCCTTGTGCAGCACGCCGATCATGCGAATCATCTCCGCAATCTCCTGCTGCCGCACACTCAGCGCATCGGCCTTCACGCCCGGCATCATCTGGTCATAGAAGCGCTTCCACGTCACGTCGCGCCAGTACGCCGGCACATACTTGTCCAGCGGCTGATGGGCAAAGTCAACCTGGTCCAGCAGCGTACCCTGCCGGTTCCACGCCATCGTCGGAACCAGCCATGTATGCGTCTGAGCCAGCAGCGCAATCAGCTTCTGGCACTTCGCCTCGTCGCGACTGCTCAGCAGCAGCTTCGTGTCTTCCGTCGATCCCGCCAGCAGCTTGTCCTCCTGGCTCGAACAGCCTTCGAGTACGCCCATGAAGTGTTCGATGCTCTTCTGCCCCAGCGCCACTGACTCCGTAATCTTGATGTGGTCCGGCACATGCCCCACGAACGGCAGATTCTGCTTGTGCGCCTCTCGCGCGGCAGCCACATACGCGTCATGCGGAATGACAGACTGCACCTTGATGAAGTCCGCACCCTGCGCCTTGAGTGAATCGACCGCCTTCACAGCATCTGCCGGAGTCATCACCGGAATCGAGCTGGGAAAACGCAGCTTTCCATCCGGCAGATACCCATCCAGCATCGGCCCGGACACCACCATCCGCGGCCCCACAATCTCGCCCGCAGCAATCTCCTTCCGCCACGCAAACAGCACCGGCAGATCCCCGCCCATGTCGCGCACGCCGGTCACGCCATTTGCGATGAAGAGAGGCAGAATCACATCGCGTCCGCGTGGAAACCAGTCCCCGAAGGCCGTGTGAACATGCATGTCCCACAGGCCGGGGATCATGTATTTTCCCGACGCATCGACAACCTTCGCCCACTCGGGAGCGGCGAACCCCGCCGCGCTCGCCACCGCCGTGATCCGATTCTGCCGGATCACCACCGCCCGGTCTGCCTCGACCGAAGTCGATCCCGGATTAATCACCGTCACATGCAGAAACACCAGCATCGGCGGACGCTTCGGCGTCTGCGCCGCTGACGAAAAAAAGAGAACGCAACAGAGCCGCAAGGCAAACCGATCTCGAAATGGAACGGATCATTTGGCGCGATTGTACATGGGACAACAACGGCAAATCGGCCTCCTTCGGCGCACACCGAATACCTCGAGGAAGGCTACTTTGAATACCCGAACGGTTCCCTTGTCGATGTGTGCCCGCCTCTGGCAATGTAGACTCTTCGCCCAAACAGGCGGCAGGACTATCGCATTACGAAAACCGGGGAAACACATGAATGGAGAAACAGCCGCACACAGCCGGACTGAGATGAGGTCAGCGCCGAAAAACGCAACGGCGGGACCTGCCGACCTGAAGTCGTTGCTTCCGTTATATGCAGTGGTGTTTGCAGGATTCGTGGGCTATAGCCTGATGATCACGGTCTTCACGCCGATGATCATGAGCAATCACAATTTCCTGCTTCCGCCAGCTGAGCCGATGAGCAGGCGCGTAATCGAGCTCGGATTTCTGCTCTGCCTTTATCCCCTCGGTCAATTTGTCGGTTCGCCGGTGCTGGGCGCTCTATCCGATCGCTTCGGACGCAAGCCGGTTCTGATGATTTCACTCTCTTTCACGACTGCCTGCTACGCCCTCATCGGCACCGCGCTTCACCTACGCAGTTTCGTTCTCCTTGGTTGCGCCTCACTGCTGGCGGGTCTGGCGGAAGCCAACGTGGTGGCCGCGCAGAGCGCCATCGCCGATGTGATCACGCCGGAACAACGCAACCGGTTCTTCGGCTACATCTACCTGAGCGCCAGCTCGGCTTATATCGTTGGGCCGCTCGTGGGCGGAAAGCTAGCGGATCCGGATCTGGCTTCATGGTTCAGCGATGCAACCCCATTCTGGGCGGCAATGATTTTGCTCGCGATCACAACAATGGCTACGGCATTTCTCTTTCGCGAAACGAATCCGCCCGCGCGGCGCCACGCGGTCAGCCTCACGCAGGCCTTTACGAATCTGCGCAGTGTAATTTCAGACCGGCGTCTGCGGCGGCTTTATTGGCTGAACTTCGCCTTCTATCTGGCCATCTTCGGATTTTTTCGCTGCTATCCCATGTATCTGGTGGACCGCTTTCATCTCGGTGTTTCGCGGATGTCGGAGTTTGTCGCGTGGGTGGGCGTTCCCATCGTGATCGCGAATGCCTGGCTGACTGGTTTTCTCGCCGCGCGCTTCCGCACCCGAACTCTGGCTGCGGGCTCGGCGCTTTTGACCGGCCTCTTTATGATCACGGTCGTTGTTTTTCATACCCGGGCATCGCTCTGGGTGACGCTGTTTCTGACATCGGGAGCCCTGGCGATCTGCCTCCCGGCATGCGCGACGTTGCTTTCAAAGGCGGCCGGTGAGATGGAACAGGGACGAGTGATGGGTAATAATCAGGCGCTGCAGGTGGGTGCCGAGGCTTTATCCGGCCTCGTCGGCGGCCTCGCGGCTGCGGCATTCACAGAGCTGCCCCTCATCCTGTTGGGCCTGCTCGCCATCATGGCAGCGCTGCTCCTGGCCTTTGACGTAGGCCACCGTAGGGAAGTATCGACTGCATCGTTGGGCGAGTCCCTCAGTAGGCAATAATAAGAGCGCCGCTCCGAAGGCTTTAGCTCGCTGCCTCAGGCCGAAGTACTGGGCGGCGAGGGAACCGCAACACCCAAAAAAAATCCACACCCGCTTCCGCGCCGCTCTGTCCCGCATCTCACTTCGAATCGAAAGGCCAAATTCAAAGCCTGTGAGCCCCCCATGGATGAACCTCAGATTGAAGATCCGGAACAATTGAATGACGTCGACAAGGTGAAGGACCTGGACCGTGCTCAATACGAAATCGGCTTCCGAGGTCGTTTGGACGGTGAATCGTTTGACGACGGGCGGTGCGCAGCCTGGCAACTGGGATGGCATGCTGCGGCACGCAAGACGGATTAAGACCCGCTTTTCGTGGAGAATCGCTGGCCGACAATTTCCCCAAACCCGCTACAATAGAAATAGAGACAAAAAGGCCCGGTCTGCCAATCGCAGCCGGGGCTTTCTGTTAGCTTCTGCAGAATCAATGAGTGAGAGACAAGTTGTCTGCTTTCAATGAGCGCCGCTAAGTGCTCTGTTTTCTATGAGAAACCCGCAAGTCCCTTGGTTTCTATGATGTAGCAGATCGCCTGTCATGAAAGCTATTAAGAATCTATGAGTTACAGATCCTAACCAGGGTGAGGGGGGAGGGGGTACCCTCAGTGAACCTCGACCAGTTGCTCCGCCTTCTCGCGCTGAGCCGTACCGCGACCGCACATACTCGTCCAGAATCCTGGTGAAGTCCTGAACGATCGTGTCGCCGCGCAGCGTGGTCATCAACCGCCCGTCCACATATACCGGAGCCACCGGATCCTCAAATGTCCCGGGAAGGGAAATGCCGATATTCGCGTGCTTCGACTCGCCCGGCCCATTGACCACGCAGCCCATAACCGCCAGCTTCAGCTCCTCGACCCCCGGATACTGCTCCCGCCACACCGGCATCGACTCGCGGAGATAATCCTGGATCTGCTGCGCCAGCTCCTGGAAGAAGGTGCTCGTCGTCCGCCCGCATCCCGGGCACGCCGTCACCTGCGGAGTAAAGCTGCGAATCCCCAGCGACTGCAGAATCTGCTGCGCGGTCAGAACTTCCTCGGTGCGGTCGCCGCCCGGCTTCGGTGTCAGCGACACGCGAATCGTGTCTCCGATGCCCCTCAGCAGCAGCGGAGCCAGCCCCGCCGTCGAGGCCACGATGCCCTTCATGCCCATCCCCGCCTCGGTCAGCCCCAGGTGGAGGGGGTACTCGCACCGGCCGGCGAGCATCTCGTACACATCAATCAAATCGCGAACGCCGCTGACTTTGCCGCTGATGATGATCTGGTCGCGCCGCAGCCCATACCGCTCCGCCGCCGCCGCAGAATCCAGCGCCGACCGGCACATCGCCTCCATCATCACGTCGCGCGCATCGAGCGGCTCTGCCAGCTTCGAGTTCTCGTCCATCATGCGCGTCAGCAATGCTTGATCGAGTGATCCCCAGTTCACGCCGATCCGCACCGGCTTCTGGTTCTCCACCGCCACCTCGATCATGGCGCGGAAGTTGTCATCGTTCTTGCGCCCCACCGAAACATTGCCCGGATTGATCCGGTACTTCGCCAGCGCCCGCGCGCATTCCGGATACTTGGTCAGCAGCAGATGCCCGTTATAGTGGAAGTCGCCCACGATCGGCACATCCAAACCCAGCTTGGCCAGCCCGTCGACGATATACGGCACAGCCTTGGCCGCATCGTCGTTGTTCACCGTCACCCGGACCAGCTCCGACCCTGCGGTCGCGAGCGCCGCCACCTGCTGAACCGTACCCGCCACATCGGCGGTATCAGTATTGGTCATCGACTGGACGACGACCGGGGCATCCGAGCCCACACGTACCCGGCCTACCCTGACCGTAACGGTCTTCCTGCGCACAATTTCCGGCATAAATTCCTCATATCCAGTTTACTAAAAGGCGCTCCGCGGCGACGCCGCCCTGCTGAATCAGGCGCATGCGGGTTCACCACCCCGGCTGGTACCGGGTGAACCTGCTCCCCAAAACAATCGCCACCTGTTGAGCAATGTCTTTCGTGACCTGGTCCTGCATGGCGAACAAATGTTTGTCACTCTCGTCATACATCTGCGCCCAAAGGTGCTGGTCATTGCGCGCATCAATCAGCTGCACGGTGATGCGGATCCGCTTGTCAGCATGCAGATAAGAGCCTTCAACGACCGCATCGACGTTGAGAGAACGCGCTATCTCCTGAATTGAGTCCTGCCCTCCTTTGTAGCGCATCGCCGAACGCTGCGAGATCACACGAAGGGAAGTGTTTCTGGCGAGAATGGTCGTAAGCTCGTCGGTCAACCCGTCCACCAGGTAGTCCTCGTGTGAAGTCTGCGCGAGATTGCGAAACGGGAGGACAGCAACGGAACGCAGTGCGACCGACTCCTGCTGCTGGCTCTGAGGCGCTCCTTCATGCTGGCGCAGCAGATAGAGGCCGAGAGTGATCGCTACCGCTACCGATCCGGCGAGTGCCGCAATGATCCACGACTTCCTGTCAGATGGCCTTTTGACGGTCTGAGTCAACGCCTCCCTCGCAAATGACCCGGCAGGAACGGCGACAGCGCTGGCCACGGAGACGCCGGACTGCGCCGACGCCAAATGCTCTTTGAGTCCATCGATTATCGATGAGCCGTTCGCATGACCGTTGCCCGCAACCAGATCGGTGTCGTGGATTCGCTCCATTCAGCTCAGCTGGACCTGAAGAAGCCCGAGAAGATCCATTCGTCCCGGGTTCAGGAACGTTCACCGCGGCGATAAAGCAATACCCTTGGCCCACTACCGTCCGGATAAATTGCGGATTCCTCGAATCGTCGCGCAGAATTGCCCGCAGCTTGTTTACCGCGGTATTAATGCTGTGTTCCGCCTCGACGAAGACGTTTCCGCCCCAAAGCCGTTCAATGATGGCTTCCCGGCGGACGAGCTTTCCCCGGTTCTCGAGAAGCAGCATAAGCAACTGCATGGGAATGCGTTCCAATCTGACGCGCTGACCGGCGCGCAGAAGTTCAAAGCTCTCCGTGTCGAGCTCAAACTCGTCGAAGCGGACGCATAATTGAGGCATTCCGGCGCAACCTCTTGGACCTGAAGGCTCCAGGCCGGCGGCCGTCCAGCTCAATCACGCAGCCTCCGATCATGGTTGGGGTAAATGGGAGTATAGTCCGCGCCTCGGCTCCTTGAATACCCGAAGATCTATATGCCTGCAGCCGCTGGAGTTGCTGGTTTAGATGGCCTTTAGATCGTCCTGCGGCAGAATTTAGATCGCCTGCATTGACGATCCGCCAGGATTGGCGGCAAACTCCGCTCTCGGATTCCGGACCCTCTTTTTCCAGTCCCAGATTGAAGCCGTTAAGGACTCATGCGCGCGCTCACGGTGCTTTGTCTCGGATACATGTTCATGACCGCGGGACAGCTTTCGGCGCAAGAGCCCGAACTTCCGCTGTCTGAAGCGATTCAGATCGCACTCGAAAACAACCGGCCCGCGAACATCGCTAAGCTCGACATCGATAAAGCTCAATGGCAGGTTGCATCCACCAAGACGAAGCGCTATCCCGCCATCAGCACCTACCTGTTTGGTTCAGCAAATCTCACTTCGCCCTCCTTCAACTTCAAGGCGGGCACGTTCCAGACACCCAATGGCGAGCCGGTGCCGGCCACGGACACGAAGATCAGCCTCTCGCAAGGCTTCACCGGCTATACGGCAGACGAAGTCTCCCAGCCCCTCACCCAGCTTTACAAAATCGGCCTGGCGATCCAGGAGCAGAAGCTGGAGGTCGATCTCTCACGCGAGAAATACAGGGGCAAGCAGCAATCCGTGGTTGCCGACGTGAAACAGGCATACTACGCGGTGCTGCAGACTGAGAGTGCCCTCGATGCAGCCACAGCCACCGTCAAGCAATATCAGGAAACGGACCGGGTCGTGCTCGATTATGTAGCCCAGCGATCTGTGCTCAACTCGAGCAGCCTCGACGTAAAGGCCAAGCTGGCACAGGCTCAATATCAGATCATTCAGTTGAACGACACACTCCTCACCCAGAAAGAAAGGCTCAACAACCTCATGGGGCGCGATCTCGACGCGCCATTCCGCACACAGCAGGTGCCCCCTGAGCAGCCCGAAGAGATCGACCTCAAGCTGGCCCGGCAGACGGCGCTTGCACAGCGTCCTGAGGTGAAAGAAGCGGAGATAGACAACCACCGTGCAGAGGTCGACCGCAGGCTGGCCAAATCTCAATACATTCCCGACCTCGGAGCGGCCTTTCACTTCCTGAGCCCTTTCAATACTCAGCTTCTGCCGCAGAACATCGCTTCCGCAGGCTTCGAAATGCGATGGGAGCCCTTCGAATGGGGCCGGCGCAGAGACGATGTGAAGCAAAAGGACGTTGTCGTCGAGCAGAGCAAGTATCAATTGAGTGAAGCGCGCTCGCAGGTTGTTCTCGACGTGGACAGCAACTTTCGCAAGCTGGCCGAAAGCCGTGCTTTGCTCGCAGTTGCCGAAGCCGCCCGCGCCGCGGCAAACGAAAAGCTGCGCGAAGTAAATGACAAATTCCGGCAATCTGCCGTCCTGCTCCGCGACGTCCTCGAACAGGAGGCTGCCGTTGCCACAGCAAATAACGAGTACGAAGAAAGCCTGCTGGCCTTTTGGAGCGCCAAGGCAAGCTTCGAAAAAGCGCTCGGGGAGGAGTGACAGGATGCCTCGATCAGGTCTCAGGAGATATAGCGTCATCGCCGCTGCTTCTCTCTTAGCCTCGCTCGTCGCGTGCAAGCACGAGGCTGCACCAAACAAGCAGCCACTGCCTGTTCACACGGCGATGGTGCAAAGCGTCGCCGTCGGAAACTCGGCGCGCTATTCCGCCAGCATTGTTCCTTATTCGCAGGTCGATCTCGCTTTCCAGTCCAGCGGCTACGTAGACCACGTGCGCCAGGTGAAGAGCGCCGGCGGAGGGATGCGGAATATCGATCAGGGCGACTGGGTCACGAAGGGAACAGTGCTCGCAGTTGTTGACCAGCAGAACTATCAGGACAAGCTCTTGCAGGCAAAGGCGCAACTTGCAGGCGCGCAGGCTCAGCACTTGAAAGACAAGTTAAGCTTCGACCGCATTTCAACGCTATATTCCACGCAGAGCGCAACCAAGCCCGAACTCGATTCTGCCCAGGCCCAGCTGGACGCCAGCGCCGCTCAGGTAGACGCGGCAAAGGCGCAGATCAGCGAAGCGCAGACCGCGCTCGCCTATTGCTCACTCAAGGCTCCCTTTGACGGATGGATCGTGAAGCGCAGCGTCGACTCCGGAAGCTTTGTCAGTCCAGCCACCAACGGCTTCACCATCGCCGACACCCGAACCGTCAAGGCCGTCTTCGGAGTTCCCGACACATCCATCAGCCGCGTGAAGGTCGGCCAGTCGCAGATCATCACCACCGACGCCCTTCCACAGACGTTCACCGGGGCGAGTGACCGCCATTTCTCCGTCGGCGGATGCGAAGAGCCGCGTCTTCTCCGTGGAGGTTTCAATTGCCAACCCTAAAGACGAATTGAAATCGGGCATGATCGCGTCGCTGTCGCTCGAAGGATCTCCTTTGCCCCGCTCAGTCATGGCGGTGCCGCTGTCGGCGGTGATTCACGATCCGCAGCGGGCTAACGGTTTCGCCGTGCTCACCGCGGAGGGTGAAGGCGAGATCGAGTCGGCGCACTTGCGCCCAGTGGAACTGGGCGACGTCTACGGCGACATGATTGGCGTGAATGGCGGCCTTAAGTTTGGTGAACGCGTCGTCACCACCGGTGCAACCCTGGTCAAAAACGGCGAGCAGGTCCGCGTAATTCCGTAAGCAAAGCTGTCGAGCGAAGCACTCATGAGCCACAAGTCCGAAGCCGAATACATCGCCAACACGCATAACACGGCGCGCTTCTTCACCGAGCATCGCCAGGTTGGCATGGTGCTTCTGATCGCCGTGGCAGTCTGGGGATGGTACGGCTACGCGCACATGCCGAAGCGCAAAGATCCGATTATTCCTGTGCGGGTCGCCGTCGCCTCTACATCCTGGCCGGGAGCAACTGCGGAAGAAGTGGAGCAGCTTGTCTCGCGGCCTGTAGAACAAACGATGGCGCAGAACCCGTTCATTAAAGCGCCCACGGCAGCCGATTTTGGAATTCGCTCCATCAGCTTTCCCGGGTTGTCGCTGGTCTATGTGCAGCTCGGGGATAACGTCTCCGACACCAAGAAGCAATTCGCCGACATCAATCTCAAGCTGAATGCGCTCAACAGCAAGCTGCCGCAAGGCGCCGGACCGATCCAGTTCAACAGCGATTTCGGTGATACCGCCGCCATGATGTTGACGGTTGCGAGCCCTCCGGCAAATTCAATCGACATCGAACTGCGCGCTGCGTCGATTCAGCGTGCCATTGAGCAAACCCGGGCCGCGGAGCCAAAGAATACGCGGCAGCCGCGCATAAGCATCGTCTCCGCGTTTCCGACCTCCGTAGCAGCAGGCGTAATGCGCGAAGCATTCACAGCCGTCATTCTCGGCGGCGTAGAGAACAGAACAATCTCCGATCCGCATTTCTTTGAAGGCAGCGGCTTCATCGGGGTCGACGTCACGTCCAAGCTCAGCGACGAGCAGTTGCGGGCGATCGGAGAGCAGTGGATCCGAGAAAACCTGCACCGCTCGGAAATTCATCCCGATTCATGGCCGGCCGTCTTCATTCGCGACCCCTCCCAATCCGAGTCGAAACTGGCGGCCGTTGCCGGCGACCGATACACATATCGCCAGCTCGACAACTTCACCGATCTCATCGGACGGACCCTGCAAGGTGCTCCTGAAGTTGCCAAGATCGATCGCAAGGGCGTGCTTCCAGAGCAGATTTATCTGACTTACTCGCAGGATCGGCTGGCCGCTTATGGACTTCAGCCCTCGAACCTCAAAGACATCCTCGGTGCGCGCAATATCACTCTTCCCGGCGGCCAGCTAGAGGTTGGTCCCAAGAACATCCAGATTGATCCATCGGGCAAATTCACTGATCCCAGGCAGATTGGCGATGTCGTTATCAGTACGTCGTCCACTTCTTCCGCAGGAGCAAGTTCGCAGGCGGCAGCGGCGGCTTCCTCGGCGGTGGCAGGCTCTTCAGCCGGAGTAAGCCCCGTTTATCTGCGCGATCTGGTGCAAATTTCCCGCGCCTATCAAAGCCCCGCTCAGTACCTCAACTATCTGACCTGGGCCGATAAGGATGGCAAATGGCACCGCAGCCGCGCCGTTACCATCTCCGTGCAAATGAAGAACGGCGAGCAGGTCGATGCCTTCGGCCGAAGCGTGGAGGCAAAGCTCGCAGCCGTAAAGCAGTACCTTCCAGAAGACCTGATCATCGCCCGCACCTCCGACCAGCCTCTGCAGGTGGAGGAAAATATCAGTCTCTTCATGGACGCGCTGTACGAGGCGATCGCGCTTGTTGTCCTCGTGTCATGGCTCGGGTTCTGGGAGTGGCGATCCGCGCTGCTCATGGCCATCTCCATGCCGCTTACGCTCGCCATGACCTTCGGCGCAATGTATCTGCTCGGCATCGATATCCAGCAGGTTTCGGTTGCCACGCTGATCATCGCCCTGGGACTGCTGGTCGACGATCCGGTGCTGGCCGGAGACTCGATCAAGCGAGCGCTCGCCGAGGGCCATCCGAACATCATTGCGGCATGGCTCGGGCCGACAAAGCTGGCCACGGCAATTATGTACGCGACAGTTACAAATATCGTCGCCTATCTGCCGTTCCTCATGGTCACCGGGAGCACTGGCGATTTTCTGTACAGCCTGCCCATCGTCATGACCTGCGCGCTCATCGCCTCGCGTCTGGTATCGATGACATTTCTGCCATTGCTCGCCTATTACCTGCTGCGTCCGGAAAAGAAGCCGGAAAAATCAATCGAAGAAATGCGCGAAGTGGGCTTCTATGGCTGGTACGCAAGGATTGCCCGCTACTCTATCGAGCACCGCTGGCAATTCTTCTTCGGCTCGCTTGTATTCCTGGGTCTTGGAGTCCTGATCTTTGCCCAGCTGAAGACCGCCTTCTTCCCGGAAGACGTGCAGTATTGGTCCTACATCGACGTCTGGCTGCCGAACGATGTAAACCTGGGCGCCACCAATGAGACCGCGTTGAAAGTCGAAGAGATCGTTCGCAGGCAGGCGGAGAAATTTTCCGCCGAGCACGCTGACAGCGAGCACGGCCCGGCCCTGAAATACATCACGACCTTCGTCGGCGGCGGAGGTCCGCGCTTCTGGTTTTCCGCTTCTCCGCAACTCCAGCAGTTAAATTATGCGCAGGTGCTGATCGAAGTTACCGACAAGGAGATCACGCCGCAGTTCATCAGGGAGCTTCAGCCTGTGCTCACTGCATCCATTCCCGGGGCCAGGCTCGACGCTCGCCAGTTGTTGACCAATCCTATCGACTATCCCATCGAAATCCGCGTCTCCAGCACGGCTGACGTTAACGCCACACAGGAGGCGGACGACACCCGCCAGATGCGAAAAATCGCCGACCAGATCGAAGAGATTCTGCGCTCATCCCCGCTTTCCGAGCGTACGCGCAACGAATGGGGAGACGACAGCGCGCTGGTCGAGCTGACCGTCGATCCCGATCGCGCCAACCTCGCCGGCGTCACCAACATGGATGTGGCGAACTCATCGACGGCGGCCATCAGCGGGACTACAGTCAGTGTGCTCCAGGAAGGGCAGAAGCAGATTCCGATTGTCGCCCGCGCCCGCATGGCCGATCGCGCCCATCTCTCCGATGTCGAGAATCTCTACGTCTACGCCTCGCAGGACAACTCGAAAATCCCGCTGTCGCAGATATCAAATGTGAATCATGATCTCGTCACCGGACGCATCGTGCGTTACGAACAGTTCCGCGCGATGAATATCCGCAGCTTTCCCGCTGCCGGACATCTAAGCTCTGAGGTCCTGAAGCAGGTCATGCCGAAGCTCGACGCCCTCGAGGCTTCTCTGCCTCCCGGCTACCAAATACAGATCGGCGGCGAGTACTACAAGACCAAAACCGGCTTCAAGAACCTTGCAATGGTGATGGCAATCTCCACGGTCGCTGTCTTTCTCGCGCTGGTCTTCCAATTCAAGAACGCGATCAAGCCCTTGCTGGTGCTTGCAGCTGCTCCTTACGGAATGATCGGTGCCTTCCTCGCGCTGTGGATCATGGGTGAAGCCTTCAGCTTCATGGCGTTCCTGGGCGTGGCCAGTCTCGTCGGAGTTATCGTCAGCCATTCCATCGTTCTGTTCGACTACATCGAAGAGCGCCACGCCGTCGGTGACGATTTTGAAAATGCCCTCATCGACGCCGGCATACTGCGCCTGCGTCCGGTGCTGATCACCGTCTTCGCAACCGTTCTGGCGCTGTTTCCGCTCGCCCTCCATGGTGGTCCGCTCTGGAAGCCTCTGTGCTACGCGCAGATCGGCGGCCTGCTGATCGCCACGATCGTTACCAAGCTGCAGGTGCCGGTCATGTACGCAATCTTCGTTCTCGATTTAAAAATCCTCGAATGGAAAGAAGTCGAGATTCCCGGCAAGTCCTCCTCAACCACCCTTCCCCCAGGCCAACCCTATCTGCCAGCGAGCTATCCGGAATGAATACGCGACTCTCTTACGCCTTCCTCTTCGTATGTGCCTGTTCGACCGCCGTATATTGCCAGCAGCAGCCTGTTCCGCCGGCCCCACCCGCGTCGTCGGTCCTGCAGGAATTCGATCATGCTATCGATGAGGTTGCCGAGAAGGCGATGCGCTCTGTGGTTGAGATAGATGTCACCGGCTACGGAGTTCCGGAGAAGGACGAGAGCAATTCCTCTCAATTGCTGCAGCGTCAGCGGTCTCTGGGTTCAGGTGTCATCGTCGATCCCGACGGATACATCGTCACGAACAACCACGTCGTTGCGGGAGCGCTACGCATTCGCGTCACGCTGGCGCCTACAACCGTCGAGATGGTGCCGTATCACACCTCTCTGGCGCACCGGCAGCGTGTATACGAAGCCAAACTCATCGGCACGAATCGCGCTGCGGACCTGGCGGTGATCAAGATCGAAGAAAAGGGCCTTCCCTTCATTCCGCTGCCCGATGAACTCTTCCGCGTCCGCCTCGGGCAGACGGTACTTGCCATCGGATCACCAGAAGGTCTGGACCACACCGTCACCAAGGGCATTGTGAGCGCGGTGGGAAGACAACCGGACTTGGATAAGCCAATGGTTTACGTCCAGACAGACGCCCCCATTAACCCCGGCAACAGCGGCGGTCCGCTGGTCGATCGCGATGGCAATCTCATCGGCATCAACACGTTCATTTACACCACCGGCGGGGGAAGTGAAGGCCTCGGCTTCGCCATCCCCGAGCCGATCGTGCGCTTTGCCTATAAGGAAATCAAAGAGCACGGAAGCGTTCGTCCCATCACCATCGGTGCCCACGCCCAGACCATCACACCCGATCTTGCAAAAGGTCTCGGGCTTCCCCAGGACTTTGGCGTCATCATCTCCGACGTAGATTCCGGCGGGCCGGCCGAAGCCGGGGGTCTGCGGGCCGGCGATGTCGTCGTCTCCGTCGATGGCGTGCCCATCGACTCGCTGCCAAAATACATTGCCTTCCAGTATCTCCATTCCGCCGGTCATCCGATGGAAATACAGGTTCTGCGCAGCGGCAAGCCGGTCGCCGCTTCGGTCATACCGACAGAAGCCCCGCCAACCGTCGACAATCTCGCCGATCTCATCAACCCCAAAACGGACCTCATCGCCAGCCTGGGCATCTTCGTCATCGACCTCAATGACTCTCTCGCGTCCGCCATGCAGACCCGCTCAGACAAGGGAGTGATGGTGACTGGATTGATCAGTGGAGAACCGGCGACGATGGCCGATCTTCAGCAGGGAGACCTGATTCGCGCCGTCAACGGCAAACCTGTCGCCAGAACTGAAGATCTCCGTCAGCAACTGGCCGCGTTCAAATCAGGAGACGCTGTAGTTCTCGAAGTTGAGCGCCAGTCTGTGATCCAATACGTTGCATTTGAAATGGAGTGAGCGAACAATTCTGGTGAAATCGCTGCGGGATTGCGGCTGCCACCTTTGACCGCCGCATGAGATTCGCCGTGCGCGTCACAGCGCGTTTCCATTCTGCTAACCTCTCGATCATGCTGCGTACCCTGCCGATCGCTCTGCTGAGTTGCTGCTTCCTCACTGCTGTCGCACAGCCTCAGCGTCCGCTCAACCCGAATCTTGTCGCCTCCAAATGGCCCGCGCACTGGATCGCCAGCCCGACCGCGTCGCCGAAAGCCGCCGGTGTTTTTTATTTCCGCAGAGAGCTGACCCTGGCAAGCGTACCGCCTCACTACTGGGTGCATGTGAGCGCCGACAATCGGTTTCTGCTGCACGTAAACGGTCACTATGCGGCCGAAGGTCCGGCGCGCGGCGACCTGTTTCATTGGCGCTTCGAGACGGTCGACCTCGCCCCGTTGCTGCACCCTGGCGAAAATCTGCTGGCGGCGGTGGTGTGGAACTTCGGCGAGTCAGCTCCTGTGGCTCAGATGAGCAACCGCACAGGCTTCCTGATGCAGGGCGATACTCCCGCCGAAGCTGCCGTGAACACCGGCGCCACAAACACAAATGAAGGCTGGCGCGTTCGCGAGGAGCCGGGCCGCGCCTCCCTCGGTCACAACGGCGTACGAGATTACTACGCCGCCGGCCCCGCCGAGAAGATCGATGGACGAATACTCGATTGGAGCTGGGATCAGCCCCAGACTGACACTGCCGGCTGGGAAACTCCTCGGCTGGTTGGCCGCGCCGCGACACGGGAGGCGCAGGACGCCGACAACAACTGGGAACTCGTCCAGGACCCGCTGCCGCCGATGGAACATCGCCAGGTCTCTGCTGGAGCGGTGGTGCGCACAAGTGGGCTTAGCTCTGCGGCGACATTTCCCGCTGCGCCGCTGGAGATTCCCGCCAATTCGCACGTCACGCTTCTCCTCGACAACCGTGTGCTGCAAACCGCGTATCCCGAGCTGACAGTAAGCGGCGGTAAAGATGCAGAGATATCGGTGACCTATTCCGAGGCGCTCTACGACGCGCACGGAGACAAGGGAAATCGCAACGAAATTGAAGGCCGCCATATCGAAGGCATCACGGACCAGTTCATTTCCGGCGGTGGCGATACACGCCACTTTCAGCCGTTGTGGTGGCGGACGTGGCGCTATCTGCAGATTGACGTGACGACCAAAGAAGCTCCATTACGGCTCGACGCGCTGGACGCCTGGTTCTCCGCCTATCCGTTCGACGCGAAGGCGGCCATCAGCGGAGACATTCCCGACCTCGGCAAACTTTGGGAAACCGGCTGGCGCACAGCCCGCCTCTGCGCGCACGAGACCTACATGGATGCTCCCTACTGGGAGCAGATGCAGTACGTGGGCGACACCCGCATTCAGGCGCTCATCTCCTACGCGATGACCGGCGACAGCCGCCTGGCGAGGCAAGCCATCGCGAACATCGATGATTCGCGCACGCCCGAGGGAATCACCCAGAGCCGCTACCCATCTGCGCTGCCCCAGTTCATTCCGCCATTCTCGCTGCTGTGGGTGAGCATGCTCCACGACTACTGGATGTACGTGGACGATCTGCCGTTCGTCGAGGAGACGCTGCCGCACACCCGCACCGTGCTCGACTGGTTTGCGTCCCGGCTGCGGCCCGACGGGCTGCTTGGCCCGGTGAAGTGGTGGGAGTTCGGAGACTGGACAGAAGATTATCCCGGCGGCTCGCCTCCGCAGGAAGCTGATGGCGGCTCCACATTCCTGACGCTGCAGTTCATCGAAGCATTGCACGATGCGGCGGAAATGGAATCACGTTACGGCAGCCAGGAGCGCGGCAGCGCAGTACCAGAGCATGATTCGCAAAGCCGCGCAGGCTCTCAATCAGCAGAACTGGGACCCCAAATACTCGCTCTACGCCGACACTCCCGCAAAGAAGACCTACAGCCAGGAGGCAAATATCCTCGCCGTCTGGCTCGATGTCGCGCCCCATGACCAGCAGGCCGCCATTTTGCGCCGGCTGATTGCTTCAAAGGAGCATCAAACCGTCGACGTGGACGGCAGTCCGGTGCCTCCAATGTCGATCCCGAGCTACTACTTCCGCTTCTATCTGACCCGCGCCCTCGAGCACGCCGGCCTGGCGGACCTGTATCTGGGACAACTGGACCCCTGGCGCAACATGCTTCGTCTTGGGCTGTCCACCTGGGCAGAGCAGCCCGAGCCCACGCGCTCCGACTGCCATGCGTGGAGCGCGAGCCCGAATTACGATCTGCTCACAGTAGTAGCGGGTATTCGGCCCGGATCACCCGGATTCAAAACGGTTCAGATCGAGCCACATTTGCAGGGACTCCATCAGCTTGACGCGTCTATGCCGCATACCGGCGGTATCATCCACACGGTTTACAAGCTCGATGGCGCTCGGTGGAAGGCCACGGTCACGCTGCCCGCTGGCCTCGATGGAGAGCTTTCCTGGAAAGGCCACCTCTATCATTTGCATCCTGGAGAGCAGACTCTGACCCTGCCGTGAGTCGCGGCTAATCTCATCGCGGGCACGCAGTCTCAGCTATGCGCAGATAGTTGCGTCACATCCTTCACGCAGCGGAAGCCAAGATGATTGGTGCCGGTGCTCACTTCGCCTTTGCCGCGAGTGCCCACGATGTAGCGGGAACAGTACTGATCGGTACAAAGAAACGAGCCGCCCCGATGAACCTTCTTCGCCTGGCCCGGCTCTGCGGGATCGTACGCTGAATCCGGACCTTGAGGATTGCGAGCAATCCGCCGGCCGCAGCCAGCTGCTGATAGTAGTCGGGCCGATACCAGTCACTCGTCCATTGCCAGACATTTCCCGCCATGTCATAGAGGCCGTAGCCATTCGCAGGGTACTTCGCCACCGGCGCGATGCCCACATATCCGTCTTCACCGGAGTCCTTATCGGGGAAATGGCCCTGGTGCGTATTCGCCATCCATTTACCGTTTGGCCGGAACTCATCGCCCCACACGAAAGGTTTGCCAGCCATACCGCCGCGGGCGGCGAATTCCCATTCAGCCTCGGTGGGCAGCCGTTTGCCGGCCCACTTCGCGTAGGCCTGCGCATCTTCGTACGCGATCTGCACAACGGGATAACTATCTTTCGCTTTGATATTGCTGTCCGGGCCCAGAGGATGCCGCCAGTTTGCGCCGGGAATATATGTCCACCACTGAAAATAGTTGTTCAGCGGGACGGGATGATCGGGCGCGGCAAAGACAACCGAGCCGGCAACCAGGTTTTCCGGTGGCGCGCCGGGAAAATCCTCCGCCTTCGGCTTGCGTTCCGCCACTGTTACATATCCAGTGGCTTTCACGAACCTGGCAAATTCCGCATTGGTGACGTCGGTCTTATCCATGTAAAAGCCGTCCACGTAGACGCGGTGAATCGGCCTTGCGTCCAGTGTGGCCTTCATTCCCACTTCGTCCATGTCTGGAGGATCGTTGGCGCCCATCGAGAATTCTCCCCCAGGTATCCATGCCATGCCGGCAGGCGGAGCTTCCGGCGCGGGGCTGCGATTGGCAAGAGTCGGACCGAACGATCCTGACTGGGCGCCCTTCCCGGAGACCTTCGTCTTGTCCAGCGCTGGGGTCGCCGGCATCTCAGCGGCTGCTGCCGTGGCAGCGCTCAAACTCGCAGAGGAATTCGCGCTCTGCCGTTTCGACAAGTAGAACAGCGCTGCAATTGCCACAGCTGCTATCGCAAGCACGATCCAGACACCGCGCGAAACCGAAGCGGCCTTTTGCTGGCTATTTTGCCTCTGGCCCTTTTTGCTCATCGTTGTTGAGGCCCCCAGGCCGACGCCTGCAGTCTAGAACAATTCCGCCGTCTCTGAAATGGGGAAGAACCGGAGCGCGGCCGGTTCCGTCCGCGTGCTCGGCAAACAATCGAAGGTTCGAAACGCGAATGAGATAATCAAATAAATAGGTATCGACGCCGATCTATCGTGGAAGACCGTCCTTCGAACGGCGTGACCAAGCGCAAGGCCGATCTATCGTGCCCTGCGGCTGCATGAGGTCAGGAATCGCAACTCGGGTATGCCCGCTCTAAAGAGATAAGGGAGACATGACTAGAACCCGCCATCATCATCCTCTTCAAGAGATCCTCGAGAGCCGAATCGCCATCATTGATGGAGCGATGGGCACGACGATCCGCACTTACGGCATGAAGGAAGCCGACATCCGCGGGGAGCGCTTCAAAGGCTCGAAGAAAGACCTGCTGAATAATGGAGACCTGTTTTCTCTCACTCAGCCAGCGATGATCGGTGACATCCATCGCCGTTTTCTGGAAGCTGGAGCTGACATCATCGAGACGAACACCTTCGGCGCGACCAGCATCTCTCAGAGCGAATTTTTCGTAGACGATCCACGCGAGCACGGAGGCCGGAAGGATCCCGCCTTCTATCAGAAGATCATCGACGATCCATTCCTCAACGACCTGGCCTGGGAGATCAACGAACAATCCGCGCGCCAGTGCCGCGAATGGGCAGATCGCATTGCGAACGCAACCGGACGTCAGCGGTTCGTCGCGGGAGCCATCGGGCCGTTGACCGTGTCTCTTTCGAATTCGCCGGATGCCGATGACCCCGGCTTTCGTGTAGTCACCTTCGATCAGGTGAAGGCGGCCTATGCCCAGCAGGTGCGTGCACTCATCGCCGGCGGCTCAGACCTGCTGCTGGTCGAAACGATCTTCGACTCGCTCAACGCCAAGGCTGCGCTCGTCGCTATCCGCGAGGTCTTCGACGAGGACGGCCTCGCCGCTCAAGGTAAGGAGTTGCCGATCATGATTTCTGCGGCAGTCGGGCGTGGCGGCGAAACCATGATCTCGGCTCAGACCGTTGAGGCATTCTGGAACGCGGTGCAGCACGCGAAACCGCTGTCGGTGGGACTCAACTGTTCTCTCGGACCCGATCTGATGTATCCGTTCCTGGAAGAGCTCGCCGAAAAGGCCGACGTGGCGATCTCGGCCTACCCGAATGCCGGGTTGCCCAATCCGCTCTCGCCGACCGGGTTTGATCTGGAGCCCGCCGACATGGCCCGTTATCTGGGCGACTTTGCGCGTGGCGGGTTGATCAATATTGCCGGCGGCTGCTGCGGAAATACCCCCGAGCACATCGCGGCGATCGCCAAGGCGCTTGAAGGTCGGCCTCCCCGTCAGTTGGAGATGGCGTCCGCCGTCGAATCCTACGCCGAAGAGGTCAAAGCATGACCGTACCCGAAGCCGTGGAACCGAAGCCTCTTCGTCTATCCGGGTCGCAGCCGTTTCACCCAGCAGTCCGGCGTCTTCATCATGATCGGTGAGCGGACCAATGTGGCTGGTTCGCCCAAATTCGCCAAGCTGATTAAGGAAGGCAAATACGAAGAAGCGGTAAGTGTAGCCCGGCAACAAGTTGAGAACGGGGCCAACGTTATCGACATCTGCATGGACGAGGGCATGATCGACGGCGTCGCGGCAATGTCGCGATTTCTTCTGCTGTTGGCGAGTGAGCCCGAGGTAGCCAAGGTGCCCTTCATGGTGGACTCCTCAAAGTGGGAGGTCATCGAGGCAGGGCTCAAGTGCATGCAGGGCAAGGGCATCGTGAACTCGATCTCGCTCAAAGAGGGCGAAGAGAAGTTCCGGCAGAACGCCTCTACTGTGCTCAAATACGGCGCTGCGGTCGTGGTGATGGCCTTCGATGAGCAGGGGCAGGCTGCGACCTACGAGGACAAGATCCGCATCTGCGAGCGCGCTTACCGAATCCTGGTCGACGAAGTCGGTATTCAGCCCGAAGACATTATCTTCGATCCGAACATCCTCACCGTTGCCACCGGCATGGAGGAGCATAACAACTACGCGGTCGACTTTATCAACGCCACCCGCTGGATCAAGGCCAATCTGCCCCACGCGAAGGTGAGCGGCGGAGTCTCGAACATCTCTTTCAGCTTCCGCGGCAACAACAAGGTTCGCGAGGCCATGCACTCCGCGTTTCTTTATCACGCCATCACGGCCGGCATGGACATGGGCATCGTAAATGCTGGTCAACTCGAGATCTACGAGGAGATCGAGCCCGAACTTAAGGTACTGGTCGAGGACGTGCTGCTCAATCGTCGTGAAGATGCGACAGAGCGCCTGGTGGAGTTCGGCGAAGCTCTGAAGGCTGCCGGCGCGGGTGCGGTGGCCAGCGAAAAGAAGACCGAGGAATGGCGCAACGGCACGGTTGAGGAGCGCCTCAGTCACGCGCTGGTCAAAGGTATCGACTCGTACATCGACATCGACACCGAGGAAGCCCGTGTCAAGCTGGGCCGTCCTTTGCTGGTTATCGAAGGCCCGTTAATGGCCGGGATGAGCGTCGTGGGTGATCTGTTCGGTGCTGGCAAGATGTTCCTGCCCCAGGTCGTCAAATCCGCGCGCGTCATGAAGAAAGCCGTGGCGTATCTGACGCCGTTCATGGAAGCCGAGAAAGCGGCGATGGCGGCTGCTGGCCAGGTCGTGAGGACACAGGGAAAAATCGTGCTCGCCACCGTCAAGGGTGACGTTCACGACATCGGAAAGAACATCGTCGGCGTCGTGCTCGCCTGCAATAACTACGAAGTCATCGACATGGGGGTGATGGTCCACGCCGAAAAAATCCTCGAACGCGCCCGGACGGAGAACGCTGACATCGTCGGCCTCAGCGGCCTGATCACGCCCTCACTCGACGAGATGGTGCATGTGGCTCGCGAGATGGAGCGGCTGGGTTTCAAACTCCCGCTGCTCATCGGCGGAGCAACCACCAGCCGTGCGCACACCGCCATCAAGATTGCGCCGCACTATAGCGAGCCCGTGGTCCATGTGCTCGATGCCAGCCGCGCCGTACCTGTCACGACCAGTCTTCTGAGTGAAGATGGCAAGGCGGAGTTCGTGACACAGCATCGCGCGGAGTACGAGGCAATCCGTAAGGCGCACTCTTCGCCGCGTCAGAAGGGCGTCTCCCTCGAGACTGCCCGTTCGCGGCGAACGCCAATCGCAGTGGCGCGCGGAAGATATTCCCGTACCTGCCTTCACCGGCGCGCGCGTACTGGACAACTTTCCTCTGGCGACATTGCGAGAGTTCATTGACTGGACACCGTTCTTCCACACCTGGGAGCTGAAAGGTGTCTATCCTCGCATACTCGATGACGAAAGACAGGGTTCACAGGCCCGTCAGATCTTCGCCGAAGCCAACGCTCTTCTGGATGTCGTCTTCGAGAAGAACCTGATCACAGCGCGCGGAGTTTACGGGTTCTTTCCCGCCAACGCCGTGGGCGACGATATCGAGTTGTACACCGACAACTCACGCGAAAAAGTCTTGACGCGATTCCACTTCCTTCGCCAGCAGGCCAACAGGGAAGGCAGGGAGCCTTGCCGGTCGCTATCCGATTTCATAGCGCCGAAGGAAACGGGGCTCGCAGACTACATCGGTGCATTTGCGGTAACCAGCGGCATAGGCCTCCGGGAATTGTGCGACCAGTTCAGGGCCAAGCACGACGACTACAACGCCATCATGGCAGAGGCCGTCGCCGATCGTCTCGCCGAAGCCTTCGCTGAATGCCTGCACAAGCAGGTGCGCGATGAGTGGGGATATGGCCGGGAAGAGCACCTCAGCAACGCCGAAATCATCCAGGAGAAGTACCGCGGGATCAGGCCGGCCGCGGGCTACCCGGCGTGCCCGGATCACACCGAGAAGGGCACGCTCTGGTCGTTGCTCGATGTGCAGGCGAACACCGGCATGGTAATCACGGAGTCGTTCGCGATGTGGCCGGGTTCGAGCGTGAGCGGGCTTTACTTGGCCCACCCGGAATCCCGCTATTTCAGCCTTGGAAAGATCGAGCGGGATCAGGTCACCGACTATCACCAACGCAAGGGCATGAGCCTTGCGGAGGTTGAGCGATGGCTCGGACCTAACCTGAATTACGATCCGGCGGAAATGCCGTCGAGCCCTGAGAACCCTGCACCCGAGAATGCGGCGCCGGAGAATCCCACGGACGATAAGAAACAGCAGCACGTCCTGGTGTAGCCTGGCTGCGTCGATCTGTCTCACGGACTTCAGCCCACGATTAATTCGCTAACGAGGGCCTCGTGAAGTCTGGTTTCGATGGCGAACATACTGACTCAAACCATCGGCTGATGTATACCTGAGCGTGGGCTTCGCCGCAATAGTGCCGTGCTCCGGGTGCATTTGCGCTCTCTGAGTTCCATTTGAGAATGGTGAGTTCCGAATCGCCGCATTGGATCACATACCAGTGAGTCGGATTGCTGGCGACTGTACCGCAGACTTCACATCTGTATTCCTGAAGAGAGGTCATAAACTCCTTAATCGTAAGCAGGGTGAGCGTTTGCTCTTATGTGTTCACCACACTTTTATTGATCCGAAGGAAAACAAATTCTAACGGATTCTTCCGCATCGCGGCGTTGGCCTTAGGGCAATCCTGAACCGGAGCCTGTTTAACTTCGCCGACAATCCGGCCATCGACGCCAAAAGGCTACCCCAAAGTCGGCCACGATGCTCCGGGAGTTGTCATCAATTTACAGGAATTTATATGGCGGAGAGGGGGGGATTCGAACCCCCGATACCCTTACGAGTATGCCTGATTTCGAGTCAGGTGCATTCAACCGGGCTCTGCCACCTCTCCAGCTTTAGAATCAATAAGTTAAGCGGCATTTTCATTTTACCATTTTTGGGCACTGTGCCACAAAAGTACGCCGTAAAAGGATGACATCACGGTTCGTGGAAGAGCAATTTTGTCCGTGAACTCCAGCACGAAGGCGAGAAACGAACACTACCGAGGCAGCTGGAAGAAGTCGGCGAAGCAGCACATGCAGGAGGCGACGGCCCGAATCGCGGCTTCCTCTCGCGCAAATTCCAGCGGCCCATTCTGTTAGCCAGCCGTCATCCTTGCAGCTCTCGTAACGGCACCTGGATCGAGGCAGTCCTTCAGCAGCCGCTCGGAACGCACCGAATAAAGCATCTGCAACAACTGCGCACTCAGCAGCTTCTTCGGCGGAAAGCGATGGGCACTTCCGCCGCGCATACCTGCCGTAGAACACCAATGAGATATTGCGCAGAATCTCGTGGTCATTGCCTGCACTGCACGGAGTGGATGGTCCTTCCGTACTCGCATTTCCGGTGAGCAGATAGCTGGACACGTGTCCCTGTTTGACGATCCATTCCCCGCATGAGTAGGTCTTAGCACAACCATCCCCAACAAAGGGAGTGATCTTTCAGCAACCCGCTGAAGATTCCTCGCAAAACTGGAAACCTTTTTCAGCCCCATATTCAATGTCAAGCTCGTTCATCGCGTATTAGTGAGCATGGACTCGCTACGTGACACTCCCTACTCACCCCTCCTTAACGAGGAGAAGGCCGCAGATCTCCTCTCCGTCTCACCCGCTACGCTGCGCTCATGGCGCTGCCGTGGGATCGGGCAAACCTTCATTAAACTGGGCGCTGGTACTAAGGCCCCGGTGCGGTACGCTGAGTCTGACATTCAGCAATACATCGCCGAGTCTCGTCAGGTTCATCCAGTGCGGGCCGCAATGGAGAACGTCTGATGGAACTGTACAAGCACAAGAGGAGCAAATTCTTTACGGCGGACTTCACACTGAATGGCCGCCGTTATCGCAAGTCAACCAAGCAAACCACAAGGGGGAAGGCCTTAGAAGTAGCGGGAGAGCTTTTGCGGCAAGCGCAGTCCGGTCAAGCACCGGACCTTAAAGGACAGGTACCGACGTTGCGTGAGTTCGTGAAAAATCAGTTCCTACCCTTGAACGCAGCAAGCGGCAAGATCAAGCCGAAGACGAAAGAGTACTACGTCGAGGGCTGGCACCAACTGGAGAACCAGTCCATAGCGAGTATGCGGTTGGATCAGATCAGGACCCCACATATCGATGCTGTTCAAGTGGACGGCTCTCCGTCAGCCCACAACCGCGCCTTAAGGACTCTCCGGCGCATACTCCACATTGCGTTCGTTCTCGATCTGATAATGAAGGTGCCGGATTCGTTGAGCTAGGGTTGTAACCTAACCTGTACAACTCGATCAGAGACGCTCCACTGCGCCCCGAACCGGAGGAATCTGACGGCACCGAGCGATGTACTGGTCAAGGTCCGACTCCGCATACCGCACTGCAGCCCTGGAACCGGTACCCATTTTTATGAAGGACGGCCCTATGCCACGGGAGCGCCATGACCGCAGCGTGGCAGGCGAAACAGCGAGGACGATTGCAGCCTGTTCTTCGGTAAGCAGTGGCGGGGAAATGTCATGTGGCGAGTCCATGTTAATTAATCCCGAATGAACGAGTGACGTTGATATTGGGCTTAAGAAAATGAGCGGCTTCTAGATGTGCGAGGACTTCGAATGGGAACTCTCCCTCTCTCGGACCCAACCGTCGCAACCAGCCTTCCGAAGAAAGTTCGACACGAATCTCGACCGCGAACGGTGCGCACCGATCTCAAGAATGGAAGCGATGCGGCTGTCTGTGTAAGTAGGCATTAGCGCTTTATCGGTATTAGCCAATGGACTCCGTCACGTATAGCCCAACCGCCCCCATAAATGGTGCAGGTTATGATGGGCAGTCCAGGGCAATGGGCCACCTCTTCGGTGTGCCCATTGCTCCCGACCGACTTACCGGCAGATCCTGGCACGGTAAACAATGGGAAAAGTGGAAAGCTCGGCGATGATCTCCTCGTCTTTCGCGTTGGGATCGGAGAGGTTCAGAGTGTTAGGGCACACACCGGGACCACTCAGGCTCCAGTGTCCAGCAAGCCTGTCATATGTGACCTCGGCCACGACCTCGGGCAGCATATGCATTTCCTGCGCATCATTGCAGTCACCGAGCCACACGTGGGTGTCTGTTGAATGCCGGGCGTAGTCGGCGAGCGTGGCGACGCTACCGTCTTCCCAACGGACGGAGTGAGGGTCTTCCTCGCTGATGTCCTGGTCTGGGAGCCAGGTTGCGATGAGTTTCATGGTGGTTCCTTTCGGGTTATTAGAGAAGTCCAATGCAGTACCATCGGGACAAGCGGTCCTGAAGGGATATCGTTATAGAGATAATATAGCAGTATCGAGAATGAATGTCGACATCTAATTCGATAAAAAAACTGAACATCGATTGGAAATCTGTAGGCCGCCGAATCCGGGAGCTGCGGGGCTTCGACACAAAGCAATCCGAACTGGCTGAGGCGCTAGGTATTGCTCAGAGCCACGTCTCGGCGATCGAACGGGGCCAAACGGAAATCGGCGCAGTCGTCCTACTCAGGATCGCCCGCTTCTACGGGAAGACGATGGAGTGGCTTCTAACCGGGAGCACCGGGGAAACCCGATGACCCGACCTCTGGCGTCTTGCAGCCTGTACACTAGCGTCGGACCCCGACTGTACTCTGCTTGATCCGATGCCGCTGAAGCCTGAACAGTTAGCACGAGAAAGAATCGACGCGCTCCTCAACGCGGCTGGCTGGACGCTTCAAGATGCTGCCCAATTCAACCGGAACGCCTCGGAGGGCGTTGCCGTTCGGGAGTTCTCCTTGCCGAACGGAGACTGCGATTACCTGTTGTTCGTTGGCGGCAAAGCCGCCGGGGTCATTGAGGCCAAAAAAGCGGGCTTGACTCTAAGTGGAGTCGCTGACCAGTCCATGAAGTACATGCTCAAACTGCCCGATTATCTTGCACGCTGGTCGGATCAGCTCATCTTCCATTACGAGTCCACTGGCGACGAGACTTTCTTCCGGGATACACGTGATCCGCACGCCCGTTCCCGGCGTGTGTTCGCATTTCACCAGCCCCAAACGTTACACAGATGGCTCAGGGAAGAGGACACCCTACGCGGACGCCTTCTGCAGTTGCCTCCGCTCGACAAGGCGGGGCTTCGCGATTGCCAAGTCGACGCCATAAATGGACTCGAAGCATCGCTGGCCAAAGATCACCCGAGGGCGCTCATCCAGATGGCGACCGGAGCGGGAAAGACATTCACTGCCTGCACCTTCAGTTGGCGACTCCTGAAACACGCGAAGGCGCACCGCATATTGTTCCTGGTCGACCGGAACAATCTTGGCGACCAGACGCTGAAGGAATACCAGAACTATGATCCGCCCGGTTCTGGCCGTAAGTTCGACAAGACGTACATCGCTCAGCAGCTGCACACGAACCGTATTGATCCTGACGCGAAGATCGTCATTACCACGATCCAGCGGCTTTACGCGATGCTTCGCGGTGAGGAACTCGACGAGACCGCCGAGGAAGCCTCAGCCTTCGAGACCTGGAGTAATGACGATGGTGAACTGCGTCCCGTCGCCTACAATCCCGAAATTCCGATTGAATTCTTTGACTTCATCGTCACCGACGAATGCCATCGCTCGATCTACGGCCTCTGGCGACAGGTGCTGGAGTATTTCGACGCGCATCTGATCGGCCTCACCGCAACCCCATCCGCACATACCTTTGGCTTCTTCAATCAAAACTTGGTTGCTGAGTATCCCTACGAGCAATCCGTGGTCGATGGCGTGAACGTTGGCTTTGAGGTCTACCGGATCAAGACGCGCGTGACCGAACAGGGCGGCGTGGTCGACTCCGAGTATCACGTTCCAGTCCGTGACCGCCGTACTCGCGCCATTCGATACAAGCAGCTTGACCAGGACATGACATACACCCGTCAGCAGCTCGATAACGATGTCACTGTGCCAAACCAAATCCGGGCCGTGCTTCAGTGTTACCGTGACAATCTCTTCACCGATCTGTTCCCTGGCCGCACAGGCCAATGGGTGCCGAAGACGCTGATATTCGCGAAGGATGACAACCACGCGGAAGAAATTGTCCATGCCGTGCGCGATGTCTTTGGACAAGGCAACGACTTCGCTAAGAAGATCACGTACCAGACGACCGAAAAGCCGAAGGAACTCATCAAGGCATTCCGCGTTGACCCCTTTCCTCGCATCGCTGTCACCGTTGACATGATCGCCACAGGCACGGACATCAAGCCCGTCGAGTGCCTCATCTTCATGCGCGACGTGAAGTCTGAGAGCTACTACGAGCAGATGAAGGGTCGCGGCGTTCGCACGCTTTCTGATTCAGACCTTCGGCAGGTCACACCCGACGCCCAGACAAAGACTCGCTTCGTTCTTATTGACGCTGTCGGCGTCACCGAGGGCAAAAAGACCATGTCGCAACCGCTGGAACGGAAACGCACCGTTCCCTTCGATCAACTCATTGACCAGATCGCTCAGGGGCGTCGCGACTTCGACGCAATCTCCAGCCTTGCCGGTCGGCTCGCTGCGATGGATCGGCAGATCGAGGACGAAGATCGCCAGCGAATCGTTGAGGCCGCGAACGGTCGGAGTCTCAAGGTTCTTGCTTTAACGTTGCTTGAGTCCATCAGTCCAGACATCATCAAGGCGGAGATCACCCGGCGGCACGGCGACATCGAAGAAACCACGGAAGCGCAAGTGCAGGCAGTCGAAGATGAGCTAAGGGATCGAGCCTGCAAGCCACTGGATGACGCTAACCTTCGTACCGTCATTAAGATCATCAAGAGAAAGGCTGACATCGTCATCGACGAGGGGACCGTCGACGAGGTGAGGACGGCAGGTTATGACCTCCAGCAGGCTGAGAAGCGCACGACCAGTTTCCGGGAGTTCATTGAGACGCACAAGAACGAACTGCTTGCTCTGCAAATTCTCTATAGCCAGCCCTATCCGAAACGTCGCCTAACCTACACCAGCATCAGGGAACTCGCGCAGCGGCTCACCGATCCGCCGTATCACCTCACCACTGCGGATGTCTGGCAGGCATACAAACGGCTTGAGGCGACGCTTGTGCGTGGCGCTCCAAGTGACAAGGTGCTGACGGACATCATCTCTTTGGTTCGCTTCTCCACAGGGCAAGCGGATATTCTCGAACCTTACTCCACCCGCGTCGAGCAGCGCTTCAATCTCTGGATTGGCCGCCAGCTTAAAGCGGGCCGCACCTTCAACGAGGAACAGATGAACTGGCTCAGAGCCATTAAGGATTACCTCGCCGCGAACGTCGAGATTGCACCCGCCGACCTGATGCGGGATCAGCCCTTCAGCGCGTGGGGCGGAGTCGTAGCTGCACGCAAGCTCTTTGGCGCGGAGTTGAATGGAATGTTGGATGAGTTGAGTGAGGCGTTGGCTGCGTGAGTGATGACATTCGCTGGGAATTGCCCGCAAATTGGGCCTGGGCCAGAGCCATTGAGTTTGCATCTATAGTAGGCGGTGGAACACCCCGAAATGCGAAGAGTCCCGACAACTACGCACTTGAAGGCATACCGTGGATCACGCCTGCGGACCTTTCTGGTTACAGAGGAATCCACATAGAACGCGGAGGGCGCGATCTGTCAGCCAAGGGGTTTGAGTCTTGTTCTGCTCGAATGCTGCCTAAAGGCTCGGTCCTGCTGTCCTCAAGAGCGCCAATCGGATACTGTGTTGTCTCAGCAATCGAAATGTCGACAAACCAAGGCTTCAAGAGCTTTGTGCTCGACAGCGATGAGATTGCCCCCGAATTTCTGCGCTACTACCTAATTGGCGCGAAACAATATTTGGAAAGCGAGGCGAGCGGCACGACTTTCCTGGAATTATCAGGAAGCCGCACGGAACAACTTTTGTTCCCGATAGCTCCCGCTGCGGAGCAACGGCGCATTGTCTCCAAGATCGACGAACTCTTCAGCAGCATCGAAGAAGGTGAGCGAGCATTGGAGCGAGTGCAGAAGCTGGTAGAGCGATACCGCCAGTCGGTGCTCAAGGCCGCCGTCACCGGAGAACTCACACGCGAATGGCGCTACAAGCACAAGA
This sequence comes from uncultured Acidobacteriaceae bacterium, assembly GCA_963725225.1. Lineage (GTDB taxonomy): Bacteria > Acidobacteriota > Terriglobia > Terriglobales > Acidobacteriaceae > Silvibacterium. Next base: position 154,870 of record CAVRXY010000010.1, read on the forward strand.
GCCAACTGGAGTCCGGCGAAGCGCTGCTCGCTCGCATTCTCAAAGCACGTCGCGAAGCCTGGGAAAAGTCCGAACTGGACAAGATGAAGGCCAAGAGACAAAAGCCCGTCAATGACAACTGGAAGAGCAAGTACAAAGAGCCGGTGCCGCCTGATACTTACGACCTTCCAGAGCTGCCAAAGGAATGGGTATGGGCTTCGGTAGATCAGTTGTGTGCAGAATTTGGCAACGGACTCTCTCGTCAACCGTCCCAAGAACCTCCTGGGATACCCATCTTACGTATTTCAGCGGTGAGGCCACTATCGGTCGATGACTCTGATATTCGCTACTATGTGCCCAAGGCAAGTTCAGAAAGCAAAATGGCCCGTTAATGACAGACGGGGAGAGCTTGACAACTTCGGCTAATCAGGTTAACTCGGAAGTAGGAGTTTTAGCCATGACTACTACCTTAACCGACTTGAAGTACGTGATCTGCCTCTACCGGAAGGAACGCGGGTGGATGCTTAACTACGCCCCCAACGCTGGCGTCTTTGGACCAGTAGAGTTTTCAGAGATAAGAGAGAAGGCGCTTAAGTTACCTGGCGTTACGGATTCTCTCCTGATGGAAATAGAGAACGCTGGCGAGGGCTATCTGCTCTGTCCTCCCAATGACTCAGCGTCTAACAACTCGTTCCATGAAGGTCTTTTGATTGAAGCAGGCTTCCTTGTATGGGGATTCACGCCACACACAGAATGAACCTCTTCCTCGGCCTAGCCTGACAAGTCACCCGGAGCGGTATAAAGGCGATTCTGTACGAGGCATTATCCTTCGTCCTGTGCAAGTTGGCGTAAACTGAGACACCTATGAACACACCCGAATTGATCGCCGCTATTGACGCCGAGATATCCCGACTACAGCAGGCACGGAAACTGTTAGCTGGCGGCAGAGGGACACGCGGAGGTAAGCACGCTATGAGTGCCGAGGGGAGAGCGCGGATTAGTGCCGCCATGAAGAAGAGATGGGCGCAGCAAAAGAAGGCCGCGAAGCCTTAGACGATGTGGGGTCGCTACCAACGCCGAATCGAGCGGATAAAGTAGCATGATTGTCATGACTGCTCGGAGGGGAAGCGCAAGGCACATGGAAAATCTTTACCTGCCGAAGGTGCGAAATCCAATACGAGGACTCAGTAGATCGCTCGCTTTGTCCCGGCTGTCGGCACAAGATGTCATTGCCTGAGCTTACCCTGCCACAATCTCTTAAGCTCGTTCTACTCTCATTACTCTTGGGAGCTGCCCTGATTCTTCCGTTCCGATTACACATTGTCCGCTTCATAATGGGACGCATTCTGCTACTGGGAGCGGCTACATTGGGTATCTTGGCGGGCAGTCGTGTTTACGAATCGTTCGGAAAGAGTAACAGGCAAAACTGGGCCAGTCTCACGGCCAGCATAATCATCGGTGTGGCAGTAGCGTTGGCCCTCATGTTATCGATTTATTTCGCGAAACCCTATTAAGCGATGTGTGGCCGCTATCAACGCCGTTCCGGCAAACAGAAGATCGCTGAAGCGTTCGCCATTGGCAACGTTGATGGTCTCGCTCTCGAACTCGCCCCAGATTACAACGTGGCACCGCAGACGATGCAGCCGGTCATCGTGTGGGATAAGGAGTTCGGCACACGCACGCTTCACATGATGTTCTGGCGCTTTCTGCCCCTATTCGTCACCGATCCCAAGGAGTTCAAGTTATCCACCATCAACGCAAAAGCTGAGACCTTGATGTCAAACAAGATGTGGCAGGACTCGTTTCTGAAGAGACGTTGCCTCGTCCCAGTGGACACCTTCATCGAGTGGCGCAAAGATGGCAAACGGCGACTGCCCTATGTCTTCGCAATGAAGGATGACTCACCGTTCGCTCTCGGTGGCGTCTGGCGTCATCGGCGGTCACCGGATCGCAAGCACGACATGGACACATTCGCCATCATCACCCGAGCAGGACGTGATGACCTTCCTGAAGCAGCGCAGGCGGAGCTTGAGCCTGCACGACATGCGTGATTTCGTCGCGATGGAGAAGCACCAGAACTTCAGCTACGAGGTGCTGCTTGGGGACAAGGATGCTATCTCGCAAATGCTGGCGGAGCAACAGCGGAAGTAAAAAAACCACATACTTCTGCTCACTTAGGAGTTCATTGAACATCGGATGTTACTGCCCTGTTCTTTGAGGGTGGCATCATTTGGCATTGAGCGTAGCGTCAGACAAGTCTGTTGCGTCTGAGTATCGGTACCTGTGAGTGAAGTGTCCGCACTCATGTTTTCGTTTCAAACCCGCTTTCCAAGCGGAACCCCCACTTTGCTAACCACATACGGGAGAGTGCACTCGACGAAGATCTAGGTTCACACGCCTAGTGTATGATCGCGCCGCCGATGCGCACCGTGCTTCACGGGCTCCATCACACCTCCAAAGCGCGTCGAACAGGCGGTCTCGTCATGGAACAGCAGGACCCCAAGCCCACCCGGAAACTTGTACGCGCAGCCCAATATGTTCGGATGTCCACCGAGCATCAGCAATACTCCACTGAAAACCAATCCGAGGTGATCGCCCGTTATGCGGTGCAGCACGGCATGGAGATCGTGACAACCTACGCCGATTCGGGGAAAAGTGGTCTCACCATAGCCGGGCGAGAAGGACTTCAGAAATTGCTCGCTGAAGCAGAATCCGGCCACGCTGATTTCAGCGCCGTGCTGATCTACGACGTTAGCCGCTGGGGGCGCTTCCAGGATGTCGATGAGAGCGCCTACCACGAGTACGTATGCAGGAGAGCGGGGGTCAACGCTGTTACCCATCGGCTCATGATTCTCTCCGCCGCGCTGAAGCGGCTTCTCCAGGATGAACACTTCGTTACCCTCCTGCGAGCGGAATCCATCCAGGACATGCCGAACAATCTCGCGCATCGCATCGCATAGAAAGGAATCAGTGTGGCCTCATCCTCAAGAGTTGGATTTGAGCTTAGAACCGTGATGCTCCCGATCGCGTCCATCACTGCGAGGGGAACGCTCACATCGGAAGTGCGGAAATCAAGAAAGTATAGACAAATTGCGGCGTCGATTGCGCATGTCGGACTGGTGGAACCATTGGTGGTTTCTCCGGTTGGAGACGGGACCTTCCTTCTCCTCGACGGAGCTATTCGGCTGGCTATTCTAAAGGAGCGTAACGAACTGGAAGTTCAGTGCATCCTCTCGACCGACGACGAGGGTTACACCTATAACAAGCGCGTCAACATGCTTTCCAACATCGGCGAGCACTACATGATCCTGAAAGCCCTCTCGAACGGGGTCAGCGAACATGATATTTCGGCATCGCTCTCCGTAGATGTTCAAACCATTCGTCGCAAGCGATCGATGCTGGATGGCATTTGCCCTGAGGTGGTCGAGCTTCTAACCAATCGAAGAGTTGCAGTCCAGACTTATGCCATACTGCGCAAGATGAAGCCAATCGGCCAGATCCAAGCAGCTGAGCGCATGATCCACGCCAACGCCTACTCGACGAGAATGGCGAAGGCGCTGCTGACGATTACGAAGCCCGAATTGATGGCCACCCCGGAAAAGATCAGTCGATCCAGCCCCGGCACCAGTGCCAAACTGGAGCTTCTCCAACAGGAGTCCGAAGCGTTGCTCACCGACCTGAAGCAGGTCGAAGACTCGTATGCCACGCAGGCGCTCGATCTGACGCTCGGCCTCGGATACATCGAACGATTGCTCGCTAATCCTCATATTTCAAAATATCTGGCGAAGCATCATGCCGAACTCCTGAACGAGTTCAACAAGCTGCTCGGGGAAAAGGCTGAGGAGATGTCTCGAACGATTTCAGGTCCTGTCCAGAAACACGTCAAAGCAGCGAAATCGCCAAACAAGAGGGGGCAGAAGTAGTCCGAGGATCTCGCACTTCGTCCGAGGAACCACGAAGATACCTATGATGATCACGAACCGGGTTGACGTGGCGGGGCACAAGAGATCAGCAATGTACAAATCGGTCGAGGTTCTCAGGCAGTCTGGCCAACGCGCTCCAGAAAGTGGGGAAGTGGAGAATAGAATAGGGGACTGGAAGAGGCGGTGGCTAACTATCGCGAGGCCCTGACGGAAAATGCGCCAACGATATGGAGGAGCTACCAGGCAATGCTAGACCCGTTCGAGTCACGCTGATTATGAAGCGGGTGTGCCATAGAGTGTGCCATAACTGTGCCGCACGTTCCTATATATGGTTGAAAACACAGCAACACACTGCAACACATTTATCGACTCTTAGCGCGGGCCGCCTCGAAGTTAAAGCATTGATTTGAGGGGATTTACGGACGGTGAATGAGGTAATTTCGAGTCAGGTGCATTCAACCGGGCTCTGCCACCTCTCCGTCTGTTGAAGTCTCATGTTCTGAATGAGATGTAGCGGCAGAAGCTTCGCGCTCTATCGATTGTAGCATCGCCGGAGCTGAATGCTTTTGGTTCCGCTCCGCTCTCCATCTATCCGGTCCGAAGATCTAACCGGTCTGAAGATGCCCGTTGCTCAACCAGGCACCTTTCGACGCGCGCATCCGAAAAGTTTCACTGCGTAGATGTCGTGAGATGCATCAGAACACACGTAGTACAACAATTGGTTGCAAAAAAGAAAGATCCACGACCCGGGAGGCAACATGTTCAGCCGATTTCGGCCGGGCGCAATGGTCAGTCTGGCCGCCGCATCTTTCCTGCTTCTGCAATTCGCGCAGACAGCAAGCCCTCAGTACATCTCCCAGGCATGAGGAACCGGCGAGGTTTTGGTCAGCCAGTAACGAAGCGAAACCCTTTGGAGGCAGTATGAAGAAATATCCCCCCAGCCTTCTCGCGATCTGCGTGATGGCGGTAGCTTTCCTGTGCCTGAGTACAACCGCATTCGCGCAATTTCGCACCTCAATCCAGGGCACGGTCACCGATCCAAGCGGGGCAGTAATTCCCGGAGCGACCATTACGCTCAAGGATCTCCAGACTAACCAGATCACTACAAGCACCAGCAGCGACAGCGGCGTCTACAATTTCAACGCCCTCGCGCCGGATCATTTCGAATTGACTGCATCGAAAGACGGGTTCCAGAAGAAAATCCTCAGCGATTTGCAATTGATTCCAGAGCAGGCCAACTCAGTAAATTTACAGCTGCTGCCTGGCGGCTCCACTGAAACCGTCACCGTCAATGCCAACCAGATCCCGGCCTTGGATACCGAGACCGCGAACACTCAAACGTCCATCTCTGCCAACCAGATCGAACACATGCCGGTGTATCAACGCGACCCAACCAGCCTCATCCGTCTGGCACCCGGAGCTCTCTCTGACGGCGCACAGGCAGCCGGAGGCGGCGGATTCCAGGCTCCAGGCACTCAGACCGGAGCATCATCAGGCGGGGGTGGCAACCTCGGACACTCCAGCAGTATCTTCGCCACGGAAAACGGCCCTTCGGCCAACGTGAACGGCGGTCAGTTCGAGAATAACGGTTTCACCATCGACGGTATCAGCACGGACAGTGCTGTCTGGGGCGGAGCTACAGTCATTACTCCGAGCCCGGAGTCGATCGGCGATCTCAAAATTGTTTCAAACGCCTACGACGCGGAGAATGGCCGCTTCGCGGGTGCCGTAGTCGAAATGATTACCAAGAGCGGAACGAACAATCTGCACGGTAGCTTCTTCTTCCAGATCACTCGCCCCGGTCTGAATGCGTATCAGCGTTGGAATGGCCCTGCATCGGCTAACGCATTTAATGCGGACGGCTCAAAGAAGACGCCTGCGGAACGCGGTCTTCTCCGCGATGAAGATCGATACAACCAGTGGGGAGGGAGCATCGGCGGGCCCATCTGGAAGAACAAGATATTCGCGTTCTTCGCGTACGAGAAGCAAGCGCAGACTATCGGGGCGACCGGGACCGAGTGGTATCCAACCTCCCAATTTAACGGACTAGCGCCCGCAGGCAGCATTGCTTCGACATTTCTCGGCTTTCCGGGTTCAACCGTGAACGGCACCGTGGTCGGCTCCACAACCTGCAGCGCGTACGGACTCACTGAAGGCGTAAATTGCAGGACCATTGCAGGTCAGGGCCTGAATCTGGGCTCGCCGCTGACCACACCTCTCGGGACACAGGACCTCACCTGGCAAAGCCCCGCCAACCCTGGCGTCGGCAGCGGCCTTTCGAATGTTCCCGACATCGCCCTGTACACCGTCAGCAACCCCACCACCACAAACTTTCAGCAATTCAACGGGCGCATGGATGGTCAGATTGGCAGCAAGGACCATGCCGCTTTCGTCATCTATTGGGTTCCGGCCAGCAAGACCGATTTGAACGGCGCCCTCGGTTATCAGCTCTTTCATCACGAGCAGGTGAACGACGCCTTCTCGGCCATCTGGAATCACATTTTCTCCGCAAACTTCCTGAACGAAGCCCGTGCCAACGCCGCGGGGTGGCGATATAACGAACTGGATAGCAACCCCCAGGCTCCATTTGGACTGCCCCAGATCCTTTGGTATGGCAGTGGCGGACTCAACTTTGGGAATATCGCCCTCGGATCCCTTGGCGTCCCCACGCCTGCGCATCTGAACCAGTGGACATACGGCTATAAGGACGTCGCGACCATGGTTCATGGCTCGCAGACCTGGAAGTTCGGGGGTGAACTTACCCGGCTCTACTATCTGAACGACCCGATCGGCGCACCGAACTATACCTTCTACAACCTCTGGGCTTTCCTGAATGATGCTCCGGAAGCCGAAGGCGGACCGTTCCAGGCAACTACCGGTTATCCCGGCGGGTTCCGCAACGATAACCGCCAGAATATCTGGGGCTTCTTCTTTCAGGATAACTGGAAAGCTCGCCCTAACCTGACCTTGACCGCGGGTCTCCGCTACTCTTACTTCGGACCGCTTTCCGATAAGAACAACAACATGGGCGTTCTCCGCTTCGGCAGCGGTTCCAGTTTTCTCACCGGCATCACCATCAAACCCGGTATCAATGCATGGAACGCCCAAAAGCTCAACTTTGGACCACAGGTCGGCTTCAATTGGGCTCCGAACTATTTCAACGGAAAGGTCGTCTGGCGCGGCGGTTATGGTCTGAACTACAACCAGGAGCAGATTGCAAACGCGAACGCCAACGACTTCAACCCGCCGGGGACCTCGTCGGTTCCGGGAACCAGCACCAGTCCGAGCAACATCAATCCGAATATTCTCTACGCGACTTCCTCAAGCCCAACGAATATCAATGGGTATCCCGCCAACCCGAGCGTGATTACTACATTTAACTCCGCGGGACTGCCAACGGTCGGATCCGCAAATCTGAATGCCCTGACCAACAATCTGCCCACGCAGTATGTGCACCACTGGTCCCTTGAAACCGAAATGGATCTATCGCATGGATGGGTGGGAACCCTCACCTATCTGGGCAGCTCCGGCAAGCACCTCTTGTTCGACTACGATGCGAACGGGTACGGGTTCACTTTCGGTGCGCCCCTCAATCCTTTGGTCAACAGCGTCAACACATTCGGCAACCAGGGCAAATCGAACAACAACATGATGATCGCCGACTTGAAGCATCAGTTCGTGCAAGGCTTCTCGGTCGAAGGGCAGTACACCTGGGCTCATAGCTTAGATACGAACTCGGGCCCGTACTTCCGCTCGCCCTATATTTACAACACCCAGTTCGCCTACGGACGATCGGACTACGACATCAGAAATACCGTCAAGATATTCGGTATCTGGCAACCGCTTATTTTCCACGGCAATGACTGGAAGGAGAAGGTTGCCGGCGGATGGACGATCAGTGGCATCTTTACCTACCACTCAGGCTTTGGTTGGACTCCGTTCTACACGGCGCCACACCAGATCTACTGCAACCTTTGCAACTACGGGTTCGCGAGCCTGCGTCCTTATTACAACGGCACCGGCGGCCACAACTCAAGCAATAACGCCTTCAAGACGGGAAGCAACTTTACTAACCCGGGCACGGCAAACACCGGTACCAACAACGACCAGTTCTTCAACAATTACTTCTCGGTTCCGAACTACGCCAATGCAATCGCCGATGCTCCCGGTTCGTTCGCAACCGCATTCATCCCTCCGCCGGGAATCGGGCGCAACTCGATGCCGGGCCCGAACTACCGTGATGTGGATATGAATCTCGCCAAAGCATTCGGCTTGCCCAGAATTCCGGGAGTCGGCGAAGGCGCGAAGATCGAAATCCAGGCCAACTTCCTCAATATCTTCAATACGCTGAATATCAACCCCAGCAGCATTTCGAACAACATTGCAAACGCTGGACTCGGCCAGGCGGGAAGCGCACTCGGCTCAAGAATCATTACATTCCAGGGGCGCTTCAGCTTCTAAGTCGAATAGTGGTCAGGTTCCAGTACTGACCGGATTGCACAAACCTTCACTGCAGGGCCGGAATAAACTTCCGGCCCTTCTTTTGCCGGTAAGATCATCTAAATTCCATGCACGACAACCGCTATGACGTCGCGATTATCGGTGCAGGCGTTGCCGGCCTCGCCGCCGCGCGCAGCGTCGCCAGTGCCGGCCAAAGCGTGATCCTGCTCGAAGCCCGTGATCGCATCGGCGGCCGACTCCTGACGGTGCGCGACTCATCTACAGATCTTCCTATCGAGCTCGGCGCCGAATTCGTCCACGGCCGGCCGCCTGAGCTTCTCGACCTGATCCGCGAAGCCGGTCTCACCCTCTACACGCGTGAGGGTGAATTCGTCTGCTTCGAAAACGGCAAGCTCGACGACTGCGGGTTTTTCGGGGAAGCCTTTGATCTGCTCGAAGACCTGCCTGCTTCGCCCGATATGACCTTCTCTGAATTTCTGGCGCAAAAGCACCCTCCCGAACGTATCGCCATGCGAGCTAAGGCATATGTCGAAGGATTTAACGCTGCCGACGCCAATCGTATCGGCACCGCCGCTCTTCGCAGACAACAACAAGCCGAACACGAAATAGAGGGCGACTGCTCCTTCCGGATCATCGAGGGCTACGACCGTTTAGCTGCCTATGTTCACGATCGTTTCGTCGCCGCCGGAGGGATGCTGCACCTGAACACTCCCGTCACCTCAATCACGTGGCGCTCTGGCGAAGTCCGCGTGGCAACCTCCAATCCCGGCATTCCTGAAGTCCGCGCCACACGCGCTGTCGTCGCCGTGCCTCTGGGCGTCCTTCAATCAGGCTCGTTTCGCATCATCCCGGAACCGCAGGATTCAGTCACCGCGGCTCGCAAACTCGCCATGGGCGCAGCTACCCGCATCTCGCTGCTCTTTCGTGAGCGCTTCTGGGAACGATCTTCGCCGAATCTCAGCTTCCTCTTCGCGCAGGAAAGCATGCCTCCGACCTGGTGGACTGCTGCACCCAATCCGTCGCCGACGATCACGGGCTGGGTCGCCGGCCCGCGCGCCCTCCGCGTCCCGGCCGGCGCGGCCCTGAAGGACCAGGCGCTCGCTACACTCGGCGCAATCTTCAACCGCAGCGATCTTCCCGCGCTGCTGACACGCTTCCACACCCACGACTGGAAATCCGACCCATACAGTCTCGGCGCTTACAGCTATGCGCCCGCAGGTGCGTTGACCGCTTCCGATGCTCTCGCAATTCCCGTCGAGAACACCCTCTACTTCGCCGGCGAACATACTGACATCACCGGGCACTGGGGAACCGTCCACGCCGCGCTGCGCTCCGGGCTGCGCGCCGCATCCCAAATCCTCGAGTGACAAGGTCCAGCGAATGGCACGCTGATCTTTTCTTTCATGTACACTTCGCATCGGTCAGAATTTCGCGTTCCGGAGCCCTCAGAAAATCAACATGACTGGACAAAGATTCATCACTGCCCTCGCCATTCTCGTAACCGCTTACATCCCTGCCTCCGCTCAGACCCTTGCCGCCACGCCGCCCATGGGCTGGAACAGCTGGAACCACTTTGCCGAAAAGGTGAATGACGCCGATGTGCGTGCTGCAGCCGACGCTCTCGTCTCCAGCGGCATGCGCGACGCCGGATACATCTACGTCAACATCGACGACACCTGGCAGGGTGAACGTGACGCCTCCGGTGTCATCCACGCCAACAGCAAGTTCCCCGACATGAAAGCCCTCTCCGACTACGTTCATTCCAGGGGTCTCAAGATCGGCATCTACTCATCGCCCGGCCCCAAAACCTGCGCCGGCTACGCCGGCAGCTACGGGCACGAAGAGCAGGACGCAAAGACCTACGCCGAGTGGGGTATGGATTACCTCAAGTACGACCTGTGCAGCTTCGGCGAGCTCATGAAGAAGGAAGCCGGAGGCGACCCGCAAAAAGCCTTCGCCATGCAAAAGGCCGCCTACGAGAAGATGCATAAAGCGCTTGTCGCCACCGGGCGTCCCATCGTTTACAGCCTCTGCCAATACGGCTGGAACAACGTCTGGGAATGGGGCACCGAGGTCGGTGGGAACCTTTGGCGTACCACCGGAGACATCAACGACACTTACAGCCGCATGGCTGAAATAGGATTCTCACAGGCCGGCCTTGCCAAATACGCCGGCCCCGGCCACTGGAACGACCCCGACATGCTCGAGGTTGGCAACGGCGGCATGACCGAAGACCAGTACCGCACGCACATGACGCTCTGGGTCATCCTTGCAGCGCCCTTGCTTGCCGGCAACGACCTCAGCAAGATGTCGCCTGCCACTCTTGCCATGCTGACCAATAAAGAGGTCATCGCCGTCGATCAGGATCCCCTCGGTAAGCAGGGTGATCGCGTCTCCGCCGTCGGTCCGACCGAGATCTGGTCCAAGCCTCTGAGCAACGGAGCCCAGGCCGTCGCCCTCTTCAACCGTTCGGAAACGGAGAAATCCATCAGTTTCCGCCCGCGCGACATCGGTTTCGCCAAAAGCTTTAAGCTCCGCGACCTTTGGCAGGGCAGGGAAGTCACAGCTACTGGAGACACCTATACAGCCACTGTTCCCGCTTATGGAGCCGTCCTACTGAAAGTAAGCCGCTAGATCAGTTCCTTGCCATCCGGACTGGAGCGAGCGGACGTAATGGAGTCTGCAGTCGATAGCTTTCCCATTGTCCGCCTGCTCCGGTAGTGTCGAACGCAGCATGTCGCATCCTTATCAGGTCGCACCCAGTCTGTCCGAAGTCGACCCGGCCCGCATCATGCGCCGGGTCTTCTGGCGGCTCATTCCTTTTTTATTTCTGCTCTACGTCTGCGCCTATCTCGACCGCGTCAACCTCAGCTTTGCCGCGCTCTCCATGCGCCGCGACCTGGGATTCTCCGGTACCGTCTATGGAGCCGGTGCCGGACTCTTCTTCATCAGCTACGCCCTCTTCGAAATCCCCGCTAACCTCGTCCTGTTGCGTCTCGGCCCGCGGCGCTGGATCGCCATCATCATGGTCGTGTGGGGATTTCTCTCCACATCCATGGCGCTCGTCCACTCACCCGCCACCTTCTATATAGTCCGCTTTCTTCTCGGAGCAGCCGAAGCCGGATTCTTCCCCGGCATCATCCTCTGCCTCACCCGTTGGTTTCCGATTGCGCAGCGTGCCCGCGCCTTCGCGCTTTTCATCACCGCCGCCCCCGTCTCGGGAGTCATCGGCGCTCCGCTTTCCACTCTTCTGCTGCGCCTCGATGGCATCGCTCATATTGCCGGGTGGAAATGGCTCTTTCTCGGCGAAGGTCTGCCCTCGATCCTTCTCGGAATCACCGTCTTCTTTGTCATCACCGATCGTCCCGAGGAGGCTCCCTGGCTCTCGCCCTCTGAGCGCCAGTGGCTCATTGCCGAGGTCGATGCGCACTCACACCACGCCGCCGGCACACATCTGTCGCATGCCTTCCGCAGCACCACTGTCTGGCTGCTTTCTTCCATCTATTTCGCCATGTCCGTCGGGCTCTACGCCCTCAGTCTCTGGCTGCCCATCGTTATCAAGGGCATTACCCACGCCAGCGATCTCCACGTCATCGGCCTCACCACCATTCCCTATGCGCTCGCCGCCGTGGCCATGCTTCTGGTCGCCCGCAGCTCCGACCGCTCCCGGGAGCGCAAATGGCACCTCTGCGGCTGCCTCATCGCTGCCGCTCTGGGATTCATCGCCAGCGCCATCCCCGCCACGCCCGCCCTGTCGCTGGCTGCAATCTTCTTCTGCACGGCGGGCGTCTGGAGCGGCCTGGGACCCTTCTGGTCTCTTCCGACCTACATACTCCGCGGAACCGCCGCCGCCGCCGGCATCGCCTTCATCAACTCCGTCGGAGCCGTTGGCGGATTCACCGGACCCTACATCATGGGCATCGCCAGCGACCTCACCCACAGCTTCCGCGCCGCGCTGCTCGTCACTGGATCCCTCCTCGTACTCGCCGCCCTCGTTGCCTCTCGCCTGAAAGCGCCTCACCGGCAATAGGTTCCGGGCGCCAAATCCACTCGGCGTCATTTGCGCATCGCGGGACGTGGCAGGATAGGATGCTTGAGAGCAGACCGATGCCTCAAACCCATAGCGTCGCGATCCTGATTCCGCTGATCGTTGGCGGCGGCGCCGTTTTATGTACGCTCTTCATCCACGCGCTGGCGTTGATGTCGTCGCTAAACTTCTTTCGCTATGAGAGAAAAGTCGGCCGCGCCGGCAGACACTTCCGAATCGATGTTGCGATCGTCACCCTGGTACTCTCATTTGCGTTCGTGGCGCACCTGTTTGAGATCGCTCTCTGGGCAGGCTTATTTCTCATCTGTGGACAGTTTCAGGAGTTCGGAACTGCGTACTACCACTCAGCGGTCAATTACACGACCCTGGGCTACGGCGACATAATCATGTCGCCCGCCTGGAAATTGCTGGGTCCGCTGGAAGCGGCGGATGGAGCACTCATGTTCGGCGTATCGACCGCGATGATCTTCGCCGTGATTCAACGGTTGATTCTGGAGAGGTACAAAGATCTGGAACCGTGAGCCCTGATGCTGCGTTCCGGCGGCTACCGTTGCCTGGCGGCTTGCCGATCGCATCGGCCCCGCGGCAGGTAAACAATTTATTGTCGTTTCACGGATATCGAAGTACTCTCTACCTGTGCTGCGATCCGAACTGCGTCCCGGTGACGTCCTTCTCCTGGAGGACACCCCCGACAACACCACAGTGAAACACAAGGGAATCCGCTTTGGCCAAAGATTGACCAGCCTCAAGTTCTGGCGAAGGAACAAAGGCCAGACGAGCCTGGTCCATGCCCTTTTATGGATCGGCAACGGCTATTCGGACAGGCCCGATGTGGCTGAGGCCAGCGGTTCTGGAAAGGTGCGAACCTCCCGCCTGCCCTACGGCACCTACAAGGTTTATACCTGTACAAATTTGGAACTTGCCGCGTGTGCCGCCGATGCCGCGACCAACTGGGCGAAAGGCGGCATGATCAACTATGCGAAGGGTAAAGCCGTCAGCAGCGTCTTCCGGTCAGATAAGGGGGGAACGCACGGACTGAATCGGGCGCAGACTTATGGGAATGAAATCGCCGATTCTGCGCCTGCCTGGGGACAAGGCGGCGCATTTTGCAGCGAGTTTATAGTTGCCTGCTATCAGGCCGCGGCTGTCCATCTCGGGACCCAGTTGCAGGGCGACCTCCTGGAATGCGATGCGAAGCACTGCAGCGTGCGCGCGTTGCATGATCGGCTCTTTAGAGATGGCGAGTTTAAGCAAGCGGGCTATCTGAACTACGACGTGGAAGACATGGTCGGGCACGATAAATAGCGGCGTAGCTGCCACGGATCGTCAGACGCCCGAAACGAGCACCTCGCAACACTCCTAACAAAATTCCAAGCTTTTCCTAAACCGCGCGGAGAAGAAGGGAATAAGGCAGCCCTGATCCTGCGCTTCCCGGCACCGCGGCCGCAGCCGTGTCGCGCACCCTCCGTAATTTATTGCACTGAAATTGAGCAACTTACCCGGCCGCGTTCAGCCGTCTCCGCGTCGGAAGACTCGCCCAACATATCTCCCAGCCATTTTTCAGTCATTTCAAACGACATTGAGCCGCCTGCCTTCGTACTGTTCACTCGTTGCCGACGGAATATCCGGGTTGCCAGGGCAAGAGACAAAACCGCCGGCCAAATCGCTTCATACAGGAGATGAAACCGTGAGCAACGAAAAGTACACCGAATTAGAAATCAGCGCACAGAGCGCTCTGACCTTGGTGCGCCAGACCGAACCCGAAGCCAGGGAGAGAACCGCGGAGATCCCGGTTGTTCCCATAACCGCCGATTTCCCCATGCTGCCCGAATTCCAGGCGCGAGCCCGGGCCATCAACTGGCGCGCAGCCATTGCCAGTGCCAGCCTTGCCGGTTTTCTGGCCGTTATCGCCGGCGTCGGCTGCGGAACCAGCACCAATATGCTGAAGCCTTCTGCGGCCACCGTCGCCGTCCTCGACAAAGCCCTCTGGGTGGCGAACGGAGCCAACGTCGTCGAGTTCACCCCCTCGCAGCTCACCGCCGGAAACCCCGACCCCGCTCCTCACCTCAGCATCAACAGCTCGGTCTTCGGAGCACCCCAGGGAGTCACCTTCGACGCGGCGGGCAACCTCTGGGTGATCGACGGCGGCACCGTCGCCGCCGGTGGAACCATGCCGCCTGCGCTTTTTGAATTCACCGCCGCCCAACTCAATCAGCTCGGCACGAACAATGCCCCCATGCCCACCGTCACCATCAACTCAACGCTCTTCGCCTTTCCGCAGCAGGCCGTCTTCGACCCCAACGGAAATCTGTGGGTCAGCGACAACGGCGCCAATTCGGTCTTTGTCCTTACGCCGCAGCAACTCGCTCAGAGCTCGGCTAACGTATCTCCCGTCGTCTCGATCGCGTCCAACCCCGCTTTCCAGGGACCGCTGGGCATCACGTTCGACGCTGTCGGCGATCTCTACATCGCCAACAACGCCAGCACCACCATCTTCAAGTTCAACAACAACACGCTCCCCACCCGCGGCGGCAACTACACCCTTACGCCCAGCGTTACTCTTTCCGACAACGGCAATGGATCCATCCAGGCACCCTGGGCGCTGGTCTTCGACACCAAAGGCGACCTCTGGTCCAGCAACGCCAACGCGCCGAATACCATCGTCGAGTTCGCGCCGAACCAGCTCGTTACGACAAGCTCCCCAACACCCAGCGTCACTCTGAACAGCGTTCCCATAGGGATGAACCAGACCCTTGCTGCGCCCAACGGCATCGCCTTCGACAACCTCGGAGACCTTGCCGCTATCAGCTCCGCGTCACCCTTCGGTGTCGCCGGCTTCCAGAAGACCCAACTGATCCCGACCAAAACAGGCCCAACCCCGAACCCGTTCCTGGTCGGAGCCACAACCACTCTCAACGCCCCGGCGGGCTGCAACTTCGGCCCTGTCGTTAACTAACCGCTGCCTTGGTTCTCAACTCCGCGTTCTGCTTTCGCTGAAAAACCCGTCGGCAAGGCAGAACGCGGCAACCTCAACTGCCGAAAGGCCCCAACTCGGAAAGCACCCCAGCATGAGCTTTCCACCCGAAGGAGATTCGCATGTTTACTCAGCCGCAAGCTCAACTGGAAATGCAGTGGATTCTGGAGGGCGATCAACTCCAATCTGTGTGGACCGCAAGGCAATCGCAGCTCATCGAAGTAGCTCCGTTGCAAACAAACCTTGACCAGATTGAGGGAGAGGCGGCGTAGGTGTCATGCCGCCTCTCCGCCCGGTCGAACAGACATCGCGAACCAGGTCTGCCGATTCGTTTACCGCACAATGTCGATCGAAATCCATGACACCGTTACGGAGCCCAACATGATTCCGTTCTTATGTGAAATAACCTTATGCTGCATCGTTTCCTATCACTTCGCATTGCTCGTGATGCAGAGGTGAAAAGCGTTCGGATAAACGCGGGACTGCCGGGAAAGTTGCAATACCATCAGCGGCCAACCGACTGGCAAGCCGGAGCAACGAGCCGTCGGGATGCTCAGCAAGTTCGGCCGGAAGCCATCCACTTCACCCGAACTGACATCCAAGACCAGAGTGTTCCGGTCCCCGCTGTTCACCGGGAACCACCGGAATTTCCCACTCAATGGAGGAGAAGATGGCAGCTACCAAGAGCCCTGCGTTGCAAACGCTGATTGAAGGATTGCAGGAGGATCTCTCGCGTGAATACCAGGCGATCATTGCCTACACGGTCTATAGCAACGTGCTTAAGGGAGCGCAGTGGATGAACATCGCCGCCGAGCTGAGACTGCACGCGGCGCAGGAGCTGCAGCACGCATTGATCATTGCCGACCAGCTCGATTATCTCGGAGCCATCCCCAACGCAAAGCCGAAGGAAGTCAAGCTCTCGGAGAAGGCCGAAGAAATGCTTCGCTTCGATCTCGACAATGAAACCGAGACCATCAAGGCCTACCGGAAGCGTGTGAAACAGGCGGAAGGCGTGGGCCACTACGCATTGGCCGAACAGATTCGCACCATCATCTCGCAGGAACAGGAACACCAGCACGATCTCGCGACGGCACTCGGCATCGACGTTCCCAACATTCTGGATGAAGGAGCCTAGCCCTCGTTTTATCTCCCGTTCCGGAATTTCTCCCGGAATAGTAAACAATCGCATTCCTCGAAGCGCCGCATTTCCGCCTGGCCTGCGTAAAGCTGTAAAATAAAGGTTGTGATGCAGCGCGCTTCGCTCGATCACGCATCGAGCGCGCGTTTTTCTACACGCCATGCGCTGCCATCCGAATTTATATGAGCGCAACCAGGCTGGCACCACCTCCCTCCGAGAAACAATCCCAAAAGCAGCAACCCTCACAGCGCGAACAGGCCCCCGAGCGGGTCTCCATTTTCGACGCCTTCCGCCGCTGGGGCTATTTGCAAGCCCAGCTCGACCCGCTCGACCAATACCTCTCGCCCGTGCGCGTCCCCGAGCTCGATCTCACCGGCCCCGACGCGGACGACGCCCGCCGCATCTACGCCTCCACCATCGGCGCGGAGTTCATGCACATCCCCTTCGCCGACCGCCGCGACTGGCTCGCCGAGCGCCTGGAGGCAGGACCGCCCTCGCTCGACAGCGACGCGCAGCAGCACGTGCTTGACCTGCTCGCGCGCGCCGACGTTTTCGAGTCGGTCATCCAGTCGCGTTATCTCGGCACCAAGCGATTCTCCCTTGAGGGCGTCACCGCGCTGCTGCCATTCCTGGACGAGCTGCTCAACCGCTCCGCCGAACTCGGCGTCCAGACCTCCGTCATGGCCATGAGCCATCGCGGACGTCTCAGCGTCATGGTCAACACCCTCGGCAAGCCGGCCGCCGACATCTTCTCCAAGTTCGAAGACGTCAACCCGCGCAGCATTCTCGGCGGCGGCGACGTGAAATACCACGTCGGAGCCACCGGCGTCTTTCACGCCCGCAACGACGAGTGGGTTGCCCTGCACCTCGTCTCCAACCCCAGCCATCTCGAGGCCGTCGATCCCGTCGCCATGGGCCGCGCCCGCGCCAAGCAGACCCGCTGGGGCGCCGACGGCATCGACCGCGTTCTCCCCATCACCATCCACGGAGACGCCGCCTTCGCCGGCCAGGGCATCTGGGCCGAGACTCTCAATCTTGCTGAAGTCGAGGGCTTCTCGGTCGGCGGTAGCATTCACATCATCGTCAACAACCTCATCGGCTTCACCGCCGAGCCCGACGAGTCCAACTCCTCGCGCTTCTCGTCCGATCTCGCCCGCCGGCTGCCCATCCCCATCTTCCACGTCAATGCCGAAGATCCCGCCGCCGTTGTGCGCATCGCCGCGCTCGCTGCCGAGTATCGCAACGCCTTCCACAGCGACGTGGTCATCGACCTCATCGGCTATCGCCGCCACGGACACTCCGAAGTCGACGACCCCACCATCACCCAGCCACTGCGCTATAGCCGCATCAAGAGCCATCCGCCGCTCTCCGAGCTCTACGCGAAGCAGCTCGGCGTCGATATCTCCGGTCGCGTGCGCGAGCTCCAGGCTGAATTCACCGAAGCGCAGAAGGCCGCCACCGCCATGCAGAAGATGCCGCATCTTGCGCGTCTTCCCGAGTACTGGTCGTCTTTCAAAGGCGGACCCTGGAAGCCCGAGTACGAAGTCGAAACCGGCCTCACCCGCGACCAGGTTCAGACCATCTCCGATGGCCTCGCGTCCTATCCCGAGGACTTCCACGTTCATCCCAAGATCAAAAAATTACTGGAACAGCGCGCGGAGATGGGCCAGGGCAAGCGCCCGTTCGACTACGGCATGGCAGAAGCCGTCGCCTTCGGCTCGCTGCTTACCGCCGGCACGCCGGTGCGCTTCAGCGGACAGGACAGCCAGCGCGGCACCTTTAACCAGCGCCACTCCGTTCTCATCGACATCGAGAACGAGCAGCCCTGGATTCCGCTGTCCCATCTCTCACCCGACCAGGCCCGATTCGACATCTACAACTCCGTCCTCTCCGAAGCCGGCGTACTCGGCTTCGAATACGGATACAGCCGCGACTATCCCGAAACCCTCGTCCTGTGGGAGGCGCAGTTCGGCGATTTCGCCAACGGCGCGCAGATCGTCATCGACCAGTTCATCTCCGCGGGCGAAGACAAGTGGGGCCTGCTGAGCGGCATTGTCCTCCTGCTGCCCCACGGCTACGAAGGCCAGGGCCCCGAGCACTCCAGCGCGCGCATCGAGCGCTATCTCCAGCTCACTGCGCACGACAACATTCAGGTCTGCCAGCCTTCCACGGCCGCGCAGTATTTCCACCTGCTGCGCCGCCAGGCCCTGCGCAAATGGCGCAAGCCGCTCATCGTGTTCACTCCCAAGAGCATGCTGCGTCATCCCGACGCCGTTTCTCCCATCGAGGATTTCACGCGGCCGCACTTCCAGAACGTACTGCCCGAAACCGGGATCGCCAGCGCAAAGCGCCTGCTCATCTGCACCGGCAAGATCGGCCACGAGCTGCGTGTCGAGCGCCAGAAGCGCGGCGACGGCACCACCGGCATCATCTTTCTCGAGCAGCTTTACCCGTGGCCGGAAGCCGAGCTTGCCGCCGCCATCGATGCCCATCCCGAAGCCCACGAAGTCATCTGGGTCCAGGAAGAGCCGGAGAACATGGGTGCGCTCTCGTACGCGCTGCCGCGTCTGCGCCGTCTGGCCAGCGACCGCCATGTGCTCAGCATCAAGCGCTCTGCCGCCGCGAGCCCCGCAACCGGCTCAGCCAAGGCGCATGATATGGAGCAGAAGACGCTCATCGAACTTGCCCTTGGTCCGGGCCTGCAGGAGAAGGTCACGCGCTAATGACCAACAACCTCAAAACGATGTCATCCTGAGCGAAGTGCGGCGCATCGTTTGCGCCGCACGTAGTCGAAGGACCTGTTTTTCTGTCGGAACGCCGGGCTTCTAATCCCTAATGGCCAATCCCTAATCCCTGCATTAGAAATCCACCCTTAACGCGAGCTGCCCTGTCCGATTCCCGGCATTCTCCGCAGTCTGCGGAGCGCTCAGAACCCCGAACGTCGTCGTGTTGTCGATCTGCGTTGCCGGCGGAGCGAAGTTGGTGTGGTTCAGCACGTTGGTAAACGTAGACTCGAACCGCACATGCACTCCCTCCGTCACTTGGAAGACCTTCGCCAATCCCATGCTGACAGCCTCCGTTCCCGGTCCTTCGAGAATGCCCACACCGGCATTGCCAAACCGGCCTGCGCCCGCCGGCGTAGGCGAAAACGCCGCCGGATTGAAGTACCGCGCCCGCGACTGACCTCCGTAGAGCCTGTTCGACACCTGATCCGGACGAAGTGACGCTCCACGGTTCACCACGTTTGTATTCGATTGGTCATACGACGTGCTGATGCTCGGCGTCTGCCAGGGACCCGTCTGCAGCAGAGTCACAGTGTTCATCTCCCATCCGCCCAGCAGTGCATTCTTCCAGCCGCCGTCGTTCAGGAACGCCCGTCCCTGCCCAACGGGAAGCTGATACACGCCGGTAAACAGGAACCGCTGCCGCCGTGTGCCTTCCACATTGCCGTAATCGCTGTTGACGTTAAAGCGATCCGCGATAGGAATACCGTAGTTCACCTCTCCCGCGAACGCCGTTGGAGTATCGCCCTGGTTATCGGCCAGATTCTTCGCCAGCGCGTAGCTCGCGTCGAAATACAGGCCATGGGAGTTCTTGTGGCTCCACTCCAGTTCCAGCGCGTCATAGTTGGCCTTGCCCGCGTTAAACGTGCTCCACAGCGTGAACCAGTTGTGATAAGCCGCCCGGGGATCGACATACGGGCTTGCCGCCGTCGTCTGGTAAGGAGTCGTGCTCGCCGGAATCTGGTTCAGGTCCTCCGTAATACTCAGCCGGTAGGTGTGCATGCCCACATAGCTTGCCCGAACGCTATCGTTGTTCGTGACCTGCCGCTCCACCGTAAGGTTCCACTGGTTCGCCTGAGGATCGCGATAGTTCGGATTCACACCCTGATCCAGTCCGCCCCCGCCATACTGCACCGTAGAACTCGGAGGAGCAGTGTTCGGGAACTGGATCAGCGGCGTCCCTGCCGCAGTCGTCGTATTCGTATAGGTGTGCAACGCCGATGTCGGATTGCCGCTGTTATTGAACGACAGCGGTCCGAGATTTGTAATCGTGAAGATGCCAAATCCCGCGCGCACTACCGTCTTCGTGTCGTTGAACGGCCGCCATGCTAGCGAAACCCTCGGCTGGAAATTGCCCTTGTAGGTATTCCGCAGCGACTGCGGCAGATGATCCTGGCTCGCCGTCAGATACCTGGTGCAGGGAAGAGCCGTGTAATTCAGATCGCACGAGTTGAATGACTGCCGAAACGCCAGGTTCGACGCCTCGATATTCTGCTGCTGCAGATACGACGCCAGCTCATCCGGCACGACAATCGCGTTGTTGCGCTGATCGAAGTTCGCCAGGTTGCCGCCATCCTCGTGAAATCCCGGCAGAACCTGCCACCGCAGCCCATAGCTCAGCGTCAGCCGGCTCGTGACCTGATAGGTATCCTGTGCAAACACCGCATACTGCCACGCCGTTCCCGCCACATCCGGGCTCGACACCGCAAAGAACAGCGTAGTCGGCGCGCCCTCAAGAAAATCTCCGAATGCATTGCCCGTAAACGTCGGCTGAAACGTGAACAGACCGAAGTCATCCGAAGGCAGGAACGTCTCGATATCCGCATACCTCACGCGCCGCGCATCCAGCCCGGCTTTCAAGGCGTGCTTGCCAAGGGTGTAGCTCACGTTGTCGGTAAACTGCAAGGTCTTCGACTGCGTAACACCCGTCTTGTCCCTGCCGATCGGCGTAAATCCGGTGCCCGCGCTGAAGTTGAACGTGGGAAACGCATGCGTCGTCGGATGCTGGCTGATGTTCACGCCCGTCAGGTCCAGCTGTGAAAGCGCGTCAGCCCCCTCAATCGGGAAGCCCACATTCGTAATCACGTTCGTAAAGCCAAACCGGAACTCGTTCAGCAGCCGCGGGCTGAAGGTGTATGTGTGGGACACCAGCAGGCTGCGGTTGTGCACGCTGTCCGAATCGTTCGGCAAAAACGGATTCGCATAGTCCTCGGTAATGTTCTTGCGGCTGAATCGCGCGTAGGCTGTCTGCTTCTGAGAAATCGTCTCATCAATCCGTACGTCCGCCCCATCCGTCCGCGCCGGCGTCTGCTGAAAGTTCTCATAGTTAAAGTTCTGCTGACCGGCCACATTCGGCAGCGGATAATAGGCCAGCAGCGCCGTTGCTGTCGGACTGATGCTGCCCGGCGCGATCACCGGCCCGCCCATCGCCGACAGGTCGCCGTTACGCTCTGCCTGCGTCGGCACCAGGAACTGCTCCGCCAGCGCTGTCGACCGCCGGTTCCCCTCGTAGTCCACAAAGAAGAACGTTTTGCCGCGCCGGTCGAGAAGATGCGGAATCAGCACCGGGCCGCCCAGCGATCCGCCGAAAGTATTGAAGTGCTTCGGAGCCTTGCCTGAAAACCCATACGGATCGGCGTCGAGGGCATCGTTCTGCAGATATTCAAAGAGGCTGCCGTGAAACTTGTCCGTTCCTCCCTTGGTGGTGAAGGTCACATCGCCCACCTGCGAAAACTCAGCGCTGTTGTTGAATGAAGTTACCTTCACTGCCGCGATGCCTTCCAGCGAAGGATACGCATCCTGCAGCGCGCCATTCTGCCTTACGTTGCTCGTCGAAATGCCATCGACGGAAAAATTCACCATCGACGCGCTCGCCCCGCCCAGTGCGATATTGCCCGAGCTGTCCTGCTGCACGTTCGACGACACCTGCAACGAGCCCAGGGGACTCGTAGTCGTTGCGCGATCGTTCAGCGGAAGCTGCGTAATCTGCAGGTTGTCCTTCGAATTGCTCAGCGTCGCGTCTTCTGTATTGATCTGATATCCCGTGGCCGTCACCACCACCTGCGTCGACTCCACTGCTACCGCCAGCGTTACCGGAATGCGCAGCGCCTGCCGCGCATCCAGCTGCGCATCCGGCACCACCGCCTTCGAAAAGCCATCATGTTCCACGCTGATCGAGTAGTGCCCAGCCTTCAGGTTCTCGACTAGAAACTCCCCGGCATCAGTCGTTGTAGCGTTGCGAGTCAGATCCTGATCCAGAGAATGAACCGTCACCGTCGCGCCCGGAATCACCGCGCCCGAAGCATCTTGCACCGTTCCGAGAATGCTCCCCATCGTGGATTGCGCACGCGCACAGCAAATGCTCGCGGCAAGCAGCGCAGCAAGAAACACCGCCGTCCGCCGCAGGCGCCTGCCGTAAAAGCCCGTGTTGCTTTCGTTGCGTATTTGTTTGCGAAGGATGTTGACTCTTTCTCTCTTCCGCCAGCAGCAACATGCTTTCAAGATGAAGAAGGAAAACCGTATGAGCAGTAATAGGAGAGCTAATATTGTGGGTCTTATATGAAGTGACCACGGATGACCTCCGAGGGGAATCCCCCCTCACCACTCAGGAGATCGCGTCAGCCATATAGCCAGGCGAAAGTATTCATAAAAAAGCCGTAGCCTTACGGATTCTTTACATCGCCGCCTATCACATTTCGAATCCTCTTTCCCCTGTCAACAAAGGAAATTGCGCAGTGCGTGGATCGCGAGTAAAGTCATCGGCGAAGTGTTATCCGCGCATCATGCAAGCCCACGCTGTAACAGAAAGAGGAAGACATGAGACCAATCAGAGTTCTGGCTATCCTGGCGATAGCTCTCACAGCCTCAGGCGCAATCGCCCAAACCTCCGGAACGACACAGGGCGACCTGGACACTGACATCGCCTTGTTACGGTCGGATATTCAGGCTCAGAAGAACGACATCATCGCCCACAGCATGCAGTTCACTGACGCGCAGGCAAAGGCGTTCTGGCCGCTCTACCGCGACTATTCACACCAGCAGCAGGTCATCGGAGACCAGCGGGTAAGCATTATCAAGGACTACGCCAGCCAATACGCCACCATGGATGATGCCAAGGCCGAGGTGCTCATGGGCCGCTGGCTAAATTACGATGAGGCGAAGACCAAGCTTCGTTCTACGTACTATCCTCAGTTCCGGGATGCCGTCGGCGCAAAGCAGGCGGTCAAGTTCTTCCAGATCGACCAGCGATTGAACATGATCATCGATCTAAAACTCGCCTCCGAGATTCCGATCGTTCAGTAGGCGGGCTGTACGGCCCGGGATTGAATTCCGAGCGCGTGCTCAACAGGGGTGAGCTGAGGGGGCCGGTGATCCCCAGCGCTTTCGTGTCGCATTTCGAAGCGTCGCGCGCGCGCGACTCACCCCACACTTACCCGTTCCAGTGGGTCGCGATATGCACCACGAAGTGAGTTCCAAAGACCAGCGCCGCCAGCAGAATCCCGACCGCCATTGGCCGTCTCTTTTGCCACAACTTCACCGTACCGACGACCAGCAGCGCCTCCAGCACCAGTGCGATAACCCACACCGGCCATGGCGTGCCACCGTGTTGGAGACCGGGGAAGAAGCGGAATAACACCCCATGCACCCCAAACGCGCCTGCGGCCATCACCGCCACTGCAATTAGAACTCCGAGCAGCACCCCCGCTACTTTCATCGCCGTATCCTTCATCGTTGGTTCCTCCTCTCTGCCTCGAATCCACGCGTGCCAGGCCCGTAGGCAGTGCTGCGATATCGCCGCGGTGCTGCCCAATGCCCACAGCAGCGCCGCCCAGTCGCTCTCGATAAAGTCCAGCTCCCGCAGCATGGCGCTGGCCCACTCCCGGCATGCGGGAGGGGCATTGCGAACAATCGCCCGCAGCCATCGCACCGCCAGCTGTCGCAATATCGCCATCAGCCCTCCGCACCGCTAAGCGCCGCGCGTCTCTGTCGCGCCGTCGAGCGCTCGGGTTTCAGCTCCCGCGCCAGCTGCAAGCCATCTGGAGTCAGCCGGTACATATGCCGCGGAGGCTTGCCCGCTTCATTCGTCTCCCATTCGGTCTCCAGCAGACTCCGGTCGGCCAGCCGCATCAAGATCGGATACAGGCTGCCTGACTTCAGCCCGGTTATCCGGCTGATGTCGTACCCGTACCTCCACTCCCGCGGCTCCTCGAGAAAAACCTCCAGAACCTTCAGCGTTTGCGGCGACACTCTCAGCTTCATCGAGCGGAACTCTACATATGTAGACTTAAGATTGTCAAGCGAAAACTAATTCGATATCCATGTGTTCATCTATCTGAAGGCTCGATTCGGATACTCTCTGTCCGCAAGTGCGCGGCCGCGCGCCCGAATCTTTCGTCTATCGAATTGAGCACGCAGCGTCGCTGAGGTTTACGTCATGATCCAAACTCTCACCCATCCGCAAGCCCTCGCCGAGATCCCGAGCCATCGCGCTCCCTTGTCTTGCCATCGGCCTGTCCACCTTTGCCTCGTTCGCGCTCGGAGCGCAGCAGCGGGAAAATTCGACTCCGACCGCAATCACCGCCTCTGCGGGCGACATGGGACACATGTCCGGCCACATGTACATGACGTCCCTCCGGCCTTTGCAGCCCGGCGACCAGCAGAAGGCCGACGCAATTGTGGCCGCCGCCAAAGCGGCCATGGCGCCTTACCAGGATTACCGTAAGGCCCTCGCCGACGGCTACGAGATCTTTCTCCCCAACGTCCCTCAGGCGCAGTATCACTTCACCCGCTACGACTACGGCCTCGAGGCCCGCTTCCGCTTCGACCCATCGAAGCCGACTTCGCTGCTCTACAGGAAAACCGCCG
This sequence comes from uncultured Acidobacteriaceae bacterium, assembly GCA_963725225.1. Classification (GTDB taxonomy): domain Bacteria; phylum Acidobacteriota; class Terriglobia; order Terriglobales; family Acidobacteriaceae; genus Silvibacterium. The sequence continues at coordinate 180,041 of CAVRXY010000010.1, forward strand.
ACGGCGGATACCAGCTTATCGGCGCCATGTACACCGACCGCGTCAACGCCAGCGAGGACGAGCTCAACGCCCGCATTCCTCTGAGCATTGCGCGCTGGCATCAGCACATCAATTTCTGCAAAGCTCCTGCCGGAGAGAAGGCCGAGTACTTCGGCCCCAACGCAAAGTTCGGCCTGCGTGGTTCCATCACAACGAAGGAAGCGTGTGACGCCGCAGGCGGCGAATTCCAGCCGCATCTATTCGGATGGATGGTCCACGTCTACCCCTACGAGTCCGACCCGAAGAAGATCTGGTCCACCATGGACGACGACCAGGGGCACGACAACATGGATCACTCCGCCATGCCTGGAATGAGCATGAACTAGCTCGTTAGACGCCGCAAACTTCCGCCGCAATCTTCTTCAGTTCCGGCAGAACTCTGCCCAGCGGCGCGGCATCCGCATCCTCGCGTCCCATTGCGAAATACACTTCGCGATACAGTCCAAACAGCCGGTCATAGACCGCGACCGCCGCCGGGTCCGGATCATACGTCGCATACTTCAAGCACATCGCATCCTGCGCAGCCTCAATCGTCGGAAACGCCCCGGCCGCCAGCAGCGCAAAAATCCCCGATCCCAGGCTGGTCGGAATGCCCGCCGGAACCAGCACCGGCTTGCCCAGCACATTCGCATATACCTGGTTCAGCACCTTGTTGTTCTGCGGAATCCCGCCCGCATTGATCACCCGCTCCACCGGCACTCCAAACTCCGCCATGCGCTCCAGAATGATCCGCGTGTGAAACGCCGTTCCTTCGATCGCTGCAAACAGCTCATCCTGTGCCGTATGAATCAGGTTCCATCCCAGCGTCACGCCGCCCAGTTCGGAATTCACCAGCACCGTGCGGTCGCCGTTATCCCAGCTCAGCCGCAGCAGTCCCGTCTGTCCTGCGCGATACTGCTCCAGCCCCTTCGACAGCTCTGCGACCTTCGTCCCCGCCCGCCGCGCAATCGCCTCGAAGATATCGCCCGTCGCCGACAGCCCCGCCTCAACGCCCGTGTACTGCGGATGCACGCTGCCCGGCACCACTCCGCACACGCCCGGCACCAGCGTCGTCTTCTTCTCCATCGCGATGATGCACGTCGACGTGCCCACCACGTTCACCACGTCACCCTCGCGGCATCCGGCGCCAATCGCGTCCCAGTGCGCGTCAAACGCACCCACCGGAATCGGAATGCCCGCCTTCAGCCCCATCTTCTCAGCCCACTGCGGAGACAAACGCCCGGCAATCTTGTCCGACGTGAGATACTCGCCCGCCAGCTTCTCGCGAATGCCATCGAACAGCGGGTCGAGCTTCGACAAGAACTCCTGCGGGGGCAGTCCGCCCCACTTCGGATTCCACAGCCACTTGTGACCCATCGCGCACACACTGCGCTTCACCTTGCTCGCATCGCTGATCCCCGCCAGCGTCCCGGCCACCATGTCGCAGTGCTCAAACGCAGTTACAAATCGCCCGCGCTTCTCGGGATTATGTCTCAGCCAGTGCAGCAGCTTCGCAAATCCCCACTCGTGCGAATACACGCCTCCGCACCACTCAATCGCCTCCAGCTTCTCCCTGTGCGCCAGCTCCGTAATCTGCTGAGCCTCCGCCTTGGCGCGGTGATCGCACCACAGGTAGTAGTCATCAAGAGGCTCAAGATTCGCGCCCACCGGAATCACGCTCGACCCCGTCGTATCGAGCGCAATCGCGCTCGACTGCATCGCCGCCTATGCCGGCATCCGCGATTGCCTTGCGCGTGGCTTTCACCAGCGCGTCCATCTGGTCGGCGTGCGACTGCGTCGCATAGTCCGGGTCTTCGCGCTTGCGCTTCAGCGGATACTCCGCACTCGCCGTGCTCAGCCGCCCGCGCTCGCTGTCCAGCAGCGTCACACGCACGCTCAGCGTTCCGAAATCCACTCCCGCAACAATCGCCACTCTGGTTCTCCCCGACTATCAAAAGATAGCCATTCAGATCAGTAAACGTTTTATCATCGACTCACAACAAAAGGCTACCGACGCCTTCCGTCAGTAGCCTTTTCGGCGCCGAAGCCGCGTCCGTTCCGCACGGCTAGTTCCTCCTCGTGGTGGTGCATCTCCCAGCCCAGATACCGCGTCGCCGCTTCATACACCGGGCTCGCCACCTGAGAGAAATTCGCCGCCACGTGGTGCTCGAATCCCTTCTCGCAGATATACCGCAACAGCTTCTGCATTTTCGGAATCTTCACCACGCCCGCGCCGCCAAAGGTCTCCAGCGGATCGCTCGTGAACTCGCCCTCGCCCACATACCCGCGAATCTTTCCCGTGTAATCGTCCGTCGAGAAGCGCAGGTAGCTCATCGCACCCGCCTTCACCCGGCCCACACAAGTTCCAAAAGTGTTCTCCTTGCCCACCGTGCCGGCGATGATCTCCTGGAAGTCCATCACCACATCGGCAAAGAAATGCTTCGGCAAATTGGAGCAGTGGAAGCACACCGCCTTGTCCGGATCGTCCCCGTAGTTGTTGTTCCAGTCCAGCAGCGCGCTCGGTGTTTCCGAGGCCAGAGCCAGCCCATACATGCTCAGCACGCCCACCACATCCACTTCGCACGCACTCGAGAAGAGGTTCTCGCTCATCATGCTCATGATGGTGCACGGCACCACGCCGAAATACTCTTCCAGCGAAGTCCAGCATTGGATTGCGCTGATCGTGCAGTAGGTCTCCTTCATCCACCCATCGATCACCGCACCCAGCTTCGACATCTTGAGCAGCGCTGCTTCTGGAATTCCGCTCGTGGGGACATATTTCTTGATAGCCGCAAGCTTGGCCTGCGTCGCGTCGTCTGTGTCCTTCAGCCGCGCAATGCGCCCCAGAACCTCCGACAGATCCAGCGTCTCCACCGAAATGCCAGTACCGCTCCAGCAGTTTCTCGCTGTAGCGAACGGTATTGAACGCCGCCGGCCGCGCGCCGATCGCACCGATACGCAGATTCCTGAAGCCGTTCACCACCCGGCATACCGCCGAGAACCACGCCAGGTCCTTCTTGAACGCCTCCGAGCTCGGCGAGACGGTATGCAGCGCCGTCAGCGAATAGGGAATGCCGTACTGCATCAGGTTGTTGCACGCCGACATCTTGCCGCAGAAACTGTCGCGCCGGTGCGAGATCTTCATCGTCTCCGTGCGGTCGGGCGTTGCCTGCACCAGCACCGGAACCTTCAGATCCCGAAAGCCGGATCGCATCGACGATCGTCCGCTCCTCGCCGAAATTGGGAAGCGTGATGATGATGCCGTCGATCTCCTCGCGGTGCTTCTTGAAAAGCTCCGCGCAGTGGCGCGCATCATCGGGAGTCTGCACCGCCCCATGCTGCGTCTGCTCCGGCGAAAGCACGATCGCCTTGTATCCGTTTGCATCGAGAACCTTGATGATCTCTTCGCGGCCCTCTTTGGCAAGGTGATGAGGAAAAAATCCGCGACTGCCGACAATGACTCCATATGTGAGTTGCTTTTTCATATCTCCCCTAATCCCTAATCCCTAACTCCGGTGTTTCTTTGGCCAGAACTTCACCGTGTATGTCAGTCCCGCAATGGCCATCATTGCCCCCCACCATATCGGAGCGTGCAGATTGTTCAGCACCGGCGGGTTCACCAGCGGGTGGCTCAGCTCCCACAAACCCTCAATGAAAACAATCACGCCATAAATCAGGAACAGCACGCCACCAAAAAACCAGATCGAAATCTCTTCGCGCACCGCTGCCTCCGCCTACCAGAAAATTATGTTGAGAATCACAAACAGTACCGCGATTACGCCCGCCCACACAATCGGCTTCTGATACCAGTGGTCATCGTGCTCCACCGGCAGCGGAACCACCCCGTAGACCAGCCCTTCCAGCTCCGCGACCGGCTTGGGCTCCGTCGGCATAGCTCACCACGACGGTTACAATTACGCACACCAGCCACGACCACAGCGCGCGATACATATCCTCTGCCAGCGCTTTTGCATCCGGTGAGAGCGCCACGTAGCGCAGCGCCGAGGGATCGAGGTGAACCCACACAAACAGCCCGATCGCCGTGCACGTGCCCGCCAGCAGTCCCCAGAAGCCTCCGGCCTTCGTGGTCCGCTTCCACATCATGCCCAGGATCACCGTCCCGAACAGCGGCGCGATAAAGAAGCTGAACAGCCCCTGCACATAATCCATAATGCTGGCCGCGTGCTGCACCAGGTACGCGGTGCCCACCGAGATCAGCACGCCGACAAACGTGCACCACCGCCCCATCGCCACATAGTGCGAATCGGTGGCCTTCTTGTTCAGGAACGCGCCGTAGATGTCATAGGTCCACACCGTCGAGAAGGCGCTCACATTGCCGGCCATGCCCGACATGAATCCCGCGATCAGCGCCGTCACGCCCAGCCCCAGCAGACCCGGCCCGCAGTAGCGCACCAGCATCAGCGGCAGAACTTCGTTGTAGCTGTGCTGGCCCGTCGCAACCGCCTGCGTCTCACCCACCAGGTGATAGGGAAGTACCGACAGCGCAAGCAGGCCGGGCAGGATCACGATAAACGGCACCGCCATCTTGAATGCCGCGCCGATGATCGGAGCCATCCGCGCCGCCCGCAGGTTCTGCGCCGACAGCACGCGCTGCACGACGAGAAAATCGGTCGTCCAGTATCCGCAGCTGATGACCAGCGCCAGGCCGAAGACCAGGCCAGTCCAGTGAATGCCCATCGGATTGTTGCTGAAGTGCCCCGTCGTGCTCCAGAGATGCACATATTCGGAGCCGAGCCGCGCACTGATCTGGTGCTTCAGATTGGTCCATCCGCCCGCTTCGATCAGTCCCAGAATCGGCACCAGCAGCGCGCCCAGCCAGATCAGCAGGAATTGCAGCACCTCGTTATAAATCGCCGACCGCAGCCCGCCCAGCCCTACGTACAGCGCCACCGTGATCGATGACACCCAGATGCTGAAGTTCAGGTTCCACCCCAGAACCACCTTCATCACCAGCGCCATCGAGTACATATTGATGCCGCTCATCAGCACCGTCATGAACGCGAAGCTCACCGCCGACAGCGCCCGCGCGCCGTCGCCGTATCTGCAGGTGCAGATACCCGGGAACCGAATTGACCTTCGAGATGTAATAGAACGGCATCATGATGATGCCGAGAAAAAGCATCGCCGGGATTGCGCCGATCCAGTACCAGTGCGTCGCCAGAATTCCGTACTGATACGCCGATCCCGCCCAGCCCATCAGCTCGAGCGATCCGAGGTTGGCGGAAACAAAACTCAGGCCCGCAATCCACGCCGTCATTTCCCGGCCCGCCATGAAGAACTCTTCGCTGGTATTTGCCGAGCCCTTCAGGTAGAAGCCGATGAAGATGACAATCGCAAAATAAATCACGATGACGGCGATATCGACTGAATTGAGGTGTGCCAGCGAGTGACCCGGCGCAGCAAAATAAGTGGAGAGCGCTCCAAAAAGTTGAGCCTGCATGTATGTTTGTTTCCTTGGTTGTTACGAAATTCCTACACCCTGACCCCTGACCCCACACCAAATCCTCAACTGCCTTGCTCCCGCGGCCCTGATCCCTGTTCCCTGTCCTTTTGCCCATACGTCGCCTTCGCGCCGTGTTTGCGAAAATAGTGCCGGTCCAGCAACGCCTGCGATACTCCCTCGCACGCTGCGTTCAGAGTCGCCGTGTAATATCCCATCCGCGCTACCGCTTCCAGAACCACGGCATTGTGCGCTGCGTCCATCGCTGTCTTGCCCCACGCAAACGGCGCATGCCCTCTCACCAGCACTCCCGGGACGGCGGACGGATTCAGCTCCTTGAATCTCCGCACGATTGCGTGACCGGTATTCAGCACGTAATCGCCGCCGATCTCCTCGTCCGTCAACTCATCCGTCAGCGGAACCGGCCCGTAAAAGTAATCCGCATGCGTCGTCCCGTATGCCGGAATCTCCCGCCCGGCCTGCGCCCACGCCGTCGCATACTCCGAGTGGGTATGCACAACGCCGCCGATAGCAGGGAACTCGCGATACAGCAGCAGATGCGTTCCCAGGTCGGAAGAGGGCCGCAACTCGCCCTCGACGATCTTGCCATCCAGATCCGTGACCACAAGATCCGACGCTTTCATCGTCTCGTACGGCACGCCGCTTGGCTTGATCGCCACCAGCCCTGCTTTCCGATCGATTCCGCTCGCATTCCCAAAGGTGTAAAGCACCAGACCGCGCTTCACCAACTCCAGGTTCGCTTCCAGGACCTCTTCCCTGAGAGCGTTCAGCATTCCTCCATACCGCCTTCCTCACGAATAAGCATACTGCCACGTCGCTAAAGCGTTTTACTATCTTAATTCCGGCAAACGTTTACTGGAACTTTGAACTTATGCGTTCTACACTGGCCAAGTCAAGTGAAAGGCTGCCCGGGTGCCCACCAAGAAACGTCCTCGTCAGAGCAGGAATGAAAAGCGCCGTCTCGATATTCGCGATGTAGCCAAGCACGCGCGAGTTTCCATCGCCACCGTCTCCCGCACCATCAACCGCGTCCCTACGGTCGACAAGCTGCTCGCCGAGCGCGTCTGGAAAGCCATCGGTGAGCTCAATTACTTTCCCAACACGCAGGCCCGCGCTCTGGTCTCGGGACGCACCCGCCTTCTCGGCCTGCTCATCTCCGAAATCACCAATCCGTTCTTCCCCGAGCTCATCGAGGGCTTCGAAGAAATCGCCGTCGCCCACGGATACGAAATCCTCATCGGCTCCACCAACTACGATCTCGCCCGCATGACCAGCTGCATCCGCCGCATGCTGGAGCGCCATGTCGAAGGTGTCGCCGTCATGACCTTCGGCATCGAGCAGCCGCTGCTCGAGGAGCTCAGTTCGCGCGACATCCCCATGGTCTTCGTCGATGCCGGGCCGCCCAGTCCGCTGGTTCGCGCCCTGGTCGTCGACTACCGCAAGGGAATCCGCGAGGGCGTGCAGCATCTCGCTGCTCTCGGCCACCGCAACATCGCCTTCATCAGCGGGCCGCTCCGCCAGGGCTCTGCCCAGTCCCGTAAAGCGCCTTCATCGAGTCGATGGAAGAGATTGGTGTCCACCCTGATCCCGAGTGGGTCATCGAGGGCGATCACACCCTCGAGGGCGGTATGCGCGCCATGCAGCACCTGCTGTCGTTGCCCGAACAACCCACCGCCGTCATGTGTTCGAACGATATGACGGCAATCGGCGCTCTCCGCATTCTGGCCCGCGCCGGGCTCAAAGTTCCCGAAGACATGTCGGTTATCGGCTTCGACGACATCCATCTCGCCGAGTTCGTCTACCCGCCCCTTACCACTGTCCGAATGTCACGCAAGGATCTTGCTCGCGGAGCCTTCGAATCTCTTCGCTCCGTCGCCGAAAACGTCGAGCCGTCGCAGGAGCGCCACTGGACGATTCCCACACGTCTCATTGTCCGCCAGTCGACGGGATACCCTGCCGGATCGCCGCTCAATTCGCGTAACAGCGCTCAACCGCCGGCCGGCCGCACTGCGCGCGAAAGAAATCCGCGAAAAACGCCGGGTCCAGGCCCCCAGAGTAGACCGATTGTTTTCGCATGCGATCTTCGCGGTGTGAGAGATACAGCTAAGTAGCTTCCTGACCTACCCTCTGCTTTTCTTCACTGGCGGAGCCGGCGCATGGGGGCGCGCCCTGCCCGTGGCGATCTCCAGGAAAGCATGCGCCGCCCGGGTCAGCGTCTTGTCTTTACGATAGACCACCGCCAGCTCGCGGCTCAGCCGCACTCCGTCCACCTTGACGATCTGGAGCGCGCCCGCTTTTTCGTCCCCCAGCACATTGGTGCGCGGCAGAAAGCCAACGCCCAGTCCGGCGACGATCAGCCTCTTGAGCAATTCGCTCGACTCGACCTCCATTGCCACTCGCGGCTGCACGTCATAGCTGCGGAAGAGGTCTTCAATCAGCTCCCGTTGCCGTCCCTGCTTGGGCAGCAGCAGAGAATGCTGCAGAATCTCCGGAAACTTGACCGACTCCCGCTGCGCCAGCGAATGGTTCTTCGGCGCAACCAGCACCACCTCGTCGCGATGAATAATGTCCACCAACAGCCTGGGATCCTTGAGCGGCAGCGACACCACCGCAAAATCCACCTCGCGGCTCAGCACCGACTCGATCGACCGCGCCCGGTCGGCTCTTACGATGCTCAACCCCACCCTCGTGTACTGCTGCTTGAACTGCGCAAAGACCGTGGGCAGCACGTAGAGGCTCGTCGCCTCGTTCGCACTGACAGAAATCTCTCCTCGCGGCGACCGGTGCAACTCGCCAATCGCGACCGTGATGTGGTTGTGGCACTGCAGACAATGCTCGGCAAATGGCTCGAAGACCTTGCCGGCTGCAGTGAAAGTGACCTTCCCGCCGTCCCGGTCGAAGAGCCGCGCTCCTACTTCATTTTCCAGCGTGCGAATCTGCGCGGAGATCGCCGGCTGCGTCACCATCAGTTTTTCCGCCGCTCGCGAGAAACTCCGCAACCGGCACACTTCGAGAAAAGTCCTCAACTGCTCAAAATCCATGCCTGCCAGCACCCGTCCTGCAAAGAGTAAACTGCGGTGCGCACCCATCGGTGGCGCGAAATACATCTCTGCTCATGCACGCAATTTAATTGCAAGCATAAAGAACTTTTCTTCCGATTGTAAGGATTATCGTCGAACCAAGAACAATCCGGGAGCCGGGTGCCCCAGAGCCCGCCCTGAGAGAAACCGAAGGGTCCGGATCTTCGGACCTGGGAATCCTCATCGTTGGTCCGTCTCTTCGCCAGCCCTTATTTCGCCAGCTCTTTCTCCGCCTCAACCGCAGCCCGGAAGTAGTCCAGGCTCAACCTCAGCCCGGCCTCCAGATCGATCTTCGGCTCCCATCCGAACAGCCGCCTGGCCTTCGATATGTCCGGCTGCCGCTGCGTCGGGTCATCCACCGGCAGCGGATGATACACAATTTTGCTCGGCGATCCCGTCACCTTCAGCACCGCCTTGGCGCAATCCAGGATCGTCCACTCCTTCGGATTGCCCACATTCACCGGCAGGTGCTCACTCGTCCGGGACAGCCCAAGAATCCCCTCGATCTCGTCCGACACATAGCAGAAACTCCGCGTCTGCTCGCCTTCCCCATAGACAGTCAGGTCTTCGCCCTTCAGCGCCTGCACCATGAAGTTCGAAATCACGCGCCCGTCATTCTTCTGCAGGCGCGGCCCGTAGGTATTGAATATCCTTACCAGTCGCGTATCCACGCCGTAATAGCGGTGATACGCCATGGTCATCGCCTCCGAAAACCGCTTCGCCTCGTCGTACACCGAGCGCGGCCCGATCGGATTTACATGCCCCCAGTAGTCTTCCGTCTGCGGATGCACATCCGGGTCCCCGTAGCACTCCGAAGTCGACGCATGCAGAAACTTGGCCTCGTACTTTCTTCGCGATATCCAGGGCATTGGTCGTGCCCACCGATCCCACTTTCAGCGTCTCCACGCCCAGCCGCGCATAATCCACCGGACTCGCCGGCGAAGCGAAGTTGAACACATAGTCCACTGCCCCCACATCGAACGGAGCGCAGATATCGTGTTCCCGGAACTCGAAGCGCCCCTCATTTTTAAGGTGCTTCAGATTCTCAAGCGACCCAGTCGAGAGATTGTCGACGCCGACGACCGCATTCCCCTCGGCCAGCAGAGCGTCCGCCAGATGCGAACCTAGAAACCCAGCAACTCCGGTAATGAGTATGCGCATAGTTGATCTGATGTGCCACTACGATCCATAAAATAGGTCGTTGTGTGGGAATTGCGAGGCGCCAAAAGACGAGGCAGCCTCGTCGTCTTGGATCCGCCTGCGGCCCACGATAGTAGGCAAGCGAGTGCAAAACCGCGATTGCCTGACAGGCACTGCCTTCGTGAGATCAACAACGACCGCGATGCGAGGGATACACTGCCTTGAGCGATTCCGCCTCGATAATGAGTTGATACTAAGGAAGCAGTTGCCGAAAACCGGCAACTGAAGGCCTCGCGGGCCTGCAACCTGCGTGGATCACACACTGAGCACTGGAAACGGAGAGTCGCGAACCATCGCGTAGGTCAGGTCTCGCATGCGGCCATGTGAGCCAGGCCGGGAGCTTCTTCCGACAATAAGCGCATCGGCATCCGATTCGAGCGCCGCCTCGAGCAAAGCCTTCTTGACGGATCCCACGGATATGCGAACCGGAGCTTCCGAACCTACCATGCCTTGAAGCTCGGCAATGCGTTGCATGGCGTAATGCCTCTCCGCAGATTGGATCCGCTCTTTCAGATCCAGTTGAACGGGAATATCCGGATCTCCTGTCCGTACCGCGTGAATGATCGTAAACTTGCCGCGCGCTTCTGCCGCTGCGCCTCGAGCGAAACGAAGCATCTTCTCCGAACCGGGCCCCAGGCCGATTGCGCACAGCCATTCCCTGTGTTCCATGGGCTTCGGAGCGATGGTCTCCGCATGTGTGCTCGTCAATACCGGGCAATCCGCATCGTTGAGTACCTTGGCAGTGGTTGAGCCGAGCAGCATCTGTCTGAACCGGCCTGCGTGCGTGGGCATGATGATCATGCTGAAGCCTTCAGCTCGCGCGACCCTGGCTATCTCTGTTGCCGCATCTCCCGAAGCCAGGATTCTTGAAGCCTGGGCGGCAGGAAATTGATTTACCAGGAAGGAATCGAGTCTGTCCCGGCCAATCTCCAGAAGTTCCTCGTTGATCTCGGACATTGGCCGCGAAACCAGCGCGAAGCTGTTGAAGCTGGCCGGATCGACAACATGAATCAGCGACACCCCCGCGCCAAAGATCGCAGAGGCTCGTTTCACATAGGGCGCCATGGCAACGCAGGAGGGCGAGAAATCTACCGGGAACAAGATCTTTTCGATCAAGGGCATACGAAACTCCCTGCAACATCCGATTGAACGCCATCCCTCCAGGATTCATCTTCTGCCGCGCTGCGTCACCACTCGTTCGCAGCCTTCCCCGCATCGGCATATGCCCTCGCCCAGAGTGCCAGTTGCAGTTGAAGAGACTTGCACCACGCCCCATGCATCCCGTCCACCTCCTCGGCGGAATTTCCCTTGGCAGCAAGATAGGGCTTGATCGTCTCGTTGATCACCGCGATAAATGCAATGATGTCGCGCAGCGGAACGTATGGCGTCGACCGGACCCCATCCACCTGATTCTTCTTCGCGCTCGTGTGCCGCAACGCGATTTCCTGTTGATAGTTGAGCCAGTCCTGGCCATACGGCCTCAGGCACGTGTCCAGAATCCATTGCTCGAAACGAAGGTTGCTCTGCGCCAGATATTCGGGAATCGCCTCTCCCTCCGGCGTGCGCGAGTGCCTTGCGAGATTGGGAATGCTGGCGATGATGCCGCTGCGCCAATGCTTTACGATCTGCGCGGTCTGGTCCGCGAGCACCTCGCCGGCCAGCCTGAGGTAGTGCTCGTCTTCCGCCGTCAATCCAGCGCTGGTCTTCAACTCCTCCAGCTCCTTCATTGACACCGGGGAAGCACCAACCTCGTCCGAGCCGTACGTATATCCGTGGATATCTTCCGCAACTCTCTTCATCAAATCGCCTTCGGTTTGTGCGCGTCCTTCACGCATGCACCGCCGCTGGTTTGGCGACCGGCTTCACTGACGAGAACAGCGGAATCAGCCCCTCCAGCAGAGTCGGATGGGCCAAAACCGCATCGCGCAGAGCCGTATACGGAAGATTCGCAATCATTGCGATCTGCACCGCACCCATGATCTCTCCTGCGCCCACTCCGAACACCGTGATCCCGAGAATCCGGTCGCTTTCCGTATCGATCAGGGCCTTCAGGAATCCGCGCGTTTCAGACAACGTGCGCGTGCGCAGCACGGCCTTCATGGGAACCTTGGCCAGCCGATACGCGATGCCACGTTCCCTGGCTTCCGTTTCGCTCAGCCCCACCCGCGCCAGCTCCGGATCGGTGAACATGCAGAATGGCACCTGCCGTCCCGTCGTCACCCGATGTCCACCGGTTATGTCACTCACGATCACGCGAAAGTCATCGAAAGAAATATGCGTAAAAAGAGGGCTGCCCGCGCAGTCGCCGACCGCCCACACATCGGGAGCCGTCGTGCGCAGCCGCTCATCGACCTTGATATAGCCTCGTTCAGCCAGCTCCACTCCGGCCTTCTCCAGCCCGATGCCGCTCGTGTTCGGTGTCCGGCCCGTGGCGACCAGCAGATCGGTCCCCTCCAGAATCTTCTCCGACCCGCCCTGGGTGACACGCAGCTTGACCGTCTCGCCTGATCTGCCTTCAACCCCGCTAACCTGCGCCCCCAGCACCACCTCAACGCCCTCGTCCCGGAATAAGTCATGGAGCGCCTGCGAAACATCCTCGTCTTCCCTGTGCGTCAGCCGATGGTTGTGATCGATTACCGTTACCTTGCTGCCCAGGCGACGAATCGCCTGCGCCAGTTCAAGGCCCACGTATCCGCCTCCCAGCACCAGCAGGTGTTCCGGAATATGATCCAGCTCTAGTGCCTCGACGTGTGTCAGCGGCTTCGATTCCGCGAGCCCAGGAACATCCGGCAGCGTCGCGTGCGTTCCCGTGCCGATGACAATCTTCTCTCCGCGCACCAGCACCGTACCACCCTCGGAAAGCTCGACCTCGATCGCCTTCGGACCGACGAAGCGCCCCGATCCGAGAATCAGTTCCGCTCCACTTGCCTTGTAATTGTCGAGGTGCATCTGGATCAGGCCATCGACCATCTTCCGTTTGCGCTCCCGCACCGCAGGCATGTTGATCCGCACATTCTCCTTGCTGATCCCGAATTCCTCGCTGCGATAAAAGAAAGAGGCCACCTTGGCGCTGTGGATCACGTTCTTGCTGGGAAGGCAGGCAATATTCGGGCACGATCCGCCGATATATCTCCGCTCGATCACCGCTACTCTCTTGCCCTGCCTGGCCAGCGTCCACGCAACAAACTTGCCGCCTTCACCGCTCCCCAGCACCACTACGTCATACTTCTTCACACTCGATTCGCTCACAATGAAATCTCCCGCCTTGCCTGGTGGTCTTCATTTCAGAGGCCCAGATCGCTCAATCCGGGATGATCGTTAGGACGAACCCCTAATGGCCAGTGGTAGAGCCGGTCCCCCTCTTTAATCGGCAGGTCATTGATGCTGGCATATCGCGTCTTCATCACTCCGGCCACGTCGAACTCCCAGTTTTCATTGCCGTAGGAGCGGTACCACTGCCCCGAGTCATCATGGCATTCATACGCAAACCGGACTGCAATCCTGTTCTCGGTGAAGGCCCACAGCTCTTTGATAAGCCTGTAGTCCAGCTCTCGAGTCCACTTCCTCGTGAGAAACGCAATGATCGCGGCCTTGCCCTGGAGAAACTCGCTGCGGTTGCGCCAATACGCGTCCTCTGCATATCCGCCCGCGACCTTTTGCGGATTACGCGAGTTCCAATTATCCTCGATCACTCTTACCTTCTGGATCGCCGTCTCTCTGGTGAACGGTGGCACCAGAGCTGCAGTGGTTGGTGTACTCATCGTCTACTCCTTGCCGTAAGAATCTCCGCCAGAATCTCTGGCACCTCGTTTCCGCCTCTTACTCGCCGGCCTTCTCCGCCAGCGTCTTTATCACCGCGATGTTCTGCAGCAGGTCCTTCGGAAGGTCGTGCCGCGCCTGCAAGTACTCCGGGCTGTTATACGAAATCCACACCTTTCCCTGCTCGTCCTCCGCGACCAGGATCTTCAGCGGCAGATCGATCGCGACGCTGGGCGCGGCCTGCATCAGCGGAGTGCCGGCCTTTGGACTCCCGAAGATCAGCAGCTTCGTGGGACGCATCGCCATGCCCACCTTTTCCGCCTCGCCGCTGTGATCGACCAGCGTAAACAGCGTCACTGCCTTCGCCTGCAGAATCCCGATGAGCTCTTCCACCGTCTGGTCCACCGAGCGTTTGCTGGCCACCTGAACAATCCCGCTATCCTTGCTGATCGCCATACCTGTCTCCTTACCGTGTTGAGAACCTGAATGAGTGGAATCCCGGACCGAAACGAGATAGATCGCCATCGCCAGCCCGACAAGTCCGAGAAGGAAAGCAATTGCCACCGCCTGCACCGAAGCCCGTGGGTACGCCGTTTCGCCGCGATCGAGCGCCCGCATCAGTCGCAGGTGGTGCCATCCGGCAAACACATTCACGAGCACCCCGACGATAATCAGCGCCGTCCCCGACCAAAGCGAAAACCCCGAGTGCTCCTGCGGAAGCCCACCCTGTATCAAGTGGAGTTGCTGCAGGAAGAGTGCGAACCGCGCCAGCACAAACCCGAATCCCATGAGCGCCAGGCCGGTGCGAATCCACGCCAGAAGCGTGCGCTCCGCAGCCAGATAATCGGACAGGCTGGCTTTCGGCGTCGCTTCTGGTGGCATACCGATATTTCCCTTCTATCCAGTCCGATCCTCAGATGCGGCCGCCGCGGGGCCCGATTCCGTTTTCCCTGACCCGAATACCTTAAACCTTTTGATCGCCCACCGCCGACCGCCGCACCATGAAATATGTCACCCTGAAGAGTGCCATCATGCAGTCGCCCGTCACGCAATCGTTGATCGACACGCTCGCTCGCGAAGCGGGTTTCACCGCCGCCGGAATCGCCGCCATCCCTGCGCCCGACGCCCCCGAGAGCAGGGAAGAGCGCCGTCGTTTTGAAGACTGGATCGCCTCCGGAGCCGCCGGCGAAATGGATTACCTCAAGCGCCGCAACGAAAGCGGAGAACTCATCCGGTCCTCCGTGCGCGCAGCCTTCCCGTGGGCCCAATCTGTAATCGTGTGCGTTGCAAACTACAACGCTGATGAACCCCGCTCCATCGATCCCGCCCCCGAAGGCGCAGGATGGATCGCCCGCTACGCCTGGTCCGGCTCGCACTCAGCAGCCGGCCCGCATTCAGAAGCCGGCCCGATGCGCCCCACCGACTACCACAAGGTTCTCCTCAAGCGCCTCGACGCCCTCAACGCCAGCCTTCAGCAAGCCCTCGGCGCTTACGAATCCCGCTGTTACGTCGACACCGGCCCGCTCGTCGAGCGCGTGTACGCCCGCTATGCGGGGCTCGGCTGGACCGGAAAGAACACCTGCCTCCTCAACCAGCAGCTCGGCTCCTGGCTCTTTCTCGGAGTCATCCTCACCTCTCTCGAACTCCCCGCCGCCGAACTGCCCGCCCTCGCCGCCGACCGCTGCGGAAGCTGCACCCGCTGCATCGACGCATGCCCAACCCAGGCGCTCACCCCCTACCGGATGGACGCCACCCGCTGCATCTCCTACCTGACCATTGAGAAAAGGGGAGAAATCCCCGTGGATCTCCGTGAAGGCATCGGCCGCCAGGTCTTCGGCTGCGATATCTGTCAGGACGTCTGTCCCTGGAATTCCGGTGGCGGGAATACCGGAGCTTCTTGGAATGCTGGAGCCCGGGAATAAAGGAGCAGGGAATCGGCGAGCACCCGTAGCCGCCGACCCCGAGCTTGCGCCGCGCCCGCAGTTAGTCAATCCCGCCCTCGACTGGCTTGCCTCGCTCGATGAGCAAGCCTTTGGGGCGTGGTTCTTTGGCTCGCCCGTCAAGCGAACCCGCTTCGCCGGCTTTCGTCGCAACCTCGCCATCGCCATGGGCAACAGCCGGCTCGCGCGCTTTCGCCCGACGCTTGAGTCCTGGTCGCGCTCTGCCGACCCGGTCCTTGCCGAATCGGCCGCCTGGGCGCTCGGCAAGGCTCGATCTATAGTCACCGGAAAACTCACCCGAGACACGAGCGGCCTCGTCGCCGTAAGCGAGAGGCCGTTTAAGAGAGAACAGTCCCGGTCACTTCTTGTGGCGCGTCATCGCGCTCATGCCGGAACCGTTTTCAGGCAGCCCGGATCACGTTTGCCGCGTTCAGGCCCTTCGGGCCCTGCTGGCATTCAAACTCTACCGCCTCGCCTTCGTTCAATGTCTTATATCCGGTGTCCATAATGGCAGAGAAATGCACGAATACATCTTCGCCTGTTGAACGCTGGATGAACCCATAACCTTTTGCGCCATTAAACCACTTCACAACCCCATGTTCTTTCACATCCACTCCTTTGGTGAGCAGCCTATATTTGCCTTCAGTCCCGTCCTAAGACACCAAGAGCCGCCTGAGCCTCGCTCTTCCGTGGCGATCAGACAGCTCAATATCCTGAAGACATTCCTGAGAACCTTGCAACCAGTACCTCAACAAACGGCCTTCCAATGACCCTGCTTCTCTTCATGAAGAAGCCGGGTGTGATCCTGTTATGGCAGGAAATTGCCGTCGAATCAAGAAAAAACTGCTCGGAAACAATCTCTTATCCTGCTGATTACCAAAGGACAATGTCCATTCGTGCTCGAATAGACGCATTTTGAGTTACGTAATGTCGAGCGTCACCGGCTTTTCGTCAATTCAACCCTTGGCCGATTCGACCTTTTGATGGGTATCGGCGACTCACTCCACGCACCAGTCAGCAAAGATGGCCTTGCCACCACCGAACCCCTTGTGCCGCGTCGTACAAACCGATCACTGACTCCGGCCGTCTCTTCGGGTAACATGGACGCGCTGATGCGGAACACTCACCCGCTCCAGCCAAGGACGTCTCGTGAACGCTCGGACCAAGCACCTCCGCTTCCTCTTCCCGAAGGCAATCCTCCTCATCTTCATCTCATCCCCGCTCTTTGTCCCCGCTCAAAACTCGATGCTCCAGCAGCGTGTACAGGAGATCAAGCAGTCCACCGCCGCCAACAAGAAGGCTCTTGCCCGCTACACGTGGGAAGAGCAGCAGACCATCAGCCTCAAGGGCGAGGTCAAGAAAACCCAGACCTTTCTCGTGAGAATCGGCCCCGACGGCACTCAGCAGAAGCAGGAGATCAACGCCACTCCCGCGGCCCAGCCCAGCGGCGGCCGCCTGAAGCGTCACATCGTCGAAAAGAAGAAGGAAGAGTTCCAGGTGTATGGCGAGCAGATCGCCGCGCTGGCCAAGCAGTATACCCAGTTCGACCCCGACACCTTCCAGGACGCCTATCAGAAGGGCAATGTCTCACTCCAGCCCAATCCTGATCAGGGCACGGTCAGCCTGATCATCAAGAGCTTCCTCAAGCCGAACGACGCCGTAACGCTCGTCTTTAACCGCCAGCAGAAAGGCCTGCGGAGCTTCAACGTGAGCAGCTACCTTAACGACCCCGGCGACGCCGTGAAAATCTCGGCCCAGTTCGCCAGGATCCCCAACGGTCCCAACCACGTCTCATCCGTTCGCGTCGACGGAGTCAAGAAGCAGCTGACCGTGAACATCCAGAACTCCGACTACCAGCCCGTCTCCTGACTGTAGAAGTCATCACCAAATGACAAACTAGAGACAAATAGCTGACAACAGCTCACCCCTCCTTCTCCTATCTTCGGTTCGGGCCTCGGAGCCGTCCGGGGCCCAACTCACAGACGCTGCGGCCCCACTCTCAGCAGCGTGATTCCCATGTAGTCCGCCTCTCGAGAAGGAGGAATCCCACATGCTCAAGACCCGTAAGTGCAGGATTTTCGGGGAAGCGCTCGCGCTCACCCTCGCGTCAGTCGCCGCAGTGTCCTATGCCCAGTCAGCGCAACACTACAAGCAGACCAATCTTGTTTCCGATATGCCCGGGGTCGCCGCCGTGACCGATCCCAATCTGGTGAATAGCTGGGGCCTCTCCCGCAGTTCTACCAGCCCGTGGTGGGTTGCCGACAACGGGACCGGGCTCGCAACTCTCTACTCCGGAACAGGTGCAATTCAATCTCTCGTCGTTACAATTCCACCATCCGACCCAGCCAGTCCTCCCGGAACCCCGACCGGTACCATCTTCAATGGCGGCTCCGGATTTGAGTTGAAGAAAGGGTTTCCTGCAGTCTTTCTGTTCGCAACAGAAGACGGCACAATCTCAGGATGGAATCCCAAGGTTGACGCCACTCACGCCGTCATCAAGGTCAATCTGAAGAGCAAGTCCGTATTCAAGGGTATGACGATGGCTACGGTGAACGTCCCCTTCCTGGGACCGCAGAGCTTCCTTTACGTCGCCGATTTCCGCAAGGGCCACATCCAGATTTACGACTCGAACTTCCATCATGTCCCTGAAATGGAAGAACTCTTTGACGACGACTCGCTGCCGCCCGGCTTCGCTCCCTTTAATGTTCAGAACATCGGCGGCAACATTTACGTCTCCTTCGCCCAGCAGGACAGCGACAAGCACGATGAGATAGACGGCGCAGGTCTCGGCTATGTTGACGTTTTTTCCGCCGAAGGCCGCAGGTTGTTGCGGCTGCAGCATGGACCCTGGTTCAACGCCCCGTGGGGTCTCACTCAGGCTCCCTCTGACTTCGGAAGCAACAGCCACGACATTCTCGTAGGTCAGTTCGGCAGCGGAGAAATCCTTGTCTTCAACCCCGTCACCGGGAAATTCAAGGGCCGCCTGCTCGACACATCCAACAATCCGATCAAGATCGACGGCGTGTGGGGATTGAGCTTCGGCAATGACGCCAACGCGGGTCCCGCAACAACGCTGTACTTCGCCGCCGGCCCGAATCACGAGCAGGACGGCCTCTTCGGCACCATCACGGCTGTAGAAAATGCTCAGGGAAACGATCAGTAATTGCTGACGTCAGTTAACCGGAAGCGGCGGCGTGCTTGCGCTGCTGCTTCCTTTCTTACGCCTGAAACGGAGGAATACTCGAAGACTCGAGCACGTACACCGGCTGATCCACAAAATCATTCGTAACCGTGAACTGCACATTGGCCTTGGTCGTATCCACGGCCTTGACCGTAAAAGCGATGACCGCCGAAAGGGAAGTGATCGCGTTCTGAATCGGCAGGTTAATGACTGTATTGCTCGCCAGGCTCAGCGCCGTCAGCGTTGAATTCGGAACCGCAACCGTCGGCAGCGAAGGAATCGTGATCGCAATATCGATCTCCGCAATCCCCATCGCGGTGAAATTCACCCCATTCGCCACAATCCCAATCTGATAGTTCACGCTCTGCACGTCCTGGGTTATGAACGACACGTAGCGCTGCAACGCCTCCTTGGTGAACGGGTTCTCCAGCGCCAGTGTGCGATCCACAAGCAGCGCGACACCCGGCGACGATAGCCTTGTCGCTTAGCGTGAAGCTTTGTCCGGCTAGAATCTTCTGGTTCAGGCTCTCGGCCGGAGCGCTCGTCCCGTTCACGATTGCGTAGCGCGAAACCTCCAGGTCCAGCGGTGACACATTGATCAGCTGAATCGCGCTTCCGTCGGCGGCAACGCTATAGGAAAGCTCGTCACTGCCGCTGGTGTCGTTCAGATTTACGACCACGCTGGCGATCACCGGATGCGGATACGCATCGTCCAGCACAATGCCGAAACTACCCGACAAATAAGGCTGAACCGTCGTCGATAGCTGCTTGAGAAACAGGTTGGCGTTGGCTACGGCGGACCCCGTCACGCTGCCGTCCGT
This sequence comes from uncultured Acidobacteriaceae bacterium, assembly GCA_963725225.1. Lineage (GTDB taxonomy): Bacteria > Acidobacteriota > Terriglobia > Terriglobales > Acidobacteriaceae > Silvibacterium. The sequence continues at coordinate 199,522 of CAVRXY010000010.1, forward strand.
GATTTCGACATCCAGCTGGAACGTGTTCGGCAGCAACCCTGCCGTATACGTCACCGACGACCGAAATGGCGTCGACAGCGCCATCGGCTGCGAGGTATCCAGACGCTGCGGCAAAACCAGCGTACAGTTCTGCGATTGTGGATTGGCCGCCAGCGCCGCCTGCAGCGCGAACAGATCGAACGGGCTCACCACCGGTCCCAGCACAAACGCGAACTGGAACTTCGCCGCGCCGCTGCCGCCCGCCGTGCTGTCGAGCAGTGCCTGGCATTGCGCCGCGGTCCCGTCCTTGCTGCGCAAAATCCCATACGCGGCCGGCACCGCAATAATTGTCCGGCTGACCCCGCCGATATAGAGGCGACTGAACGAGGGAAATTGCTGCCCTACATTTCCGAGAGCCGTGAACTCCGTGAAGTCGGAGCCGCTGGAAGTGAAGTTCTTCAGATCATTGATGCTCACAATCGGCCTCACGCCATTCGTGTCGGTGATCGTGAAGCTTCGCGCGTAGCCGGGCGCGGCATATTTCTGTGCCAGATCGAATGGCATCGTGTAAGGATCGCTCGCCGTCTCGTACGTCGGCTCTGGCTCGGGCAGCGGATGGGGTGGTAGCCCTATCGGCCCCTTGACTGGGTTAAAGATCGGTGTGCCGATCGGCGCGAGCATTGCCTGTGGCAATGGCCTTGGCCTGCCGGGAATGATCGGCGGCCCGGGCTGTACCGGCACGCGGATCGGCGGCCACACTGGACGAATGATCCGGAGCACCCGCCATACCTCAAATTGCGCCGTGAGCGACAGCGTCGCTCCGCCAGCCTGAAGATTGCTGTAGGCAACCAGCACATGCGTGCCGACAATCGGCCCGAATGTCAGCGTCAGGCTTCCATCCCCGTTTGCTGCCACTGCCGCTGTATACACGCTCTGCTGCGACTGTCCTGTCTGGGGATCGTTGGCAATCGTCGTCAGGTCCACCGAGAGCCCGGTTAGCGGAATCTCCTGGAGCTGCATCGACGGGTTCGCAGCACGATACGCAGTCACGTCCGGCGGCTCAATCTTGTCCAGCGTCAGCGTTATCGTCGCCTGATAGTAGGGATTGCCGTCCGCACCCGTCTGCTCGCCTCCCGCCGCGAAAGAAAAGCTCGCATCGATATCCGGAGCCGGTTGATAGCTCGGAAGGAACCAGCTCAGCTGCGCGTTGAAGCGGTCGTTGAAGACGTTGCCGTTCCGGCTCGACTCCAGCGGCAGACTCTGATTCACATCGACAGGTATGAATTTGATCGGCGTGATCTGCAGGACAGGACCACGCGTAACTTCACGCAGACCACCAGAAGGGTTAACGGTCGTCTGTAACCCTCCTGGTGGGGAAGGGGCTCCCATTGTTTTGCTCCTAGGCGAGAGTGCCGGTCAGCATCTGCTTTTGATAGTTGAGAATGTACTGGTTGATCGCCGCCACCTGATCGGGCGGTGCATCCGGCAGTTGCAGCGCCAGAAGCGGGTTGTACTTCACGCGGCTCGGCGGCAGCGGCACAGTGACCGGCTTCGCGGATTGATAGACGATCGGATTATCCGTGAAATTCGGGCCTTGCACTGTCACCTGCACCGTGTACTGGAACGAATTGAGCGCAACATATTTATCGGAGAAGATCTCCCAGATCGAGCTCTTCTGGTTTGTGCTCGTGATGGTGATGCTGTCTTTGCGCGAGCCCAGCGTGGTGTTGACCACCAGGGTCACGTTCGGTGGCAGAGGCCGGCATCCGAAGCGCACAAAGAGGTATCCGACTGCGTTCAGATCAAGCACCGGCGTGTGATTGTTGTCAGTCGTCGTAATAACGACCTGAGTTTTGTTGTCGGTCAGATCGACGCGCGGGTCATTTCCGTCAAACACCAGCGTCCTCGTGACCTGAACCTGATCCGCAGGCCACTGTGAAATCGTATGTCCGGGGTCGCCTAACTTCAGGAATGAAATGTTGATAACATCCGCTGGATTGTTCGAAGTCCACTGTGCAAGACCGCTCGTTCCCGTAGCTTGGCCGGTGAGGTAGTGGTAGCCCTGCCCGAGCGTTTTCATATTCACGGTGTTGTTAGCGCCCAGCGGATTATCGTAGTCGGGATAGCTGACCGATACCATCGCCGACATGATCGGATCCGCAAGATTCGTGCCGTCCGGAAGGGTCTCGTTCCAGTTGATCGCATTGGTCGCGGCCACTTGTATCTTCTGGAAGAACTGCCCGATATCGACAATCGCGAGATATTTGCTGACGTCCGCCTTGACCGCAGGCATAAGATCGGAAAGGTCGCCCGACTTTGTATCGCTCATCGCGATCGACGTATCCAGCGTGAGCGTTTGCTGGACGTGAATTGATCTTTGCTGATAGTCCGCTTTCATGGAAACCGATGCGCCGCCGAATATGCTTCCGAAGGGAGTCTGCTGTGCCTGTGCATCCCCTCCATCGGTGGGGTTCCAGCTGAAAATCTCGTCCTTGACCCAGTTGATGGCGTTTGTCTGCATCTCCTGGCACTGCTGCAGGATCATCGACTTGAGGTCAGCGGGTATCGCGGCCTCATCAATTTTCATGACCGTAGTGATGGCGCCGCTCGTCACGCATGTGGACCAGGCCGCCTGGAACGATGCGCTGGTGAATAAGCCGCTGACAGAAACGGCCGCCGAGAAGGACTGGTACGTCTTGTCCATGTCGATATCGACATCGACTTCGCAGGTTGGGAGATAAAACTGTTCGGTCAGCGCATAATTCACCGTGAAAGGTGACACGCCGGCCTGCAGCGATCCCGCGATCGCGCCCGCCGCAAGCTCGTTGCAACTCACCAGAAAGCTGCTGATACCGGTCGCTTCAATACTCCCCTTCTGCGCACTCTGAGCCTGCGCCCACAGCGGAGCCGCCGGGCTTCCGCCTGGAGCAAATTGCGGAATCGAAATCGACACAAGGTTGCCGAGGATAGGAACAATTCCGAGGATCGGTTGCGGGTCGTTCGAACCCATCTGCGGCATAAAAGCCAGCAGGCCTGGCGGTGGAGGCGAGTCGAATTTCCCGTTCTTCAGCGCATCGGTTGCATTCTGAATGACGTCCGGCGGAATGGCAAACGTCGTCGAGAAGGTGCAGAATCCGCCACCCACCTCCACATCGCCTCCTCCCGTCGTCTGGCCGGGATTAACGCCGACCGTGTCCTCCGGCGTCATCAGACCTTTGAAGACAGTCATCCCGAAGTCGAAGTCCTGAGGCGAGTCCTGCTTTTTCGCCAGGTAGATCCGCTGAGGCATGAAGTAATACTGCTGGGCCAGCCCGTTCGTTTTCAGGAGCGCATTATTGGCGTCCGGGAAAATCTCCAGCTGGTACGGGACCTTGTCGCTGCCAGTGGCGGTGACAAATATGCGGTCTGCGCTCAAAAGCGGGCCGAGCGGGGTAACGGCGTCATTCATAGCCTGTGCCTCCAAAGACACTTTGGTACATGAGTCGAGCGGCTGACCAAGCGGTCAGCGTTTTGCTTTCCGTAACATTTCGCAGACAGGCCCAATGCTCCTGCCGCGCACAAGTATGAGAATTGCGCTGAAAGGGTCGCCGGCGATCAGGCAACCACCGATCAGACATACTGCGCATCAACGACACGTGCGAAAACCGTGGGGGCGGCCTTCGCCAGACAATACGAATCCAACCTGCGCAGTCGCCAGCACCAAAAACCTGCTGGCCCGAAGACCGCAACAGTATATCCACTTCCTCGCTGTTGTAAAGGACCTTCGCCGATCAGAGTTGTGGCTCTAATCCCGGCCTCTCATCCGGCCAGGAATATCCTCACAAACCCCTACAGAGCCCATAGTGCTGTGAATCCCTCTGCCGTTACACGAAGCAGCGGGATCAGCAGTCCAGAGCCGGCACATCGGCATGCAGAAACCAGCGATCCAGCACTACTCGGCGTGAAAACCACCGCGTCCCCAGCAGCACTCTCGCCATTGACTGCATCACCTGCGCCGGCAGCTTCCGCCCGATGCGCGTCGACCAGTCCGGCCTTGCCTCCCCGAACCGCGCCGCCAGCATCCCGCGATAGCTCTCAAGTCGCTTTCGCGCCTGTATTCGCCCCCCGCGGAAATGATGGCTTTCGCCGCCAGCAATCCCGATTCAATCGCCGGCCGTATCCCTTCGCCGCTCTGCGAATACGCCAGCCCCGCCGCATCTCCGATCAGCAGAACTCCATCGCCCACCACCGGCCGCTTCGTCTCGCGAAAAATGAGATAAGCGTGGCCGCGCATCGCAGCCGGCAGATCGAAACCGATCTTCCCCGATTTCTTCAGCCCCTGCACAAACGCCGACACATGTCCGCGGCAGTGAATGTGCATCCAGCCTGCCCAGCCCTATGTTGAGAAAATCTCCCTTGCGGAAGCACCATCCGTAGCCCTTCAGATCGGCGCAGAAATACAGCTCTGGAGCATCCCCGCGAATCGCGCAGGCCTCGCGCTGCTCCGCGCTCATCTCGAATTCAATCTCCTGCGCCGCAACCGCTTCTTCCTTGCGCGCGCTCGCGCCCAGATGCCGCGCCACCGGGCAGAAATGCCCGCCCGCGCCAATCAGCATCCGAGCGCGAATTTGCCCATTCACGATCCACTCATCGCCCGCCCGTTCCACGCTGCTCAGGGCCTTGCCCAGAATCAGCCACGCGCCGCTTCGCCTTAGCAGGTAGTCGTCAAATTCAAAGCGCCGCACTCCGTAGCTCACCGCCTGCCCATAGTCGGTCTCCACATCCGCGTCGCCCATGCGGCTGATCCGAAATCCCGTAATCGGCTGCAGCACGCGCCCGCGCGCATATTCCGTCAGGTCAATCTCCAGTTCCTCCACCACTGCAGGCGTAATCCAGCCGCCGCACACCTTGTCGCGCGGAAACGTCGCCTTATCCAGAATGACCGTCTCGATGCCTGCCTCGCGCAGCCGCCTCGCGCACGAAGACCCTGCCGGCCCGCCTCCGACGATCAGTACCTCGCAGGAGTCCATTCCTTCTCCAACCGCGCTTCTCCCGCGTACCCCGCTTCTCCCCGATAAAGATGAGCGCGTGTCCACGGAATCTGCCCGCACCGGGGCGCCGCAAAGACCACTTGGAACAGCTGCAGCGTCCCTGTGCGAAACCCTGCAATCGACCCCGCCAGGTAGAGCCGCCAGGCGCGAACGAATTCGGGTCCGAACATTTCCGTGACCCGGTCCACCGCCCGCTCATAGCGCTCCAGCCAGTGCTCCAGCGTCTTCGCGTAATGCAATCGCAGATTCTCGACATCCAGCACCGCATAGTCGTTTCGTTCGAGAATCTCAAAAGCCTCCCTCAGCGTCGGAGCATAGGCTCCCGGGAAGATCCGTTTGCGAATCCACGCGCTGAAAGCCTGCGGCCGGTTGCGCCCGATGAAATGCAGAAGTCCGCGCCCCGAATCCCCGATGGCCTTCTGGATCACCTTCGCCAGTTCTCCATAATGCTCGTGGCCCACATGCTCCAGCATCCCCACGGAGACGAATGCGTCGAAGCCGTCAGGAATATTCCGGTAATCGTCCTCGATGAATTCCACCTGCCCCGCGAGGCCTTCCTTTTTTGCCTGTGCCCACGCATATTGAATCTGTTCGCGCGAAATGTTGAAGGCTCGCACCGTCACGCCGTAGTGTTTCGCCATGTAAAGCGCCAGCGACCCCCAGCCGCACCCCGCCTCCACAACCTTCTCCCCCGGCTGTAGCTGCAGCTTCCGGCAGACATGCTCAAGCTTTGCCTCCTGCGCCTCTTCGAGTGTCGCCGACAGCGCAGGGAAGTAGGCGCAGGTATAAACCATCTTCCGGTCGAGCCACAGCTTGTAGAAATCGTTGTTCAGATCGTAATGGTGTTGAACATTCCGCGCCGCACCCCTGTGGGTATTGCCCTGGGTGAGCGTCAGCCAGCGGGAGACGAGCTCGCTATACCAGCTCCGCATTCGGCCCGACTGCCTGATGCGATACGCTTCCTCCAGAAAGCGAACCAGGTCGCCCTCGACCTCGATCCGCCCCTCCGTATACGCATCACCAAACCCGACTTCGGGATCCAGCACAATCCGCGCCAGTGTTCGGTGGTCGCGAATCACAATCGTGTCCAGGCTCTCCTCAGCCGGGCCGCCAAACTCCTTCTCTCCCAGCCGCACCCGGATCGGCGCCTGCGCAACCGACTGCTCAATCTTCCTTAAGAGCAGCCTCTCAAACGGACTTTCAGAATCACCCCTCGACATGATGGACGACCCTCAATAATCAAATCGTAGCTATCCGCCCAAATCCGCATTGTGACAGCGATCACGCATTAATGGAAGACCGCGGCGCGAAGCGGCAGGTATTCCCTCATTTCCAGCGCAGATTACAATCACTGGGTGATGAAGCCCGTCGTCTGGATTCCCCTGCTGCTCGCTCTCTCAGCAGCCGCCGCGGTCTCCCAGACAACCTCCCAGACACCATCTCAGGCGCCTCCTCAGCCGAGCGCAGCTCCAGACCAGGCGACAGTCCAGTCCGCAAATGAGGCCTTCCGCGCTGGCCACGCCGCCATGGAGCAGAACAACCTCGTCCTCGCCCACACCGAGTTCGCCAAAGTCGTCCAGCTCCTACCCCAGGTCGCCGCCGGACACAGCGCCCTCGGAGCCGTCCTCTACGCCGAAGGAAATCCCTCCGCCGCTGTCCCCGAGCTCGAACAGGCCCACTCCCTCGACCCCAGCGACACCACCGCGACCTTAAACCTTGCTCTCAGCTATTCTCAGTTATCCGCTTATAACAAAGCACTTCCTCTTTTTCAGAGCTCGAAGCCTCCAGCGTCCAGCTTTCCCCGAGCGACCTCCTCGCTTACGCCCGCACCCTCGACGCCACCGGTGATCCCGAGTCCGCCCGCGCCAAACTCACCGCAGCTCTCGCCCAGGATCCCAACAACGCCGCCCTCCACGACAGTCTGGGCACCGTCCTTGCTGAGCAGAACAAGCTAGCCGACGCCCGCCCTGAGCTCGACCGCGCCCTCCAACTCGACCCCAACCTCGCCTCCGCCCATCTCCACCTCGGCTCGCTTCTCCTCGTCCAGCAGAATTACCCCGCAGCCATCGCCGAGCTCCAGCGCGCCGTCGCCCTCGCACCCAGTGATCTCCAGTCCAACCTGCAGCTGGGCCGCGCACTCGCTGCCGCTGGACAGGACGACGCAGCCATCACCGCCCTCCGCCACGCCAGCGAGCTCGATCCCAACTCCATCGACGCGAAGTACGCCCTCGCCCTGGCCCTCCAGAGCGCCGGACAAACCAAAGACGCCATTCCCCTCTTTCAGGACACGGTCACCGCTCGCCCCAACGACTCCGCTGCTCTCACCAACCTCGGCCTGGCCCTGGTCCAGACCGGAGACGCCAAAACCGGCCTCAGCTTACTACCAGCGCGCCCTCGCGCTCGACCCCAAAAACGCCATCCTCCACGAAGACACCGGTGTCGCCTGGCTGCAGCAGGCCGATCTCGACCACGCCATCCAGGAGTTCCGCGCCGGACTCGCCCTCGAGCCCGACAACCCGCAGCTCAATTACGACCTCGGCCTCGCCCTCAAGCTGCAGGACAAGGCCGCCGAAGCCATCCCCGCTCTGGAAAAGGCCGCCCAGCTCGACCCCAGCCTCGCCGATCCGCCGTTTACCCTCGGCATCATCTATATGCAGATGGGCCGCTTCCCCGACGCTGCCCGCGAGCTTGAGAAGAACCTTGCCATGCGCCCCGAAAACGGAGACGCCTGGGCCATCCTCGGCAGCGTCTACAAGCAGATGGACCAGCCCGACAAGGCCATCCCCGCGCTGCGCCGCGCCATTGAGCTCCAGCCCGACCAGCCCAGCCCCCACGTCTTACTCGGATCGCTTCTTGCCGCTCAGGGAGACACCGCCGGAGCCGCGGCCGAGCGCAAAAAAGCGGCTGACCTCAGCCGTGTGGCCGTCAGCCGCCAGCGTGCCAAATTCAACCTCGACAGCGGAACCCAACTCCTCAGGCAGGGAAAGGTCGCCGAAGCCCTCGTGCAGTTGAAGCAGGCCGTCGCCGCCGACCCCAACTACGCCGACGCCCACCGCGTCCTCGCCGACGCCCTCGCCCAGCAGGGAGACGCCGCCGGAGCCGCCCTCGAACGCCAGAAAGCCGCCGCGTTAGAAGCGCAACCTCACGCCTCCGCCACCCCACCCAGTTAGGCCCCAGTTCAGAGGGAAAGCACTCCACCAGGCTTTGTCATCCTGAGCGAAGTGCGCCGCGGCGCCCGCAGTCGAAGGACCTGCTTTTGTGATCGCGGCAAACCATTGGCTGTCCCATCCTTCCGCTGCTGCGCTGCTAGACGGACCGCATGGAAAAAGAACCAGCCACAAAGATGGACGAGATGTTCCACCGCATGGTGTGGAACGGCCTCCGCTCGTCACCATGGCCTGTTAGCAGACCCATTCTGGGAGTGCAGCCGGCGTCGGTGGTGTTCCCGAAGAAGATCGATCGACCGCCTCTGTCCAAAGTGACAGTGTCCTGGAACCAGAAACGGGCCTAACATCTCGACCAATGCGGCAATCACAACTGAACGGAGGTTACTCCAATGAAAATCCGAGTTGCTCTCGTCGCGGCCACAATGCTCCTTGTGACCGGTATCCCGCTATTCGCAAAAGCTCCTTCCGGAGCGTCCGTTGATCCTGCTGTCTGGGTTGCTTACTGGGCAAAACCAAGAGTGATTCTCTTTGGTCCCGAGGAGCAAGCCTTCTATGAAAACATGCACGAAGTCACGTTTGCCCATGATCGCTTTGACCATGCTTTGGACGAGACTACGCTGAACGCCGATGTCCAATGGTTAAAGGATCATCCAGGTGATCGCTTTTTCATCGAAGGTTACGCCTCCGCGACGGGTAGCGAGGCCTACAATCTGCACCTCTCGGGACAACGAGCGTGGTGGGTCAGAGAACTTCTGATACGCAAGGGCATTCCGGAGAATCAGATCCTGCTGGCGGTGCCATGGGGAATGCGGTATCCAGCCTGTCTCGAAGACACCGAAGAGTGCCATGCCAAAAACCGGGTCGTCCGGTTTGCTTACTATCCAAATGTGAGCAACACAGCCGAGTGACGCCAATCGACGCAGAATCGGGAATGAATTCGGCCCAACTCGCTGTTTCGAGCTGGGGGCGACATTCCGGCTCGCCAGCCGTGAGTGCCCGACAGGAATCTCAACGAGTGCAAATCGCCGAGCCACTCACTGACGGGCTTCGGGACGCATCACCGTCAAACCGGAATCGACGCCGAGAGGGATAAGCGAGCTGGCTACTCGATTTATGAGAGAGGCTCCAATCATTTCAGGCGATATTTGCTAAACCGTCCTGGGGAATAGAGCGGGCTGACTCGTCGCGGAAGTGTCGGCACCGCCCCACACTGACCAACTCACGAGAGCAACGACCCACGTACCAGTCCGCTTTCGCATTATCCATAGATGGCTTCCGAGGGCTTGTCTGCAGGTCGAGTCTTCGGCCGATGAAAACGTAGTTCGGTAGCTTGCGGTCAAGTAAGCAATCTCGTTTGAACCTCGAATACGACGGTCAGTAATCTCAATGGAGTGAATTTTCGTCCTCCCACGCGCCATCTGCGCCGAGACTGCCGCACGTCCAAGCAGAGGCCGCGCGTCAGGCGGCCACAATTCGATGTCATTCGCACACAACTCCATTAAGCGGTGATTGTCTCCAGCGATTTCGTACTCGATCCAGAGTGAATGGATCTGCTCAATCTCTCTGAGATCATCTTGGCTGAGTTCGTTCATACATCGACGATGGATAGCAGATGCGCCTATTACCCTGCAAGACCGTGCTTTCAGTCTCAGTTCTCGAACGTCGGCTGATCTTTCCAACTGGCCCCAGGATTACTTCGCGCGGCATCGAACAGCGCCCTCATCGATACCGGACGCCTCTCGAAGCTCTCAAAATCTGAACTGGCCGCCCGTGCCAACGCCCTCGCCGGAAGCCTGCTCTCTCTGCTGCGCTAGTCACTGGTCTTGATGTATGGCCCCCCCCGCCGATGGGATGGCGAAGTTCAACATTAATAATTTTGAGTCGGCTACTCTCGTCGGATCGTCACCGCCAGGGGTGTTGACCAGTGTTTCAAATCGGCCTCCAATATTTGACAATGATGGATCCTCACATGAAGGAGTCCTTTTATGACTGAAACCACATCCGCTGAGACGTCGGGTGATAGTGTGCGCGGATCTCAAGCGAACACAGGTAACAAACTGCAGGCGAAGAGTGTTCTAACCAGGATTGCAGCGTTTGTTGCAGATCGAAATATCCCTTTCCTTGTTTGCAGCATTGGAATGATCGTGATGTTACTGTGGGCAGGCAAGTTCAAAATGACAGCACCCGGAGCAGAGGGCATCATCCCGCTTGTCAGTAACAGCCCACTTACCAGTTGGCAATTCAAGGTCTTTGGACCATATATTCTGGGGGATATGATCGGGGCCACTGAATGGACAGCAGCAATCCTGCTGATCATTGGCTACTTCAAGCCGAAAGCAGGCATTGTGGGCGGGATCATTCTGGTCGGCATGTTCTTCACCACAAGCTCCATGTTGATCACGACTCCGGATGACACCATCGTGGTTCACGGCATCCATTACATGAACAATCTCGGCCTGTTTCTCTTCAAGGACATTATCTCTTTCGGAGTTGCGTTCTATCTGATCAGCTCTTATGGCCGAAAAGCAATCATGGCTGAAAATCAGAGATGATGGTCTGCGGGGAATACCAACGGACTCCCGAGGATACATTGCGTTTTGCCGAGCTGACTGCCGTGCGGCCTATGAATCGAAACCCATCCGCTTGAAAAAGCGGCCGAGGCTTTCGCGCAGATGATGAGCGGGAAGGCGGAGTTCCGGTTGGTTCTGACTATGTGACGATCTGCCTGCACTGAGCGGGGAGGCTCGCGCGGAGCGCGAATGCCCACATCTCAGAATCGAGATATGGGCACCCGGCAACAAAAACGAACCTAAAAATGCTGGATTCATGCCGCTGGCAGAGCCTGGACGAGCCACACCATGCAAGCTTGCGAAATGAGTTCAACAGTCACGAACGGCGCGTCGGTTCCGACCCGTAGTATTTGCCCTGAGAGGTTCCGTGGGTTACCTTGTTCGGACAACCGCATGAATCTTCAAACTCATATCTCGGATCAGCTCTGGGAAGCCATCGAAGGCTCCTACCAAGCAGGGAACTTCAGCCACGCAGTGCTTGACGCGCTTCACTTTGTGACAGATACGATCCGTCAGAAGTCGGGGATAGATGCCGACGGGGCGGCACTCGTCGGCCAGGCGCTTGGCGGGGATACTCCAAAGCTACGGATTAACGCTTTTCAAACGGAAACAGAAAAGAACATTCAACGCGGTATCGAACAGATACTTCGCGGAATCTACACGGGAATCAGGAACCCGAGAAGCCATGAGCAGTTAAAGACCAACAGGCGGACGCAGACGCAATTATCCACTTCATCGATTACATCGTCCGAATACTCGATGCGTCAAAGGAAGTCTTTACAAGCGATAACTTTCTGCAAAGCTTGAATGATCCTGAGTTTGTCGAATCCGAAAGGTACGCCGAGTTGCTGGTCGCGGAAATTCCGACGAATCGGCGGGGAGACGCCTTGGCCTCGATATTCCAAGTTCGCCAAACGATTGGAATCCGTAAGCTGCGCTTTGTCGTCGGATCGCTCACCGCGCTTCTGAATGAAGCCCAACTAGCACAATACATGGCGTTAGTATCAGAGGAATTACGAACCACTGTAGAGGGTGCAGCGATACGGACCGCGCTACAAATGCTTACGCCCGAGTTGTGGCCTCGGGTCTCTGAAACCTCTCGTCTGCGAATTGAAAACAAGCTGATACGCGAGATAGAGGGTGGAAAAGTCAGCCCAGACGGAAAAGTGAGCGGCGGATTGGGGACTTGGGCTAACAACTTTTTGCCGAGATTCGCCTTGCGACCTCAGGGAGCCGAAGCACTGATCGACAAACTCGATGGCCTCGACGAGGAAGAGAGACACTATGTAGTGAAATATTTCTTCTGGCGACTCCCTGAGATACTGCTTGACGAAAGCGAGATGAAACGTGCTGTTAGGGCAATCAGCGACGCGATCAGGATGGAGGATTCCATCGTACGCGACGCAACCATCTCCTCAATTCGCACCTTTCCCTCAGAGTGGCAGAAGGAGCTCGTTGAAGCCTTGACGGATATAACAAATCCCTCCAACCCGGGCGTGGTACTCAACGACGGAACTCCGTTCTTGGAAGCCCCTGCTGAAATTAGCGACGAGGATATTCCGTTCTAATCCGTGGTTTTGTGTGAGTGTCCAGTCTCCTGTTCGTACGTCTGTCTCTGAGAGCTTCTGATCTGTCGTCTGGTTGTGTGCGCAAGTCGCGTAGGCCGTAGGCCGGAGTGACTTGCGCACATAACCAAGGGTCGCTACAGGGCCTCGTCCCCGCCCAACGCCATGCACGACCCCGTGTCCAGTAATCCGTGACGCCGCATGCGTAGAGCGGGGGTCGCAGCGTGTGTCCAGTTTTCACCGGAACATCATTGCCCAGTAATGCACTTCGTGGACACTGGTCCCCGAAGCGAGGGGGCGATGGCAGACACAGGGAAGATATTCTCGGTCCTGCACATTGTGTTGGATTCTGGAGAGCGCCTGCCGTGCCTGGTCGATGCAACGACGTGGATTCCAGCGCGTGTTGCCCTGCGCTGGGTTATGCGATACAGGCGATACAGGGTTCAGTCCTCCACTCTGGCAGCCAACCTTCGGGTTTTGGGGAAGGTGTACAAGTGGACGCAAGAGACAGCGGGCTTCGATCTCGACGATCGCCTGACCGCGGGACGGACGCTTCAGAACCGTGAGATCGAGTCGCTGGTGCGAGGCTTTCGATGCGTGGGCCGCGTTCAAGAACTGGACACCGGGGCCTTCGATCAGCATCTGGCGATTGTTGAAGATTTTCTGAAGTGGTCTCTGGATAGCGAAAACCGCGGTGGCCGCAGGTCTCTCGATCTCGCGCAACTTGCTGAGGAACGGAGCAGGATAGGACTGATCCTCCGTTCGCTTCGATCCGGTGCTCGCACAACAGATCGCATCGAGCCCTTGGAAGAGGCAGAGATCCAAACGATCCGCAACAGCATTGGCCCACGGCGCGATGCACACGGCCTGATGACCTTTCCGAAGATCTTCTCTCCCCACACGGGATTGCGGAACTGGTTGATGTTTGAGGTAGCCCTGGAACTGGGGATACGCCGAGGTGAGCTTCTTAAGCTGCGGCTCGACTCTCTGCCAAGGGGAGCTGACGATGGCATTCGCATACTTCGGCGTCCGGACGATCCACACGATTCGCGGTCCAAGGAGCCTGCGGTCAAGACCGCCGAGCGAGTGATTCCGGCCTCACGCAACCTGCTGGCGGCTATCCGCGCATATCTGACGTATCCGCGTCCTCTGGGAAGGATTTCAGGCCGAAGTCCGTACTTGTTTGTTGCACGCTCTGGGAGGCCGGTTTCGATGGATACGGCGGACGACGTGATCGCAGCTATCGGCGAGCACAGCGGTGTATCGCCGCTATCCTGGCATCGCCTGCGGCACACCTGGGCAGAGCGGATTGCCGAAGCATTTGCAGATCAGCCCAACGGCATGGACCGGCTCGTTTATCTTGGCGGATGGACCAACCCGCAGTCCGCCACGCGTTACATCCAGCGCGCCCTGGCAAGCCAAGCGAAGGAAGCGGTTCGCAACTATCATCGGAAGCTGTACGTGGAGGCGAAGGATGCTTAACGCTGGCCGCGTATCTCGACTGTCCGATTTGCCTCCGCTCCACACAACTGTGCTTTCTTTTGATGGCCAGCTTGTCGATACCGCTCCGGAGGTTTGGCGCTTTCGTTCCTCGCTGGACGGCGGAAAAACGATTACGCTGCACTGGGAACGGCAGGACGAACCGAGCATTCTCAGTCCACGTGCACGGCACTTGCTGAAGCTTTACTTCGCCGACCAGATTCCGGAAGAAGGCGCGGACCATCGAGAACGATTTTTGGATGTTCCTGCGCTTGCAGGAGTGGCTGCGCCCACGCATTCATCCACCGGCAGAGTGGGCGAACCTGACTGAGGGACTTGTACGCGCATTCCTGCAGCATGGCGTCGAGCGCACCGCCGATAAGGGCAACGACTTCTCACGCCTGCGCACGTTCTATCGTTGGGGTGTTGCCAGGCGGTATCGGGACTTCGACCCGGCCTTTCTTGAGATCCTGCGATCGATTACAGCGGTTGGAAACGCCAAGGGACACAGTGTCCGTTTCCGCGATGCCGTCAGAGGACCCTTTTCCTCGGATGAACTCCTGCTGATCGGCAGGGCAGTTCGTCAGAACCTGGGAGCCAGTCAGGACCGTGCCATCGTCATGCTGCATCTTGAACTGGGTCACAACCCGAACGCAAGCGCGCGGCTGCGCAACAGCGATCTGATTCGTTACGAAACCACGTCGGGAGCGGTGTGGCAACTCGATGTGCCGCGTGTCAAGAAGCGGATTTCCCGGCGCGAGACCAAGAGACGACCGATCAGTAATGCGCTTGGCAGTCTGCTGAGGAGCCTCGCGGAGGGTGACCCAGATGGACCGCTTCTCCACTGGCTGCCCGCGTCATGCCCGGAAACAGCCATCAACGTGGCGATGCGGCGCTTTGCGCAGGCAGCAGATATCATCTCTCCACGAACGCAACTTCGGATGAGGATGAACGCACGCCGATTCCGCTTTTCAATCGCCACGCACATGGCCGAAAAGGGCGCCTCTCTGTTCCATATCGCCGAAGTTCTTGATCATACCGATACGCAAAACGTGAGGGTCTACGTTGAGACCGCGTCCTCCATTGCCGACCCTGTCGCTGCGGCCACGGATGGTGCATTGGCGCCGCTGGTTCGCAGATTTCAGGGTCGGATCATCGATTCCGATGAACATTTGCCTACTGACTGCCATTCGAATCGGAGGATTCCCGCGGCCGTTCCCCATCTGGGGATTCCGCACCTCGACGTGGGTGGAATCGGCCTGTGCGGTCGCGACGCGGACAGAGACGGACTCTGCCAACTGTTCCCGCCTCTAAGCTGTTACCTGTGCCCGTCCTTTGCCGCACTCCGGACGGGACCGCACTGGCAGATGCTGGCGTCGATCGACGAGTTCCTCCGGTTCCAGGAACCACAGAGCGATCGGAGGATTCTTGTACAGCTCGATCAGGTGCGCACGGCGATCCGTCAGGTCATCGAAGGAATCGATGTTCCGGGAACGAGGTTTTCATGAGCGGCGTCGCGATGCGGAAGCTGATCCTCATTGCCCGCGAAAAATTCGCAGCGGACTTCTGTGTCGATACGGAGATGTTCGACGCTCTGTGCTGGGATGTTAGCCGCTTAAAGGACAGGGCGTTCAACCGGACGAATCGAAATGTGTACTTCACACGCTACCGCAGCAACGATCAGCCTTTGCCAGCGGATTTCTCCAGAGTCGTCAAGAGCTGGTTGATTCTCGACCGCCGTTCACCCGGCAACATGGGTCTGAGGTTGGATTGCGCGCGCATCCTCTGGGAAGCGATCCTCACGAGGCGAGGCGGCGATCCTGCGGC
>CAVRXY010000011.1:0-166891 GCA_963725225.1 uncultured Acidobacteriaceae bacterium
CGTTTTAGCGCGGCCGGCTAACCATTGGTCCCCTTTTCAGCCTCTTACCTTAGAGAACTGGAGGTGTCCAATGGTCGCCATTGTCGGACTCTTGAGTGTCGCAATTGTGCTGGGCGTTCTGTTGCTGATGCGGAGTTCGTCTGCCACAGGAAAAGCACCGGCGCCGAAAAGCACACCACATCTCAAAGAAGGCGAACCCCGTCCGCAGGGTCCGCGCGCGACAGGGTTGAACTGATGTCCGATGCTGGCTCAGCGGGCTGAGGACGTGAGACGCGCCTCGGTGCGGCCGGCGGCGGCTTCGTCGAGCAGTTCCTTTGCAGCCGTCAGGCTGATGTCATGCGGAACGGGGCGAAAGTCGGTTCGCGCTTCCCGCTGATCTTTGGTCACATTGTGGAAGAGCAGCACCCGTCCCTGGATGTGGACTTCGACCAGGCTGGTCTTCCAGTGGGTATCGCTCACCTGCTCCCGCCTGATTTCAAACGTGCCGCCCTTGTCGATATAGCCCAGAAAGCCGTATCCGAAATCGACGCGCTCGAGCATCTGTCCCTTCATGTCGATCATGCGCTTCAGGCGCTGATTCACGACCAGCGTGCCACCGAGCGCATGAACGATCCGCGCCTCGTAGGTAGCGGGTACGAACGCCGGATTAGGGCGGAAGGACAGGCGCACGTCATCGCCCCGAACCGGACCCTGATATTCGTAGAGGAAGGCATCGGGGAGCATCTCGATCACCTTCTTCATGCGCTCCTCGTCCTTCAGGTGGTCCTGCTGCACGCGCGTCATGGCGCCGGGGTTTGTGACGAGGTCCTCGAGGCGCTGGTCTTCCCGTTCGCGCTCCTCGTCGTCCAGCGGCCGGTTATGGTCTTCGATCACGCGATAGATCGGTCCATCTGACGTCTCCACCTGCTCGCGCACGACGTTCTGTGAACCGGAGACGCGAATGCTGCGGTACTGCCAATAGCTGTCGCATTGGCGGTCGTGGAGCTCGTTGTACATCACGTCGGTAACCAGTTGCTGCGGGGTTTGGGTCGGTGTCCGGTCCTGCGCCTGCGCCACCAGGCTGAGGCCGAACAGAGCAACTACGAACGATGCGCGTGGGTGCATGATGCGTATTGCCTCCGTTAAGACTTGGACGATCCTGCGCACAGCATCCCATGGCTCGCGCAATACATTGCGACCAGCTTGTTAAATGCAGCAGAAAAAGTGCAATTATGGGATGAATCGTTGACTTTTCTGGTTCCCGGTTTGTTTCGGGAAAAGGCGCTCCGTACCTTAGAGAGACTCATTCGCCCGCTCCGGGGTTGCTACACTTGAACCATGTTGGACGAGCTGACATTTCGCCGGAACGCCGATCAGGCCATCGAGTCGCTGAAGAAGAGCCTCATCGAGGCAGAAGAAGACGGCGACTTCGAAGTCGAAGAGCAGAACGGGGTTCTGAATGTGGTCTTCGAAGAGCCGCCGGCAAAATTCGTGATCACGCCAAACGCGCCGGTGAGGCAAATCTGGATTTCGGCGTTGTCTACGAGCTTCAAACTTGACTGGTCAGAGGGGTCGCAGGACTTTGTCTACCCGAAAGACTCGCTGACGCTCAAGCCCCTTGTAGCAAGGCTGATTAACGAGCAGCTTGGGGAAGACTCGGTCACGCTTGAATAGCTTTCGGTTCGGCGTTTGCGCCCTTGCTTCTTGCGCCGGGCTCGCATGCCAACTTATGCTGATGAGTTTCGCCGCTCATAGATGAGATCTAAAGGGGCGAGATCCGAAGGCATGATCAAGAAGCCAAAGAACGCGTCCGACCGCCATCCTTCGCCGGAAGAGCGACGCTGGGAATCCGATGTCCTTTTCCCGGCACTCGAAAAGTCCCCCGAACGGCCGATAGGCGCAGCAACGGGAATCAATCTCGACGAGAACGGCCAAGCTCGCTTCACGACCATCTCGGAAACCGAAATCCGCCGGCTATACACCGAAGCTGACCTGCCTGGAAACCCCGATCTGCCGCTACCCGGCGAGCCGCCGTACACGCGCGGCATCCATGCCAGCGGCTATCGCGGAAAGCTCTGGACGATGCGCCAGTTTTCGGGATTCGCGAGCCCGGAGGAGACGAATCTCCGCTACAAATATCTGCTGGCCAACGGCGGCAGCGGCCTTTCGGTCGCATTTGATCTGCCCACGCTGATGGGCTGCGACTCGGACGATGCCGAGAGCGAAGGCGAGGTCGGTAAGTGCGGCGTGGCCATCGACTCGCTGGAAGACATGGAGACGCTCTTTGCCGGGATCGATCTCGAGCAGACTTCGGTCTCGATGACCATCAATTCTCCGGCCAGCACCTTGTGGGCGATGTATCTCGCGGTTGCCGAAAAGCAGGGCGCGGACTGGACGCGCATCTCGGGCACATTGCAGAACGACATCCTCAAGGAGTACATCGCGCAGAAGGAGTACATCTATCCGCCCGCGCCATCGATGCGCCTGGTCATCGATACGCTGGAGTTCGGCGCGCGCTTCACTCCGCGATTCAATCCGATCTCCATCTCGGGTTATCACATCCGCGAGGCCGGGTCGACCGCGTTACAGGAGCTGGCGTTCACGCTTTACGATGGGGTCGAGTACGTGGAGTGGGCGCTGCGGCGCGGCCTGAAGGTCGACGACTTCGCGCCGCGGCTCAGCTTCTTTTTCAACTCGCATAACGATTTCTTCGAAGAGATCGCCAAGTTTCGCGCAGCGCGCAAGGTCTGGTACCGGCTGATGACGGAACGCTTCGGCGCGCAGAATCCGCGGTCGCACTGGATGCGCTTTCACACGCAGACGGCCGGCGTGTCGCTTACGGCGCAGCAGCCGAAGAACAACATCGCGCGGGTCGCTATTCAGGCGCTGGCCGCAGTGCTGGGCGGAACGCAATCGTTGCATACCGACGGCTTCGATGAAGCCCTCGCTCTGCCGACTGAAGAGGCAGCGCGGATCGCGCTGCGCACACAGCAGGTCCTGGCGTATGAGTCGGGCGTCGCGCAGGTGGCCGATCCGCTGGGTGGGTCGTATTTTGTCGAACGCATGACACTCGACATGGAGAGCGGCGCGTTCGAGTATTTCGAGAAACTCGATGCTCTCGGCGGCATGGTCAAGGCGATTGAGCAGGGCTTTCCCCAGAAAGAAATTGCCGAGGCGAGCTACGCGTACCAGCGTGCCGTCGAGGCCAAAGAAAAGATCATCGTCGGGGTGAATGATTACGTCGTCGACGAGCAGCCGCAGAAGATTCTCTACATCGACGAATCGGTCCGTGAAGCCCAGACGAAGAAGCTGCGCAGGCTGCGCGCCGAGCGCTCGAATGATGCCGTCGAGCGGTCGTTGAACGATCTGCGCCGCGCGGCGGAGCGTGAGCCGGTTGCGGCAGACAACGCCGTCTCCGCCGCCAACACGATGCCCTACCTGCTTGACTGCGTGCGCGCCTATGCCACCGTCGGCGAGATCGCCGGGGCCCTGAAGAAGGTCTTTGGCGTGTACAAGGAAGTCAGCATCGCCTGACTTGCCGCGTAAGAAACGCTTTACCTGCGGGAACTTCTGCGCGAATTTCTTCGTATCAAACTTCGCAACGTGCTACAAATTCGCCATGGGTAAGGAAAAACCTGAGCCGCAAGCAGAAAGCGGCCCCATTAATCTAAAGCGCCTGTCGGAGATTTTGCGGCTCTCGCAGACAACGATTTCTCTGGTTCTGAATGATTCACCTGCCGCCCGCTCGATTCCCACGAGGACGCGGGAAAGAGTATTTGAAGCGGCGCGTAAGTTTCAGTACCGCCCTAATTATTTTGCCCGCTCTCTGCGGCGCAGCCGCAGCATGTCTGTCGGCGTGATTGCACCCGACCTGAGCGAAGGCTACTTCACGCTGGTGATGCAGGGCGTAGAGGAATGCCTGCTACGCGCGCACTACTTCTACTTTGCGGCCAGTCACTATTGGAAGCCCGAACTCATGGAGCAGTACCCGCGCATGCTGACGGAGCGCGCGGTGGACGGCTTTCTGCTGCTCAACACACCTGCCGAAGTGTGCAATCCCCTGCCCACGGTGGCCATCTCGGCTCATAACAACGCGGCTGGCGTGACGAACATTGTGCTTGATCACAAGAAGGCCGCATCGCTGGCCCTCAGTCACCTGCACCAGCTTGGTCATCGCCGCATCGCCTTCATGAAAGGGCCGGAGATTATTCCGGATACCGAATATCGTTGGCGAGCCATTCTGCAAATGGCGCGTAAGTTGGGGATCGAGGTGCATTCTGAGCTGTGCATTCAGCTTGCCGCCGACAGTTGGTCGCCGCAGGTGGGATACGAGCCGATGAGCGAACTGCTGGCGAGGACTCGCGACTTCACGGCGATTTTCTGCTTCAACGATATCTCCGCGATCGGCGTGATTCGGGCGATCCACGATGCGGGACTGCGGGTTCCCGAAGACGTCTCGGTTGTGGGATTCGATGACATCATCAGCGCCGCGTATCAGAAGCCGAGCATCACCACGGTGCGCCAGCCGCTGCGCGAGATGGGCAGCGAGGGCGCGCAGGTGCTGCTGAACCTGATTGCACATCCCCAGAAGGACGCTCCGGCGGAGATTGTGATGCAGCCCGAGCTGATCGTGCGCGAGTCGACGGGAACCGCGGCGAAGAAGACCCGCAGAGCCTGATCCGCTGATCCGATCTATTTTGGGCCCGCGGCCAGTCCCCGGCCCACGCTTTCGAGCACCGTCGCCGCTGCCGCCAGGGCGCGGCGGCTCTCCACCGAAGACAGGCGCCGGAAGAGCGCGAAGAGCGACGGCGGGTCCTCTTCCGGCGGCGCAGCCAATGCAGCGGGCACTCCGTCAAAGGCGCTGTGCAGCACGTCGGGATTAACGCTGCCCAGCACCTTGCTTAACACCAGAAGATTGCGCAGCCCGTTGACTGCCTCGGGTTGTATGGCGAGCGCGACGGCGTGCCTGACCACCTGATCTCCTGCGCCAAGCAGCCCGCGCAGCACATCGAGCGTGCCGCTCTCGTGCAGTTCCTGCAGCAGTTCGTACCCGGCAAGCACCGCCTCGGCATGCTCGACCGGAGCTGAGTCAAGACGGCGCTGCAACTCCTCACGCGCACCCTGGCCGCTGGGCTTCGGCATCAGTTCGATTGGCTTGGCCATGGCTTACCCTTTCCGCTGCCCGGTTTGAATCTGCACCAGCCCGTTTCCGTTACCGCTCCCGGGCATGCGATAGTCTGCGCGCTGCCACTTGCGTTCCACCTCAACACCCCGCTGTGGCGTGGGATGCCCATGCCGGAAATTGAGCGGCGGCAAGGGATCTGGTCCCTTCCAGGGAAGCGTCTTCATCTTCACCGCGGTCTCTTTGTATGCGGGCGTGTGCGTGGCGCGATCGGTGTTGTTGCCGGTAAGCAGGTTCACCGGATGCTGGGGCCGGTTCAGCGGCATATATGCCTGCTTTTCGTGCACGCGGTCAGTCACCACCACCTGGGTTCGAAGTTCGCCGTTGCGCGATGTGACATCAACCCACTGCCCGGTCACCAACTGCAGATCGTTGGCCAAAGCTGGCGAAACCTCGACGAAGCCATGGGGAGTTTCGGCGTGGATACCGGGCACGCGATAGGTCATATTTCCTTCGTGGAAGTGCTCGAGTATGCGGCCGTTGTTGAGGTGAACGTCAAACTCGTCATCCGCCGTCTCACATGGCTCAATCCACTCCAGCGGATACAGTTTTGCTTTTCCGTCGGGGAAATGGAACTTCTCAGTATAGAGCAGCGGCTGATCAGTGCCGTCCACGGCAACCGGCCACTGCAGAGTCTCGTATCCCGCAAGCCGGTCGTAGGTGACACCCGAAAACATGGGGGCGAGCGCTGCCGACTCATGCATGATGTCCGCCGGATGCGTGTAATTCCACCGCGCGCCCATACGGTTGGCGACATCCTGAATGATCTGCCAGTCGGGTCGGCTCTCGCCGAGCGGCTCCATTGCCTGGTACAGGCGCTGAATGCGACGCTCCGTGTTGGTGAAGGTGCCTTCTTTCTCCAGGCTGGGACTGGCCGGCAGGACGACGTCGGCATAGCGGCAGGTGAGCGTGAAGAAGCAGTCCTCGACAACGAAAAAATCGAGCTTCGAAAATGCGTCGCCGACAAAGTTAGCGTTGGAGTCGGCGCTGTACATGTCTTCGCCGATCACATACATCGCCTTC
Source organism: uncultured Acidobacteriaceae bacterium (assembly GCA_963725225.1). GTDB lineage: Bacteria > Acidobacteriota > Terriglobia > Terriglobales > Acidobacteriaceae > Silvibacterium. The sequence continues at coordinate 6,185 of CAVRXY010000011.1, forward strand.
AGCTTTCCGGCGTGGATCGCCTCGACCATCTCGTGGTTATCGAGGCCCTTGTTTCTGGGGAGCTTCACTCCCCAGCCCTGCTCGTAGCGCGCAAAGGCCTCTTCGTCGACAATCTTTTCGTAGCCCGGGAAGTACGCGGGCATGGAACCGAAGTCGCTGGCTCCCTGTACATTGTTGTGACCGCGCAATGGATATGCTCCGGTGCCCGGCCGCATGTAGTTGCCGGTCACCAGCAGCAGGTTCGAGATCGCCGTCGACGTATCCGACCCGCCGCAGTGTTGTGTGACGCCCATCGCCCAGAGGATGCACGCAGATTCGGCAGCTCCAAATTCCTTCGCCACGCGGGTCAGCGTTTCCATCGGAACGCCGCAGACCCTCGAAGCGAATTCCATCGTGAAGGGCGCGAGGCTTTCGCGATATTTGTCGACGTCGTTTACCCATTGGCTCAGAAATTCAGTTCTGGCCAACCCGTTGTCGAACATGTAGCGGCTCAGGGCCGAGAGCCACACCATATCTGTTCCCGGATTGGGCCGGAAGAAGATGTCGGCGCGCCGCGCCATCTCGTGCTCGCGCAGATCGGCAACGATAAGCTTCTGTCCGTGAAGCTTGTGTGCGCGCTTGACGCGGGTGGCAAGCACGGGATGGGCCTCGGCAGTGTTGCTGCCCACGATCATCACCAGCTTTGCCTGGGCGATGTCGGAGATGGAGCCCGAGTCGCCGCCATAACCTACGGTGCGGAAGAGTCCCTGCGTGGCGGGGCTCTGGCAATAGCGGGAGCAGTTGTCGATGTTGTTGGTGCCGCCCACGGCGCGCGCCAGCTTCTGCATCAGGTAGCTCTCTTCGTTCGTACACTTCGACGACGAGATATAGCCGATCGCGTCCGGACCATGCTGGGCTTTGATCTCATTCAGGCGACTGGCGACCAGGTTCAGAGCTTCGTCCCAGCTGGCTTCGCGGAAAGTCTCGCCTTCGCGAATCATGGGCTTCGTCAGGCGATCGTGGCTGTTGACGTAGTCCCAGCCGAACTTGCCTTTGACGCAGGTGGAGATATTATTAGCCGCTCCGTCGGACGGCTCAACTTTGAGGATGTGGCGATCCTTGGTCCAGATATCAAAGCTGCAGCCGACGCCGCAGTAGGTGCAGACGGTCTTGGTCTTCTTCACGCGCGCCTCGCGCATCGCCGCTTCAGTCTCGGAAAGCTGCAGGATGGGACCGTAGCCGATCTCCGGCTCGATGGCCTTGACGATGTCGATCATGCCCCACAGGGTGTCGCTCGGCAGTTTGGTGAAGTAGCCCGCGTGGCCGAGCATTGACTTTTCCATCAGCGCATTGCAGGGGCACACGGTGATGCAGTGGCCGCATGAGACGCAGCTTGATCCGCCTATGGTTTCGCCGCCATCCCACAACACGCGGGGATGCTCGTCCTCCCAGCGGATGGACAGCGTCTCGTTGACCTGTACATTCTGGCACGCCTCCACGCAGCGCCCGCAAAGAATGCATTGGTCGGATCATAGCGGTAGAAGGGGTTGGAGAGATCCTACTTCGTACGGCTTTGGCCGATAGGGATAGGTCTGATGCTCCACCTTCAGCATCGCTGCGGTGTTATGCACGGTGCAGTTGCCGTTGTTGTTATCGCAAACCGTGCAGTACAGCACATGGTTTGCAAGAATCCTGTCGTAGGCTTCACGCTGCGCAGCCGTCGCCTCACGGGTTTCGGTCACAACGGTCATGCCGCCCCTGACATTGGTAGCACATGCGCGGACCAGCTTCCCGTCAACCTCGACCATGCAGGTATCGCAGGTTTGAATAGGCCCCAATCGCGTATGAAAACACACTTGCGGAACTTGTATCCCGCTGCGGTTAATCGCTTCGATCAGGTTCTCGCCATCGACCGCGTCGATCCGAAAACCGTTTACATCAATCTTGCAGAGGTTCTGCGTTCCGGCCGACGGGAGATTCGCCGCCAGTCTGGTTGCATGAGGGGCAGCCGCTGTGTGGTCCATTTATCACCTTGGATGCGCTGTTCCGAAGACCGGTCGCCAAACCTGATTGCCAACGGTTCAGCGCGATTCTGACATTATCGAAAATGGCGGAGAGGGCGCAAGGTGCGGTGGTCATAGGATCAAAAGCAGCAGCTGTGATTGTCAAGCCCTGCGCTGTGGCGGGATTGCAGAAGGACCGGCCTACTTTATCGTCATGTCGAAATATTCGCTGGCTACCCTGACCAGGTCGGAGTCGCTCATCAGTCCGTACTCCACCCGCGGCTTTTTGCCGGGGCTTACCAGGTAATACCCGATGCCAATCTTCTTCGTCTGAAACGTGGTGGTTTTCATTCCATCGCGCACCTGAAACGAGCGTGCGTAAACATCATGGACCTCAATGCCGGCTTTCCCGAGCGGGACACTTGCCTGCCTCAGATAGACCTGGAAATCGCTCAACGCGTCGTTGGCCTTGCTGCCGGACTCATCGGCATGAGACGTGGGCCTGAAGAAAGCAAGAACGGTGGGCTGGTGGATATCAAAGAGCGGAGTCTCGACGGAGGCCCGAAGCGAAAGGCTGTCGGTCGGCAACAGCAGAATGACACTCGCCGCCAGCAAACACAGTCGTCGCATGCAGGAACTCTACCTTGGCACTGGCGAGCGCGTCACCCAAAAAATGCAGGCGGTTGCCCGGAATTCGACTCTGAAGCCCTTTCGCATCTCGCCGCATCCAAAGCTCACACAACACTCGAAGGAGTAACGAATGCAATACGGCAATCTCGGCTCGACCGGCCTGAAAGTTTCGCGCATCTGCCTCGGCACCATGACTTACGGCTCGAAGAAGTGGCGCGAATGGGTGCTCGAGGAGGCGGAGAGCCGGCCATTCATCCAGCGCGCGCTCGAAGCCGGCATCAACTTCTTCGACACGGCCGACATGTACTCGGTGGGCGCGAGCGAAGAGATTCTCGGCCGGGCGCTCAAGGACTTTGGACCGTCACGCGACAAGGTGGTCATTGCGACCAAGGTTTTCAATCCCATGGGCGACGATCCTAACCAGCGCGGTCTCTCCCGCAAGCACATCATGCATGCGATCGATGACAGCCTTCGCCGCCTTGGCACGGACTACGTCGATCTCTACCAGATCCATCGCTTCGATTACGCTACGCCGATCGAAGAGACGCTGGAGGCGCTGAACGATCTGGTTCGGGCGGGTAAGGTCCTCTACATCGGAGCCTCGTCCATGTATGCCTGGCAGTTCCAACGCATGCTGCACGTCTCGGATGAGCGCGGACTCGCGCGCTTTGTGACCATGCAAAACCATTACAACCTCGTTTACCGCGAAGAAGAGCGCGAGATGATTCCGCTGTGCCGTGCGGAAGGCGTTGGGCTGATTCCGTGGAGTCCGCTGGCGCGGGGATTTCTCGCCGGCAACCGCTCGAAGCAGGACTTCGGCGAGACTGTCCGCGCCAAGACCGACGATTACGCCAAGGGCCTGTATTACCGCGATTCCGACTTCACCGTTGTCGAGCGCATAACCGAGATCGCGAAAAAGCGCGGGGTCTCGAACGCGCAGGTCGCGCTCGCGTGGATGCTGACAAAGCCGGAGGTCTCTGCTCCGATTGTCGGAGCGAGCAAGATGCACCATCTGGACGACGCACTCAATGCGCTGGAACTGCATCTCGACGCCGAAGAGATCAAGGCGCTCGAAGAGCCGTACGAGCCGCACCCGATCCTCGGACACAACTAGAGGGTTTAGCGGGTAGGGTATAGGGTGTAGGAGATTCGCTTCAGGGTGAGCGCATCTTCTACACCCTAACGACCCTGTACCCTACACCCTGTCTTCCGGCTCCAGGATCTGCAGATCGAGCGGCTTCTCCAGCAGGCAGCTCATCTTGCCGATTCGCGCCAGCGCCCGCTGCAATGCAGACGCGGCACACGGTTCTACCGTAACGACGAAGGGCAGGTTGTCCTTTCCGTAGCCCGGCTTCTGGAAGATGGCGTGAATGTTGATCTCCTGCTCAGCCAGCGCAAGCGCGATTTCCGCGATGATGCCCGGCTGGTCGCTGACCACGAACCGGATCGAGTGACGCAGCAGGAATTCGCCTCCGATTGCGGTCTTCCTGCTCGGCAGATCGATCGCTCGTGAGCCGTGCGCGATGCCGATGATATCGGAGACCACTGCCACCGCCGTTGGATGGCCGCCCGCGCCGTGCCCGGAGAAGACTACGTCGCCGCCGTAGCGGCCGCCCACCAGCACGGTGTTTTCGGTGCCGCGGGACCAGGCCAGCGGCGACGCTTTCGGCACCAGCATCGGACCAACGCTGGCCAGCACATCGCCGTCGCGCAGTTCGGCGCGGGCAATCTGGCGGATCGTGCAGCCCAGTTCGCGAGCGTACGCGAAATCGATCGCACCCACCTCGCGGATCGACCGGCAAGGAATCTCTTCCGGATCGAGGTCGGCGCGCAGCGCGAGGCGCGAAAGAATGACCAGCTTGGCCCGGGCGTCGAATCCGTCGACGTCTTCGGTCGGATCGGCCTCGGCGTATCCGAGTGCCTGTGCTTCTTTCAATACATCCGCGAACTCCGCGCCCTCCTCCATCTTGCTCAGGATGAAGTTGCAGGTGCCATTCAGGATGCCCTCGATGCGCGTGACGCAGTCGCCGGCGAGCCCATGCTGCAAACCGGGAATGACCGGGATACCGCCTGCGACGGCCGCTCCGTAGCGCAGGTGCACGCCTTTGGACCGCGCCAGCTTTTCCAGCTCGATCCCCTGGTAGGCAATCAGCTTTTTGTTGGCCGTCACGACCGATTTGCGCGCTTCGAGAGCGCGCCGGACCCACTTTCCAGCCGGCTCGAGACCGCCAACCAGCTCGAGCACAACGTCGGCATCGGACTCGAGGATGGTCTCAAAGTCTTCAGTCCAGGCGACCCGGGACGGAACCCATTCGGCGATCTTGCGACCGACGTTGCGGTTGTAGATATGGGTGAGCTCGACGCCCTGCGGCTTCAGGTCGCAGATGATGCGCGCGACTGAACTGCCGACGGTTCCGAAACCGAGAATGGCCACCTTCAAATTCGACACAGTTGCAGACACGATCTTCGAACTCCGCCTGATGCGGCATTGCCGCGATGAAAAGATGAATGTCCCTATGGTACCGGATGACTCCAGACAAACCTGCGTCCACTACCGCACCGCAGCCTGCTCGCTCTCTTCTTCCATGCGCTGCGCCAACGGAATCCGCAGTTCCGCCTTACAACCGTGTGTTCCGGCGCGATTGCGCAATTCGAGTGTGCCGCCGTGCGCCTCTGCGATCTGACGCGCCAGCACGAGCCCCACGCCGGTGCCGGTCTTCTTGGTTGTGTAGAAGGGCACGAACAGATTCGTCGGATTTGTCAGTCCCGGCCCGTTGTCTTCGATTGCCACGGAGAGAAAGTCACCCTCGATTCTGCTGCGGATGGTGACGGCCGGCTCTTCATGCGGCAGCCCGGCTGCGATCGCGTCTTCGCGGGCGCTGCATGCGGCTTCCACCCCGTTGCGCACCAGGTTGATCAGAAGCTGCTCCATCTGATCCGTGTCGGCAAAGACCTCGACCTGAGGAGCGGCTTGCAGTGTGACTTCGAGGCGTGTCTCCAGGCTCACGACGCGCTCGAGCAGAGGCCGCACGGCCACGCGGCGCATTGCCGGAGCCGGCAGTTGCGCGAGTTGCCGATAGGCCTGCACGAAGCGATTCAGAGATTCGGCCCGGCTTTCAATCACGCCCAGGCCGCGATCGAAATCCGGCAGCATTCCATTGTTTTGCGGCAGGCGCGACCGCAGGGTGCCAGCGATTGACTTGATCGGCGCCAGCGAGTTGCTGATCTCGTGGCCGAGCACGCGGATGAGCCTCCGCCAGGCAATTCTTTCCTCTTCGCGCAATGCCGCGCTTACGTCAGAGAGCAGAAGCAGCGTGTGCGGCACGCCACCCTGGCGAAAATGGCTGCGCCTGACCATCCAGCGGGAGGGCGCGCGCGCAGGCAGGCGCGAAACCACCCGCGGCTGCTGGCTGGGAGCATCGAGCACAATGACTCCCTCGTCGGGCTGCTCGAGGAGCATTTCGAGCCTGAGTTCCTTTGCGGTGCGGCCCAGATCGCGCGCGGCAACTACGCCGAAAACCCGCTCCCCTGCCGGATTCACCAACCGCAGCACGTCGCCCTGATCGAATGCAAATACGGGAGCATCCAGCTCCGTGATGACGCGGCGGAAGAGCGCGGCCGCTTCGAGAGCGCCCATCCGTTGGGACTGGTACATATCGGCCAGCGCATTGATTTCCAGGGCGAGATCCCCGAAGGGGTCGTCACGCCGGGCGCCGCGTGCCCGGAACGAGTAGTCTTCTTCGCGCAATGCGGCCACAACGTTGGCCAGCGTCTGCAGGGGACGAACTACCTGGTCCATGAAAGCGGCGAGGGCCAGCAGGAGAATCAGGACGGCAATAGTAAGGATGCTGAGTATGGCAGCCGTGGAGTAGCGCGCCATGACGAGGATGCCCGCGAGCAGTCCGATGGTGGGAAGGAAAAGAAGGACGGCAAAGGCGCGAAGCTTCGCCTCAAAGGTGAACCGTTCGGTCCGGGGCCGGGATTTTTTCTGTAATCGGCTGTTGGGCCTAAATGCCATATTTTTCCATCCGCCGGTAGAGCGCACCGCGGCTCAGGCCGAGGGCTTCTGCCGCCTGGCTGACGTTCCCGTTGGAACGCGACAGGGCTTTGCGGATGAGAATACTCTCAACAGACTCCAGGCTCATCTCCTCGAGCCCCTGGCCGGCTTGCCCGGAAACGCGCGAGGCGCCCAGACCCAGATCGGCTGCTTCGATTTGACTGCTACGCGCCATCAGCACGGCGCGCTCGATGGTGTGGTCAAGCTCTCGCACATTGCCGGGCCACGGGTGCTGCAGCATTGCCTGGATCGCTCCGGAATCAAGGCCCTGCACCTGCTTGCGATAACGCTGGACGTAGCGGGCGAGGAAATGCGCGGCCAGCGGCGGGATGTCTTCGCGCCGCTCCCGAAGCGGCGGCAGGTGAATCTCGACGGTATTGAGGCGGAAGAGCAGGTCAGCGCGGAATCTGCCTGCCTCGACCTCGGCGCGCAGGTCGGCGTTAGTAGCCGAGATCAGGCGCGCGTCTACGCGGCGGGTTTTCGACGAGCCCACGCGCTCCATCTCGCCGGTCTCGAGCACGCGCAGCAGCTTGGCCTGCTGGCGCATTGGCACGTTGGCGATTTCGTCGAGGAAGAGCGTACCGCCGTCGGCCAGCTCAAAGCGCCCGATGCGTTCGTTGCGGGCGTCGGTAAACGCGCCCTTCACGTGGCCGAAAAGTTCGCTCTCGAAGGTGCCTTCGGGGAGGGCTCCGGTATTCACCGCGACCAGTGAGCGCGAGGCCCGAGAAGAAAGCGCATGCAGCATCTGCGCGACGACTTCTTTTCCCGTTCCATGCTCGCCGGTAATGAGCACATTGGCGTCAGACGGGCCGATGCGAGCAATCGTGGCCAGCACCGGCTGCATTGCAGGAGCGGTGGCGATCAGCTCGGGAAGATTCTGCGCACGGAGCAGGCGATTCTCGGCTTCCAGCCGCTGTGCGCGGCGGACAGCATGATGCAGATCAATCTGTGTACGCAGGATGGAGAGCAGGCGGGCATTGTCCCAGGGCTTCTGGATGAAGTCCTGCGCGCCGCGACGCATGGCCTCAACGGCAACCTCGACATTCGCCCAGGCGGTCATCACGATCACTGGCATCTGACTGTCGTGGGACTTGATCTGGGTGAGCAGGTCCAGACCCTCCTGGCCGGAGGTCGTGTCGCGGGTGTAGTTCAGGTCGATCAGCAGCGCGTCGTACGTTCCCGACTTGAGCGCCTCGAGCACCATGAACGGCGAGCGCGCTTTCTCCATGCGGAAGCCTTCCGGTTCCAGCAGCAACTCGAGCGCGTCGAGAATATGCGGCTGGTCGTCGGCCACGAGGATCGACGGCTTCCTGCGAGGAACCGGCGTGCTGGTCTCCGTGTCTCCGTGATGTGCTGCTGTCGCCATGGTCTTTCCGATGCTGCGACTAATTATTGCAGGTGCGTTACAACGCCGCTTCTGGCGTCGTCGAGGGAGACGCCCGTACGATCGAGCGTGGTGCCGGTGGCCTGGTCGATATAGACTTTGGCCTTTTCAAAAGCGTTCTGGGCAACAGCGACCGCGGACTCAGCGACGGCAAGCGCCTGCTCCGCGGTGAGCGTGTCGTAGGTCGACAGGGCTCCGAGTTTTTGTTCCTGCTTGGAGATATCGAAGGTTTTCTGCGCCAGGTCGCGGGCCTTCTGGGCTGCGGTGACGCGAGCCTGGGCTTGCAGGAGCGCATATTGCGAGTTGCGAACGTCGAGCAGAATGTTCTTCTTCTGCTGCTCATAGGACAACTCTTTCTGACGGTAGTCGAGCACGGCGCGGAACTGGTCGGCCTTGGCGACTCGGTTGCGAAGAGTGACACTGAGCTGAAAGCCAACCTGATACTCCGGCGAGGAGTAATTGAAGGTGTCCTCAAAGGCTCCGGGGAAACCACTGGGGAGGGTGGTAGAGCATTCGTCCGTGCCGAGCGCACAGGCAGGGTTGGGCTGGCCGCCGAAGCCGGCTCCAATGAACTGTCCATACAGCGACAGCCTGGGCAGCAGCTCATTCCTGATCGTCTTGAGGTTATTCTGGGCGATCTGCATCGCGATCTGATCTTCCGAGACGTCGGGACGGTTTTTCTCCGCTTCGGCGATAAGCTGATCGATCGGCTGGGTGGCGTTGGGATCGGGTGTGCCCATCACGTCGAGTGGAATGACCGGCATCTCGGCCAACGCCGGATCGTCGATGGTCTTGGTGAGCGCATTCTTGATGAGAAGCTCCTGCAACCGGAGAGCTGCCTTTGACACGGTGAGATCGCCTTCGGCGGCCGCTACTGCGGACTGGTCCTTCATGACCTGCATTGCAGGAATGTTCTTAAGGTCAAGCTGCTTTTGATCATCGGAGAGAGTTTCGTTGGCGTAGGCCAGCGAGTGCTCCTTGATCTGGGAGTCCTGGTAGGCATTGACGAGATCCCAATAGATGTTTTCGACCTGGCTGATGGTGGCAATCACCTGTGCCCTGAAGGCGAGGTCGGTGAGCTGAAGGTTCTTCTTTGCAATGTGAATATAACGCTCGTTGGTGGCGAGTCCGAAACCCTGCAGCAGCGGCTGGTTGACCGTAAAGTTAAAACCCGTGGTGATTTGCGGGCTAAGGACGTTGAAGATGCTGTTCGTGGTCTGCCGGAAGCCATAGGACGAGACGGTGAAATTTGTACCCGTGGAAAAAGCCTGCGAGTAACCGGACTCAAACTCGATGGTGTTGTTCTTGAGGATGGGTACGCCGCTCTGAATGGGGTTGATCTGAGTCAGGACGGTGTGGTCCACGAACCCCTGCAAGAAGAGCGAGGGATCGAAGGACGGGACGGGTGCGCCGTTGCCCAGGGTATTGGTCACGAGGCCCCCGGCGCCGGCCGCGGTGACTCCACTGCTTGAACCGCCACCGCCTACTCCGGATGAGCTGAAGCCACCCTGCGTTCCCTGGACGATGTTGGTGTTGACGCCGCCCACGGAGCCTCCGGCCTTGGTACGCAGAAGGTCAGCCTCGGCAGTCGGGAAGTTGTAACGAAAGTAGGCGATATCGAGGTTGTTCTCAAGCGCGAGCGCGATGGCATCGCGGAGCGAGAGGTAAAGCTTGCCGTCACGTTCAAGGTTTTGAAGCCGTGGCGAATTGGTCAGATTGATTGGCGGCACCGTACTCGGCATGTACGGCGCAAACGGATTGCGCGAGTGCGGCATCTCCACGTGGAACGGAGCCTGCGCCGCTACCGGCTGCACCTGCTGGGCCTGTTGCGCCTGCTGCGCAATTGTCGTCGAACTTGCCGGCTGCTGCGTGTCTGAAGGCGCCGGCGCTTCGGGAGCAGGAGCGGCTTGCTGAGAGGTAGCTGGCTGCTGCTGCGCGGTCTGGGCAATGCCGTAAGGCGCAAGCGCGACGGACAAAAGAGCCGCGCAAAACTTTTCATGCATGCGAAAACCGCTCAAGATACTGCCACCCCCGCGTTCAGCTCCGGATTCGCCGTGTCATGCGTCATCCATCCATCTCGAACTTCGATAATCCGACTGCCGAAGGCTGCGTTGGCCTCGGAGTGCGTGACCTGCACGATCGTTGTTCCCTGCTCATTCAACTGCTTGAAGAGCTCCATGATTTCTTTCGCCTGGCTGGAGTGCAGATTGCCCGTGGGCTCATCCGCCAGCAGCAGCGCCGGCCTGTGGATGACCGCGCGCGCAATGCCGACCAGCTGTTGCTGGCCGCCGGAAAGCTGTGACGGATACAGGTCTTTTTTGCCTACGATCTGGAAGCGGTCGAGCGTATCGGCCACCAGTCCCTGCCGTTCAGCGCGCGGCATGTTTTTGTACGAGAGCGGCAGATCGATGTTTTCCTGCACGGTCAGGTCGTCGAGCAGGTGATAGCTCTGGAAGACCATGCCGATATTCCGCTTCGCGAGCTCAGCCCGCTGCTTGCGATTCATCGAGTGCACGGGCTCGTCCTTTAACCAGTACTCGCCCAGCCACTGGTCATCGAGGAGAGCCAGCACATTCAGCAGCGAAGACTTCCCTGCCCCGGAGGGCCCCATGATGGTCAGGAACTCGCCTTCGCGGATGTCCAGCGTGATGCGCCGCAACACCCAGGTTTGCCCCGCGCCCGTCTTGTAGCTGCGTTCGACGTTCCTTAGTTGAATCATCTTCCTACCTCAGCCAGGTACCGACTTGCCGTATCGAGGCTTGCTGCGTGTGCGTAAAAATCCTGCGCGCAGCAAGCCGCTGTCCTGCTGCAAGAGCCCGGTTGCTAATCGCTGTTCCCTAATCCCTGATCCCTGCCTACCGCGCTTCCAGTACCGGCTCGATGGCGTCTCCCTCGGCGACCACTTTGCCGTCGAAGAGATGGATATTGCGCTCGGCGTGCCGCGCAAAACGGGGATCGTGGGTCACCATGCAGATCGTCGCGCCGTCGCGGTGCAGGTTCTGGAGCAGTTCCATGACTGCCTCACCATTGCGCGAGTCGAGGTTTCCGGTAGGCTCGTCGGCCAGCAGGATGGAGGGCGATCCAGCAAGAGCCCGGGCCACAGCCACACGCTGCTGCTGGCCGCCGGAGAGCTGCGAAGGATAGTGCTTCATGCGGTGCGCCATACTTACGCGCTCCAGCGATTCCTGTACCCGCCGCTTGCGCTCGGTCGAGGACATGCCGGTCCGGTAGGTGAGGGGCAGCTCGACGTTCTCGTAGACCGTGAGGTCGCCGATGAGGTTGAAGCTCTGGAAGATGAAGCCGATCTCCTGGTTTCGAATGCGTGACCGCTGTGCGAAATTCAGGTTCTCGACGGCGTGGCCGTTGAGCAGATACTTGCCGTTCGTTGGCGTATCGAGCAGACCAATGATCGAGAGCAGCGTGGATTTGCCGCAGCCTGAGGGGCCCGACATCGCCACGTATTCGCCCTTGGCAATAGTCAGATGAATGCCGGAAAGCGCATGCGTCTCGATTTCATCCGTGTAAAAGACCTTCGTGAGACCTTCGATCTCAATCAGCGACTGTCTGGTTTCCATTGCTTCGCGCTCCTTGAATTTTCTTCTGCTCGAGCCTACTCGAGGCGAACCTTGTCTGTGTTGTCGTATCTCGACATGTCGGAGAGGATGACGCGGTCGCCCTCTTTCAAACCGTCGAGAACCTGAATCTGCGTTACCGATGCCCTGCCGACCTTCACCTGCACCCGGGTCGCGGTCTTGCCGTCCGGATCAATTCTGAACAGGCTGATGGTACTGTTTTCGTTGCCGAACGCCGGACGGCCTACATAAAGGACATCCGACAGCCGCTGCAAGTCGATGGTTCCATCCACGCTTAACTGCGGAACCGCGCCCGGAGGAAGCGGCCCATCCAGTGCTACGTCAACGGTGCGCGTTCCGTTCACTACGGCGGGATCAATTCGGGTAACATGCCCGGGGACGATGCCGTTGTGCGTGTCGATTTCAGCGGGCTGGCCGATCAGGATGTCATGCGCCTGCGTTTCGGCAATCTGCAGGGCGGCCTTGAGCTTGTCCATCTGGATGACCTCGGCAACCGAGGTTCCAGCCGTCACGTGCTGGCCCACCTGCACCGGGGTGGCAAGTGGCGCGAGCGCACCAGAGATGCCGGCCCGGATTTGAAGCGCATCCGCCTGCTTCTGGTAGAGGGCGAGCTGAGCCTTGGCCTGGTCGATCTTGGCCTGCGCGGAGGCAAGCTGGACTTCGATGGCTCTCTGATTCACCTCGAGCTGTTCCTGGCTGAGCTGGTGCTGGGTGGTCAGTTGGTCGGCGGTATTTTTTGACTTGTTATAGGCAAGACCGGAGATCACTCCCAGGTCATAAAGCTGTTTGTCTGTCTGCGCCTGCAGCTTGTCCTGGGTGTAGTTGGCATTGACCTCGGCCGCCGAGGTCTTCTTGTCCATCAGGGTGCTTTGCAGAGTGGCCTGAAGGCTCTTATAGTCGGCTTCCGCGCCCTTGAGTGCCAGCTGCGCATTGAGCAGCTCCTGCTGAAGCTGGGGGTCGGCCAGGTCCATCAGAATGGTGTCGGGCGTAACCATCGTGCCCGGCAGAACGCGGATGCGAACCACAGTCGCGTCGGTCTGCGTCGGGATAAGTTCTATGCTGTCTTCGCGGGGAACAAGCGTGCCGAGTCCGCGGACCTGGCGGACCATTGGTCCGCGCTTCACGGTGTCGGGCCAGATGGTGCTTGCATCTACGGTCGGAGCAGCCGGCTTCAGGCGATAGACGCCAACTGCAGCCGCCGCAACAGCCACCAATGCCATGGCGGCCCAAATGAGATTGCGGCGAAGCTTTTTCTTCTTAATGTCGGGGCGGGAAATATCCATTGCAAACAGCTAATTGCACGCTGTCCGCCATTTCGGGCCTATCGGTAGCCTCAATGATTTCAGCTGATTAGCCGGTGCTCCGGAGGCCGATAGCCCGGATCCGCTGATCATTTGCGGAGTCGAATGTCCGTTTCCGGACACAGGAAGGATCGGAACGTCACCGCCATTCCCGGGCATAAAACAAGGGCGCAAGCTGGTGCCCGCGCCCTGTTCGTGTTGTCGCGATGTTGAGGTTTACGCCGCCGCCGAGTTACGCTCGCGTTCCCAGGCCTTATATTCTTCGCTTGCCTCGCCAAGCTGATACAGCGTGTTGAGGGTCTCCACTACTCCGCCGTACACGTTAACGATGCGCGACGTGTAGATGAACTTCGTCTTGCGGAGACTCGCGTGCCCAAGCACGTTGCCCATCAGATGTTTCCCCGGCCGCAACTCCTGAAAGCCGGGGGCGAGAACGCTATCAACGACCGCCCAATTTTCAATTGCCACCAGTGGCTTCCGCATTTCTCCTATGCCCCCGTTTTTCGGCATCTGCAGGATGCCTTTCACTCGGTCATCCATCACTTTCTCTCCCTCGTGCACTTATTTGACTTGCAACCGCGATGCCAAAGCTATCTATTGAAAACAGGCGGCTTACACATGGCGGAAAATGGCGCATGGTAGTTTTTACCGCGCTTCTATCGAGAAATAGACAGCCCGGCCTGACGGGAAATCCATTTGCCTAAGCAATAAGTCACCCGATACAAAGGCACATATGCCCAGACGTAAGCCGGCGACTACCAGCGGCGCCCCATCAAAAGTCGAACCGCCCTTCGACAAGAGCGCCTTTCTCCACGGCCGCCCTATCAGCCTGAGGGTCCTCGGTGATTATCTGGATCTGTCGCCGGCCACCATCTCTCTCGTCCTGAATAATGCGCCTGGGGTGCGTTCGATTCCGCAGGAAACCCGGGAGCGCGTTCTGGCGGCCGCCCAGAAGTTCGACTACCGGCCCAGCTTTTATGCGCGGTCGCTGCGCCGCAAGCAGAGCTTCTCCGTCGGCGTGCTCGTGCCGGAGCTGAGCGACGGCTACTCGGTGCTGGTCATGGACGGCATCGAAGAGGTGCTGATGGAAGAGGGATACTTCTACCTCGCCGCCAGCCACCGCCGGAAAGCCGATCTGATCGAGGAATACCCAAGGCTGCTGATGGATCGCTCCGTCGAGGGCTTCATCGCAATCGACACGGCGCTGCAGCACAGCCTGCCGATTCCTGTGGTGGCTGTGGCCGGACATCGCCAGGTGGAAGGTGTCACCAACATCGCGCTCGACCACCGGCGCGCGGCCGAGCTTGCGATGCGGCATCTCTATCAGCTCGGGCATCGCCACATCGCGTTCATGCGCGGCCAGACCTTCAGTTCCGACTCGGACGATCGCTGGAAGAGCTTTATGGCGGTAACTCGCGAGCTGGGCATTGAAGTTCCGCCGGAGCTCGTGGTCAGGCTGGAGCAGAACATCTCATCGCCCGAGCTGGGCTATCCGGTCGCGCGGCACCTGCTCACACAGAAGCGGCCCTTCACGGCGCTGGTCTCCTTCAATGACATTGCGGCCATCGGGGCGATCCGCGCCTTTCGCGACCAGAATCTGCGCGTGCCCGAGGACGTGTCTGTCGTCGGATTCGACGACATCCAGGGCGCGGCTTACCACAACCCCAGCCTCACGACGATTCGCCAGCCCCTGCGAAGCATGGGGACAACGGCGGCGCGCCTCCTGTTGCAGCGGCTTCGCAATCCTAAGGACGACCCCGGCCATATAGCGATCGTTCCGGAGCTGATTATCCGCGAATCCACGATGCCGCCGAATCCGAAGCGCGTGCCCCGTCACGGCTGAGTCCAGCTCCATGCCTTCACGCATAGCCGCAATTCGCCTTGGGTCGTTGCCGGCTGCCCCTTTCTACGCAGGCTTTGTGATCGCGGGCATGGCGACCGTTCTGCTGGGTCCGATTCTGCCCTTCCTCAGCGCGCGCTGGTCGTTGACCGACTTTCAGGCGGGATCGCTCTTCGCGACCCAATTCACCGGTTCGACGCTGGGCGCTATTCTCGCCTCGCACTTTCGGCGTGGTTGTCTTCTCTTCGGATACGCCTCCGTTGCAGCAGGTCTTGCGGCCCTCGCCCTCGGCAACTACGCAGTGATCATGCTGGCATTCGCGTTGGTGGGCGTGGGGCTGGGATCGGCGACAACCGCGACGAATCTCACCTTTGGCACGGAGCGGCCTGAGCAGAGAGGCGCAATGTTGACCCGCGTGAATCTCTTCTGGGGAATCGGAGCTGTCTCCTGTCCGCCCTTCGTCTCCGCCGCAGTCGGCCCGGGAACTCTGCGGCTGCTGCTCCTGGGACTCTCGTTCAGCGCGCTGGCGGTCTTTGGCGCTCTCACGCTGTTCCTTGGGCGCCGGAAAGCAGCCGAGCCGGACTGGAAGAGCATGCCCAATTCGGCCGGAAGGCTGAGGCCGCACGTCTTCATTCTGTTCAGCCTGCTTCTGTTTCTCTATGTCGGCGCCGAGACCTGTATCTCGGGTTGGATCGCCACGTATATTCATCGCTTTGACTTTCTCAGTCCCGAGAGGTCGAGCCTTTACGTCTCCGCCTTCTGGATTTCTATCGTCCTTGGCCGCGCGGTGACTCCTGCACTGTCAAGGCGCGTCTCGGAATTCGCCATATTGATGGCGGGATTGGTCGCGGCGCTCGTTGGCGTGTCCATCCTGGTATTTCCCCACGGCGCGTCCGTCAGCCTGGCGGCTGTTGCTCTTGCCGGACTTGGTTGTGCGCCAATCTTTCCGCTGACGGTGGCGCGGTTGCTTGCCCGCATCGGTTACTCCCGGCACGTGGGCTGGATCTTTGCCATCTGCGGATCGGGCGGGGCGGTGCTGCCGTGGGTGACAGGACTCTATTCTGCACACCTGGGCTCGCTGCGCGGCGCCTTCGTCGTTCCCCTCGCAGCAATGGCAGGCGTCCTCCTTCTCGCCTTGACTGATCGCGCTCTCCCCGTCGCGCGCACCGAGCCGCGTGTGGTTTTACCCTGAAGTAAACAGTTTTACTGCTCTCCAGCGCGGATGCTAGGATGTGACTTCCGTTGAAAGGAGCAGCATCACTTGATCGACCGCCGACAGTTCCTCACCAACTCGCTTGCCCTGGCAGGCAGCGCAGCCTTCTCCAGATATGCCCGTGCCCTTCCTTCTTCACTTCTTCCGGGAAGCGCCAGTTCGCCGCCGGCCATCGACGTGAAAGGAGCGCGTTTTCCGGCCAACTTTATGTGGGGATCGGCGACCGCTTCCTATCAGGTAGAGGGTGCGTGGCAGGAAGACGGCAAGGGTCCGTCGATCTGGGACACCTTCGCTCACACCGTCGGCAAAGTGAAGGGTGGAGACACAGGCGATGTAGCGTGCGACTCCTACCATCGCTACAAAGAAGACATCGCAATCATGAAGCAGCTCAACCTCAAGAGCGCGCGCTTCTCAGTCGCCTGGACCCGCATTCAGCCAACCGGCACCGGAGCAGTGAATCAGAAGGGCCTCGACTTTTACAGCCGCTACGTCGACGCGCTGCTCGAGGCCGGCATCCGGCCGATGTGCACCGTGTTCCACTGGGACCTGCCGCAGGCTCTCGAAGACCAGGGCGGGTGGACGAATCGCGACACCTACAAGCATTTCGCAGACTACGCAGGGATCGTGTCGAAGGCGTTGGGAGACCGCGTCGACACCTGGGCCATTTTCAACGAGCCGTGGGTCTTTACCTACCTCGGATACGGGATCGGCATTCACGCGCCGGGGAAAAAAGATCCCAAGCTCTTCCTCAAAGCGGCTCACACCGTCAATCTGGCACAGGGCGAGGCTTTCCGTGCGATGAAAGCTGCCGCGCCAAAGTCAAAACTCGGCAGTGCCTACAGCATGTCGCCGGGCGCTCCTGCGAGTGACAGCGAAGCGGATCGCGCCGCGGCCGAGCGATACCACGCCATGAATAACGTCTTCTTCCTGTACACGGCGATTCATGGCGAATATCCCAAGGCCTTTGTCGGAGACCCGCCCTACGAGATCATGGGAGTGCAGCAGGGCGACAACAAGATCATGCAGGCGCCGCTCGACTGGATCGGCATCAATTATTACAACCGGCATATCATCTCCGCTGCGTCGTGGGTTCCCTATACCCAGTACAACGACGTGATGCCGGCCGTAGGCCCGATCACTTACAACGGTTGGGAAGTGTGGCCCTGGGGCCTTTACGACATCGTCACGCGCATTTCGAAGGAGTACAACCGCCCCATCATCGAAATCACCGAGAACGGCTGTGCCTACTCCGACGGTCCGCTGCCGGAAAATCCCTCCAAGGTTCCCGATCCGCGGCGGATCGAGTTCTACCAGGGACATCTGGCCGAGCTCGCCCGTGCAATCAAGGACGGCGCGGACGTTCGCGGTTACCATGCATGGAGCCTGCTTGATAACTACGAATGGGCCGAAGGATACAGCCAGAGATTTGGCCTGGTGTACGTCGACTTCCGCGACCAGAAACGCACCATCAAGGACTCCGGGTACTGGTACGGTCGCGTGGCCGCCGCTAACAACCTGAACGTTTGAAGATTCATTCCGAAGATAGCTTTGCTTGAACGCGGCGGCCTTTTCGTTTCCGACACGGGCCGCCATCTTTTTTCGGCGTTCGCATGGCACCTGTGTAGCGCAGCCGCTGCATACCGCTTATCAAGCGATTTATACTTGCCGCACATTCAGGAAGGACTCCTAACGGATGAAAGCTGCCTCACGTCTACGTGCTTCACTTCTATTGTTGACTCTCGCCCTTCTCGCCGCTGCGCCGCTGGCGATCGCGCAGACCGCGGCCGATCACACAGACACAGTCCTCCATCCGGCTGACCTGGCGAAGATTCTGCCCGGCTCCGTTTTCTTCCGGGGACAGTCAGCCACGACGCAGGGCCGCAACTCGGGCGGCGTCCGCTATGCGGATGGATTCTTCACCTTTGCGACGCTGGTCGACAATTCCGGCTACTCGACCGGCATCCAGGAGAAGTACCAGGCGTACTTCATCACGGAGGTCCCGATCATCATCGGCGGACATCCTCTCGCGCCCGGAGCCTACGGAACAGGAATCATCAAGAACGCCAGCGGGGCGCAATTCGTGGTGCTCGATATTGGTGCACACGATCTCTTCACCACCGATGCAGTCAGCGACGCCAAGTTTCGCCGGCCAACTCCGCTGCAGGTAACTGAAGGAGAGGCTCCGGGAAAATACCGGCTGTACCTCGGCCGCAACTACGTCGAGTTTGAGCGCGCGAAATAGGAACCTAGCAGGGATTGGCGGGCAGCACAATGCCGCGGCATTCTCCGAACCCGATGCGTGGGTGGCCTTCGCGCTCGCAGTACCCGCGCAGAATAACCTCGTCGCCGTCTTCGAGGAACTTACGCGACTCTCCGTTTGAAAGCTGTAACGGCTCAGCCCCGCGGCGCGTGATCTCCAGCAGGCAGCCCAGCGAATCGGGTGCCGCCCCGGATACCGTTCCGCTGGCCAGCAGATCGCCGGACTGCAGATTGCAGCCGTTGCTGGCGTGGTGAGTGAGCATTTGTGCCAGTGTCCAGTACAAATCGCGGAGATTGCCCTGACTCAACTTCACCGGCGGCGCATTCTCGGCCCGCATCCTTGCGGTCCTCAGCCAGACTTCGAGCTTCAGGTCGATTCCACCACGGGCACGATCGTTTGCAGATGTGAGATAGGGCAAAGGCTCGGGATCGCCTTCTGCACGCCGAAACGCCGGTACGCGAAACGGCTCCAGGGCATCCATCGTGACCACCCAGGGCGAGATGGTTGTGGCGAAATTCTTAGCCAGAAACGGCCCCAGCGGTTGGTATTCCCATGCCTGAATGTCCCGCGCCGACCAGTCATTCACCAGACACAATCCGAAGATATGGGACTCGGCCTCGGCGATCGAAATGGCCTCGCCCCGGGCGTTGCCCTTCCCCACAAAAAACCCGACCTCCAGCTCGTAGTCGAGCGAGCGGCTCGGCCCAAACGACGGAGTTTCCGCATCCGCAGTTTTCGTCTGCCCGCACGGGCGCCGGATATCCGCACCACTGACGACAATCGACGACGCGCGGCCGTGATAGCCGATCGGGACATATTTGTAATTAGGTAAGAGCGGATTATCAGGGCGGAACAGCCTGCCCACATTGGTAGCGTGATAAACAGAGGCGTAGAAGTCGGTATAATCGCCGATGTGCGCCGGCAGCAGCATCTCCGTGCCTGCCTGCGGAGCAAGTGCGGGCTCGACGCGAGCACGCGCACTCCGATCCGAAAGCAAGTCCATCAGGTGCGCGCGAAGTCTGGACACAGCCTCCCGGCCGAGAGCCATCAGCGCGTTGAGTGAATCTCTTTCGCAGCATCGGGAAATTTCGACGCCGATTTGGGCGAGTAATCCGGACGCAACAGCGGCGTGCAGATCCAGAATCTGATCGCCTATGGCGACTCCCAGGCGCGCCAGCCTGCCGGAGCGACGAAAGACTCCGAAAGGAAGATTCTCGAGCGGAAAATCCGTCTGCAGATCGTTCGCGCTTTCAACCCAGCTCCGCGTCACAGCCATCCCAGAGCTTTCAGCTCCTCGATCGGTTCGAGAAACGAGCAGGAACCGAAGGAAATCCCGAAGTCGCGCCGCATCATGCCGATCTGACTGGTTGTCACCGCACTTCCCTGCCAGCGAACACTGTCTTCGCTCACGCGAAAGACCATCGCGGACTCCTGCTCAAGGGTCGCGACGATCGACTCTTCCTCTTTCCCCAGCCAGGCGAGGGCTGCAGCAAGAAATACGTTCATAAATCCGTGCATCGTCAGCGGTGGACTATCGGAGTCATCGTCCAGTTCGTATTCGCCACGCAGCGCATGATGCAGCCCGGCGGTCGCCTTGAAGGGGATTTGAGAATCAGCGCATGCAATGAGAAACCGCGCGACCGTTACCGTGTCGAGAATCGCATCCGGAGTCGAGCCGCCCATTCGAATCTTCGCCAGTGCTCCAAACTGCGCGAGCACCGGCAACATCTCGCTTGCCCTCTCGGGAGGAAACTCGACGTATGCGATCAGGCCATCTGGCACGCCCGTCAGCAACCGTTTCGCGCTCGCGGCATCCGCAGCCTTAAGCTCGATCGCATCGATGAGTACCGCGCCCTGTGTGAAGGAATCGATCAGCGCCGCATTTTCAACTGGATCATCCGAGCCAATTACACTCAACAGCCATGCACGCTCACGCTCGTCACAGCACACCTCATTGAAGACATCCGTAAATTCGGACAGTCGCCCGACCGGCACAATCAGCCTGCCCAGAGCCGAATTCTCCTGGCCCGATGCATACTCGGAGTAGTTGCTGACCACCGCTTTCATGTCGAGAGCGGCGGGCGGAAACAATCCCGCATAGTCGATCATTCCGGCCATCAGTGCGCGAATAGCACTCATTCTTACGATCCTTGCTTACGATCCCTACTTACGATTTTTGGAAATGCTTCTTCAGGCCCTGCCAGCATTCGTAGTACTCATGCTGGAGAATCTTCGTCTCCAGCGCAAACTTCGTAGGCCGCACAACCAGCTGCGTTTCAAACATGAAGGCCAGCGTGTTGCCCAGATACTGCGGTTTCAACTCGGCCGCGCTGGCCCGCTCCCAGGTTTCTGCATCGGGACCGTGACCGGCCATGCAGTTGTGCAGGCTCGCACCGCCGGGAACAAACCCTTCTGCTTTCGCATCGTACTGGCCGAAAATAAGCCCCATGAATTCGTTCATCATGTTGCGATGAAACCACGGCGGACGAAAGGTGTGTTCGGCTACCATCCACCGCGGTGGAAAGATGGCAAAGTCTACATTGGCCGTTCCAGGATTTACAGTCGGAGCTGTCAGAACGGTATAAATCGAGGGGTCAGGATGATCGAAGCTGACCGTGTTAATGCAGTTGAAGTTCTTCAGGTCGTATTTGTAGGGCGCATAGTTTCCGTGCCACGCAACGACATCAAGCGGTGAGTGATCGACCTCCGCCACCCACAGGCGACCGAGAAATTTGCTGACCGTGTGAAACGTGCCCTCGCGATCTTCGAAAGCGGCCACCGGCGTAAGAAAGTCGCGCGAATTGGCCAGGCCGTTCGCTCCAATCGGGCCAAGTTCAGGCAGACGGAAGGTCAGTCCGTAGTTTTCGCAGATGTACCCGCGTGCCGACGGGCCTTCGAGAACCACGCGAAACTTTACTCCTCGCGGAATCACGCAGATCTCTCCCGGCGCAACGCCGATGATCCCCAGCTCGGTGTGAAACCTCACCGCGCCTTCCTGCGGAACGATCAGCATCTCGCCGTCGGCGTTGTAAAAGAAGCGGTCCTCCATCGAGGCGTTCGCCGCATAGACATGAATGGCCACGCCGGTCTGGAAGGCCGGATCGCCATTGCCGCCCAGGGTGACGATGCCGTCGACAAAGTCCGTCTTCTCCGTCGGAATCGGAATCGGGATTCCAGCGCAACTGATTCGGAGGAGTGGGAACTTCGGTGAACGGTCCGCTGCGAATCAGCTTCCCTGTTCCGTCGCTCGCTTCAAAAGGCTTGTGCGTGACCGAAGGGCGAATCCGGTAGGTCCAGGTGCGGCGGTTTGTCGCACGCGGCGCCGTGAACGGCGTTCCGCTGAACTGCTCTGTATAGAGCCCGAGAGGCGCCTTTTGCGGCGCATTCTGGCCTTGCGGTAGTGCTCCCGCGACCGCTTCTGTCGCAAATTCATTGGCAAATCCAGACTGGTAACGCAGCTCCACCCTTCACTCCTCCGCCGCCCTGCGCAGGCAGGACCCTCTAACTTATCTGTGAAGATCGGCGTTTGGCAAACCGCTCAGTCGGGCTTCGAGATGCGAAAGAGCCCGGGCAAGACCTCGCCGGCCTTGCCGAGAATGATGTCGGTAAACATCTCCGCATTCAGCGGCCGCTCGGGACCCACGTAGACCGTCCGTGCGCCGCTCCTTCGCGCCTGTTGTACGAAACTCGCCGCGGGATGCACGGTGCCCGACGAGCCGATGACCATCAGCATGGTGCAGCGGTCGAGTTCTCTGAAGATGCGTTCCATCTCCAGCGGAATCTCGCCGAACCAGACGATGTGCGGCCGGATCCGCGCACCGCAGGCGCAGCGCGGGATATCCGCCTCATTTTCGTAAATGCCTTCATCATGGAAGTCGGCGCGCCCGCAATCGTTCTCGCAGCGCGACCGAAAGAGCTCGCCATGCATGTGAATCAGGCGCGTCGATCCGGCGCGCTCGTGCAGCGGATCGACATTTTGCGTGCACAGAAAGAATCTCTCTCCGAGTTCGCGCTCCAGCTCCGCCAGTGCGATGTGCGCCGGATTAGGCTGGCACTGCAGCGCATCCCGTCGCCGCATCGCGTAGAAGCGCCACACGCGCCCGGCATCTTCTTCCCAGGCCTCGGGCGTGGCTACCTCTTCAATGCGGTAGCCGTTCCACAATCCGCCGTTGTCGCGAAAGGTCGGCAGGCCGCTCTCCGCGCTCACGCCCGCGCCGGTCAGAACAAAGACGCGGTCGGTTGGGCCAATTTCGATTGGGCTGAACTCGTTTGTCGGGCGCATGATCTATCTATATCGAAACAGCATCATGAAGCCAAAGTCCATGTGGCTCTGCTGATGGCAGTGAAAAAGCGTCAACCCGGGATTGGAAGCGACGAAATCGACCTCAGCCGTCGTGTTTCCCTTCACTACTACAACGTCTTTGCGCAGCCCGGACATCGGCTTGCCTTCCAGGCTGGTCACTTCGAACGTATGCCGGTGCAAATGAATAGGATGATCGTCGGTGCTCTTGTTCTGCATCACGAGCCGGTAGCGCTTGCCCTCGTCGAGCGTGATCGTGTCTGTTTTTGGATAGGATTTGCCGTTGATCATCCAGTAGTCGAAATCGCCATGGCCGCGAAATTTCGAGGTGAAGACCAGAGGGATGCGCACATCGGGTTCACTCGTCGTCGCCTCTTGTTTTGCGAATGGCCGGTACTCCCAGATCGTCTCCGGAGGATCGATCCACTTTGGCTCGCCTTGCTGGCCCGCATATTCCACGACGACGCCCATGCCCGCCTTGCGGATCTCCGCACGCGTTTCGCCCAGCACCCACACGCCCGGCTGATTCATCTCGACGAGAACGTCGATGCGCTCCGCCGGAGCCAGCCGTACAGCCTTCACGCGACGCTGCACCGGAACGGGGTTTCCATCCATCGCCACGACCGTCATATCGTGGCCGGCGAGAGCAATCCAGTGGGTCATCGTGGCGCTCGCGTTCAGCACGCGAAACAGCGCCCGCTGTCCTTCGCGCACGCGAATCGGGTCGCCATGTCCCAGCATCCGATCGCCAATCGTCGCGTATTCGTACACCGCATCCATCGAGGCGTCGGCCGATCCACCCATGTACGCGTTCCAGTCATGCAGCGTGAGAAAAATCTCCTGATCGAATGCTCCCGGCTCGTTCTGCGGCTCGATGTAGAAGCATCCGAACTGCCCCGTATAAGTTCCGCGCTTGAAGTCATGCCCCGCATAGGTATGCGTGTGATACCAGCGCAGGCCCGCCGGTCTCGGCGTAAAGCTGTACCGCAGCTGCGCGCCCGGCGCGATCATCGGCGACCCTTCCTCCATCGCTCCATCCTGGAGAGACGGAATCCACAGTCCGTGCCAGTGCACAATCTCCGGAATGTCGTTCTTGTTTGTTACATCAATCGCGACCGGCTTGCCCTCGGGCCAGCGAATCAGCGGCCCCGGCACCTGGCCGTTATAGGCCACCGTATGAATCACCTTGCCGGGAGCGATTTCGAGCTTCAGCGGCGCAATCTCCAGCCGGAAATCCGCATCTTGCTTCGCCTGCGGCCAATGCCCTCGCCGCCGGACTCGCGCCCACGGCCGCGATTCCAGCCTGCGCGAGAAACTCACGGCGATTCATGTTCATGCCGAACCTCATTGCGTGCTCTCTGAGCTGCCCGCGCGATGATGCGTCCAGTCAAATCTTCGCCCGAGAATTGCCTTCACGATCAGGTGATCGGTAGCAGCGGTTACTCCCACACCCACGCCGAAGTTAATCTCCCAGTTGGGAGAAACATTCAGATCGATCGCCGGAAAAAACTGCTGCTGCTGATTGTGAAATGTGTAGATATCCCGCAGACTTCCGTAATCGGCATAGTATTCGAGTCCGCCCGAGATGTATTTGTTGAAGTCATAACTGAACTTCGCGTTGGGTGCAAAACCAACACCCTGCGAAACGCTCTGGCCATGAAACGATCGCTCGAGAGCGGGGTTGACGGCGAAATACCACCTTCCGATCTGCTTATCAACGATGGGTCGAATCTCCCACGTCCATGTATCAGTGGAAAAGTCGCGCCGCTGATAGCCGATCTCCGTCGACAAGCTTACGCCTACCGGCCAGTGCCAGCTATCCGGCGCCCGCACCCGCGGTCGAATATGATCGCCCACCCACTGCCATCCCTGCCCGCTGCGCGCGCTGGTGAAAACGTAAAAGCCGACTTCTGACCAGCTGGTGATGCCCTGGGTAATCTCAAGCGTCTCATGCTCAGCATGGTTCGTGGGGTAAAGCTGATCGGCTGCATAGACCGATCCGGGTAGTGGCTTGCTGCCGTCGACAGTGAAGTTGCTGTGCAGCTCAAGCATCATGGTCTTCGGCGCGACCGTTTCTGAACCGTAAACCTGAATCTCGTAATTATCCTGGGCGGCCGCCGGCTTGACTGCAGAGACGAACAGCAGCAGCGCGACTGGCCAAAGCAGGCCAATCTTCCTTCCCCTGATTCGGCGCAAAACGAACAACACCTCCACGGCGCAAGAGCTACACAGATATAAAGATGAAGGGACCCATGTTAAGACGAAAATAACAAGCGCAGATGACGACAATTTCATCTTCTTCAAAGCGCTGCGACTGTTGAACTATGCTGAGACTATGCTAACCACGGGCGACCGGCAGCTCGTGCAGATTGTCGATGCAGCGACGGCCGACGCCGCGCGGCGATCGGGGGACTGGCTCAAGTGCCGTCCCGGGTGCACGCAATGCTGCATCGGAGTCTTCTCAATCACACAGCTCGATGCTGTTCGCCTGAGAAGCGGACTGGCTGAGCTCGAGCACAGCGACCCGGTGCGGGCGGCGGCTGTGCGCGAGCGTGCGCAGCAATCGATCGACCGCCTCCGTATCGATTTTCCCGGCAACGCCGAAACCGGCGAACTTAATGAGGAGCATCCAATGATTCGCGGATTTTGCGAACGACGAACCCTGTCCCGCGCTCGACCCGGCAACCGGAACCTGCGACCTCTACGCCGCACGGCCCATGACCTGCCGGATCTTCGGTCCGCCCATCCGCTCCCAGGACGGGATCGGCGTGTGCGAGCTCTGCTTCGACGGCGCAACAGAATCGGAAATACTCGCCGCCGAGTTATACACAAATTGGGCCGATATCGAGGACTCGCTGACTACCCAGGCAGAAGAGCAGGCCGGACGGAGCGGTGGCACAATCGTCGCCTTCGCTTTGCTCACCTAGCCGTCTGCGGAGCTGTTCATCCATCCCGGGAAGTAACCGTTAACCTCGCGCCCTCGTCTTCCGGTCACAACATTTAGCGCAGAGGTGGAGCGATAATCACGTAAGACAACAGGAAATTCAGGGCATTGTGCCGCGCGAGAACGAAAAATCGGCCGCATTGGATTTCACTGCAAACAAAAGTTTTCCGGCCGGAAAATCTCCACAAAATGCTGTAACCTTATCGCGCTGCCGCACTCACATGCGGTAGACGGGTCTCCCGCCGGCACAGTGCCCAGGTCTGGACCCGAAATGGAGGAATGACACATGAAGCATTCGATGAAGACCCTGATGGTCGCTGCGGCAGTTTCTGGTTTGCTGAGCGGAGCTGCAACTCTGCAGGCTGCGACTCCGCGGACCACGAACCCCGTACTCAAGGCGGGCAAAGCGTCGTTCAGCAGCGCCTCGCTCAATCAGGACACCAGCAAGCACTCGTGTAAAGGCAAGAACGACTGCAAGGGCCAGGGTGGCTGCAAGAGCAGCGACAATGGCTGCAAAGGCAAGAACAGCTGCAAAGGTAAGGGCGGCTGCGCAACTGACGGCTCCAAGCATCCTTCGGCATGAAAACCATCTTCCGAATGACGTAACCTTGTCCCGCTGCCGCACGTCACATGCGGCAGACGGGCCTCCCGCGGGTGCGAGCGTGTATCGGCTCCAGACCTGACTCATGAGGAATGACAAACATGAAGCATTCGATGAAAACTTTGATGGTTGCTGCGGCGGTTTCTGGTTTGTTGAGCGGCGCTGCAACGCTGCAGGCTGCTACTCCTCGAACCACGAACCCAGTGCTCAGGGCGGGCAAAGCGTCGTTTGGCAGCGCTTCGCTCGATCAGACAACAAGCAAACACTCGTGTAAAGGCAAGAACGACTGCAAGGGCCAGGGTGGCTGCAAGAGCAGTGACAATGGCTGCAAGGGCAAGAACAGCTGCAAAGGTAAGGGCGGCTGCGCGACTGACGGCTCAAAGATGCCCTCCTAAAGATTCGAGCAAAGTCAGTCAGTGATTCGCAGGGCCAGATTTACCCTGGCCCTGTATCTCTCCTCGGAGTTTTCCCTCGTGCCTGCAAATCGCTTCAATGGTTTTACCGAGTATGGAGTCGGAATTGGTCTTCGGATTCCGCACTATCGCCACATCCTGGCAAAAAAGCCCGTCGTCGACTGGTTTGAGATCATCTCGGAAAACTACATGATCGACGGCGGCCGTCCGCTTGACGTGCTGGACAAAATCCTCGATCAATACAAGGTAGTACAGCACGGGGTTTCCATGTATTTCGGATCGGCAAGCGACCCCGATCCTGAACATCTGCGCCGATTGAAGCAGCTTGTAAAGCGCACCAACACACCCTGGCTAAGCGATCATCTCTGCTGGGGATCGGTTGACGGACGCTACACACACGACCTTCTTCCTATGCCCTATACATGGGAGGCGGTGAAGGTCACGGCGGATCGCATTCGCCACGTGCAGGATTTTCTCGAGATTCCCGTAGTCGTCGAGAACGTCTCCAGCTATGCCGAATATCACGTCTCGGAAATGACCGAGTGGGAATTCCTCAACGAGGTCGTCGAACGCGCCGACTGCGGCATTCTGCTCGACGTGAACAATATCTACGTTTCGTCACAGAATCACGGCTTTGATCCGTTTACATACGTGAACGCTGTTCCGGCCGAGCGCATTGCGCAGATTCACATTGCCGGCCATTCAAAATTTGAGAAGTACATCCTCGACACGCATGATCATCCTGTTCTGGAACCGGTATGGCAGCTCTACGCACGAACGATCGAGCGGGCCGGCCCGACGGCGACCCTGCTCGAGTGGGATGACAACATTCCGACCTTCGAGGAGGTCCACGCAGAAGCATTGAAGGCCAATCGCTTCCTTGCCGCAGCAGCCGCGAAGCAGCCGGTCGCCGATCTCACTCTTCAGGAGACGGCACGATGAGCGAGCTTCTCGAACTCCAGCGCCGCGTCGCGGCGGCCATCATGCACCCCCTCACCAAGAGCGAGACGATGCCGCACCGTCGTCGCGATGGCGTGTCGAATGAAAGCGAGGCCGCGGCATTCATCAAGCCGAACGACCGGCTCACCAGCTTCGAGCGATTGGAAATCTACAACCGCCAGTACTGGTTCCGCCTGTACACCTCGTTCGAAGAGGACTTTCCCGGCCTTGAAGCAATCGTCGGCCGGGCAAAGTTCGAAAAGCTGATGCGCGGGTACCTGACGGAATGCCCGTCGCAATCCTTTTCGCTGCGCAACCTTGGCTCCGGACTCGAAGGCTGGCTGCTGGAGCATCCCGAGTATCTCGAACCGCGGCGCCAACTCGCCCTGGATATGGTCCGCCTGGAGTGGGCGCACATCGAAGTGTTCGATGCCGGCGAAGAGCCGCTGCTCGACGCCGACGACCTCGCCTCCATCAACGAGAACTCGATCCTGCGCATGCAGCCCTATCTGCGCGTACTCGAATTGCATTATCCCGTCGAAGACCTGCTCATCGAGTTGCGCAGCGAAAGCGGCAGCAGCGATTCATCCAGCAATAACGCCAGCGTAGCGCGAAAGACCCGGCGTGTTCGACGCGTCGCTGCGCTGGAGCCTGAGAAAATATTCCTCGCGGTCCACCGCCATCAGAACTCGGTTTACTACAAGCGCCTGGAACGCGAAGATTATCGCCTTCTCCAGTCGTTGCTCTCTGGCGCTGCGATCGGCCAGGCCATCGACTCCGCCTTTGAAGACAGCGCCATCGCCGAAGAAGAGCGAGGCCATTGGCTGCAGCAGATCTTCGCATCCTGGTCATCGCTTGGCTGGTTCACACGATAAGAGAGGCATAGGCTTATGAGCACGTCATCTACATCTCTGCCCGCGACAAAAGCGTCGGGGCTCAGCGGCCTCTATCGCCTCTTCTGCTCTGCAGCTCACCTCCTGCGTTCGCCATTTCTGCTGTTCGTCCGGCTCTATTGGGGATGGCAATTCATGCAGACCGGCTGGGGTAAGCTGCACAATCTTTCGCACGTCACCCAGTTCTTCTCGAGCCTCGGCATTCCTGCGCCCGGTCTAATGGCTCCGGCAATTTCGTGTCTCGAGTTTTTCGGCGGCATTCTATTGATCGTTGGGCTGGGAACGCGGCTGATAGGTTTTCTGCTCGCATGCAACATGCTGGTGGCTTATATTACGGGCGACTTGATGGCGTTGAAGTCGATCTTCAGCGATCCCGGCAAGTTCTATATCGCCGATCCATTCACGTTTCTCTTCGCCTCGTTGATCGTCCTGATCTTTGGAGCGGGATTTTTCTCGCTTGACGCCATCATTGATAGAAAATGGCTCAACCATAGGGGTATCACCAGCGCATGACCAGGCCCACGCCTGTCGATCCACGCGAGACAGCCTCCGAGCAGGAGCTGATCACGTCGATCCTTGCCGGACAGCGCGAAAATTTCCATCTTCTCATACGTCCATACGAGCAGCAGCTTTATCGCACGGCGCTCGCGCTGGTGAAGAACGAGGCCGAGGCTGAGGACGTTGTTCAGGATGCCGTCCTCAAGGCCTACCGCAAGCTCGCCAGTTTTCGCGGAGACGCCAAGTTCAGCACCTGGCTTATCGCTATCACGCTGAACGAGGCCCGCGGACGCCTGCGCAAAGCAGGGCGGGTCGCCTTCGATTCAATTGACGAACAACGCGAAGAAAATGGCGACTACACACCCGCCGCACTTACCGACTGGCGAGAAGTGCCCCTCGCCGCCCTCGAGCGTCAGGAGATCCGCGCCCTCATCCAGGAAGCTGTCGCCGCGCTGCCCGAAACCTATCGCGAAATCATCACCCTCCGCGACGTCGAAGAACTGAGCATTAACGATACCGCCGCATTGCTCGGCATATCGGTCGCGCTGGTAAAGGTGCGCCTGCATCGCGCACGCATGCTGTTGCAGAAGAGACTTGTCCCCCATCTACGGCTGCTCACTAAGCCCGCGCGCAAGCGGTTGGGTCTCAGGAGGCTGTCATGGCTTTGAACTGCCGCCACGTCTGGGACCACATCTCCGAATATATTGACAACACGCTCGACCCGGAGGTGCGCGCCGAGGTTGAGCGCCATCTGGCGACTTGCGAAATCTGCTCCGCGATCCTCGACTCAACACGCAACATCATCGTGCTTGTGGCCGACGATCGCGTCTTCGAACTGCCGCTCGACTTCAGTAAGCGTTTGCATGCACGGCTGGACGAGGTACTGAGGTCGGAGGATCCCGAGCCGCTGGGAATGAGCCCCTAGTTCAGATAATGGTGGGGATGATGGATCATCGGATGCGTCCACCATTCGAGACCGAGCAGCACAAGCGTAACGATGGCGAGCACAAATTGAAGCCATTGTGAGCGCTTTTCCTTAACGGTCAGCGGCTGCAGCCTCCATTGCGATGCCGGACGCCTCCGCAGGCTCCATTGTCTCCACAACACGTAAAGATTGATGAGCGCTCCCACCAGGGCAAGAACCATCATCGGAATGCGGATCGCATCGCGGTGAAATCCTTTTGCCGGCGCATCTGTCCCAGCGGCTGCCGCCAGCGCTCCCAGGCCAATCAGCACCCGGATTCCGCTGATGGTGAGCACCGCTGTACACAGGCTCTGCAGCAGCGCGAAGATAAAGCTGGACCAGCTCACCCATCGAGTTCTGCGCTCTAGCGATGGCATCAGACTGCGGCACCGTTCAGAATGGCGGGCGAATCCGGGCTGCTCGAATCTGGGCTCATAGAAACATCCTATAGTCTTCACGAACCTCTCGCCGCGCTTTGCCTGCAGGTGGGTGCCATCCGTGCAAAATCCATATTTATGCTGACAATAAACAGAACCCACTGAGCCCTGATTATTCTTGTCTTCGCCTTTGCCCGGAGCTACATTGAGCCATGGTGACCGCGATTTTTCCTGCGTCCGTGTATCTCCGCTCATACCCCGCATATCTCCCCTCTCGTCTGAAGGAGCCGTCCATGCCTGTTGACGCAACCAACCTCTCCGGCGTTTCCCGCCGCTCTTTTCTCCGCTTTGCCGCCGCAGCCTCCGCCGTAACCGCCGTCCCCATCCTCACCGAAGCCCACCTGGCCCTCGCGCAACGCCGCAAATTTACCTACCAGGCGCCGCCACACGACGCTGTCCGAATCGACGCGAATGAGAATCCGCTGGGACCCTGCTCGGGCGCGTGCGCCTCGATCTCCAGCCTGATTCCCGAGGGAGGCCGCTATGACTACGACCTGACCGAGAAGTTCGTCAGCACCTTCTGCGCGGTTGAGGGCCTGAAGACGGAATACGTGCTCCCCTATGCCGGGTCGAGCGAGCCGCTGCATTACACCGTGCTGGCCTTTACATCAAAAGAGAAGCCTTACGTAACCGCCGATCCCGGATACGAGGCGGGCATGCACGCCGCCGACCTCAACGGAGCGAAAGTGGTGAAGGTGCCGCTTACCGCGACACACGCGCACGACGTGAAGGCCATGGCCACGGCAGATCCCAACGCCGGAGTGATCTACGTCTGCAATCCCAACAACCCAACCGGCACCACAACTCCGCGGGCAGATATCGAATACCTGCTGGCCAATAAACCGAAGGGCTCAATCCTGCTCATCGACGAAGCCTACATCCATCTCTCCGACGGAACGCCCTCTCTCGACCTGGTCAAGGCGGACAAGGATGTGATCGTCCTGAGGACCTTCTCGAAAATCTACGGCATGGCCGGGGTTCGCTGCGGAGTCGCCGTCGGGCGCCCCGATCTGCTCGAAAAGATCCAGTATTTCGGCATGAACTCGATGCCGATCATGGCGGTCGCCGCCGCTACGGCAAGCCTGCAGGACAAGGACATCGTGCCGCAGCGCAAGAAGATCAATGCGGACATCCGCAACCAGACCTTTGAGTGGCTTGCCGCGAATAATTACAGCTTCATTCCTTCTGAAACCAACTGCTTCATGCTGCAGACCAACCGCCCCGGGCGCGAAGTGATGGCGGCGATGGCCACGCAGGGCGTGTACATTGGTCGCGTCTGGCCGATCATGCCGACTTATGTACGGATCACTGTGGGGACGCACAGCGACATGCAGAAGTTCCAGGTGGCATTCAAGCAGGTCATGAGCTCCTCAAGCACAGCTGGCCTCGAGTTACCGGAACTTCCCGCGGGTCTTCGCAACACCCCATTCACTCACTTGTCCTGAAAGAATTGCAGGCACAGAAAAAGTCCCAGCCAAACGGCCGGGACTTTTTCTTCTCGCGTATTTGTTCTTATTTATTTAGAACGTACCGCGATAACCTCGATTTCAACCAGCGCCCACGGAGCAGCAAGCGCCGCTACCTGCATGGCAGCCCGTGCCGGCTTATTCGGTTGTTCCGCAGTGCCGAAATATTGCGTGTACGCCGCCTGCAACCCCGCAAAGTCGAGCTTGCCGCCCTTCTCGGGATCGCCTGCCATATACACATGCATCATCACGACATCCCCAAGCGTGAGCCCCTGCTCTTTGAGAATCGCCTGGATCTTTAGAATTTCGCTCGTGGCCTGCGCTTTGGTGTCTCCATAAACTGCCGCAGTTCCCTTGGCCGGGTCGGCCGGAGTTACCGGCGAAGCGATTTGTCCGCTCACGTAAAGAGTGTCGCCCGCCCACACCGCTGTCGCCAGCGGAGACGCCGCGGATTGAATGTGCTTCACTGTCGTCTGAGCGTGCGCGGATCCCGCCACGCAAATCGCGACCGCTGCAGCGGACGCACCGATAGCCTGCCTCCAATTCATCTCTATCCTCATTTTTCTGTGGGCCCTCGTTTTCTATGCCTGCTGTCTGGTTGCCGCGCCGCTGAGCTTCGCCGTCTGCACCCGCTCGGCAATCATGGCGATTGCACGATGCGAGGCCAGCGCCGCGCCTTCCTGCCATCCGATGATATGGCTGCAGTGGTCGCCGGAGAAGTAGATCCTGCCGTCGGGCTGAATGAATTCCTTGTACGGGCCGTCGTAATACTCCGTCGATCGCCCCGCTACATAGGTCGGCGCGCGGCCGACCCACGAGCCCAGGTTGTATGGAATCTCGCCCCAGTTCACATACATCGGGTTCTTCATCTCCTTGCCGTGTCCGGGATGCAGCTTTTCGATCGCCTCCCGCGAAGCGTCGATCTTGGCCGCAACGCTCGGCAACTTGCCGAAGTCGCTGTGGTTCTCAACGCCATAGCCCGAAATAACCACTCCGTTCTCGGAAAACAGTTTCCAGCTTGGATACCAGATAACGTTCACCGGCCCCTTCACGACGAAGGAAAGGCCGCCGTAAAGGTTGTAATCCTGCTCCCAGAAGCGGCGCGACTCCCAGGCCACTTTGTAAGCGGAGTCATATCCGACCTCTGCAATGGCCTGTTTGATGCGCGGAGAGAAATCGTTCGGAATCGTCTTCAGAATGCTGATGGGCAGCGCGCAGATGCAATAGTCCGCCTCGATCGTCTTTACCGAGCCTGACTTCGCGTCAGTATACGTGACCTTAACACCCGTATCGGTCTTGCGGATGTCCTTCACCGGGGCACCATACTGCACCACATCACCCAGCTTCTTCGCAAAGGCATAGGGAATCCGATCCATCCCGCCAACCGGCTGGAACATCGTCGCCTGCATGTCCAGCATCTCTTCGAACATCATGCCTTGCCAGAAGTTCGCATCAAGAAGCGAATGCATATCGAGAGGCTGGCGCAAGACTTCTGTCTCCGGGCCGGCCCCGGCGAACTTGGTCACGCCGGCGCGCTCCGAACCAGTGTAAGAGTAGTCCGGCTTCAGATCGCCGTAGACACGCAGAAAGGCGAGCATCCGCTCCTGATCTTCCTTCGAAATCTCCTGGTCCAAAGCGTCCTTGCGGATGCATTTGGCCAGCAGCTCGGACACATGGCCGCGTGTGTCATTGATCGCCTCACGCTGCTCGATCGCCTTGCCGCCAAAGGCGGCGTCGCACTGCAGCAGTGAGCTGCGCGATGTATTTACCTCTACTTCGAGCGGCACTCCCAGCTCTTTGCAATAGCCGAGCATCGTCTTATGAATCGAAGGGAGCCGGGCTGGGCCGGCATTGAAATAGCTGCTGTCCTCCCAGTCTGCCGTCTGCAGCGTGCCGTCACTGAACCGAATTTTGGTGCCGTTGCGAACGGTCCAGTTGCGGCCGCCGGGTCTCTCCCTCGCCTCGAGCACGGTGCACGAATAGCCGGCTTTGCCCATTTCGTAAGCCGCCACCAGCCCGGCGATTCCACCACCCAGAATGACGACTTTTGTCCCTTTTCCTGAGCCGCTTTCCATCGCCAGCGGCATCGCGTTCGCCTCCGGCACGGCCATTAATCCAAGATGCTGCATCGTCAGGAATGCCGCACTGTATCCGCCAGCCCGGCCTACCCGCATTAGAAACTCGCGTCTCGTACAACCCATCTTTGTCTCCACTCCCAGATCGTTTACATGACAGAACATGGCACGACGCCCGCACTGCTGCGGGCGTTGCGCACGAGAACTAAGGCAGTTAGAAGGTTATCTTTAGAGCCAATTGCGTATTAAATGGCTCGCCGACTCCAATTCCGGGAGCGCCGTTGAAGCTCCCGATAGTGGTGAATAACGTCAGGGCGTTGTCCGGCGTAAATGAGGGATTGAAACTGCCGTTCAGCGGCGGAGCAAAGTTCGTCCGGTTAAACACGTTGTACATTTCCACACGGAACTGGGTCATAACGCGCTCTCCGATCGGCGTGTTCTTGAAGACCGAGAAGTCCACGTCGCCGAAGCCAGGACCGTAGTAGGCGTTGCGGCGCGAGTCGCCCCACGTCCCGGGCGCGGCATCAACGAAGGCCGCAGGATTTAGCCAGTTCGCACCGACTTTGCCCTTGCGATAGCCGGCATACGGATCAACGCCCGGCACGATGTCTGCGCGTTGATTGCCGTCATCCGTGCCCGAGGTATCAGCCGAGCTGTACACCGAGAAAGGCAGACCGCCATGGAACTTCAGCAGGCTATTCAGCTGCCAGCCCTTGGTGAGTCCCTTCCACTTCTGTCCTGAAGGCACATCGTAGGTGATCAATCCAACCACGGTGTTGCGAACGTCGAAGTCGCTCGGACCATAGTCGCCTTTGAAGTTGAAGCTGTCCTGCGGCAGCGCACCACGGTAGGCCGTAACTTCATCGAAGCTGTGCGACCAGGTATAGGCTGCCTGGGCAGTTATTCCGTGGTAGTTTGCCACCCGCAGAGTGGCCTGCAGCGAGCTATAGTTCGACGTCCCGATGCTCTGGATTTCGTTGATGAAGGTGTAGTCCGGGAATTGCGAGTAGAAGGGACGCGTCGCATTTTGCTCTGCAGAAGTCGCATATACACCTGGCTGTGCCTGATTGATATCGCGAATCGCGAGCAGATGACGGCCCTCGCTCCCCACATAACCGATCTGGGCAACAATCTTGTTCGTCAGACTCTGTTCCAACTGGATGTTGTAGTTCAGGTTGTGTGACGGAACAAAGTTCTTGGCGATGGAGAAAATGCTGTTTGAACCGAGCGACGAGGGAAAGACATTCTCTCCTGAGACAATCGTGTATCCGCCTCGGGTCGCAGTCGTGACCGAATCAGGACCGGTTCCTGGATTTCCTTCAACACCATTCGGTGCGCCATTTCCAGGACGATTGTCGAGGAACGGATTGAGATTCGGGGTGTCAAAGTAAAGTCCAACGCCGGCGCGCAACACTGTTGTGGGAGTTGCCTGGTACGAAAATCCAACGCGCGGACTGAAATTCGTCCAGCTTGGATCGTACAGAGAGCTGATCTGGTTTCCCTGATAGACCACTCCGCCCAGGCTCGGGCGGAATACCGAGAGATTCTGCCACTGGTTGTGGAGCGGTCCTTCGTAGTCGTACCGCAGGCCATAGTTAACGTTCAACTTTGGATTGAACTGCCACGAATCCTGTGCGAACAGGGCGAAGGTATTCACGAAAACCTGACGATCGGGGTTTCCAAGGGCGATTGAGGAGGTCTTCACATTGCCAGCCAGAAAGTCTGACAGCGCGTCGACACGCGGATCTCCGGAATTCCACGCGATCGGAGTAGGCGCGTTGGGATCGGGTCCTACGGACCCGTCAAAAGTAAAGCTGCCGAGAGCGTGGCGCTTATAGAACTCATCAAGCTGAGCCTGGCGGAATTCACCGCCAAACTTGAAGTTGTGCTTGCCGACTGTCCAGTTCAAGTCGTCCGTGAGGTGTCCGGTAATATCGTTGCGGCCTTCAGGAGGAGTCAGGCCGATCGGGTCAAATCCTGTGATCTGAACATTGGCAGCGCCAGAAAG
This sequence comes from uncultured Acidobacteriaceae bacterium, assembly GCA_963725225.1. Lineage (GTDB taxonomy): Bacteria > Acidobacteriota > Terriglobia > Terriglobales > Acidobacteriaceae > Silvibacterium. The sequence continues at coordinate 41,983 of CAVRXY010000011.1, forward strand.
CGATGAACCAGTCACCAGGCCAAGCGACGCCATATCGAAGCTGTTATTGAAGTCGTTGAACACCTGGTTGAAATAGTTCACCCCGGCGAGAACCTGGTTAGTAATCGTCGGCGTAAATACGTGATTAAAGACAAGGGCGTAATTTTGCACGTGGATCGGCGCAACCTCATAGTAGTACTTCAGCGTCGATCCTACTGGAGCCACCTGGTTTCCCTGCCCCACAAACCAGTGGGCGGAGAGACTATTCTTTGAGTTGATCGTGTAGTCGACCTTGGCTAGTCCGTTGTAGCTGTACCCGTACTCGGGATCTGAGCTGAAGTAGTTATTCGCTACCGCGGGAAGATTGCCAGTTGCTGAAGACGGCCACAACGTAGCTAGCATCGCCGTCGACACCGGGTTCACAGGCACGTTGAACTTGGCCAGGGTGGCTTTCGCCTCATCCTGCCACGGCTGAGAAGGCTGTGTTGCCTGGTCAGGAACGCCAATTGTAAAGCGCTGGTGTTCATACGTTACGAACCAGAAGAGTTTGTCACGAATGACCGGACCGCCGGCCGAAAATCCGTAGTTGTAGTTGCGCACTTCCTGCTTGACTGGCGCCGTAAAGGGATTTGTCGCGCCAAGGAACTCATTGCGGTTGTAGTAGTAAAGGCTTCCGTGGAGTTGGTTGCCACCGGACTTCAACGACAGATTGACGCTGCCGCCGGGATTGCGGCCCGATTCCGGAGATGCCTGCGTTTGCGCCGAGAACTGATCGACCGCGTCGATGGGAAGAACAATGCCTGCGATTCCCGACACACCGCCCTGGTTGACTGCGGGGATATTGTGCCAGAGATCGTTGTTATCGATACCGTCGATCTGCCAGTTGATCTGATTTGCGCGGGTTCCGTTCAGCGAGCCGTAGCCGCCCGCGCCGGAGTTGGAAAAGCCCGGAGAGAGAACGATGAGCTGAGTGAAATCGCGCCCGTTCAGCGGCGTATCCTGCAATACCTTGCTGGCGATAACCGTCGTCTGCGTAGTGGATGTTGGGTCCAGCGTCAATGCGGCCGCGTTTACCTCAATGGTGGTCGCCTGCTGGGCCACGGTGAGCTTGATTGGCAGGTTATAGATCGATCCCGCCTTGATCTCGACCTTGTCCACCTGGACCTTCTGGAATCCCGGCGCGACTGCTGTGACGGTGTAAGAGCTTAGCGGCAGGTCGGGAAAGCTGAACTCGCCGCCACTGGATGTAACGGTTGTGTGCTCGACTCCAGTAGCCGCGTCTGTTGCCGTTACCTGGGCTGCTGGAACCACGGCTCCAGACTGATCGGTAACTGCGCCGCTGATACCGCCGCGGAATGTCTGGGCCCGGGTAACCGGAGCCAATGAGAGCCCGATTCCCAGAAGGAGCAGCAAGGTAAATGATAAAAATCGCCTGCTTCGGAATGACATAATGCAGAGCCTCCAAAGGGTTTTTCGTGTGAGTTTTGTGTTTTGTGTTATCTCGGGAGCTTGCGAGTGGTGAACACTCAGAGACGGATCAGATCAACATCTCTCGAAGTATTTATCCTGCCTCTTACGCAATCTTGAGGAATGAAACGCCGCGAAGATGACTGCCATGACCCACCGTAGGACATGGGTTGCCCGGATTCAAGAGGAAATTATTCCTCTATCAGAGAGACCGATAACTGCTATAAGCGATCACTTATAGCAGGCCCAGGCGGCGCGCAAGCGGGCGATGAGTGGGTTTAGCGCCAGACACTGATCATTACAGGCGAGAACTGCGCTTTCGAGGGTTCCCTATAACGACTCACTTGCATGATCGATAAAAGTTAGTTATGGGTAACGAATTTGCACCAGTCACGGGTACACAATCCGAATTCCTCGCGCTTCTTTTTACTCGCTCCGCAAAGCGCGCATCGGCTCTACGCTTGCCGCCCGCCGGGCCGGTAGAGCGGCAGCGATCACGGCGACGCCGGCAACCAGCGCGGTCGCGACGATCAGCACCACCGGATCCGCGTTTGAAACCCCAAATAGCTGGCTCTTCAACAGACGCGTGATCGCGATCGTGAGCGGAACAGCGATGGCAACGCTGATTCCCGCAAGCTTCAGCACATCCTTCAGCACCAGAACGACAATGCCGACTCGATCCGAGCCCAAAGCCATACGTACGCCGATCTCGCGGGTTCGCTGTGCCGTTGCATAAGCGAGCACTCCGTAGAGCCCGATTCCCGCAAGCAGTGTCGCGAGGACACCGAAGCTGACAGCCAGCAGAGCGATCATCCGCTCATCATTGATGTTCTGGTCGATCTCGACGTCCATCGTGCTCAGGTCGTCAATGACCAGCTTCGAATCAATCTGCTGCACCGCCTGCCGGGTCATGGCCATCGCGGCGTCCGGAGATCCCCACGTCCGTATGTAGTAGTGCATGCCCGCCGGGTTCGAATCCTGCGCGGCTGGACGATACAGGCTCATCTTAATGGTGCCGCGCATGTTGCGATGGATGTAATCGCGCACCACGCCGACGATCTCAATGTCGTATTTCAGATCCTTGCCGCCGCCGTTCGCCAGTCTCCGCCCAATCGCGTTCTGCGGGCTGCCGAAGAACCGCTTCGCCAGTGCCTCGTTCACAATCGCCACCGGCGAGCGCGTTGCATCGTCTGCCTGCGTAAACGCCCGTCCCGCCAGTAACGGGACCTTCAGTGTCGTAAAGTAGTCGGGCGTCACGGAGGGCCGCTCCGCGTTCATATCCTCGCCTTCTCTTGGGGTGTAGCCCTGCACGCTGATGTTTCCGCTCTCGCCGTTATTGGCAAGTTCCGGATCGTCGGTCGCACCCACGCTGGCAACACCCGGGAGCGCCGCCAGCCGGTCAAGGATGCGCTGGTGAACGGGCAGCACCGCATCTTTGCTGTATCCGGCAAGATTTGGCTCCAGCCCGAACGTGATCAGGTGATCGGTCGCAAAACCGACATTGACGTTGCGCAGATTGTGCAGCGTTCGCACAAACAAACCGGAGCACGCAAGCAGAAGCAGGCTCAAACCAATCTGCAATGCCACCGTCGCCCGCCGGAAGGTCAGCCTCCCCCCATGCTTGCTGCGCTCTGTTCCTTCATCTGGCTGACGAGGTCCGGCTTCCAGAACTGCAGCGCAGGGGCTAGAGCAAACAACAGGCTCACGCCAATGGCGACCGCAAAGTTGAATGCCAGGACACGGCCGTCGATACTGGTTGAAAACGGCGGCTGCCCCTCGCCGCTGGTCATACGGCTCACCAGAAAGCGCGTCGCCGCCGGAACCAGCACGAGGCCGGCTGCTCCTCCCAGAACCCCCAGCACCAGGCCTTCGATTACCAGTTGCCGCACAACCTGGCGGCGCCTGGCTCCGAGTGCATAGCGCATGGAGAACTCACGCATCCGCCCTGCCGATCGCACCAGAACCAGGCTGGCGACGTTCACCGCGGCCATCAGCGCAACCAGAACCACCATCCCCATCACCACTAGCAGGGGTGTTCGCAGATCGTCCCTTGAATACGAGAAACCCTGCGAGCCGTCGACAACCAGCAGCGCGCTCTTGTTGACAAAGCCATCGACGAATCGCTTGGAACTGTTCTTGAACAGCGGGAGCTCGGCAGTGCGCAGCGAGTGCCACAGAGGCGCCATCGCTGCCTGGGCTTGCGAGCGCGTTTCGCCGGGTTTCAGCCGACCGAGAATATTCAGCCAGCGTGAATCGTGGCGGTCGAGATCGCTGGTATTCGGCACGACTACCGGCTTCATCGTCATGGGAACAAACAGATCTGCCGGCGAGCCCCAGATCGCGCTGTCAAATCCCGGCTTCGATACTCCGACAATCTGAAAGGGATGGCCATTCACCGCGAGCGTCTGGCCAACAACGTGCGGATCCGCAGCAAAGTGATTCTTCCAGTATCGAAAGCTCAGGACGGCGACCGGGCTGCCATTTGTAACTACGTCGTCCTGCTGCACCAGAAGGCGGCCAACCGCGGGCTGCACGCCCAGAACATCGAAATAATTGCCGCTTACCAGCTCCGCATTTACAAGGGCTGACTGCTGCTTCCACTCGATGCCCGCTTGCGCCTGCACCATCGCGATCAAGCCATCGAAGACCTTGTTCTGGTCGCGCAGGTCCTTGTACATCGGATAGGAGAAGTACGCCTTCTCGTCGCCGCCGTTGATCGAGGTGCTGCCATTCCACACGTTGTAGGGCGTGGCTTCCAGCAGCACGAGCTGTTGCGGATCGCGAACCGGCAGCGAGCGCAGCAGGGCCTGATCGAGCAGTGAGAATATCGCCGTGTTGGCGCCGATTCCAAGAGCCAGGGTCAGGATCGCCGTAATCGTAAATCCCGGCGATTTCTTCAACTGCCGTAACGCAAACTTCAGGTCATCCAGCATATTCGTCACCAAACTGGTTACAAGTTAAGACGAGCTATATCTCACTCGCTCCGCAGAGTCAGAGCAGGATCAATCCGGCTGATGCGCGCCGCCGGGAGCCAGCTCGCAGCCACGGCAATCAATGCCAGCCTCAGCTGCCGCACTGCAAATTTCAAGTCATTGAGCATTTGTCACCGTCACGATTACGAAAAACTGCGCTCTGCCTGTGTCATTCTTCCCGCAGCAGAATCGCAGGATCTACTCCAGCCGCCCGTCTCGCCGGCAGCCACGCTGCAATCGCCCCCAGCAGCACCATTGCGACCAGAACACCGCACACCACCAGCGGATCGCGCGGCGTCGCCTCGTAGACCACAGACTCGAGCACCTTGCTGGCCGCCATTCCCATCAGCAGCCCGGCTATCGAGCCCGCACACAACAGCTTCACGGATCGCCCCAGCGCCGCCTGCATTACTTCTACGCGCCGCGCTCCCAGGGCAACACGAATTCCCAGTTCCCGCATGCGCTTACTGACCGAATAGGATGCCATGCCGAAGATCCCCGTCACGGCCAGCATCGCCCCAAGCATTCCCATTACTGCCGAGTGCCACCGTCGCTGCCCGGGCCGCAAACAGTGCAGTGCCCATCGAAGCGGGCCATGTCTCAATCACCACGGGCAGGCCGGGATCAAGACCCGCGATCGTCTTCTGTATCGCGGACGCCACCTGCGGTGTGCTCCGATTCGAGCGAACCACGAGAGTTGTCTCGGTGTCGGTGTCCTGCAGTATGGGGAAGAACATCGCGGGCTGTTGTTTCTCGTTCAGCGTGCGGTATTTTCCATCCGCTACTATGCCAACAACCTGGATTCGGCTGTCCCTTCCTCTCATGAAGTAACCGCCCACAGCAGCGCCGATTGAGCCGAAGACCTTGCGCGCGAAGGTCTCATTCACGATGGCCACTTTGGGGCTCTTCGCGTCGTCGTGCCAGTTGAAATCGCGTCCGGCAAGCAGCGCTGTCTGGGCCACTCCAAAATAGCCTGGCGACACCTTGAAGAAAGCTGCATCGGCACCAGAGTTGAGCGGCCTGAAATCAGTGGTTCCACTCGCGTACACGAGGGCGTCAGAGGAATTGACGCTCAGCGGGCGATGATTGATATATCCGGCGGCGAAAACCCCGGGAATACGCTGGACCGACTCCAGGGCCTCGCGCTGAAACTGCTCGGCCTTGGTCTCGTCGTATCCGGCCATCTGAAGGTCGAACCTGGCGAGCATTGCACCGTCGGGCGAGAATCCGAAATTGCTGTGCAGCGACCTCAGCAGGCCTCGAACCGCCACCAATGATGACGTGACCAGGACTGCGCATACTGCGATCTGGACGACAAGCAGCACATCGCGAAGCGTGAGCCTGCGCCACACACGCGCGGAGCTTGCTCCTGCCTTGACCAGCTGATACGCGTCTGTGCGGAATACCTGACGAATTGGGGTGATGCCAAAGAGCACGCCACTCAGGATCGACAGCAGCAATGCCACTGCATAAGTCACCACATCGGGACTCACCGGCACCTGGATTGGCGAATCGGGAATAACCTGCCAGCCACTCAGCCAGCGGAGAAGCATGGCCGCGCTCTGCACTCCAAGCGCGCCGCCGGCCAGCGAAATTACGATCGCCTCAGTCAGCAACTGACGCAGGATGCGCTGGCGTGTGGAACCCAGAGCCAGTCGGATGGCCATCTCACGCGCCCGGTCGGCAGAGCGCGCCGCGAACAGGCTACCCAGGTTGGCACACGTTGCCAGCAGGATCAGCGCCGCCAGCAGCATGACGCCGCCCAGAAAGGCACGCACTGGACGGCCCAGAGTGTTTCCTATCAAACCCGGACGGACAAGGCTGATCTGCATGCCTTGGTCCGTATTGGGATACTGCGCCGCCAGGCGATTCGAGATCGTATTCAGATCGGCCTCCGCGGCCCCGATGCTCACTCCCGGCTTCATCCGGCCGAACACAAAAATCAAGTGATCGCCCCGCTCATCCAGGTAATTCCAGCCCTCGATCTGCTTTTCGTTGACCATCGGAACCCAGAGAGCAGGATCGAGGAATAACTCCGTACCGCGGAATTTAGGCGGCGCAACACCGATAACACTGAACGGACGCCGGTTGATCTGAACCGTCTTGCCGATGATCCCCGGGTCGCCGCCGAAACGGCTTTGCCAATAGCCGTAGCTCAGAACCGCGTACGGAGCCGAATCGGGTCCGTGCTCGTCCGAAGCATGGAAAAATCGCCCCAGGTAAGGCTGGACATCCGCAACATCGAAGTAGTTTCCCGAGGCTTCATAGAACCAGATTGAGGAAGGGTTCTTGCCAGTATCCAGTCCGCCCATCATGATCCGGTACGCGGCCAAACCGGAAAGCGCGGAGGTTTGATCACGCATGTCGCGATAGTCGGGATAGGACTGATTGGGCGAATCGACCGGCATGCGCTGAAGGAATACGAGCTGTTCAGAGTGCGGCAAGGCCAGCGGACGAAGCACCAGCGCATTCAGAACGCTGAACACAATCGCATTGGCGCCGATGCCGATCGCCAGTGTAAGAATCGCCGTCACGGCGAATCCCGGAGACTTTCTCAACTGTCGCAGCGCGTACTTCAGGTCTGCCAGCATACCTGCCTCCCCTTGCTTACTCGTTCCTCAATGCTTCCATTGGCTCAATCTCAGACGCCCTCCGCGCCGGCAGCCAGCCTGCAAGGGCGGCACACAGCAGCAGCACCGCTGTCGCACCGGCAATGGCCGCCGCATCCAGCGGCTGCACTCCATAGAGCAGGCTCTTCAGAAAATGCGTCAGCCCTGCTGCGGCAACAAGGCCGCCGGCGATCCCTGCGGCGCCGAGCGCAAGCGCCGACCGGATCGTCCGCCTCACCACGTCTTCTCTTCGTTGCGCCCAGCGCCATGCGGATCGCAATTTCACGCGTCCTCTCCGTGACGGTGTAAGCAAGAACGCCGTAGATCCCCAGCAGCGACAGCAGCAGCGCAATCCCCGCAAATGCCGTCAGAATGATGGTGTTGAAGCGCCGCGACGATTCCGTCGCCGCAACCACCTCATCCATCGTCTGCATATCGGTGATGGCCAGCAGCGGGTCAAGCCGGTGGACCACCTTCGTGAAGTTCGCCTCCAGCGCACCTGGATCGCTCGCCGTGCGCACCACCACGCGCAGATCGCCAACAACGCCGATCATGGCTGCGAGCGAACCGAGATCCGCGCCCGCCTGCGATACCGGCTCGTACATCTGCACCATCTGGTCATCGTCCAGGTGGTTCGGCTTTACATCTCCCACAACCCCGACCACCAGCATCGGCGGTAATGGCGAGTCGTAGCTCGGACCGGACTTCACGTGCATGCTTACGGCGTCTCGTCCCGCAAAATAACGCTGCGCCAAGGGACTGGCTGATGATCGCCACCAGCGGAGCTCCCGGTTGTTCGTCGCGCGCGTCGAAGTAGCGTCCAGAGATAAGTGGAATATGCAACGCGTCGAAGTAATTTCCCGCAACAGATAATTCGAAGCCAGCGACCAGCCCTCGTTGGGCTTCTTGACATAGCCCTGAGGCGTGAACAACCGGCTCGAGTTGCGCCCGATAATCGGAATGTTCGACGAAAATCCCACCGCGCGTACACCCGGCATCGCCTCCAGTTGCCGCTGCAGCTCGCCATAAAAGGCATTCACGCGTTCCTGCGTCGGATAGTCCTGCTTCGGCAATGCCAGGGAGGCGGTCATCACGTGTGTCGTCTCGATGCCCGGATCGGTGGCCAGCATCTTCGCGAAGCTGCGCAGCAGCAGTCCCGCGCCCACCAGCAGCACCATGGCCAGCGCTGCCTCGGTGATCACCAGAACATTGCGTAGCCGGTGCTGTCCGCGGCTCTGCCCGCCTCCATGCGTCCCTTCCCGCAGCGCATCGAGCACCTCAGCCTTCATGCTGGCCAGCGCGGGAGCCAACCCGCACAACACGCCCGTCGCCCCAGTCAGTCCAACCGCGAGCAGCACCACCGGCCAGCTCACCGCGATCTCGTTCAGCCGGGGCACCACATCCACCAGGCTGGCCCGGGCTACGTGAACCAGCACGACCGCCAGCGCCACTCCCAGCAAGCCTCCGATGGCGCTCAGCAGCAGGCTTTCAGTCAACGACTGCCGCAGCATCGTCCGCCGCGCCGCGCCCAGCGCCAGCCTCACTCCAAACTCGCGCCTGCGTCCGGCAGCGCGTACCAGTTGCAGGTTCGCCAGGTTGGCGCATGCGATCAGCAGAATCAGCGCCACCGCCGCGAGCAGGACCCGCAGCAACGGCCGAGCCTCGCGCACTGTCTCTTCCTTCAGGCTGTGAATTGAGGTACGCAGCTTGATATCTGGAATTTTCGCGCCGATGATCGCCGTTACTCGGTCCACATCCTGCTGGGCCTGTTGAGGCGTGACGCCGGGCTTAAGGCGCGCCACCGCGCCGTAGTCAAAGTCGTCTGCCTCTGCGCCCTTCTCCACCGGCGTGAAGCTCATCGGGACCCAGAGGTCGCGCGGCGCCAGCCCTCCCAGGCCAATCGGCGACTGGAACTCGGGCGGCATCACGCCGATGATCGTGTATGGTCTGCGATCGAGCTCAATCGTCTTGCCGAGAACGTGCGGATCGCTCTGGTATCGTTCCTGCCACAGAGCATGACTGATTACCGTCACCGGTGCCGATGTGTCATCCTCCTGCTGCGTGAAGGTCCTGCCGAGAATCGGCTCGATCCCGAGCACTGGAAAGATGATGCCGTCAGCCGCTCTGCCCGCGCCCGGAACGGCGCTCCGGCCCCCGACGCTTCAAACGAGGCGCCGATGAAGCCGCCGACGCCGGTGAACGCCTTGTTCTCGCGCGCGAAGGTCAGCACATCAGGAGCTGACAGGTTCGCGTCACCCTCCATCAGGTGCTCCACCCGCTCCCGCAGCAGAAACAGGCGGGCAGAGTCCTTATAGGGCAGCGGCCGCAACAGCACCGCTTCGACCACCGAGAAGACTGCGGTCACCCCGCCGATTCCCAGGGCCAGCGTCAACACCGCCGTCAGGCTGAATCCCGGTGATTTCCTGAGCTGACGCCAGGCGAACTTCAGATCTCCAAGCATTGCGCTTCTCCCAGGCAGAAAGACCTGGAGATAAAACCAGCAAGCCGTCGGCCCAATCCGGGCAAGTCCCAAGCTTCTCAATCTACTGGAGTCAAAGCAAATATCTAAGAGGAGCGAATGTCCGGCTCAGGAATGCGCTGTCCGAAAACGAACACCGCGCCACGCGAGCGCCGAAACTTCCTCCGTCGAAGGACAAATCGAACGAGTCAAAGGATATTGACCGCCCGTGCTGCCAGCAGAGCGACCGTTGCCAGCGATATGAGGGCCTGAACCATGGTCATGACCTTGGCCCATTGCGAAAGAACCGGCGTATCGGTAGGCGAAAAAGCGGTACTTGTATTGAAGGCGAGAAACAGGTAATCGACAAAGCCGGGACTCCACTGGTCCTCGCCCATTTCGCGCTTGGCCTGCTGGTCAAGCATCATCTGTGGAAACAGAAAAGCTCCATCGGTGTGAACGCCACGCAGTTCGCGGGCTCGTGGACCGCCCGCGTCCAGCCGCCAGTACCAGGATGCGAAGACGATGATATTCGTGATCCACAACGCCGCAGCCGAGCGCAGCATATCTGCCGGTGCCTGCTTATGTGACGGCAGCGCCGCCACCAGCAGCGCCAGAGAAAGGATCATATCCGCGGTCACAATGGAGGTCACGATATATCCAAGCACACGATTGAGCGTATTAAGCCCCATGTAGTGCGCCCATATCGTGGGAATGATTAACACCACCACAAGGACAAGCAGAATCCAGTCAGGCCCCACGGAAAGATAAGAAGGCAAAGCCAGGCGCAGTCCGCCCGCGGCCAGGAGCGCCACCATTGCCGGCCATCGCGGCTCCAACCGTATAACCTTCTTTGTCACGTGATTCTGGGCCGCCATCGTCGAGCAAGGGTACCTGAAGGTACTTCCGCTCCCTTATACACGAACCGTCCGAAGGCGACGTTGCCGCTGAAACAATTGGGCATCGCGGCGACTGCTACGCGAGCTTGCGGCTACTTCACACCCTTCGCCGGGTCCCACGACCCCTGCAGCTTACGCACATAAACGATCTGGCCAATGTGATAGGCGTTGTGCGCGCCGACGTGTGCGATCAGCGAGGCTGACTCGGCAATCTTAGCGTCGTCGGCCGCTCTCACGGCCTTCTCCCACTCGGTCATCACGTCATCCAGCTGCTTGACGAGATCGTTCCACTGCTTGCTGTCAAAGTTATTGAATGTCTCGTCGTTGTTGCCGCTGAATTTCTCCGGGGGCTCCCCTTTGAACTTCGCCAGCTCCTGCCGGTCCCAGAAAACGAGGTGATAAGCGAGCTGTCCCACCGAGTGCTGTCCGTTGCCCGGACTCCACTTGGCCTGTTCCGCCGTCATGCCCTGCACGGCGATGTTTGCCGGCACAAACCAGTCCTCGCTATTGTGCGTGGTTCGCAGCTGCTCGAGCAGGACGCCCTTGAGGGTGGTCGGAGGCTTCTGATTCTGGCTATGGGCGCAGAGCGGAAGTGACAGGAGCAGCAGTAAGGCGACTCGCTTCATGATCGTGGATTCTCCCGAAGAGTGAGGCGTAGCTACGGATTCGCGCTGCCAGAGTATATTCACCGGGGCCGGAGTGCGCGGAATTGTGACGAAGGGCCGCGCTTTCGAGATCTTCGCGAAATGATCCAGACGTCGCCGCCTCCTTATCGAACGTTGAATCTCGGACCGAAACTTGATTCTCGCTTCAAAACTTGACAGGTATAGACAGGTATACAGACACTGGCTGAGACAACCACATTCAGTGCGGAGGACGCGTGATCCATCGTTGGATGGCAGCAGGGGCAGTTCTGGGTTCGGTTCTGATGACTTTTTCCGCCAATGCGCAGATGGCAAGTCCTGCCTTTGACAACACCTTGATGCCGCAACCGGCGCACCTGACCGCGAGTACCGGTTCCCTGGCGCTAACGCCACAATTACCGCCGCTCCCGATAAATTTCACGACGCACGGCTCGATGACGCGATCGGCCGGATGCTGGTCCGCCTGGAGTCGCAGACCGGCGTGCAGATCGCTACCACGCCCGAGCCACTCGGCAGCTACCCTGACCGTCACCGTTGATGGCCCGGGCGAATCCATCCAGGGCCCCGACGAAAACGAGGCATACACGCTCGAAGTGACACCAAGCGGCGCGCACCTCAAAGCTCCAACCGTCGTCGGCGCCATCCACGGACTCGAGACGTTCCTGCAACTGGTGCAGAACAATGGGACGAACGACTTCCTGCCCGCCGTTTCCATCGACGACTCGCCGCGCTTCCCCTGGCGCGGCTTGATGATCGACGTCGGCCGCCACTTCATGCCCGTCGATGTGATCAAGCGCAATCTCGACGGCATGGCCGCGGTGAAGCTGAACGTCTTCCACTGGCACCTCTCCGACGACCAGGGCTTCCGCATCGAGAGCAAGACTTTCCGAAGCTGCACGGAATGGGCTCCGACGGGCACTACTACACGCAGGAGCAGGCTCGCGAGATCATCGCCTACGCGCGCGACCGCGGCATCCGCGTCGTTCCGGAATTCGACATGCCCGGCCACTCCACAGTCGTGGTTCGTCGGCTATCCCGAACTGGCCAGCGGGCCCGGGCCCTATCAGATCGAGCGCCAGTGGGGCGTCTTCGATCCGGCGATGGACCCCACCCGCGACAGCACCTACACGTTCCTCGACGGCTTCATCGGCGAGATGGCGGCGCTCTTTCCCGATGCATACTTCCACATCGGCGGCGACGAGGTGAACGGCGAAGCAGTGGAACGCCAATCCCGCGCATTCAGGAATTCGCGCAGGACACACGATCTGAAGGACAATGCCGCCCTGCAGACTTATTTCAACCGCGCTGTTGCCGATTCTGAAGAAGCATGGCAAGAAGATGATCGGCTGGGACGAAATGTTCAGCCCCGGTCTGCCGAAAGACGTCGTGATCCAATCGTGGCGCGGATATGAATCGCTGGCCGCCGGCAGCGAAGCAGGGCTACATCGGAATTCTCTCGGCAGGCTATTACCTCGACCACATGTATCCCGCGCCGAGAACATTACCTCGTCGATCCCGTGCCGGGCGGCAGCGGCGCTGACGCCCGAGAGCAGGCGGCGCGCATCCTCGGGCGGCGAAGCCTGCATGTGGAGCGAGTACGTCGATCCGCGGAGCATCGACTCCCGCATCTGGCCGCGCACCGCTGCGATCGCCGAGCGGTTCTGGTCGCCGCAGAGCGTAAATAACGTCGACGACATGTACCGCCGGCTGTGGGTTGAATCACTGCGGCTGGAATCCGTCGGACTGACACATCTCTCTGCCGAAGACGTCGGCCTGCGGCAGCTTGCCGGAACCGCTCAGATCGAGCCTCTGCGCGTTTTGGCAAGCGTTCTTCAGCCCGTGGGCTTTGACGAGCGCTAGAGATGCAGCACACCTCGCAGCTCACGCCGATGGATCACCTCATCGACGCCGTCAGGCCCGATCCCCCATCCCGCCATGAATTACAGGCGCTGGTGAAGACCTATCTGGCCAGCCACGACCCGGCAGCCCGTGCGGAGCTCGTGGCAACCTTCACAAGCTGGATCGCCGCCGGGCCAAAGGCGCTCGCATTGATGACTGCCGCTCCCCTCCTCCGCGATCCTGCGCCTCGGGCGCAGCAGCTCGCCGATCTGGGAACCGCAGGCCTCGAGGCGGTTATCTTTCTCGATAAGCACGAGACCCCACCCGCCGGATGGTCTCAGTCCAAGCAGGCAGTCATCGATGAAGCACGAAGCCCGTCGGCCTGGTGCGCTTCACGATTCTGGAGCCGGTCAGTGATCTGGTAAAGGGGCCGCAGGCCGATAACAAGCACCATCCTTCGCAACAAGACTCTGTTGCGAAGGATGGACTGCCCGGAAGTATCAGCGGCTTGCAGCGTCGATAGCCCGCTCAACCTGCTCCGACGGGAGTGCCCTCTCGGCTTCGCTGACCGTAAGCAATGGAACGGGTGGTCGGATAATCGCGTAAATCACCGCCGCCAGCACAGCGCCTATAAATGGCGCGACAATGAACAGCCACAGTTGCTGGACAGCCCATCCGCCGACAAAAAGCGCCGGCCCGATGCTGCGTGCCGGGTTCACCGAAGTATTTGTGATCGGAATCCCCACAAGATGAATGAGCACCAGCACCAGTCCGATCGGAATGCCTGCGAATCCAACTGGAGCAGCCAGGTCAGTCGAGCCGAGCACGGTGATCACCAGGAACGCCGTCAGAATGACCTCGGCAAGAAAGCAGGCGCCGAGCGAATATCCGCCTGGCGAGTGCAACCCGTAGCCGTTGGCCCCGAAACCGGCGACGGTGCGGCATAGCCAAGGGCAGCCCCTGCGCAATGAAGAGCATCGGCCCGGCAGCGATAATCGCCCCTATGACCTGCGCGACCATGTAAAGGACTGCATCCTTTACACCAATCTTCCTCGCGATGAGGATGCCGAGAGTGACAGCGGGGTTGATATGGCAGCCGGAAATAGGTCCGATCGCGTAAGCCATCGCCAAAAGCGACAGGCCAAAGGCAAACGCCACTCCCGCGAAGCCGATGTGGCTGCCTGCGAGCACGGCGCTGCCAACGCCGCCGAATACGAGCACAAACGTACCGACCAACTCTGCAGCATATTTCTTCATAAAGAATGCTCCTGCCTTTCGTGAAGCAAAGTCTTACGGCAAGGAGACTATACGCCCGCAGATAGAGGCGGAACATCAAAAAAGGCGGCGAAATTGGCGCCTTCGAGGTAGCCGCACCTTTAGGAGCCCAACAATAAATTGCGTCTAGCGCGCAGCGACTTCAGCGTATTGCTGGCGATACCACTCGACCGTTCTGCGAAGGCCTTCTTCAAAGCTGACGGCGACCCGATATCCGAAAGCCTCGCGAGCGGCGCTGATATCGGCCAGCGAGTCGCGAATATCACCGGTGCGCGGCGGCCCATAAACCGGCTGCTCTTTAAAATCCAGCAGTTCAGCCAGAACCTTAAAGGTTTTGTTGAGGCTGTGGCGCTCGCCGCAGGCCACATTGAAAACCCTCCCCGCAACCTTCTCCGCCGGAGCATCCATCGCCAGCACATTGGCGGACACTGCATTCGCGATATAAGTGAAGTCCCGCCCCTGCTCGCCATCACCAAAGATCGTCGGCCGTTCGCCGCGCATCATCTGCAGGGTGAATTTCGCCATCACTCCGCTATATGGCGAATCCGGCACCTGCCTCGGCCCGAAGATATTAAAGTAGCGCAGGCAAACTGTCTCCATCCCATACACCTGCCAGTAGCTCTTCATGTAGTACTCGCCGGCCAGCTTCTGCACCGGATACGGCGCGATCGGCATGGGCACCATCGTTTCCACACGGGGAAATCCCGGCTGGTTGCCGTACGCCGACGATGAGGCCGAATAGACGATGCGCCGCACTCCCGCCGCGCGCGCTCCCTCCAGCAGATTGAATGTCCCGTCGACATTGGCGGTGTGGCTCGTCCGAGGATCCTTCACCGAACGTGGAACCGAGGGCCGTGCCGCCACATGGAAGATGAAATCGACTCCCTCGCAGGCCTCTGCCGTTGCTGCGGCATCGCGCAGGTCGCACTCGATGAACTCAATGCGGTCGCGGAAGGTCGCGAGATTTTCCCGCCTGCCGGTTTCGAAGTTGTCCAGGCCGCGGATCGCGTGGCCTTGCGGGACGAGGGTTTCGACGAGTTTTTCTGTGAGCGAAGATCCGATAAAGCCGGCACAGCCGGTCACTAAATAACGAGCCATTCTTGTTTTATGGTAACCCGCCGCGGCCGCCGGCATGTGCGGCGAGCCTCCCTCCTGAGGCATACTGAGGGCATGAGCGAAATTTTTCCCTTCCGGCTGGCGCCGTATTTCCGCACCCGCATCTGGGGGTTTCACGACCTCGCTCCTTGGTTCGATTACAAGACTGACGGCGAGCCGATCGGAGAAGTGTGGCTTACCGGCGAGATGTGCACAGCCGCTACCGGACCCTTCGCCGGCCAGACGCTCCGTGCCATCACCGACGCTCACGGCCCTGAGCTGCTGGGCAGCGCCCTCGGCGACGGCGAATTTCCTCTGCTCATCAAGATGCTCTTCCCCAAGGAGAAGCTGAGCGTCCAGGTGCACCCCGACGACGCCATGGCGCGCAAGTATGGCGAGCCGCGCGGCAAGACGGAGTGCTGGTATGCGCTCGACGCCGAACCCGGGGCGACCGTGGCGTTGGGAATCCGCCCCGGCGTGACCGTCGAAGACGTTCGCGCAGCCATCAAGGCCTCAACCCTCGAGAACCTGTTGGAGATGGTTCCGGTCCAGAAGGACGACATGCTCTTCGTCGATGCGGGCACGGTCCACGCCATGGGTCCGGGCGTGGTGATCCTCGAAACCCAGCAGACCAGCGACCTGACCTACCGCATGTACGACTACGGGCGCCCGCGCGAGTTGCATCTTGAGAAATCACTCGAAGCCATGAAGCTGAAAACCCGCGCCGGCAAGATCCCGCCGCACACTGTCAACGGCCATTCCGTTTTGATTGACGAGAAATATTTCGAGATCGAGCGCTGGCCCCTCTCCGCAGGAGATGCCCCGGCCGGCCTCACAGCCAGCACCGGCGCCGTGCAGATGCTCTTCGTCGCCAGCGGCTCGGTCTGCGTATCTTCCGATGCCGGCGGAGCGTTCCCCGTCGGGCGCTGCGAGCTCGCAGTCATTCCCGCGCTGGCGAGCGGCGTGCGCATCGGCGTCGAATCTCCAGCCGAAGTCATCCGCATTCTTCCCAAAGCGGTTTAGACAAAATCTCTCAACCGAGGCGATGCCATTGAAGATCGATTTTCGCCCCATCATTCTTGCGGGAGGCAGCGGGACCCGCTTCTGGCCGCGCAGCCGCAAGGCCCGCGCCAAGCAGGTACTGGCGCTCGACGGTGAGCGCACCATGATTCAGCGCACCGTCGACCGGCTGAACTCGCTCGCGCGTGCGGAAGACTGCTGGGTCATCACCAACACCCTGCTCTCCGACACCATCTGCGGCCAGCTCGATGCCGTTCCCGAAGACCACGTCGTATGCGAGCCGGCTGCGCGCAACACCGCCCCGGCTGCGGGTCTCGCCGCCTTCCTCATCGAGCGCTCTTCGCCCGATGCCGTACTCGGAATCTTCCCCGCGGATCACGTGATCGCCAATGAGCCGGCCTTCCTCGCGTCGATTGAGCGCGCAATCGAGCTGGCCGCCGCAGGCGAAAACATGGTCGTGCTGGGCATCAAGCCGACGCGTGCCGAGACCGGCTACGGCTACATCGAAACCGGTGAAGTCTTCGCCGATGGCGTGCTGCGCGTGCGCCGCTTCACCGAGAAGCCTAACCGCGAGCGCGCCGAGGAGTTCGTCGCCGCCGGCAATTATCACTGGAACAGCGGCATCTTCGTCTGGAGCGCGCGCACTCTGGCCAACGCCGTGCGCGAGCACCTGCCGGAGATGGCTCCGCTGCTCGAGCAGATCGCCGCCGCCTACGGCACCCCGGATTTCGACCGCGTCTTTCGCGAGATATATCCGAAGTGCGAAAACATCAGCGTGGACTACGCGATCCTCGAACCGCGATCGGCGAAAGGCGAAAGTCGCTCCCATCTCTACTGCCTGCCCGCCGACTTCGGCTGGAACGACCTCGGATCCTGGGCAGCGCTCTACGAGCACCAGCTCGAGCAAAACCTGAACACCGATGCGCACGCGAACGTGATCGAGGCCGCGGACGGCATCGCCATCGAAGCGAAGGGCAACTATGTGTATAGTCCGAAGAAGTTCGTTGCCCTCGTCGGTGTTCGCGACCTGGTGGTCGTCGAGACCGACGACGCCATCCTGATCACCACCCGCGAGCATTCACAGGACGTGGGCAAGGTAGTCAAGGAACTGGTAGCGCGCGGTCGCAACGACCTGATCTGACGCTGCCCGGAGAGTCAGGGGAAGAGCGTTAACCCGGAACTCGGAATGATATACTTCGGAAAAGTATATCCAGGCGGAGGACGAGATGCAGGTAGCGAAATGGGGAAACAGCCTCGCGGTGCGCCTGCCGGCGGCGGTGGTAGAAGCGCTGAATCTGAAAGAGGGCGACCAGATCGAGATCCGCATTGCCGGGAAGCGGCAATTCGAGATCAGCCGCGACCAGACCAGTGAGCGGGCCCTGGAAAAATTGCGGAAGCTTCGCCGTCCTTTTCCGCCCGGGCTTCAAGTTCGACAGGGACGAAGCGAATGCCCGCTGACGCCTTCTTCGATACAACGGTTCTTGTATACATTTTGAAAAAAGGCGATAAGAAGTCGGCGATCGCGGAGCAATTGCTTGCCGGAGGCGGCGTTTTGAGCGTGCAGGTCCTGAACGAATTCGCGAATGTTGCACGCCGCAAGCTGGGAATGACCTGGAAGGAAATCGAGGAGGCTCTGACCGACATACGCGATCTCTGTTCCCGCCGTCGCCTCTGACGGTAGAAACCCACGCGGCTGCGCTTCGGATCGCGAAGCGGTACGGCTTTCACATTTACGATTCTCTGATTCTCGCATCGGCCCTCGAGAACCGATGTGCCATCCTGTATTCGGAAGACCTCCAGCATGGACAGAAGATTGAATCGCTCACGATCCGGAATCCTTTTCTAACCAGTTGACGAAAGCACTGGCCTGATTCAATGCACTTATCTGCAAGGAGCGCCATGGGCAGATCTTCTGCCGATGAAATTTGGCACCGATGGATGGCGCGGAATCATCGCCGAAGACTTTACCTTTGAAAACGTCCGGATCGCCGCCGCCGCCATCGCCAATTACCTGCACGTAAGCGCCGACCCAAAAGAAGCTCCCGCAAAAGGCGTCTGCGTCGGCTACGACACGCGCTTCGAGTCGCCGCTCTTCGCGCGTGCCGTTGCCGAAGTCCTCGCCTCTTCCGGAATCCCGGTAAAGCTGGCGAACCGGATCACGCCCACACCGGCCCTCTCCTACGCAGTGCGCGAACTGGGAGCGGCGGGCGGCGTCATGATCACCTCCAGCCACAATCCGTATCAGTGGAACGGTGTGAAGTACAAAGCCTGGTACGGGGGATCAGGCAAGCCCTCGATCATGACGGCCATCGAATCGTATCTGGAAAAGCCGCTGCCAAAGGCCGCTTCGCCGGCTCCGATTGAAGAGGTCGATTTTCTCCCCGGCTACCTCAAAGCGCTGCGCAGCTTCGCCGATCTCGACCTCATCGCGAAGTCCGGCTTCAAATTCGCCATCGACTCCATGTACGGAGCGGGCGCCGGCATCCTGGCCGGCATCTTCAAGAGCATCGGCGTGGACTACGTCGAGATTCGCGCCGAGCACAATCCGCTCTTCCCCGGCATCAATCCTGAACCCATCGAGCCGCACGTGCGCGCTCTTCAGGACGCCGTCGTCGAATACAAATGCGACGCCGGCCTGGTCACCGACGGCGACGCCGACCGTATCGGAGCCGCTGACGAAAACGGCAATTTCGTCGATCCGCACAAGATCTTCGCCGTGCTCCTCGAGTGGCTGCTCTCGCGCAAGAAGTGGCCCGGCGACGTCACGCGCGCCTTCAACACAACCTGCATGATCGACCGCATCTGCGCCCACTACGGACGCAACCTCCACGAGCACGGCATCGGTTTCAAGTTCGTCGTCGACCTCATGCTCGAGAAAGACATCCTCATCGGCGGCGAGGAATCCGGAGGCATCGGAATCCAGCGCCATCTGCCCGAACGCGACGGCCTGTTGAACGCGCTGCTGCTCGCCAATGTGATGGCTGAAGAAGGCAAGACCCTCGGCCAGCTTGTCGCGGCACTTCAGGAAAAATACGGCCAGCACGAATACGGCCGCATCGATCTGCACATCGCCGACGATCTCAAGAATGCCACCATCGCCCGCGCCCGAGCCGGCGTAAAGGAGTTCGCCGGAATGCCCGTCGAGCGCGTCGAAACACTGGACGGCATCAAGTTCTACCTCGACAATCCCGAGGCAAAGACCAAGCCAAACGCCGCAAAGACCTGGCTCCTGCTCCGCGCCTCGGGAACCGAGCCGCTGCTGCGCATCTACTCCGAGTCGTGCTCGAAGGAATCCGTCGCGAAGCTGCTCGAAGCGGCTCGCACGTTCGCCATGAGCAGTCTGGGGTAACGAACCAGCCTCAGGCAGAGCGGGTCGCCAGTCATTTGCGCAAGCCTCTCGCCTGCCGGAGTAACATGAAGAGCCGAACCCACTCCGAGGTGTTGCGCAATGGCTCAATCCGCTCCTGCATATCCTTACGAAACACGGCTGAACATCCTCTATCCGCCGATGCAAGTCATCGATGAGAAGGCGCTCGCCGACGCCTGCGAATACAAGTGGTTCAATCAGACCCTGTGCAAGGTGAACGACTCGGTCGTGCGCGTGGGCATCATCGAGGGCGAATACCACTGGCACAAGCACGACAACGACGACGAATTCTTCTACGTCGTCGAAGGCAAGCTACTCATCGACTTCGAGGACCGCACCGTAGAGCTTTCGCCAGGTTTCGTTGTTCCGAGGTCATCGGACCCGCGCACCGCAGCGCCGTCATCCTGATGGTGGAGAACGCGGAACATCCCGACGGGCGACTAGCGACTGCGATCAACGCATGGTGCGATACTTACGTCATGAAAAAGAAGTCGGTGCGCATAACCCTCGATATTCCGGCATCGCTTCATCAGCAACTGGAGAAGCACGCAGCTGCCAGCGGCAAGCCAGTCTGCGAGATCCTGCTCGAAGGTGTGGAACGGGTAGTTTCGGCGCCAATCCGTCTGACTCGAAGCGAGTTCAGTTCCCGCTCATCGGCTCGGATGGCCCAAAGATCGATCTGACGAACGAGCAGATATATGAGCTCGTCGAATTTCCTTGAACCGGTAGCCCTCTTTACTTCTCGCTGCTCGGCGGGACAAGGCCCTTCAGCCTCATATACAACGCGAGCGTGGCGTATTGCTCGTTGTCATGGGAGACATTGCCCCATGCGAAGCCGATGCGGGTGCGGGTGAGCGGCCCAATGGTGAGCATCTGTAGCAGGTTGTCGTCGGTGAGCGAGGCATAGGCCTTGTCGCATTCGGCGAACGAAGCCTGCAGTGCCGCCACAATCGCTGCTTTGTCCGCAGTCTCCGGGGGCACCTTCGGGAGCGCGTCCGGCGCGGTTCCGTTAAGCACGCCGCAGTAGCGCAACTGTGCCTCGGTGACGTGGTTCACCACACGTGCAAATGTCCGGATATCAGGAGTGGGCCTGAAGGAGTAGCTGTCGGCCGGCATCTTATCGGCGGCCTTCAGGATATTCGCTTTCAAGCCGTTATAGCCGCGCTGCACATCCGCCGGAGCGCTGAGCTTCACTGGTGTTGGAGCGGGAGTCGGAGCAGCGGACGGTGCCTGCGCGGCCACGAGGGCAGCACTCAAAAGGACAAGACCTGTAGCAGCTGAATATCGGAACACGGGGCAGCTCCTCCGCAGAAATCGTACCAGAGCCAGCGGTCCAGGGAGAGCTCCGGCCACATCGCCGGCTTTCTGTCATCGTATTTTTGCGTGACCGAGCGGACACCGGCCGAATCCAAGGTGTATAAGGCTCAAAGAATACATTCCGAGAGATTTGAGGCATCGATTATGAGCACTGCTACCGCCGCCCCCGCTACGCCCCTCACACAGCTCTCCGCATGGAAAGCCCTTTCCGCCCACTACGAGAAAATCCGGACCCAGCACCTCCGCGATCTCTTCAAGAGCGATCCTGACCGCGGTACCCGCCTGGTGGCCGAAGCCGAAGGCATCTATCTCGATTACTCGAAGCACCGCATCACCGACGAGACCATCAAGCTCCTCCTGCAACTCGCCGAAGAAAGCGGAGTGAAAGCGCGCCTCGACGCCATGTTCAGCGGCGAGAAGATCAACATCACCGAAAAGCGCGCCGTCCTGCACGTTGCCCTGCGCGCGCCCAAGGGCGAAAAGATCTTCGTCGACGGCGAAGACGTCGTTCCCGCTGTTCACGAAGTGCTCGACCGCATGTCCGCCTTCTCCGACCGCATCCGCAGCGGAGAATGGAAGGGCCACACCGGCAAGCCGATCAAGAACGTCATCAACATCGGCATCGGCGGCTCTGACCTCGGCCCGGTCATGGCTTACGAGGCGCTGCGCCACTACAGCCGCCGCGACATGACCTTCCGCTTCGTCTCCAACGTCGACGGCACCGACTTCGCCGAGGCCACGCACGACCTCGACGCCGAGGAGACGCTGTTCATCATCTCGTCGAAGACCTTCACCACGCTCGAAACCATGACCAATGCGCACACCGCGCGCGACTGGTCGCTCAAGAAGCTGGGGAACGAGAAGGCCGTCGCCAAGCACTTCGTCGCCGTCTCGACCAACGCCGAGGAGGTAACGAAGTTCGGCATCGATACAGCCAACATGTTCGGCTTCTGGGACTGGGTCGGCGGCCGCTACTCGATGGATTCGGCGATCGGCCTTTCAACGATGCTCGCCGTCGGCCCCGACAATTTCCGCAAGCTGCTCGCCGGCTTCCACTCCATCGACGAGCACTTCCGCACCGCGCCCTTCGAAAAGAACCTGCCCGTCCTCATGGGCCTGCTCTCCGTCTGGTACAACGACTTCTTCGACGCGCAGACCGTCGCCGTGCTCCCCTACGAGCAGTACCTCAAGCGCTTCCCTGCCTACCTGCAGCAGCTCACCATGGAGAGCAACGGCAAGCACGTCACGCTCAGCGGCGACAAGGTCACCTACCAGACCGGACCCATCTTCTGGGGCGAGCCCGGAACCAACGGCCAGCACTCCTTCTACCAGCTCATCCACCAGGGCACCAAGCTCATCCCCTGCGACTTCATCGGCTTCGCCAAGACGCTCAACCCGCTCGGCGATCACCACGACCTGCTGATGGCCAACGTCTTTGCCCAGGCCGAGGCCCTCGCCTTTGGCAAGACGCCCGAAGAGGTCAAAGCCGAGGGCACTCCCGACTGGCTGGTGCCGCACCGTGTCTTCGAGGGCAACCGCCCGACGAACACCATCCTCCTCGACGAGCTCACCCCCGAAGCCCTCGGCAAGCTCGTCGCGCTCTATGAGCACAGCGTCTTCACCCAGGGAGCCATCTGGCAGATCGACTCCTTCGACCAATGGGGCGTGGAGCTCGGCAAAGTGCTCGCCAAGAAAATCGTCGGCGAACTCGAAGGAAAAGACCCCGGCGGCAAGCACGACAGCTCAACGAACACCCTCATCGCGCGCTACAAAAAGCAGCGCGGCTAAAGCCCGGTGCATCCTTTGGTTGGTGGGGGACAGGCCGCGGCCTGTCCCCAAAACTTTTCTTGCCCGCCGGGGTTCGTAGAGGTAACGCTTCCATTCCGTTCTGCGTCCATTTCAGTAGGTGGTCAAAGCAGGCAATAGTTCACGAAGCGTAGAGGTTGCAACGACATGAGCGTTCATCGGAGCGACAAAAACAAGATTTTCCGGACAGCCTTCCTCGGATTGCTGGCCGGTTGCCTATGGTTTTCTACCGAAACTCCGTCGTTAGCGCAGGACAACTCCTCCTCCGCACAACCAGCGGCGCAGCAGAAAGCGCGCACCGACGCAGACATTCAATCCGATGTGGGCTATGCGCTCACACATGACTCGACCTTGAAGGGTCAACAGATCACCAGCACCGCGGCGAACGGCATTGTCACGCTCTCCGGCACGGTCCAGACCAACGCGCAGTTCCAGCAGGCGGAAACGGTTGCCGGCAATGTTCCCGGTGTAAGCGGAATCGTCAACCACATCAAGGTAGCGAACCCGAATTCGCCTGAACCAGCAAACACCGAGCAGGCAACTCAAGACTCGCTGGCGCCTGCAGCCCAGGCCAATGTTCCCCCGCCTCCACCCGACGTGGAGCCGAATGCGCAGTCCGCTCCACGCAGACCCCTTCTCCGACGTACAGCCAGACCGCCCCGCCACAGTCGGCTCCGCCGGCATACAACGGCGCACGGCCTCCATATCAGCCGCAGCAGGGCGGATACTATCCTCCACAGCAAAGCTACAACCCACCGCCTCCCAGCGGCCCTGTGACCATTCCTGCTGGAACGCTTCTTCGCGTGCGCCTGGCTGAAACGCTGGACACGGCCCACCTGAAGACGGGCACCTTTTTCCAGGCAACAGCCGCGGCTGACGTCTACCAGAACGGCGTGCTCGCCATCCCGCGCGGCGCCGTTCTCACCGGCCAGGTCATCGAGTCCAAGAAGCCTGGCGATCTCGGCGGTTCGGCCGAATTGCGGCTGCAGCTCGACAGCATCAACCTCGGCGGAACGGTCTTTCCGCTGGCCTCTGATGTCTGGTCAAGTAAGGGACCCAACAAGGCCGGCTACACCGTCGGCAACACGGCAGGCGGCGCGGCGCTGGGAGCAATCATCGGCGGCCTTATCGGCGGCGGCTCCGGAGCGGCAATCGGCGCCGGCGTTGGCGGAGTAGGCGGCCTCGCAGCCTCGTCAGCTACCAATGGCCCTCGCCTCATCCTGCCCGCTGAAGCTCAGGTGGATTTCCACCTGACTGGTCCGGTCACTGTGCAGCCCGTCTCATGGCAGGAGGCGCAGCGCCTGGCCTCCAGCGTCCCCCAGCAGCCGCGCCTGGTGCAGCGTCCCTACCGGCCGCCGATGTACGTCGCACCGTATCCCTACTATCCGTATCCTTACGGGCCGTATCCCTATTACTACGGACGGCCTTACTAGCATCAACTTTTAGTAGCGCATCGGCCGGGTGACTTCGTGTTGCCCGGCCGTTTTTGTTTTGCAGCCAGCATCTGCGCGCTGTGCTACCATCGCGTCTCGCATCCTCCTCCACCCAGTCCTCCCACGGAGTTCCGCATGCGCAAGACCGCTTTGTCGCTCACCATCGCAGCCTTTCTGTTCGCATCCACCTTCGATCTTCATTCGGGAACCCTCAACGGAGTTACCCTCCCTGACACCATTCAGGCCCGCGGCACACCGCTCGTCCTGAACGGCATGGGTCTGCGCACAAAGTACGGCATGAAAATCTACGTCGCCGGCCTCTATCTCCAGCAGAAGTCATCCGACCCCGACGCCATCATCAAATCCGACGCGCCGAAGCGGATCGTCATGCAGTTTCTGCACGGAGCCAGCAAAAGCCAGATGGCCGATGCATTCAGCGAGTCGTTTCGGGACAACGCGCCTGACGCCGAGGCGGCGTTAAAGTCCGACGTGGACCGTTTCCTCGGTCAGCTCGACGCCGTCCACTCCGGCGATCAGATGGTTTTCACATACATTCCCGGCACGGGCACGATCTTCGTTCTCAACGGCGGCGAGAAACTGACCGTCCCCGGTCCGGCCTTTGCTCAACTGCTCTTCTCCGTCTGGCTCGGACCGAAGCCTCCCAATCCGGAATTGAAAAAAGGACTGCTCGGGCAATAGAGGCAGGACCGAAGTCCTGCCTCTACATTTCCGCTAGTTGTGAAACGTGCTTTTCACCCACGTCTCGATGGTGCTCCATTCACTCGACTTGAAGTAGTCATCTGCTACCTTCCGAAACATCTTCAGAGCTTTTGGCGAATAGTCATCAAGAGCCACTGATTCGGGCAGGGTTGGATTTACCCGCATGTAGCGGCCGCCGTTCTGGCTTCCGCCCAGCAGGCTGCTGGTTAAGGAGTCGTTGCTGATCGAAGCACCGTCCATCAGACGCATTGAGAATCGCGAATGGCGGCGTTGGCCCGTAGGTTTCAATCCAGGCCCAGTACTTCAGGCCATAACACAGGCGCGAATCTTCGCTCACCTGCATGGACGCCGCCGTAAGACCCGTGCCGATCGAGAGCAGCACGATATTGTCGAGCTGCTGGCCCGCCTGAATCGCGCGGCCCACCGCCACCGCCGCGGGATTGTTCGCAAACAGCCCGCCGTCGCTGCACCATCCGAACTGCGGATGGTTATAGGGCGGGAAGTACACCGGCGCCGCAGAGGTGCTGAGCGCCGCGTCCCACAGATAGGTGCTGCTTCCCGGCGAGCCCGCGAAATTATCAATCACCAGCGGGTTCCACGAAGGAGGAGTCGCCGAGTCGCTCAGCTGGAAGGTCGTCACCATAACGTTGTTGGCTAGAGAACTGAGCAGCGGATTTCCGGGAATGAAGCTTTCAATAACACTCTGCACCGAGGGATCGCCGATGTCGTCGTAAAGAACCTGCCACAGACCTTTAACATCCGTGAGGCCGGCCGCGGCAACCGGCGCCTCTCCCAGCAAGCAGCCCGGCTGAAAACTCGCGGGATAGAAAATATCCTTCCCTGCCGTGGCGTAAAGATCCACGACGCTGTCGATGCTCTTGCCCTGTGCCAGCGCAAGAGCGATCAGGCCGCCGGTCGAGGTCCCGGCATACAGGTCGATGTTCTGGTTGTTGGAACCGAAGATACCAAGGTCATTGTTGAGCTGCTGCAGCAGAAGCGACGAAAGATAGCCGCGTATTCCGCCGCCATCACAGGAAAGAATCAGATAGTTCGCCATTGGGGGATTCCTCTCTTTCGAATGTGCATCCATCAGACTGCGAATTTCATCCCGTCCGGAATGCGGAGAGAAGCATAGCTGTCGCAGGTTTCGATAGCAATCAAACCTAAGTTAATATTCGCGAGCCAGTTGAGCCGGGGCTTCCGAGGCGAACGGTTAAAATGAAAGAGTGGAAGTTTCTACCCTCGAACGAAGAAAGAAAGCGCCTCTCTCCCGACGCGATTTCCTGAAGCTCGGAGGAATCGCGGCTGTTGGCCTGCCGCTCTACGCGGGCGAGGTCTCGCGCCACGAAATCAGCATTGAGCGGATCGCCATCACGCTCCCTCAGTTGCCCGAGGCCTTTCGCGGATTCACCATCGCGCAGATCTCCGACTTCCATTACGCCGAATACACCGAGGCCTTCTTCATCGAGCGGGTGGTCGAGCAAGTCAACTCCCTCAAACCTGACATGGTGGCCCTCACCGGCGACTTCATCACCGCCGGCTTCTGGTCCGAGCAGGCCACCATCCGCTTTGCCGGAGAATGCTCCGAAATACTCAGCCATCTCCAGAGTCCCTTGCGCTACGCCGTGCTCGGTAATCACGATTGCGCCGTCAAACCCTACGCTGCCGCCGTCACTGACTCCCTCCAGTCAAACGGTATTCCGGTGCTCGATAACCGCTCGGTGCCTCTTGAGCGCGATGGCAGCCGGCTATGGCTCACCGGAACGGGTGATGCCCTCTGTCACGACTTCCAACTTGAGAAAGCGTTGCCCTCGCCCGCGAGCAGAGACGGAGAGTCTGTCATCCTGCTTGCTCATGAGCCCGACGTTCTACCCATTGTGGCCACCCACAATGTCGACCTGATGCTCTCTGGCCACACCCATGGAGGACAGGTGCGCTTTCCCTTCCTGCCTGCCCTGTTCCTGCCTCCGCTGGGAGAGCACTACGTCGAAGGCCTCTACCGACTCGGCCCAACTCAGCTCTACGTCAATCGCGGAGTAGGCACAGTGAGTCTTCCCTTCCGCTTCAACTGTCCGCCGGAGATCACGCTGATCACCCTGGCCTAGCCCTCGCTGCACAAAGAAGATCAGTTACTGCGCACCCCTTTGCCCGGCTTCTGCACCTGCACCGGAAACTGCAACATTCCCAGCCGCCCGCTCGTCATATCCCATACCGCGAGATACAGGTACTGGTCGTTCTTTTTGAGATTGAGCCGCTGATCAATCGCAATGCGAGAGTCCGGATGGAGCCGCAATGAATCCGCGTTCACCGTCATCTTCACACGGTCGGCGTGGACGTCAACTGCACGGCCGTCACCATTCAGAACGATAGCCGCCACGCCTAACGTGATCTCTGGATTTCCCTCCACCACTGGCCGCACGAACGCGTCCACTGGCAGATGATAAAGGATCGAATACGTAACCGCGCCCTTTTTCGGAGGCGGCGCCTGGATGATTCCCGAAACCACAGGGCTGGCAGCGACCGCCGGATCTGACACCGGGAGCACTCTCACCTGAAAGATGATCGGCAGACTCCGCGTGGCCGGCAGCTCGACCTTCTCGCCACTCGGCAACAGGCGGGTTCTCGGCCTGGTGTCCTGCTGCAGCAGTTCGGCGCCTCCCGGGCTTCCGTCGGCAAAATACCCGCGCCGGTAGCTCAGCTGATAGCCTGCGACATTCAGGTTCACCTGAACCTTATGCCATTTGTTATCGAAGTGAAAATCGTGTGGTGAATAGGTCAGTGTGTAAAAGCTGCCATCTGTGCTGAGGATGCGGTTTGTAATCTCCTTCATACCGTTGGTGTTGTAAATCGCCTGCCCGCCGGTAGCCATTGCCGTTTCGTTCATCAGTGCGTCCTGGGCCAACATCCCAGGGACGATGGCTGTAGTCAGGCCTCGCACATCGATCGGGTAAACGGCAATGCGCTCCTGCTCCAGCAAATCATAAATATCGCGCCACGCCTGCGGATCCTGGTACATCGTGACGTCTTGGCGCAGATAAAGTGTCGATCCTCCTGAGAACCACAGCACGTTCTTGCGTCCCGGCAACTGGCTGAGATAACCAGCGATCTGGTACATCGTGTCGATGTCGCTCAGGTATTCCCGTCCCGTGGGCTGAACGCGCGGAATCGCCTTGCGCACGGCGGCCGCGAGCAGCCCGCGGTCGGTGGTAAAGTTCTGCACGAGAAAACAACCGTTGCCGGCCCGCAGATAGATCGCCAACGGCTGGCTGGGCGGTTCCTTGAAGAATTGCGTCAGCTCCGAGTAAAGGTACATTTGGTCCGGGACACCGAGATTGGCGATGTCGATGATGATCACGCTTATGACCGGCGGCAGATGTTTGAGATATTCGTTGCTGTAGACACCGTTCGCTGCTGCCACCGGCTCCATCGTCGCTGCAGCCGGGATGCCGCTGTGCTCCTCAAAAGAGCCAATCGTCTGCGGCTTCTTGTTATCGAAGATCTGGAATGCCGACTCCGGCAGCCCGTGCACCGGATTCCCCTTGCTGTCCGTCACCGTCACATCGGTAAGCACCACCCGCGAGATGGTTCGAATCGTATACGGCTGGGCGGCGGGCGGCGGGGGTGGCTGCTGCGACTGAGCCTGAGCGCTGAAGAAAGCGCCCGGAACCAGCAAGATCAGAACCGCCAACCAGAATCGCGAGAGCATCGGTTCACCTGGGCCTGCTGTGCAACAAGGGTTGACGGATCAGCCCGTTCCTAAGTTGCTGAACGTTAAGATGAACCTATAGCGCTGCCTAACGTCATTCATACTGGAGCTGCAACGGAAAATTAATTTGCATGCACCTGCTTCTCCGCCTTGGGCACATGCACCGGAACCTGCAGAGTTCCGATCCGTCCACTGGTCGTGTCCCACACCGCGAGATAAAGGTATTCATCTTCCTTCTTCAGATTCAGTCGCTGGTCGAAAGTCAGCGGAGCGTCGGGATGATGCCGCATTGCATCGTCATTCAGTGCCATCGTCACCTGCTCGGCGCGGCTGTCAATGGCACGTCCGTAATGATCAATCACAATCGCCGCAACCCGGAAGGTGACTTCCTGCTTTCCGTCAATCGTTTGCTGTGTCAGCGCATTCACCGGCAGTGAATAGCGGAGCTAGAATGGAACGCCTCCCTTTCTCGGCGGAGGCGCAGGTACCGAGGTTGTGGCCTTAGGCGCGGAGATAACAGCAGGGTCAGACGAGGGCAGAACGCGCGCCTGAAAGATAATCGGCTCGCTCCGCATCCCGTTCAGTTCTACTTTCTCACCGTCGGGCAACAGGCGCGTCCTGGCGGTTGTTTTCTGCCGCTGCCCTGAGTCCCCAGTGCTCCCATCGGCGAAATACCCGCGGCGGTAGCTCAGCTGGTAGCCCTTTTCGTTCAGGGCAACGCGAATCTTATGCCACTTATTGTCGAAGTGGAAGTCGTGCGGCGAATACGTCAGCGTGTAAAAGCTGCTATCCGAGCTGAGTAGGCGATGAGTGATTTCCGTTAGACCATTGCTGTTGTAAAACGCCTGACCTCCGGTTGCTCTCGCCGTTTGGTTCATCTCTGCCCACTGCGCCCACAGTAGCGACGACAGATGAAGCGAAATATTCATGAGACCGCGCGCATCGATTGGATAAATCGCGATACGCGCCTGCTCCAGCTCATCGTAAAGATCCCGCCAGGCATCGGGATTATCAGCAATGACAAAGTCGTCGCGCAGGTAAAAGGTCGAACCACCCGAGAACCACAGGACATTCTTTCGCCCCGGCAACTGGCTGAGATGGCCGGCGATCTGATTCAGAGTATCGATGTCTGTCAGGTAATCGCGGTTGCTCGGCGGAATGCGCGGAATGGCTCGTTGAAGAGCCGTGAGCAGCAGTTCGCGGTCGGTGGTGAAGTCCTGCACGAGAAAACAGCCGTTGCCGTCGCGCAGATAAATAGCCATAGGCTGGCCAACGACCTGCTCGGTGAAAAACTTCGTCAGCTCGTAATAGAGGTACATCTGATCGGCAATTTCAAGATTGCTGATGTCGAAAAGCAGCACGTTCAGCGCGGGCGGAGGGTGCAGCAAATAGTCGTTGCTGAAGACCCCTTTCGCCGCCGCCGGGTCCATCGTTACAGCTGTCGGTGTGCCGGTATGCTCCTCGAAAGAATCAATCGTCTGCGGCCTGCTGTTATCGAAAATCCGGAAAGCCGACTCGGGAAGGCCATGAACCGGATTTCCGTTTTTGTCGGTAACAGTCACATCCGTAAGGACTACCCGCGAATTGGCCTGGATCGTGTAAGGCTGACTTTGCGGCGGGGGAGGCGGTTGCTGCGATTGGGACTAGGGAGCGTGGAAAGCGCCCCAGACCGGGATAATCAGAACCGTCAACAATAGCCGTGAGAGCATCGGTGCACCCGGGCCGCATCCGTGCAACCCCTGTTGACGGATGAGCCCCTCGCTAAGTTGCTGAGTTCGAAGCCGAAAATCGCCTGCTTTCGAAACCATCCCCTGCCAGTCATTTATACTGAAAGAGCTTCCTGTAGAAACCAGGAAAATCTCCTCGCGCCAGCCGGGCCTGCTCCGAGCCTCGCCGCGAGCGCTGTAACAGCAAAGGTCGTCACTCACCTATGATCCGTTTCCTGCAAAAGGACAGCCGCTTTACCAAGGGCATCTTTGTCGTCATCATCTCCGTCGCCTGCATCACCATGGTCATCACGCTGGTGCCCGGTGTCTTCGATCAGACCGCTTCCGCCGACACCTACGCGACCATCGGCCGCGGCGGGCCGCTCGGCCGCTTCCTGCCTGCGGTAGACGACATCTCCACCGCCGACGTGCAGTTGACCGCCGCGCGCATGCTGCAGCGCCAGGGACTGCCTGAACAGTACGCGCCCCTGATGATGCCGCGCGTTGCCCAGGGACTCATCCAGCAGCACATCGAACTGCTCGAAGCCAAGCACCTTGGCCTCTCCGCCACCGACGATGATGTACGCCGCTTTCTGCACTCCGGAGCCTTCGGACAGGTGCTCTTCCCCGGCGGCAACTACATCGGCGACGCCCAGTACGCCGAGTTCGTCTCCCAGCAGTTCAACATGACGCGGGAGAAATTTGAGAGCGAGGTAAAGAAGGAGATCGAGGAGAACCGCCTTCGTGCCCTCATCACCGGCGGCGTCACCATCTCTGACCAGGAAGTTCGCGACAACTACCGTCAGCAGGCGACGAAGATCAAGTTCGATTACGCGGTGCTCAGCTCTGACGACCTGCAGAAGCAGATCAATCCCACCGACGCCCAGCTCGAGGACTTCTTCAAGAAGAACGCCGCCCGCTACGCGAACGCCGTCCCTGAGGCGCGCAAGATCAGTACATCGCCTTCACCGACACCAATCTCCCCCAGGGCGCTCCTCAGGTCACCGACGCCGAAATTCAGCAGTACTACAACCAGCACCTGAAGGACTACCAGGTCGACGACCAGGTCAAGGTCCGCCACATCCTCATCAAGGTCGACGGCAACGACCCCAAGGCTGACGCCGCCGCCAAGGCCAAGGCCCAGGACATTCTCGATCAGCTCCACCACGGCGGCAACTTCGCCGAGCTGGCGAAGAAGTACTCCGACGATCCCGGCAGCAAGGAGCAGGGCGGCGAGCTCGGCTTCCTCAAGCACGGCGCGACCGTCCCCGAGTTCGACAAGGCTGCCTTCTCTCTGCAGCCGGGACAGACCTCCGGGCTCGTTCGCTCGAAGTACGGCTACCACATCATCCAGGTAGAAGAGAAGCAGACCGCGCACACCCGTCCCCTGAGCGAGGTGAAGGCCGAGATCCAGGCCACGCTCACCCGCCAGAAGGAAGGTCAGCAGGAGCAGGCCTATGCACAGCAGCTGGCCTCCGAAGCGCAGAAGAATGGCATGGCCGCGACGGCTGCCGCTCATCACCTGCAGGTCGTCACCACCGACTTCCTCTCGCAAGCCTCTGTTGTGCCCGGACTGCCCGACGGTTCGAAGCTGCTCGCCCAGGCTTTCGCCGCGAAGAAAGGCG
Source organism: uncultured Acidobacteriaceae bacterium (assembly GCA_963725225.1). GTDB lineage: Bacteria > Acidobacteriota > Terriglobia > Terriglobales > Acidobacteriaceae > Silvibacterium. Next base: position 73,920 of record CAVRXY010000011.1, read on the forward strand.
ATGCGCCTCAGGTCTCAACCACCGGAGAAGGCTACGCCGTCTTCCAGGTCACGGACATCCAGCCTGCACACGCGCCAACCTTCGCCGACTACAAGTCGCATATCCTCGACGACTATCGTGAGCAGCAGTTGCCGCAGCTTCTGGCCACCAAGATCAATGAGCTGGCCATGAAGGCCAAGGCGGAGAACGACCTCGCCAAGGCCGCGAAAGAAGTGGGCGCGACCCTCAAGTCCAGTGATTTAGTCGGCCGCGACGCGCAGGTACCCGATATCGGCGCGCTGGCCAGCGCCGCCCCGCAGCTCTTCGATCTCAATGTGGGACAACTGAGCGGCCCCATCAACACCGGCCGCACTGGAATCGTAGCCAAGCTCGTCGACAAGCAGGAGCCGACCAGCGACGAGATCGCCAAGAACTTCGACCAGACACGCGAGGCCCAGCTCGAGCAGCGCCGCGAAGAAGCCTTTGCTGTCTTCATCACCACCCTTCAGGAAAAGTATGAGAAGGAGGGCCGCATCCGCATGAATCGCAAAGCGCAGGGCTCTTCTCCCTTCGGCGGCGGCCGTTCGCCTATTTAGGCGACGGTTGACGAGTACAACCGGGCCCGTGATTTTCGAATCTTTCGAAGCGCGGGCCTTTTTTCTGCCATTCAGGATTTCCTTTCATGCCTTTTGATCGCGCCTCGGGATTGCTGCTTCACGTCACCTCACTTCCCTCTTACGGCGGCATCGGCGACTTCGGTCCTGCCGCCTATGACTTCGCCGATTTTCTTGCTGAATCGAAACAGCGTTTGTGGCAGGTCCTGCCGCTCAGCCCCACCGGATACGGCAACTCGCCTTACGCGGCGCTCTCCGCCTTTGCCGGAAATCCGCTGCTCATCTCCCTCGACTACCTCGTCCAGTGGGGATGGATCACACATGACCGCATCGCCGACCTTCCCGGCCGCTCCGGCGACGTCCACTGGGAAGACGTCTTCGCCCGCAAGCTGCCGCTGATCGAAGAGGCCGCCGCAACTTTCTGCACCACCACAGCGCCGCGGATTGGGAACGATTCGAAGGCTACTGCCGCATGAACGGCACGTGGCTCGAGTCCTACGCCTTCTACAGCGTTCTGCGCCGCAAATTCAACGGCGCCTCATGGCACACGTGGCCCGCGGAACTCGTGCATCGCGAACCCGCCGCGCTCGACAAAATCCGCGCGGAGCATGGCGAAGAGCTGGCGATCCAGCAGGTCATCCAGTTCGCCTTCGATGAACAATGGAGTAAGCTGCGCGCATACTGCGCCCAGCGGAGCATCAAGATAATCGGCGACGTCGCCATCTTCGTGAACTACGACAGCGCCGACGTCTGGACCAATCCCGGTGTCTTCGAGCTCGACGAGAATCACCTGCCCATCCGCGTCTCCGGAGTTCCGCCCGACTACTTCTCCGCGACCGGCCAGCGCTGGGGAAATCCGCTCTACCGCTGGGACGTCCTCGCCGAGCAGGGCTTCGCCTGGTGGGTGGATCGCATCCGCCGCGCGCAATCTCTCTACGACATCATCCGCCTCGATCACTTCCGCGGATTCGAGGCCTTCTGGGCCATTCCCGCCGAGAACGAGACAGCAGAGAACGGCGAATGGATCAAGGCTCCCGGTGCCGAGCTATTCCAGCGCCTCCGCGACGTGCTGGGAGAGCTGCCCTTCATCGCCGAAGACCTGGGCATCATCACCCCCGAGGTGGATGCCCTTCGCGAGCAGTTCAACCTGCCCGGCATGCGCATCCTCCAGTTCGGATTCTCCGACCGCAATGCCCACAACTACCTGCCTCACCGCTATGTCCCCAACACCGTTGTCTACACCGGCACGCACGACAACAACACCACCCGCGGCTGGTGGGATCACGAGGCAACCAAAGCCGAAAAAGACGCAGTCAAGACCTACCTGGGCACAAGCAAGAAGGACGTCGTCTGGGCGATGATCCGCGCCGCCGAAACATCCGTCGCCGACACCTGCATCCTGCCCGTGCAGAACCTGCTCGAGCTCGGCGAGGAGGCACGCATGAATATGCCGTCCAGCACCGGAGATAACTGGAGCTGGCGCTGCCCCGAAGGCGCTCTCACGCCGGAGATCGCCGGGAAGCTCGCCGCCATCACCGAAGTGGCCGACCGGGATCTTCCGCCGCCAACCGGTCTGCCGCCCGCCACGCCTCAGCCGGAGGCGGAAAGAACCTGATTCCGCTTTACGCCGCGCGCTTTACTTGCTGACCGCCCCTCGCTGAAAATCAAAGCGGAGATGATTTTATGAGTCTCGACAAAACCACAGGAGCCCGTATGCCCCTTTCCGGCGAAGCCATTCGCATGATGAACTACGTTGACGACGTCGCAGTAACCCTGCGCCGTATCCTTGCCCTCGTCCCCACACTCACTCCCGAAGAACGCCAGCGCGTCAGTGAATACCTCAGCCAGTCCAAGCCCGCCGTCGAAACCGTGCAGACCGCTCTGCTCTCCAAGTAAGACGCTTTCTCGCCGCGCTTCGCCCTAGCTCACGTGAATGATGGGGCAGCGTTTGGGGTCCCGGACAGCGCGGCGAAGCACCTCATGCGTCAGCGGAGCCACGTCGCCTTCGCCCAGAAAAATATAGCGAACGATATTTGCCACCGGGTTACCCTCCGTCCAGCTGAAGTAGGCGTGGGGGACGTGACCTGTTCTCTTCTCCACCTCAATCAGCAGGGCCGCGATAGAATTGGCGACCACCGGACTGCTCGCGTAGAGAACCTTGTGGCGGCCATCCCTTCTTCCATGCACGCTTAGCGTGGCCTCAAACGTCGACGCGTCGCTTCTCTCCACTTCGAAAAACAACAGGCATTCCTCAGGGCTGAGATTGTTCAGTTCGCGCACGCGAGCGTCGGCGACATCCAGCGCTCCCGGCCACGAGCTCTGCGGATTCTTCGCCACGATCCGAATAATGCCGTCGGGATCCTCACAGATCATCTCGTTGGCAACTTCATCCAGGTGAATCCCGGTAATGCGCAGTTCCGTGGAGCGGACCGCTCTCGAAATCAGCGAAACCGCGATGATGGACGCGATGAAGAACGACGCGATCTTCACGCCCTCAGGACGCTCGTAAATGTTCAGCAGGGTCGTATAAACAAATAACAGGCAGATAAACCCGAACGGCAATCGCATCCAGCTCTTCGCTGCAAGCGTCACCGCGAACGCCGCTGAGGTGATCAATACCAGGACGCCCGTCGCATAGGCCCCACCCTGCGCGTCGACATCCGCTCTGAAGAGCCACGTTACCGTGAACGCCACTCCGGTAAACACCAGCGACAGTGGCCGCGACGCCAGCGCCCACTCCGGAGCCATGCCAAACCCGGGCAGATAGCGCGGAATCAGATTGAGCAGCCCGGCCATCGCCGACGCGCCTGCAAACGCCAGGATCAAGATCGTGCTGATGTCGTAGAGCGACCCGAAAGCATTCCCCATGTATTGATGGGCGAGATAGGCCATCGCGCGGCCGTTCGCCGGGCCGTGCTTTTCAAACGCACTGGCCGGAATCAGCAGCGTCGAAACAATGCTCGTCGCCATCAGGAAGACGCTCATGATGATCGCCGCCGTCGTCAGCAGCTTGCGCGTGTTCTGGATGCGCTCTTTGAGATCCTTCCCCTTCACCAGCGGCATCACCGCAACACCAGTCTCAAAACCCGACAGGCCCAGGGCCAGCTTGGGGAACAGGATCAGCGAAATGCCCAAAATCACCACCGGATTCCCGTGGGCCTTGAACAATAGAGCATGATTCCAGCCGGAGATAAGCTCGGGATGCTCGAACACGTGCCACAACGCGACCGCGACGACTACCGCGTTGAGCGCCAGATACGCCCCGACCAGCACCACCGCGATGCCGATCGCCTCGCGGAAACCCGCCAGGAACACAGCACCCAGCAACCCGAGAATGACCAGCGTCACTCCCATCTGGCTCCGCAGCACCGGCGGCGTCATTGGATTATGCACAAAGTGCGTGGCTGCATCGGCGCCCGACAGCGTCATCGTGATGATGAAGTCGGTCGCGGCAAATCCCAGCAGGATGAGCACCACGCTCTTGCCCTTCCAGTGCGAAAAAAGGCTTTCGAGCATGTGGATACTGCCCTGCCCGTTAGGGCTGGCTTCCGCCACCCGTCGATATACCGGGAGCGCACCAAGCAGCGTGACCAGAACCAGCACGAACGTCGCCACCGGGGACAGAACGCCAGCCGCCAGAAACGCAATCCCGGGCTGATAGCCAAGCGTCGAAAAATAATCCACGCCGGTCAGGCACATCACCCGCCACCATTCGTGTTCCGGCTCTGCCCTGCCGTGCGCCGCATGCGGGCGAATGTCCGCCAGCAACCAGTCCTTCACACTCATCCAAGGCCCTCATACGCTTACAACGATTTCAGCGCCATTGTCTCAGATGTGCGTTTCGCGACTTGCGCCATGTCCACTCAGAGGAAACACCCGGGCACAATGCTCCACGCAGATAGCCACGGCGAGCATCTCCGCCTTCACTACTCATTTTTTCTCGGAAAATAGGATCAGAAGACGACATCCCGGCGACCCCTTCCAGGACTCAGCCAAGAAGGCGCTCGCCGGGCGATACATGACGGATTCGAATTAAAACGCAAGCCCGGATCGTGATCCTGCTTAAGGACACTCTGCCCCGCGGAGATACTCCGGGCTCTCTTCCTACTCCCGGTCTCTTAATCGGTGTGCTTTGGCACCTTGCTGTTGAGCAGAGACGCAAAGGACTCGCCCGCAGGGGTAGCTGTAACGGCGCCACCGCGTACGATCTCCGACGCGCTGACCGATTTATCGTAGAGACGCTTGTTGGCGTCAGAGTCGGGTGACAGACTGGCGCCGTTCAGGGACACGCCGGCGAAAAGGCCCGAGGTCCTGGAATAGGTCAAAATGTCAGCCCCGCCTATAGCACCGGCGCCAGCGGAAGCACCAGGTCCAGCCGCTGCGCTCACGTCGCTGCCGACCTTGACCTTGCCATTCAGCACCTTGTCCACAGCGAATTGGCCAGAATCACGAGGACAAAATCGCTGGACGTGCCGCCGATCTGGAAACCGGCGCTGGCGCCGCCGATGCTCATCATAGCGGGCGCTGACCATTTGCCACTGAAGTTGCTGCCTGTGCGGCAACTCATCGGCCCGCGACCGCCGGTTCCTCCAATGCCAACCGCGAACTTCTTCACACTGGGTAGAACGATGATGCAATCGGCCTTCACCAACACGCCATGTGGAACATCCTTGCTACTGACCATTGCCTGTAACACTGAGGCGGCATTCCTGATGGTTTCTTCGTCCTTGGTTTTATCCGCGCCCCACATGGGCAGGGTGGTCAGGAGCGACGATACGAGCAATAAACGCACAGCTGTCTTTCTATTTCGCATGGGCATTCCGCCCTCCGTTCTGAGGTGAGACGTGAGAAGCTACCGCGAAACCGTAACTCCGCGGCGCATGCACGCAACGATAGAAGGCTTTTGGCTGAGCGTCAAACTGGCAGATGTGACAGGTCAACCATTGCGGGACCTATCGACCTGCTTTCACTCGTAGCGCAGCGCCTCGATGGGATTCAGGTTGGCGGCCTTGAGCGCTGGAATCATCCCGCTCACCAGTCCCACTACCACCAGGATCCCGGTTGCGATCAGCACGATAACGGGAGAAATCAGCAGCTGGATATCGGCAGCCTGCGCATTCGAAGCCATAGCGCTGTAAAACGTGATCCGCCCCACCCCGATCGAAACCGCGTAGGCCAGCACAATACCGGCAATTCCCCCGATCCCGGTAATCACCAGCGATTCGGCAAGAAACTGAATCAGGATATGCCGCTTGCGTGCGCCCAGCGCCTTCTCGATGCCGATCTCCTTCGTCCGCTGCTGCACGGCGACCAGCATGATATTCATCAGCCCGATTCCGGCAATGCCCAGCGTCAGCGCGCCGATAAACAGCAGCAGCACTTCCAGCGCAATGGTCACAATCTTGAACTGCGTAAGCTGCTGCTCAAGATCGGCGACGAAAATCGCCTGGTGATCCGACGGACGGAAGTTATGCATTGCCGCCAGTGTGTTGCGAACGGCCTGCTGCACCGCCACGTGATCTCCGTTGTAGTTCAGCCAGATGCCGTCGAGGTATTTCGGGTCCTTGATGTCCGCCATGGAGCTGAACGGAATATAGACCTGGCGATTTACGTTATCGCCCTCCTCCTGCATCTTCGGCTGGAGAACGCCGATCACCTCGAAGCTGATGCCGTTCAGCCGAATGCGCTGCCCGATCGGATAGAGGCCGCCAAACAGCTTTGTCTTGGCCTCCGACCCGATCACCGCCACATGCGCGCGGTTCGATTCGTCATCTTCGGAATAGAAGCGCCCGGCAGCGATATCCAGCACCAGAATGTTCTGCACCACCGGGCGATAGCCGTTCACCGTCCACGTGTACGTATGCAGTTCGTTCGCTACCGGCACATCCTTTGACAGCATCGGCGTGATGTCCTTGAGCCCCGGAACCGTCTGCTGCAGCCGGTCCACATCGTCCTGCGTGAACCGCACCTGCACCCCGGCCTTCGACCCGCCCACCTGCTCCGAGGTGCGGCCCGGAAAGACGCCGACCAGCTGCGTGCCCCACTGCGCGAAGATGGCTTCGATCGCTCGCCCGAATCCCGACCCGTAGGCCAGCAGCAGCACCACCGTGGCAATGCCCCAGGCCATGCCCACCATGGTGATGGACGTGCGCCGGCGGTTGTACACCATCGCCTCGTAGGCCTGCCTCCACAAATCGCGCAGCATCTCTTGCTCCTTATTCGCGCCTTAGCGCTTCGACGCGGTTCAAGCGCCGCCGCCTTGCCTGCTGGATACAGCCCGGCAACAATGCCGCTCACGCTGAGCGCCACAATGGCCAGCGCCGCCGACCACGGAACCAGCCGCGGAGGATCGAAGCCCTGAATTCCCTGCCCCACCGCCTGACGCAGCAGGTACATGAACAGCGCCGACCCGGCAATCCCAAACAGTCCGCTCACGCCGGTAAGAATCAGCCCCTCGAGAAAGAACTGGAAGAGAATGCTGCGGCTGGTCGCGCCGATCGCCTTGCGCAGTCCGATCTCCCGCGTCCGCTCGCTCACCGAGACCAGCATGATGTTGATGATCCCCACCGCACCCAGCGCCAGTGTCACGATCCCCACGCCGCCCAGGAACACATCCATCGCCGTGAAAATCTTGCCCACCATCTGCTCGGTCCGAATCGTGTCCCATTCGTTGAAGGCTTCCGGAGCCTCAGGATCGAAGCCGTGCCGCCGCGCAATGATCTGGTGCACCTGCTTCTTGGCAATCAGATTGTCGCTGCGAATCCGCGGCTGGTACTGGATCGACGTCACCGAATCGGCCGGAATGTTCTCGCCCTTGATCGGAAACATCTCCAGCATCACCGAGATCGGGATATAAACCTTCTGGTTCTCGCTGTCGTTATTCCCGTGTCCGAACTTGGCCGCCACGCCCACCACTGTGAACCGGGTGCCGTTCAGCGTCACAATCTCGCCCATCGCCGGACGCCCCGGAAACAGCAGCTGCGCGCTCTTCTGCCCCAGCACGATGATGTGATTCCGGTTCGTTATATCGTCGACATTCAGAAACCGCCCCTCCGCAATCGGCAGAAAGCGGATTGTGTCATAGTTCGGCTCCGTCCCGATAACGTCGCCGCCGGCGGTCTGATACTGGCTCTGCTGCTTGATGTCATCGCGGCTGATCAGCGCGACCGCCGCCCTCACATCCGGCGCCTGCGGTGCGGATCGCCTCCGCATCGCTCAGCGTCAGGTTGTAGGGCCGCATGCCCGTGTGCTGATTCGGCACCGCCGGAATCGTCCCGCTCCACATCATGATGATGTCGTTGCCGAAACTGGCCAGCTGGCGATGGTTCCCCGACCGGAAGCCCTCGCCGACCGAGATCAGCAGCAGCATCGATCCCACGCCCCACGCGATGCCGAACATGGTCAGAAACGAACGCAGCTTGTTCGCCCAGATGGCGCGGAAGACCTGCCCGAAGGTATCGCCCAGACTCTGCATGCGTTAGTTACCTATACGTGGTGGAAGCGCCCGGAGTTCCCGCCCGCGCCCGCTAGGTCACGCACGAGGTCAGCGGTGAGACGTGGCGAGGACAATACATGTGAGCAGAGCGCTGGAAAGATGTGACCAGCCGCCGTAAACCGTTCACGGTTAAGCGTTCGCGATTAAGATGGAAGCGTCCGGAGGCGCATACCATGAAGGACCGAATCGCTCTGACGCTCACCCTCGCAGCCCTGTTTTCCCCGGCCGCACTTTTCGCTCAGGACACCCCTCCTAACGCGCTCCTCGCCCTCTCGAAAAAAGGCCACACCCTCGCTATCGTCGATCCCGCCACGTTGAAGGTCCTCGCGCAAAGTGCCCGTTGGCAACGACCCCCACGAGGTCATCGCCTCGTCTGACGGCAAAACCGCCTACGTCTCCAACTATGGATTCGGCGCCTATCATACCCTCGCCGTCGTCGACCTGATCGGACAGAAGCCGCTGACTTCCATCGACCTCGGAGCTCTCCGCGGTCCCCACGGCCTCGCCTTCGTCGGCGGCAAAGTCTGGTTCACCGCCGAAGCCGCCAAAGCCATCGGCAGCTACGATCCCGCCACGCAGAAAATCGACTGGATCCTCGGCACCGGCCAGAACCGCACCCACATGATCTACGTCGCCCCCGACATGAAGTGGATCGCCACCACCAACGTCAATTCCGGAACCGTCAGCATCATCGAGAAAGTCGAAGGCCGTCCCGGGCCGCCGCCAGGACCACCACCCGCCGGAGCACCGAACGGACCACCTCCGCTCATCCTGCCGCCGGGCGGCGACTGGAATGAGACCGTCATCCCCGTCGGCGTCGGCTCGGAAGGCTTCGACGTCTCGCCCGATCACAAAGAGCTCTGGGCCGCCGACGCCCGGAACGGCAATATCTCCATCATCGACATCGCCAAAAAGCAGCTCATCGACACACTGCCCGTGAACGCCGTCGGAGCCAACCGCCTCAAGTTCACCCTCGACGGCAAACTGGTCCTCGTTTCCACCCTCCGCGGAGGTGACGTCCTCGTCCTCGACGCGGCCACGCGCAAAGTCATCAAGCGCGTACCCATCGGCCACGGCGCCGCCGGAATCCTGATGCAGCCCGACGGCACCCGCGCCTTCGTAGCCTGCTCGCCCGACAACTACATCGTCACCATCGACCTCAAGTCGCTTGAAGTCACAGCCCACATCGACGTCGGCGGAGAACCCGACGGCCTCGCCTGGGCCTCTCGGCAATAGATCACAGCAGGCCGCGCGCTTTCACTTCGAGATACTCGTTGATCGCGTCGGCCTTCACCGTGCCGGGAGTCGTCTCCACCACCAGCACACCCTGAGCGCGCAGCCGCGCCAGTATCTCCCGCCGCCGCTCAAGTATCTCCGTCGCTGCCGTGGACACAAACATCTGCTCCACATTGTCCGGCTTGCGCTCGGCCAGTTCCCGCAGTTCCGGATGCCCGAGCACCACCAGCAGCACCAGGTGCCGCCGCGCAAGATCAACCGCCGCATCCACCACTTCGGGACGCCGCGCGCTGTCCGCCAGCTCCGTAATCCAGAGGATCAGCCCGCGCCGCCGCTGCAGATGCTTCAGCCGCGCTGCCGCCGAAAGATGATTCGCCTCCGAGGCCTCTGCCCTCACCTGCGACAGCGAATCGACAAACTGCCGCAGATGTCCCGCGCCCGACGCCGGCAACAACTGCTGCTGAATCCCGCGCCCGTACACCAGCAGCGCCGCCTTGTCGCCCGCCTGCATCACCGCCTGCGCCAACGCCACCGCCGCTCCCGACGCCTGATCAAGCTGCGTAAGCATGAGAACTGAAATTCTCGTCTGAACGGTTAACCCAGGTGCCCCCGGTCGCGCTTCGGCGATTACCAGCATCCTGGGTGCCCCAGGTCCCGCTTCTGGGACCTGGGTTTGCTTTACGCCGCACTTCGAACGCCGTCCGCGACAGCCTTCCCGCATCGAGCACGATCCACACCTGCTGGCTGCGCTCCGTGGTGAACTCCCGCGTGATCAGCTTGCCGCGCCGCGCCGTCGCCGGCCACGCGATATTCCGAACCTCATCCCCGCTCTGATATTCCCGCAGGCTTTCGAACTCCCGCCCCAGCCCGCGCAGCCTCAGCCGCCGCTTCTGCAGCGCAATCTGCCGTATTCGTAACAGATAGAGTTGCGTATCTTCCGGCGATCTCTCCATCGGCGGATAAACCCGGATATTCTGCCGCAGATCCACCGACGCCCACCGTTCCGCCAGCTTCAACGCTCCGCGATAGCGCAGGAAACACCTCGCCCAGCGCAACATCTCCCCGCGCATTTGGCGTGCACTCGATCATGACCCGCGCCGCATCCCGCGGATACGCCAGCACGCGCTTCGCCGCCGGCATCGCATCGAGCGCCGGATCGAGCGCGTCCGTCACCCGCATCTCGAGAATCTGATTCGACTCCTGCGTCACCTCAATCGTGATCTCGGTCCGCTCGCCCAGCACCGGCGAGTTCTCGAACCGGCGCTCCACCGTGATCTTCGCCGGAGCCGGCAGCATGGCCGCATCAAGAATCGCCAGCAGCAGAACCAGCGCGTCCCACGCCACCATCGCCCAGATCCAGCCCAACAGCGGGCGCGGATGAAAAAACCCGGGAACAGCCAGCAGGCATCCCGCAACCAGCAGGAGCAGCGCACGCGGCGTAAGCGCATAACCGAATCGCCGGCCTCGCGCAGCGGCCCGGATCGGTGCAGGAACAAGCGTCTGGATCATCTGTTATTTCGGCAGCGGCACAGCCGCCAGTATGTCCTTCAGCACGCGGTCCGGATCGAATCCCTCAAGCTCAACTTCCGGCTTCAGGATCAGCCGATGCCGCAGGCAGGGCAGCGCCGCGTCCTTCACATCGTCGGGGATCAGATAATCGCGCCCATCCCTCGCCGCATATCCCTTCGCCACGATCAGCAACCCCGCCGCAGCTCGCGGGCTCGCACCCAGTGAGACAGCCGGCCACTCCCGCGTCCGCCGCACCACCGCCAGCAGATAATCGAACATCGCCGGCTCCACTCTTACCCGCCGCACCTCCTGCCTGTGCCGCAGCAAGCTCAGCAAAGCTCACGCTCTCGATCGCAGAGTGCTCAAGCTGCGCCGCCTCTGCCGACGCATGATGCCGCTCCAGCACCGTCCTTTCCTCCGCGGCCGACGGATACCCCACCTGAATCTTCAGCAGAAAGCGGTCAAGCTGCGCTTCGGGCAGCGGATACGTCCCCTCAAACTCCAGCGGATTCTGCGTCGCAAACACGGTGAAGTATTCGTCGAGAACGTGGCATTCGCCATCCATCGTCACCTGTCGCTCCTCCATGCTTTCCAGCAGCGCCGCCTGCGTCCGCGGAGGCATGCGGTTGATCTCATCCGCCAGCAGAAACTGCGTAAACACCGGTCCCTTGTGAAAGCTGAAGTCATTCGTCTTCAGCGAAAACACGCTCGTCCCCAGATATGTCCGCCGGCATCATGTCCGGCGTCCCCTGCACGCGCCGGAAATCGAGCGACAGGAATCGCGCCAGCGTCTTCACCGTCAGCGTCTTCGCCACGCCCGGCACGCCTTCCACCAGTGCATGCCCTCCGCACAGCAGCGTCAGCAGCGCCTGGTCGATCATCTCCACCTGCCCGGAGATCACCTTGCCCAGCTCGGCGCGTCCCTTCTCAAAAAGAGCAACCGCAGCGCCGCTTGCCGCCGACGATTGCTGATGCTCCTGTTCTGTAGCCCCTTCACTCACGCAGTCTCTCCGTCCTTTGCACCTGCTGGTTGAGAATGTCTCATAAGTTCGGCCGGCTTTGCAGAGCCCTCAACTTTGCAGAGCCCTCAGCTTGGAGATGTGTTCATCGATACGCTTGACCAGCCTCAGCCCGCTCCGCGCGCTGTACTTCGTGAACTCCGCCTGTTGCGCCGCCTTCAGATCCTCAACAAAATCCGGCCGAAGACGTAGCGAAATCGATCCGCCACAGCCTGCGCAATGGTCTCCGGCGACGATCGCAGCGTATCACGGGGAATACCGCCTTCGTGCTCCAGAAACTGCATCAGGCGCCGCTCGGCACAGCCCGTAGCTACGTTCACCGCTCCCGCCTTTCGATACAAATCGCCCATCGATTCGGCAAACTCCAGCGGCGAAGTTCGCGGAACCCGCACCAGCGCGCGCAGTGGCCCATTGCGCCGTCCAAAGCTGAGGATCAACAGCACCGCGACCGCAGCCAGTTGCCACTCGAGAGCTCGCACCGGCGTTCCCGCCACCGTCGCCCACAAGTCCGGACGGGCGCCGTGAATGTACTCGTCGAATAAGACCGTCCGGTCCGGTCCCCCAATGCTGGCCAGAAAAAGCTTGAGGCTTGGGTCTTCCTTCAGCCCGCCGTTGCTCAGCGGAGCCGACGAGCTCCACCACACCACCTCTCCATTGCCGGATGCGTAGTGAACAACAACCGCGTCGTCCCCGCAATTCTGATCAATGTGCAGGCTCACGCCGTCCGGCTTCCACCGTATCGGCACCGGCATCCCCACTCGGCCAGCGCGCGCCATCGGGCTGAGTCCCTGCGGAGTGGTATAGCAGAGCTCACTGTAGATGTGATTCGGCGCCCGATATTCGCCTCCGGCAGCATCGCCGTGCTGACCGCTCCTGTCGCGAGAACCCGCCCCCCCGGTTCAGAAAATCCTCGATCCCCGGCTTCTCTTTCAAAGATCCAACGGATAAGCGTCGGCCAGAATAAGCGTTGTATGCGGCGCGTCAGCCTCGCTCAGATCCTTGGCCGGCCGCTCCCATCGATCCGTCCGATATCCCAGATCGCTCAGCAGCAGACATGCCGCCTTGGCTCCATGCGTGCCGCTGTTGTAGGTGCTCGGAGTAAAGTCCGAGTCCTCGCGCGCCGGCGCGAGAAAAGCTCCGGCGACAATGACGACCATTACCGCCGCAGCAACCCAGATCAGTATCCGGGTATCGCCCGAAAGCTTCGTCACGCGGACCTCAGACCTTCGTGCAGTTCGAGAGCCTGCCGGTAATCGGCCTCGGCCGCAGGATTCAGCCCGTACCAGATGCGCTCAAACCCGCGCGTCTGCTGCCGCAGGAGATTCCAGCGCAGCGAGCCCGTTTCCAGCAGCGCAACGTACTCGCGCGGTGTGCGCGACCGGTTAGGGCTCCAGAAGCGCCGCCCCTCAAGCATCACAATGCTCGCCCAATAGATGCAGTGCACCGCCTCGCGCCATTCGTGCCGCGCCGCCTGCTCCTCCGCCAGGCTGCGCCAGTTGCGCGAGGCTTCTTCCCACGATTCAATCTGCCGGGTCGCCTCCACGCGAACCGCCAGCCGTTGCCGCTGCAAAGCCCGCATCGCCCACAAGGCCAGACCCACCAGCGCCAGCGCAATCAGTCCCCATTCAAAGAGCGGGCCGATCCACGGCGAGCGCTGGCCGAACCTGGCCACGTCTGTGAACAGGCTGTCGAGCCACAGAAAAAACCGCGCAATCAGCTTGTCCCAGATGCTCTGTCCTTTACTGTTACAAATTCCTGATGGCCCAGGATTGAATCGGCGCGATGGCGCGCTTCGGCAAATCCCTTATCACCAGGCTGAGCTCCGGCTTCGCGCAGCGCGTCGTCGATCCGGCTCAGAGCCGCGCTCAGATCGCGCTCCCGTGCGCTGGACTTGGCATTGCTCGCGCTCTTGAGCGTCTCCCGCAGCCAGTCGTACCGCGCCTCAAATTCGTTCACGTTCGCGCCTGATCCCAGCGACTGCAGCGTCACCCGGTCATCGTCTCCCACCTGAGCCACGTCGCATGCGGCAGCGCTGGCCTGGCATCTCTCGACAAGCGCCCGGAGGCTCTCGAGAAGCGCGGTGTAATCCGCCAAGCTCGATTGCCTGAGCGCAAGCGCGGGAACCGCCGGCAGCACAAGCAGCAGAAGTGCAACAAGAGGGATTTTTCGGGTCACTGAAGCCGCCGCACGTGGCCCCATATGTGTCATAGAACTTCGCGTCCGAGGCCCCTCAGTTCGCGGACCCGTTCTCGGCCGAGGGCGTCACATCTGTCGCCCCATCAGCCGCAGGCAAAGAAGGCACCGGGGCAATCCTGGCCATCATCCATTCGATGTCGAAGCCTTCCCGCCGCACGCGCTCATCTATGTAGAAAAGGCACACCGCGATCGCGCCTATCGGTCCCACCAGTGTTCCCGTCACAAACCCAATCGCCAGGCTGATAGCGTGGGTTAGGAACGCCTGCGCTCCGCGTGCGCACCACCATGATGGCGAGCGGCGTCTGGATAGCCCAATCACCAGGTAGAGTGCGAATAGAAACACCAGCAGCAGAAACACCCGCACTTTGCGGTCAACGAAAAGCTGTTTGCTCCGCTTGATGGAAGCCCGCACTCCAAGCGATTCCATCACTGCCGCCGGAACCGCCAGGGACACGCGGATGTAAGCCCATACCGCGTAGGCCAGGCTGAAGAACGCGACAATATACACAAGGCCCGCCGTGACATTTGCGCTCGGCGATCCCCCCGGGCAAACTGCAGACCCAGCCCGAAAGCGAAAAGAAGAACCGGCAGCCAGAACCCCGCCCGATGTGCCGAAGCACGATCAGCGTGTAGCGGAACCAGTGCTTCATGGCCGTCTGATACGCCATCTTGATCGTCGCCGGCTCGCCCAGGTACACCGCCGAAACGGTCCACGTCGTCGCCGCTTGCGTAATCCCATAAAGCACCAGCGAGATCACCGACGAAACGACCGTAAGCAGCGCCGTAATGATCTGCACCTTGTAAAGATTCACCCCGGAATGCGCGTGCACACTCTGGTGCGCCAGTACCAGACCCCAGCGCCTGGGTCACCACGCTCACCGCGGCCGGCAGTATCGCCAACCCGGCGAACAGGCTGAAACGCAGCCGGTAGAGCTGGAAAGTCCAGATGCCCAGCACTTCTCCAGTTGAAAGCGGCCGCAGATCAAACTGGGGACGGCTGGCGGGGACATGTGCGCTGCTGTCGATCCAACTGTTGCTCGCCATAAACGTGTCGCTTTAGGGTGGAATGTTCGACGATGGTAGCACATTGCGTGTCCCCAATACCCGCCCGGCTGCCCGGGGCCCCGCCCAGGGCCACGTTGGGAGCGGAAATTAGCCCCAAAGCCCCCCAAATCACTTGGGGGGGGGGGGGGGGGGGGGGGGGGGGGGGGGGGGGGGGGGGGGGGGGGGGGGGGGGGGGGGGGGGGGGGGGGGGGGGGGGGGGGGGGGGGGGGGGGGGGGGGGGGGGGGGGGGGGGGGGGGGGGGGGGGGGGGGGGGGGGGGGGGGGGGGGGGGGGGGGGGGGGGGGGGGGGGGGGGGGGGGGGGGGGGGGGGGGGGGGGGGGGGGGGGGGGGGGGGGGGGGGGGGGGGGGGGGGGGGGGGGGGGGGGGGGGGGGGGGGGGGGGGGGGGGGGGGGGGGGGGGGGGGGGGGGCCCGGGACTACCAAACTCCCGCTAATCCCCGCCAACTCTCCTCAGAGGACGGGGGGGGGGGGGGGGGGGGGGGGGGGGGGGGGGGCCAGCAGAATAGTCCCACCCCGGCTCCCGCAGGTGACCCTCCTAAGCAGCCATAACAGCCCCATTCCGACCCCTCGCGGCCATCATGCGTTAATCTTCAGTCTGGTATCGTTCTCGCCCAATCGCCATTTCTGACACGCATGAAAATCCTTTCCCGCTCTCTGCTCCTGCTATTTGCCCTGCTTCCCACCACCCTCGCCGCCCGCGCCGCCAACAAAATCGTCGTCTTCTCCGAGCCCGGATTCCCCTCCGCCGACTTTGCCAGCGCCCACTCAGCCCCAGCTTCAGGCCGGATTCCCGGGAGCCACCTTCGCTTCCGCCTCGCAACTGCCGACTGCGCTCGCCGACGCCAACCTGCTCGTCATGCCCTACGGCTCCGCCTGGCCCGAAGCCCAATGGCAACCCATCCTCGAATACCTCGACCGCGGCGGAAATCTGCTCGTCCTGGGGGCATGCCCTTCACTCGCGCCGCATATCACGACGCCTCCGGATGGCATCTGCGCGCACCCAGCGTCGCCGCCTCCCTCGAGCTCTTCATCCACGATTACCAGCCGACGCCGGCTCCGATCAGCTCAAATTCGCATCCCAACCCCGACGTCTTTCCCGCGCTGCCTGCGTTTTCCTGGAAACAAGCCTTCAGTCCCGTCCTGCGCCTCTCCGTCGTCCCGAAATACAACCGCGACGGCTCAACCGGCGACGAAGACTTCGACCTGACCACTCTCGCCTGGGGTGCCCGCGACGGCCACAAGCTCGCCGCGCCCGTCTTCGAAATCGACCACAACCAATACCGCTTCGTCGGAGGCCGCTGGATCTTCGCCGCCGCCGACCTCGACGCCTCCTTCTTCTCAAATACCCAGCTGCTCGAAACCCTCGCCGATCTCGCCACGCGCAAGGCCGACCGCTTCACCTTCCGCCCGCGCGTACCGCTCTTTCTCCCCGGCGAGCCGCTCGCCTTCAATTTCGAACCCTACGCGCCCAACGGCTGGACCTCTGCCGACCAACTCAAAATCCACGTCGCCTCCGAAGACAACGCCACCCCCACCGACGTCACTATCCCCGCCGACTCCACCGAGCCCATTACCCTCCCTGCCAGCGCCGCCGACGGAAAAGGCCTGCACAGCGTCGAAGCCACCCTCATCCGCGACGGCAAGCCCCTGCGCATCTATCGTTCTGGTTTTTGGATCCGCGATTGGGATTACCTCCTCTCCGGCCCCAAACTCACCGTAAGTTCCGACTACTTCCAGCTCGACGGCAAACCCGTGCCCGTCGTCGGCACCACCTATATGTCGAGCGACGTCGCCCGCCTCTACCTCTCCAAGCTCAATGCCTGGGTCTGGGATCAGGACATGGCGCAGATCCACGGCGAGGGTCTCAACATGATCCGCAGCGGCCTCTGGTCCGGCTGGGACCCGCTCATCGGCCCCGACGGCCGCATGACCGAAGACGCCCTGCGCACCATCGAAGCCTTCCTCATGTGCGCCCGCCACAACCACCTGCCCGTCCAGTTCAACCTCTTCGCCTTCCTGCCTGAGAACCTCGGCGGCGAAAATCCCTACCTCGACCCGTCGCCTGGCACGCGCAGGCCGAATACGTCACGTCGATTGCACAGAGATTCCACGCCGTCCCGTTCCTCGCCTGGGACCTCATCAACGAGCCCAGCGCCAACGCCAATCTCTGGCGCACCCAGCCCTCCGGAGACGCTTTCGAGCAGGCGGCGTGGCGCAAGTGGCTCGCCGCCCGCTATCCCGACCAGCCTGCCCTGCTCGACGCCTGGGCCGAGCCCTCTTTCGGAATCGGCCGCAACCTCCAACTCCACCCCACCACCTCCGGACCGGAAACCGCCGCGCAAGACCCGTTTGCCCTCCCGGCCGCCGGCGCCTTCGGCTTCGACGCCGTCCGCTCCGGCTACAACCCCCTCAAGGTCTACGACTATTTCCTCTTCACTCAATCCATCTTTACCGACTGGGTCCAGCGCACCCGCGACCTCATCCGCGCCCAGGGATCCACCCAGCTCATCACCGTCGGCCAGGAAGAAAACAGCGTTGGGCCCCTCTCACCCGCCTTCTATTCGCAGCTCATCGACTTCACCGCCGATCACACCTGGTGGGACTCGACGCCATCCTCTGGGCCTCGCTCGCCGCCAAATTCCCCGGCAGGCCCATGCTCATTCAGGAAACCAGCGAGCAGCGCCAGCTCCCGCAGGACGACCACCTCCGCCTCACCGCCGAAAAGAAAGCTGGCAGCTGGAGCGCAGACTGGCAATCGCTTTTGCCCAGGGCGCCGGCGCGCTCGAGTGGGTGTGGAACGTCAACAGCTACATGTCCAACGACAACGAAATCCCCATCGGAGCCGTCCGCCCCGACGGGACCGAGAAGCCCGAAGCCGAAATCCTCAGCGCCTTCGCTGCCTTCGCAGCGAAAAGCCCATCCAGCTCCACCCACATTCAACCCCCCCAAGTTGCCATGGTCACCTCACAGGCCCTGCAGTACAGCGGCATGAACATCGCTCGCGCTCGACACGCAAAAGCGCGCCTGCGCGCCCTCGCCTACTGCGACCACACAACCTTCCGCTTCGTCGCCGAGAACCGGATCGCCGACCTGGGCTCCCCAAAGCCGCCATCCTCCCCGCCCCGCAGGCCGAGTGACGAAGCCTGGACCGCTCTCCTCGAATACGTCGCCGCCGGAGGCACACTCCTGGTCACCGGACCCGTCCAGCGCAACGAGCACTGGCAGTTCGTCGACCGCCTCACGCCGCTCGGCGTCAAGGCGCAGACCGAAACCCTCGCCGTGCGCCAGTCCGACCTGAAACTTGAAAACCAGCCGCCCATCCAGGTCACCTTCCCGACCGAAGTCCAGCAGCTGCCCATCGATGTCCTGCGCTTCGCCGACGGCAAATCTGTCGAGATCATCAATCACGGCTCAGGACACATCCTCTGGGCCCGCGATCCCGTCGAGTTCTCCGAGGACTACGAGCCCACCGCCGCGCTCTACCGCTACGCCCTCAAGGTCGCCGGAGTCGCACCCGTCCTACGTGAATTCACTCCGCTCTCACCCGGTCCTCTCCTTCCCACGGTCCTCAACGACGCAGTCCTCTACAGCTTCTCCAACGAATCGCTGGATGACCAACCCGTCGCTATCGAAGACACCGTCTCCCACGCTACAGTCCGGTTCACCCTCCCCGCGCAGCGCGGAGCCGCGATCCTCCTCCGCGAATCCGACGGAGCTGTCCTCGCCGCCTACGGGGCCGCAGCAAAGCCGAAATGACGCAAGACCGCGGCAATATACTCGACTCACCTGCGTGTTCCGCTGTTCCTCACCACTCGAGGGAGAAGTCATGGCCGAGCAAACTCCACTGCACTTCGTCTTCTACATCGCCGCCCCTCCACAGAAAGTCTGGGAGGCCTTCGTATCCCCCGAATCCAACCGCATTTTGTTTATGGGAGCCGAACTGGAAATTGATCTGAAGCCCGGCGGCTCGATGCAGTGGGTTGGCACCGCGCCCGATGGCAAGCGCACCACCTATGTTCACGGCCAGGTGCTCCAGTCCGAGGCGCCAAAGCTGCTGCAATACACCTTTGCCATGGGTCCCTCCACCAAGTTCTCCCCGCGTCACGGTAGAACTTGTTCCCGAAACCGAGGCCACGAAAGTTTCAGTCACCCATGACCAGTGGGCGGACGACGACAGCGCCTATGCTCCCACCGCCGATGGCTGGCCGCGCATCCTCTCCCGCATGAAGACACTGATCGAAACCGGAAAGACCTTCAAGCCACATTGATAAGCGGCGCAACGGGAACTCGGCCACATGATCCCTGCTCCCTGTGCCCCGAAAATCCTCACAAAAAAGAACCCTGATCTGTGGGATCAGGGTCAGGAGGTGTTTATATGCAAGAGACGAATACAGACTAGAGCGCGCCA
Organism: uncultured Acidobacteriaceae bacterium; assembly: GCA_963725225.1. Classification (GTDB taxonomy): domain Bacteria; phylum Acidobacteriota; class Terriglobia; order Terriglobales; family Acidobacteriaceae; genus Silvibacterium. The sequence continues at coordinate 93,439 of CAVRXY010000011.1, forward strand.
GCGTCTCATGTCTTGGTCCCGAAGAACGGTTTTTGCCTCCACCTTTAGGTTGAACCAACACAAACGGGAACTTACTCCTGCCAATCTGCCAGGCTTGCGGAGTTGTCGGCATTTGGGAACTAACCCCTGATAAGCTCCCTGGCGGAGCGTCGGAGCTATTTCATTGCGATGCCGTGGGGACGCGCTGGCCACGGTTTTGAAGGCGGTGTTGAAGTCCAGTTTGAAACGCTTGTCCTCGGTGAGCGTATTGTGCGTGACTTTGAGAACGTGGACTTTATGGTCTCCTTCGAAGTGGATAATGCCCGCAGCGTCTTCGTTGAGGAAGTAGTCCGTCACCACAAGGCGGCTATCATCTTCGCTCAGCACGATGTTGTGCGGTCCGGCGTTCGCGCCGAAGCTGACCACCGATATCTGTTTCGGATTGAAGCGGTCGGTGGTGTCAAGCATTACGATTTGCCCGGCCATGAACGTACCCACAATCAGCCTATCGCCGGATTGCGGTGTCGCCATGATCTGGGCCATTCCGCCGGGCACCGGTGTGTCTACGTGGGGCTTCACCTTGGAGAGATCAAACACGGGAACGCCGGAGCCTGCGGGATCGATCAGATAGATGTGACCGTCGAACATACCTGACGTGTACCCGTAGCCGTGCGGGTCCCTCGGAAGCATCTTCACGTCCATGGTGCCCTGCGCGGGAGTGCCGTCTGGCGCAAACAGGTCGATGGTTTTGGTAATCCTGCGTTCGCGGTAGTTCCAGATGCGCACGGAGCCCCGCAGGACTGGCCCCATCGAACCCATCAGCGTGCTGCTGGGCAGAATGAAGTCCGAGGTCATCATCAGATTCATATCCGGACGCGCGGAGATGCCGTGGGGATTGAACCCGTCGAGCGGTGGGCTGGTGGGCCACTCCTCAAACAACGAGAAAGTGCCAAAGTGGTTGGCAACGAAATGCATGTGGCCGTCGAATTCTGCAATGCGGCCGGGCGCCATGCCGGTGGAAGAGCCCATCTGCGAGATGAGGAAGCCGCCGTTTTCAATCGGCAGGAAGTCGTCAGTCATGCTCGATTCCACGGCCTTGGTAGAGAAGAGAAATCGCGGGTGCTTCGCGTCGCTTACGTCGAAGAAAAAAATCCCGTTCTGATTCTTCAACAGGCTGAGCAGCCCCCCGCATCCAAGGATGGTCTTGTTCGAATTCAGGTGGCAGTGGTGCGGTTCATTGCCGATATTGCCGGGAGGCGGCAGCGGTACGACGTTGATTACTTCTCCGTATTTGGGAGACTGTTCGTCAAAATCGATCACTGCAAGGAAATCCGGTGCAACGTGAGCCTGGTCCTGCGCCCAGATATACAGAACCTTTTCTGCTCCTCTGCCATGGTCGTCCTTGTCCTGCCATGCGCCGTGGTCGTCTTGCCTTCCGCCCTGTCCATATTGAGCCACTGCGACGGTCGACGCGCCAAGCACCAGTGCGGTGATAAGAAACAATCTTGCGGCACTTCCCGCCACTCCGTTCGTCTTCTTCATGCGAATCACCCTTCGAGCTTAAGACCTTAAAACGGCCTGTATCCGACATATTCAGTGAGTGGGGGATATCGCGCAAAAGCATATCACGAGCCCTGAAACACACGCGCTAACAGCACTAAGATGCCTTCAATCCAGCTAATTCGCTGCTACGTCAATCGACATCGAGGGTACCGATGCAGTGGGTCCCGAGATCGCTGACGCCGTGCGCAAGCGACGGCGGACGTCTCACCCCTCCCTGCCCTTATCCGGGAGCGATGCGCGCTGCCAGCCCGGATAGCCCATAAAGCCAGATCACCAGCGTGATGACCGAAAGCAGAGTCGTCATCGAGACCGTGGACGCTACCATCATCTCCTCGCAGTGATACTCTCCCGCAAGAATGTACACAGTCTTGGCCGTGGGTACAGCGCCACAGATGACGGCCGCAATGGTGTAGAGGGGATCGAGTCCCAGCGCCACGCTCAATCCGTACACAATCACAGGCATGATGACGAGTTTGACGGCCGAGAGCAGCGAAGCTCGCCCGACATTGGCACGCAATCCATCGATCGACAGCCCCAGTCCGATGGCGAACAGAGCACAAGGCGTGAGCGCATCGGCCATGATGCCCAAATAAGCAGTGACCGGCCTCGGCATGCGAAGACCGAGGACCGACAAAAACATGCCGATCAGCGTTGATATGACCAGCGGGTTGAGCACGACATGCTTCACTGTGACCATCGGGGCCGTGCGTGAGCCATGAGCATCCTGCTGCCCGAGTTCGAGCAGGACCACGGCTATGGGAAACATCACAACGGCCACGAATACCGTGGCGATCGCCGCCGGCAACACGGCGTGCTGACCATAGATCGCCTGCAGGACGGGTAAGGCAACGAAGCCGGTATTGGTCATCGATGCTGCCATGCCATGCATCGTTCGGCTCGCAAGACTTCGGGAAGCACGAATGCTCATGATGCCGAACACGAGGATGAAGCAGAGGAGGGAGCCACCGCCAAAGGCGACAAGAAAGCGCCAGTTGATCAATGAATGACTTGGTTCTTGTGCAATGGTGACGATCAGCAACGCCGGCATTGCAATGTTATAGGCGAAGTGAATGAGTGCGTCAGACAACGCCCGCGACAGATAGCCCGTATAGGCAACGATCCATCCAGTCAGGATCACTGCAAATACAGGGAGGATGAGGTCAGCGATCCGCACCGAAGGTGTCTCAAATTGCCGCTCTAAAATTGCACGGAGAGCAAGCTAGGCTCGGTGGATATTTCGATTGTAAAGAAAAAAAAAAAAAAAAAAAAAAAAAAAAAATATTTCGCGCTCATCGAACGCGGCTCGGTGACTCTGCACCAGGCGGTCGAAGAAGGTGGTCAATGCGCCGGTAAGCCTCGCTGTTCCAGGACTTCCACCGTATGTCACGTATCTGTCTGGTCGTATCGACGCTGCGGCGGGAGCAGGTATCAATTCTACTGTAGGAGTTCTCTATGCACCACTGTAGTCGGCGTCGATCACCTTGACGGGTTCGCTCAAGGTGCGATGTCGATAGCGCCGGACTTAGGAATGTTGAAATAGTACCGCGCGGCCATCGTGCAGTAGATGAAAGACTGGCCGCGAGCCTTCGACGTGCAGGCAGTGATCCGCTCTTGTGCCAAGCATGCGGGAGGCTTACAGACGAGCGAAGGTTCAGGACGGGATGTTCAGCTATGTTTCGTTGGAGGACAGCGGGTGCCTCAGCTCGATCATCCTTTGCGAGCAGTTCGCAAGCATGACGGATGCGGTGTTGGGGCGTTGAGTGCCATGGTATTACGCAACACGCGTGCACAGACAGGCTGCGTTCGGAAGGCAGGTATCCAGAATACTCTCCGGCGATGTTCCATCGACGACCTGGGACAGCTTGAGCCCGGAGTTCGACGCATCCTGTATGCGGACTCAGGCCGTCCGCGATCGGAGAATGCACATGCGCCGGTAGAGGTGAGTAGCATGTTCTGCGGGTAGCGCTTTTGTTGCAGGTGTTTTATTCGGTCCGCTCAGAACGAAGCTGGCGCCGCGAAGCACATAATCGTCGAGAGATCTCGATGAGCGCCCCGCGAGTTCGCGCAGCGTCGGCTCACGCCGATAGACTTGTCGTGAGCAAATCGACGAGAGGGTGAAGCAACCTTTTGTTTCGCTGGTTGATGCGCTTGGTTTAGGCATGGACGCAACTGTTTTTTAATTGTCCCGGTCCGCAATCAAAGAACAGGCGGTGTGGAACGACCATGCAGTGTTCTAAGAACCGCTGACTGCGGTTCGCTGACCTCCGACGTAGCGACAACGACTTCTTCGCCGAAGATCAACCGTCAGGCGAAGCTCAGGTTCATGTCGCGACGTAGCTGAACTCCGTCACTGTCGATGGACGCTGATTCAGGCTTGGGCCTGACAGATACTAACACACTCGGCCAGAACTACACTGATGTGATTCTGACAGAGCACGAGATAGTAGTATGGCCGCTGGGCTGCTGGCAGATATCAAGACGGTTTTCGATACGGAACGGAACGAAAACCGCCAGCGAAAGACGCCGCAATCAGGCGAATTTCCGAGTTGCTTTAGGACGAATCCTCCTGCGTGCAGTCAGCCGCAATCTCTTCGAGGTTCGCAATTTCACCTAGTTCAATAACGACGACATCATCTCTTGCCAACGCGCAACCGGCGACAGCATAGCGCTGTCTGGATTTCCTCAGGAGATACCACCGCGTGTTCAGTCATCGTTGTATTAGAGTTGTATTTTTGTTTCAGGTGATGATGTTTAACGATCATTTTGTTTTTTTGATAAGTTTTTTAAAGTGTGATATTATGAAGTGGGAGGAAGGGTTCTGCTTACCGTTTTCATCCGAGGTGGATCGACGGGTGTGCTCCCTGAGAGCCCGAGCCCTACCGCAGCCCCACTCCTGCCCGCCTCCCCCCGGATGTCATCCTCGAAGAGATGAGGAAAACCACACTGCTCGTCGCTGCGGCGGGATTGCTTTCTATCTGCTCTATCTCGGCTTCGGCTCAGGACAAGGGATATTGGCGTGCCACGAGTTCGACCGCCACGTCCATTACCGGCGACGTAGGAATCGCTGACGACAAGCTCTCCATCAACTTCACGCCGTTTACCCTCGCAGAGATACGAAAGCTCGAGCCCGCCGAGGCTTCAGCCCTTTTCAGCGCGGAGAGAGGCGTTCCCGGAGCAGGCTTTCTTTACCGGCTGGGCATCCCGGCCGCGAAGCGTTTTCTCCACCACAACACCCTCTGCGGCACCGAACAGACCCAATGGATGGCCACCTATGCTCACCGGCCGCGAACTGCGGGTCGCCTTCTTCTCCGGAGCCAAAATGCCGGTATTGACCGCCGATGCTCTTGCAGACTCCACCGATCTCTGCGGGGTATTCCTCTACGGGCGCTGAACCGGATCTAACTCAATGGTCAGCCTCCTTGCTCCGGAGAGTTTAGCCAAGCCCCGCTCCAGCCCTAAGATCGCAGACTGCTAAGCGATTCAACCGACGGGAATGGATCCATTTCACCTAACCTGGCCAGACCAAAGTTTACCGGCAACTCCGGTCAAATGAAACGGTTGCAGGCATACCTTCGCCATCCGTTATGAAGTCCAGCCGTCTAAGATCGTTATATATGAGGCGCCTGTAACCGATTGATTCCTTGGTACATGCGGCTGATATCCTTTAAAATCAATAAAATGAATGAAGTAGAAAAACCGGGGGAGGGGGGTACCCGCGGCTATGGCGGAGTAACATTACCGTCGAGCCCACTCTGGAAAGGAAAACCTCGATGCCCGACACGCCTCAGACCTATGCCAACCACGGACGCTTTCACCCTATCTTCCACTTCGTCCTGGCGCCGATCCTGCTTATCAACCTGATCGTCAGTATTGTCTGGCTCGTACGCCACCCTACATTCGCTTCGGTCTGGTATCTGGTTATGGCAGTCGCGCTCTTCATCATGGGCACCCTGGTGAGGGTCAACCCGATGAAGGTGCAGGACCGCGTCATCCGCCTCGAAGAGCGGCTCCGCCTCTATGCCCTTCTGCCGGAATCCCAGCGCGCGCGTATCCCTGAGTTGACCGAGGACCAGCTGGTCGGCCTCCGCTTCGCTCCCGACGAGGAACTCCCCGCCCTCGCCCAGCGCGCCATCAACGAGCACCTCACCCGCAAGGACATCAAGAAGGCCATCGTCAACTGGCGCCCCGACCACTGGCGAGTCTGACCACCGCACCCGGCCTGACGGCTCAGGCCTGCTTGGACTCAAGCTCTGCCCACCGGACAAAGAGCGAGTCCACTTCCCCCTGTGCCTTCTCCTGCTCGGCCAGTGCCTCAACCAGCCGAGCGGCATCGGTCGCTACTGCCGGATCATCGACCATCGTCCGCGCCGCCGCCAGCCGCGCCTCCGCCTCGCCGATCCGATCCTCGATCCCGGCCCACTCCCGGGCCTCCAGGTACGACAGCTTCTTTTTCGCCGAAGTGGAAACCGAAGCCGAAGCAGCCGAACCCCGTTCCGCCGGTCGCGCGGGTTTCCTGGCCTGCTCGCGCTCCGCCATCCACGCTTCCCATTGGGAGTAATCGGCGAAACTCGCCGCTCCACCCTGCCCATCGAGCCCGACCACAATGTTGGCGATGCGATCGAGCATGTACCGGTCATGAGTAACAAGCACCAGCGATCCCGGATACTCGAGCAGCGCCTCCTCGAGGATCTCGAGCGTCGGAATGTCGAGATCGTTGGTAGGCTCGTCGAGCAGCAGCACGTCGGCGGGCTGCAGCATGAGCTGCGCGATCAGCACCCGCGCCTTCTCGCCACCCGACAGCCGCGACACTGGCTGGTTGAGCTGCTCCCCGGTGAACAGGAACCGCGCCGCCCACGACGCGACGTGGATCACCCGGTCCTGGTAGACAATCGAGTCACTGTCTGGCGCCAGCGCCCGCCGTAGTGTCTGATCTCCGTCAAGCTGCCGGTTCTGCTCGAAGTAGGTGATGCGAAGCTGATTCGCCCGCTTGATACCGCCCGATGCCGGCTCGATCTCTCCCGTGAGCAACCGCAACAGGGTGGTTTTGCCGCTGCCGTTGGGTCCCACCAGCCCCACGCGCATACCGGCCGTCAGGTGGAAATTCAACCTGTCGAACAACGTCCGCTCTCCGACCGCGTAGCTCAGATCTTCAAGCTCGACGAGCCGCTTGCTCTGCCTTCCGGTCGAGCTGAAGTCGATATCAGTGGTGGCCGTGCGGCTGCGGCTGCTGACGTCCGCCAGCTCTGCAATGAGCCGGTTGGCATTGTCGATGCGAGCCTTTGCCTTGGTAGCCCGGGCCTTGGGACCGCGGCGCAGCCACTCCTTCTCCACGCGAACCCGATTCTCCAGCGCCTCCTGATGGCGAGCCTGCGCGTGAAGGAATGCTTCCTTTACCTCCAGAAACTGGCTGTAGCTACCCTCAGCGCGCAACATCCCGGAGGGGTACGCCCGATTCAACTCCGCCATCTGTGTGGCAACGTTTTCAAGAAAGTAGCGATCGTGGCTGATGACGACGCTGGCAAAGTTTTCGCTGGCCAGCAGTTCTTCCAGCCATTCGATCCCGGCCAGGTCGAGATGATTCGTGGGCTCGTCGAGCAGCAGCAGATCGGGCTTTTGGACGAGTGCTTCAGCGACAGCCAGCCTTTTCCTCCAGCCGCCGGAAAATGTATCCGCGACTGTATCGAAATCAGCGAAACCCGCCGCGCCAAGAGTGGCGCGCAGACGCGCCTCCCAATCAGTCTCATGCACTCCGGCCCGCTTGAGGGCGCCTTCGATAATCTGCCGTGCCGTAGCCCCGGGTGCAAATCTGGAATCCTGCTCAACGTACGCCATTCGCAGATTCCTGCGCGGAGTGATCTCGCCGGAATCCGGCTCGATGTCGCCGGCGAGCATCTTGAGCAGCGTGGATTTGCCACTGCCGTTCGGACCAATCAGTCCGATCCGATCGCCGTCGTTGACAGTGAACGAGATCTCGCGGAAAAGCGTGACCGCGCCGAAGGTCTTGGTTACGGATTGCGCATTCAGCAGGAGAGACAAGTTCTTCTCCTGCTAGCGCGCGGTGCTGGTGGCCGCAATGTACTCCTCGTAGGGCCCCTTGAAATCGTCGATAACGCCACGATCGAAATGCCAGATGCGAGTCGCCACTTCGTCGATCAGGTCATGGTCGTGAGTGACGAGCAGCACTGTGCCTTCGTACCGCTGCAGGGCGATATTGAGTGCGTTGATCGATTCGAGATCGAGGTGATTCGTCGGCTCGTCGAAGATGAGGATGTTGGGCTTTTGCAGCATCAGCTTGCAGAAGAGAAGCCGTGCCGCCTCGCCGCCAGAGAGCGCAGCCGTTGGCTTCAGTCCCTCCTCCCCGCGAAACAGCATTTGGCCAAGAATCCCGCGAATATCTTCTTTGGTCGCTTTCGGATCCCACTGGTGCAGCCAGTCGGCCACCGTGAGTCCGTGCTCGATGATCCCGGTGTGATCCTGCGGGAAATAGCCGATCTGCGCCTCGTGTCCCCACTTGATTGTGCCCGCGTCGAGCGTGAAGTCGTTTTCGGCGAAATCGGGAGACGTGGTGAGCAGAGATTTGACGAGCGTGGTCTTGCCCTGCGCGTTGCGGCCCATTAGAGCGACCTTCTCGCCGCGCATCACGTTCGCGCTGAATCCGTCGATCACGGTCAGATCGCCGTAGCTCTTGCGAATCTCCTCAAATTCCAACGCGGTTTTGCCGGAAGGACGAATCATGTCAAAGCGGATGTATGGGCGCTGGATATTCGATCGCGCAAGTTCTGTTGTCTGGAGACGTTCTACTTCTTTCTTGCGGCTGGTCACCTGGCTCGACCGGGTCCCGGCCGCAAACCGCGCAATAAATTCGTTCAACTGCGCAATTTTTTTCTCGCGCTGCTCGTTCTGAGACTCGAGGCGCGAACGAATCTGCGTTTTGGCAACCACCATCTCGTCGTAGCCGCCGGTATAAGTGATGATCGTCTCGTAGTCGATATCGGCGGTGTGCGTGGTCACACTGTTGAGAAAATGCCGGTCGTGCGAAATCGTAATCAGCGTGCCTTCGAACCGGGAGAGAAAATCCTGCAGCCAGTGAATCGAGTCAAGGTCGAGATAGTTCGTCGGCTCGTCGAGCAGCAAGGCCTGCGGATTACCGAAGAGCGCCTGGGCAAGCAGCACCCGAACCTTCTGGCCTCCCTGCAGCTCGCTCATCTTCCGCTCGTGCAGCTCGTCCGGGATGTCGAGGCCCTGGAGCAGCACGGCGGCGTCGCTCTCCGCCGTATAGCCGTCTTCCTCGCCGACGATGCCCTCAAGCTCTCCTAAGCGCATGCCGTCATCGTCGGTGAGCTCCGCCTTGGAGTAGATGGCGTCACGTTCCTCGAGAGCCGCCCACAATCCTTTGTTACCCATGATGACGGTGTCTATGACCCGGTAAGCGTCAAACGCGAACTGATCCTGGCGCAGGATGCCGAGCTTCTTCGGCCGCACCACCGTTCCCTTCTGCGCGTCGAGCTCGCCGGAAAGGATCTTCATGAAAGTAGATTTGCCGGCTCCGTTGGGTCCGGTTAGACCGTACCGCCGGCCCGGCGTGAATGTGATGCTCACGTCGTCGAAGAGAATCTTGGCGCCGTAGCGCATGCTTACATTGCTGACTGAAATCATTGTGCTTCCGTATTGAATGTTGTGGCCGCGAAGTTCTGCTTGCGCCTGGGAGACGCAGTGCGAGAACCTGCGAATGTTGGCCTGTCCCACTATCTTAAATCGAAGAAGCGGGAATTCTTTTAAAAGAGATGCGAGATGATCTGGTTTACCGCCAGCGCCGCCGTGTAGGCGAGCACGCTCATGTATGCAAACTGCAACGCCGGCCACTTCCAGCTGTTCGTTTCACGCCGCACAATCGCCAATGTCGAGGTGCACTGCATAGCAAAGGCGAAGAATACTACCAGCGCCATCGCTCCGCCCAGCGTAAGGTCATGGCGCAGTGCCGCCTGCAGGCTTAGCGACTGAGTCGCAGGATCGGCGCCGTAGAGCGTCCCCAGCGTGCCGACGATTACCTCGCGCGCGATGATCGAGCTGAGCAGGCCGATCCCGATCTTCCAGTTGAAGCCGAGCGGATGGATAACCGGCTCGATCCAGCGGCCTACATGTCCGATAACGCTGTCGGGCAGAGTCGAGTGGAAGGGTATATGGCTCAGGAACCAGAGCACCACCGTCACGCAGAGAATGATCGTTCCCGCCTGCTTCAGGAACACCTTGCCGCGATCCACTACCCGAAGCCCGAGTGAGCGCAGGGTTGGCAGCCGGTACTGCGGCAGCTCGAGAATGAAGGGCGCGGAGGCCGCCTTGAGAATTGACGACTTGAGCAAGCGCGCCGTAAACAGCGCGGCAAGAAAGCCCAAGAGGTACAGCGAAAGCATGACGGCAGCACGCAGGCCGAAAAATTCGCCCAATGATCGGCCTGTTGGGAACGAATGCGGCAATCATCAGCAGGTAGATAGGCAGCCGCGCCGAGCATGTCATGAAAGGAGCCACCAGAATGGTCGCAAAGCGGTCGCGCTTGTTCTCGATGGTCCGGGTAGCCATGATGGCTGGAACCGCGCAGGCATAGGCGGAGAGCAATGGGATGAAAGCCTTGCCGTTCAGCCCGATCGAGCGCATGACCCGATCGGCGATCAGCGCTGCGCGGGCCAGGTAGCCCGAATCTTCAAGCACTCCAATGAACAGGAACAGGAGCAGGATCTGGGGAAGAAAGACGAGGACCGAAGCCACACCCTTCCAGATGCCGTCGATAAGAAGGGATTCAAACCATCCGTGCCCAAGAAGCGTCCCGATTTTGTCTCCCGCCGCATTGAGAAAATCGCCGAAAGCATTGCTCAGGGGCTGGCCGATGGAAAATACCACCTGGAAGACGCTGATAACGACCGCCAGGAAGAGCAGCGGACCAAAAATACGGTGCAGCAGGAACCGGTCGAGTTTCCGCGTCCACTCTGACGACAGGGGCGCCTTGTATTTGGTCCGCGTGCTGATGCCGGTTGCCCACTGCCGGTAAGACCGCGCATTGCCAACAACCGGGAGTTCCAGCTTTGCCGGAATTCTGGGCCGAATCGGTTCGCTCTTGCGGTCCAGGAAATGAGCAATGGAATCGAGACCAGTACCGCGCGTGGCGCTTATTTTTGCCACCGGAACGCCGAGTTCTCGGGCCAGGGCCAGAGTGTCAACTTCACCGCCGCGAGTTTCCATCAGGTCGCTCATGTTGAGCAGGACGAGCGTCGGCAATCCCAATGCCAGAACCGGCGCGGCGAGCGTTAACTGGCGCCGCAGGTGTAATGAATCCAACACCAGCAGAATAGCGTCCGGCGCAGGCGTGCCCGGCATCTCACCGTGCAAAACATCAACGGCCACACGGGCATCTTCTGAATAGGAGTCGAGACCGTAAATTCCCGGAAGATCAATAAGGGTCAGGTCGCTGCGGCCGATGCCGCTTAGCTTTCCGAAGTGCTGCTCGACCGTAACCCCAGGGTAATTGGCAACTTTTGCCCGCAGACCGGTAAGGCGGTTAAAGAGAGTTGACTTGCCGGAGTTTGGCGGCCCGACCAGCGCGACCGTGCGGACTTTGCCTGGAATCCGAGGCTCGACCCTAATTTCAATAGTTTCAGTGGCGCAGCAGTCGCTCATCAGAGCCCTTCCTCAACCACCTGAACGCGAATGGAGCGGGCAGTTTCCCGGCGCAGGGCAATCTCAAAGCCGTCAATGGCGTAAACCGTAGGATCGCCGGCGGGCGCCCGCCGAACCACTACGACCCTCGCCTCGGGAATAAACCCCATGTGCATAAGGTGATGTCCAACCTCTTCCGGCAGGTCCAGGCGCTCAACAATCGCCATTTTCCCAATGCCGAGTTCACTGAGCGCGTTCAAGTGTCCCTGACCTGTTTCTCTTTTCAATCATAACGCAATTACGACCAATTCGCTCGTAGTTCCCGGCTCGTCAATTCGCCACGTGGGTTTTGAGAAATTCACGCCGTTGCTAAGGCGTTGTCATACTCGGTGCGTCTTTCCGGCCGTCAGCTTCGTATCCAACCATAGTGAGTTCCGGATAGCTGGTTCTCGGGGGAAGGAACTCAAGGTGGGACGGGTGCGCCTCGTGTTGAGCTTGCGCTGATAGGCGCGCCCATCTCTGCCCTCTGCAGCCTCCGATTCTTGTCCTGCGATCTCTCGCTGCCTGGCGCACCTTCATCGACCGGCTGAAGTCTTCTCGGCGTGCAGCGAAGGCCATTCAGGCTGACGCTTTTCGAGAAAAGCGCGGATCCCTTCCTTGAAGTCCTCGGTGGTACGCGCCTCGGCATTGGCCGCGATGGCTGATTCGGTTTCCTGGTCGAGGTGGTGATGCGCGTGCTCACTGAGCAGCCGCTTTGTCGCCTGCATCGCCGCGGGGCTGTTGCGGAGCAGCGAGTGGGCCAGCCGCCGAGCCTCAACCATAAGATCCTGTTCCGGAACGACGCGGGTAACCAATCCCAGATCGAAAGCCTCTGGAGCCTTGATGAGGCGGCCGGTCAGCAGGAGATCGCGAGAGCGTTTGTCGCCGACCTGGCCGCGCAAAAACGCCGAGACAATGGCCGGAACGAAGCCAATCTGCACCTCGGTGTAACCGAATTTAGCTTCCGGGATGGCGAGAGTGAAGTCGCAGATAGTAGCCAGGCCCATCCCGCCGGCGATTGCGGCTCCATTAACGGCGGCGATCGTTGGTTTAGACAGGTCGTACAGGGTGCGCAATAGACGTGCGATCCGTTCCGAGTCGCGACGATGCTCTTCGGGAGTCTTGGCACGCAGCGTTTCCAGATGGTCGAGATCGAGCCCCGCGCAGAACGCCGAACCCGCGCCCGTCAGCATAACAACTCGGCAGCCGGCATCGTCGCCGGCGGCGATGAAGGCGTGCGTAAGATCCTCCATCATTTCGGGATTGAGCGCATTCCGCTTGTCCGGCCGGTTCATCGTGATGGTAAGGATGCCGCTTTCCGAGTGGGTGTGCAGAGTGGCATAGCGCCGCATGTCGGTTCCCTCCGAGGCAGAGACAGACAATGGTACTTCAAGCGTCAGAAGCCAGCTATTCGACTATTGTGGCATCGAAGCAAATTTCTGCTGAATAGCACGGCTGGCCGCGAGCAGATTGTCGAGCGGACCCAGCGGTGGCAGCGTAGCGCCGAGCCTGCCGAGTTCTGCCAGAGCGATCTCCGTCGCCAGGTTCCCCACCAGCGCGTCCTGCGCGAAGGGGCATCCGCCCAGGCCGCCTAAAGCTGTGTCGAATCTGCGGCAGCCCGCGGTGTAAGCTGCGGCTACTTTTTCAGCAGCGTGGTCAGGGCGGCCATGCAGGTGCACCCCAAGTTCGACATTGCCGGAAAGCGTCGGTAGAACGGCGGCCACGAGAGCTTCGACGTCAGCCGGAGACGCCAGACCCACCGTATCGGCGAGAGATATCTGCTCAATCCCGCTGTCAGTCAACAGATCGCACGCGGCGATAACTTCGTCGATGCTCCAGGGATCGCTGTATGGATTGCCGAAGGCCATGGAGACATAGACAACGACATTCACGCCCGCCTTGTAAGCTCCTTCGCCAATCGCATCAAGAGTCTCAAGAGACTCTTCCGGCGTTTGCCGCTGATTGCGCTGGAGAAAGGTGGGCGACACGGAGTAGGGAAATCCCAGCGTGGTCACGGACCCGGTGGCAATCGCACGGTCGGCGCCTTTTTTGTTCACGACGATGCCGATGATTTCAACATCGTCCGGCGCGTCGAGAAAACCAAGCACCTGCTCTGAGTCGGCCATCTGCGGGACAGCTGCAGAAGACACAAAGGAGACGGCATCGATATGCCGGAAGCCGGCATCGATGAGCGAGCGCAGATATTCGGCTTTGACCTCTACCGGGATGGGCTTCGGCAATCCCTGCCAGGCATCGCGGGGACATTCGATGAGCTTGACAGCTTCGGGCATGGCAGGAGGCTACACGTGGGAACGGGCGATCAGCAAGACGGCAAGCACCGCCGCGAAGTGGACACCTGCCGCCGAGAGGAGCGCGATCCAGAAAGATTTAGCGCGCAGGATCAGGGCCATCAACAGTCCATAAAGCGGAAATTGAATATACATCAGCAACTGCGACAAATTCTCGCCGAAGCCATTGTTCAGGCCCAGGGCGGGGCTCTTCAGCAAAACCACCCAGGGATAAAGGGTCGTGAGCGCGCTCGGTCCGGCAAGCGCCATGATGCTGGCGGCGTGGATAGCAAAAGGCGTGACGGCGATTCCCAGCAACAGCGGCCACCAGGCGGCGAGCAAGCCCGGGCTCTTCTTCTTTTTGCGCCTGCGGGGCGCGGTGCGGGGGCCGGTGCTGCGGCGCTTTTCGCGGGCTGGAGCTGTGGTGACGGGCATGGGATGAGGATACCTCGCGGAAAGATTGTGCATGGCGATGAAAAGCCGGATTGGCGACCCAGGGGGAATCGAGGAGGTATCGGGGCCGACTTTCAAATCTGACGGAAAATTTGGTGAGAACCGCGAAATCCTTACCCAAACGCACGGACGGTCGGCTACATTAGTCGCCACGTGCGCTCGCCCGAAATCTGGACGTTTGCCGTTTTGATGCAGGACATTTCCCGGGCCCGGTTGATATGCGAAAAGGAGAACGAATCATGCCAATCCTCACGAATCTGCGCGCCTCGGCAGTTGCTATAGCGCTCTTCGGCTTCTCACTGGCATCCCATGCCACCCCGACTACATTCGATGCCATCTACATTTTTGGCGACAGCTACTGCGATGTAGGCAACATCTTTATTGCAACCAAGGGTGCAGAACCGGCGGCGCCGTATTATCAGGGACGATTCTCGAACGGACCTATCTGGCTGGATCATCTGGCAGGCACCTATGGATTAACGCTCAAACCGTATCTGGGGGGCGGGACGGATTTTGCCTTCGGCGGTGCGATGGTCACGGCTGCCGTTCCGGAAGGCGCGTTTTCTATCCCCAGTGTTCCGCAACAGGTCGAGCTCTATCTGAGCCTGCACAATGGCAAGGCCGATCCAAATGCTCTTTACGTGGTCGAGGGTGGCGGCAACGACATTTTGAATGCGACAGGTGGATCGCCCGAAACACTTGGCAATGAAATCGCGTTCGGCCTTGCGTCGAGCATAGAACTGCTGGAGCGAGCGGGGGCGAGGAATATCCTTACATCTAACCTGCTGGACGTGGGCCAGCTGCCTGGTGCGAAGGCCGAAGGGATTTCGAGCTTCGCCACGGCCGCGTCGGTGGCAACCAACAAGGCGCTCAATCTGCTGCTGTTGCTGGAATCGTTCTCGCCACAAACGCGTATCTACCGAATCGATGCGTACGCCCTGTTCCAATCGGTGCTTACAGACCCATCCCATTATGGTTTCACCGACGTTACCGATCCGTGCCTCACGACGGTGGTGTGCAGCAATCCCTATGTGAACTTCTTCTGGGATCAAGAACATCCCACCATCTTTGGCCACTCTTTCTTTGCCGTGGTGGCGCAGGAGCTGCTGAAGCAATGAGAGCGTAAGACTCATTCACCCGGCTGATTGCTGTCCGATCAGCTGATGGCTGTCCGATCAGATGGAGCGGCGCTCGAGGGAGCGAATCCAGAGCTCGAAGGCCATCGTGTTGATCGAGAAGCCGATCCAGAATGCTATCCCGAAGAATTGGTGTGGCGTCAGGTGTGTGAGCCGGCTGGTCGCAAAAAACACGCCCATCACCGGCCGCGTGGTCGCGATGCCCAGCAGCACCACGATAGCCCGCAACATCCATGGGCGCTCGCGGAGCGGGTCATTCTGTCTCCGGTAACGATATGCGCGAATTAGCGAGACAAGGAAGAGGCTGTTGAAGAAGAGCACCGCCGACCGCTCGATCCATCCGCCGACAGAATCGACGCTCATAGCGTAGGCGGTGATGCCAACGACAGCTCCGAGGGGATAGATGAGCTGCCCAGCCCAGATACGTGTCGAGGCTCGAAAAACCACGAAGGGCGCAACCAGCACAAATACCAGCGCGGGGAGGATATGCGCCAGCGTCAGCGCGGTGTGGGAAGCAAAGAACGAGTCAAGCGCGGCAAGCTGAGGCGCGGCCGAACGCGGAGGAAGAGCAAGCGCGAATATTCGCCGAATGACGACCGCTACGGCGATTGCTGTGCATGTCCAGAAGCCGATGCGCGCCCATAGCGGAGATCGCCCTCTCAACGCCGGGGCAGGCCGGGTTTGTATGGGGACCATTCTTCCTGATACGTAAGAAGCGTCTTCCTGGTGCCATGTTTCTCCCGTGCCGCAATTCCTACGGAAGATCGCCTGAGCCCAGACGGCGGCGGAAGAAATCAAAGACAATCCCGTAGAGTTGGAGGGCCAGTTCCGGATCGTAACGCGCGCCCTCGTCCCGCATAAAGGCATGCGCACCGTTGACTTCGTACCAACTGAACTTCGCGCCGACTTCGTTGAGACGGGCCTGGATGATTATGCGGCCTTCGAGCGCGGTGTGCGGGTCCTGCCGTCCCCAGATCATCAGGAGCTCGCCGCGGATATCTTTCGCGCGCTCCAGCGAGTCATCCTTCATCCCCTTGCCCAGGCTGCCTTTATGTATATCCGTCGCATAGAAGCAGGCCGCGCCTCGCACGTCAGGATTCATCGCAGCACGAAAGGCTAGATGTCCGCCGATGCAGATGCCCATCGCCCCAAGCTGCCCGGTGCAATCCTCGCGCGACGTGAGATGGTCGAGAACGGCGCGGGCATCAGCGTCGTAGCTGGCGAGTTCCTTAGTGGTCTTCCACTGATTGCCTCGGTCCGACCCGGCCTGGTCATAGGCGAGAACAGTCCCGGCCGGTTCGAACTCGTGATAGATCTCCGGGACAGCAACGATGTACCCGTGACCGGCCAGCATGGCGGCGGTTCTGTGAATGGGTCCGGTGACCTGAAAGATCTCGCTATAGAAAACGATGCTCGGATATTTTCCCGGAGCGACCGGCCGGAAGATGTGGGTTCGCATCGGCCCGTAGGCAGTCGAGAGTTCTACCTGTTCGTTGTCGTGAATGATCATAGGCTTGGATTTTAGTCCGTCACGTTTGCAGTATCCCGACATTGAATTTAGGCACATCGGGATTCAACGCGGCAGCGTCGAGCGCGGTCAGGATGGCTTCGCGGGTCTTTGCTGGATCGATAATGGCGTCGACCCATAGGCGGGCGGCGGCGTAGCGGCAGTCAGTCTGCTGGTCGTAGGTTGCTTTGATCGAGGCCAACAGCTCCTGCTTTTCTTCATCGCTGAGCTTCTTGCCTCCGCGCTCCAGCTGCTTGATCTTGATCTCGACCAGAGTATTCGCTGCCGAGGCTCCGCTCATCACGGCGTAGCGCGCCGTCGGCCACGCGAAGATAAAGCGCGGGTCGTAAGCCTTGCCGCACATGGCATAATTCCCCGCCCCGAACGATCCACCGACGATGACGGTGATCTTTGGTACGGTGGAGTTGGAAACAGCAGTCACCATCTTCGCGCCGGCGCGGATGATGCCGCTCCACTCGGCGTCGCGGCCCACCATGAAGCCGTTCACATCGTGCAGGAAGATGAGCGGCACGAGGTTCTGGTTGCAATCCATGATGAAGCGCGCGGCCTTCTCGGCGCTCTCGGCATAGATAACTCCGCCGAACTCCGTTCGTTTCTCACCGGTATGGCTGATCTGCGGCTGGTGCTGCTTCTGGTTGGCGACGATGCCGACGGCGAAGCCTCCGATGCGCGCATACCCACATAAGACAGTTCGCCCATAGTCGGGCTTGTACTCGTCGAACTCGCTGCGATCGACGATTCGAGCCAGAAGCTCGTGCATGTCGTAGGTGTTGACCGCGGCCTTGGCGGGATCGGGATCGAGCAATGAATAAAGATCCTCGGCCGCATACCTGGGAGCGTCCTTTGCAGGATCATAGGGCGACCGATCGAATGGCGCGCCCGGGCCGATGCCCGATCTTCGCAACAAGCGAACGCAGGCGGGCGATGCACAGGTGGTCGTTCGGCTCTTTGTAGTCGACCGTCCCGGAGATCTCCGCGTGCATCGTCGCTCCGCCCAGCTCTTCGGCGCGAGTATTTCTGTCCGATAGCTGCCTGCACGAGCGCAGGCCCGGCAAGGAAAAGCCCGCTGCCCTCAGTCATAAGCACGTGATCGGTCATGACTGGCAGGTAGGCCCCACCGGCAACACACATCCCCATGATCGCAGTAATCTGCGGAATGCCCATCGCCGACATGACAGCGTTGTTGCGGAAGATACGGCCGAAATCATCCTGGTCGGGAAACACGTCTTCCTGCAGCGGCAGGAACACGCCGGCAGAGTCGACGAGGTAGATCGTGGGGATGCGGTTCTCCATCGCAATAGACTGCGCGCGGAGGACCTTCTTCGCCGTCATGGGGAAAAACGCCCCGGCTTTCACCGTCGCGTCATTGGCGATGATCATGCAGAGTCGTCCGGCGACTCGGCCCAGGCCGGTGACAGTGCCGGCGGAGGGTGCGCCGCCCCATTCTTCGTACATCTCGTAGGCGGCAAAGAGGGCAAGTTCGAAGAGCTCGGTGTCAGGATCAAGAAGCAGCGCGATCCGCTCCCGTGCCGTCAGGCGCTTCTTGGCGTGCTGAGACTCGATGGCCTTCGCGCCTCCGCCTTCGCGGATGGCGGCTTCCTGCTGACGAATCTGGGCAACCAGATGCAACATGCCCGTAGCGTTGTTGCGGGCGCGGGCGGATTTCGGATCGAGCTTCGATGCGAGGGTGGTATTCAGCGTGGTTGAGCTGGAATCGGCCATAAGGGACTCGCCAGATTAGCAGGACTTGCCGTCCAGGCAAAGACGCTTCGCAGGACTGGCCGTCCAGGCAACTGCGCTTCGCGCGAATTATTTGAGCATCTCCACGAACTTCACCAACGACACCGCCGGCATCGGCAGATCAAACTCCAGCGTGACCTCTCCCGCTGCGTTTGCCGTAACCGTGCTGGAGGGAGCCAGCGTCTGCAACTCATCTCTCTGATGTAGCGATGCCATCTGCCCCGCGTCCGGCCATTTCGGAGAGCCCATCGCCTGCCATGCCCCGTAGACATTCGAATGATCGTTGTCGATTCGGTCGTGTTCCACGCGATACGACGCCCCCGGAGTCAGTCCTGAGACCGTCAGCGCAATATGCCGGTTCAGGAGAGCACTCCCCAGCGCCTTTCCATGCTCGGGGGTCGCATCGCTCAACAGGACCTCCACGCTGTCGTCAGAGTCAGAGCCGCGCGTGGCGAGTGTTTTGACGAGGCCATCGAAGCCGTCTCCGGAGCCGCTAACGTCAAGACGCTCAGTCCCAAGCTGGTGCAGCAGGTAATATGCCCAGTAGCGCGGCTTGCGCAGGCCGTCGAGGCCGATCAGCCCGAAGCCGCCGTGAAACAGTGCCTTGGGATCGCCGCTCTCTTCGAAATAGTCGCTGGCCGTCCAGTAGCTGATTGACGCTACCTGGTCGACGCTGTCGGCGAGGCCTGAGATGGTCTCCGCGGCCGAGTAGGCCGTGTCGCTCACCTTGTCTCCGTACTGGGGAGAGACGCCCCACTCGGTGTAATAGACCGGCACATCCGGCAGCCCGTACCGGCGCAGCAGCGGCCGGTAATCGGATGCAGGCAGGTAGTAGTTGTGCAGGTCGAGGAAGTCGAGCGGGACGCTGTGACCACCCGTCGCAAAATTTTCGCGGGTCACATGGCGCAGGAAGGGCTCCTGAAAATAAGTGAAGGCAGCTACCGGCCCTCCGACCTTCAGGTTTGGATCGACGGACTTGAGGCCGTCGGCCGCGTAGTCATAGAGCTTGAAGTACTCGTCGCGCGAGCCGTTCCAGAAGGTCACCTCGACCTTCACGTCAGGCTCGTTCCACACTTCGAAGGGCCACGTCTCGACCTCCGCACGCCCGTAGCGGTCGATCAGATGTTGCGCGAGCGCGGCAACCAGCGCCCGCCACTTCGTATAATCCTTCGGAGGCGAGCTGTTGCCTTTGTACTGAAAGATCTTCGGCGCGTGCGGATCCGCGGCCAGGGCGGCCGGCATAAAGCTCAGTTCGACGAAGGGCTTGAGGCCATCCTCATGCAGCATGTCGTAGAGCCGGTCGACCTTCGTCCAGTCATAATGCGGCTTCCCCGCCGCATCCTCGGTATACACGCCGAGGTCGTCCATCAGAATGCCGTGGGCACGGATGTATTGAATCCCCAGCGTGTCGTGCGCGAGCTTATTGCCCGCGCGGAGGCCGGCTCCCGCGGCCTTCACATGTTCGTTGATGTCGCCCTTGAACATGTAGCTCAGGTGTTCGGAGCCGAGGGCGATCTCCCATTTGTGCTCGAATGGCCCTGCGGGATGCGCCGCGTCGACCCGAATCTGTACGGTGGGCTCCTGCTGCGAAGGCCTCAGTGCGGTTGCGGAAGCAGTCGCCCCGACCGGGCTCCACGCCGTGCCGTCGTTGCCGCGCACCCGGTAATAGTAGGTGTGGCCGGGCCGGATGTCCGAGTCAACCCAAGGACCGTGCGGCACTCGGCCGAGCGGCTCACCGGGCAGGTAGCGATCCATCGCACGCTCGACAAATACCGGCATGACTCCATAAACAGAGCTGGCCAGCGAAAACGGGCCGCCCGGGCTTTCGCTGCGCTGTACCTGGTAGCAGATGGCGTTGGGAACGGCGGTCCAGTCGATCGAGATGATCCCCTGCCCTGCGGTTGCCCTTACTTCACTGACCGGCGAA
Organism: uncultured Acidobacteriaceae bacterium; assembly: GCA_963725225.1. GTDB lineage: Bacteria > Acidobacteriota > Terriglobia > Terriglobales > Acidobacteriaceae > Silvibacterium. Next base: position 113,740 of record CAVRXY010000011.1, read on the forward strand.
AGCAGACTGGACTGAGGAAGAGAAGGCGGCGGAACGTACCTCAACCAGAGGAAAGCGGTAAGGCCGAGGACGAAGCCGATTCCTGCAACGACCAGCAGCGCCCTGAGCCCCAGCCGCAACCATCTTCCCAAGCGCGCGTTCCTCCATCACACCCGGTTCACGGGATCGACGTCCAAGGAACGTAGTCTACTCGAATCGGCATTGGCACAGTAACTCGCGATCGCTAAGACTCTCCGGCCGCGACTCCCCGCAGGCCCAGCACGTCGGCATTGCGCTGCATCGCCAGGATGCAGAAGGCGATGTGATCGTCCAGCGCGACATCGAGTTCTGCGGCACCCGTCGTAATGTCGTCGCGGTTCACCCCTCGGGCAAACGCCTTGTCCTTCATCTTCTTTTTCACGCCCGCCACATCCACATCAAAAATCGACTTTGTGGGTTTGACCAGAGAGCAGGCAGTAAGAAAGCCCGCCAGCTCGTCGCAGGCAAAGAGCGCCTTGGCGAGGTGGGATTCGCGCGGCACGCCGGAGTATTCGGCATGTCCGAGGATTGCCGTGCGTATCGCTTCGGGCCATCCCTGCTCGACAAGGAGGCGATTGCCGACGAAGGGATGCTCCTCGCGCGACGGATGCCGTTCGTAGTCGAAGTCGTGGAGCAATCCGGTCATGGAATAAATCTCGACAAATGCATCACGCTCGCTGCCGGTTAGTCCGCGCGCTTCAGCCTCGCGTTCGCCGTACGCGCGCACACAGGTTTCAACAGCGAGCGCGTGCTTGATCAGGCTCGGCGACTGCGTCCATTGCTGAAGCAGTTCCCATGCGCGTTCGCGTGTGTATGTCTCATCGGCCATCGTCAATCCTCTCTCTGCAAATTTCCATTTTGGGTTTCTTAGGGTTTCTTAGGGTTTTCTTCGGCTGACTCACAGTTTTCACTTGACAACAAAGATACCCCGGATGCAAGCTGAATCACAGTTGGACGGGATAGCGGCTATAATCCGCTGCCTCTTCCAGCCTGGAGAGCCTGCTCTGGCACTCCGTACAACTTATGGCAACTATCTTAGCCACCGTCGAAGCACGTGAGGTGCTTCGCTGCGAACACTGCAGCCTGGTGCAATTCCGAACGGCGAATTCACTCTGCAGGCGCTGCCACAAACCACTCGAAATCGAAGAGCCGGAGCCGCAATTGCCTCAGTTGGTAGTGGCGACTGCAAGCGCCCCTGCCAGCGAAGACGAGATCAACGTCGCTAAAGCGGTTCGCGACATTCGCCGCGTACGCGGGCTGAGCCAGCGTCAGCTTGCCGGTCGCATGCAGGTGCCGCGCACCTACATCTCAAAGATCGAGAACGCCAAGGCGATGCCGACGCTTGTCCTCACTCGAGCGGCTGGCTACGGCGCTTGAGGTCGATATCTGTGCGCTGCTGCGCGATGCGCGGAGCCGTGCCCAGGCGGAGACTGTGGCAATCATGTCCGATCCGTTTCTCGCCGAGATCGCATCGATGGTGTCGCAACTGGACGGCTTCCAGCGGTCGATGGTCCTCAACCAGGTGCGGGAGATGGCCTCGGGACGCAGGCGCATGGCGTAAAGACGCGGACTGTACAGGGCCGGCCGCCATCGGCGACCGTGATCGAGCCGCTCGATACAATCGAGCGATATGGCAATGCTTCGCATCGATCCGGCCAGCAGTTCGGCGACAGACATCTACAAGCTGATGATCGGGATGGTCGTTCCCCGCCCGATCGCGTTTGTCTCCAGCCTCGATGAAAAGGGCATCCGCAATCTTGCTCCCTTCAGCTACTTCATGGCCTGCACGGCTGATCCGCCTGTCGTGTGCTTTGTGAGTTCCTACCGCAAGGCCGAAACTCCGACCAAAGACACCCTGCGCAACATCTCCGCGACGAAAGAGTTCGTCGTGAACATCGTCTCCGAAGACTTCGCCGACAAGATGAACCTTACCTCGGCCGAAGTTGCCCCCGAGATCGACGAGTTCGAATTGTCGGGGCTGACACCCATCGCCAGCGAGCTGGTCCGGCCACCGCGCGTGGGCGAGAGCCGGGCGCAGATGGAATGCCGCTTGCGGCAGCTTTTGCCGATTGGCGACGCACCGGGTGGAGGCACAGTGATCTTCGGAGACGTTCTGCGGTTTCACGTCGACGAGACCATCGTCGACAACTACAAGATCGATCCCGAAAAGCTGAAAGCCATCGGCAGGATGGGCGGTCCGACCTACGTCCGCACCCATGACCGCTTTGACATGGCCCGCCCAAAATGACGAGATCGTCATGGCTCCGTCAGAGCGCTTGCATCGAACGAAATGCAGATGTGAATCTTCTACTCGCGTCGTTGCGGCTGCCCCGGCTAGGCGTGCTACGGTCGAGACAAGGCATTTTGGGAAATTTTCATTCCCTTTTTCATCATGCAGGGTCGCCGTGCCCTGCGGGTCGCGTCGACTTTACGCTAGCGGCTTCGATTCACCATGTTTCCGAAAATGCCGCAGGGGAAGCCGTTGCTCAACTTCAGCCGCGTTCATGAACTGCCGCCCGATGAGCTGGCGATCTATCGCCGCCTGGATGCGGCGCGCCTGCCCGAACATGTGGCCATCATCATGGACGGCAACGGCCGCTGGGCCGGCAAGCGACGCCTGAAGCGCTTCCTGGGCCATCAGCAGGGCGCCGAATCCGTTCAATATGTCGTCGAGACTGCTTCGCGCATCGGGCTGCCCTGGCTCACGCTTTACGCTTTCTCGCTCGAGAACAATCTGAAGCGTCCCCGGACCGAAGTCAGCTTTCTCATGCGCCTGCTGCGCACCTATCTGACCAACAACGTACAGCGGATGAATGACAACAACGTCCGCATCCAATACATCGGCCGCACCGACGAGTTGGACAAAGAAGTGCGCGAACGCATGGACTGGGCGGCGGACGCGACCAAGCACAACACCGGCACGGTGCTCACGCTGGCACTCAACTACGGCTCCCGCTCGGAGCTGGTGGACGCCTTCCGCGCGCTATCAGCCGAAATAAGCCGGGACGAGCTGCGGGCTGAAGATATCACCGAGCAGGATATCCAGAGGCATCTCTACACCGCGCACATGCCCGATCCCGATCTGCTGATCCGCACATCCGGAGAAATGCGCATCTCCAACTTCCTGCTCTGGCAGATCGCCTACGCGGAGATCTTCGTTACCGACCGCCTCTGGCCCGACTTCCGCGGCATCCACATGCTCGAAGCCATCGAGGATTTCCAGAAGCGCGAACGCCGCTACGGCGGCCTCGCCGACGGATCGGAATCCGACGACGTCGCTTCCCTTCCGGCGAACACTCTGGTCCCTCGATAGCCTTTCTGCACGCCACGCTTATTTCCCCTCGACCTTCGAAACCCGCTACCATGTTGCAATGTTTGTCGAGGCTGTACTTGAGAACTCGATGGGGGAAAGAAAATTGAGACCGTTCGTTTGCGTTTTTAGCCTGGTTATTTTGTCCGCCGTCGCAACTCCTGCTATCGCGCAGGATGCAACTCAGACTTCACAACAGACCGCTTGGACAGTCTTGAATGCGGGGCTTGAGGACAACAACACCGACGTACGGGTCAGAGCAGCTCGAGTCCTGGGCGAGCTCAACGGCGATAAAAAGGCAGAGGACGCCGCACTTTCCGCTTTAGAAAACGACAAGCAGCCGAAAGTACGCGCCGCCGCGGCTCAATCACTTGGGGAAATGGGAGCGAAGGATGCAAGGACGCAGCTGCACGCAGCCTTTCAGGACACGGACCCTTCCGTAATCATCGCCGCAGCCCATTCCCTGATTCAGCTCGGCGATGACAGGGGATATGACGTCTACTACGCAGTCCTTACAGGAGAACAGAAGACCGGCACGAGTCTGACCGAGCAGCAGAAACAGTTCTGAACGACCCCAAGAAATTGGCGTCGCTTGGCGCTCAGGCCGGCCTTGGATTTGTGCCCTTTGGTGGCCTCGCATGAGCGGATACAAGTTGCTGACGCGCGACGACACCTCGCCGGTGCTGGCCGCCGCAGCGCTGATGCTCGCCAAAGATCCCGATCCGAAAAGTGGTGAGGCGCTGGCAGATGCCTCAGCCACGAAGGACAAGTGGCTGGTGCGCGCCGCCGCCTTTGACGCAATCGCCAGGCGCGGCGATCCCGTACTGCTGAAGGCCGCCGAGGCCGGACTTCAGGACGAGAAGGACCAGGTGAGAATTTCGGCAGCCGGGGCCGTCATTCGCCTGACCGACATTCAGTCCCGCCCGAAGCCCGAAGCCAGGCCGGAGAGGCATAAAGCCGCCCCCAGAAAACCGCAATAGCATCAGCCTCGCGCGATCACTGCTTGCCCGGTCCGTTCGATTGGGCGGTCAGTTCGCGAATCAGGTCGACTTCGTGCTGCCGGTAGGGCTTCCCATCCGTATGGAATACCTCATGGAACCATACCGTGGGCTGCTCCAGCGTATAGGGACGATACCAGGAGTCCCAGGGCAGCCACGTCTGGGTTTTTCCTGCCACCAGGCCCCAGTTGATCGCCGCCACCCGATGCTTCTGCGCGATCGGCAAGGTATTGTCGAACGTGCTGCCTGCGCCGCGCGCCATGTATTCCGTACAGATCAACGGACGATGGTACTGCTCCAGCCACACGACACGCTGTTCGAAATCCTCCGGCCAGCCATAGTTATGGAAGGAGATCACGTCCGAATTCTCAATCTGAATTCGAGCCATTGCGCTGAGCTTCTCTGGAGAAGACCAATCGCCCTGCCAGATGCCGCTGGTGAGCGGCTGGGTGGGATGCGCCTCCCGCGCCCAGGCGAAGACCTGAGGCAGAAGCTTTAGCACCAGCTCAGTCTTGTTCTTCGGATCTTCTTTCGCGTACGAGCTGTTGTTGCCATTGTCCGGCTCATTCCACAGATCCCACGCGAGCACGCGATCGTCATTAGCGAAGGCTCCCACAACCCCCTGAACATAGGCTTTGAGCCGCGGATACTCCGCCGAATCCTCCAGAGCACGCCTGCCGGGGCTCTGTACCCATCCCGAGTTATGTACACCCGGAATCGGCGGATGCTGCGGACCAAGGCGAGGGTCCGGATCCCAGCACGAATCGAAGAGAACAAACACCGGCCGTATGTGATGCCGGGAAGCGATTTCCAGAAAAGCATTGATGCGCCGCGTGAACCCCTTCGGGTCCTGTTGCCAGAGAAGGTCGTGCAGGAACACCCGCATGGTGTTCATCCCGATCGCCTCGGCCCAGCCTAGTTCCCTGTCAATCTCCTGCGGATCGAAGGTGTCAGCCTGCCACATCTCAAGCTGGTTGATTGCATTTGAGGGAATGAAGTTACTGCCAACCAGCCAGGGCTGCTTCTGATACCACTGGTTGGCTTTCTCCGCAGACCAGCGCGGCTCCTGCGCACTTGTCACCAGCGCCGGGATAAGAAGACACAGTGCGAAGAATCGTTTCACGAAAATCCTCCACGGTGGAGGATAGGTTAAATCGATTCCACTGCAACAGTTACATCTGAACCCCGCAGGCTGACTGATACCCACAGGGTGCGAACCCTGGCGTGACACCCGCGTGCCATGCCAGGCCAAAACAGCTTCGTTACTGGTGAGCAACGCCGCCGGGAACGATCGCAACCTTCTGCGGAGCGTCCAGCTTCGCGTCCGGCATCGTGAGCTTCACCTTGAGGGTAGCTATCTCCGGTTTCGATTTTGCTTTCGCCTCGAAGCCCAGCTCGTATTGGTTTTGCAGGCGCCGGCTGAGATCATCGAAGAACGGCGCCAGGGAAACCGGATTCCCCAGTCCCTGCCAGTACGCCTTCCCTCCCGTTACCTGGGAGACTTGATTCAGAAGACTCTGACCGGAATTGTTCTGATAGGGTCCGCGGTCATATCGGCCCTGATCGTGCCAGTAGATAGAATCGACAATCAGACCTGCACGAATCGAATCGTTGATAGCAGTCTGCAGGTAAGGATTCTCGGGGTCGAACCGCAGATTGTAGGGATCGACGCCGTCCGTGATCATCACCACCTCGCGCCGGTTCTCGCGGTTGGTGGAGGGCCATTTCTTGGCCAGATCCGAGAGGCAGAAATACGGGCTGGCGCTGCTTCCCGGCGACCCATTGGGCAGGTGCAGGCTTTCCAGTACCTTGGCCTTGTCCGCGGTCGAACGGCTGCGAGAATACGGCTGCACCATTCTGCATGTAGGCGATACCGACAGAGGTTGTCGGCGGCAACGACTTCACAAAGCGCTCAATATCTCCCATCTGAGTGCCAAGGCTGGTCCGGGCCGAGCCGTCGATCAGGATGACCAGTTCAAGTCCGGCACGATCGCCGCGCAGCGGAACCAGATCCGTGACGTTGGCTGACTTGCCGCCGACCTGAACTTTCAGATCCCTCTCCTGGAGAGGGGCGGCAGCTTCGTTGTTTTTTCCAAGCACGGTGATGACGGTCTGCGCAGAGACATCGTCGGCACCCTGGGCAAACACAGGCGTTACGGCTGCCATTAAGCCAATCAGTGCAGCGGCAGCAAAAATAGGATTCGATTTCATTCTTCTTCCCTCAGGAATTTCTGCAAATCGCCGGCGCCCTTTGGCCATGTAAAGCGTCCGCGGCGATTGACGGTGTATCTGTCTTTTCTACTGATAAGATGTCCAACCCCCTCGGTTCGACTTTGTTGCTTTGACGAGGCCAACACGAGCAAAGACCCAAATTGCCAACGTGTATGCTTTCAAAGAGATGAAACGCGTCGCGACGGCTGCGGTTCTTGTTCCCCTGGTTCTGCTCCTGATTTTCCTGGGGCCCACCTGGCTCATCACCCTGGTGGCCGTGCTCGTAGCAGAGCTGGCTCTATGGGAATATCTGACTCTGGCCGATGCTGCCGGTGCCAAAACGCCTCGAATTGTGACCATGCTCGCAGTCGGGCTCCTCTTTGCCTCCATTTTCCGCCGCCCGGATTTCCTTGGACCAGTCCTGGGAGCGCTCGCACTGATGCTGTTTATCGTCTGTGCCTTCCGCTCGCCGCTCAACCGCGTGCTTCCGGATACGGCATTTTCTGTTTTCGGAGTGCTGTACATCGGCGTGCCTCTCACCACCCTGCCTCTGCTCAGCGAGCAGGAGAATGGTCCGTCGCTGCTGCTTTTTCTGTTCTTCGTAGTATGGGCAGGCGACATCGCGGCACTCTATGTGGGCCGGGCATGGGGCCGGCGAAAGCTCGCTCCTCACATCAGTCCGGCAAAAACGTGGGAAGGCTCCGTCGCCTCAATCGCTGGAAGCGTATTCATTGCACTCCTCTTAATCTTGCTGGCTGAGTATCTGGCTCGAGGCAACTTCGGAAAGCTGTCGTCGCTTCTGTCTTTTCCGGGTTCGATGGCGGGCTGGCTCGCCCTGGCGGCGATCCTCAACGTCGCTGCGCAGGTGGGTGACCTGGTGGAGTCGGCGATCAAGCGCGGAGCCGGAGTGAAAGACTCGGGCACGCTTCTGCCCGGCCACGGCGGCGTGCTGGATAGGATCGATGCTCTGCTCATGGCCGCTCCTGTGCTGTGGTACGCTCTACTCTTGCAACAGTACTTTTAGATGAAGCAGATCGCCATCCTGGGGTCGACCGGTTCGATCGGTCAGAGCACCCTCAGCATCATTGAAAAATATCCGGAGCGGTTCTCTGTAGCCTCACTGGCGGCCGGCCAGAACAGCCGAGACCGCTTTTGAACAGTGCAAACGCTGGCGTCCTGCCGTCGTGTCGATGGCCACGGATGAAATCGCCGCTGCCCTCCAAATCCGATTAAAACAGGCTGGAATCACCAGCATCGAAGTGGTCTCTGGCGCTGCCGGAACGGTACGGGTGGCCACCATGCCCCAGGCGGATTTCGTCGTCTCCGCCATAGTCGGCGTCTCCGGACTGGAGGCAACTTACGCTGCCGTCCAGGCAGGAAAACCCGTCGGCCTCGCCAACAAAGAGGCCATGGTTGCCGCCGGAGAGATTCTCGTCGCAGCGGCCCGAGCCAACGGAGCTCCGCTGCTGCCGATTGACTCCGAACACAATGCGATCCATCAATGCATGCGGGCCGGAGAAAAGCGCGAGATACGACGGATCTGGTTGACCGCCTCCGGTGGACCCTTCCGCAACCTGCCGCTCAGCCAGTTTGACGGCATCACAGTCGAGCAGGCCCTGAAGCATCCAACCTGGGTCATGGGGCGCCGGATCACCATCGACTCCGCCACCATGTTGAACAAAGGATTGGAGATAATCGAAGCCTGCCGCCTTTTCGATTTATCCCCGTCGGCCGTCAAGGTGACGGTGCATCCCCAATCGACTGTGCATTCTCTGGTGGAATACATCGACGGAAGCATCCTCGCGCAGATTTCAGTGACCGATATGCGCCTGCCCATCCTCTACGCCATGAGCTATCCGGAGCGTGTCGAATCGGATCTGACCTTCGATATGGCGTCGCTGGGCCAACTGGACTTCAGTCCTCCGGACTTCGAGCGCTTCCCGTGCCTCCGGCTGGCCTACGAGGCCGCGGAACGCGGCGGAGCGCACGCCATAGCGCTGAATGCGGCGGACGAAATCGCGGTCGAAGCATTCCTCGAACGAGCCATTCCATTTACCGCCATACCGCGTACAATTGAACAAGTACTTGAGGCAATCCCAGAATCTCATCCGGCGAGCATTCCAGAGGTGCTGGCACTCGACCAGCAGGCGCGCGAGATGGCGAGATGTGCCGTTAAGTCGATCGCGTCTCCGGCGGGGAAACTCGCGCCGTGAGCACAGAAGAAGGATGCTGGCGCGGCCGGTGATCTTCCGGTTCCTACGTCAGTGGGTATTCATCAAATAACTATGTCTTTTGCTCTTACCGCCCTCGTTTCCATGCTGGTCGTGCTGGGCATCATGGTGCTCGTGCATGAATTTGGCCACTTTGCGGTCGCCAAGTTTTTCGGTGTTCGCGTCGAAGTTTTCTCTATCGGCTTCGGCAAGCGTCTTTTTGGTTTCCGGCGCGGCGATACCGACTACCGCATCAGCCTGCTGCCGCTCGGCGGCTACGTGAAGATGTCCGGCGAAACTCCGGGCGAGGCGCGTACCGGCGACCCCGGAGAGTTTTCTTCGCATCCCCGATGGCAGCGCGTTCTCATCGGCCTGGCTGGTCCGGTGGCGAATTTCGTGCTGGCATTTGTGCTCATGGCAGGGCTGTACATGATGCACAACGAGGTGCCGAATTACATGTCCAGCCCGGCTGTGACCGACATCGTCCCGCCGGACACCCCGGCCGCGCGTGCGGGTTTTCAGCCGGGCGATCGGATTGTGCGTTTCGACTCAGACACCAACCCGACCTGGGAGCAGGTTGGAATGCGCGCCGCGCTGGATGCCAATTCCTACGTTCCGGTCACCGTCGAACGTATGGTCAATGGCCAGCCTCAGCGCTTGAATCTCGAGCTGAACATCGCTGACCCAAGCAAAGGACAGAATTTTGAGCTCGAATCGGTCGGCCTGCTGCCCCGTGTGCAGGATGGTCCCCTCGGAGTGCGCGACGTCATGCCCGGCAATCCGGCCGAGCGCGCTGGTCTCAAGGCCGGCGATGCGATCGTCTCGATTAATGGCCAACTGGTCCACTCCGTCTCCGCCGTCATGGCGGTTCTGCAGGAAACCAATGGAAAACCGGTAAATCTCGTTGTCCAGCGCGGCAGCCAGACTCTGCCCATGACCGCCACCCCAATCTGGGGCGACGACGGCACCGGACGCATGGGTTATCGGCTCGGCTTTCATCCCGCGCTGGCGCCTTTCCACGTCGAACAGTTGCCCTTGCTTAAGGCCGTCAAAGAGTCGGTCCATGTGAATTTGCGGTATTCGGGCCTGATTATCGATGTCCTGCGGCGGCTGGTTTCGCACCGCTCGAATGTTCAGCAGCTGAGCGGACCAATCGGTATCGCGCGCGAGACCGGTGAGGCCGTAACCGCTCCCGGATGGCAGCCGATCATCGGTACGATGGCGCTGATAAGCCTGAACCTCGGCATCTTCAACCTGCTTCCCATTCCGATTCTCGACGGCGGCATGATTCTTCTGTTGCTGATCGAGGGCGTACTGCGCCGGGATCTGAATCAGGAATTCAAGGAGCGCGTCTATCAGGTAGCCTTCGTGGTGCTGGTTCTCTTTGCCGCCTTCGTGATGTTCAACGATGTGGCCAAGCTCAACATCCTTTCGAAGCTCAAGCCGTAAGAATCCGACCCTTCAGAGTGCAGCGTTCCAGTGGATCACTGCGCTCTGAAGCTGCACCCAATCTCGTTCTCCGATCCTTCCCATGCCCGTGCGCACGACGCTCCGCGTTCGCTATGCCGAAACCGACCAGATGGGCGTCGTCTATTACGCAAACTACTTTGTCTGGTGCGAGATCGGACGCGTTGAGTTCTTCCGGCAGCTCGGATACGACTACAAGCAGATGGAGATCGAGGACGACTGCCACCTGCCAGTCGTCGACGCAAGCTGCCGCTATCGCGCGCCGGCGCGATACGACGACGAGGTCGTCATCGAAACCCGAGTAACCGCCCTGCGCAGTTCCTTCATCAAATTCGGATATCGCATCCTGCGAGTACTTCCGGACGGCGAACAGTTGCTGGCAGAAGCGGAAACAGTTCACGTCAGCGTAGACAAGACCATGCAGAAGCGCCCGCTGCCGGAGAAGCACTTCCGCGCGATCGAGGCCATGCTCGAAAAGAGCTAGGCGTGGCGCTACGCATCATCAAAACTTGTCATGCACGGCACCAGGTGAGGCGTGAACGGCACCAGTGTCGCTTTGGTCGGATTGCTGACAGGGGTCATTGTGTGAAGGCCGGTGACGTAGACCTTCCATTTGCCCCCGGAGTGCACGCTGAGAATGCAGTGCTGAAAATAAGTCTTCACCTTATCGGAGGTGAGATCGGCTGCCTTCTTCTCGCCTATCTGAAGCGGACCGGCGTAGGACTTGTATTCGACCCGGCAAACCTGCGTTCCCGGCACATTTCCCCTTTTCGCCAGCGATTCGCCATTGGAGTCGTGATAGAAGACGAAATCGTTTCCCACTCGATTCACCTGAAGCGCGCAGCCGTTCATGCTACCGGTCAGCGCAAGTGTTCCGTCGCGCTGGCCGATTGGGACCTTACATTCCCCAACTCCACCGGTGCTGGCATTCATATACGGAAAGAAGAAGTCGCTGCCGCCTGACTTTACGAGCAGCTTGTATACCTGATCGTTGATCTTTTCCAGGGTGACGGTACAAGCGCCTCCCGTGGGGCTGGAATTCATCGTGCCTCCGTCCACGGTGAAGGCATAGCTCTTACAGGCGCTTTCGGGATCGTTGCGAAGCAGGTCGAGGGCACCCACGTTGTTTTCTCCTGAACCTCTGTTTCCCGAACTCACCGGGATGTAAGACGGACTAACCTGGTGAGATCGGGCGTCAGAAGTATAAAACATCTGCGACAGGAAAGCGGCATGCTGAAGCATCTCTGCGGGAAGCGGTTGGCGGATGGAGGTTGTAAACTTTTGAAAACAGATGTTTGAGTTCCTGCTCTTTCGCGGCGTAGCGATCATGTTGCTCATCCTGGCCAACGGCTTTTTCGTGGCCGCGGAGCTATCGCTGGTGAGCGTCCGCGAGACGCGCATCGAGCAGCTCATCGCGCAGCGCCGGCCAGGCGCAAGGCTGGTGCGCCGTCTGCAACAGCACCTGGACGATTTTCTTCCCGCAGTGCAGCTGGGCGTCACCCTTTGCAGCCTGGCTCTCGGCTGGATCGGCGAGCCGGTTGTCGCCGCGCTGTTCGAGAGCTGGCTGGGATGGATGCCGCACGCCCATCTCTCCGCGCACCTGATCGCCGTCCCGGTCGCCTTCGCATTCATCACCTATTTCCACGTTCTCCTCGGCGAACTGGTACCCAAGGCGCTGGCCCTGCGCAAGGCCGAGCAGGTCGCCGTAGCCGTCGCCGGCCCGATGGAAGCATTCATCCAGCTCACGCGGCCCGCTGTGCGCCTTATGAACCGCTCGGCGCGCACAGTGCTCCGCCTGTTCCGCACCCCGATGATGCACGAGGGCTCGGTTCACTCTCCCGAAGAGCTGAAGCTGATCGCAACCGCCGCGCGCCGCTCCGGAATGCTGCCCGAATACCAGGAAGCTCTCATCCACCGGGCAGTAGAAATTAACGAGGTGCCCACGCGCGAAATCATGACCCCGCGCCAGCGCATCTTTTCCCTGCCCTTTGACCTGCTCATCGAAGACGCGAGCGCGCGCATTGTCGACGAGCTGCATTCGCGCGTGCCCGTTTATGACCCCGCACGCGGACCTGAGTACATCGTCGGCGTCGTCTATTCGAAAGACATCTCTCGCTTGATGCATTTCCGCGCCTCTGCCAGGACCCGCTTTGCCGAAGCGCCGTTTATGGATTTGCGACTCAAGCAGGTGATGCGCGAAGTTCTGGTCGTTCCGGAAACCAAACCGGTGCTCGATCTCCTGCATGAGTTTCAGGCGCGGCGCAGGCATCTGGCCATCGTGGTCGACGAGTTCGGCTCGACCGTGGGACTGGTGACCGTCGAAGACGCCATCGAGCAACTCATCGGCGAAGTAGAAGATGAGTTCGACGTCGCCGCGAAGACAGTGCTGACCACGGCCAGCGGCGAGCTGATACTTGACGGCAGCGTGAACCTGCGCGATCTCGAAACACAAATGCGATGGAGCCTGCCGCGTGACGCAGGCGTCGAAACTTTAGCCGGATTTCTCCTCGCGCGACTGGGAAAGATTCCGCGCGGCGGCGAAGTCGTGGAGTATGAGGGCCGGCGCTTCACCGTAGTCGAAATGAACGGGAACCGAATCAGTCGCGTGCGGATTGAGAAGACCGAGGAGCCGGCGGGCGAGCACGAGGCAAGTGAGCGGGCAGCAATGGAGAACGCGAGCTGATGCGAATTCCCCGCGCCTTGCGCGCGCTACTCTTCCGGCTGGTCTATACAGTTCCCGTCGTCTGGCTGGTCGTCTCGATTGTCTTTCTGCTTATCCACCTCGTTCCCGGCGATCCCATCGAGCAGATGCTCGGCGAAGGAGCCCGCCCTGCCGACATCGTTGCCCTGCGCCATACCTACGGTCTGGACGCCCCGCTCGGCCAGCAATACGTCCGCTATTGGCGCGGGGTCCTTCACGGCGACCTCGGACACTCCCTGCGTCTGAACGATTCCGTTACGCACCTCGTGCTGGTGCGTTATCCATATACGATTGAGCTGGCAGCCGCAGCGGTGCTGCTGGCCCTTGCCCTGGCCATTCCCGCAGGCATCGCGGCGGCACTCCATCGAAACCGCTGGCAGGATCAGGCACTGGGAGTAGTCAGCCTTCTGGGACTGTCGTTTCCAGGCTTCGCGCTCGGTCCCATTCTCATCCTGCTGGTTTCTATCAAGCTGGGATGGCTGCCCGTGAGCGGCACGGGAGATATCAGCCACCTCGTCCTTCCCGCCGTGACCATGGGGAGCGCGCTGGCCGCAATCCTCACCCGCATGGTGCGCACTGCGATGCTGGAAGAGCTCAGTCAGGACTATGTCCGCACTGCGCGTGCCAAGGGCCTGCCGGAACGCAGCGTGGTCTACAGGCATGCCCTTCGCAACGCCCTGATTCCGGTGATTACCCTCGTCGGACTGCAGTTCGGAGCATTGCTCGCGGGAGCCATCGTGACCGAAAAAATCTTCAGCTGGCCAGGCATCGGACAACTGACCGTATCGGCAATCTCCAATCGCGATTATTCGCTGCTGCAGGGATGCATCCTCGCCGTCGGACTCACCTATATCCTCGTCAATCTGGCGACCGATGTCCTTTACCTGGTGGTGAATCCGAGAATCAGGGGGTAGGGTTTAGGGTGTACATCGGTGTGAACTGCTAATCCTCGCCCCAGCTGCGGTCAGATCTACACCCTGCACCCTATCCCCTTCACCCTGCCTCTACGGAACTTATGACAAATGTCATGCGTATCCCCCAGTGCGGGTGACGAGCGTCTAATAACCGGCACATTTTCGGAGGAAGCTGCTTGGCCAATCAGCGTAATCGTAGAAAGAAATGGTGGTGGATCGGAGGCTTTACGCTGATCGTTGTTTTGGCGGCCGGAATCGCCATTGCCGCGCACGGAAACGGAACCAAAATCGAGCCGGGAAGACTGGCCAAAGTCACCCGCGGCGACATCGCCAAAAGCGTGGTGGCAACCGGAAAAATCCAACCCATCACCAAGGTCGAATTGAAGTCCAAGGCCAGCGGTCTCGTCGAGAAGCTGTACGTCGACATCAATCAGCACGTCCACAAGGGTCAGGTACTCGCCCAACTCGATCAGCAGGAGATTCTCGCGCAGGTCGCTGCACAGAAGGCACAACTGGCCGCCGCACAGGCGAACGTGATCACCTTTCAGCAGAACATCGCACAGGACAAAGTCAACGCGGAAGCTCCGGACCTGCCGATGTACAAGGACACCTACCAGCGCAATCTGGCAATGCTGAAGGACGGTATCGTATCGCAGCAGACGCTGGACAACGCTGAGCGAGACTACCTTGCCAACAAGAACAAGCAGCAGTCAGCGCAGGCGCAGATCGGCGTGGACACTGCCAAGCTCAGGCAGGCACAGGCTCAGGTTCAGCAGGCGCAGGCAAGCCTGGATCAACTGAACGAGCAGCTCAGCTACACCACACTCGTTTCTCCCATGGATGGCGTTGTTCTTTCCCGCGACGTTGAGGTCGGCGATGCCGTCAGCTCCATCCTCGTCCTGGGATCCACGGCAACGTTGGTGATGACCTTGGGAGATACAACGCAGGTTTACGTGAATGGCAAGGTAGACGAGGCGGACATCGGCAGCGTATACCTCGGCCAGCCGGCACGCATCCGCGTCGAGTCCTTTCCGAACAGAGTCTTCAACGGGAAGGTGACCAAGATTGCTCCTCTCGGCGTCGAGAAGGATAATGTGACGACTTTTGAAGTGCGCGTCTCGATCGACAATCCAAGCGGCGAGCTCAAGGCCAACATGACCGCCAACGCTGAAATCCTGATCAAGGAAGACAAGGGCGTGCTTTCCGTCCCTGCGGCAGCCGTCGTTTATGACGCAGACAAGAACGCTTCCGTCTTCGTCCCCGATCCAAAACAAAAGGACGGACAAAGAAAGGTCGCGGTCAAGGCCGGAATCTCCAACGGCAGCAGAATCGAGATTCTGGACGGATTGAAAGAGGGCGAAACAGTTGTGCTGCAGCAGTAAGCGAATTATTCCGGGAAACTCAGTTAATCTCTGGAGGCAGTTATGAGAATGCAATGGATAGCAGTAGCGGTGCTGGCAGTTTCTCCGGCGTGGATGCTGGCGGCAGACGGCACCTTTGACAAGACA
The DNA here is from genome assembly GCA_963725225.1 of uncultured Acidobacteriaceae bacterium. Classification (GTDB taxonomy): domain Bacteria; phylum Acidobacteriota; class Terriglobia; order Terriglobales; family Acidobacteriaceae; genus Silvibacterium. The sequence goes on from CAVRXY010000011.1 coordinate 129,077, forward strand.
CTCCACGTGAGCGGCACACCTACCCTTAGCGTGAACACCGGTTCGGGTTACGTCCACGTATCTCCGGGCTCCGATAACGAGATTCACATCATCGGCCACGTGCATGCCAACCGCTGGGGCGGCATGGACTTCGGTTCGCCCGAAGATCGCGTGAAGCAGGTGGTAGATAACCCGCCTATCGAGCAAAGCGGAAACGTGATCACCGTGGGCAAGCACACCAGCTATCACAACGTCTCCATCGACTATGATGTCACTACTCCAAAAGGCACGAACCTCGAGGCCAACTCCGGTTCCGGCGATCTGCGCATCTCCGACCTTGGCGGTTCGCTAAAAGCCAATACCGGTTCGGGATCCATCGACGCCAACGGGCTGAGCGGACGCGTTGCTCTCGAAACCGGCTCGGGCGACATTCGCGCCGAGATGCACTCGGCTCCCGACGTCAAAGCGCAGACGGGCAGCGGCAGCATTCGCCTGAAGGGCGTGAACGGCGGCCTCTTCGCGGAAACCGGATCGGGCGATATTGAAATCGACGGCCAGCCTGGCTCAGCCTGGAAACTCGAAACAGGCTCCGGCTCAGTCACTCTGAACACCGGCGGCGGCGCCAAATTTTCACTCGACGCGACCACCGGCTCCGGCTCCATTCACAGCGATCCTCCCATCAGCGTGCACGGCAGCCTGGAGCGCCACCACGTCATGGGCGACGTCAACGGCGGCGGAGTCACTGTGCGAGTCGAAACTGGTTCCGGAGATATCCGAATCCACTGAGCGCAATCCTGACATGCAAAAGGCCCCGCCGCGGCGGGGCCTTTCTCTTGCCAGTTTCTACTGGCGAATTTCAGCTCTCAGCGTGGCCCACAGTCGTGAGAGCGACCTGGGAAATCACGTGTTCAACCATAGCTCTGTCAAAATTCATCTCGACACAACACTCGGCAGGCCGGAAAAGACGGTAGAGGCGCGCCGGCCATTGGCGGTGCGGCCATGGGTCACGTAGCAACTCTCGAAAGAGTTTCGGCTCCTGCCATGGAACATCGTGATATCCCTCTCGGAGATACGGGCTCTGCGGATTCAGACGAAACGCCTGCGGGAAAAATGCGATAGTGTCACTCGCAATCGGGTCATCCTCTGCGGGTGGAGGTTCGCCTTTCAATCGGGCGATCAGAATTCCGGCCAGATCACCCTCTCCGGCAATGCGTAAATGTCCAAGCTGGGTGCAGCGGGAATTTAGTTCGATCAGATAAGCTGCCCCGCTTCCCTGCTCGAGCATAAAGTCCAGCCCGTAGAAGCCCGTCAGTTCGAACCTGCGCGCCAGCAATCTGGCCGATTCCGTGATCTCCGCATTCTGTATCAATCGCACCACGGCAGAAATTCCGGTGGCACCATGAGCACAGACCACCTCAACCGTAACCATGGAAAGGACCTCGCCCCGCCAACAGGCAAGCATCGCATTCGCTGGCCGACCGGCGATGAATTGCTGGATGGTGATGCTTCGCCGTTCCAGACGTTCCCCCGACCACAATGCAGAAGCATCGTGATGGAACAGCAATCTCTGCCATGCAACACCGGCACGCTGCGATCTGGACAGCCGGCGATAGGCAGCACGCATCCCCTCCCGGGAATTCGCTATCTCCACCCCTGTGCCGGCCCAGGTTCCGTCCAGTTTTAAGACGGCGCCCTTATCCAGGCACCAGCTGTCGAGATCCTCTTCCGACGTAACGCTCTTCGTTTCCGGAATCCGAATTCCCAGCTCCGATGCCGCCCGCAGCGTCTCGCCGCGGCTGCGAATGATCGGATACATCTCCGCGGGTCCCAAGAGAATGCTCAATCAGCGGCCTCAATGCAGGATCGGACGCATGCAGGCGATGCAACTGCCAGACAATACCCTCATCGCACGGCACGAGGATGTCCGGATCGCAAGCGGCGATAGCCGCCTTCAGCGCATCTCCCCGATCCGGATACAGATTCTCAATGCCGGTAACAAACTTCAGCGGATGTCCCGGGCGGACATACCGCGGATACTCTGCATCCATGCCGTATAAGAGCCATTGCCAGACGAGCCGATAACGGCCACCATCTGCTTGCGCCGAGTAATACTGAAGGTCGTTCGTTCTTGTTCGTACCGTTCCGTGCCTTCTTGACAACAAATTGCTGTCACACCAAATGTAACCAACGAGGTTTCACTTCGCCATGTTCGAGTGATACTTTAAATCTTCCGTGCTTGAGAAGACACCAAAAGAACAAGCACAAAAGTGGTATTTACACACTCTTCGATATCAACGCCAACTAAAATCTGTCTGGGGCACACACTTGAGTCGTCCGACCGACATCGCCATCATTGGGGCTGGTCCTTACGGCCTGTCTATAGCCGCGCATTTGCGCAAAAGCAAATTGAACTTTCGGATCTTCGGAACACCCATGCAGGTCTGGCGCGAAAGTATGCCCAAGGGAATGCATCTCAAATCCGAGGGCTTCGCCTCGTTCCTCTTCGATCCGGATTCATCCTTTACCCTCGAGCACTATTGCGCCGAAAACAGTCTTCCCTACGCGCATGTCGGCATACCCGTACCCCTCGAAACCTTCGCCGCCTATGGCGTCGAGTTCCAGAAGCGCCTGGTGCCGACGCTCGAGGAGACGAACATCACCTCAGTGAAGCGTGCCGGCGAGGGCTTCGAATTGCAGACGGCGAATGGCGAGACATTCCGTGCTCGCAACGTAGTTATCGCAGCCGGAATTGCTCATTTTGGGTATCTCCCTCCGATGCTGGCGGACCTGTCGCCGGAGAAAGTGACGCATAGCTCCGCGCATCACGACTTAAGCAGATTCAAGGGCCAAAAAGTGGCTGTGATTGGAGCAGGCTCTTCCGCGATCGATCTCGCAGCATTACTGAACGAGCAAGGGGCCGAAGTTCATCTGATCGCGCGCAGAAAGAATCTCGTCTTTCATAAATACTCCACAGAGCCCCGCCCTCGTCTCCAGCAGATACTGCGGCCACGCTCGGGACTTGGCGCTGGTTGGAAATCGAAGCTTTGCACCGACGCGCCTCTTCTCTTCTACCGCATGCCGCAAAAGTTCCGCTTCGAAATCGTTCGGCGGCATCTCGGGCCTTCCGGAGGATGGTTCATCCGCGATAAGGTCGTCGGCCAATTCCCCATCCACGTCGGCGCGACGCTCAAAGAGGCTTCGGTCACGAATGGCCATGTGCATTTAATGTTTGCCGGGGACGACGGACGCCAGACCGAGCTGTCAGTCGATCACGTGATCGCCGCAACCGGTTATCGGATTGCCATCTCACGATGGAACTTCCTGAAAGATGACCTGCGGAAACAAATCCGCAACATAGACGACACGCCGGTGCTGTCAACAAACTTCGAATCGTCGGTGAAAGGGCTCTACATCGTCGGCCTGGCTTCGGCGAATTCCTTCGGTCCGCTGACCCGTTTCGCCTACGGCGCGAAATTTACCGCGAAGCGCCTCGCCCGCCATCTGAGCTGCAACCAACGGTTCCTGATTCTGCTCCGTTTTCGGCGAGACGAATCGCTAAGCGAAGAGGAACTCCTTGGTGCGCAGCTCCTTCACCTTGTCGCGCAGCCGGGCGGCCTTCTCGAACTCGAACTTTCTTGCCGCCTCGCGCATGTCGGATTCGAGATTCACGATGTAGGCATCAAGTTCATCCTGAGACTTGAAGTCAGGCATCGAGTCGGAATCCTCGGTAAGATCCGCATAGTCAGCTTTCAATATCTGCGCCAGCGCCATATCAGTCGGGCGGATGATCGACGTCGGTGTGATGCCATGCTCTTCGTTGTAAGCGTGTTGCACTTCACGGCGGCGGTTCGTCTCGCCGATCGCCTGTTTCATCGAGTCCGTCATGCGATCGGCATAAAGAATCGCTCGTCCATTCACATGGCGCGCCGCGCGCCCGATCGTCTGAATGAGCGAGCCCGACGAGCGCAGAAAGCCTTCTTTATCCGCATCGAGGATTGCCACCAGCGAGACTTCGGGCAGATCGAGTCCCTCGCGCAGCAGGTTGATGCCAATGAGCACGTCGTATTCGCCCTTGCGAAGATCGCGCAGCAGCCTGACGCGCTCCAGCGTTTCGATCTCGGAGTGCATGTAGCGGCAGCGCACACCCACCTCCGAGTAGTAACCGGCGAGGTCTTCCGCCATTCGCTTCGTTAGCGTGGTCACCAGTACACGTTCATTGCGCGCAGCACGGTCGCGAATCTCGGCAAGCAGGTCGTCGATCTGTCCACGGATCGGCCGGATCTCAACCTGCGGGTCAACGAGGCCAGTAGGTCGGATGATCTGCTCTACGACCACTCCCGACGATTTCGTCAGCTCATACGGCCCAGGCGTCGCCGAGACATAGATAACCTGATTCACACGGCCCTCGAACTCCTCAAATTTAAGCGGGCGATTATCGACTGCGGAAGGCAGGCGGAAGCCGTAATCGACGAGATTCTGTTTGCGCGAGCGGTCGCCGTGCCACATGCCATGCACCTGCGGCACCGTCGCATGCGATTCATCAATGAAAAGCAGAAAATCCCGCGGAAAATAGTCGAGCAGTGTCGGCGGCGGCTCACCAGGCAGTCGTCCCGAAAAATGCCGCGAGTAATTCTCGATGCCGTGGCAATAGCCCACCGACTTGATCATCTCCAGATCGAAGCGCGTTCTCTGGTGGATGCGCTGCGACTCAACCAGACGTCCCTGCGACTCCAGTTCCTTCTCCCACCACGCAAGCTCTTCGAGAATCGATTCGATTGCCGTCTTCTTGCGCTCCGGCTGCACAACGTAGTGGCTTTTGGGATAAATCGGCAGCCGCGAGTATTTCTCCCTCACCGACCCAAACAGACGGATCGATCTGAGATAGCGATTCGATCTCGTCGCCGAACAGCTCAATGCGATAAGCATTTTCGTCGTAGGTCGGATAGACCTCGATGACGTCGCCTCTCACCCGGAACGTCCCGCGGCGAAAGTCTCCATCATTGCGCTCGTACAGAATCTCGACCAGGCGCTTGGTTATGTCCTCGCGACGAATCCTCTGGCCCTTCTCCAGCAACAGCAGCATGCCGTAGTAGGCTTCCGGCGAGCCGAGACCATAGATGCACGAGACCGACGACACGATAATCGCATCGCGGCGCTCAAAGAGCGACCGCGTCGCCGACAGACGCAGCTTGTCCAGCTCCTCGTTGATCGTCGCTTCTTTCTCGATGTACAAATCGCCGGACGGAATGTACGCCTCCGGCTGGTAGTAGTCGTAGTAGGAGACGAAATACTCAACGGCGTTGCCGGGAAAGAACTGCTTGAACTCGTGATAGAGCTGCGCCGCGAGCGTCTTGTTGTGTGCGAGGATCAGCGCCGGACGGTTCAGCTGCTCGATGATCTTCGCCACCGTGTATGTCTTGCCCGAGCCGGTGACGCCGAGCAGAACCTGGTGCTTCTCACCGGCGCCGATGCCCTCGGTGAGCTCTTCGATAGCGCGGCCCTGATCGCCGCGCGGCTTGTAATCGCTGACTAGCTGGAAATCCACATATCCATGTTAAACGACGATTGCGGACAGCTTCCGTCCTCATACGCGAATGACCGCAGCCCAAAAAAAAGAAAGACCCGCAGTGCATCACTGCGGGCCTTTGAGTTGCGGAGATTTACTTCGCCGCGACCAGCTCTTCTTCCTTGGCGCCGGAACCTTCTCCCAGCTCAAGGTCGAAACGATCAAGGTTCATCACCTTGTTCCAGGCCGCTACGAAGTCATGCACGAACTTCTCCTGCGCATCCGAACTTCCGTAGACCTCGGCCAGAGCCCGGAGCTGCGAATTCGAACCGAAGATGAGATCGACACGCGTCCCGGTCCACTTGACGGCACCCGTTTTGCGATCGCGACCTTCAAATACATCCGCAGCGTCCGACACTGCCTTCCATTCCGTGCCCATATCGAGCAGGTTGACGAAGAAGTCGTTGGTCAGCGCCTCGGGCCGTTGAGTGAAGACGCCATGCTTCGTCTGTCCGAAGTTGGTATTCAGAACCCGCAGGCCGCCAACGAGTACCGTCATCTCGGGCGCGGTCAGCGTCAGCAACTGCGCCTTATCGACCAGCAACGCCTCGGCCGATATGCTGCATTTGCCTTTCAGGTAGTTGCGGAAGCCGTCCGCAAACGGCTCGAGCGGGGCGAAGGACTCTGCATCAGTCTGCTCCTGGGAGGCGTCCGTACGTCCCGGTGAGAATGGAACCGTCACCTGGAATCCGGCATTCTTTGCTGCCTGCTCCACACCCGCGCAACCGGCCAGAACGATCAGGTCGGCGAGCGAGACCTTCTTGCCGCCCGATTGCTTGCCGTTAAATTCGCTCTGGATACCTTCGAGCGTCTTCAGCACTTTCGCAAGTTGATCCGGTTGATTAACCGCCCAATCCTTCTGCGGCTCCAGACGGATACGCACACCATTCGCGCCTCCGCGCTTGTCGGAGCCACGGAAGGTGGACGCCGACGCCCAGGCCGTCGAAATCAGCTCTGAGACCGGCAGGCCTGAAGCCAGGATCTTGCCTTTGAGGGAGGCAATGTCCTTCTCATCGACCAGCTTGTGGTCGACCGCCGGAATCGGGTCCTGCCAGATGAGGTCTTCGGCAGGAACCTCCGGTCCGAGATACCGCACCTTCGGACCCATGTCGCGGTGGGTCAGCTTAAACCACGCACGGGCGAAGGCATCCGCAAACTGGTCCGGATTCTCGTGAAACCGCCTTGAAATCTTTTCGTAAGCCGGGTCGACACGCAGGGCGAGGTCCGTGGTCAGCATCGATGGCGCGCGACGCTTGGACGGGTCGAACGGATCCGGCACAGTATTGGCGCCTGCATCGCCCTTCGGCTTCCACTGATTCGCGCCGGCCGGGCTCTTGGTCAGTTCCCATTCGTAGCTAAACAGGTTCGAGAAGAAACTGTTGCTCCACTTCGTCGGCGTGCTCGTCCAGATGACCTCCAGGCCGCTGGTGATCGCGTCGCCGCCCTTGCCGTTGCCAAAGCTGTTCCTCCAGCCCAGACCCTGCTCCTCGATTCCGGCGCCTTCCGGCTCAGGCCCCACATGCGACGAAGGACCCGCACCATGGGTCTTCCCGAAGGTGTGGCCGCCGGCGATCAGCGCGACCGTCTCTTCGTCGTTCATCGCCATACGGGCAAAGGTCTCGCGGATATCGTGAGCCGCGGCAGCGGGATCCGGATAGCCATCCGGGCCTTCCGGATTCACATAGATCAGGCCCATCTGTACTGCGGCGAGCGGATTCTCGAGCTTGCGTTCGTTCGCCCCGGCGCTGGTGCGATCTTTCTCGACGCCATGCATCTCTGCATCGGCCACGAGCACGCCCTCGTCAGCAGGTTTTCCCTTACCGTAGCGTATGTCGCCGCCCAGCCATACAGTCTCGGTTCCCCAGTAAACGTCCTCGTCCGGCTCCCAGACATCCTCGCGCCCGCCGCCGAATCCGAAGGTCTTGAAGCCCATCGATTCCAGAGCCACGTTGCCGGTGAGGATGATCAGGTCGGCCCATGAAATTTTGTTGCCATACTTCTGCTTGATCGGCCAGATCAAGCGGCGCGCCTTGTCCAGGCTCACGTTGTCGGGCCAGCTGTTGAGGGGGCGAAGCGCTGCTGGCCGGACCCGGCGCCGCCGCGGCCATCGCCCGTTCGATACGTGCCGGCACTGTGCCACGCCATGCGAATGAAAAGGCCCCCGTAGTGACCGAAGTCCGCCGGCCACCAGTCCTGTGACGTAGTCATCACTGCGAGCAGATCCTTCTTCACTGCCGCCAGGTCGAGACTCTTGAATGCCTCGGCGTAATTGAAGTCCTTACCCAGGGGATCGGACAGCGATGAGTGCTGGTGCAGGGGCTTCAAGTTCAACTGGTTTGGCCACCAGTCACGATTCGACGTTCCTTGGCCCGCGGTGTGATTGAATGGGCACTTCGCTCCGTTTGACGTTACTTTCTCGTCTGCCATGTCTCTCCTTCAATTTCTGTGACGCATCGAGCGTCACGGTTACAAGGACCGTTAACAGTCCCTTAAAACTCAAAGCGCGGCCAGCCGCGTTTGTCCCGATACACGCAATGTAGCATCATGGAGATAGATTGCTCCAATACATAGTTCCCATTCGGAGCATAGGCATTTCCTATGGAATTTCATCAGCTGCGCTACGTCTGCGCTATCGCCGAAACCGGAAGCTTCAGTCGCGCCGCCGAGCGCTGTCACGTCGCGCAACCATCGCTTTCGCAGCAGGTTCTCAAGCTTGAAGAGGATTTGGGCGCGAAGCTCTTCGACCGCCTCGGCCGCAGCGTTCGCCTCACCGAGGCCGGACGCGCATTTCTTCCCCACGCACGCTCAATCCTGCATCAGATGGAGGCCGCGCGCACCGGCGTGGAGGATAAGCGCACCGACGTTCGCGGCAGCGTCACCGTCGGCGTCATTCCCACGATCGCGCCCTACCTCATGCCCCAGTCTGTGGCTGCATTTTCGAAGAAATATCCCGACGCAAAATTGCGAATTCTGGAAGAGACCACACCTGTTCTGGTCGAAGGCCTGCGCAATCTTTCCATTGATGTCGCCATCCTCGCCCTGCCGCTTCGTCATAAGGAGTTTCAGATGTATCCCCTGCGCACCGAGCCCCTGTATGCGGCTCTAGCCAGGGATCACCCGCGTGCACGCGCGAAAAACCTCTCGCTGCGCGAGCTCCGCGGCGAGCAGTTTGTCATGTTGCGTGATGGACATTGCTTTCGCGATCTGAGCGTAGCGGCGTGTACCCGCGCGAAGGTGAATCCCCGCATTGCCTTTGAGAGCGGACAGTTCAGCAGCCTGCTGGGCATGGTCGCAGCCGGCGTGGGCGTCTCGCTGGTACCGGAGATGGCGCTCGACAAGAGCGCGCGCTGCAGCTACGTGCGAATCTCAGACGCCCAGGCCTCGCGAACCATTGTCGCGGCGATCCTGCGTAGCCGCTCGTTCAATCGCGTGCAGCAGGCGTTCCTGGAGCACGTTCGCGCTACCCGCGACGCCTAGGAACGGGTCGCTTCGCTTTCCTCCACGCGGCTCTGAGGCGCCTCATCGTGGGCGAAGTGATGTCGCGCCGAGCGCGATTTTCGCTTGTTGGAGTAGCAAAGCGAAGGCCGAAGCGAACAAAGTAAAAAGCTGTTACCCCAACACCCTATTCCCTGCACCCTCGCTTGTCAGAAATTAAATCGCATCGCCAGCTGCATGCGCCGCGGCGGGTAAGCGCTCGTGACCTCGCCAAAATCCTGACTGCCCTCCGTCGTGTCCACATATGACCCGTTCACGTGATTCAACACGTTGAACGACGACACCGAAAGACCAATCGTCGGGCTCTTATCGAGTTCCTTCGGTTGAATCTTGAAGTCATAGCCCCAGCGCAGATCAAGGTCGGCGTAATCGGGACCGATCTCCGAATTGCGAGCCACACCATCGGGACGCGCATTGAAGAGATTGTCTCCATAGGCATCGGTTCCAGTCAGCACCGTCCACGGCTTGCCGCTGTTGGCAAAGACTCCCACGCCCAGATTCAGCAGGTGCCGCGGGTTGATCATGCCGTAGACCCCGAAATGATTTCGCTGCTCCCAGTCGGCCGGGCCCCAGTCTGCATTCGGGTCTTGCTGGTTTTGCGGGAACCACCAGATACCGCTCGTGTTGTTTGCGTAATGGCTCCACGTGTACCAGGCAAAACCGGTGAAGCGCTTGTTGAAGCGCCCACGGTAGTTGATGTCGAGCGCCGATCCGATCTGCGTGCCCTCGGACTGAATCTGCCGCAGCTGCGAAGCATTGGGATCGGGACGCGAAGAATAGTCCGGCGGCAGCGGCGCATTGATGTCGATCGAGCGGTAGACGTCCACGCCGCGATTCATGCGGCCGCCGATGGAGACAGTTCCCTTCTCGCCTACCTTGCGGTCGAGCGATAGACCGTACTGAATCTGATAGGGAGTACGAATGTTCGGCGCAAGTTCGACGAAGGAGGGCGGGAGCACGGCGGTATCCAGGCAGTCGTCGATGGGATAGCACAGCGGCTGCTGGTTCGCCGAAATCTGCAGCAGGCGCAGTTTGGCATATTGATAGCGCGCCAGATCCGCAAGCGGACCCGAACCGCTGCGGTCGTAATACACACCTCCGCCGCCGCGCAGAACAAGCTCATGAGCCTGATTCAATACCAAGGCAAACGACAGCCGCGGAGAGAAATCATTCCGATCGTTCGCAAGAAAATTCTGCCAGTCGTACCGTAGTCCCGGCGTAATCGAGAACCACGGCTTGATCTTGATCTGATCCTGAATGAAGCCGCCCACCTCACGCTGCTGATACACAAAGCGCGTTTGCCCTTGCTTGACCGAATAACCAGACGGATTCCCCGCAACCTGGTTGTCGATCGCCGTCGCTATGAGCGACCCGTCCGCCGCATAGGTCGGGCTATAAGTGTAAGTGCCGTCCTGGTTGGTGTGGTCGTCAAGAACCCGGCGGCTGAAGTGCGGCAGGTTGACGCCAAACTTGAGCGTGTGCGGACCCTGCGTCCACGTCACGATCTCGCTGCCGCGCAAATTGTACTCGGTGCGCAGCTGATCATTCTGCGCGCTGCCCCCAACGTAGTTTCCGTTGACATTGATCTGCGGGCCTTCCTGCACGTCGGAGATCGGGTCGTAGCTGCGTTCCAGCACCAGCGACGCCTGGTTGAGCATCGATGGCGAGGCGATATAGTCATCGTGGAAGATGAGGTCATCTTCCCGCGTCTCGGTGTTGTAACCGGCCTCTGGCAGCGTCTGATTGCCGACGCCCGCGTTCGTATTCGTCGCGTCCTGAAACGCATACATGACCGAGGCGCTGTTCTTCTCGCCGAACTGGTGCCCGATGCGCAGCGAAAACTCCGTGTCGCGGGTCGGTGCGGGAACGTTCACGTTATAAATCCCGCTCGGATTATCCGGCGTGGGCGCAACCGTAGCGTTCACTACTGCATTCAGGTCCTCTTCTGCGCGGTTGAACGAAAAAAGAAACATCGTGTTCTTCGAATGCAGCACGGGGCCGGTGAGGTTGCCCTCATAGATGCGCCGCTGCTCGAACGGCTTGCTGGGTGAAAAAGCATTCTGCGCGTTGAAAGCCGAGTCGCGAAAGATGAAGTTGAACTGCCCGTGGTAAACATCCGCCGACTGCTTGGTGATGATCTCCATCTGTCCGCGGCCGGGGTTGTAGTAGCGCGCGGAGTAGGCGTCCTGATTAATGTGCACTTCCTGAACGGCGGATGGCGAAACCAGCGACCGATTCGCCTCCACGCCGTCCACCATGAGCGCTGAACCGGACGTCGGCGCCTGCCCCGCATCCAGAAAGCCCCCCATCGCACCAACCAGATCATCGTCGAAAACCGGCAGATCTTTCAGGTCATTCGCCGTCATGACCTCCGTATCGCCATTGTTCTCCGACGCCGTGAGATCCACCTGCGTTCCTGCACTCACCGTCACCTGCTGCACGGCGGTCGCAACCGCGAGCGTGACGTTAAGCGGAGCAGGCGCACTCTGCCCGACCGTAACCGCCTGTGTCGACGGCTGAAAGCCTGCCAGCGTCACCACCAGCGAGTAAGTACCGGCATGCGGCGGCACAATCTGGAACGCGCCCGAAGCATCCGTGGTCGTCGTCGCAAACGTTACGCCCGAAGCATCGGTGAGGGCCACCTGTGCACCCGGAATAATCGCGCCCGTGGAGTCTGCAACTGTCCCGGTAATTGCCTTAATGGCCGCGGCTGATGCAACCGCAACCGGTGCCGTCGCAGGCCCGCTGACCTGCGCAATCGCGAATGGGCAGAGAAAGAAAGTAACAACCAGAGCATTGCGTACCAAGGCGTATCCCCCAGGGCTGCGGGAAATGAACTACATCGCTGTCCGGCGCGAATGCGCGACCGTAGCGAAAACGGTTACATGTCAACAATTACGAGCAGGCGATGCTCCATGCCTCGCTTGCAGGGCTTACGATTCGCCATCCGAAAAAGTTGCAGGGGGACGCCGCCACGCCTGGTCTTATTTTTGTTTGGTCGCGAAGTGCAGTGCGGTCGCCCATTCCGACGCCAGATCGACGAGGCAGTCGGAGGGAATATTTTCCAATGTATGCGAAGACAGACCGAACCTGCAACCGATGACCCACGCCCCAGCACGCCGCGCCGTCAACACATCCACGTCGGAGTCCCCAATCATCAGCGTCTCATGCGGACCCACCCCGGCTTCAGCGATCAGCGTATTCAGCCCCTCCGGATCGGGCTTCTTCGTCGCAAAGCTGTTGCCTCCGTAGATCTGAAAGAAGTGCCCGCTCAATCCCAACGCCTCGCATATCGCCCGCGATGGGCCGATCGGCTTATTGGTGAGCACGGCCATACTGCGCGTCGCTCCATCTGGCATCGACCGCATCGATGTCGATCGATTCGAAGACTCCGGGATAAACATACGTGTGATCCAGCTTATGCTCACGGTAGTAAGCCAGAAACCGGTTCAGCCCATCCTCCACAACATGCTCATCCACAGGGTCGCCGAGAGCGCGCCGAACCAGCATTCCCGCCCCGTCCCCTATGTACGTGCCGATCACCTCTTCCGGAAGCGGCTGCCGGCTCATCTGCGTGAGCATTGCGTTGATGGAATTGGCGAGGTCCTTCTGCGAATCAATGAGGGTTCCATCCAGATCGAAGACAATCAGACGAATGGCCTCAGCCGGAATCGGATTAAGAACGTGCAGCATGTCTCCAGTGTAGCGACTGCATTTTCGGAAAAGTGTTGCGCGTAGCCGCTGGCACAAAGTCGACGCGACCAACAGGCCGGGCTCCCCGCAACAGGTCTTCATTCGTGGGTGGACGTTGACCTGGCAGGATCAAGAAAGGGTACAGAATTTCCGAAAATGCCTTAGAGCGCGCACACCAGTGCCGCGGTAATGAAGACGACCTGAATCAGGCCGCGCGGCCAGATCCCCGGCGTCACCCGGCCGCCGATCGTGAGATGCTCTCTTGCCGCCCGCACATTTGCGGGAAACATCACCAGGAAGAGCACTGCAAGCGAAAGACCTGCGATGCGATGCGTAGCATGGAAAATCAGACCCACCGCGCCCGCTATTTCAAGAATGCCGGTGATCGTAACGATCAGCCCGGGATACGGAAGTGACCGGGGCACCATTGCGATCAGGTCTCGCCTCCGCTTTCCCCAATGCGCTGACGAAGCTACCAGCAGCATGCATGCCAGCGCTCCGCGCAATGCGTGCGTCCAGGGTTGAAACCACAAGATTCCAAGCTGGCCTGCAAGCAGGAACAGCACAGCAGCCATGAACAGAACGATCAACGGGATCACATCGCCTCCCCAGGTTCAGATTCGCTGCGCCTTCCACCGCCCGCGCCGGAAAAGAATCAGGCTGATCACCGCAACCACGCACTCCGCGCACACAAACGCAACCAGAACACCCCTCCATTGAAGATTCGTGTGCACGGCAAGAAACCAGGCAAGCGGAATTTCCAGCACCCAGAAGCCTAAGAAATTGACGTACGTGGGCGTCACCGTGTCTCCCGCTCCGTTGAAGGCCTGCAGCAGCACCATCACATACGCATACGCAATGTTTCCGCAGCTGAATATCCGCAGCGCCGTCGCGCCGACCGAGATAACCGCGGGGTCGTTCAGAAACAGGCGAAGCACCGGCGTCGCGAAGACAAAGAAGAACACGCCGACCACGCCGAGAAAAATCATGTTGTAGAAACCCGTCCGCCAGACCGCCTTCTCCGCGCGATCCGGCCGCCGGGCACCCAGATTCTGACCAACCAGCGTAGCGGCCGCATTGCTGAGCCCCCACGACGGCAGGATGAAGAAGATCACGATGCGGATCGCAACCGTGTAGCCGGCGACCGCTGCCGATCCGAAAAGCGAAATGATGCGCACCAGGCCGATCCAGCTTGCATTGGCAATGGTGAACTGCAGGATACCGGTCAGCGAAACCCGCAGCAGCCGCCACAATACTTTCAGATTCAGCCGCAGATGCCGCGTCAGCACATGGATCCGTTCTGTCCCGCGAAGCAGGCGGTAGAACTGGTACATCACGCCAATGCTTCTCCCGAGAACGTCGCCAGCGCCGCACCGGTTACGCCCAGCCGCGGAAACGGCCCCAGGCCGAAGATGAGACAGGGATCCAATATCAGGTTAAGTATGTTCGAAACCCACAGCAGCCGCATCGCAATCGCCGCATCACCCGCTCCGCGAAAGATCGCATTGTTAAGAAAGAGCATGACGATCGCGCCGCATCCGCCCAAAGCAATGCGCGCATAGCCGGAGCCAACCGCCACCACCGACGCCGGCGCACCCATCGCGCGCAGCAGATGCGGTGCAAAGATCCCCAGCGGAATGCCCATGCCCAGCGAAACAATCAGGCCGAGCGCGATCGCCTGCACCGCCGAAATCGCCGCGTCCTCCGGGTCCTTCTCGCCGATACGCCGCGAGACCATGGCCGTCGTCGAGAGCGACAAGCCCATCCCTACGGCGAACACCAGTGCGAGCATCGATTCGGTGATGCCGACGGTCGCCACGGAATCAGCTCCCAGCCGTCCCACCCACATCACATCCACCACGGCGAAGAGCGACTCCAGCACCATCTCCAGGACCATCGGGATGGCCAGCAGGAAAATCGCGCGATTCAGGCTGCCCGCGGTGTAGTCCTGGTGCGAGCCGCGCAAGGCCTCCCACACCGACCCCCAGAAGGTCGCAGTTGTGGTGCGCGTCGCTGTTTCTACCTCAGGATTCATTCGAACTCTGGTTTGCCGCGAGTCTACAGGATATGCTTTTCCCCATGCTGAAAAGATCGCACGTGACCGCGCTGCTCCTCTTTTGCGCAGTTTCCGCCTGCACCGCTTCTGCCGCCGATGACGCACACTTCCCTTCCAACGAAGATCTGCGCCACGTCCGCGCCATGGCTCAGCCGCGGCTCTCGCCTGACGGCCGCAGCGTCCTGATCCAGATAACTGACTCGACCGCCGACGGCGCAAAGACTCACCTGTGGCTCGTAGACGTCAAGCAGAACACCTCACGCCAGTTGACCTGGTCCACTCCGCAGGAGAAGCGCGGTGAATATTCCGGACGCTGGATGCCCGACGGAAGCGCCGTCCTCTTCCTCGCTCATCGCGGCGACCACACCCAGCTGTACCGTCTTCCCATGGAAGCCGGCGAAGCGCATCCTTACGATCTGAAGATCGCGCCGCCTGTCGACGCCTCCACTCTGCCCGACGCCATCCCTCCCCGCAAGGACGCCGCGCCTGCGAAAACCGAACCTGTCGCGGTTGACGTCGAGAACTACGACATCTCACCTGATGGAAAGGCAATCGCCCTGCTGGCACGCGATCCCGAAACACCCGGCGAGAAGAAGCAGCATGACGACAAGGCCGACGCCGTGTGGGTCAATCATGAGCAGCATGGTTCGCGCTTGTACCTTCTCAACACCGACAGTGAAAAACTCACTCCGGTTGCCGTTCCTCCCGATGTGCACGGTATCGCCTGGAGCCGCGAGAGCGACCGGTTGATCGCCATTGCCGAAGGCATGAATGACGCAGGCGATCTGGCGCCTGCCAACACCGCGTGGATGGTTAGCGTAAACGATCCCGCACACCCGAGCCAGATAAAGGAGCTGCCTGCGACCATTCAGGGCGGAGCGTGGTCCGACGATAGCAAGCGCTACTACTTCCTCGCGCAGGCCGCGAAGGATGCTCCCCCCGGATATCACGACCTGTTTGTATTCACCTTCGCTGACAACAGCGTGAAAAACCTGACCGCCGACTTCGACGGCACCATGGCGCACGAGCTGCCCATCGCCGAGAGTGACAACAAAGTGCTCGCCGGAGCCCAGATCGGGGTGAACGTCACCGTCCTTCGCATCGATGCGGGCAGGAACAGCTCAGACAGCAGCCAGCCGCTCAAATTCGCCACCGCAACTGTGACACAACTGAACACCAACGCGAAACAGAACGGCTGGGTCTGGCTGGGCGCAAGCAGCACCCAGCCGCCCACCCTGTTTTACGCGGAGAAGCTCGGCCATGAAACCAGAGCCCTGAATACGCCCGCCCTCATGCCGGCAAACTGGCCAAAGGTCCCGTCGCAGCTAGTGCAGTGGAAAAACGAAGGATTGACGGTCGACGGCCTGCTTTACCTCCCGCCGCAGGCCGCCACGCAGAAGGTTCCTCTCATCGTGGATGTGCACGGCGGCCCGACCGGCGCCTTCGAAGACGGCTACTATCCGCTCGTCGAGTGGCTCGTCGGCCAGGGATGGGCGGTGCTGCGGACCAATCCCCGCGGCAGCACCGGATACGGCGCGTCATTCGCCGCCGCCAACAAGAATGACCTCGGCGGCGCCGACTATCGCGATATCATGGCGGGCGTCGATGCCGTCATTGCCAAGTACCCCATCGATTCGAACAAACTCGGCCTGATGGGATACAGCTACGGCGGCGAAATGGCGGCCTTCGTCGAAGGCAAGACCGACCGCTTCAAGGCCATCATCAGCGGTGCTCCGGTCATCGACCAGCACAGCGAATACGGCACCGAATCCGGCTCTTATTACGACCGCTGGTTCTACGGCAAGCCATGGGAACACGCATCAGACGCCTGGCGTCAGAGTCCCCTGGCCGACGTCGGACACGCGAAGACGCCCTTTCTGCTGCTGCAGGGCGAAGCCGACAAGACCGACCCTCTCGGCCAGAGTCAGGAGATGTACCGCGCCCTCCGGCAGATGGGCGTACCCGTGGAGATGGTTGAGTACCCGCGCGAGGACCACGGCCCGTTGGCCAACGGGATCTTCGGCAACCCGACCTCGGAGCCGTGGCACGGCTACGACGGACGTCAGCGGATCCAGAAGTTTTTCAAGACCGCCTTCGGAGAATAGCTCGACACCGCGATCTCGGCATAGAAGCGAACCTTCCTCAAGTGCCTTCGGACTCGACAGGTCGCAGAGAAGCGGCAGAAGTCTCGGCGACCTCGTAGAGGCCTTCTGAGGCGACCTCGACCTGCAGACGATCGACGAGTTGCGCAATGGTCCGGATAAGACGCAACAGAGCGCGTTCGCGTTCTGAGAATTCAGCTTCGATTCCCGCCGAAGATGAATCAATGCGATTCAGGAGGCTTGCTACTGATTCTGCTTGGTGTATATGAGTTGCCAACTGCTTCTCAATGCTCTCTGCGATATGGAGGAAGATGCGTGAACATTCCATGCGAAAGTCATTCTCAAATGCGGTGAACGAAGGCGATTTGGAGTGGATGTTGGCGAAGGTGCGAAACTGGAGCAGCGGAACTTCGAGGAGATAGAAACTCCGCAGGAAGGCTTGCCAGCGGCGGATTCGGTCGCGGGCGGCCATATCGCCCCGGCGCTCGGGGCCGGTTTCGAAAGGAACCGCGTCGGCCTGCGCGGTGACTTCACCGAAGTGGCGATAAATCTCGTCTCGCAGCCGGCGGACCTTGAGAATCGAGGCCGGATCATCGGCACGCGGAGTGCTTGAGACAAGATCGGCCAGCAGTCGTACATTGACAACAAAAATGCGCACCATCCCATCCGCGGCGGACCGGGGAAAGGTCCGCTCGAAAACGAGCCACATCATGGTGACGCCAAGCAGCACGCCCAGGACGCGGTCGCGCGGAAGCGTGAGACTGGTCTGGATGGAAAAATCGCTCAGTTGGATCAGATAGAACGAGAACGCAATTTGCACTCCCGCGTAGGAGAGCCGGGAACTGGAACTAGCAACCCAGGCAGCGACAACCGTCACGACGGCGAAGAGCACGGTGAATCCGCCTATGGTATCGATCGAGGGGAGAATAAAAATCTGGGCTCCAATCCCGGCGATGACACCGCCAAGAACGAAACCGGCAACGCGCAGGATTTGCTTCTGGCGCGAGGATCCAACCGTGGTGAGGGCTGTAAGCACGCAGGTGGTGACCGATGTGGAAAGGTTGCGCCAGTCCAGCGACACATAAAGCACATAGCAGAGCATTGCCGCCAATGTCCCGCCAAGAACAAAGCGGAGGTGTTCCGGATTCGAGAAAGCGTCGGGAATGAAGATGCGGCTGGCGTTGGGTGTCTCGTCGATGGGTTCAAGAGTGGGATCTGCCGCATGTTCGTCACTGAAGATCGAGGGCATCAGCGACACCATCGATTCAATCTCCGATAAGAGCGGAGTATCGGGGCTGGGCCTTGGTTCCAGAGTTGTCTCGCAGGGTTGCCCGTGGGTGCGGAGACAAAGGCGAATATCGGCGAGGCTTCGCTTCAGCCGTGCGGCGCGCTCTTGATTCCCATCCGGCAGGAATGGAAAGGCGTTGGCGAGAGCGGCAGCGAAATCAATGCCGCGCGCCACGAGAGCCACCAGCGTGGTCATACGTGCGCGGTAGAGCTGGGTGTAGCTGGCGCGGGCGACATGGCGGCGGAGAGCACCGGCTCCCACCACAGCGAATTGCGCAAGACCGGCCTGTGTGGCGGCCGAAACCGGACGGCCATCGGCGTAACTGGACATGAGCTCCTCGATGAGAGCCAAACGGCTGTCGAGGCCTGCTGAGAACTCATCGCGCCTTTGCACCGCGTAGAAGGCAACCTCGACGCACAGGGTTACAAGCGCGCCGAGCGACGTGGCACCGATGAGCCAGAGCGTAAGTTCGACATTTCGTTCCGCAGGGCCGGGCAGGTACCAGATGCCGACAACGTTGGCGACAACAAGCGCGAGGCCGATCGCTATGCCGTAATTGGCGAGGCAGCGGAGCAGAAAGAACGCAAGAAAGAGGCTGCCACCAACCCACATGAAGTGCGTTTCAGGAGTGGAGGCGAGCAGACGGGCGCCGACCGGGATGAAGAGTGCGCCAATCACGAACGCGCCGATCATGAAAATCGCCGAGCGAGCGGTTGAGACGAGATTCTCACGCGAAAAAAGGAAAGCGGTCAGCGCACCGATGTAGCCTCCGGGAATGCGGAAGGTGACGATCAGGATCATGGTCAAAGTGGCAGAGATGACCATACGCGCCACCAGCGCGCCACGGCCGGGATAGGGCGCGAGTTCCTTTTTCAGGAAGTCGGGAAACCAATCGCTGAAGCGTGCGGCATGCGGGATATGAACGGGCTCGGAGACCATCTCTATGTCCTTGGTTCATGAGGCGCATTGTCACGGATAAAGACGACTGCAGATTTACCGGGACGCAACACGTCGACGGATTTTCCTCAATTCAGACTTGGGACGGGAAAACGGGAAGCCAGGTGGATCCAGTTTAGTTTAATGTCCGCTGGCCTTTGCGACGTCATCGCGCCGTCGAACCATGCGCACGAGAGCGGCCTCAGCCCGAGATTCCCGTGGATGCCGGTCATTCGACCGGTTGTAAATCCGGTCAGTATGCGAGATTGCGAGCGGAACATATGGTAGTTCGCAAAACGTATGTCGTTCATGTGCGTGGAATACGGGCCGAAGCTCATGAAGTCTTGATCCCATTGCTTCAGGGAGATTAAGGATCGCGCCCTCGCGACCGACACGCTCCTTACCGGGCAGACATAGCTCTTTCCGCCGATCTCGACAGGACCGTAGTCAATCACAATCTCATCTCGGTCCATTGGCACAAAATCATGCGAGATCGAATTGCATCTGGAGGCGAAGAATCGTGCCATTCTCAGGATTGATCGCGATCTGTCCGTGATACCCGGCTTGTATTCGATACCGGTCTTGCCCCTCATCATCGGGAAGACAACAGCCGCCTTCGAAATACCTGGATTCTGCTGCTGGAACTACGAACCCAAATACAGCCCGAATTCCCTCCGGACCGCTCTCCCAGCGCACCCACTTCATCCGCCCCGGGGCGCTCCAATGCACGCCGCACCTCAGCCAGGAGAGGACCGAAGGTGCCATGAGTAGTCATGTATCTTTCGCTCGAATCGACGGCCCCAAGGCCCTGTGATTCCACAACTTCGTTTCCGGCGCGGTAGAGAACTTTCTCCTTCGACAGCCCTGTAACGTGTAGAGGCAGGGAATCGACGCTGGCTTTGGCCGCATCTACTTGCGGCGTGTCTTCGTAGCGAAGCGTCGTCCTCGTCGCATAGAAATCCGGCAGCTTCGGAATCGATTTTTCAAGATAATCCTTCACGAAAACCAGCATGCGTTGCTGTGCGGCCTCGCCGGGCGCAGCCTGGTTCGGAATCTCTCCCGGCGGCGGCTCAAGGAACGCAGATGCATCCGCCACCGCAATCAGGGCCTCCCGCGCATTCTTGTTTCGAAGCTTCGCGGTCCAGCCGTCGAGCTTCGCAGAACTGAGGCGTTCGGCCAGTTCGAGCTTCGATAGCTCCTTTGCCAGTCCCTCATTTCCCCGTCCGTGAGCTTGGCTCAGCAGTTGTTCCAACTGCTCCACCGTGACTCGTCGAACACTGGGGTCCGGTTGGTCAGAATAGAACGGCTCATCGTAGTAGCCGGTATTCGTTCGCGCGGCCAATCCCGGCCTGTTCACTCGCACTTGCAGACTGTGGTACTCGTGGCTTTGAACAGCCAGGGGCGGATCAAAAGAAAGCGTATAGAAATTAGCGGCCCTCTGCACGCAGCGATTCATTTCAGCGACCAGATCGCGGCCTTCATCGATCGACGCTCCCACCGCTCTCAATCGCGAGAACCTTCTTATAAAGAAATCGTTCGTTTGCGTCTCGCACCGTTCGCACACCGCTCAGATACTGCTGGTATTCGGACAGGCACGGGCCTGCTTGATCCACCGAAAGCTCGTCGATCGACAGGCGAGCCTCGCGGAACAGCGTCGCGAACCAGTAAATCGGATTGAATGTCTTCTGTCCCAAAGTGCGATTCGCTGGAAATGAACCGGTCCCCACACCACATCCCGGTCCTATCCAAAGCAGCACCTTCCGGCCGCGTTGTCTCCTCTGCCCCGCAGCGATAAAGGCAAGTGCATGCAGGGCATCAGGCTGGCGGCTCAAAACGACTCTGCTGCGATAGCTCACGTCTGAGGCGAGGATGTTTCCGTCGGTCAGATCGTGGTGGGCCACTGTCCAAAAACCATCCTCTGAAAGCCCGAAGATAGAAACGGGCTGACCCAAATGACCGCCGTTCTGCCGCAGGAATTGCTCGATCCCAAGTTGTACTTGCGACTCCTGTACGTTCGACATCTTGAACGTATCCACGAACAAGATGACCTGTGCCGGCGGACTGGGATGCGCAAACTGTCCGTTGTACGCGTGAAACGACCGGATCTTTTGGGAACGGCCCTCATCCAGCAGCTCAAAATCTTCGCGATTCAGACCAGATACCGGCTCTCCTTCTCCGTTCGTTACCGATACATCGAGGTGGATAAGCCCCTTCCCCTCGTCGAGCATCGGAATCGTTGGTTCTGCGGTCGCCTGAGGGAGAAATGCCGAAGACGAGGGTTTGGCCGCGCAGTCCTCTTGTTGCGTGCAAAGGAGAAAACACAGGAGAATTCCGCATCCCCTAAAAGATCGACGCGATGAACGCAGCACTCTTCCCTCAGTTGGTGATGTCGTTCTCCAATTGCCTGTCGGAGTAATCGCGTCCGCGCCCCTTCCTTCGGCAATACAATCTTGTGGCTTGCGCACCGAGAACACTGCCCGATTGGAGCAAACTCCCAGGACAATGTTCAAAACTTGGCCGACTATTTTCTCCCACCCGATAGAATAGAACTAGGAGATTCCCTCAAGGCCCCCTTCGGCGGGCTTTTGAGTGTCTGCTTTCCTCAAAAAGCTCTTTACCCGATAACCGCTGGCCGATGAATCGGTTACAGCATGCGTCCATAGAATGAAACGATTACAGGCGGATCTGCATCGTCGCTTCATAACCGTAATCGAATGAATCGATTACAGACCCAATCATTCGAATGAATGAGTTACAAGCCACGATTGCTAACCAGTTGTAGAAAGAATCAGTTACAAACCATAGGAAAAACAGGGGGGAAGGGGGTCCCCCCCGAATCCGTGAGCAGCGAGGGTTATCGCGCCGACTGACGCGCGAGCGCCCGCCGCAGCACTACCTCGAGCGCCAATTTGGTCTCGGCATAGTCGGCTTCCGAAAGCTTCCCTTCCAGCCGTTCGGTCTCAAGCGCGAACAGTTCGTCCTTAAGCGCAGCCAGCAGTGAACCTGGACTTGGGCTGGACTTGGACGACAGCTGCGGAGTCGGAATCAGCGGTGAGGGGGCCGGCCCCACAGCCGCCACCGCCGGAGCCGGTTTCCCGCGGAGGAAAAAGCCTGCGACGATAACCAGAAGGAGAGCCAGCCCGCTCAGGATCCACCACTTATACTTCTGCAACGGATCGGGTGTATCGATCGGAGTGCCCAACCCCCCGCCCGGACGGTTGTCCGCTGCGGCAGAAGACTGATCGGGAGCGCCAGGCATCCCGGCGGGAGCCCCGGCATTCGGCGCACTTGCGCCCGTCTGTTCCGAATCTCGCGGCATTGAGCCGGTGCCGGACACGGTAAAGGCGAGCGCCTGCGATGGCTGCACATTGCGCGCCAGAAAGGTCTGGGCGTTCGCGTCTACGTCAGCCGGTTGGAACGGAGCGCCGCCCGAAAACTGCATGCCTTTGGGGAGCATGATCGCGACGTTCTCAGTGGGCAGAGCAAGGCGAGGCGTGAACTTGTAACTGCCGCTGTACGGGAGCGTATAGCTCAGCTGAAAGCGTGTCTCCCCGGGTCGCACGGGAAACACGAAAGCATAGTGGCCGGGATCCCCCAGCGGCACGGGAGACGACGAGACCGGCATGCCGGCGGGCCCCATTGCCGCCGACGCTTCAATCTTGGCATCGGGGGGGAGATAGATCTCATATGCGCGGTTGCTGAACTGCGTCCGCGGCGGATTCGAGTCATTCTTGACAAAGTAATTTTGAACAACGTGCAGGCCCTGCGGCGTAGTTTCAATACGCATCACGTCGGCTTCTGCCGAAACACCCTCGACCTTGGGCTCCACGTCATAAACGGTAACATTGACCGTCTTGGTCCCCGGCTGAACGGGTTCAAAGTATGCCGCCTTCTGGTGATCGACGCGCACCAGATGCATCCCGTTATCGGGAAGATCGAGAGTAAAGTGCCCTTGAGAATCGGTCTTCGTACGCCCCGCTTCCTGCATGCCTTGCCCGAACGCAATGAGCACGACGTCATCTCCCGCGGCAGGCTTGTTCGTCGTCTTGTTGGTGACAACCCCGGTGATCGAGGCAGCGTGAGCGATGGCGGTAATAGTAAGACCGAGAGCGGTAAGCAACGCGGCTCGGCAAAGGCGCGAGCGTAAGAGTGGTTTCATGATCTTCCTCAGATTATAGGAGCGCGGCTCAGCGCGGCTCGGCTTCGAGCACGTCGATTTCGGCGAGCACCTCGGCCGTTTCGTTCTCGAGGTCAGCCTGCTGCATGGCATAGTCCTCCTGCACGTACTTACCAGCGCGGTACTCGAAGTTGAGATCGCGCAGGTTATCGTAGAGGACATCTTTCCGCTCGCGGAGGTATTCAAGCCGTGTCTTCTGGTGCTGTTCCTCTACATGACGCTCGGGATAAAAGACGTAAAAGAGGACGCCGACCAGAAGCAGCCCGCAGCCGACAACGATCATAGTTCCGTCTCTCTGCGGATGCGTTCACGCATGGCCGGGAAATGGGGCGCGGGCGGCGTGCCGGGCATAGCCGCGGCACGAAGACGCCACCGACGCACGAGAACCGCAGTGGCGACGATGCCGAGGATCAGCACCGCGGGGGGTACTACCCAGGCGATGATATTGAATTGGGTAAGCATCGGGGCAGCGAGGACAGTGGGTCCGTATTTCTCCTGGAAGGCCGTCAGGATAGCGTCGTCGTTCGATCCGCCGGCGATGCTGGCGCGCAGTTCGCCGAGCATGCGATCGGAGTCGGGACATCCAAGGTGGTTGCACTCGATGAGGATCTGATTGCAACCGCAGACGCACATCATCTTGTGGCCGAGGTCGTTGTAGCGGACAGCGGTGCTTGCCGAGCCCATCGTGAGGAAAGCAACAACGGCTACGGCAATGAATCGACCTAGATGAGGAATCTTCAGCATCAGTCCCCACCCCGGGCGATCACCGCCTCGGCAGACGGTGCGAGCGCGGCAGCGCGATTACGGCTGGCCGCCAACGCGGCTGTCATGTTTGGGATAAGAGCAACACCGGTACCCAGCACAACGATGCCTACACCGATCCAGATCCACGCGACCAGTGGATTAAGGAAGACCTTTATGATGGGCTGGCCGGTGTCGGGATTCTTCCCTGCGTAAATTACGTAAAGGTCCCACGCCAGCGTCGAGTGGTTCGCCACAATCGTCGAGGGTTGCTGGCTCGCTGTGTAGAAGCGCTTTTCAGGCGCAAGTTGGGTGACCTTCTTGCCTCCGCGAAAGACATCGAGGAGAGCGTATTCTGTGTCGTAGTTGGCGTTCGAGTCCTGCGAGTAGCTCTGGCATTCGATGCGGTAAGGACCAATATTGAGACTTTGCTTGAAGCCGAGTTCTTCTTCCTTGCTCTGGTTGAAAGCTGAGCCGGCGATCCCGATAAAGATGACGACCACGCCAAAGTGGACGATGTATCCGCCGTAGCGGCGCGTGTTGCGGCGGGTGAGTTGGATGATCGAGGCAAGGAGGTTTTGTCCCGTATGCCGTGCTATGACTCCGGCACCTCGGAGAAACTCCGCGCTGATCGCTGTAACGACGACTGCTGCCAAAGTGAACGCGATGAAGGAGTAGAAGGAGCCCTGATCGCTGGTGGTAAATATCTCCCAGGGGCGAACACCGCAGGCGATCACGACGATTGCAGTGATGATGCCGGCGATCGTCGGCAGGACGAAATTCTTGCGGATGCTCTTGAAGGACGAACTGCGCCAGGCGAGTAATGGGCCGATACCGGTCAGAAAGAGGAGAAATAATCCGATCGGAACGGCGACGCGGTTGTAGAACGGTGCGCCCACCGTGACTTTATTTCCCTGGACGTATTCAGACAGAACCGGAAAGAGGGTCCCCCAAAGCACCGTAAAACAGGCCGCCAGCAGGACCAGGTTGTTAAAGAGAAAGCTGGATTCGCGGGAAACAAGTGACTCAATCTTGTTCTCAGCCTTGAGGTGGTCACGTTGCAGGATGAACGTGAAGAGGCATACCGAGAGAACGATAACAAGGAAGGTCCAGAACCATGTGCCGATCGACGACTGTGCGAAGGCGTGAACGGAGCTTACAAGACCGGAGCGAGTGAGTAGCGTCCCGAAAATAGCGAGCAAGAATGTGGAGAATATGAGCCAGACATTCCAGCTTTTCATCATGCCGCGCTTCTCCTGCATCATGACGGAGTGCAGGAAGGCAGTCCCGGTAAGCCACGGCATCAACGAGGCATTTTCCACGGGATCCCATCCCCAGTAACCGCCCCAGCCGAGAACCGAGTAGGCCCAGTGAGCGCCAAGGAAGATGCCGCAGGTGAGAAAGAGCCAGGTGACCATAGTCCAGCGCCTGGTGATATGAATCCACTTCTCGCCGGGGTAGCGCATCATCAGTGCGCCCAACGCGAAGGCGAATGGCACCGCAAATCCGACGTATCCGAGGTACAGCATCGGAGGATGGATAACCATCTCGGGATATTGCAACAGCGGATTGAGGCCGAAGCCGTCAGGTGGCACGGTCCCACCCACAAGGGAAAAAGGGGTAGCAGCAAAGTTGAGAAGAAGAAGAAAGAAGACCTGAATTCCGGCGAGTATGGTCGAAGCATACGCTGTGAGCTTTACGTCGATCTTATGGCGCAGGCGCAGCACAAATCCATAGATCGAGAGCAGCCACGCCCAGAGCAACAGCGAGCCCTCTTGACCTGACCAAAGCGCGGCGAACTTATACGGTCCGGGAAGAGCACGATTGCTGTGATGAAGGATGTACGCAACAGAGAAGTCGTTATTGAACGCGGCCCACACCAGTGCAAAGGCCGCTGCCGTCGTAGCGACAAAACTGCCAATACCTGCGCGGCGAGCAGTTTCCGCTAATCGCTCCGGCGAAACGCGACCGCGACTCCCGGCAGCAAGCTGCCTAAGGGCAACAGCGCCAGCAACCAGCGTGTATCCACTGAGGGCCAGGGCAAACAGAAGAGCGAAACTGCCAAAGGTCGGCATGGCGGGCTCCTCTATTGTCGCAGACCGCGATCGGTGGCGCCAATTAGGGGACGGCGGGCGGGGCCTCTAGACAGGATCAGGCGGTACGGCTCATACGCGCATCAAGCAGGAAATCGACGAGAGAGAGCAATTGGTCTGGAGGTATGGGCTTTGTGCGGAATAAGACATTCAAATCCGCATACTCTGTTTCAGCATCGGGCATGCCACTAACGACCAACACCGGGATCGCGGGCATGCGCCGGCGAAGAAGTTGAACAAATTGAGGGCCGTTCAGGTCCGGCATCCAATGATCAGTGATGACAAGGCCCAGTGAGGCGAAAAGTTCAGGGTCTTCAAGAAGTTCCAGAGCGCGGCGCGCGCCTTCCGCAACCACCACCACTCTCCCATGGAGAGAAAGCACTGCCTGACGTGTCGCAGCCTGAATGGGATTATCGTCGACTAGAAGAATTTCAGCGTTCATCTGGTTGATTAGTTCAACGACCGGATTAATTTGGACAGTCAATCTCCCTAGCTGGGACGCCTGCCTGGAGAAAAGGGTTGCCCGATTCGAGTATTTATCGGTCGGTCAACAATATAAATGCAATTGGAGGATAGTCAAGGTACACGTCCCGCAGTAGCAAGACCTCTCCTCACAAAATACTTAACGGCTCCATAGGGGATATACCCCCTCCCCCCTCTAATATGGGAGTCTTTCATTCTATTGGCTTTAAGGGACACGTAGCTGCAATCTATCGCGGAATCAATTGGTTACGGGCAATAACCACAAAATAAAGGACTTACCTCCTTCCTTATCGATGGAAATTCCCGATTTGGAACTGAAAGTGAAACGGCCCGGCTCACTCGCAGCCGGGCCGTTTGTCCTTATTTCTATTATAGCTGGCGGGCGGGAAATGGTCCGCCAACTGAATTAATCGACTAAGACCAGCTAGAAAACGAAGCTCGCCTTCAGCTGAACCAAGCGGGGCGAAGCATCGCCGCCAAGGAATGCACCCAGAATCGATGTCGGTGTGTTTGCCGTGGTGTAGATGGTGCCGTTAGCGCTTCCATAATTTACGTCATTCAACGGAATCTGGAAGTTTGGATGGTTAAATACATTGAAGAATTGCGCCGCAGCTTTGAACTGAGCACCTTCCCAATGTGGGACCTTGAATCCCTTCGAGATATCCAAGTCGAAATCGCTGTAGTTCGGACCGTACAGCTGATTGCGTCTTTGCTGACCGAAGTCGGTGGAAGAAGTAAAGTGTGAGGCAAAGTCGCATGGGGTGCCAATGTGCGACGCGCCACCGCAATGATGGCTGAAGTTGTTGTCAATCTGTTTGGCGAGCGCAGGCGTGCCGTACACGATTGTGCCATTGTTGTCGTTGACAGAGAAGGGATAGCCGGTGTTGTGGAAGATGGTACCGGCGATCTGCCAGTTATCCGTCAGGAGATGCGGGCCGCCCCAGTAAGGCACGGTGATGACATAGCTCGCACTAATGTAGTGGCGCGTATCGTAGTCCGCGTTGCCGTAATTGTCGGCCAGGTTATTCGGATTGATCTGGCCATTTCCGTTGACGCCGAAGGCATCGAAGCCACCGTTGGAAGCCTCGTCCAGGGCATGTCCATAGGCCCAGTTAAACTGCAGCGAAACCCACTTGGCGCGATCGACAATGCTGAAGACCATGCCGTTGTAGTTTGAGCTGGCACCGCTGTAGTAGTTCGTGACCGAGTTAAATGAGCCGTTCGGCCGGCTGGAAGGCAAGCTGGCGTTGGTCCCATAAGGATCATAGGCGTTGGGCAACTGGGAAACAGGCTCGTGATAGCCATGGTTGCCCACGTACGTGAGCGAGGCGACCACGTTCTTCGCAAGTTCCCGCTCTACGGCGAGGCTAAACTCCTCATAGCTGGGCAAAAAGACTTTATGCTGAACGCCGATGATGGTGGGACGACTGAAAATTCCGCCTGTGCTTGCGTGGATACTATTGTAGCTGCCGCCGAGAGGGAACTGCTGCTGGAACGCCTGGTTCGAAACCACCGAAATCGCATGGCCGCTCGTGGGCAGGGTAGCGTCGAGGGGAATGTTGTTGCCGTAGGCCGCACCGAGGACGGTGAACCGGTCGACGTTGGGCGGGTTTGCCACAAGATCGCCCATGATCTGGGCGGGGAAGTAGTCAGCAAACATGCCAAAGCCTGCCCGGACGGTGGTCTTGGGGTCTGGAACCCAGGCAAAGCCGACACGCGGCTCCCACGCAATGCTCTGTTCCTCGAAGAATCCCCGATGAAGGCCGGAAGAAAGCAGCGTGTTATATGCCGTGTTAGGGGAGGTGGGAAGAGTACTAAAGTTGCTGGAGAAGTTTGACACGCAATTGGTCTGGCAGACAGGATTCGAGTTATGCTCCATGCGCAAGCCACCGGTCAGGGTGAGCTTAGGCGTGACCTTCCACTGATCCTGTCCATACCAGCCCATCACGTAGAGTGCGACAGGTTCACTCAGGTGCTGCGGGAAGCGCTCCGCCCACTCGTCCGAGTATCCGGCGGCAAAATCACCCTGATCCAGCACGAAATTCTCGCCGCCAGCGAACGCGATGTTGTGCTCGCTCGGGGTGTAATCGGTGATGTCGTCCCGGCGCATGGTCCAGCCGAACTTGAACGTATGCTGACCTCTTGTCCAGCTAAGGTCATCAGCGAACTGGTAGCCAGTCACATTTCTGCCCTGGGGCAGCGCGTAGTCAATGTTGCCAATCCAATCGGCGGCATTACCGGTCAGATCCCAGTCGTTGGCGTAGCCAGTCACACAATTGACTGCATTGGGATTTCCTTGACTGTCGGGGCAAGAATTGCTTGCGAAGCCCTCAGGAATCAATACGAAAGGAATGGTTGAAGCCAAGCTTGTGGCGTTGGTGTTGGTGAAGATCGCCCGATAGTAACTTGCGGCAAAGAGGAACTGGTTGGTGAGGGTGGGCGAGAATGTATGAGTTTCGTTCAACTGCCCTTCATACGATGGCTGTGGGCTCTCGGCGTCGAAGATTGGGTTGACAAAACTGGTCGCGGTTGGCTGAGTCCCGTGATCTACCTTGAAGTGAACGAAGAGGTGATCGTTGGTTCCAAGGTTGAAATCGGTGCGGCCGAGGATCAGCCACTCACGCCCAAAATTCGTGGACTGTCCGTTGTAGATCCAGGAGTCGGGATCAGCGGGATCCTGTGTGCCCTGAGCGAAATTCGGCGCGTTGTTGTAGTAGTTGAAGATGTTCTGGTACAGAGGAGCTTCGGCAGAGTTGCCATTTGCCGCCAGATTGCCGTACGGGACATATACGTTATCAGTCGTGGGGATGGGATTAAGAATCGCAGCCTGATAGGCCGGGCTGGGAGCATACACGGTTCCCCGCACCGGGATGATTACTCGAAGTCCCTCGTAATCTACGAAGAAGAAAGCTTTGTCCTTTTTAATCGGTCCGCCCACGGCAGCTGCCCATTGATTGGCGTTGACAAAGCC
The DNA here is from genome assembly GCA_963725225.1 of uncultured Acidobacteriaceae bacterium. GTDB lineage: Bacteria > Acidobacteriota > Terriglobia > Terriglobales > Acidobacteriaceae > Silvibacterium. The sequence continues at coordinate 158,657 of CAVRXY010000011.1, forward strand.
CCGCGGCGATCCGTACAGGTTGTTGAAATAGCTGTTCGCGTTCATGGCGCGGCCATTCCACCAGTAGACGGCGTTGCCGTGGAAGCGATTTCCGCCGGCGCGGGAAATCTCGTTGACCTGTGCCCCGCCCAGACCTCCGAAAGCCGCGTCGTAGGCATTCGTGGTCACCGTCACGTTGTCGACGTCATTGTTTCCGAGCAGCAAGTTGGTAGCGCCTGAATTGTTCAGGTTCAGGTACGGGTCGCCTTCATAACCGCCGTTTACGGTGAAGGTATTCGAGGTTGCCGGCAGACCGAAGACGGAGAAGTTACCGTAACCGCCCTGTGTGTTCATCACAGCGCCTGGTGCGGTCTGAGCCACGAAGGTCAGATCGTTGCCGGGATTCGGCATGTTCTGAATCTGCGACAGGGTGAACGATGTCGAAATCTGTGCATCGTCGGTGTGCAGGACAGGAACTTCGGATCCGGTCACCTCCACTGTCGTCGTTCCGGAACCAACGGTGAGCCTGGCGTTCACCGGCGAGACTGTCCCGGCCGCGACGGTGATGTTCTGGTCAGTGGTCTGGAAACCGGCTGCGGTCACCGACACCTTATATGTGCCCGGAGACAGCAACGAGACGCGGAACTCGCCGGCGTTTCCTGACGTCGCAGACTTGACCTCACCGTTCGCCGCGTTGGTTACAGTGATTTTGGCGTTCGGAATAGCTGCACCGGATGGATCAGTCACGGTGCCAGCAATGTCGCCAGAGATATTCGACTGCGCCTTGAGGTTTCCCGGCACCATGAAGACCGCCAGGAACATCAGACTTAAGGCAACGACAATTTTTTTGACTGGGGATATCGCGTAGCGATGCGGGCAAAGAGTTCTCATGCCGCGGGGGGATGCAATTTAATCACCTTTGTTCGGCGACGTTAGGGTCAAAATGCCATTTTTAAGTGATGAGCGGTAAATTATTGTGACAAATGGCGTTAGATTTGGTAACCGCTATGCTTCTGAGCTGCAATTCGGCTCGCCACAGCGCAATAATCCACTAATTGGGAGGTTCGGATACCAAAAATCATCGGTCATCGATCTCACTCTAGATCGCGTTGCCATGTTCGAGAATAAAACAGGCGGCCCGGAGCTGGGCCGCCTGCGCTGTTAAGGTAGGTTTCTCTCGGCTAGAAACTGAACTTTCCAGTGAATTGGATCAGGCGTGGCGAAGCATCGCCTCCGAGGAAGGAGCCCAGGATAGAGGTCGGCGTGTTGACGGTACTCGAAATGGTTCCGAACGCGCCGGAGTCGACGTTGGGGTTCGGCTGAAAGAAGTTCGGATGGTTGAAGAGGTTGAAGAACTGCGCTCCCACTTTCAGGTGGGCTGATTCCCAGTGAGGGATTCCGAAGCTCTTGGAGATGGTGAGATCGGTATCGGTGTAGTTCGGACCATACACAGAGTTGCGGCGACCCTGGCCCAGAGCCGTAGGATCGGCGAAGGAAGAGACGAAGGAGCAGGGAACGGCACCTCCGGGATTATTGGTTCCCGGGGGCCCGAAGACGCTGTGACCGGCGCCGCCGCAGTGGTTGTTCTTGAGGGGAGCGACCTGCTGGGCGTAAGTCAACGCACTGTAAAACGGGATGGCTGATTGGGTAGTGTTTGACACGACCGAGAAAGGATAGCCGGTATTGTGGAAGACCGTGCCGGAGAATTCCCAACCGTCGGTGAGAGCCTTGGGCCCTCCGTAGTATGGGAGCGGAATTACATAACTGGCGCTGACGTACTGACGGGTGTCGTAATCAGAGTTGCCGTAGTTCTGGCTGAAGTTGGTCGGATTGGTCGGAAACTCCAAGGTTGCCGTGCCAGGATAGCTGTTGCCATTGAACGGATTGAATCCACCATTGGAAACATTATCCAGGGCGTGACTATACACGTAGTTGAATTGAATCGTGGCCCAGCGTGCGCGGTTGACCACCGTGGCGACCAGGCCGTTGTAGTTGGAGTTGCCTTCGCTGTAGATCTGGTTCACGGAACCAAAATTCGGGTTCGGCTGTGAAGACGGCAAACCTCCAAAGCCAAAAGCGTTTGCGTTGACAGCCTGAATCGGCTGGCGATAGGTGTGGTTGCCCACGTAGCCCAACGACAAGGCCGCTGTTTTTGTCAATTGCTGCTCGACGGTCAGACTCCACTCCTGATAGGTGGGGTAGCTGATGTGGTGAACTGGGGTCACGACGCTGGGAGGGCTGAATCCCGGAATTGCAGAGAGGCTGTTAAGCGTGGCGCCATGGAGGAAGCCCGAGGAAAACGCCGCGTTAGAATTTGCGGCTACCGTGCCGGCGCTTCCGGCAGAAGTGGGAACCAGTTGGTAACCGGCTGCTGGCGCGTTCGGGTTTCCAAAGTTCTGGCTCACGATCGTAAACGGAACATTCGTGGGAGCGTTGTTGAGGAGGTTGTCGGCGATCTGCCCGGGGAAGGAATCAGAGAACATTCCGAAGCCGCCGCGAACCGTCGTCTTCCCGTCAGCTCCGAATGGCTCGTAAGCAAAGCCTATGCGAGGCTCAAGCCCGATCATTTGCAAGCTTTGGAATGCCTGATGCTGGCCGTATTTGATCAGCTCCTGATACGGGGTGTCGGGCGAGGCGCTGACGCTAGAAAAGTCGCCGGACAACCGGGCGAAGCAATTGGTGATGCAAATGGGGTTGGAGTCATGCTCGAAACGCATTCCATAAGTAAGAGTGAGATTAGGCTTCAACTTCCATTGATCCTGGATGTACCAGCCCATCGTATACAGGGCTACTGGTTGCGTGAGCCTTTGCGGAAATTGCTGAACCCATTCATCAACCTGACCGGTTTGGAATGAACCGTTGAGAGCTACGGCTTCGGGGGTCGTCAATACCGAAGGGCCGTAGTCAGTAACGTCGTTGCGGCGCATCGTCCAGCCGAACTGGATGTTGTGATTGCCATGGTTCCAATTCACGTCGTCCGTGAACTGGTAGCCAGTAACGTTGCGCCCCTGCGGCCAGAGAAAGTCCTCGCCACCCGGAAATGCACCACCACCGTTGTTGCCCAGGTCCTGATCCGCGAAGATCAGCGAGAAAGGCACCAGTTTGTTGGCTGCGGCAAGATTTGTGTTGGTGAAGATGGCGCGATAGTAAATTGCGGAGAAGAGGAACTGGTTGGTAAGGGCGGGACTGAAGATGTGGGTCTCGTTCAATTGCCCCGAATATTGCGGCTGAGGGCTATCGGCGTCGAAGACGGGGTCGAGAAGGCTGGTGTAAGTGGCCTGCAATCCTTTATCCATCTCGAAATGGATAAAAAGTTTGTCGTTATCGCTGAACGAATGGTCGACGCGCCCGGTCATCAACCACTCGTGGGTGAAATTGCCCGCGTGGCCACGAAACACTACGGTGCCATATCCGTTAGCCGGGGTACCGTCCGGGTTAGTACAGGTGTCACAGGTGGAGACTACTGCGTTCGCGCGGCCGGGAGCATTGTTATACAGGTTGAAGATATTCTGATACCCGGCAATCTCGTCTGAATGTCCAGTTGCGGCCAGATTCGCAAGCGTCTGGGACTGGTAGCTGGCGTCGGGTGCATATACGTTGTCGCTGGTAGGAAGGACGAGGCGTAAGCCCTCGTAGTTGTAGAAGAAGAAGGTCTTATCCTTACGGATTGGTCCGCCGATGGCGGCGGCCCACTGGTTGACATTGTCGAAATTTCTCGGCGTGCCGGTCTGGTTCAGGAAGAAGTCATTGGCGTTCATGGTTCGTCCGTTCCACCAATACGCTGCATTGCCGTGAAACTTGTTCGATCCAGAGCGTGAAATCTCGTTGATCTGCGCGCCGCCCAGCCCGCCAAAGGAGGCGTTGTACGCGTTGGAGACAACAGTTACATCTGAAACGTCATTGTTGCCGAGCAACAGGTTGCTGGCGCCGGAGTTATTCACGTTCAGGAAGGGGTCATTCAAATAACCGCCGTTGATCGTAAACGTGTTCGAAGTGGCGGGCAGACCAAAGGACGAGAAATTGCCGTACCCGCCTTGGGTATTCATCACGGAGCCCGGCGCGGTCTGCGCTACAAACGTGAGGTCGTTACCCGGATTCGGCAGGCTCTGCACCTGTTGCTGAGTGAAGGTGGTGCTGAGATCCGCGGCTTGGGTGTGCAGGATTGGCGCGGTTCCCGTAACCTCAACCGTTTGCGCCGCCGAGCCGACCTCGAGCCTGACGTCTGCAGTTGCGGTGGTACTCGCACTGACGGTGACGGAGATGGATGCCTGCTGAAAACCAGGGTCTTTTACAACAACGGTGTAGTCGCCCGGCTTCAGGAGCGGGACGCGATAGGAGCCACTCGAATTTGTCGTCGTCGTTTGAACAGCGCCCGTGGCCTTGCTGGTGACAGTAACGCTGGCGCCGCTTACGATCGCGCCGGACTGATCGGTAACAGTGCCAACGATATCTCCGGATATGAGCGACTGCGCTTTGAGGTTTCCCGGGAACGCGGCGCCCATCAGAAGCGCCAGGATCAAAGCAAATGTTGTTTTCACTGAACCAATCGCGGGGCGATGCATGTCCAAATTCCTCTGCCTGCAAGTAGGCAATTTGCCAGCCTTATCGGGGAACTCTGGAATGGCAGGTTTGACACTGTGACTAACAACCAATGCCCTGTGACGAACTTCAGAGCGGCGGGCTAATGGCTGTGACCAACGAGCGGTTCGCTGTGACAAATGACGTGGCACTTCGACGAATCCCGGTGTGAATCTAGTGGCGGAGGGGCATTTCGCTCCGACAATCAGAAGCTTGAATACTAAAAAACATAGACTCTTGGGATGAGTCGTCCGAGTTAGTGGCCGGAAGAGCGACTTTCAGGGACGGATCAGCTTTGGCGCTTCTCCCCGACGCGATACGTTTTCTACCAGCTCTTCCGTGAAACAATATGAGTAGAGCTCATCGAGAGGATGGGGCTTCAGCATGAACACATTCAAAACCGCTCTTCTGCTGACCAGCCTGACTTTATTACTGGTAGTAGCAGGCGATTATTTTGGCGGACGGAACGGTATGATTCTGGCGTTTTTGTTCGCGGCGGCAATGAATTTTTTTAGCTATTTCTATTCCGACAAGATCGCGCTCAAGATGTACAGCGCGCAACCCGGTGACACGCGAGCAATTGCCGCGGGTTTACCAGGTGGTGGAGAGAATGACGCAGCGCATCGGAATTCCGATGCCGAAGATTTATGTCATTCCTACGGATTCTCCAAACGCATTTGCGACCGGTCGCAATCCCCAACATGCGTCCGTTGCGGTAACCCACGGCATCCTGAACCTGCTTAACGACGATGAACTCGAGGGTGTGCTTGCGCATGAACTCGGACACGTGAAAAATCGCGACATCCTGACCAGCTCGATTGCGGCAACCCTGGCGGGCGCGATCACAATATTGGCGCGCATGGGCTACTGGGCTGCGTTGTTTGGCGGTTATGGCGGAGAGGGCCGGGATCGCGAACGGGGAGGAGGAGGACTTGGGGCGTTGTTCATGCTGATCCTTGCTCCGATTGCTGCAGCTCTTATTCAGCTTGCGGTGTCGCGCTCGCGCGAATACGAAGCGGACGCGACAGGAGCGCACATTACGGGGAATCCTTATGCGCTGGCGAGCGCGCTTGAGAAGCTGGATGCTTATTCGAAGAGGCTGCCGCTGCAGGCTTCGTCTACGAATGCCCATCTGTTCATCGTCGCCCCTATGATCAGCGCCCGCGACCTGGCGGGACTATTCTCCACGCATCCACCCATTCCAAAGCGAATTGAACGACTGATTGGACGGTCAAGTGTGTACGGAATCCAGAGCAAATAGATGAAGACGTTCCTGCGCGCGGTTCTCTGGTTGCTGGTCGTGCTCTGGCTGGGAGGCCTGATGTTTTTTCCAGTCGTCGCCGCGGCGGCGTTTGGTTCGGTGGCCGATACCCATGTGGCTGGAACCGTTGTTCGCAAATCCCTGCTGGCCCTGCATTACGAAGGACTCGTTGCAGGTTCGCTGATCGTGGTTCTGCTGCTCGTCGCGCAGACGCTGGGCGCATTGAAGCGCCGAGTCGTGGGACCGGTCGTTGTGACGCTAATCATGCTTGGTCTCACCGCCTTCTCTCAGTTTTGGATCATTCCGAAGATGGAGGGTTATCGGATTGCCACCGGTGGTTCGATTGATGCGGTGAGTCGCGATAATCCAAACCGTCTGGCTTTCAACAAACTGCATATAGTGTCCGAGCGCGTCGAGGAAAGCGTGCTTCTGGGTGGCATCGTGCTCGTGATTCTGCTGGCTGCGAATTACGGTGAACGCATGTCACCGGAAAACGGATGAGAGCCGCTCAGAAAATGCGCGCATCGCTGTTATCATCAACGATTGGCGTTGATGTCTTTTTCGGACTGCATACGCCCTAAGCGCTCCATTCAGGACGACTAATGAAGACTGGAATCATCGGCCTGCCCCAGGTGGGCAAGACCTCCTTGTTCAAGATCCTCACCAAAGCAAAATTGGAAGAGCGCGGCTACTCCAATCCGCGCGAAGCACATCTGGGCGTGGCGCGGGTTCCTGACGAGCGGCTCGACAAGCTGGCTGCACTCTACCAGCCGAAAAAGACGGTTCATGCCACCGTCGAGTATGCCGACGTGGCGGCAATTGGGCAGGAGGCTTTGAAAGAGACCGCGTTTCTCGCGGCATTGCGCAACGTCGACGCACTGATTCATGTTTTGCGCGCCTTCGAGGATGATGCGATTCCCCATGTCGGACCGATCGATCCGCTTCGGGATATCAAGAATGTCGAGTTTGATTTGATGGTTTCGGACCTGACGCAGATTGAGAAGCGGCTCGAGCGTCTTGAGAAAGATCTGAAGAAGATGCGGTCTGCGGACCTTGAGAAGGAAGATGCGCTGCTCAGGCGCTCGAAAGAGGCGCTCGAAGCAGAAAAGCCGCTGCGTGAACTGGATATGTCAGCGGATGAAAAAAAGATGATTCGCGGGTTCCAGTTCCTGTCTCAGAAACCAATTCTTTACGCGGTCAATTTACCCGAGAGCACGACATTGGGTGCAGACCTCGAAGCGGCGGCGGCGAAATACGGGCTGGAAGAGGTGTCATCCCGAGTCAATGCCGGTGTCACAGCGTTCTGCGGCAAGGTGGAAGCTGAGCTGACCGAAATGGAGGATGAGGAAGCTTCAGAGTTTCTCTTGTCCTATGGCCTGACCGAGAGTGGCCTGACGCGTCTAATTCGCAAGAGCTACGAATTACTCGGTCTGATCAGCTTCTTTACCGTTGGTGAAGACGAGTGCCGGGCGTGGACCGTTCCGGTCAATTCGCGGGCGCAAGAGGCAGCGGGCGCCATCCATTCCGACCTTGAGAAACATTTCATTCGTGCAGAAACGATCCACTGGGACACGCTACTCGCTGCTGGCTCGGAGGCTGCCGCTAAGGCCCAGGGAACTCTCCGTCTTGAGGGCAAAGACTACCTGGTGCAGGACGGCGATGTGATGCATATCCGGCACAGTGGATAATCGCTCTTTGTCCCCCACCATGCTACTTTCTTTCATTCTCGGGTTCGTGGCCGCTATAGCGGACATCGTCGGCGGCCTGGTTTTGATTCGACGGAATTGGGAGAAACGGTACCTTCGCTATTTTGTGGCACTGGGCGCGGGGTTCATGTTGGCGGTCGCATTTCTGGAGATGGTTCCGGAAAGCCTGCGTTTCTCTCCACGATGGTCGCCCCTGCTTGTGCTGGCGGGCTATTGTGCCATTCATCTGCTGGAACACACAATTACTCCGCACTTTCATTTCGGCGAAGAAACCCACCACGATGAATTCATTTCGTCGCGCACGGGATATTCAGTGCTCACCGGCCTGGCCGCGCATGCGCTCTTCGATGGCGTTGCGATTGGCTCTGGCTTCGTGATATCGACCTGGTTGGGGTGGCTGATCTTTCTCGCAATTTTTCTGCACAAGGTCCCGGAAGGGTTCACAGTAGCTTCGGTAATGTTGGCGTCGGGACGCAACCGACAAACCGCCCTGGTCTCCGCCTTTATCCTGGCGGCTGCAACGATTCTCGGAGTCCTCGTGATTAACCTGTTGCCTGGATGGGTGCTTGCTGGACTGCCGCTTTCCGCCGGAGTGGCGATTTACGTTGCGGCGACAGATCTGGTTCCAGAAGTAAACCGCGAGCCAGGCATCCGAATGGCTCTCGTATTCTTCGCGGGCGTGCTGATGTTCTTACTGCTTCGATTGCTGGC